>CALRTC020000001.1:0-549801 GCA_943371025.1 Hydrogenophaga intermedia
ACCCGTTAAGGTCAATAGCGTGGATGGCGTATAGAGCAACATGTACCAGGATGCTCACGCCAACGTATCCTTACGAACCAGACCCTCCGGCTCAGCAAGATCCGCCGCCTGCGCATCCCTTCTCAACAGATTCACTTGTCAAAGATCCACGGCCAAAAGGCCAAACGATACACCATCACCCGGTTTCAAACCCCGGGTCCAGAACAGCCAGACCGCAAAGCCAGGCTATTTCAGGGATCGTTCCACCATCGCCGCCGGAGCGTGTCCGGCGCGTCGGTGGGGCGCTTTCTAATCGCTCCACCAAACCCTGTCAACCGCTTTTTTCACCGCCCCATCTTTTTTTCCAGGCCCGCCAGAAACAAGGCAAACCCAAAAAGACAAAGCCAAAACCGACCAACAGCGGCAGGACCAATCCCGCCAAACGATGATGTCTATCCAACAATGTCAGAGGCTTATCACCCCAAGACCCACCACAACGCCACAACCACAAGGGCCGCCTCGCTGCGGGAGCCGGGATATAGACCCCCGCTCACACACAACGCAACCAGATTCTTCACAGCATCGTCACTTTCTTGAAATCAGACGGAACAGCCACCCCATGTGGGGAGCGCAGGCACGGCCACGGCACGCATGTTCTGAACCCGGTTGCATCTGGTCGGACCAGAGGGCATGCTTTATTCAACCCGTTGCATAAAGGACAATCACATGACGGCCTATCCCCACCTGTTGCAGCCACTCGACCTTGGTTTCACCACCCTGCGCAACCGCGTGCTGATGGGGTCGATGCATGTGGGACTGGAGGAGGCGCCGAATGGGTTCGAACGGATGGCCGCCTTCTACGCCGAACGGGCGCGCGGCGAGGTCGGGCTGATCGTCACCGGCGGCATCGCCCCCAATGAGCGCGGCCGCCCCGCCCCGTTCGGCGCCGTGCTGGCGACGGAAGAGGAAGCGGCACATCACCGCGTCATCACCGACGCCGTCCATAAGGAGGGCGGCAAGATTGCGATGCAGATCCTGCATTTCGGCCGTTACTCCTATCAGCAGGATCTGGTGGCCCCGTCGGCGGTGCAGGCCCCCATCAATCCCTTCGTGCCCCATGCCCTGACGGGGGAGGAGGTGGAGGAGACCATCGGCGATTTCGTGCGCTGTGCCGCGCTGGCCCAGGCTGCCGGCTATGACGGTGTGGAGGTGATGGGGTCCGAGGGCTATCTGATCAACGAGTTCATTGCCGCCCGCACCAATCATCGCGACGATGAATGGGGCGGGTCTTACGAGAACCGCATCCGCCTGCCCGTGGAGATCGTCCGCCGCATCCGCGCGAAAGTTGGCCCCAACTTCATCATCATCTATCGCCTGTCCATGCTGGATCTGGTGGAAGGCGGATCGACGCTGGCGGAGGTGGTGCAGCTGGGTCAGGCCATTGAGGCCGCCGGCGCCACCATCCTGAATACCGGCATCGGCTGGCACGAGGCGCGCATCCCCACCATCGCCACCTCCGTCCCCCGCGCCGCCTTTGCCTGGGTGACCCGGGAGATGAAGGGCAAGGTGTCGATACCGCTGATCGCCACCAACCGCATCAACACGCCCGAGGTGGCCGAAGGCCTGCTGGCCGAGGGTTATTGCGACATGGTGTCGATGGCCCGTCCCTTCCTGGCCGATGCGCAGTTTGTGCAGAAAGCGCGCGAGAACCGGGCCGACGAGATCAATAGCTGCATCGCCTGCAACCAGGCCTGCCTGGATCACACATTCAGCGGCAAGATCACCTCCTGCCTGGTCAACCCGCGCGCCTGCCATGAGACCAAGCTGGTGATCGCCCCCACGGCGGCGCCCAAGAGCATCGCCGTGGTCGGGGCCGGCCCGGCCGGGCTGTCCTTCGCCGTGACGGCAGCGGAGCGCGGGCACAGGGTCACCCTGTTCGAGGCCTCCTCCCAGATCGGTGGGCAGTTCAACATCGCCCGCAAGATCCCCGGCAAGGAGGAGTTCAACGAGACCCTGCGCTATTTCCGCCGGCAACTGGAGTTGAAGGGGGTGACGGTGCGGCTCAATACCCGCGCCGATGCCGCGACGCTGGCCGAGGGCGGGTTTGATGAGGTGGTGCTGGCTACCGGCGTCGTGCCGCGCAAGCCGGCCATCGAGGGCATCGACCATCCCAAGGTGCTGGGTTATCTGGACGTGCTGCGCGATGAAGTGCCCGTGGGGCAGAAGGTGGCCGTCATCGGGGCCGGCGGCATCGGCTTTGATGTCAGCACCTATCTGGTGGAGCAGCACGCGGCGCCGTCGGCCGACCGCTTCTTCAAGCAATGGGGCGTCGACCCGGCCTATCGCCGGCCCGGCGGCTGCACCAGGCCGGAAGTGGAGCATAACGGCCGTCAGGTCTTCCTGCTGCAGCGCACGGAAGGCAAGCTGGGCGAGAATCTGGGCCGTACCACGGGCTGGATCCATCGCAGCGTGCTGAAGATGCATGGTGTCGCCACCATCGGCGGCGTCACCTATCGCCGCATTGATGATGCCGGCCTGCATGTGACCATCGGCGGTCAGGAGAAGCTGCTGGAGGTCGACAATGTCGTCATCTGTGCCGGGCAGGAACCGCTGCGCGCCTTGCAGGCCGATCTGGAGACGCGCGGCGTCCGTGTCCACCTGATCGGCGGCGCCGATGTCGCGGCCGAACTGGACGCCAAGCGCGCCATCAACCAGGGCACGCGCCTGGCCGCCGCTCTCTGATGCCAATCAATAGGGAACACGCCATGAGCCCCCATCCCGGCCTGCACCCGGCCGCCGCCGCCTCTCTGACCGCTTGGCACGCCATCGTCGCCGACCGGTCCATCGCCGCCCTGCGCGCCATCACCCATGATGAGGCCGTGTTCCGGTCGCCCGTGGCCCATACGCCCTATCAGGGGGCCGATGCCCTGCTGATGGCGATTGGGGCCGTCATGCAGGTGTTCGGCGATTTCACCTATCACCGCACGGCCGTGACGGCGGACGGGCTGAATGTCGTGCTGGAATTCAGTGCGACGGTGGAAGGCAAGGCGGTGAAGGGGATCGATTTCATCCGCTTCGACGAACAGGGCCTGATCCGGGAATTCGAGGTGATGATCCGGCCCTTGAGCGGCCTGCAGGCCCTGGCGGCGGAAATGGGTCGGCGCGTCGGTCTGGAGATGACGGCGTTCAAGGCGAAAGCCTGATCTGGCATTGCCGGCGGGGGTTCCTTATGAAGGCCCCTGCCCACCGCTGAAACGGATGCCCCGCATGTCCCTGCCGCACGCCCTGCTGACCGCCCTGATCGAACGCCCCGGCGCCGGTTCGGAACTGGCGGGGCGGTTCGACCGGTCGATCGGCTATTTCTGGCAGGCCACGCATCAGCAGATCTATCGGGAGCTGGCACGGCTGGAGGCTGCCGGATTGATCGAAGGCAGGCAGGTGGATGGGGCCCGGGGACGTAAACGCACCTATCGGGTGTTGCCGGCGGGCCGCGATGAACTGGCCCGCTGGACGGCCGAGCGCCAGGAGCCGTTACCCATCCGCGACGAGATGATGGTGCGGCTGCGGGCCGAGGCCGTGGTCGGCCCGACCACCTTGCCGGACAATCTGGCCGAACTGGCGCGGCACCATCGCCAGCGGCTGGAAACCTATCAGGCTATCGAGAGGCGAGATTTCACGCCCGCCCCGACCGATCGGGCGCAACAGTTGCGTCATCTGGTACTGAAGGCGGGTATCGAATATGAGCGGCAACGGGCGGCGTTCTGTGAGCAGGCCATGGCGTTGCTGACGCCGCCTCGATCAAACTGAACCCCTGAGAAAAAAGCGCCCCATCCAGCTGGACGGGGCGCTTCTGTTGTCACTTCGTGGCTTCGAAGAAGTCGTTGCCCTTGTCATCGGTGATGATAAAGGCGGGGAAATCCTCCACCTCAATGCGCCAGATGGCTTCCATGCCCAGTTCGGGATAGGCGATGCATTCCACCTTCTTGATGCAATCCTGGGCCAGACGGGCGGCGGCACCGCCGATGGAGCCCAGATAGAAGCCACCATGCTTCTGGCAGGCATTCTTCACGGAAGGCGAGCGGTTGCCCTTGGCCAGCATGACGAAGGAACCGCCCGCGGCCTGGAACTGGTCGACAAAGCTGTCCATGCGGCCGGCCGTCGTCGGGCCGAAGGAACCGGAAGCATAGCCTTCCGGCGTCTTGGCCGGACCCGCATAATAGATCGGGTGGTTCTTGAAATAGTCAGGCAGTGGTTGGCCGGCATCCAGCAGCGCACGCAGCTTGGCATGGGCGCTGTCGCGGGCCACGATCAGCGGTCCGGTCAGCGACACGCGGGTGCGGATCGGATACTGGCTCAGGGTCTTGCGGATGTCGTCCATGGGCTGGGTCAGGTCGATCTTCACCACCTCACCCGACAGCGCCGCCTCGTCCACTTCCGGCAGGAAGCGGGCGGGATCGGTTTCCAGCTGTTCCAGATAGATGCCGTCCTTGGTGATCTTGGCCAGCGCCTGACGGTCGGCCGAGCAGGACACGCCGATGCCGATGGGCATGGAGGCGCCATGGCGCGGCAGACGGATGACGCGGACATCGTGGCAGAAATACTTGCCGCCGAACTGCGCGCCGATGCCCAGACCCTGGGCCGCCTTGAACAGGGCCTGTTCCATCTCCAGGTCACGATAGGCGTGGCCGCTTTCCGACCCCTGCGTCGGCAGGCTGTCATAATAGCGGGCCGAGGCCAGCTTCACCGTCTTCAGGTTCTGTTCGGCCGACAGGCCGCCGATGACCACCGACAGGTGATAGGGCGGGCAGGCGGACGTGCCAAGGGACGCCATCTTCTCCTCGATGAAGGGGATCAGACGATCGGGCGCCAGCACCGACGGCGTGGCCTGGAACAGGAAGGTCTTGTTGGCCGACCCGCCGCCCTTGGCCATGAACAGGAACTTGTAGGCATCCTCGCCCTCGGCGAAGATTTCGATCTGGCCCGGCAGATTGGTGCGGGTGTTCTTTTCCTCATACATGGACAAGGGCGCCACCTGACTGTAGCGCAGGTTGCGCTTCCGATAGGCGTCGGCCACGCCCTCGGACAGGGCCGCCTCGTCGGCACCCTTGGTCCAGACCTTGCGGCCCTTCTTGCCCATGATGATGGCCGTACCGGTATCCTGGCACATGGGCAGGATGCCACCGGCGGCGATGGAGGCGTTCTTCAGCAGGTCCAGCGCCACGAACCGGTCGTTGGCCGACGCTTCGGGATCCTCCAGGATGGCGCGCAACTGGCCCAGATGGCCGGGGCGCAGGAAATGGTTGATGTCCATGAAGGCGGCTTCGGCCAGCAGGCGCAGCCCCTCGGGCTCCACCTTCAACACCGTCTCGCCGTCGAATTCGACCGTGGAGACGTAATCGCTGGTCAGCTTGCGATAGGGCGTGGTGTCGGGGCCCAGGGGGAACAGGCTGAAGCTCTGCTTCACAACATCATCGGGCATTTCTGGCTCCGGGGCTTTTCGGGGGCGGCGGGCCGGGGTCCGCCGTTCAAGGCCGTTCAGATAGCGCAAGGCACGGCCCGCCGCCAGGGGGCCGTTGGTCGCGTGCCGCCGGCGACCTGGAATTGGTCACCGGCAGCTTGCGACGGGCGTCGATCAGACAGCAGCGACGCAGACGATTTCCACCAGATAGCCGGGGGCAGCCAGACGGGCTTCGACCGTGGCGCGGGCCGGCGGGTTGGACTGGTCCACCCAGGCGTCCCAGACCTCGTTCATGGCGGCGAAATTGCCGATGGCGGACAGATAGATGGTCGTGGACAGGATCTTCGACTTGTCGCTGCCGGCTTCGGCCAGCAGGGCGTCGATCTGGGCCAGCACCTGGGCCGTCTGGCCCTTGATATCGGCGGTCGGGTCGGTGGCCACCTGGCCCGCCAGATAGACGGTGCCGGCATGGATGGCGGCCTCGCTCATGCGGCGGCCGGGATGCAGACGGTTGATGCTCACCGGGAATTCCTTTCAAAGGCGGAACCGGCCGCCGACCATGGCGGCCATCACCCGTGGGGATAAGGCCCAACCCTATCCGCCCGCAAGCCCCGGCGACAGCAGGGACGCAAATGCCAGTCATGCATGCGCCGCCGCTTAATTACCGGCCGGCCCGCAATCCCGGTAATAAGATTACGCCCGGATGGCAGAACCATCCGGGCGTCAGTTCAACAGCGGGTATGGCAGAACCTGGCCTTATTCCCCATCCACCGCATGCGGACGCAGCGGCAGCTCGGGTTCCTTCGGGGTCAGCAGCCGGCCCAGTTTCGGGGACACCCAGCGCTGGATATCATCCATCAGGGTGAACATGGTCGGCACGAAGACCAGCGACAGCAGGGTGGACGTCACCAGGCCACCGATCACGGCCACGGCCATGGGCTGACGGAACTCCGTATCCGCACCCCAGCCGGCGGCGATGGGCACCATGCCGGCCACCATGGCGATGGTGGTCATGACGATGGGGCGGGCACGCTTGGCGCCTGCATCCAGCAGGGCATCGCGCCGGCTCATCCCATGGTCGCGCATGGCGACGATGGCATATTCCACCAGCAGGATGGAGTTCTTCGTGACGATACCCATCAGCATCAGGATGCCGATCAATGCCGGCAGTGACAGCGCCATGTCGCCCATCAGCAGCCCCACGACCGCCCCACCCAGCGACAGCGGCAGTGCCGTCATGATCGTGATCGGCTGGAAGAAGTTGTGGAACAGCAGCACCAGCACCGCAATGATCAGCAGGAAGGCCGTTCCCAGCGCCACGGCGAAGCCCATGAACAGGATCGCCATCTGCTCCGACCCGCCATAGTTCGGCTTGGAAATGCCGGCCGGCAAGTGGGCCATGGCGGGCAGGTTGTTGATGGCCTTCATGGCCTCGCCCAGTTCCGCCCCGTTCAGGTCAGCCTGCACCGACACGCGGCGGGCACGGTCGAAGCGGTCGATCTGCACGGCACCGGAGCCCAGCGACAGCTGCGCCACGGCCGACAGGGGCACGGTGCTGCCATTGCTGGTGCGGACGCGCAGGTTGGAGATGACATCGATATCGCCACGCGCCCCCTTGTCCAGTTGCACCCGGATCGGCACCAGACGGTCGCCCAGGTTGAACTTGGCGGAGTTGGTGTCGATCTCGCCCAGCGTCGCCACTTTGGCGACCTGACCGATGGTGAAGACGGACACCCCCTGCTCGGCCGCACGGTCGAACATCGGCTTGATCTGGATTTCCGGCCGCTGCATGGGGGCGGTGGAGCTGACATTCTTGATGATGGACAGAGTCCGCATCTCGTCCAGCACCTTGTTGGCGTGGGTGTCCAGCAGCGGGCCGTTTTCCGACGTCAGCATGATGGAAACGTCGCGGTTGGAGAAGCCACCCGTGGCGTTGAAGCTGAACCGCACGCCGGGGATCTTCTGCAACTCGCTCAGGACGCGAGTCTCGAAATCCTTCTGGTGGACACGTTCGGACCGCTCCTTCAGCAGGACGATGATCGAGCCCTTGCGCACCTGGCCGCCGCGACCGGCGCGGGCCCAGGTCGTCTCCACCTCGGGCTGGGCCTTCAGGATGGTGGCGGCGCGCTGAACCATCGCGTCCATCTGTTCCAGGTTCACGCCCGGCGCCATCTCCATCTGCAGGTTGGAGAAGCCGATATCCTGGGCCGGGACGAAGCCCGACGGCAGCAGGGTGGCAAGACCGACCGACGCGAAGAAGAACAGGGTGCCGGCGATCAGCGTCGTCTTGCGGCGCCTCATGCACCAGTCCAGCATGTGCATGTAACGCTGCACCCAGGGGCCGGCCTCATGCTCGTCCTTCTGCGACGGCTTCAGGAAATAGGCGGCCATCAGGGGCGTGAGCAGACGCGCAACCAGCAGCGAGAACAGCACGGCCACGGCCACGGTCACGCCGAATGACTTGAAGAACTGGCCGGCGATACCCGGCATGAAGGAGACGGGCAGGAACACGACGACGATGGTCATGGTCGTGGCGACCACGGCCAGACCGATCTCATCCGCCGCTTCCAGGGCGGCGGCATAGGGCCGTTTACCCTGTCGGATATGGCGGACGATATTTTCGATTTCCACGATCGCGTCATCGACCAGGATACCGACCACCAGCGCCATCGCCAGCATGGTGATGCCGTTCAGCGTGAAACCGAACCAGTCCATGATCAGGAAGGTCGGGATGGTCGACAGCGGCATGGCGATGGCGGAAATCAGCGTGGCCCGCATGTCGCGCAGGAACCACCAGACCACACCGACCGCCAGCAGGGCGCCGATGACCAGCGCCTCGATGGAGGCGTGATAGCTGTCGATGGTGAACTTCACATTGTTGATGATCAGCTTGAAGGTCAGGTCCGGATAGTCCTTCTCCAGCTGCTTCACCGCCTCCAGCACGCCCTTGTAGACGGTCACTTCCGAGGAATTGGGCGAACGACCGATGGCGAAACCGACCGTGGGCACGCCGTCCAGCCGGGACACGCCGCGCAGTTCCGACGTACCGTCGACCACATTGGCGATGTCCGACAGACGGACCTTGCGCCCACCGGATACCGAAATCTCGATCTTGCGCAGGTCGTCCACGCTTTCGGCGCGGCCCAGGGTGCGGATCGATTGCTCGGCATCACCGATCTCACCCCGGCCGCCCGGCAGGTCGACATTCAGGGCCTGAAGCTGCTGGTTCACCTCGCCCGCCGTGACGCCCAGCGCCATCATGCGCTCCGGGTCCAGGTTGACGCGGATTTCACGGCTGAGACCGCCCAGGCGCTCCACCTCGCCCACGCCGTTCACGCGCTTCAGCGAACGGGAGATGTCGCTGTCGATCAGCCAGGAAAGCTGCTCAACCGAGCGGTAGGTAGAGGTGACGCCATAATAAAGGATGCTGTCGCCCGTCACTTCCAGGCGCTGCACCTGCGGTTCATAGATATCCTGCGGCAGATCGGAGCGGATGCGGGCCACGGCGTCGCGCACGTCAGACACGGCGCGGTCGGTGTCGTAGCCGATCTTGAACTCGATCGTGGTGTTGGAATAACCGTCGGTGATGTTGGAAGACACATGATCGATGCCGGTGACATTCGACACCGCGTCCTCGATCTTCTTCGTCACTTCCTGTTCCAGTTCCGACGGCGCGGCACCCGGACGGCTGACGCCGACATTGACGACAGGAAAGTCGATGTCGGGATTGTTGGTGATGTCCATCGTCATGAAGGACACCAGACCCGCCAGCGTCAGGATGATGAACAGCACAATGGGTGGAACGGGATGGCGGATAGCGACCGCCGAAATATTGCCACGGCTCATGTCCGGTGCCTTTCCTTGCAAGCGGCGGTCAGTTGGACGGCAGCGGGTTGACCGGGGTGGACGGCAGATCGGCGACGATCACCTTGTCACCGGTGCGCAGATAACCCGCACCGGTCACCACCACTTCCTCCCCGGCATTCAGGCCGGACAGGATGGCAACCTTGTCGCCCACGCGCGCGCCGGTGCGCACTTCCCGCGCCGTGACGGCGTGATGGCCCTTGTCATCCACCGCCTTTTCCACGGCCAGGATCCAGCTTTTGGCATCGCGATAGACGACGGCATTGTCAGGGACGATGGGGGCGGTCTGCGTGCCCGTGCGGACCTTGGCCGTCACAAACATGCCGGGGCGCAGACCCGGATCGTGCGGCACTTCCACCTTCACGGTGCCGATGCGCGACTTGATATCGACGACGGGGGAAATCAGGCGAACCTGCCCGATGAAGGGCTTGCCATGGATGTCGACGGCCGACAGCTCGGCCGGCTGGCCGGGCTCCAACTGGCGCAGGTCGATCTCCGGCACCTCGGCCAGCAGCTCAACCCGGTCGTCGCGGATGATGCGGAACAGTTCCGTGCCGCCGCCCGACATGACGGCACCCAGCCGCGCATTGCGCTTGGACACGGTGCCGTCGGTGGGGCTGCGCACTTCCGTCTGGGCCAGACGGGCGACCGCCTGGGCACGGGCGGCTTCGGCCACGCCGACGCGGGCCTTGGTGGTCAGCGCCGTCGCCCGGCGGGAGTCCAGATCGCGGCTGGAGATGGCCCCGGTGCGGGCCAGATCCTCAGCGCGGCGGATATTGGCATCGGCTTCCGCGGCCAGGGCCTGCGCCTCGCGCAGCGACGCTTCGCGCGAGACCAGATCGGCGCGCAGCACCTTGTCATCGAAGCGCGCCAGCAGTTGCCCCGCCTTCACCTTGTCGCCTTCGTCAACCAGCACCTCGGTGATGGCCAGGCCCGAGGTCTGGGTACCGATGGGCAGTTCGTCCCATGCCGCCAGCGACCCGGTGACCATCAGGTGACGCGGCACCTCGGCGGCTTCCGCCTTGATGGTGGTGACGGACATGATGCTGGATGTGTCCTTGCCGCCATCCGCCGCGGCGACGGGCTTGCCGTCGGCACCGCTTTTGGGCTTCAGCGCCACATAGGCACCTGCGCCAGCAATGGCGACGACCACCGTGCCCAGCAGGATCCATTTCAGCTTCGACGGCCGCTTGCCGCCGGGCGGAGTCCAGCGCTGGCCACCCGGCATCTGCGGCCGGCTTTCGTTGCTGTCGTTACCAGGGCGGGAGTGGAGAGGCTGCACCGTCATATCAATCACCATCATCGGGCCGCGGCGTCGGGCGCGGTATCCGGGCGAGGGTGATTGTTCACGGGAGACCGCCCCCGCGATCACCCATGTCCCCCCGTCCTAATCGCGGACATTACATGCGGAAGATTGTGGCGGAAAGTCACACATGGTTTCCGGAGTGTAACGATTCATTGCCGGTAACAATGGTCACAGGCGCCGAAAAACCCCAGGCATTCAGCCATTTCTGAAGATATCGATGATAAGGCCTGTCGTCAGGGCCGAAAACAGCGTGGTTAACAGAGTGGCACTGGCCGTGCGGGCCACATGCGTTTCGTAACGCTGGGCAAAAAGAAATACGTTCATGCCGCTGGGCATGGACGCCGTTGTCACCGCAATCGCCAGCGTCAGGGGCGGCAGGTCGAACAGGAACCGGCCCGACAGATAGACCAGGGCCGGCAGGGCCAGCAGCTTGACCAGCACCATCAGCAGGGTCCGCCCCACCAGATCGGTGACTTGCAACCCGACCAGACTGGCCCCCAGCGCAAACAGCGAACAGGGCACCGCCGCTTCGCCCAGCATGCGCACGATGCTGTCGATGGGCCCGAGGATGGTCCCGCCCAGCGACCCGAAGGCCAGTCCCGCCAGGATGGCGATGATGACCGGGTTCTTCACCAGGGCGACGCTGGTCTTGGCCGCCACCCGCAGGGCGCCGCCGCCCTGCCCGGCCCGCGATGCCTCCGCCAGCACGGTGGCCAACCCGACCAGATAGGCGGAATGGCAGGTGGTCAGCAGCAGCATCTGCTGCAATCCCGGCTGGCCATAGGCAGCCAAGGTCAGCGGCACGCCGATCAGCACCGTGTTGGAAAAACACGCCCCCAGCATCAGGGTCGCCGCCCCGCCCAGGCTTTCCCGGTAGATGATACGGGCATAAAGGAAGCTGAACAGCATGATGACGGTCAGCGCCAGATAATAGGCGGCCATCAGGTTCAGCTCATCCCCATGCGGCAGGCCGCGTGCGGCCATGGACCGGAACAGCAGGGCCGGCAGGGCCAGATAGAAGATGAAATTGGATAGGGAACGCGCGAAGTCCGCCGGGAACAGCGGCGGCCGGCCCACAAAGAAGCCGATGGCGACAAGGCCGAAGACAGGCAGGATGATGGTCAGGATGGTATCCATGCTAACCCCGCCGCGACAGCCAGCCGATGAGGGCCAGGGACAGGGCCAGCATGGCACACACCGTTCCCGCCAGCCCGCCCCAACCCAGGGACGCCCAGATGATCCCGCCGCCGGCACCGACCAGGCTGGACCCCATATAATAGAAGAAAAGGTACAGGGAAGACGCCTGGGCCTTGCCCGTAGCAGGCGCCAGCGCGCCGACCCAGCCGCTGGCCAGCGAATGGGCCCCGAAGAAGCCCAGCGTCATCAGGCCGATCCCCGGCACGATGGCATAAAGACTGCCGGCCAGGGTCAGCAGGACGCCCGTCGCCATGACCAGCACGGCGCCTGCCATGGTGCGCGGCCGGCCCCAGCGCGCCGTCAGCCGCCCGATGCCCGATGACGACCCCATGCCCAGCAGATAGGCGCTGAAGATCAGCCCGACCACGGACTGCGGCAGGTCGAAGGGCGGCTGCAGCAGGCGGAAACCCATGTAATTGAAGATGGTGATGAAGCCGCCCATCAACAGAAAGCCCTGCAGGAACAGCAGGCGCAGGCCGCTGTCGGTCAGTGGTGCTACCAGCGCCCGGACCATGGCGCCCAGCCGCGCCGGCCGGCGCTGAAACCCGGCCGATACCGGCAGGAACCGCCAGACGGCAACCGCCGCCGCCCCGCCCATCAGGCCGATACCGACAGTGGCGGCCTGCCAGGGCAGGAAGTCGACGACGACGCCCGTGACCAGCCGCCCCGCCATGCCCCCCATGGCCGACCCGGCGATATAAAGCCCCATGGCCCGGTCCAGGGCGCGGGGCTGCATCTCTTCCCCCAGATAGGCCATGGCGACAGCCGGCAGGCCCGCCAGCGTCACCCCGAACAGGGCGCGGGCCAGCAGCAGCCCGTGCCAGGACGGGATGATGGCCGTAACCAGGGTCAGCAGGGACGATGCGGCAAGCGACGCCACCATCACCGGCTTGCGCCCGAACACATCGGCCATGGCCCCCGACAGCAGCAGCGATACCGACAGCAGGCCTGTGGCAAAGGACAGGGCAAGGGCCGCCTCCGCCGGGGCGACGTGAAAATTCTCCGCCAGCAGGGGCAGCAGCGGCTGTACATGGTACAGCAGCGCGAAGGTGGCGAAGCCCGCCGCGAACAGGGCCAGGCTGACCCGGCGGAAGGCCGGGGTGCCGGCCCCGATTCCGGTCAGACCGGAATCGGGCGGGATGTCACCGGGTCTCAATTGTAATCGATGCGGATCTTGGCCGCCGCGGCCTGCGCCGTGGCCCGCGCTTCATCCGTGTCGGTGCCGCGCGCCAGCGCCACACCCATGCGGCGATAGGGGCGCGTTGTCGGCTTGCCGAACAGGCGCACATCCACGGCCTGGTCGGGACGGCCCGTGAACAGGGCAGCGGCCAGACCGGTAAAGCCAAATTCCTTGGCATCGCGGTCAGCCAGGATCACGGCGCTGGCCGACGGGCCGTACAGTTCCACCACCGGAATGGGCAGGCCCAGGATGGCGCGGGCATGCAGGTCGAATTCCGACAGGTTCTGCGACGCCAGCGTCACCATGCCCGTATCATGCGGGCGGGGGCTCAGTTCGGAGAAGATGACCTCGTCCTTGGTGACGAAGAATTCCACACCGAAAATGCCGTGACCGCCCAGATCATTGACGACCTTGGCCGCCATGGCCTGGGCATCGGCCAGCAAGTCGGGCCGCATGCCCATCGGCTGCCAGCTTTCCTGATAGTCACCACGTTCCTGCCGGTGGCCGATGGGCGGGCAGAAGATGATGCCGTCCTTGGTGCGTACCGTCAGCAGGGTGATCTCGTACTCGAACGGGATGAATTCCTCGACAATCACCTTGGCCCGGTCGCCGCGCATATTGGCAACGGCATAGTTCCAGGCGGTCTCCAGCGCCCCTTCCTCCTTCACCGTGCTCTGCCCCTTGCCGGAAGAGGACATGACCGGTTTGATGACGCAGGGCAGACCGGTATGGGCGACGGCGGCCTTCACCTCGTCCAGGCTTTCGGCATAGCGGTACTTGCTGGTGCGCAGGCCCAGATCGACGGCCGCCAGCTCGCGGATACGGTCGCGGTTCATGGTCATCTGGGTGGCGCGGGCCGAGGGCACGACGGTGAAGCCCTCCGCCTCCAGTTCGGCCAGCATCTCCGTGCGGATGGCTTCCACCTCCGGCACGATGAAGTCGGGCTGGTGCTTCTCCACGGCGGCGCGCAGCTTCTCCCCGTCCAGCATGGGAAACACTTCCCGCCCGTCCGCCACCTGCATGGCCGGGGCATTGTCATAGGCATCGCAGGCGATGACCTGTGCGCCCAGACGCTTTGCGGAAATGACGAACTCGCGGCCCAGTTCGCCGGAGCCAAGCAGAAGGATCTTCGCCGTGAAGGCCATGGCCCACCTCTTTGTCTGCGGGCCACCCGTCCGCCGATCGCCCTTTGGGCAGTGACCCTAGGGCGAGACCCCTGGTTTCGCAACGGGCGCCGGGCGCGCGGGTGTCATGTCGTGGAATGCGGGTCCCGCGCTGATTGTGTTGGCAACCGGCATATGACGGCTTCCGGATTCAATTCGACGCACAAGCCCGATAGAATACATCCATTGACAAACACCATCGCCAAAATGCATACCCATAATGGATTAATATGAGGTGATAGCATGTTCAAAGACATATTCTATGATGCCGTCAGTAAAATGGGTGGTGTTTTTCTTGAAAGAAAGACTATTGAGAAAATTGTCGAATATTTTCTCAGCATATGTCAAATGGCGAGAATTGAATCTCCAGATAAGGTCGTTATATCAGTCAACAGGCTGAGTGGTGATGAGACAGGCACCGCTACGCAGCAATTCGCCACACGCTTGCAGCATCTGATACCACAAATCAAGGTCATCAGCGTTAATCTGGCTATTGAGATGGCCAATATCGGGGACGTTGATGTAAATGCCAACAGGCTAGTAAATTCATTGCGGGGGCATATATCTGGAAAATTGCAAAGATATGTGATCGGCGGAAGCATCAATGGTTCCTCTGGTGCCGATCTTTATATAATCTCTAGCGACAATGCAGAATATGTGGAGATTGCCGACAGAAATTCATTGCACGATGATTTATTATTTAAGGAGGCAATTGCCAAGGTGATCAGCGGCGGTCTCGAAAAAGCCAGGAAGATGACCCTGGATGGCCCGTTCTCCGAAATCAATCGCGGCGCAGTCCTGGTCAATTTAAACGCGGCACAGCAGTTATCCTCGATCCGTGCCGAAGCCGTGATGCAGCCGATTGTCAGTCAGGCGCGTTTTCTCGCAAAATCATGCCTCAATGAACTCCACAAGACAAACACCATACCGGCCCAGGCGGTCGCGGTGACGCCCGCGCAGGTGATGGAAGCCCTCCAGACAAGTGCCCATTGGAGCGGGCCGCAATTGACCGTCCGCTATTTTCTTGGAAGACTTCATGGCGCCGTGCATAGTCAGAGCATGTCGAAAATATCAAAAATAATTGACGAGATCGATGCCAGGAAAAATAGGCGTGGCGGACTCTCGAATTGGGACATCACGAATATAGAATCCCTCGATATAATAAAGGCAAAATGCTTCTATTATCTTGGTCACTATGCAATGAAAGCCAATGATCTTAATCATGCGATAGAGATAATAAGGGAAACAAACCTTTCTCAAGAAAGGAACGTGGAGATGTATTGTCATGGGATGATCGTAAAATGGAAATCCCTGATAGATCTTTGTTATATAGGAATTAATAACGAATATCTGATTCAGGTTCGTTCTAATTGTGATTGGTGGGGACGGAACCGCGACAGATATAGCCGCCTCTCCCACAACACTATAGCAGAGCTGGACATGTGCTACGCGATGTCGATGAAGCGCATGTGCCTCAGTTCAAATTTTGCCGCCTCGATCGATCAGGCCTTGATATACCTGAAATATATCTACGACAACGAAATGGTCAGGATAGAGCTGCGCGCTGAGGCGCTGGTGGAAGCCGGTATCATTCAAAGCCGTGTCTTCGTCATGATCTCCAGTGCTGAATTCAAGGAGCATGGTGCCGCCGCCGTTCAAAATGTTCGACGCGGCCTGTCAATGATATCCAATATGCGCGCTTCATCCGCTACAATTAAGGCGAACATGGCAATTGGTGTTTTGCTATCGATTATGGGATACGAGAATAAGGATTTGTCAACAATCAGCGATGGCGTTGAGATCATCAGGAAAATACCGGGAATTTCGACGGGGAAACCGCTTTATTACGTGATTTCCATGAACTATATTGGCGTCTCCTACATGTACATGTACAGAATGACGAAGGATCCAAGGCATCATGCCGATTCAAGAGAAATATTCGGCAAGGCGCTGAACAGCTCCAAGGATTCAATGTTGATGATTTATCGCTGCATATCCACGATCAATTCAATATTCCTGAACATGCAACAGGCAAGGGCCCTCGGCTCCCATAAGCAATTGCAGGCCTTGCGCGACGAGCTGTTCGAGATGAAGGCGTTTCTGGAGGAAACAAATCTGCGGGAGTATCTGCGCCTGCTTCGGCAAGCCGCAGCCTGACTATGCAGATACGCTAATCCCCTGACCGTCAGCACCCGACGGCATTCATCGCGCCAAACGCCCAATTGAAACAATAGTTTCACCGCACCATCACGCGCCTGACACGCCCCTTCATATGCTGCGAGCCATGGAAGTGCGGATGCCGGTCGGCACCGCCTTCGGTTTCACATGAAGGGGCTATCCATGCGTTCCACGTCTCTGCGCGCCTGCCTGCTGGCCGGCGGCGCCCTGGCCTTCCTTGGTTTCACGCCGGCCCATGCCGTCACGGACGTGATACTGGAAGAGATCGTCGTCACCGCCCAGAAGCGCACGCAGAGCGCCAATGACGTTCCTATTTCCCTGACCGCCTATAGCGGGGAGAAGCTGCAGCAGTTGGGCCTGCAGGAGCTGGACGACCTGTCCAATTTCGTGCCCGGCCTGCAGGTACAGCTGCAAAGCCCCAACAATCCCGGCTTCGTCATCCGTGGCATCACGTCGGACAGCGGGTCGGCCCAGCAGGAAGCACGCGTGTCCGTGTTCGCGGACGGTGTGCCGGCCAGCCGCGCCCGCGGCGCGGTGGTGGAGCTATACGATGTGGAACGGGTGGAGGTGCTGAAGGGTCCGCAGGGCACCCTGTTCGGCCGTGGTGCCCAGATCGGCGCTGTCCATATCATCTCCGCCAAGCCCGACCTGGATAAGTTCGGCTTCACCGGCCGTGTGGCCATCGGTGACTATAACCAGCGTCTGTATGAGACGTCGGTGAATGTGCCCGTATCCGACATCCTGGCCGTGCGTGTGGCCGGCATCAGCCGCAAGCGCGACGGATATGTACCCAATCTGGCCGGCGGCCCGGCGTTGAACGGCGTGGGCGTGGATGCCGCGCGCGGGTCCTTCCTGCTGAAGCCGAACGATGATTTCAGCCTGACCGGTATCGTCAATTACCAGCATGACGACTATTCAGGCACCTCCTTCAAGAACAAGCGCTTCGCCCCGGCCGGCGGTACCACCAGCCCCTTCACGGCCGCGCAGTTGAACCGTGGTTCCGAACTGGGCATCGACCGTGAACTGTTCAATGCCAACCTGACGGCTGAATACAAGCTCAATGACAGCTTCACCCTGACCTCCATCACCGGCTACCGCAAGTTCGACGCGGTGGAGGAATTCGATGCCGACGGCACCCAGGCCTATCTGCTGGAATTCGCCGAGGATGCGGAAGGCGATCAGTGGAGCCAGGAATTCCGCGTCAATTACGACAGCGGTGACCGCTTCCAGGGCTTCGCCGGCGTCAGCTACTTCTACGAAGACGGATTCCAGCGTGTGCCGCTGCGCACGAACGAGCGCTCTCTGGCCCTGCTGACCGTGCCGGCGCTGGCCGCCGCCGTGGGCCAGCCGATCCTGCCCAACGGCACGGTCAATCCCGGCATCCCCGCCCTGCCCACGGGTCTGGCGCTGCGCACCCTGGCGTTGGGCGAGTTCACCAATTACGGCACCAACCGCGCCTACGAGGCGTTCGCCGACGGCACCTACCATCTGACGCCGGAACTGTCGCTGACGGCCGGCATCCGTCTGACGCACGAAAAGCAGGAATCGGCCTTCGTCCAGTGGAATGACAAGGCCGCCAGCCTGTTCGGCAGCATCTTCCCCAATGTCGCCCGCAAGCAGGCGGAGGATGATTTCGACAGCGCCGTCGGCCGCGTCGTGGCCAGCTACAAGCCGTCCGACGACGCGATGCTGTATGCCAGTGTCTCACGCGGGCGCCGCCCGGCGGTGGTGCAGGTGAATGCCACCCTCTCCAACGTGCTGAGCGCGGAGACGGTGTGGAGCTATGAGGCTGGCGGCAAGGCCACCCTGCTTGACAACCGGGTCCAGATCGAAGGTGCGGCCTATTATTACGACTACAGCCATTTCCAGACCTCCACGCGCGTGCCCAATTCCGCCACGACCGTCACCCTGGACAGTGGCACCGCCTCTTCCTACGGGCTGGAAGCGTCGGTGACGGCACAGGCCACCGACTGGGCATCGCTGTTCGCCACCTATGGCTATGTGCATGCCGAATTCGACGACAAGGACAGCAACGGCAATGCCCAGGTCCTGGCCGGCAACACCTTCCGCCTGACGCCGCGCCATGTCGTGACCCTGGGCGCCAATCTGGAGCAACCGCTGGACAGCCTGAACATGGTGCTGTTCGCGACCCCGACCTGGGCCTGGAAGTCGCGCGTCTATTTCGAGGAGACGAACCTGCCGGCGATCAGCCAGGGCGCCTATGGCATCGCCAATCTGCGCCTGGGCGTGAAGTCGGCGGACAACAAATGGACCGTGGCACTGTACGGCCAGAACCTGTTCGACAAGGAATACATCATCGACGCGGGCAACACGGGCGGCTCCTTCGGTCTGCCCACCTTCATCGCCGGCACGCCCCGCTTCCTGGGCGTCGAAGTTTCCGTGAAATATTGATCCAGTGAGGCCGGCCATGACCGACAGCAAGACTTTCTCCCGCCGGTCCTTTCTGGACCTGATGCTGGCCAGCGGCGCCATCGCCGCGGCCACGGCCGGCCTGCCCTTCGCCCCGCTGCTGCGCCCCGCCGCGGCGGGCCAGGGTGCCTATCATTTCCCGCAAGGGCTGGCGTCCGCCGACCCGCAGCCCGACGGCGTCATGCTGTGGACGCGGGTGGAAGCCCGCAGTGGCACCACCCCGGCCGAGGTCGGGTTGACAGTGCAGGTGTCAGAGACGGCCGACTTCCGCAAGCTGGTGGTGGAACGGACGGTCACCGCGACGGCCGACCGCGACCATACGGTGCGGGTCCTGGTGGGTGGACTGAAGCCGGACTGGACCTACCATTACCGCTTCCTGGCCGCCGATGGCAGCGTGGGCGACCTGACCGGCCGCACGCGCACGGCCCCGGCACGCAATGCCGACCGAGCCGTCACCCTGGCCTTTGTCACCTGCCAGAATTATGAGGACGGGTTCTATGGCGCCTACCGCACCCTGATCAACCAGGACAGGGCGGCCAAGCCGGGGCAGGAGATCGACTTCGTCCTGCACCTGGGCGATCAAATCTATGAAACGGTGGGCTATGGCGGCAAGCTGCGCGACCTGCCCGCCTTCGCATCGGGCGGCGGGGAGACGAAATGGGGCAAGGCACGGCACGCCCTGACGCTGGCCGATTTTCGCCAGCTTTACCGCGCCTACCTGTCCGATCCGGACTATCGGGAGGCGCGGGCGCGCTTCCCCTTCGTCTCGATCTGGGACGACCATGAATTCGTGAATGATTACTGGCAGACCATCGTCACCTTCGCGCCAGAGGGGCGGTCGCTGCCCAGCGGCAAGCTGGCGGCCAACCAGGCCTGGTTCGATTATATCCCGGCCCTGCTGACCGGCAGCGTCGGGGTGCCGGGTGTGGCCGCCGCCGCCCACGACTTGGCGCCCACCAGCGTCAGCGATGTCGATGCCCGCAATGCCCCCGTCGATGATGGCGGTCTGTTGCAGGAGGAAAACAACCTCAAGGCGCTCGCCTCGCTCACCATCTACCGCTCGCTACGCTTCGGCCGGCATGTGGAACTGGTGCTGACCGACACCCGCTCCTACCGGTCCGACCATGCCGTGCCGGACGAACTGGGCATCGCCATTTCGGGCCAGGCCACCTATATGCTGCCGCAGAAGCTGGTGGCGCTGATGGATGCCGGCCGCACGGCCAATGGCGGCAACCCGCCGGCCATGATCCCGGTGGGCGACAAGCAGATCCCCAACCCGCGCAAGGATCATCCGCCCGGCACCCTGTTCGGGCCCGCACAGAAGGACTGGCTGAAGCGCACGCTGGCAGGGACGGATGCCACCTGGAAGCTGCTGGCCACGTCGGTGCCCTTCCTGCCCATGCGCATCGACATGGATCAGGTGGACCCCAAGGCGACCACCCTGGTGTTGACGGCCGACGCCTGGGATGGCTTTCCGGCTGAACGGCGCGAGGTCATGGAATGGGCCCGCGAGGCCGGGATCAACAACCTGATCAGCCTGTCCGGCGACCATCATCAGAGCTTCGCCGGCCTGGTCTATGAGGATTTCGAGGCGGCCGAGCCCCGCCCCGTGGCCGTGGAATTCTCCGTCACCGGCATCAGCAGCACGCCCGTCTTCCGCTCCTTCGCCGGCTATGCCAAGCCGGAAAGCCCGCTCTACCCGCTGCTGATCGCCGATGGCAGCCGCTTTGGCAAGCCGGGGGAAAAACTGGCCAACCTGAACGTCACCCTGCGCCGCGGTACCCGTGCGGCCGTGACGGTGGCGAAGACGGGCGATCTGGCCGCCGGCCTGGCCGCTGCCAATCCCAGGCAGAACAGCCATCTGCGCTATGTCGATACCGACAGCAACGGCTATGGCCTGCTGCGCGTGGACGGGAATGGCGTGCTGGCGGAGCTGGTGACGGTGGCCCCGGCCAAGAAGGCCTATGGCAAGGCGGGTGCCCCCATCCGCCGCACGGCCCGTTTCACCATCGCCCCCTGGGCGAAGAACGCCATGCCGACGCTGGCCGAGCCGACGGTGGAGGGCGAAAAGCCCTTTGGACTGCTGTAACCCGCCCCCTGCGACAAGCCCGGCCCTTGACGGGGCCGGGCACCCGCCCTTAAGCCTTGGGGATCATGACAGATCCCACCGCCCCCATCATCGAAACCCTGTTCGCCACCCGTCTGTACCGCGCCGATCTGGACGGGATGGAGGCGTTGAATGCGGAACTGGCCGCCTGTTGCCGGTCTGCCGCAGAGGATGATGGCGCCGGCCAGAAATGGTCGGAAAAGAACGGCTATACGGGCTACACCTCATATTCCTCGCTGAACGACCTGCCCTGGCGCTTCCCGGCGGTGAAGACCCTGAAGGCAATGCTGGACAAGCATGCCAAGAATTTCGCCAAGGTCCAGGAATGGGCCTTGGGCGACAAGAAGCTGGAACTGGACAATATCTGGATCAATGTGCTGGACCCCGGCGGCTTCCATGGCTCGCACATCCATCCCAACAGCGTGATTTCCGGCACCTATTATGTGGAAATTCCGGATGGCGCCTCGTCGATCCGGTACGAGGATCCGCGCCTTCCCCTGATGATGGCCGCCCCGCCGCGCAAGCCCAAGGCCGCGCGCGAGCTTCAGGCGTCCATTCCCTTCGCCCCGCGCGCCGGCACCCTGCTGATGTGGGAAAGCTGGCTGCGGCACGAGGTGACGCTGAACCAGGCTGACAGCGAACGCATCTCCATCAGCTTCAATTACGCCTGGCGCTGACGCGGAGATCACACTGGCCGCAACCGCACCAGGTCCCGGGCCGCATTTTCCAGGGCCGCGCGCATGCCCCCCCGGCCATCGATCAGTCGCATGGACGGGAACCACGGCCGTACGCCGGTGCCAAGGCTGGTCCAGTCCGGGGGGCCCAGCCGCCAGACCGGCACGCCCAGCGCGCCCGCCAGTTCACCCACGGCCGTGGGCGCGGTGACCACCAGATCCAGGGCCGCCATCAGCGCCGCCTGACCTTCCAGATCGTCCGTCAGGTCCAGGTCCGGGAAGTGCGCCACGGTGAAGCCCGCGCCGTCCCATTCTGCCGCCGTGGCTCTCCGTTGCAGATCGATCAGCGTCAGGCCGGGGATCGCCGCCAGCGGGGCGAAATCGGCCAGGTCCGCATAGGCGGCGCGGCGTTCCGCCGTCACCAGTCCCGATCGCCAGCAGATGCCGACCTTCAGCCCCGGCCCCAATGCCGCCAGCCGGTCACGCCAACCGGCCAGCAGGTCGCCCCGCGGTGACAGATAGGACCGCGGCTCCTGGTCGCCCAGCTGGCGCCACAAAAGGCCGGCCACATCACCGGCCGCCACGGCCAGATCGGCATCACGCGGATCATCGGTGGCACCGCGTACCGTCGCAGCAGGCATGGCACGGGCGAGCAGGCTGGACAGGCGCGGATCGCCTTCGATCACCAGCTGACCGCAGGCAGCCATCAAGGCGGGGTAGAGGGCGCCGAACATGATCTCGTCACCCAATCCCTGCTCACCCCAGACCAGCAGGCGTTTGCCCGCCAGATCGGACCCATCCCAGGCCGGCAGCGACAGGCGCCGCCCGCGGATGCTGTCCTCCGCCCGGAAGCGCGCGGCATAACCGTCCCATCCGGCCCCCAGCACCCCGTCATTCAGGTCCAGTCGGCCGCGATTGTAGCAGGCGGTCGCCAGACCGGGGGACAGGTCCAGGGCCCGGTCATAATCACGCCGGGCGGCGCCGGCATCACCCGCCACTTCCGCCACCCGTCCCAGATTGTTCCAGGCCTCGGCATTGCCGGAATCCAAATCCAGGGCGCGTGACAGTTCGCGCCGGGCACCGGGCAGATCGCCCTGGATGCGCAGCACATCGCCCAACCCGGCGCGCAGGTGCGTATCGTCCCCGCCCAGATCCAGGGCCTGGCGATATTCCGCCGCCGCCCGGGCGGGGCGGTCCATCTCCTTCCACACGACGGCCAGATTGCCATGGGCCACCGCCGAGGTGGGATCGAAGCCGATGGCCCGTTCATGCGCCTTGGCAGCGGCATCAAACCGCCGCTGGGTCCGCAGGGCATTGCCCAGGTTGGTCCAGGTGCCGGCGTCGCGGGGGCGCAGTGACAGCGCCTGGCGATAGGCCGCTTCAGCCTGGTCAGGCCGGTCCAGCGCCTGGCGCAGATTGCCCAGATTGGCCCAGGCGGCGGCATAATCGGGTGCAGCGGCAACCGCCCGTTCCATATAGGCTTCGCCATCCCGGGTCCGGCCTGTCTGCTGCAAGGCCAATCCCAGCAGGTGCAGGGCGACCGGCTGTTCCCCTTCCCGCCCGATCACGGCGCGGTAGAAGGGCATGGCAGCGGTCGCATCGCCCGCCCGTTGCAGGTCGATGCCACGTTCCAGCCAGCCCGCCGGATCGCCATCCGGCACAAGGTCGGGACACAGCGCCACCAGCCGGCGGACCAGATCGGGCACCTGCTGGGCGGGGGTCCGGCCCACCGGCACATCGATGACCTGCATGGAGGCGAACCAGGGCCGCACCCCGGTGCCCAGCCGTGTCCAGTCGATCTGACCGGACAGGCGCCAGACCGGCACGCCCAGCGCACCCGCCATCTCTCCCACGGCCGTGGCCACGCTGATGACCAGATCAAGCCCGGCGGTCAGGGCCAGTGCAGTTTCCAGATCATCGCGCAGATCGACACCGTCCCATCGGTGCAGCCGCACGCCATGCGCCGCTTCCATCGCCGCGATTTCGGCCAGGGCACCGTCATATTGCAGGCTGACCACCTGGACGCCCGGCAATGCCAGCAGGGGCAGCCAGTCCGACAGGCTGGTATAGGCGGCGTCCCGATCGGCGCTATTCAGCTGGCTGCGCCAGCACAGGCCGACGCGCAGGCCGGGCGGCAACGCTGCCAGCCGGGCCCGCCACAGCCGGGCCAGATCGGCTGCGGGCCGCAGGAACCCTGCCCCGTCCCAGCCGGCGATATCGGGCGCCATCAGATGCGGCAGGCTGCCGGCCGGCACATGGCAATCAGCCGCCACCAATGTCCCCTCCGCCACCACATGGGCAAAGGGCAATGCCCGCGACAGTGCCGGGACCAGCCTTGGATCGGCCCAGATGCTGACCGGTCCCCCCAATCCCGCCAGCCGGTGATAATGGCTGGCAAACATCGTCTCGTCGCCCAGCCCCTGTTCCCGCCAGACCAGCAGGTGGCGGCCCGCCAAAGGTTCCCCCTGCCAGCGGGCGACAGCCGGCGGGTTTCCCCAGACGACCTCGCCACTGTCGAAACGCGCTTCCTGACCGATCCACCCATGATCCAGATCGCCGGCACCCAGGGCCAGCAGACCGTCATTGTAAAGCGCGCGGGCATAGCCGGGGCGGATTACCAGCGCCCGGCCCAGATCGGCCCGGGCATCAGTGATATCGCCTTGGCGGGCCAGCAGCAGGGCGCGGTTGACGGCCGCCTCCGCATAGGTCGGATCAACCTGCAGGGCGCGGTTCTGGCTGGCCAGTCCCTCCGTCTGGCCGCCCAGCGCCGCCTGGCACAGGCCCAGATCGCTCCAGGCATCCGCCATGCCGGGGGCGGTCTCCAGCGCTCGCCTGTGCCAATCCACGGCTTCCGCATACCGGCCCAGATGGCGCAGAGCCACACCCAGATTGACCTGCGCACGGGGGTAGCCGGCGCGCTGGGCCAGGGCGCGGCGATGCGCCTTCTCCGCGTCGGCGGGTCGCTTCATATCCACCAGCACGGCGCCCAGGTTCGTCCAGGCCTCCGCATAGGCCGGGCGCAGGGTCAGCGCCTGGCGGAATGCCTTCTCCGCCGCCGGAAACCGCTCCAGATACTTCAACAGGCTGCCGCGCGTGTTGTGGGCGGGTGCAAAATCCGGATCGATGGACAGGGCCCGGTCGACCAGCGACAATCCTTCCACCGCGCGGTCGGTGCGCAGCAGGACCTGCGACAGCAGGTGCAGGGCATCCACCTCACCCGGATCACCGTCCAGAATGCGGCGATAGGCCATCTCCGCCGCCTGCAGGTCTCCCGCCTGCTGCCGTTCCATCGCCTGCGCCAGCGTCAATGGCAATGGCGCAGGCAATGGGGGCGGTGCCGAACCACCGACCGGGGGCACGCAAAGCAAACGCAGCAATTCCCCGCGCATGGTCGCCACCGCATCGACCACCGGCGTGGTCGCGAACAGGCGCATCCACGGGTACCAGGGGCGAATGCCGGTGCCCAGCCCGCTCCAGTCCTGGGTGCCCTGGAAGCGCCAGACAGGCACACCCAGCGCCGCCGCCATCTCCCCCACCGCCGTGGGCGCCGAAATCACCAGATCCAGGCCCGCGGTCAGGGCGGCAGCCGCCTCCAGATCGTCCTTCAGGTCGATATCCGGAAAGCGATGGATTGTAACGGCATGCTCACGGGCCAGCGCCTCGATCTCCGCCACCGCCCCGTCATATTGCAGGCTGACGGGCACGATGCCCGGCAGGGTCAACAGCGGCAGCATCTGCGCCAGCGACAGATAGCCATGGGCCCGGTCGCCATCCAGTTTCTGCGACCGCCAGCAGAAACCGACACGCAGACCGGGCGACAATCCCTGAAGCCGCGCGGCCATGCTCTCCGCCAAGGCCGGATCCGGACGCAACCAGGCCGCACTGTCCGCAAAATCCTGATAGTGCCCGCGCAGCCGGGCCGGCAGGTCACCCAGTGCGCAATGGAAATCGGCATCGCGCGGATCGTCGGTCTGTGCCCGCACCGCCGCCGTGGGAAAGGAGCGCGCCAGCAGCCCGACCAGCCGCGGATCGCATTCGATGACGACCCGGGCACCCTGGAAAAGCAGGTCCTGTATCTGGCTCAGGAACAGGATTTCGTCACCCAGCCCCTGCTCCCGCCAGACCAGCAGACGCTTGCCTTCCAGCACCTCCCCCCGCCAGGGCGGGATGGCGAAGCGGCGGTCAGGCACCACCTCGCCCACAGCGAAACGCACGGCGTAATCGTTCCACCCGCGGGTCAGGCGCCCCTCATTCAGGTCCAGCAGCGCGCGGTTCCAGCGCGCCAGCAGATTGCCGGGATCGCCCGAAAGGACCCGGTCCAGAAGCATCACCGCCTGATCCTGCCGGTTCTGCGCCGACCGGATCTGCGCCAGATCGATCAGGGCCGGGGCATAATCGGGTGCCAGGGACAGGGCCCGATCCAGGGCCCCCTGCGCGCCTGCAACGTCACCCTGCCGATAGAGTGCATAGCCCAGGCTGGCCCATCCTTCCACCCGGTCAGGCGCCAGGTCGCACGCCACCCGCAAGGCGTGCACCGCGTCGGCAAAGCGGTGGGCGGTCTTGCACGCCGCCGCCAGATTGACCCAACCGGACAGCAGGCCGGGGTCGGCCGTGACGGCCGCGCGATGGGCCGCCATGGCCCCGGCGGTATCGCCCGCCTGCATCCGCACCAGCCCCAGCGCATCCTGGGCAGGGGCCAGACCCGGATGGGTCCGGACCAGGGCCGACAAGGTCGCCTGCGCCCCCGGCAGATCGCCCTGATCCATCTGGCAAAGGCCGACATTCACACCGATCAGCGGATTGTCCGGCGCGTGGCGGGCGGCCTGACGATACCGGGCCAGCGCGTCACCGGGCCGGCCCAGTCCCCGCAGCGCCGCCCCCAGATTGGCCAGTGCCGGGACATAATCGGGCTGCAACGTCACAGCCCGTTCCAGAAAGGGTACGCCGTCAGCCGCTTGCCCGGACTGGACCAGGGCGTGGCCCAGCAGATGAAGGGCCACCGGCTCGTCCGGCTGCGCCGCCAGAACGGCCCTGTACAGCGCCATGGCCTGATCCAGCCGACCGGCCTTGTGCAGGGCCATGGCGCGGGGCAGCGCATCGGCGGGCAGCGGCGGGGTGAGTGCCAATGATGCCGACGCCGGCAGCAGGGCCCGCAGATCACAGGCCATCCCGGCCAGCACGAGTGTAAATCCCTGCCCCGGACAGGTCTGGAAACAGCGGGTCGTGGGGTACCAGGGACGCACACCCGTGCCCAGGCGGGTCCAGTCATCGTCACTGCCGATGCGCCAGACCGGCACGCCCAGTGCGCCGGCCAGCTCCGACACGGCGGTGCCGGCGCTGATCACCAGGTCCAGGGCCGAGGTCAGGGCCGCCACCCCGTCCAGATCGTCGCGCAGGTCGATGTCGGGGCGGTACAGGTCCGCCCCGGCCGGAAAGCCCGCCGCCAGTTCCGCCGCCGTCGCCGCGTCGGCCAGATCATATTGCAGCGGCACCCAGCGGATGCCCGGAAGGTCGAACAGCGGGGCGAAATCGGCCAATGTCGGATATAGCCCCTTGCGCTCCCCGCTTTTCAGTCCGCTGCGCCAGCAGAAACCAACCGTCAACGCCGGCCCCCCGGCCGACAGCGCGCCCCGCCAGCGGGCAGCAGCCCCGGCATCCGGCGACAGCCAGGAACGGCCGGGAAACCGCGACAGGTCCCGCCGGGCCAGACGGGGCAGGCTGCCGGCCGGGATCTGGTAATCGGCGGCCTTCGTCGTACCCGACGCGGCCACGCGCAGATGTGGGAAGGACCGCGCGAACAGCGCGACCAGCCGCGCCTCGCATTCCACCGTCACCGGCCCGTCCAGACCTTCCAGGTCGGGGAAGATGCTGGCGAACATGATTTCGTCCCCCAGCCCCTGTTCGGGCCAGATCAGCAGATGCCGGCCTTCCAGCATGTCGCCTTCCCAGGCGGGGGCGTCCAGCCCCCGGCGCGACTGGCGCTGACGGGCGCGGAACCTTTCCTCGTAATCCTCCCACCCCGCCGCCAGCCGCCCTTCGGCCAGATGGTCCAGCGACAGGTTGAAGCGTGCCACGGGCTGCTGCGGGTCCAGTTCCACGGCGCGGCGGAACAGCGGCACAGCCTCACCCGCCAGGCCCTTGCGCCGCAGCAGCGTGCCCAGGTTGGCATGGGCCACGGCCAGACCGGGGTCCAGCACCAACGCCTTGCGCTGGCATTTCTCCGCCTCCTCAAACCGACCCAGTTCCAGCAAGGCCACACCCCGGTTGGACCAGGCGTCGGCCCGGTTGGGCGCCACGGCCAGGGCCTGTCGCGCAGCCTTTTCCGCTTCTGCCGGCCGGTTCAGTTCCAGCAGCACCGCCGACAGGTTGGACAGGGCGTCGACATGGTCGGACTTCACGGCCAGCGCAGCGCGGAACGCCGCCTCAGCAGCCGCGAATTCCCGGATCGACATCAGCATGCCGCCCAGATTGTTCTGGATGGCGACCGATTTGGGTGCTGCCTTGGCGGCGGCGATCACCCGGTCCAGCCCCTCCGCCATCTCCCCCGACTGCCACAGCGCCAGACCCAGAAGATGCGCGGCATCGATATTGCCGGGCACTCTTTCCAGAACCGAACGGTAACCGGTCACGGCCCCGGCAAGATCGCCCCGCTGATGGCGGGCGATGGCGTCGTCCAGCAACTTGGCGGGCGAGTCGGCGGCGGGCGGCTTTTTCCGGTCCATTTCGGGTCCGTTACGGGCGGGCTGGCGCCACCTTAGCCCATGCGCACGGCGGCGACCAAGCCGGTTGACAAGGGGCGGAACCGTCAAGCTGCAGAAATACTTAACCCGGTCCGCCAAACTGGCTAGCATGGGTCATCGCCTGCCTGCCTGTCCCCGCGGACCCGGATCACCGATGACCACAGAACCCACCCGCGCCCCCGCCCTGTTCAAGGGGGCGTCCGTCCTGATCACCGGTGGCACCGGTTCGTTCGGCCGTCAGTTCACGCGCTTTCTGCTGAAACATGGCAAGCCGCGTCGGCTGGTCATCTTCTCCCGCGATGAATTCAAGCAATATGAGATGCAGCAGCAATTCGCGGACATGGATAACCGCGATGTGCTGCGCTTCTTCATCGGCGATGTCCGCGACCAGCAGCGGCTGGCCATGGCGATGCGGGAAATCGATTATTGCGTCCATGCCGCAGCCCTGAAGCATGTGCCGACGGCCGAATACAATCCCATCGAATGTATCCGCACCAACATCAATGGCGCGGAAAATGTCGTGCAGGCCGCCATCGCCAACAAGGTGAAGAAGGTGGTCGCCCTGTCCACGGACAAGGCGGCGAACCCCGTCAACCTGTATGGCGCATCCAAGCTGGCGTCGGACAAGATCTTCGTGGCCGCCAACAACCTGTCGGGCTCCGTCGGCACGCGTTTCGCCGCCGTGCGCTATGGCAATGTCGTGGGATCGCGCGGGTCCGTGGTACCCTTCTTCCGCAAACTGATTGAGGATGGGGCCAAGGAACTGCCCATCACCGACGAGCGGATGACCCGGTTCTGGATCACCTTGAACAAGGGCGTGGATTTCGTCGCCTCCTCCTTCGCCATGATGCAGGGGGGGGAGATTTTCGTGCCCAAGATCCCCTCCATGCGCATCACCGATCTGGCCCGTACCATGGCCCCGCACCTGCCCCACCGCGTCGTCGGCATCCGGCCGGGTGAAAAGCTGCATGAGATCATGATCACGGAAGATGATGCCCGCCAGACGGTGGAGCTGCCCGACCGGTTCATCATCGAACCCGCCTTCAAATGGTGGGATCGCGGCCCCTACAGCAAGCAGGGCGCCACCCCCGTGGCCGACGGGTTCAGCTATCGCAGCGACACCAATCCGGAATGGCTGTCGGATGAGGCGATGCGCGCCCTGCTGGAGCGCAATTCGTGAGCAAGGGGCCGTTCCTGCCCTATGGGCGGCAATGGATCGATGAAGCCGATATCGCCGCCGTGGAAAGGGTGCTGCGCGGCGACTGGCTGACACAAGGCCCCTCCATCGGCTGGTTCGAGCGGTCATTCGCCGAAAAGGTCGGTGCCCGCCATGCCATCGCCTGTGCCAATGCCACGGCGGCGCTGCATGTGTCGATGCTGGCCCTGGATCTGGGGCCCGATGATGCCGTGATCGTGCCCAGCGTCACCTTCCTGGCCACGGCCAATGCCGTGCGTTACGTGGGCGCACAGGTGGCCTTCGCCGATGTCGATCCCGATACCGGGCTGATGGGCCGCACGGAAGCGGAAGCGGCCATCGACCGGGCCGAGGCGCGGGGCTGGCGCGTGCGGGTCCTGGCGCCTGTGCATCTGGCCGGGCAGACGGCGGATATGGCGGGCCTGTCGGCCCTGGCAAGCGAACGCGGGTTGCGGGTGGTGGAGGATGCGGCCCATGCCGTGGGCACGCGCCTAACCGGGGCTGACGGCGCCATGGTCGCCGTCGGTGCCTGTGATCGGTCCGATCTGGCCTGTTTTTCCTTCCACCCGGTCAAGACCATGGCGACGGGCGAAGGCGGCATGGTCACCACCAATGATGACGCGCTGGCCAAACGCGTGCGCGCCGCCGTCAGCCACGGCATGACCCGCGACCCGGCGGATTTCAGCAATCCGGACGCCGCCCTGGCCGCCGATGGCAGGCCCAACCCCTGGTATTATGAAATGCCGGAGCCCGGCTTCAATTACCGGATGACGGACATGCAGGCGGCCCTGGGCCTGTCGCAATTGTCCAAGCTGGATGCCTTTGTGCGCACAAGGGCGAAGCTGGTCGATGCCTATGATGCCACCCTAGCCCCGCTGGCGCCCATCCTACGCCCGGCCGGGCGGATGCCGGGGGTGCAGGCGGGATGGCATCTCTATGTCGCCCTGATCGACTTCGCCGCCCTGGGCTTGGACCGCGCCGCCTTCATGGGCGCCTTACGGGCGGACGGGATCGGCAGCCAGGTGCATTACATCCCCGTCCATACCCAGCCCTATTACCACCGGCTCTATGGCGACCTGGCCTTGCCGGGGGCGGCGGGATGGTATGATCGCTGCCTGTCACTGCCGCTTTATCCCGCCATGTCCATGGTCGACCAGGACCGTGTCGTGGCCAGCCTGACCCGCATCATCAAGGGGTGATCCCATGCCCGCCATCATCAACCCCATGGACCTGTCGGGCCGCCATATCCTGGTCACCGGCGCGTCGGCCGGGATCGGCCGGGCCACCGCCATCCTCGCGGCCAGGCTGGGGGCCCGTGTCACCGTCACGGGCCGCGATGCCGGCCGGCTGGCCGCCACGCTGGCCGATCTTCCGGGAGAGGGGCACCGGGCCGACGCCTTCGACCTGTCGGCCATCGACGCCATTCCCGCCTGGATGAAGGCGGCGGCGCAGGCCAACGGCCCGTTCGACGGTCTGGCCCATTGCGCCGGCATCCAGACCCTGCGCCCCATCCGCATTTTCCAGGCCGATTTCTTTGACGCAGTGATGCGCACCAACCTGGGCGCGTCGCTGGCGCTGGCCAAAGGATTGCGGCAGAAGGGGGTGAAGGCGGACAAGGCCAGCCTGGTCTATATCTCCTCCACCGCCGCCACGGCCGCCTCGCCGGCCAATGTCGTCTATGCCGCCGCCAAGGGCGGCATCATCGCGGCGACCAAAGGCCTGTCGGCCGAATTGCTGCCCGATGCCATCCGCGTCAATTGCGTGGTGCCCAGCATCGTCATGACCGAACTGATCGAACGCGGCTTTGAAAAGCTGAACGCCGATCAGATCGACCATCTGGAAAAGCTGCAGCCGCTGGGCTTCGGCCATCCCGATGACGTCGCCAATGCCATCTGCTTCCTGCTGTCCGATGCGGCACGCTGGATCACCGGCACCTCCCTGGTGGTGGATGGGGGCCGCACGGCATGAGTGGCTGGGCGCTGCTGGGACGAGCATTGGACCTGGCCGGCCATGGGCAGTGGATCACCGGATGGATCGGGTCCGTGCCCGTGCTGGTGCGCAATGTCGGCGGGGACCTGCGCGGTTTCCGCAATGTCTGTTCCCACCGCTTCGCCCTGATGCTGACGGAACCGACGGGCAAGGGACCGCTGCGCTGCCCTTACCACGCCTGGGTCTATGATGGGGACGGTGTGCCCAAGGCCATTCCCTTCAATGACAGTGATTTCCATCTGGACGAAGCAGGCCGCCGCGCCCTTGCCCTGCCACGCGTCGGCGTGGCGGTCGTCAGTGGGCTGGTCTTCGCCCATCTTGACCCGGCGGCCGATCCCGCCATCCCCGCCGGCTGGCTGCGGGATGGCCTGGCCAGCCTGCCCGATGGATCGATCATCGGTATGGACGGTTCCATCCGCCTGAGATCAACGGAAAGGCGGCCGACCCCATGCTGAATTACGACCAGCCGCCGCCGGCCCGCCCCCTGTTGCCGCCCCGCTGGTTCCATGATCCGGCAGCCTTTGCCGCCGAACAGCAGGCGCTGGCCACGGGCCTGCCCTGGCGCTATGCCGGCCTGGCGGGGGACGGGGTCGATGGGGCGGATATCGCCGCCTGCGGTTCCTTCCTGTTTCGCCGGCAACGGGCCGATGCCCCGCCGCTTTCCGACTGGCTGGGCCCGTTCGCGGCCGACCTGATGGCCCGGTCGGCCGCCTTGGACAGCCCCGTCGCCCGCGATGCCGCAGACTTCGCCGCCAACTGGAAAATCCTGGTGGAAAACACGCTGGATGATTTCCACGGCTCCACGGTGCATCCGCAGACCATCCACCCTGCCGTCGATGCCGATTGGCGCCGGCACCTGACCACCCACCGCGCCGGGCCGCACAGCCGGTCAAGCTGGAAGCTGGCCGATGGTACGGCCGATTGGTGGGGCAAGCTGGTGGCACGCGGCAATCTGCGCCGTTTCGCGACGCAGGACCGCTATGACCACGTCTTCATCTTTCCCGACCTGTATGTCGCCAGCTTCTTTGGCACCATGGTCATCGTCCACCATGTTGTGCCCCTGGCGGTGGGCCAGTCCCGGCTGGAATGGCGGACCTTCCTGCCGGCACAAAGCCCGGACAATGCCAAGGCCGCCAGTTTCCGGCGCGGTCTGGTCAGCATGCTGTCGGACAGCGCACGGGCGGTGGTCGCGGAAGACCGGCCCCTGTGCGAACAGGTACAGCAGGCCCGATACGCCGCCCCCGGCCCCGGCATCCTGGGCTGGCGTGAACAGCGCATCGGCGACGTGCATGCGGCCCTGTCAGCCTTATTGACCGACCCGGAGGGAGCAATATGACCCAATCCCTGCGCTTCCGCCTGCCGACCGCCGATGACGCCGCGCTGCTGCTGGCCTGGCGCCGCCTGCCGGAGATTGCGGCGCAATCCTTCAGCGAAGTGCCGGACGATATCGACCGGCAGCGGGCCTGGATCGAAAAATCCAACGCCCGCACCGACTATATCCACCGCATCATCCAGGTGGATGGGGTGGATGTCGGCTATGGCAGCATCACTATCACCCATGCCGACTGGAAGATCGGCACCATCGGCCTCTATATGGGTGACCGGCGCGGCCGCATCGGCATCGGCGCCCTGAATTTCGCGCCCATGCTGAACCATTGCTTCTACACCTTGGGCCTGCGCAAGCTGGTCAATCAGGTATTCGACAGCAATGAACGCGTGCTGAAGGGGCAGACGATGCTTGGTTACCGCCATGTCGGCGTGCTGAAGGAACAGGCGCTGAAGGACGGGGTGCCCAGGGATGTGCATCTGTTCGAAATGCTGGCCACCGACTGGGCCGCCATCCGCCACCGTTTCGGCCTGTTCTGCGACATGGACGGCCGGCAGGTGGGATAAACCTACCCCCGTTCCAGATACCCCAGCGCCGGCGGCCCCGTCCGCCGCAGGCCCTTGTAGGTGGCAATCTCTTCCGGCACGCTGCGCAGGATGGCGGCGAAATGGCACTGCTGTTCGGCAGACAGGGCGACCAGCGGCCTCTGATGGGTGCGGATGCTGAACAGCACGGCCCCGCTGTCGGGCAGCTTGAACAGGGTCTGCCGTTCCACACGCAGATACAGCCGCTGCCCGGCATTGGTGGCGGTGATGGCCACTTCCGGTGGGGTATGGGCCTTCAGACCCGGTTGGAACAGTTCGGGATCGTCCGACAGCGACCAGTTGGCGCGCCAGGCGATGCGGCCGGGCGCCAGCTTGTCGAAGAAAGTATCGACCGGCACAGCCAGCTTCGCGTCATAGCCGGGCACGGGCCGGTGAATGCCCGGCAGCGGCTTGCCCAGCTTGTTGGGCAGATACCAGTGGGACGGGAAACAGACCACCCCGCCCGTCAGCCGCCATCCCCCCGCCGACGGGGTCAGCAGGCACAGATCATCGGGCAGCAGATGCCCCAGCAGATGCAGGGGATGGTCGAGCACATCCGGGTCCAGGACATCCCCCGTCACCCGGCTTTCGATCCCCGCGCCTGCGATGTCGAACCAGTCGGGGAAAAGGCTGGTCAGGTGCCTCCGCAGGTAAAGATACAGTTCCTCGGCCGCGGCATAAGCCTCCGGCATCAGGGCCATCACGTCCCATTTGCGGTCGCGCAGGCTGGCCCCCCGTTGGGCCAATTGCGCGGGCCAACCGGCATCGGGGGCGAACCATTGCTCCGGCGCCAGCGTGCGCAAACCCATGGCCATGCGATAATGGTCGGCATCGAAAGGCCAGGGATAGGGTTCGGGGGGCAACAGGGACATGGGCGACCGGCGGATCAGGAAAAGGACGCAGCAGCATGCCCCGCCGCTTTCCCCTTGCCAATGGCCGCGGATCGTACCAACCGTCGCACCATCCGACCAACGGTGCCCGGCAGCGGGTTTAAGGGAAAGCAACAGATGCAGTTCGACATGCGCGCCCTGCCCCTGCAGGCGCGATACAAGATCATCAATTCCACCATCACGCCTCGACCCATTGCCTGGGTGACGACGCTGTCCACTGACGGGGTGCGCAATGCCGCCCCCTACAGCTTCTTCAACGCCGTGGGCGACGATCCGCCGCTGATCGTGCTGGGGTTGATGAAACATCCCCGCCATGGCGGAATGAAGGACACCGCCACCAACATCATGGCCACGGGCGAATTCGTCGTGAACCTGGTGTGCGAGGCCGATGCCGAGCGCATGAGCCTGTGCAGCGTTGACGCCCCGCCGGAGGTGGACGAGATCGACTATGCGGGGATCGCGACGGCGCCCGCCAGCATCGTCAAGCCGCCCCTGATCGCCACAGCCCCGGTCAGTTTCGAATGCCGCAAGGTCGCCGCCCTGGATATCGGCCCGCGCCAGACAGTGGTCCTGGGCGAAATCCTGATGGCCCATGTGAAGGACGAATTCGTCATCGACGCCGCCCAGGCCTATCTGGACAATCCGGCCATGAAGCTGATCGGCCGCACCCATGGCAGCGGCTGGTATGTGCGCAACAGCGACGCCTTCCAGATGGACCGGCCCGCCTATGATCCGGACTGGCGGGAAAAGTGGGGGAAGGACAAGGCCTGACCTATCCGCCGATGCCGAAATGGCGCCGCGTCTCCTGCAGGAACTCCAGCGCCAGCCGGGACGGCGTGACCATGGAGGAGGTCACGAAGGCGTAATCATGTCGCAGATCCGGCCGGAAGGGGCGCAGCACCAGCCCGTCGGAGAGATAGGAGCGGGCCAGCATCTCATTGACGATGGAAATGCCGATGCCACGCGCCGACAGGGCGCAGGCCGACCCGATCGTGTGTGTTTCCACCCTGACTTCCGGCCGCACGCCCGCCTTGGCAAAGGCGGCGTCGATATGGGCGCGGGACAGCCGGCCCAGGCCCAGCAGGACCAGCGGCACCCCCCGCAGTGCCACAGGGTCCAGCCAGGGGCGGTCGGCCAGCGGATGGGCCGCCGGCAGGACACAGACGGTGCCGCTGCTGATCACCGGCACGGACGTCAGATCAGGCCGATCCAGCGGCAGCTTGATGAAGCCGCCATCAACGGCGCGGGTGGCGACCAGGGTCTTGGCCGTTTCCACGCTGCGGCTGTCGATGGTCAGATGGACCTTGGGAAAGCGGGTCAGGAAACGGTCGATGATGTCGGGCAGCACGCCTTCGGCGAAGCTGGGCGGGGCGACCAGACGCAACTGCCCCACGCGGAAATCGGCAATGTCGCGGACCAGGGCCCGCACCCGCTCCACATTGCCCAGTGCCAGGTCCACCTCTTCAAACAACAGCAGCCCGTCGGGCGTGGGCACCAGCCGGCCCTTGTCGCGGTAGAACAGCTCGAAGCCGATCGTCGCCTCGAACTGCGCCAGCAGGCGGCTGACAGCGGGCTGGGTCAGGCCCATCTGCGCCGCCGACGCCGTGACAGAGCCGGTCTTGACGATCAGATGGAAGGCACGCAGGGCCTTCAGCCCGAAATCGGCCCCGCCGCTCATGCCCGTCCCCCCTTGTCAGGACTCGTCGGGCAGGAGGGGCAGCAGGATGTGCGACGGGTGCGACGGCCCCATATGCAGGCGGTTTTCCGCAATGACGGGGGCGCCGGGATCCTGTCCGGCCGGGGTGCCGGTCCCGGGATTGACGTCGAAATGCGGGAAATGGCTGCTGGCCACATCCAGGCGGAGACGGTGGCCCGGCATGAACCGGTTGGCGGTGGGAAACATCTCGATATCGAAGGCATAAACCTGTCCCGGCTGCATCGGCTGCGGCCGTTCAAACCCGTCGCGGAACCGCGCGCGGATGATGCCATGACACAGGTTCAGGGCAAAGCCGGCACTGCCATCGGGGCCGGGCGGGTATTCATCCACCAGTTTCACGACAATGTCGGTGTCGACTGCGCTGGAGGACAGGTGGATGCGGGCCCGCACGGGGCCGGCCAGCGTGACCGGCCGTTCCAGAGGTGCGCTGCGGAAGGACAGCACGTCCGGCCGGTCAGCCAGCGCCCGGCCGGGCTGGGGACAGGCCATCCAGCCATCGCGTTCCCGCTGGTCGAAGGCGCCGGCGGGGATGATGTCGCCGCCGCTGGCCACGGCCCCGCCGATGCTGGGCACCGGCTGCTGTGGATCATGACGCCAGGACAGCACCGCTGCCGGGACCGGTTCCGGCGTCAGGGTCTGGTCCGGCGACAGGTGGAATGGGGTGGGTATCACCTCCCGCGGGGGCCACTGGCTGAAATGCCGCCACTGCCCCCCATGGCGCAGCCGCCCGGCCCCGTCCTGGCCGCCGGGCCCACCCCCCATGATAAACAGGCTGACCGGATGCGGCAGCGGGTCGCCCGCATCCGGCATGTGCCGCAGATGATGGTCGAAGAAGGCCATGCGCAGGGTCGTGTAGTCGGTCGCCAGATTGCCATCCAGCGGGGCGGCCGGGCCGAAATCCACCTCTCCCGCATGGCTGACGGATCGCTGCCCGTGGGTCCAGGGCCCCATGATCAGGCGCACCGGCGCCTGCCGACCCGGCCCCGTCAGACCCTGAAAATTTTCCGGCATGGCCAGGGCATAGGGATCATACCAGCTGCTGATCAGCAGCGTCGGCACATCCGGAAAGGCCTGATAATGGCCGCGTGCATAGAGACCCGGCCGCTGCCAGCCCGCGTTGAAACATTCATCGGCCCATTGGCTGACGACATATTCCTCATATTCCGGCGCGGCGGTCAGGGGGGAATGGCCTACCCGCCAGGGATTGACGGCCATCCAGGCCCGCAGATCCTGCGTCGCCAGGCCCTCGCGACGGACAGGGTCGGCCGCGGTCAGCGGCGACAGGCGGGCATGTTTGAAGGCCCAGGTCAGCTGCTTCAGTTCGAACGCCCCACCCTGACGGATGCCGCTGTGATAGGCGCTGGAAAATCCACCGGAATCCATGACCATGGCCCCGACGCCGGGCGCGCCCAGGCTGGCCATCGCTGCCTGCGCATGCGCGCAGTAGGACAGGCCCAGCGTCCCGATGCGCCCGTCACTCCAGGGTTGGCGCCGCAGCCAGTCCAGCGTGTCGATGCCGTCATCGGCTTCGTTCACATATTTGGTGAACCTGCCCTCCGATCCAAAACGCCCCCGGCAATCCTGCAGGACATAGGCATAGCCCGCGGCCACAAAGGCTGCCGCCATCTCCGGCTTGGAGCATGGCATTGGATCGGCCAGGGTGCGGTCGGCATGGTTGGTGCCGCGCTTGTTGTAAGGCGTGCGCTCCAGCAGCAGGGGCCAGGGCCCCGCCCCTGTACCCGGCAGGTAGATGTCGGTCGCCAGACGCACGCCATCGCGCATCGGCACCATGATGTCGCACAGCACCACCATGTCGCTGGAACCCGTCATGGCGCGGCACCCGGCACCTGATAGACCACGGCCGCCCCCGGCCCGACCGGCAGTTCGAATGCGACCCAGCCCATGACCAGCAGACAGCCGGCCGTCAGGAACGCCAGCCCATAGGGTAGCATCAGGGCCAGGACGGAACCGACACCCGCCCCGCGGTTCCAGCGCTGGCTGATGACCAGCACCAGCGGAAAATTGGACATCAGCGGCGTCAGGATATTGGTGACACTGTCACCCATGCGATAGGCAGCCGTGGTCATTTCCGGTGAAATGCCCAGCAGCATCAACATGGGCACGACCACGGGGGCCATGGCGCTCCACTTGGCGGAGGCAGAGCCGATGAACAGGTCGAAGCCCGACGACATCAGCAGCAGCGCCACCAGCAGCAGCGGCCGCGGAATATCCAGCGTACGCAGCGCCTCCGCCCCCTTGATGGCGATGACCGGGCCCAGGTTGGACCAGTTGAACAGCGCCACGAAATGGGCGGCGAAGAAGACGATGACCAGATAGGGGGCCATGGTGCGCATGCCCTGGCCCATCATGGCCACGATATCGCGGTGGGACTTCACGGTCCCCACGGCCCGGCCATAGGCCCAGCCCGTGGCCAGGAACAGCAGCATGAAGCCGCCGATCAACGCCTTGTAGAAGGGCGTGGTGCGCTGCGGCCCGTCGGCTGTGCGATCCAGCAGGGGCGTGAAATCCGGCCACAGGGCGAACGCGGCGTACAGCCCGACCACGGCCAGCGCCGCCAGCCCGGCATGACGCAGGCCGCGCCGCTGCGCCGCGTCCAGCCCGTGCCGCGGCACGACCAGGGCGGCCGCTTCGGCATCGGGACGCCAGGTGCCCAGGCGCGGTTCCACCACCCGATCAGTGATGAACCAGGCCACAGGCGTGAAGGCCAGACAGATGCCGATGCTGAACCACCAGTTGCCCAGCGGGTTCATGGTAAAATGCGGGTCGATCAGACGCGCCGCCGGTTCCGTGATGCCCAGCAGCAGCACATCCACCTGCCCCGGCACGACATTGCCGGCGAACCCGCCGGATATGGCGGCGAAGGCTGTGGCAATACCGGCCATGGGATGTCGGCCCGCCTCGGCATAGACCAGGGCCGCAAGCGGGATGAACACGACATAGGCGGCGTCCGATGCGTGATGCGACAGCAGCCCGATGATGAAGACGGACGGGGTCAGGCCCCAGCGCGGAACCTTGCCGATCGGACCGGACAGAAGCGCCGTGAACAGACCCGACCCCTCCGCCACGGCAGCCCCCAGCATGACCACCAGCACCAGACCCAGCGGCGGAAAGCCGGTAAACGTTGTCTGCATGCCGACCAGCAGCCGGCGCAGGTTCGCCTCCGTCAGCAGGCTTTCCACCTGCAGCGGCTTGCCGCTGACGGGGTTGACGGCGCTCCAGCCGACGCCGGCCGCGATGACCGACAGCACAACCGCCAGCAGGATGAAGGCCAGGAAAATGAAGACCGGGTCCGGCAGGGCATTGCCCCAGCGTTCCACCCGGTCCAGCCAGCCGGGACGATCATGCGCGTGCGTGGATGTCATGACAGGACCTTTGCGGGAAGGACGGCGCCGGCCCGGACGATGTCGGCGCCTTCAGCTTCTCAGAACTTCGTCGACAGGGTGGCGTAGAAATAGCGGCCCCGGATGTCATACGTGTACATGTCGAAATTGATGGGATTGTTCGCCGCGGATGCCGGCGGCTGCCGGTCCAGGACATTATCGACGCCCAGCGCCACCCGCGTCTCGCTGTCGGGCAGCGTGTAACCCACCTGCAGGTCCTGATAGACGATGCTCTTGGTCCGGCCGCCATTGACGGCATTGTTGGCGATGTCGCTGGACGACCCGATATAGCGGGCCTTCCAGCCCAGATCGATGCTGTCCGCCTTGTAGCGGGCCGAGGCCTGCCCCTTCCAGCGCGGGAAGGTGGAACGCGGCTGGTCGGCCTTGCCCGCGCGGTCATCGACACTGATGCTGCCGTCGGGCTGCGGCACGAAGGTGCGGTACTTCTCCAGATAGGACACGTCCAGACCCAGCTCGACATCACCGACGCCGATGGCGAAGGTGTAGCGGGCGGTGGCATCGATGCCTTCCACCTCAATCCGCGACAGGTTCACCACGGCCTGGGTCAGGCGCGTGATCTCCCCCGTGGCGGCGCGGGTGATCAGATCGCAGAAGGCGCCGGTATTGGCACAGGCCGTCAGAATCTGCGTCGCCGTCTGGGTGGCGATGGCGTCTTTGACCTTGATCTCGAACCAATCGGCCGTCAGCGTCAGGCCCGGCAGCACCGACGGGGTCAGGGCCATGCCGGCGCTGTAGGTGTCGGCCGTTTCGGGCGACAGATTGGCATTGCCGGACGTGACGCCCGCAATCAGACCGCCACTATACTGGCTTTGATTATAGCCCGTGGGCACGCCCGTGCAGCCGGGCTTGCCGCTGCCGCCGCCATTGCAGGGATCCACGCCCTGGAAATTCGTCTGGCGCTGCCCCTGATACAGTTCCAGGATGGAGGGTGCCCGGAAGCCCTGGGAATAGGTGGACCGGACCAGCAGATCCTCCACAGGGCGATATGACAGGCCGAACTTCGTCGTGGCCTTGCCGCCCACGGTGGAATAGTCGGAATAGCGCATGGCCGCATCCACATCCAGGCGATGCACCCCCGGCAGATCGGCCAGCAGGGGCACATTCACCTCCGCATAGACCTCGTGCAGGTCATAGGCGCCGCGCGTGGCGTCACGCGACTGGGCCGTGGTCGGCGACTGCCGGGCGCCCGACACCAGGGGCAGCACCGTCGACAGGCTGGCCGCGAAGGCGTCCGGCAGATCATAGGCCTTTTCCTTGCGGTATTCGTAACCGGCGGCAAATCCCAGCGGACCCGCCGGCAGTTCCCATAGCTCCCGCGACACGTTGACGGCCAGATCGTACTGGCTGGCCCCGTTCTCATCATGGGCGTTGTAGCGGATATAGTCGGCCATCTGGGGCGTGATGGTGCCGAAAATGTTCAGCGGTACGCAGCCAGCGGCAGCCGCGCAGATGGCAGGCGAAGCCAGGGCGCGATAGATATTTTCCAGGTTGATCTGGTTCTGGGCGTCGAAACTGGCCTTGTTCCTGGCATAGGAGGCAAAGGCGTCCCAGCGCCATTCACCCGCCAGATCGAAGGTGCCTTCCAGACCGCCGGCCACTCGGTAGGTGTCCACATCCTGAAGATTGTCGCGGTTGCCCACCTCCACCGGCACCCGCTGGATACGGAAGCTGGAACCGGAAAAGGCCAGGGCGTTGGCCAGCGGCACTCCATTGGCCGTGCCGAAAGGATTATGGGCTTGATCGCGGGAGATGCTGAAGCCGTTGGACCCGCGGATATCCAGCGGAAACGGCGCGAAACGCTGGCTGGACTTGCGCTTGTTGTACAGCGCCTCCACCCGCGCCGTGACATTGTCGGTCAGGTCATAGGTCAGCCGCCCGAACAGACCCGCCCGCTCCGCCGGGCCGGTGGCATAGAGGCCCTGGGTCATGGGGTTGTAATCGTCGGCGGCCAGGGTGGCGACGCGGAAGCTGGCATCCGCCGCGGCACCGCTGCCAATGCTGGTCGTTCCGGGGACCAGGGTAATGGCGTTGGCCGCATTGTTGGCGAAGCCGGCCGGCGTACCGAAATAGGCATTGTTGGCCAGACCCGGCAGCACAAACAGGCCCCGCGGGCTGGTCGGTGCCGCCGTCAGCGGCGTGAAGGCACGACGCGTGATCTTGCGGTCGCTGGTCAGGATCGGCTCGGACTTGGTGTAGCTGGCCGACAGCAGCACAGTGCCCCGGTCAAACCCGTGCCCGACATTGACATAGGCGCTGACATTCTCGCTGTCGCCGCGGTCGGTAATGCCACCGCGGACATTCGCCTCCACCCCTTCCAGCTTGGTCTTGGTGTGGATATTCACCACCCCGGCGATGGCGTCCGCGCCATAGATGGCGGACGCCCCGTCCTTCAACACCTCGATCCGGTCGACGATGCCCAGCGGAATGGTGTTCAGGTCGACGAAGTCACGGAAGCCGCGCCCACCGACGGCATTGACCCAGCGGTGCCCGTCCACCAGCACCAGGGTGCGGTTGCCGCTGCCTTCGGCACTGCCCAGGTAGCGCAGATTGATGGAACTGACCCCGAACGACGTGCCCTGGGTCCCATTGGAATTCAGCGAGACACCGACGCTGGGCAGGCTTTGCAGCAGATCACCGACAGAGGTCGGGGCGGCATAGACCATGTCCTCTGCCGTCATCGTCGTGATGGGACCCACAGCCGTGGCGTCCCGCCGGGCAATGCGCGAGCCGGTGACCACGATCTCTTCAAGCTGGCCCGCATCCGACAAGCCACCATTCTGCGCCAAGGCGACCGGCGCCACCCCGGTCAGCAGCAGCGCCGCCGTGACCGACGCCACGGAAATCCCACGATCGATACGCATAAGCCACCCCCTTCCATTCTTGGCCGGCGACAGTTGTACCCGCTGTCATCCGTTGTCGCGGAGGCTATCGGCTATGGTCGAACGCATACAACATGATGGGTAATTCGCATCATTCCATAAAAATTTGGCATGGGGTTCGGATGCCGCCGATCGGCCGCCGCCCGACCATTATATTTGTCATTGGATGCCGGACACGGGCGCGGAGTATGACCATTCCGGCAACATCCTGCTGGAAGGCCTGCTGCTTGACCCGGTCTATACCGGCAGGATAATGGCCGGCGCGATCGACCTGACCCTGGCCTGACAGTCCGACCCTATGCCGCCACCAGGGCCGCCAGCTTGCCCAGTGTCGTCCAGTTGCGCGAGGTGCCGGTGACGCCGGCCGCGCGCAACACCTTCACCGGATCCAGCACCGCCTTTCCCACCCCGTCCTGGAAATGCATGTAGAGCGTGTCGCCCGACAAATGCAGACGGTCGGCGCCACCCTTCAGCGCCTCCAGCTTCGCCACGCCTGCCGCATCCGGGACACCGGACAGGAAAAAGACCAGCAGGTGATTGGGCGCGCTTTCCGCAGCGTCGGGAAAGGGGTTGTCGCGGATGGCGGCGGCCAGTTCCGCCCCGTCGCGCAGCATGTGGTCGGCCTGGAAGCCAAACCGGTCCGTAAAGGCCCTTTCCAGCCGCGCCAGCAGGTCGGCGCGCGCTCCTGCGCCATCCCAGTCGAAAACCAGGTTGCCGCTTTGCAGCAGGGTGCGCACGCGGCCATAGCCCATCTCCTCGTACAACTGCTTCCAGGCGGCCATCTTCACGATCTTGTTGCCGCCGACATTGATGCCGCGCAGCAGACAGGCACAGGTGGGCATGGGACAGGTTCCTCGGCGTTTCAGGCCAGACGCAGGGTGGCGATGCCGGCCACGACAAGCAAGGCCGATCCGGCCCGCCAGCGCCCCACCGGCTCCTTCAGCCACAGCCGCGCGATCAGCAGGGCGAAGATCACGCTGGTTTCGCGCAGGGCCGCGACCAGGGCGATGGGTGCGTGCGTCATGGCCCAGATGGCCGTGGCATAGCCGGCGAGCGCCATGACCCCGCCCACCAGATCCCGGCGCCAGCCCGCGCACACCGCCTGCCACAGCCCCGCCCCGCCGCGCCGGGCCCAGGCCAGCGCCACCATGGGCGGGGCGTTCAGGATGAACAGCCAGACCGTATAGGCCAGGCTGTCCCCGCTGACCCGCGCGCCCAACCCATCCACACTGGTATAGGCCGCGATGAACATGCCCGTAACCAGCGCCATCAGCACGGGCCGCGGGTCGGCGCGCAGGCCCAGCCCGCCGCGCAGGGCCAATGCCGCGATGCCGCCGGCAATCAGCAGGATGGCCGCCGTCTCCGCCGGATGCAGCGGATCGGCACCCAGCACCAGCCCGATCAGCGCCACCATGGGCGGCGCCACCCCGCGTGCCACAGGATAGACCTGTGACAGGTCGCCCACGCGGTAGGAGCGCACCAGAAACACCTGATAGCCCAGATGGAAGGCCAGGGAGAGCGCCAGATAGGGCCAGGCCTCTGCCGACAGGCCGCCCGTGAGGGGCAGCAGAGCCGCCCCCGCGACGGCGCACCAGACATTCAGCATGGTGATCCCCACCAGCCGGTCGCCCCCGCCCTTCAGCAGGCTGTTCCAGCCCGCATGCATCACCGCCGCCAGCAGCACCAGCGGCACCACCCACTCTTCCATCATCCCCCTCGAAAACCCGCATCCCGCAGAACCGGACCGCGTTTGTTCGGCAGCGGAATGATAGGCATGGCCGCAGGCACACGGGCCCCAGCGATAACAAACGGCCCCCCGGCGAAAATTCCATGTTGCCAAGCGGGGGGGCCTTTGCTAGAAGCACGCCCACTTCACCGTGCGGCGCCCCGATAGCTCAGCGGTAGAGCAACCGCTTCGTAAGCGGTAGGCCGTTGGTTCAAATCCGACTCGGGGCACCATCTTCAACCTGATGAAATCCTTTGGGATTTTGAACGGTTGGATGGCGCGTATGGTGAATGTGGCGCCTGAAGCCTTCGGCAACAGCCGGATGCCAGGGTGGAAAGGGAGCCCTGATAGCTCAGCGGTAGAGCAACCGCTTCGTAAGCGGTAGGCCGTTGGTTCAAATCCGACTCGGGGCACCATTTCCCTTTTTAAGCGCAATTTGCGCCCTTGCCTGACAGATCACTGCTTTCAACGGCGCGTCCCCGCATCGGGACGTGCCGTGAACGCAGCATCGCCCCGATGCACCGCCCGGGTCAGGCCGTGAAGGCCGTCTTGTGCTGGTCGCGCAGCGCCGCCTTCTGCACCTTGCCCATCTGATTGCGCGGCAGTCCGTCCACGAACCAGACGCGCTTGGGCACCTTGAAATTGGCCAGTTCGCCCTTCATCAGGGCGATGATCGACGCCTCCGTCACATCCTCGCGGCCCGGCTTCTTCTGGATGATGGCGGCCACAGCCTCCCCGAAATCGGGGTGAGGCAGGCCGATGACCGCACTTTCGACGACACCGTCGATGGCATCCAGCACCGTCTCCACTTCCTTGGGATAGACGTTGAAGCCGCCGCAGATCACCAGATCCTTGGCCCGGCCGACGATCTGCACATAGCCGCGCGCATCGATCTTGCCCACATCGCCGGTGATGAAAAACCCGTCGGGGCGCATATCCTCGGCCGTCTTTTCGGGCTTGTTCCAATAGCCCTTGAACAGGTTCGGCCCCTTGATCTCGATCTGCCCGATCTGATCCACGCCCAGCTGCACGCCCTTCTCATCCGCGATGCGCAGCGATACGCCCGGCAGGGGGAAACCCACCGTGCCCGGCACCCGGTCGCCATCCAGCGGGTTGGACGTGATCATGCCGGCTTCCGTCATGCCATAGCGTTCCAGGATGGCGTGGCCGGTCAGGGCGGAAAATTCCGTGTGCGTATCGGCCAGCAACGGGGCCGACCCGCTGATGAACAGGCGCATATGCGCCACCAGATCGCGGGTGAAGCCGGGATGGGTCAGCAGGCGGGTATAGAAGGTGGGCACGCCCATCAGCACGCTGGCCTGCGGCAGCAGCTCCACCACCCGGTCGGCGTCGAACTTGGACAGGAACAGCATCGACCCGCCATTCAGCAGGGTGGTGTTGGTCGCCACGAACAGCCCATGCACATGGAAGATGGGCAAGGCATGCAGCAGCACGTCGCCCGGCACAAAGCCCCAAAGCTGATGCAGGGCCTGGGCGTTGGAGGCCAGATTGCCATGGCTGGTCATGGCGCCTTTGGAACGGCCGGTCGTTCCGGATGTGTAAAGAATGGCGGCCAGATCATCCTCGGCCATCATTACGGTATCGAAATGATGCGGCAGGTCGATGGCCCGGTCGGCCAGGCTGCCATCGCCCTGGATGCCCAGCGTCGCCACCTGCGGCACCTGGCATTCCGCCGCCAGGGCGCGCATCCCCTCTTCATCCTCCGGCCGGCAGACGAACAGGGCGGGCGCGGCATCTTCCAGGAAATAGCGGATCTCGCCCTTCTGATAGGCGGTATTCAGCGGCAGATAGATGGCGCCCAGGCGCAACGCTGCTAGATAGAGGAACAGGTTCTCCGGGCTTTTTTCCACCTGCACCGCCACCCGGTCGCCCCGCTTCACGCCCAGTTGCACCATGGCATGGGCGAAGCGGGCGCTGATGGAGGCGACATCGGCATAGGTATACCAGACACCATCGCGCGGCCCGTCCTTGATGGTCAGGAACCGGGCCTGGGGGTCGGCGGGAAAGCGGCTTTCGAACAGATGGTAGAGATTGCAGCTTTTCCCGCCGCTCATGTCATTTCCCCTGTAGCATCTTCACGATGGCGGAGAAGTCGAGACCACCATTCCCCGCACTTGAGAATAGCTGATACAGCGCCGCGGCCTGCGCGCCAAGGGGGGTGCTGGCCCCGCTGCTGCCGGCCGCCTGCTGCGCCAGCTTCAGATCCTTCAGCATCATGTCGACGGCAAAGCCCGGCGCATAGTCGCGGTTGGCCGGCGACGTCGGCACCGGGCCGGGCACGGGGCAATAGCTGGTCAGCGACCAGCACTGACCCGACGACGTACTGGCAATATCGAACAGCTTCTGCCGTTCCAGGCCCAGCTTGTCGGCGAGCGCGAAGGCCTCCGACACGGCGATCATGGAAATGCCCAGCACCATGTTGTTGCAGATCTTGGCCGCCTGCCCCGTGCCCGGTCCGCCGGCATGCACGATATTCTTGCCCATCAGGGCCAGATAGGGCTTGGCGGCATCGAAGGCGGCATCGGCCCCGCCGACCATGAAGGTCAGGGTGCCGGCCGCCGCCCCGCCCGTGCCGCCGGACACGGGCGCATCGACCATCAAATGCCCGGCCTTCTCGGCTTGCGCGATGACGGCGCGGGCGCTGTCCACGTCGATGGTGGAACTGTCGATGAAGACGGTGCCGGGCCGCGCCCGCTCAATCACCCCACCCGCATTGCCATAGACGGCGCGCACATGCGGACCGGCGGGCAGCATGGAGACGACGACATCGGCCACTGCCGCCGCATCGCCGGCCGTCTTGGACGTGTCGATCCCCGCCTCATTGGCGGCGGCGATATTGGCCGGGGCCAGATCGACGCCCAGCACAACATGCCCGCCCTTCAGCAGGTTCTTGGCCATGGGCAAACCCATATTGCCCAGCCCGATGAACGCAATGGTCGCCATGGTCGTTTCCTCCGTTGGTTATCAAGCCGTTCTCTGCCTGGATCGGCAAAGGCCGGCAGGTGATTTATCAATCCGCAATTTCTCTGCCTCCCTCGCGAAAGCGGGGGTCCAGGGGCCAAGGGCACCGAGGTGTGGTTCCAGGTGGCCCCTGGATCCCCGCTTGCGCGGGGAAGGCAGAGGACCGGAAGCATACCGCTCCCGTCAGAACGTCAAATCCCCGCCCGTCGGCACCGCGAAATGCCGCGCCACCAGATCGGCGGAGACATTCTCCAGCCGCGACGGGTTCCATTTCGGGTTCTTGTCCTTGTCGACCAGGACGGCGCGGATGCCTTCATAGAAGTCGTTGCCGTCCATGACCGCCTGGGTCATGCGGTATTCCAGGCGCATGCAATCGTCGAATTCCAGGTCGGCCCCGCGGCGCAACTGCTCGAACGTTACCTTCAGGCTGGTGGGCGACATGGCAAGGATGGTCTGCGCCAGCTTGTCGGCCCAGTCCGTGCCCTGGGAGATCAGGCCGGCGACGATGCCTTCCACGTCGGGCGCTTCAAACGCGGCGTCGATGGCCTCGCGCACGGCCGGCAGCGTGGCCTCCCCCACCGGGGCGGCATAGGCTGCCAGCACGGCCTCCACGTCCTGCCCTTCGGCCAGCGCCGCCTCGATCGTGTCCAGCGATGCGGACGCGACGCCATGCGTGCCGATGCCGGTATACAGCAGGTCCCCGCCCGTCACCCGCGCGCCCGTCAGCCCCAGATAAAGCCCCAGCTTGCCCGGCAGGCGCGGCAGGAACCAGGTGCCGCCGACATCGGGGAACAGGCCGATGCCCGTTTCCGGCATGGCCAGCAGGGTCTTCTCCGTCACCACCCGGTGACTTCCATGCACCGACAGGCCGACACCGCCGCCCATGGTGATGCCGTCGATCAGGGCGACATAAGGCTTGGGGAAGCGCTTAATCTGGCGGTTCAGCCGGTATTCGCCAGCAAAGAAGGCAGCCGACAGGGCGCCATCCCCCTCTCCGCGCTTCTTCTGCCAGCCGGCATCCCAGACGGCGCGCACATCGCCGCCGGCACAGAAGGCGCGGTCACCGGCCCCACGGATAACCACGGCCTTGATGGCGGGATCGGCGGCCCAGGCGTCCAGCGCCGGGGAGATCACCTCCACCATGCCCAGCGTCAGCGCGTTCAGCGCCTTGGGCCGGTTCAACAGGATATGGCCGATGGCACCACGCACGGTGCAGAGCACGTCCTCGCTCAAAACCCATCCTCCCTTTCAATCGCAATGGCTTGGGGCGCCATCCTATAACGCCAATGCGATGAATGCCGCGACCAAACCAGTATCATTGCGGGGATGCGCACATCCATGCGAAGTTCCTCGCCATTGCTGTGCGTGTTTTCCCATGGGTGGGCGATGGCCAAGGGCTTCGACTGGGACGATCTGCAATCCTTCCTGGCCGTGGCGCGGTCGGGCCGGCTGACGCTGGCGGCCAAGCGCATGGGGGTGGATCACACGACCCTGGGCCGCCGCCTGACATCGCTGGAACAGGCGCTGGGCGCCACCCTGTTCGAACGCCATGCCACGGGCTACAGCCTGACCCAGGCCGGCGAAACCCTGCTTCAGAATGCCGAGGCGATGGAAGGCATGGCGCTGACCATCATGGAGGAGCTGGCCGGCTCCGGGGCCAAACTGTCGGGCGCCGTGCGCATCGGCACGCCCGACGGGTTCGGCAGCTTCTTCCTGGCCCCGCGCATCGGCCGGCTGGGCGCGCTGCATCCCGATCTGGAGGTGCAGCTGGTGGCACAGCCACGCCTGTTCAGCCTGTCCAAGCGGGAGGCCGACATCGCCATCACCGTGGCCCAGCCGGAGGCCGGCCGCCTGCATGCCCGCAAGCTGACGGATTATGAGCTGGGCCTGTACGCCGCCCGCTCGTACCTGGAAACCGCCCCGCCGGTGACGGGCACGGCCGATCTGGCCGCGCACCGCTTCATCTCCTATATCGACGATCTGCTTTATACGCCGGAACTGGACTATGTCCCCGCCGTGTCACGCGATATCCGGCCGTACCTGAAAAGCGCCAGCCTGGTGGCGCAGTTCCGGGCCGTGCAGGCGGGCAGCGGCATTGCCATCCTGCCCTGTTTCATGGTGGCGGGGGAACGCGATCTGGTCCGCCTGCTGCCGGAAGAGGTGAAGCTGATCCGCAGCTTCTGGCTGGTCATGCATTCCGATGTCCGCCACCTGTCGCGCATCCGCGTCACGGCCGAATTCATCGCGGACGAGGTGCGGCGGCATGCACGGCTGTTCCAGGGGTGAAGGCCATCGTTGCGAAGGTTGTCCACTTAAGAGACAGTTCTGCCATGAACGTGCAGCGGCCGGGGTATCATGGCAATTGAATGGTGGTATATTAAGGACGGAACAACCTTTGGCCCTGTGACGCAGCGGGCGATGGTGGGAATGTTCTCCGACGGCACCCTGAAGGGGTCGGAATGGGTATGGAACCCGTCGCTTCCCGCTTGGACACGATCATACCAGTTCAAGGTGTTTGAGATATTCCCGCCGCGTCCGGCGACCCAGGATCAGGAACCATCTACGGCGTCCGAGATTCCGCTGCCCGACCCCAAGGGCTGGCGCACGGCGGGCCCATGGTCCCGCTTGCTGGCGCAAGGCATCGACCAGTATCTGACCGCTTTGATTGGCGGCTTTCTGGGTGGCCTGGTCATCGCCATGGCTGGCATCAGCATGGGCACCGGCTGGGGCGACAAGGTCGATGAACTGCTGCTGGGCCTGGCGTTTATCCCCATCTCGCTGCTGCTTCAGGCCATTCTGCTGTCCACGGTGGGGACGACACCGGGCAAGGCCTTGCTGCGTCTGCACCTTCGCCATGCCGATGGCCGTCGGCCCAGCCTGACGGAGCTGATCAATCGCCAGGGTCGGCTATGGGTGATGGGCTACGCATTGGGCATGCCGCTTTTCTCGCTGTTCACCTTTTTCCTGTCCTATACGCGTGTCGGACGCGGACAACCCACCGCATGGGACCTGCCATTGGGTCTGGTGGTGCGCCAGCCCGGTCCGCAGCGGGGCCGCGTCTGGGCCGGCCTCATCGTCTATGTGCTTCTGTGCAGTGCGATACCGGTCATCACCTTGCTGACCGAGCACTGGATCCCGCAGCAGGAGGAAGAAGCCAGGCAGGAACCCGCCCCGCCCAACCCGGCCCAGAGCTGGGAAAACCCTGTCACCCATCGCGCCGCCACCGTGGAGGCGGGCTGGGATATGGAGCAGGAGAAGCTGGACAGCGGCGGCACCGTCCACTGGTTCTGGTCACAGACCGACAGCGGTGCGGCCATGATCCAGCGCGACTTCATCACCGGTCCCTTCACCATCTTCGCCCGCCATTACCTGGACGAACAGGTGAAGGAAGCAGTGACACGCCCGCCAACGGAGCCGGTTGACGGCAAGCCGGCCTGCGCCGAGGGCACGACGCCGGGCGATGCCGAAACCGAACCCGGCACCACCTACATCATCCGCGTCTGCGGCCTGACCTCGGGGGAGGTCTGGTATCTGCGCGGCCGCACCAGCAATGATGACGAAGCGGCGCAGACCCGCGTGCGTACCTTGCTGGACCAGCTTGAAGGAACGCTGCACTGAGCCTATCAGCGGGGCCGGACCCACCACCGTCAGGCCCCGCCCATGGCGCCCGCCGCTCCGGCCCTGCGCGCATCCGCCTTCTCCTGGTTCCTGCTGCTGGCGGGACAGCCGCTGCTGTTCGGCTCCAACGTCATCATCTCCCGCCTGATGGCCGGCGAAATACCGGGCGTGGCCATGGCGTTCTGGCGCTGGACGCTGGCCCTGCTGTTCCTGGCGCCGTTCATCCGCCATGAATTGCGGGCAGCATTGCCGGCGCTCCGGGCTGATTGGCGGGGATTTCTGCTGCTGGGTTCACTGGGCATGGGTGTCTGCGGCGCGCCCGTCTATCTGGCAGGACAGACAACGACGGCCACCAACATCACCCTGATCTATGCCGCCGCCCCGGTTCTGATCGTGCTGTTCGGCCGGCTGTTCTGGCGGGAACGGGTGGGGCCGGTGCAGGCGCTGGGTGTGGCCGTCAGTCTGGCCGGCGTCGTCACCGTCATCGCCAAGGGCGACCCGGCCTTTCTCAGCCATCTGGACTTCACGCCCGGTGACCTGTGGGTGGTGATGGCGGCCACGGGCTGGGCCTTCTATTCGCAATTGCTGCGGCACCGGCCAGCCGACATGCCCGCCTTCGCCCGCTTTGCCGGCATCTGTGCGGGTGGTGTGGTGACGATGCTGCCCTTCTACGGGCTGGAAATGGCGGTGGGCCAGATCGCCCCGTTGACGGGCCGCACGGTTGGCACGCTGGTCTTCCTGGCCCTGCTGCCGGGCCTGGCCTCCTACCTTGTCTATGGGCGGCTGGTGGGCGTGTTCGGTCCCGACCGCGCCGGCATGACGCTCTACCTCGTGCCCCTTTACAATGCCGTCCTGGCGGCCCTGTTCCTGGGCGAACAGCCCCAGCCCTACCATCTGGCGGGGGCCGCCCTGGTCCTTCCCGGCATCTGGCTGGCAACGCGGCGGCGGGTATAGGCGTCAGGCCCCCGCCCTTAGACGACGCACATCGATCAGAATGGCCAGCACCGTCGCCCCATAAATCACGGCCACGGCCAGGGGCAGCAGCGTCATCCGGCCTTCCGGCATCCAGGTCCAGAGGACGAACACGGCCACGGCCCGGATGACGGCATGCGCCGTGAACAAGGCGGTGCGGTCATATCCCCAGCCAATGACCGGCCAATGGGCCGACATGCCGATGGCCAGCATCAGCGGCGCCAGCGCCGGCGCCACCGACAGCGCGGCCACCAGCATGGGCCAGAACAGCAACATGCCGGCGAAGGCCGGGAACAGCACACTGGTGACAGCGGTCCGATCCCCCATGAAGCGGCAGTCGAACAACCGGGCCAGAAGCAGCGCCAGCGGAAAGATCAGGCCGCTGCCCACCATCGCCGCCATCAGCCAGTCTGCCGCGTCCAGCACCTGGCCGACCCCGGCCAGTGCGCCCCAATAGACCATGCCGGCCAGCGGCACGGGAAAGCCACCCCGCAGGCGCAGATAGCTTGCCCGTCGGTCGGCACGAACCCAAGCCGTCAGATCATCCACTGCGATCTCCATCCGTTTTCCATGATGGTGAAGCATCACCCTGAACAGCAGGGCTCGAACAGTGGCCCGGATCAGGAAAAGGGGATGACATTTGTCACTTTGCGGCATGGTTGCGCCCTGACATCCTGTTGCCCGCAACGGCCGGGAGAGCATTACCGTGGGTAGGATATCGGCACCGGCCACCCTGTGGGCACGCCTGGCGTCGGCGCGGTGGCCCTGGCTGATCTATCTTCCCCTGCTGGTGGGCCCCTGGCTCTGGTCCAACCCGCCCCCGGGGCAGTGGCCGGTGGTTGCGGCAGCCATCATCCTCTTCCTGCCGCTCTATCTTGTCGGGTCGGCCCTGGAAGACCGGCGCAAGCGCTGGGCGGCGCTGGGCGTGCTGCTGCTTTCATTCGGTCTTTCCACGACGGCGGCGATCTGGTCGGTTTTCTCCATCTACGCCGCCGCCATGCTGGCGGAGACGCTGCCGCGGCGGCAATCAATCGGCCTGATCGCCTTGTTCGCCGGATTGTCGGCCCTTGTCGGCCTGCACAGCGCCCAGCCGCTGATTTACTGGGCACCAGGCGTCGCCATGATGGTGCTGGTTGGTGCGGGGGGACTGTTCAACCAGACGCTGAGGGACAAGAACCGCGCGCTGCTGGCCGCCCAGGACACGACCCGCCAGCTGGCCGCGACGGCAGAGCGCGAGCGGATCGGCCGTGATCTGCACGATCTGCTGGGCCGCACCCTGACGCTGATATCGATCAAGGCGGAACTGGCAGCGCGGCTGATCGAACAGGAGCCGCAGCGGGCACAGCAGGAGATGCGGGACGTCGCCCAGACCGCCCGCGACGCCCTGGCCGAGGTCAGGGGGGCCGTGACCGGCATGACGGCCCACCTGCCGCGCGAACTGGTCGCCGCAAAGGATGCCTGTGCCGCCGCGGGCATTGATTGCACCCTGGCAGGATCGGCGGACGGGATCGAGGCCGGGACAGCGGCCGTGTTGGCCATGGCCCTGCGCGAAGGCGTTACCAACATCGTTCGCCATTCAGGCGCCAGACACTGTACGATCAGCATCGAAACCCAATCGGGATCCGTGCGGCTGGGGCTGGCCGATGACGGAAAGGGCGGCATCCGGCAGGAAGGGGCCGGCCTGACCGGCCTGCGCGCCCGTGTCGCGGCCGCCGGCGGGACCGTCCATCTGGACAGCGACGGGGGCGGTACCCGTCTTTTCATCACCATGCCGGACAGGGGACGATCATGATCCGGGTGGTGGTGGCCGAAGACCAGTCCCTGGTATTGGCGGCGCTGGCGGCCCTGATCTCCCTGGAAACGGACATCCAGGTTGTGTCTCAGGCGCGGGACGGCACCCTGGCGCTGGACGCTGTCCGGCGGCACCAGCCGGATCTGTTGCTGTCCGATATTGAAATGCCGGGCATGACAGGCCTGGACGTCGCCGCCGCCATCCGGCGGGAGGGATTGCGGACACAGGTCGTCATCGTCACCACCTTCGGCCGGGCCGGTTATCTCCGGCGGGCGCTGGACGCGGGCGTGCGCGGCTATCTGCTGAAGGATGCCCCGCCGGACCAGTTGACGGCGGCACTGCGTCAGGTGGCGGCCGGCGGCCGGGCCATTGCCCCCGAACTGGCCGCTTCCGTCTGGGACGGCCCGGTCGATCCCTTGAACGACCGGGACCGGACCCTGATCCGGCTGGCAGAGGAAGGGCGGACCAATAAGGAGATTGCGGAGATCATGGGCCTGTCACCCGGCACGGTCCGCAACTATCTGTCCGACGCCGTGCAGAAATTGGGGGCGGGCAACCGGATCGAGGCCGCCCGTATCGCCCGAAGCCAGGGCTGGCTGTGATCACAGCGGCCACGCAATATTAAGGCATGACGACGGCCCGCAAAAGGGATTTACCACGCGGACAGCGCCCCACTTCGCACAGTAATTGCGCGTCGTCCGGCCTATTCTGTCCCTCCCTTTCCCCGCCGCCCCAAGACAGGCAGACCCCATGTCCTTCTTCGCGCCCCTGAATCAGCAGCCCGCCGACGCCCTTCTGGCCCTGATCGGCCTGTTCCGCAACGACCCGCGCCCCGGTAAGATCGACCTGGGCGTGGGCGTGTTCCGTGACGATGCCGGCAACACGCCGGTGATGCGCAGCGTGAAGGCCGCCGAGCGCAAGCTGTGGGAAACGCAGGACAGCAAGTCCTATCTGGGGCCGGAAGGCAATGTCGTCTTCGCCCGCCACATGGCGCGGCTGGCCCTGGGTGATGTGGAACTGTCGGGCCGGTTGACGGGCGTGCAGGCGCCGGGCGGCACGGGTGCCCTGCGTCTGGGGGCCGAACTGATCGGCGCGACGAAGCCCGGCGCCACGGTGTGGGTCGGCACGCCCACCTGGCCCAACCATCCGCCCATCCTGGCCGCCGCCGGGCTGAAGGCCCAGACCTACAAGCATTTCGACACGGCCACCCAGGCCATCACCTTCGATGCCGTCATGGACGCGCTGTCGACCAAGGCCCAGCCTGGCGACATCGCCCTGCTGCACGGCTGCTGCCACAACCCGACGGGTGCGGATTTCAGCCTGGATCAATGGCGGGCCATCGCCGAAACCCTGTCGGCGCGGGGTATCGTGCCCTTCCTGGATCTGGCCTATCAGGGGCTGGGGCTGGGCATGGACCAGGATGCGGCCGGCGTGCGCCTGGTCATGGATGCCTGCCCGGAGGCGCTGCTGGCCTATTCCTGCGACAAGAATTTCGGCGTCTATCGTGACCGTGTCGGCGCCCTGATCGTGCAGACGGCCAATGCTGCGGATACCGACCGCGTGGGCTCCAACATGCTGGCCCTGGCGCGGGCCAACTGGTCCATGCCGCCCGACCATGGCGGGGCCGTCGTCGCCACGCTGCTGGATGATCCCGTGCTGGCCGCCGACTGGAAGCTGGAACTGGACACGATGCGCGACCGGCTGCTGGGCATCCGCGCCGCCCTGGCCAGCCATGGCGGCGTGCTCGCCCGTGTCGCCGAACAGCGCGGCATGTTCTCCCTGCTGCCGCTGTCCCCGGATGTGGTGAAGCGCCTGCGCGAAGAACATGCCGTCTATATGGCGGGGTCCGGCCGCATCAATGTCGCCGGCCTGTCGGTGGAAACGGCGGGCATCTTCGCCAAGGCCCTGGCTGCCTGCCTGTAACATCAAGGTCAAGATTTCTTGGACCTTGATGTCCGCGCCGACTGGCGCGGCGGCGGCCCATGCCGCCGAAGTCAGCCCATCCTGACAAGTCAGGATGGGCTGACACGGCTACAATGCGGGGCTTGGGGATACCGCTTTGCGGACGGGGCCGTTAGGATGCGGCCTCTTTCCCGTCCTTGACCGAAGTTATCCCCATGGCCAGCCCGCTTGCCCCCGCCCTTGCCGATATCCGTGCCCTGCTGCTGGACGGGGACCGGCTGGTGCGTGCCGTGGCCAGCGGGCGCATGCGCAACATGTCCCCGCCCTGGCGGCGGATCGAGCTTCGGCCCGTGGCCCTGAAATCGGGCGCGCATCTGCAGACCGTGGCCTATGACGACCGCCAGGCCCATACCAGCAACGCCGCCTTCGGCCCCGCCGCCGAACAGGCGGTCGACGCGTTGCTGGCCCTGGGTATGGGCAACTGGCATGTGGAAACGCTGGACGCCACGGTACAGCTACGCATCACCAAGAAGGGCGAGGCGATGATCAGCCGCACGGCCAGTGCCACGCCCAAGGAACGCGCGCTGGACCATGACCGGGCCAAACCACGCATGCTGGACCCGGCCGATCCCTTCTGGCGGGCGCTGGGCATTGCCGATGCCGACGGCCGCATCAAGCCCACGCGTCAGGACAAGTACCGGCAGGTGGAAGAATTCATCCGCGCCCTGGACGCCGTGCTGAAGGGTGGCGACCTGCCGGAAGGGCGGCCCCTGCGCGTTGTCGACCTGGGCTGCGGCAATGCCTATCTGACCTTCGCCGCCTATCGCTTCCTGACCCAGGTGCGCGGGCTGGAGGTGGAATTCACCGGCGTCGACACCAAGCGTCAGGCACGCGAGCGCAATACCGATCTGGCCCGCAGCCTGGGCTGGGACGGGCTGCATTTCATCGAAGGCACCATCGCCGACGCGCCCCTGGACGGGGCCGATGTGGTGCTGGCCCTGCATGCCTGCGACACGGCCACGGATGATGCCCTGGCCCGAGCCGTCGCCTGGGGCGCCAAATTCGTGCTGGCGGCGCCTTGCTGTCACCATGATCTGCAACGGCAGTTACGCGACGGGGAAACGCCGGGCGCCTATGGCCTGCTGACCCGCCACGGCATCCTGCGCGAACGTTTCGCCGATGTCCTGACCGACGCGCTGCGTGCCAGCCTGATGCGGCAGGCGGGATACCGGACCGAGATCATCGAATTCGTCCCCTCCGAACACACCCCGCGCAACACCCTGCTGCGCGCCGTCCGCACGGGCGCCAAGGCCGAGCCCAAGGTGGTGGCGGAATACGCATCCCTGGTCGGGGAATGGGGCGTGACCCCGAAATTGTCGGTGCTGCTGGGCAGCGAGGCGGGGTTCTGACCCAGTGAAAACGAAACGGCCGGCGTCCCCAAGGACACCGGCCGCATACTTGTTCAATGCCGCTCCCTTGTCAGTCCTTGATCTGCACCGGGTCCAGGCGCGGTGACAGCAGGTGGACGACGCCCAGCGCCAGCAGATAGGCCGATGCGGCGACCACGAAGATCGGCGTATAGCTGCCGATCTTGTCCAGCACATAGCCGGCATATTTCGCCATAGCCATGCCGCCAAAGGCGCCGATCATGCCGCCGATACCCACGACCGAGCCCACGGCCGCACGGGGGAACACGTCGGACGGCAGGGTATAGAGGTTGGCGGAGAAGCCCTGGTGTGCGGCCGTGGCGATGCCGATGATCAGGACCGCCACCCAAAGCTGGTCGGCAAAGGCCGCCAGCCCCACGGGCACGGCGAACAGGGCGCAGATCAGCATGGCCGTCTTGCGGGCCCGGTTCAGCGTGGCACCCTTCTGCATCATCTTCGACGACAGCCAGCCGCCGGCCACCGACCCGACGTCGGACATCAGATAGATCGCGACCAGCGGAATGCCGAAACTCTTCAGGTCCAGCCCGTGGCGCTTGCCCAGGAAATCCGGCAGCCAGAACAGGAACATCCACCAGATCGGATCGATCAGGAACTTGCCCAGCGCATAGGCCCAGGTTTCCCGCACCGTCAGCAGACGCAGCCAGCCGATCTTTTCCGTGCTGTCCGGCGGATCGCTTTCGATATGGGCCAGCTCGGCGGCACTCACAAACTTGTTCTCGCGCGGGCGGCGGTAGACCAGCAGCCACAGCGGCAGCCAGATCAGGCTGGCCAGGCCCGTGACGATAAAGGCCATCTCCCAGCCATAGGCGATGGTGATGGCCGGTACGACCAGCGGGGTGACGATGGCGCCGATATTGGTGCCGGCATTGAACAGGCCCGTGGCAAAGGCGCGTTCCTTCTTAGGGAACCATTCCGCCACGGCCTTCACGCCGCCGGGGAAGCCACCGCCCTCACCCACGCCCAAAACCATGCGGGCCATGATGAAGCCGCCCAGCGACTTGGCACCCGCATGGGCGAAATGGCCGATGGTCCAGATGGTGAAGGCCAGCGCATAACCCCAGCGCGCGCCCAGCCGGTCGACAATGCGCCCGAAGGCGACATAGGCCAGCGCATAGGTCGCCTGGAACCAGAAGATGATGTTGGCGTAATCAGCCTCGGTCCAGCCGAACTCCGCCGACAGGGTCGGCTTCAGCACGCCGATCATCTGCCGGTCGACATAGTTGATGACCATGGCGGAGAACAGCAAGGCCACCACGACCCAGCGGACCCGGCCAACCTTCACATCGCCGGCCCCGGCCGTTTCACTACCCATCTTTTCCCCCCGGTGTTGGAGATGTTGCGTCAAACGGCTCTCTGCGGAGCCTTGATCCTGGCCTCGACCCTAATGGAAACCGGTGTCAATTGCAATGACACCGGTGGACTTTTTGTCACCCGCCCAAACCGTTTCAAATGAAACCATATCCTCTTGCGGCCGATGCAGCTAACACATAGAAAGCGTGCATAAACGACAGACCTTGGGGTCATAATGCAAGACAGCGGAGATTCACGCAGCGGTCTGTTGCCGGCCTTGGGGCCGGTGCAACTGGTGCTTCTGGGTGTGGGCTGCATCATCGGCGCCGGCATCTTTGTCATCACGGGCTCGGCGGCGGCAGACTATGCCGGGCCGGCCGTGTCGCTCTCCTTCCTTCTGGCGGGCTTCGCCTGCGCTTGCGCGGGTCTGTGCTATTCGGAACTGGCAGCGACATCGAAAGAATCGGGTGGGGCCTACAGCTACACCCGCGATGCGCTGGGACCCCGCATCGGCTGGCTGGTCGGCTGGAACCTGATCATGGAATATCTGGTGGCGGCCAGTTTCGTCGCCGTCGGCTGGTCGGGTTACCTCTCGGCCTTGTGCGACAGTGTCGGCCTGTCGCTGCCCAAGGCCTTCACCTCTGCCCCCTTCGCCTTGAAGAACGGGCATCTGGAGGCGACGGGCGCCATCATCAACCTGCCGGCGGCCCTGATCATCGGCCTGGCGACGGTGCTGGCCGTCATCGGGGTGAAACGATCATCGGCCGCAAACATGGTGGTGGTGCTGATCAAGGTGACGGTCATCCTGGTGGTGATCGCCGTGGGCGCCTTTCATGTAAACCCGGACCTGTGGGTTCCGTTCATACCGGAAAACACCGGCAATTTCGGCCAGTACGGCATCAGCGGCGTGATGAAGGCGGCGGGCGTGGTGTTCATCGCCTATATCGGCTTCGACGCCGTCGCCACCACGGCCCTGGAAGCCCGCAAGCCGCAGCGGGACGTGCCCATCGGCATCCTGGGCTCGCTGCTGGTCTGCACCGTGCTTTACATCGCCATGTCGCTGGTCCTGACCGGCACCGTTCCCTACACGCAATTGTCGGTGCCGTCGCCCGTGGCGCTGGCCGTGGCGAATATGGGCGAGGGCGTGTCCTGGATACTGCCCCTGGTCTCACTGGGGGCCATCGCCGGCCTGACTTCGGTCATCCTGGTGCTGCTGGTCGCCCAGCCGCGCGTGTTCTTCGCCATGGCGCAGCACCGCATCCTGCCATCGGCCTTCGCCCGGGTGCATCCGAAGTTCCGCACGCCGCATGTCAGCACCATCATTACCGGTACGGCCGCCGCCGCCCTGGCCAGCCTGTTCCCCATCGACTTCCTGGCGGAACTGGTGTCGTCGGGGACGCTGCTGGCCTTCATGGCCGTATCCTTCAGCGTCATCTGGCTGCGTCGCAAGCGCCCCGACGCCCCCCGGCCCTTCCGCGTGCCCTGGGTGCCGCTGGTGCCCATCGTGTCGATCGTTGTCTGCGGCTACCTGATCTCCGTGCTGGGCGAACACGCCTATCTGCGGCTGGGCATCTGGCTGGCCATCGGCATCGTCATTTATGAAATGCGCAAGAAGCACGCGGCCGAGGCTTTGAAGCAGGTCTGAGCCCTGCGAACAGCCAAGACGCAAAGCGGGGCGGGTTCCTTGTGGGACCCGCCCCATTTTTGTGCCGACACCAAGCTGATGCCAGCGCCGATGCTCTTGATGACCGGTGGAACTACACTTCCATGACCGGATAGCCTTCCGGCAGTTCCGCCACGGTCGGCGCCGGGATGGGGCCGATATCGGCCAGAACCGTGCCCCAGGACCAGCCGACACCAAACCCGGCCAGCAGCAGCTTCTTCGGCCCCGCCGCCAGTTCATCGCCCAGCCGCGAGCAAAGGGCCAGCGGCACCGACGCGCTGCTGGTATTGCCGTATTTTTCCATGTCGATGATGTATTTGGCCGGGTCGCAGCCGATCTTCTTGCGGATATGGTCCAGCATCATCTTGTTGGCCTGATGCGGCACGACGAAATCCAGATCGTCCACCGTCAGGCCGGCATCGGCAATCGCCTCCTTCAACAGACCCGGCACGGCGCGCAGCGTGAAGGTGAAGACCTCCGCCCCATTCAGATACAGGCGGGCATCGCGGTAAAGCCGCGCCATCTCCGCTTCCGACCGGGGCGGGTCGGTGGGGATCAGGCAATCGCGCTTGCCGCCGGCCTTGACGAAGATGTTCTTGGCACCGGCGCCGTCCGTGCCCAGGCTGACGCGGATGGGCGGGGCGGCCGGTTCGATCTCCAGCGCCGTGGCCGATCCGGCATCACCGAACAGGGGGATGGTCGCCTTGTCTTCCGGGTGCAGCCAGCGCGTGGAATTGTCCCCGCACAGGACCAGCGCCCGCCGCGCCGTCGATCCGCCCAGCAGGCGCGATGCCATCCACAGCCCGTAGACGAAGCCAGAACAGCCCAGCGTCACATCGAAACAGGCGGCTGATGTCGGCAGGCCCAGATGACGTTGCAGCACCGCCGAGGTGACGGGCAGCACATAATCGGCATCCTGGCTGACAAAGATCAGCACATCGACGCTGGCCGGGTCCCAGCCCAGCTGCTGCAACAGCCCTTCCGCTGCGGCCCGGCACATGTCGGACGCGCAATAGGGCGGCGGCAGCACACGGCGTTCATAGACGCCGATGCCGACGTGCAGCTTGCGCGCCTCCTCTTCGGTGAAGATGCCCGGCGTCTCGACAAAGGAATGGCGCTGACGCGGCACCACGGCCCGCACCCCGGCGATCCGCACCCCTTCGATGATGGCCTTCATGCTTGGCTTTCCCGACCTTTATGTCCTGCCTCACTAGAACACAAACGGCCCCTCGGCTCCAAGCCGGACGCTCATTCCATGATGACGCGGTTGATATAGGGGTCAAAGCCGTCACGACGGGGCAGGAAGGGCCGGGGCGGCGCATGCGGCGTGCGCCATATCCCATATTGCGCCGTCAGCAGCAGGCGGGGATTGGCACCTGGCAACCGGCCCCGGTGGATGCCGAACGTATCGGCCATGAATAAAGTCCCCGCCGGTCCAACCATACGCTTGACGGGCAGGTCCCCCATCACGGCTGCCAGACGGTCATCGGAAATCCGTTCGATCTCCACCAGCCGTTCATCGGATTGCGAGGTCGCAACAAACTCGAACGCCCCGTCCTCCTCTCCGACATCGGTCAGATAAAGGAACAGCTTGAAGCTGCGGATATTGTCCCAGTCGCGGTGGAACCATTGCGTTCCCTTGGCCTCCGCACGGTCGGCGAAGGACCACCAGGTGCCGATATTGTCGATGGTGGGTTTACAGCCCAGGAACAGGCCGGCCGTTTCCAGCACCAGCGGATGGTTGAACAGCTCCCACACACCGGGCGCCGCCAGAATCTGCTGCGGGGTGTAATAGCCCATATTGGTTTCCGCTGACGGAACCTGATCGGGCAGGAACCGCCCCAGATGCGGCCGGTACGGATCGTGACAGGGCTGTGATCGGAACCAATCGCGCAATGCCACCGCCTGATCCGACGTCATCAGGGGTAACGTTTTCGTATAGCCGGGGCCCAGAAGCTGCGCCAGCAACTCCCGGGCTTCAGTGCTTGCCGCCCGCATCCGCGGCCGGCCCAGCGCCGCCAGCCGGGCCAGCCAGCGCCGTCGCCCCGGCCCGCCGGTCAACGGCAGCAGATCGTAGGGCAAATTGCGGCTGTCCCGACGGGCGCGCCTCACGATCTGTGCCAGGGTGCGGTTGCGGATCTTGAAGGCCATGACGCTCCGGGGATGGAGAAGGGGACAAGGACCAGAATTGACCGGCGGACCGGCCCCGCTTGCGGGGCGGGCGGGCATCGTGCTAGATTCACACAATAATTCCAGTGATTTAGCCCCCGTGCAACAGGCATTGCGTTGATGTTGCACAATGTTGCATGGGAATCTGCATGTCCCTGATCCTGATCCGTGCCGATGCCAGCCCTGCCAAGGGCACGGGGCATGTCATGCGCTGTCTGGCACTAGCGGAGGCCTTGCGTGAGCAGGGGGCGGACCCGGCCTTCGCAGCGGCAGAGATGACGGACGCCGTGGCCGCGCGGCTGGCCGATGATGGCTTTGTCCTGCATCGGCTGGGCACGGACGACGCCGATGCGACGCTTGATCTGGTCCGACGGTTGCGCGCCGTCGCCCTTGTGGTCGACAGCTACTGGCTGGATGCGGAATGGCGACGACAGGTCAGGGTCGGCATCGATGGCCCCATTCTGGCGCTGGATGATCTGGCAGACACCGATCTTCACGCCGATCTGGTCTGGAACCCGTCCAGCGGTGGCGCCACCCTGCCCTATGATCGGATCGCGCCCGGGGCGACATTGTTATCCGGACCCCGCTATCTGCTGCTGCGGCGGGAGATCAGATCGGTCGCGGCCGCCGCCCGTAAGCCGTTGATCGAACGCGACCGTATCCTGCTGACCTTCGGCGGGTCGGACCCTGCGGGGCTGACAGTGCCCGTGGTGAAGCGGCTGGGTCCTGCCCTGCCGCCCGGCCTGCATCTGGATGTGGTGGCGGGCGGCAGCAATCCCGCACTGGACTGCGTCCGGGCCGCCTGTGCCCGCTTCCCCAGTACCGTGCGGCTGCATATAGACAGCCGGGAGATGGGGCAACTGATGGCGGGCTGTGGCCTGGCCGTGACCGCCGGCGGCGGCACGGTGGCCGAACTGGCGGTTCTGGCCACGCCCTGCCTGCTGACCATCGTTGCCGACAATCAGGCACCGGCGGCGGCCGATGCCGACCGGCGCGGCTGGGCCGCGGTCATCGACGCGCGCGGCGATCGGACGGATGCCGCCGATGCCATCGCCGCCCGCACCCTGTCACTGTGGGCCGACCCGGCGGAGCGCGCGCGGCTGGCAAGGGCCATTACCATGGATGGCATTGATGGTCTGGGGGCGCCCCGGCTGGCGGCCGCCCTGCTGGACCGGTTGCCAGGCCGGCTGTCGGGATAGCGACGGCCTGTCGTCTTGCCTTGCCGGCCGCCCCCGGTGCAGGCTGTGGATCGTCCCATTTCAGGAACCCACCATGCTGGCCCGTCCCGCCGCCCTGCCCGCCACCGATTACCGCGCCCCGGGCATCTTCATCGCCGAACAACGGGATTTATTCGCACGGTCATGGCAATTCGTCGGCTTTACCGATGAATTGGCCGAAGCCGGTTCCTGGCTGGCGCGGGAAATCGCGGGCGAGCCGGTGCTGATCCAGGATTTTGACGGTGAGATCAGGGCCCTGCGCAATGTCTGCACCCACCGGTTCGCACGGCTGCGTCCAGGCGAACAGGGGGTGGCGGGGGGCCCCCTGCGCTGTCCCTATCATGGCTGGACCTTCGATCGTGACGGCGTGCCGGTGGGCATCCCGGGCAATGCCGATTGTTTTGGCCTGGACAAGGCGGAAAAGCGCGCACTGGCCCTGAGGCGCTATGAACTGGATCGTATCGGCCGCTTCCTGTTCGTACGCGTGACACCGGGCGGACCGGCGCTGGCCGACTGGCTGGGCCCGCACACCGCCTTGTTGCAGGCCCTGTCCGACGGGATGCAGCCCCCCTTCGCGCAGGCAGCACAGCCCTGGCACGCCAATTGGAAGGTGGGGGTGGAAAATGTGCTGGAGGTCTATCATGTCGATGCCGTGCATCCGGACAGTTTCCGGGCCGTTGTCGACGGTTCCTGGCGCGTGGTTCCCTCCGGCATGCATTCGATCGGCTATGCGGGGGTCCGGCCGGAAGCCATGGATTGGTGGCAGAAGGCCGGCCGGCGCCTGGGCATCATCCCCGTGGATGCCGTGGCCGGTATGGAAGGATATGTGCATCTGCTGGCCTTCCCCAATCTGGCGATCGGCATCACGGCCGGCCGGATGATGAGCGTGCAGACACTTGAACCGACCAGTCCGGAGACCTTCACCTTGCGCTACCGGCTCTGTCTGGCCCGCACCGCGGACGGCGCCAGCAAGGCCGGGCTGGCTGCCCTGACGGCGCATCTGGCCGCCCTGAACGAGACGCTGCTGTCGGAGGATCGGGCCATCTGCGCAGCCGTTGGCGCCGGCCTGCGCCATGCAACGGGGGCCGCGCTTCTGGGCGCCAATGAAATTCGCATCCGGCACTTCCATGAGACGATTCTGACCCATCGCCGCTTTTGAACGTCCCACCAGCCGACACGCAGGGCTGCGCCCCGAAAATCGGAGGGACTGACCTTGAGTGTTGGGCGTAGGCTTACAAGCTGACATTGTAAAAACGGGAGGCAGTGCATGAAGGAAATGCGCTCACTCAGCTTCACGGAACGTGAAGCGATCATGGCGACCGTCGACCTGATGCGCAAAATGCGCGTGCCGCTGCCGGTCGGGCAGGTCGTGGGGCTTCACCTGAGCGAGGACCCGGTCGGGGCGGACCTGATCATCGAGGATGATGACGGCAAGCGCACCCATGTCCATCGTTCGGCGGCCGAGCTGGCGGCATCGCTGGTGAATTACTGCCTGGAACGCAAGATCCGCCTGCCCTCCTCCTCCCGCAAGTTCGTGGAGGTGATCGGCGGCAGCTTGAACCTGATCGTCTATCTGGATGAAACGGACCTGTCGGCACCCAAGAAGCCCGCCCCGCCCCGTCGCCGGACCTGATATCAGTCCCGGCCCGCCAGGATTCCATCGACCAGCGCCTGCTCCCATCGGGTCAAGGAGGAGACGGGGCCGCTGGCGGCCTTGCGGTCCACATCAGTGCCGGTCAGCAGATAGACGAACCCCCAGCGTCCCGACGGATCGGCCATGACGGCCCCCAGCAAGCCATAGGCATCGCCGAAATGACCGCAGAGGCGGGGATCATCGCCGCCGGCCGACCAGCGGTCGCCATCCCCCGCCCCGCCGCCATGGGTGGTGCATTGAATGCCCAATCCCCATTGCCGCAGCAAGCCGCCATCGGTGTCTCCATTAGGCCGGATGGGATCGAAGGTCCATTGCGGGGCCAGCATGGCGTCGAACACGGGCCGCGGCAGCAGGGTGGCGCCATCCACGGCGCCATGGCCCAGAATCAGGCGCAGTAACCTTTCCAGGTCATGGGCAGAGGCGCGCAAGCCGCCCTGGGGTGACAGGGTGGTACCGTTGCGCCCGGGAATGATGGCACCCAACGGCGCCCCGGCCTTCACACCGAAGATGCTGGGCCGGTCATCCGGACGTGCGCCACGGTAATCATCGACCTGCGCGGCCCAGCGCCCGTCCGCCAGCCGCTGATAGACGGGGGCCAGCGCCTGGAACGACGCCCCATCCAGGCGGCGCACGTCATAAGCGGCGCGCATGCCCAGGGGGCGCAGCACCCGCTGGGTCACCACCTCGTCAAATCGCTGACCGGTCAGCCGCTCGATCAGGGTCGCCATCACCCCGTAATTCAGGTTGGTATAGGTGAAGCGGCTGCCCGGCACCTCGTCCGCCCAGCGCGCACCGCCCGGATCGAAGGCGCCGCCCGGCCGCACCAGGTCTTCCAGACTGTAGGGCGGCGGCAGACCATAGACCTCCGCATCGCGCAGCGAAGAGGTGTGGGACAGCAGCATGCGCGTGGTGATGGGCCGATCGGGATGATGCGGGTTGCGGAAGGTGAAGCCCAGCAGGGGCGACAGATCAGCATCCAGGTCCAGCCGGCCGTCAGCCACCAGTTGCATCACCGCAATGCCCACCGGCAGCTTGGAGATGGAAGCCACCCGCACCGGCGTATCCAGGGTCAGCGCCCTTTCTCGCGCCGGCTCCGCCGGGTCGATGACGGCGCGGCCCGCGGCACGGGCAAAGACCGTCTGGCCGTCGCGCACCACAATCACCGCAACCCCGCTGACGGACGCCGCGGGCCCGGCCACCAGGCCGTCCACGGCCTGATCCAGCGCCGACCAGTCGCCCGCCCGGCAGGGGACCGCCAGCAGCATGAAGCCGAGTATCAGGCCCAGGAACCGCATCTTTTCTCCCTCCGCCGGCCCAGGCTTCCGCCGGGACATGCCGGAATGCTACCATCATTCCGGCTTCATCATATCGGCATCCGCCATGACCTGCTTTCCCGACCGTTTCCTGCCCGGCCAGCCGCCATTCCTGATTGCGGAGATGTCCGGCAATCATAATGGTGATATCGACCGCGCCCGCCGGCTGATCGATGCGGCCAAGGCAGCCGGGGCCGATGCCGTGAAGATCCAGACCTATACTGCCGACACCATCACCATGGATGTCGACCGGCCGGAATTCCGGCTGGAAGGTGGGCTGTGGGCCGGCAAGACGCTTTATGAACTGTACCAGGAGGCGCACACGCCCTGGGAATGGCACGCGGCCCTGTTCGCCCACGCGCGCGACGTCGGCATTGCGCTGTTCAGCAGCCCCTTCGATCCCACGGCCATCGACCTGCTGGAAAGCCTGGGCGCACCAGCCTACAAGATCGCCAGCTTCGAACTGATCGACCTGCCGCTGATCGCCAAGGCGGCCGCCACCGGCAAGCCGCTGATCATGTCCACGGGCATGGCGTCCCTGGGGGAAATCGCGGATGCCGTGGCGGCGGCGCAAGGGACCGGCAATTCCAACATCGCCCTGCTGCATTGTGTGTCGGGATACCCAACCCCGGTGGAGGATTGCGACCTGCGCACCATCCCCCACATGGCCCAAGCCTTCGGCCTGCCCGTCGGGCTGTCGGATCATACGATGGGGGTGGCTGTGCCCGTGGCCGCCGTCGCCCTGGGTGCCGTCATCGTGGAAAAGCATTTCACCCTGGCCCGCGCCGATGGCGGGCCGGACTGTGCCTTCTCCCTGGAACCGGCGGAATTCAAGGCCATGGCGGAGGCGTGCCGCACCGCCCATGCCGCGCTGGGCGAAATCTCCTATGCCCTGAAACCATCGGAGGCCGGCGGGCGCACCTTCCGCCGCTCTCTCTATGTCAATCGCGCCGTGCCGGCGGGCACGGTGCTGACGGAAGGCGATGTGCGGTCCATCCGGCCGGGCCTGGGGCTGGCACCCAAGCATCTGCCCGACGTGCTGGGGCGCGTTGCGGCGCGCGACCTGACACGGGGTGAACCGGTGGACTGGACCATGCTGGGCAAGGCATCATGAGGGTGGCGCCCCGCATCGTCGGCATCATCCAGGCCCGCATGGGCTCCACCCGCCTGCCGGGCAAGGTGATGATGCCGGCAGCCGGGAAATCGCTGATCGCGCACCAGATCGACCGGTTGCGCCGCAGCCACCGGCTGAACGGGCTGGGCGTGGCGACCAGCGACCTGCCCGGCGACAATGTGCTGGCGGCCCATGTCGAGGGACTGGGTGTGCCCGTTTTCCGCGGCAGCGAAACCGATGTGCTGGATCGTTTCTACCGGGCAGCCCTTGCCCAGCGGGCCGATATCGTGCTGCGCTTCACCGGCGATTGTCCCCTGATCGATCCGGGATTGACTGACGCGCTGGTCGATCTGTTCACCGGCACCACCCCCGTCCCCGATTATGCCGCCATCGACGTCGCCCGCTATCCGCGCGGGCTGGATGCGGAAATCGTCCGCATGGAGACCCTGCACAAGGCCTGGAAAGAGGCGGCGGAGCCGTTTGAGCGTGAACATGTCATGCCCTTCCTCTGGCGCCGGCCAGACCGGTTCCGTCTGTCCTATCTGACGGATGCGACGCTGGATGCCCCCTGGCGCTGGTGCGTCGATACGGAACAGGACCTGACGCTGGTACGGCACTTGCTGGAAAGCCTGTTGCCCGTTAATCCAGCCTTTGGCTGGCGGGATGCGGATGCCGCCATGCGCTCCCATCCCGACTGGGCATCGATCAACCGGGATGTGGTGCAAAAGACCCTTCCGCCTTTATAGGAGTAGATGACATGACCCGTGCGGAATTCCTGGCCGCCCTGGAAGAGATGCTGGAACTGGATGCCGGCACCCTGGCCCCGGACGCCACGCTGGACAGCCTGGACGCCTGGGACAGTCTGGCCGTCATCAGTTTCATCGCCCTGGTCGATGAACATTTCGACCGTATCGTCGCCGGCGAAGATCTGGCCAAGGCCAAGACCATCGCTGACCTGCTGGCCCTGACCGGCGCCGATCTGGGCTGATCCCTGCCGATGTCCGCCCTTCCCAGACCCGCGATCCCCATCGGCCGCACGCGGCGGCAGATGCTCGACCTGGACGGGCGCCCCGCGGCCTGGCTGTCGGGTGGCCGGCTGGGCCTGGGGGATGCGGGTCCCACACCCATGATCCTTCTGCACGGGCTGGGTGGCGACGCCCTGACCTGGCAGTTCAACCTGACAGCGCTTGGCACCGACCGCACCGTCCTGGCCCCCGACCTGCCGGGCCATGGTTCCAGTACGCTGGATGTGGGGCCTGGCCATGTGGATGATCTGGCCCGCTGGCTGGGGCGCCTGATCGATGCCTGGGGCTGTCACCGGGTGGATCTGGTCGGCCATTCGCTGGGCGCCCGTGTGGCCCTGGCGCTGGCCCATCAGCGGCCGGACCTTGTCGCCCGCCTCAGCCTGATCGCCTGTGCGGGCCTGGGCAGCGACCTGGACCATGGCTTCCTGGACAATCTGGCCGTCGCCGCCGACCTGGACCGGGCGCGGGCGGCAGCCACGGCCCTGTTCGCCACACCTGGACCGCTGGTCGAACCGCTGGCCCGTGCGCTGGCGCTGCGCCTGTCCACACCCGACAACCGCGCCGCCATCCAGGCGCTGCTGGCCGCCAATCGGTCGGAACTGTCACAGGCGCTGGTGGAGGCAGACTGGTCCCCCGCCATGCCGGTGCAACTGATCTGGGGCGCCGATGACCGCATCGTGCCGCCACCTGATGCCGACCTGATCCCCGTCGGCATGCCCTTTCATCTTCTGCCCGGCGCCGGCCACATGCCGCATGTGGAAGCGGCCAGCCGCGTCAACGCCCTGATCCGGAGCTTCCATTGACCGATCTGAACGACCTGCTCGCCCTGATCAACCAGGAGGTCGCCCGTATTCTGACGGAGAAGGGGGAGGCGCCGGTGCCGCTGACCGCCGACACCCCGTTCCTGGATGGGCCGATGCCGTTCGACTCGCTGGATCTGGCGACCCTGATCGTGGCGCTGGAAGGGATCACGGGCAAGGACCCGTTCCGCCAGGGCTTCCGCCAGTTCGCGACGGCCGGCGAACTGGCCGCCCTTTACGCGGCAGCCTGATCCGATGAGCATCACCGGACAACTGGTCGTCGGCGGGGTCGCCCTCTATCTGCTGCTGCTGGCCCGCAGCGCCTGGAAGCAGGGGGAATTCAAACAGTTCCTCTGGGGCATTGTCATTGTCGTCGGTCTGATCGCCACCATCGGCGGCATCATCTGGGCGTGGATCAGCCTGAGCGGCGCCTGAAGCCCGTAGAATGTTCCCCCGTCCTGCCGCATGATGGCCGCATGTCACCGCTGCCCGCCCCTTCCTGGATTCATCCTGCTTTCCGCTTGCTGACCGGCGGCCGGGAATGGACATGGGCGGAGATCGCGGAACGCCAGCCTCACGACGGCACGCTGGTCACGGATGGTCATGACCTTGCCCGGTTGATTGCCACCCTGGCCGCCGGCTGGTCCCGACAGCAACCCGTGACCCTGCTGCGCGGGGGGCTGCCCGCACCCGACCGGATCGGGGAACAGGGCCGGCTGCTGTTGCTGGAGACATCCGGAACCACAGGTACACCCAAGCGCATCGCCCGTCCTTTCGAGGCTGTGCTGGCCGGGATCGAGCCGGCGCGCGGGCCCGCGGGGCGATGGCTGCTGGCCTACGACCCTTGCGGCTTTGCCGGATTGCAGGTGCTGCTGACAGCCCTGGTAGGGGGCGGCACCCTGCTGGCCGATCCAGGCGCCGATGCGACCGCCCTGGTTCGGTTGGCCGCCACGGCCGGCGCCACCCACATCAGCGCCACGCCCAGCTTCTGGCGCCTGCTGCTGTTGTCCGGCGCCACGCCCCCGCTGGCCCGCATCACCCTGGGCGGAGAGGCGGCGGATCAGCCCTTGCTGGATGCGTTGGCACAGCGCTTCCCCGACGTGCCCATCCGCTGCATCTATGCCAGCACCGAACTGGGCCGTCTGTTCAGCGTGTCCGATGGGCGGGAGGGCTTTCCCGCCACCTGGCTCTCCCAGCCGCCGGACGCCACCTCATTCCGTATCTGCAACGATATGTTGCAGGTGGGCCTTGGCGGCAGCTGGCACGACACCGGCGATCTTGTGGAAATCGTTGATAATCGAGTATTGTTCCGTGGTCGAAATGATCTGATCGTCAATGTTGGCGGCACAAAGGTCAACCCGGCCCCGGTCGAGTCCAGATTGCTGACCGTCCCTGGCATCATGGACGTGCTGGTCTACGGCATCCCCAGCCCCATCACCGGGGCGATCCTGGCGGCCGACATTGTGGCTCCGGCCTGGACGGATGACCCGCATTGGCGGGATCGGGTGACGCCCCTCCTTATCGACCTGCCGGCCCCGGCACGGCCCCGCCGGCTGCGGCTGGTGGACGCCCTGCCTCTTTCGGCAGCCGGCAAGAAACAACGCATTGCGGAGGTAGCATGACGCGCCATGTCATCGTCACCGGTGGCAGCCGTGGCCTTGGGTTGGCCCTGATTGAGGCGTTGCTGGCCGCCGGCTATTGCGTGTCGACCTGCAGCCGCACCATCGGTGATGCCCTGCCGTCCCTGTTGGGCGCCCATGCCGACCGGCTGTTCTGGCAGCAGGCCGAGGTCGGGGTACCCGAATCGACCGGTGCCTTCATTGATGCCGCCATTTCGCGCTTTGGCCCTCCCTGGGGTTTGGTCAACAATGCCGGGATTGCGCGGGAAGGCATCCTGGCGACCCTGCCGCTGGTCGAGGTGGAGACGCTGATCCAGACCAACCTGACGGGGGCCATCCAGGTAGCACGCGCAGCCCTGCGGCACATGCTGGCGCGGCCGGGCGGCGGGCGGATCATCAACATCTCCTCGATCATCGGGCAGCGCGGCTATACGGGCCTGTCTGCCTATGCGGCGACAAAGGCCGGACTGGACGGGTTGACCCGTGCCCTGGCGCGGGAGGTGGGTCGGCGCCAGATTACGGTGAATTCCGTCGCACCGGGTTACCTGGATACGGAAATGTCGGGTACCCTGTCGGCCGGACAGCGGGACCAGATCATCCGACGCACCCCCATGGCCCGCCTGGGCACCGCCGCCGATGTGGCGCCCGCGGTCCTGTTCCTGCTGGGTGATGGTGGCCGGTTCATTACCGGCCAGACATTGACCATCGATGGCGGCATCACCTGCTGAGGTTCCCATGGTCCAGGCCCGCATCAACGGTATTGCGCTGCGCGGCATCGTTGCCGCCCTTCCCGAACGGGTGGAGGATGTTGCCGACATGGCTCGACGTTTCGGGGCCGAGGCGGCGGAGCGCGTCGCCGCAGCCACGGGCATCCGCCGCCGGCACATTGTCGCCCCCGGGCAATGCATGTCCGATCTGGCCCTGCCCGCGGCCAAGGAGCTGCTGGCGGAGCTCGACTGGGCAACCGACAGCGTGGATCTGCTGATCACCGTCACCCAGACACCCGACCATCCGCTGCCGGCGACGGCCTGCCTGCTGCAAAGCCGGCTGGGGCTCGCCCGGCACTGCGCCGCCTTCGATGTCGGGCTGGGCTGCTCAGGCTACGTCTACGGCCTGTGGCTGGCGGCATCGCTGCTGGCGGGCATGGGGCGGGGTCGCTGCCTGCTGGTGGCCGGCGATACCACCAGCACGACCCTGAACCCGCAGGATCGGGCCGTCGCCCCGCTGTTCGGCGACGCCGCCACGGTGACCGCGCTGGAATTCGATGCGGATGCCCCAACCATGACTATTGATGTCGGCACCGACGGGACCGGCGCACCCTATCTGATCCAGGCTGGCGGTGGGGCGCGACAACCGGACGGGCCCCTGCTGTTCATGGACGGAACCCAGGTTTTCGCCTTCACGCTGCGCGAGGTGCCCCGGGCCATTGCCGCCACATTGGCCGCGGCCGGCACCACCATCGCCGATATCGACCATGTCGTGCTGCATCAGGCCAATGAGATGATGGTGCGGCGGCTGGGACAGAAAATCGGCGCCAGGGAGGGTCAATTGCTTCTGGCGCTGGCGGACCGCGGCAATACCAGTTCCGCCTCCATTCCGCTGGCCATCAGCGACGGGTTGGGAGCGCAATTGCTGTCAGGCCGACACCGGCTGCTGCTCTGCGGCTTCGGTGTCGGCTGGTCATGGGGGACAGCGATCGTGGAAGTCCCCGGCATGCGCGTTTGCCGCACCATCCTGGTTGGTGGCGACGGCTGCGGCCGCTGATCACTCCACCGGCGATGCCGGCCGGCGGCGAACCTTGGTGACCACAAGCGGCGCCTTGCTGGGCTGATCCGCGGCTTTCGCCGGCGCGGCGCCCCCATCTGCTGGGAACAGCTTCCGGCAGATCTTCAGGGCCCGATAGTAATTGCCGGCAAGGACTAGCTGCTGGACCTCGTCGAACAGGACCCTTTCATCCGGCAGGGCCAGGCGCGCCTCGTCCAGGATGATGCCGAATTTCACCAGATTCAGCTCCGCATCCTCGGGGAAGATGTAGATCAGCTGGATAATGAAATAGAGCTTCTTCTCAATCGTGTCGCAGTTCTCTTCCTTCATGATCTCGCGACCACGCAGGAAGTTGACCTTGTTGTAGAAGAACAGCGAGACCGGATGGTCACCGACGCCAAGCACAGCGCCATTGACGATCAGCTTTTCCCCTGGACGCAAGACAAGCTTCAATGGCACGGCTGTGGTCCCCGCATGAGGCAGACGGAAATGGGTTCGGCTGATCAATCAATCAGCGCCCCAAGGAAGTAAGCCACCGACCACGGCAGGTCACGCAAAATACGCATCAAATGACCGGCATTTTTTACCGGACGGACCCGACACATGCCGATGGCTCTCAAGGCAACGAGGTGCCCGGAATCAAGAACGGCGGACCTGTTGGCCCGCCGTCCCCGTACGCTACGGTCCCGTGTCTTAGAACAGACGCAGGATCGACTGCTGAGACTGGTTGGCCAGCGACAGCGAGATCGTGCCCAACTGCTGGCGCGTCTGCAACAGCAGCAGGTTCGCACCTTCCTGGTTCTGATCAGCCTGCGTCAGCTTGTTCGCACCGTCCTGGAGGACGTTGGAGAACTCGCTGGTGAAGTCTTCGCGGGTCTGGATGACGTTCAGGTTCGTCGACAGGCTCTGCGAAGCACTACGCAGCGTGGTCGTGGCGAAGTTCAGGCTTTCCACCGCCTTGTCGATGTCGGCACGGTCCAGGAAGTCGTTCGACGCATAGTCGATACGCAGGCCCTGACCATCCGTCGTGACATTGCGGCTGAACACCGAGATGTTGGAGGTGTTGTCGGCGTTGAACTGCACCGACAGATCGTTCTCCGTGTTGGCGTCCGAACGCTGCACCGTCGTCAGGTTGGCATTCGCCTGCGAGGAGGCGGCGGTACGAACGGTCTTTGCATCGACCGTCACGCGAACCGTGCCGCTTTCAAACGCCAGGGCGTTTTCACCGTCCGAAAGCTTGGCGCTGCCACGGGCATTGTTGCCCGAGCGCTCCACCGTCACACCATTCAGGTTGGTGGCCGACAGGGTGATGTCGACATTCTTTTCAATCGACGACGAGCCATTGGCGGCCGTGCCCAGAGCTTCCAGCGCCGTGCGATCAACCGTGAAGCTGATCGTGGTGCCGGAGGAGAAGGTCACCGAGATGTCCTTCGTCTTGGCGTTGCTGGCCGAGGCACCGACCGTGAAGCTGACGCCCGTGCCGGTGGTGACGTCGGAACCGATCGAGATCGATTCACCATCGCCGGTGGCATCATAGGCAACGTTGAAGCGCGTGCCGCTGTCATCACCATTCGACAGGGCGGTGCCGGCATCGGTGAAGTTCGTCGTATCGGCCTTGATGGCGTTGTACAGCTGCTCGGCGACGACCTTGCGGCGCTTCACCGGATCATCGTCCGTGCCGTTGCCGGAGTCGTACGCATCCAGATCGTCCTGGTCGACCGTGTAGGTGTAGGACGTACCATTCACCGTAGCCGTGAAGGTGTCGCCCACTTCAACAGCGCCGCTGATCGTGATCTTCGACTGCTGGCTGGTGCCCGACACGCCTGCGGTGGTCGTGCTGGCCGTCGCGTTCTGGGTATTGTCGAAGAACTTGATCGTACGCGATTCGCCGCCTTCGGAGACGACGACCGTACGCTCACGGCCGACATTACCGCGCATTTCAACGGACAGGTCGGAGAAGTTGCCGGCCGTCGCGGAGATCGTTCCGGAAACCTTGAACGAAACCAGACCGCGCTTGTCCTCGGCGCTGGAGATATCCTGCAGGTCGCCGCTGATGGCGCCGGTGCCGGATACATTGACGCTATAGGTGTCGGCGCTGGTCACGTTGGTGACGCGGCTGTTAGACAGACCTTCGATGGAGTTGACGCTGGAGCGGCTGTCGGACGTGCTGTCCAGGCTCAGCCCATTACCCTTCAGCAGGTTCTTGCCGCCGTAACCGCTATCGCCAGCGATCTTGTCGATCTGCTCCTTGATGCGGTTGAACTGATCGGCCAGCGACTTGCGCGTGGCGATGGAGGCAGCGTCGTTGCCGAGGTTGGAATAGGCGCTGGTGGTCAGGCCCTTGGCCTGCTCAACCAGATCTTCGATCGCCGTGATACCCTTGTTGCCCGCCTGGATCGTGCTGATCGCCTGACCCATGGACTCCTTGAGGCCCGACAGGTCAGCGGACTGGGTGTTCAGGCCCTTCGCCGCGAAGAATGAATTGGGGCCGTCCAGGGCAGAATTGACCTTGTTGCCAGTCGCCAGCTTCTGCTGGATCGATTCGACCTGCTTGTTGGTCTTCTGCAGGAGCAGCAGGTTGCTGCGCATGCTGGACGTGAGATTAACGGATTCAGCCATCTGGGTCTCTCCTTTGGAGGCATGGAGTCCCGAATTTTTCGGGTCTGGATCAGAAAACACCCTCCCCATAAGAGAGTCAAGCGGTTTGAGCGCCTGAAGTGCTTACCTCACCTTCGGGACAGGTCAGCTGCGATCCGACCTACCGGGCTGCTCCAATCAGATGCCTGCTCTTGACGGTACAGCCGAATGGAATAGTACCAGGGGCTGGTGCTGCAATCCAGCCCCCATCGCCAATCCGGTGCCCGGTCCAAAAGTACATATGCCGGGACCCCGGCCGCCCCGGCCAGATGGGCCGGCATGGTACAGCAGGTCACCAGCAGGTCCAGGTGGGCCAGAACCGCCAGCGTATCCGCCACATCCGTCAGCGCTGGACCAAGATCGATGGCATTCGCGGGAAGCCCATCCCCCATCCCCATCGTCGATCGGCCGCCGCCCTTTTGCAGGATGACAGGGGTGATGCCCGGCAACTGCATGACCGGCAGCATCGCCGCCAATGGCACGGAGCGGTGCCGGTCGCGGCTGTGGTCGGGATTGCCGGCCCAGACGAAGCCGACTCGTAAGCCCGTGGCCGGCGCCAAAGCAGGACGCCACTGTTCCACCAGGGCCGGGTCCGGCCTGAGATAGGGGGTCGTGCCGGGGATGTGCCCGGCATCCTCAACGAACAGGCGCGGCAGGCTCATGCAGGGCAGGACGCCATCCAGATCGGGAAGCGCCGCCCCGTCATCGACGAATCCGGTAACACCGGGAAACCCCACCAGCAGCCGCCTCAGCGGCTCGGGCCGCTGCAGATAGACCTGCACGCCCTGGGCTGCCAGCAGTGGAATGAAGCGCAACACCATGATGATGTCGCCCAATCCCTGCTCGACGGTGATCAGGACGCGCAGACCCGGCCGTGGCATGCCCCGGACAAATGGCAGGCCGAATGGTGGAGGGCCTTCTCCTTCCGGTCCGCCGGCCCGGTGATCATAAAGCGCCCAGCCGCGCCTCATCTCGCCCCGCGACAGACGCAGCAGACCTTCGTTCCAGGCGGCACGCCGCGCTTCGCGTCCACCCGGCGTCGCGACATGCCCTGCCCGCGTGAAGGCACAGATCGCCGGCTCCACCGCGCCGCGATCATAAAGCGCCGCACCAAGACTGTTCCAATGGGCGGCGGCGTCGGGTTCCAGCGCGCACGCATGCCGCAAGGCCTTCGAGGCCTCCACCGGCCGATCCAATGCGATCAATGCCAGTCCCAGATTGTGCCACGCTCCGGCCATATCGGGCTGCGCACCGATCGCAGCACGATAGGCGTCGGCCGCCGCCGCATGTTCACCCAGGCCGCGACGGGCATTGCCCAGCAATATCTGGACGCCGGCATCCTTCGGCACCGCCTTTGAAACATGGCTGAACGCTGTCGCGGCCTCCCGCAGGCGTCCCAGAGCCATCAGAGCCTGACCGCGGATGATCCGGGCGAAAATATCGACGCCCGACAGGGCCAGCGCCTCATCGGCCAGACGCAGAGCCGTGGCGGCATCACCCACGGCCAGTACCCTCTGCGCCTGCAAGGCCGACTGGCGGGCCCTTGCCGCCAACCCTGCCGCCGCCCGTTCCGCCATCGCCACCCCTGCCTGCCCGCCGCAGCCGCCAAGGATTGCTGCGGCCTACCGGAGAATATCGGGCCAGGTCAGATCAAAAGACGCGGGCCCCAGCATCCGGTAATACCAGTATGGCTGTATAGAGTCAGAATATCACCACACGTTTAAATAAAATGTCTGATAACGGTGCGGAATATGTCAAAGCAGACGGCCCACCTTACGGTGGGCCGGCATACCTGTCCATAATGCATATGTCAGGCAACAAAATTGACGGAACCGCCCGTCGTACCCGCGGCGGGTACTGCGCTTCCAGCCGCAACACCCGCGGAGGAGCCGGTCGAAGCCGACTCACCAGGGGCCACAGTGGGCGCCGTTGACGTCAGTGAGGCAACACCCGCCCGGGCCAAGGTGAGCAGAGAATTGCCCTGTCTGCCCTGCTTTCCGTCGTCCGCAGACTGGCCGACCGAGGACTGCGCGGATTCGCGGCCACGCAATTGATATTCCCGGACAACTTGGCGGGAGGGATATTGCAGTTCCACCTCGCCACTGTTCCCGTCGCGGAACAACAGGATAGCGACACCGGCGTCGCTGTCGTAGCGCAGTGCAGGGCTGAGATAAGGAATGACGACGCTGCGAGGGGAGGCTTCTTCGGGCGTACGGACCCCAGCCGGCACGGCGCTGTTCTGCGTCAATGCCGGGGCATAGCTACTCCCAATACCTCTGATCCCCTCGATATTCATGGCGGTGCGCCTATTTCAGATCAATCTCACGATATCGCAAGATGGAACGGCCCGCAAACGGATTCTGGACAGCCGAGATGAATCGCCAGAATCAACAATGAATCGAGGCAACAAGCCGATAGTCCACCTTACTCCCCCCACCCCCCGTCGACTCCAACCTGTCCAAAAGTACTGGGCGCCAATTCTTGATGGGAACTTACTCTATTCTTTCACCAGACCATCTCGCGAGTTCGTCTGACAAATTTGCAATTTCTAATCGCCAATCGCCCCAGGTCATCTGTCGAAACAGGCGCAGGTCGCGGTACCAGGGGTTGTCCGACCGCCCCCGCAACCAGCGCCAGCAGCCATCGAAGCGGGACAGGACCCAGACCGGACACCCGAGCCCGCCCGCCAGATGGGCCACGGCGGTGTCGACAGTGATCACCAGATCCAGCTCCGCAACCAGCGCCGCCGTGTCCGCGAAATCCCCCAGATCGGCCGTCCAGTCGGTGATCGGGAACGGGGCGTCGGCCAGCTCCGCCGCACCCGGCCCCTTCTGCAGGCTGATGAAGCTGATGCCCGGTATCGTGCCCAGCAGAGCGAGCTGCGCCAGCGGCAGGCTGCGGCGTCTGTTGGTCGCGGCGGCCCGGGGGTCATTGGTGCGGGCATCACCGGCCCAAACCAGACCGACATGCCGCCCCGGCACGCCCCGCAGCCGCTCCCGCCACATGCTGCGGCTCTGCTGGTCAGCGGTCAGATAGGGAATTGGTGCCGGAATTGCTGCCACCGACAGGGTTCCCAGACGCAGCGGCAAGCCCAGCAGCGGACAGCGCTGCCGCACCGTTGGTGGTATCAGGCTGCCCAGCGCTGCCACCGCCACCCCCGCGGGCAGGCTGTCCCTGAACAACCTGACCAGGGCCGGTTGCACCTGCAGCAGCAGCGGCATCCCGCGCGCCGCCAGCATCGGCACATAGCGGATGAACTGAAGGCTGTCACCGTGGCCCTGCTCGGCATGGATAAGCAAGGGGCCTGCGTCTGCGGCCAATGTTCCACCATCCCAGACCGGCAGCGCCTTCAGCGCGTCGGACAGCGGAAAGCCGGGGACGCGCCATCGCCATTCATATTCCCGCCAGCCCTCGGCAAGATCGCCCGCCAGCAGGCGTGCCTGCGCCCGCTGCCAATGGATCAGGGCCATGTCGGGCGCAAGGCTCAGGGCCCGGCGATATTGCGCCTCGGCCCCGGCATCATCACCCAGGTCACGCAGCACAGTCCCAAGATTGACGATGGCAGCCAGATTGTCAGGCTCCAGCAGCAAGGCACGGGACAGGGCGTCCGCTGCTTCCTTCAGCCGGCCGCTGGCATGTGCCGCACCGGCTAACGCCACCTGCGCCGATGCGACGTCCGGGTATTTCTGGGCAACCCTGCACGCGGCCGCATCCGCCGCCTCCAGCCGACCCAGCGCCGTCAGGAGATCGGCGCACCCAAGCAGGGCCGGCAGGCTGTCCTCCTCCAGCGTCAAGGCCTTCTCAAAGGCCGACAGCGCCTCTGTCAGGCGTTCAGCGGCAAACAGCGTCTGTCCCAGCCGGATCCAGGCCTCCGTCAGGGCGGGCGCCAGCTGCGTCGCTTCCGACAGCACACGCACGGCATCATCGCGCGTCAGACTGGCCGGTTCTGCGAAGCGGTTCACCAGCAGCGCCGCCAGATTGCGGCCGGCCGCTGCGTGGCCGGGATACAGGGTCAGGGCCCGGCGCAGGGTCGTTTCCCCCCCCTCCGCATCGCCCGCCTGAATCAGCAGGGCGCCGCGTTCCGCCATGGCATCGGCCTGGGCCTGGGGCTGCCCCTCATGCCGGGCGGCAGCGGAGGCGAAGGCTTCCATGGCGGCATCAATGTCACCGGCCTGCCGCAGTGCCACCCCGAGATTGAACCACCAGTCGCCGCGCTCCGGCTTCATGCGCACGGCATGGCGCAGCGACTTCGCACCCGCTGCCGCATCCCCCTGTCCCAGACAGGCCATGCCAAGCAGATAATGGACATCGGCCAGCACCGGGGCCGCCACCAGGATCCGACGATAAAGGCCGGCAGCCTCCGCCAGCTGGCCGGCCTGATGCAGGGCCAGGGCCTGGTCGATCGACGCGTTGATATCCATGGGCTCAGCCGCCCGACTTTACGCCGTTGGCGGGCTTGGCCGGGGTTATCGGCGTGGGCGGGCCCGGCGGGCTGCCGGCCGGTGGCGGCATGGGTGCGGCGACGGGAGCAGCCACCGGGGCCGGCGCGGCGGGCGGCGGGGGAACGGTTGACGCCACCGGCTCACGCGGGGCTGGAGCAGATGGCCGCGACGGCACATACATATAATTGTCGTTCACCTGCGACTCATGGCTGGCGCACGCCGTCATGCACAGGCACAGCCCGGCAAGGGCCAGACCACCGCTGATCCGTCTCATTTCAACGCGCATCCATAAATAGCCAGGGTCGGTACCCAGCCTACGCCTAGCGCGAAATCTGTTCCAGAAAGCTTTCATCGTGGAGGATCAGATAGCCGTTGCGATAGCTGATCGCGCCGGAGTTCTGGAAGCTGCGCAGTGTCTTGTTCACGATCTCGCGTGAGACGCCCAGCATATTGGCCAGATCCTCCTGGCTGATGAAGGTGGCGATGCGCGTGCCGGCTTCCGACGACCGCCCGTAATTCTGCGCCAGCATCAGAATGCGTTTAGCCAACCGGCGCGTGACGTTGAGAAATACCGTGTCCTCGATGATGGCGCTGGTCCAGCGCACACGTTCGCAAAGCACGGACATCAGCCGGATGCACAAATCCCCCCGTTGTTCCAGGAAGGGCAGGAAATCGCGCCGGTCAATACGCAGCAGGTCGGTCGGCTCCTGTGCGACGACCGTAGCCGTGCGCTCCCCGCCGTCCAGCATGGCGATTTCGCCGAAGACGGAGCCGCTGTCCAGGATGTTCAGCAGCATGACCTTGGCATCCTGCGATTCGGTCTGCACCGCGACCCGTCCCCGCAGGATGACATACAGGCTGTCACCCGGATCGCCTTTGGTGAAGATGCGCTCTTCCGCCACCGCCTTGCGGTGGCGCGCCATCCCCATCACCGCATCCATCTCTGCATCGTTCAACACGCCAAACAGGCTGTTGCGCCGAAGCAGGCCGAGATCGACGGCTGGTGGCAAAACACCCCCTCCCATCATCCCCGTCGAAGCGACCATCGCCGACAGCGGGATGAAAGGATTGATGGTGACAATAAAAAATGCAAGTCAAACGAGCATCGGCATGACCGGACGGGCAACGCGTTCCCACATGGTGGTGTGCTCGAAGGCGAAGCTGGGACGGACGCTGAGCGTGCCCGCCGCGGCCTTGGTCCGCAGCGTGGTCAGCAGCAGAAGCGCATCCTCCCGCTTCTGATCGGCACGGCCCATCGGCAACCACTCCCGGAAGGCGCAGAGCTCAGCCCGATCAGCACCTTCCTCCTCCGCCTCCCGCAGGACGCGGCCATAGTTGCGCTCCCGGTAGGGCAGGTCCTTGGCAAGGTCCTGGAGAAGATTGCGCGTCGTGCCGGACAGAATGTTCTGGGCAAAGGCATCCGACAAGGTGCGGCGGATATTGACCATGGCTTCCGACAGAACGGGATAGCCCAGTTCGGCGGGCCCATGGGTTACCGCCACTTCATCATCATCCTCCAGCCGGCCGTCGGCGAAAGCGTCGAAGATGGCTCCCACCCCTTCCATGCCGAACGCATGCAGCTCCGCGGCCCGCAGCGCCCCCATGCTGGCCGCCCCCAGCACCGGAATCCCGCGCGACAGGGCAAACAGGATCTCCTTATGCCAGACGGCGGGCATATTCTCGAAGTAACCGTCAATGATGGCAATGGCTGCCGGGCGGTCCGCCACGGCGCGCAGCACGTCACCTTGCGCCACGGGCGGCCGGAAATCGGCGGACAGCGCGCGGCGGGCTTCACTGACGGGCAGGGAGGGACCCAGGAAGACGATGACGGGACTGCTCATGGCCGGGACCTCGGAAAAGGAGGGAATTGGATGGCGGCTCAAAGGCCGGCCACGCGGCGGGCACGGGCGCCCAGGCAATAATTCGGCATGGTGTCGATGCCCTCCAGACCGGGCACCACGACGCGAACCACCGGGATGCCGATTTCGGCACGGGTCAGGTCGACGACGATGATGTCCTCCACCCCGACCCTGGCCAGCCGGCTGCGCATTTCCTCCAGGTCACCACGCAGGGACTGCCCCTGCCAGCCGGCGACACTGTTGAAATCGCGGACGGTGGCGCCCAGGCGCAGACGCTTCAGCCACAGCGCCTGCTGCTCCTCCGCCAGGAAGTGGTCATACTCCTCGCGGCGCATATCGTCGCGCGCGCCGGAAATGAAGGTCAGGCGGCTCTGCGCTGCCTCCGTCAGGGCGCGGGAAAGGGCAATCTCCGGCACCAGATGGGTGCCGTAACCGGCGGCGGGCCGGACGGTCACACCCGGACCGCCATTGGCCTGGACGATGCGGGCCATGAAGGTGGGGATGCCGGTATCGGCAGTCTGGTCCCAGACACCAACGGCGACACCGGCACGGGCGAACTGTGCCAGCAGCTGGCGGCAGGTCGGATCGGCCACCGTTTCCAGATCAAGGCGCGTCTCTTCCTGGGCCTCCTCAGGCAGCAGGTTCCACAAGGTGCGGGCATCCCGCTCCACCACCTCGCTCAGACCATGGACAACGGCTTCCACCCAGTGGTTGCCCGACGCCAGACCGTTGGACGTGGCCTGGAAACAGCCATGGCCCGTCGGCAGCGGCAGGGTATAGTTGGTATGGACCATCTCATAGGGGATCCAAAGGCTGTCCCCATCCTTGAGATTGGTTCCCTCCGCCCACAGAAGCTGGTGATAGGGGCTATAGGCGCTGTCCATATGGCTGGGCAGCAATTCCGGATCGACGACGGGCAACGAATAGCGCAGGTCCTCGTAGGAGCCGATGCGCAGCGCCAGATGCGTGGCCCGTTCGGCGTGCCAGCTTTCGATTGATTCCATCACGGCCGACGCCTTGGCAGCGGCCAATGTCGGCCCCTTGCCCTGGGAAACGGCCAGGGCGCGGGAATTGGGACGGTTGACCATGACAACCGGAATGCCGATCGTATCCAGGCCGGTCACATTGGCGACGCGGGTAATGCCGAACAAGGGAAACAGAGGTTTGACACGCGCCAACGTTTCCTCCGCCGAGACCAACCGGCGCCACTGGCGCGTTTCGATAGTGTCCCAGTCGGCTGAACGAACCCGTTCCATACCCTGCTCCCTTTGTCCGAACTTACCTTCAAGCCGTCCGATCGGCTGCACCCATGCAGAAGGGGCGCAACAGCGATCAAACCCCTTAAACGGTCGCGGTGTAGTACTCGGCACTGGCACCATAATATTCGGCGCTCGCACCGGCTTCGGCCGGGGCCCGCACGGCGACACGGGCGCGGGAGTTGGACTGACCTTCTTCATTCACCACAACGGCACCGTTGGTGGAAACGCGATAGAGACGGCCATCAGCACCACGGATCAGCATATTCTTGCCTCCACAAGGGGTTTCATCTGTACCGGAAGCGACGCATCGCCCTTCCGACCGCGACGGTAATGCGGTCCATTCATTTTGAAGTGTGAAGTGCTTCACAGCATTGTATGCAGCACCCGGGCTATCTTCCTGACGAGAAGGGCGCAGGGCCGGATCACGGGTCGCACCGGGAAACAGCAACGCCCTCTTAAAAGGCTGAACACGCGAGGTCGGCAATGAATGCTCCGCAAGCCCGCACCGATATTCCGGTTTACGAACCCCACGACCTTGAGGTCGACGGGCAGTTGATCAGCCATAATGTCTGGGTCGACGGGCATCGCACCAGCGTACGCCTGGAAGCCGTGATGTGGCAGGCCCTGCACGAGATCGCCGAACGCGAAAGCCTGTCGATCCATCAGGTGATCACGATCGTCTCCCGTCGTCAGCATCAGAACGCTTCGCTGACGGCGACGATCCGGGCTTTCCTGGTTGCCTATTACCGCGCCGTCTCCAAGGGTGTTTCCACGCTCTTGCTGCGGGAACTGTCGGAATTGCCGTTGGACATGAAGTTCTGACGTCCGGGCCTGGGGCGCCATGGCTGAGCCGCACATGGGCCAGCCGGCAAGCCCGGCTCAGCGTCTCTTGGGATCGGGTTGGTCCTTCGGCACGCGCGATATGGTCCGATGCCTTTGGCGTCCGGTGCTTGTCGCGGCTGATGCTTGGCCGACCGGAAAGCCAGGCGGGCGAAGAGCTTCCCGGATTCCGCGTCGTGTCACGCCAAGTCGAAGATGCGCGGCAACGGTGCGTGCTGGTCCGCCATCTGGGAAAGGTCGGCCGGCGACGGCAATTGCCCTGCCAGCAATCCATAGCCCCGTTCCTGAGCCAGTTGCGTCAGGCGTTCCAGTTTCAGCTGGGCGCTGGCGACCTTGTTCAGGATGGCCAGACCCAGCGTCTGGTAATATTTCGCCCAGGCACCATGAAGCAACGCACCCCGTGCGTCGGCCATGCGGATTGCGCGCTCGATCTCCGCCATCCCGTCATCTGCCCGCCCCATATTGACCAGGGCATAGCCCCGCCGCGACAAGCTGAGCGTATCCAGCAAGGTCGAGCCGGTCGACCGCGACAGGGCAAGACTTTCTGAACAATGGGCCAGCGCCTCTCCGAACCGTCCCTGACGGATCAGGATTTCGCCGGCGTCGGTTCTGGCCAGGATGCGGTTGAACGGATGCGTCGTGCCGTCGGCACACCGGATCGCCTTTCGTACCTGAGTTTCCGCTTCCTGGTGGCGCCCCAGATAGGACAAGCAGCGGGCACGCCGGCTGGCAATCACGGTCGGCACATCCAGGGTCAGGAAACGGGCGGGCATCTGGCTCGTCGCGCGCATCCGGTCGGCGCGATCCAACAGGTCCAGCGCCTGGCCGACATCGCCGTAATCGAAACGGCAGCCCGCCGCGATGACCAGCAGATCGGGATGGGCCTTGTCCATGCCGCCTGCGTGCGATATCGCAATTTCTGCAAGTTCGACCGCACGCTCCAGCTGCCCGAACACCCATTCGGCATTGACCTGCTGGGCTAGTCCCGCCAGAGCGCGATCCTGGTCCCCTGCCGCATGGGCAAGCTTGACCGCCCGGTCAAGTTCGGCAACAGCCCGATCCCCCTGCCCCGACGGCATCGCGGCCCGCGCCAGCAGAAGACGAAGATCAATGGCCGCAACCTTGACCACGTCATTGGCCGGCAATTTGTCATTGGCCTCTACGGCGATGCCGAACAGGGACACAGCTTCCGCCGCCTGCGACCGATGCAGCGCCTCGCATCCTGCCTCACGTCCGGAACGGACGGCCAGATTCCACAATTGCCCCAGCGACGCATGGCGGGCCTGTGCGCCCAGGCGGCCGGGCAGCGGCAGAAAGTCCGGCTCATCCAGCAGCATGGCGACACGCCCATGCTGCTCCTGTCGATCACGCCGGGTGATGCCGGCATAGACCGCCTCATGCAGCAGCGCGTGGTTGAAGCTGTATTCCAACCGCGGCAGCAGACGCGTCTCCTCAAGGAAACCGCCGTCCAGCAGTTCCTGGCGGCACCGCGCCAGCAATTCCTTTCCGGCCATGGCCGACAGCAGGCTGGCATCAAAGGTCGGCCCGACAATGGCCGCGATGCGCAACAGCGATCGCGCCTCCTCACCCAGCAGATCGGTCCGCGCGATCAGCAAGGCCTGTACCGATTCCGGCAGGCTGTGGCGGCTGTTGGATCCGGCGCGCATGGCCCCGACCGGACCCGTCAAGCTGTCATTGGCGATCAGCACGCGGACACATTCGATCAGGAAAAACGGATTGCCGGCCGCCCGCAGGATCAGGTCGGTCTTCAGCCCGTCCAGGGTCGGCGCGTCGCCCAGCCACAGATCCAGCAGATGATGCATGTCCTGCCGGTGCAGCGGCGGCAGCTGATGGTGGGTCAGGCCCGGATGACCCGCCAGCCCGGCCGGCAACCCGTCATTGCGGCTGGTGATGAACAAGGCCACGGGCACCTGCCGCGGCAGATCCAGCAGCCCCTGAAGCACGGAGAGGACAACGGGGTCAGCCCATTGCACATCCTCCACCAGCATGGCCAGGGGACGGTGCGATGCCACGGTACGGACCAGGGCCATGACGGCCGCTGTCGCCTGACCGACGGTGGTACCGGTCGCCCGTTCCCCTCCCTTCAGATCACAGGTCTTGCACGGGTGCAGGATATGGGAAAGTGCGTCCGCCTCTTCCGTTGCTGCACCGGCAGCGCGCAGCAGGGCCTTGGTGCCGTCCATCGTGCCAGGCAGGGGCCGGTCCAGCAGTTCCACCACCAGTTCCTGCAAGGGACCAGGAGCCCCGACCGGTTGCATGACGGGAATCTGCCATTCCAGGATGCGCACATGCTTCAGGCGCAGCTGATCCCCGACCGCCGACAGCAGGCGCGTCTTGCCCAGGCCGGGCTCGGCACTGACCAGATGCGCGTGATCATGGCCCGGACCATCGACAACAGCGCCAAGCTTTTCCACCAGCATGGTGCGGATGGCGTCCCGGCCAACCATGGGCAGCTGGTCATCACCCTGCCGGCGGCGACGGCGCACACCCAACAGTTCGTGCGATATCAGCCTGTCACCGGTGGCGACGCACAATTCCTCCGCCGGTCGGATATCGATCCATTCCAGCGCCAGCATGGCCGTACTGTCGGCCAGCCGCACACCGTTTGGCCGGGCCACCTGCTGCTGTTTGGCTGCCAGATGGACGGCGGCCCCGATGGCGGGATTATGCGCCTGCGTCACATCGCGGCCACGATCCCACAGCACCTCGCCCGAACAGAGCCCGATACGGACGGCGTGGTTGCCCCGGGCCACTTCGCGCACAATGGCATCGGCAGCGAAACAAGCGCGGACCGCATGGTTTTCTTGGGAAACAGGTGCGCCGAACACGGCGTAGATACCGTCCCCCAGCGTCTGGCAGATCGTACCACCGAACCGCAGCACATGGCGGTTCATGATGTCGATCAGGCCGGAAAGCTGGTCATAGGCGTCTTCCGGGTCCTGCGGAATCACCATCTGGGTGGAATTGACGATGTCGCAGAACAGAACGGTGATGGTACGGCGGTCCTTGTGGCGCCCGATCATGCCGGTCACGCCTCGCCCCATGACGGCGGTCAAGCCGTCATGCGCCAAACTGCCGCCCAGACCTCCCGCCATCGACATTTCGCACGCCCGTCAAAGCCAACAACCATTCTGGAAGAGTTTTACAGCCGGCAGCAGCACTACTTTAGCGCTACGCTCTATTATGAGGTCATACAATAGCACCACCACAGCGCCCTGCAAACAGCCCATGAATGCTGGATCAGCCATGTGCGGTCAGAATCTGGCGAAAGTGCTGGATCACAGGCACCAATTTGTTGCTGTCGCTCCCCAGCGTCATGAAGGTCCGCATGGAGCCGAACCAGGGGCGGACCGCCGCACTCAGCGTCGACCAGTCGCCAGGGCCGCTGACCCGCCACACCGGGGTGCCCAGCGCACCAGCCATCTCGCCGACGGCTGTCGGCGCGGTAATCACCAGATCCAGAGGCGCGATCAACGCCGCCAGCCCTTCCAGATCGTCCCGCAGGTCCAGGTCCGGCATGACATGCACCGGCTTGCCGGCCAGACGCGCCAGTTCCTGCACTTCGCCCGGTTCGGCCCCATATTGCAGGGATATGGGCACCAGGCCCGGCTGCGCCAGCAATACCGACCACTGGTTGATATCAAGATAATTGGCGCGGCGCCGATGCGTGATCAGACCCGACCGCCAGCAGACCCCGACCCGCAGCCCGGGTGGAAGCCCGGCAAGCCAGTCGACGGCCGCGGCCCGCCGCTGACGGTCGGGCACCAGATAGGGGCTGCCTGGGAAATCACCCGGCATCGGGCGCAGAATACGGCAGAGATCACCGGCCGGCACATGCCGGTCCGCCTGCGGCCGTTCAGGTTCCGCCGTGAGGGCGATCAGGCTGGTGGGGGCCGCACGCACGGCCGCCCTTGGAAAGCTGCGGGTGAACAACCCCACCAGGCGCGGATCGCATTCAATGGTCACCCGCCGTGCCCGGCCCATCACATCCTGGTACAGGGTCGCGAACATCAGTTCATCACCCAGCCCCTGTTCGCGCCAGATCAGCAGATGATCATTCTGGATATCCTCTCCTGCCCAAACCGGTATGGCGAAGCGCCGGTCCGGCAAGGCCTCGCCGGCAGCAAAGCGCCAGGCATAATCCTCCCACCCGCCGGCCAGGTCGCCCGCCAACAACCGGCGCTGTGCCCGGGCGAGGTGTACGCGGGCCAGTCCCGGGTCCAGTTCCAGGGCCCGGTCGAATGCCGCCATGGCCCGCGCCTCGTCCTGCTGTGCCAGCCGGCAGAGGCCGAGATTGCCCCAGATGTCGGCCAGCGACGGCTCCAGCGTCAGGGCCCGTGACAGCACCTTGTCCGCCTGCGGCAAGTCACCCTTCAATTCCAGCGCGCCACCCAGGTTGCACAGGCCCCGCACATTGTCCGGTTCCAGCCGCAACCCCTCCCGATAGGCGGAAATGGCGGCGTCCAGCTGATCCACCTCCTGCAAGGCGACGCCCAGGAAGATATGGGCCTCGGCACTGCCGGGAGCAGCGGTCACGGCTGCACGATGGACCGCCACCGCCTCACCCAGCTTTCCGCGTTCGACCAGGATGTTTCCCAGGTTGGACAAGGTCTCCGCATGGTCGGGACGCAGGGCCAGCGCCGCGCGGTAGGCCTCCTCCGCCGCCGCCAGCTCCCCCATCTGGCTCAGGGTCGAGCCCAGATTGTTCCAGGCCTGCGCATGGGTAGGGTCCTGGGCCAGAAGATCGCGGAAGGCGCCAACGGCCGCCGGCATTTCGCCCAGCGCCCGCAGGCTGTTGGCGAGATTGAACCGGATGCCGGCATGCTGGGGTCGCTGGACCAGCGCATGGCGGTATTCCTCCACCGCCTGACGATGGGCCCCCATGGCTGCCAGCGCATTTGCCAGATTATACCGGAACGGCCCGTGATCGGGTTTCAGCTTCAATGCCTGGCGGTGCGCGGTCACCGCCTTGGCCATCTCCCCCGTCGCCCGCAGCGCGCTTCCCAGGTTGTCATGGAAGTCCGCCACCGTCGGCTGACGGCGCACAGCGTCACGCAGCAGGCTTACCGCATCGGCCGGCTGGCCCAGCTGCAAAGTTGCCACGCCCAGCAGGTTCAGAAGCTGTGCATTACGCGGGTCACGCGCCAGAAGGGAGCGATAAGCCGCCGCCGCAGCAGCCACCTGCCCCGCCTGGTGAAGCCGGACAGCTTCCTCCGGCGTCAACGGCCTGGCATTTTCCCCCATTGTTTCTGCCCCTTTACTATCCCGATGCGTCGGCGATCCCACGTCAGTGTAGGCCATTATCCTTGTTCGGCGTAGGCCGATGTGGAATAATGCCTCCCACGTCCCCACCGTTCTAAAGGCACGGCAAGCGTTATGAAGCCTGCGACGGGTTACAGCAATCGCCCCACCTCCGACGACCCCCGCGATGTTGAGGCCTGGGGCCTCACCGAAGCGGCGCGGCGTCTGATCCATGCCCGCCAGACGCCGGAAAATCCGGAGATGCTGCGGCAGGCACTGTCCTTGAATCAGCGTCTGTGGACCATCTTCCAGACCTCCATGGTGGATCCGGAATGCCCGCTTCCCAAGGATGTCCGGGAAAATATCCTGGCCCTGTCCATCATTGTCGACCGTCAGACCTTTGATCGTCTGGTCGATCTTGATGTCGACAAGCTGGATCGCCTGATCGACATCAACCGGGCCGTTGCGGCCGGCTTGTCGCAGCGTCCGGGTTCCGCGGGGGCACCCGCTCCGGTAGCCGCCACTGCCAATCCGGCGCCCGCACCAGCCCAGGCTCCGAAACCAGCAGCCGCACCGGCGGGTGCCGGCCGGGTCAGCATCTCGATCTGACCCGCGACCGGGTCAGACAGGGTCGACAGGGCAGCCCATTTTTCGCCCGGCCCCGGGCGCTGGATGGCTTCGAGATAGTTTGCATTTTATGGAATTCTGCGGTAGAGTTCGCAGAATAAGGGGTTATTGTTGTCAACCGTGGGGCGGTTGACGCGGCAGTGAGAAGGAGACGGGTCATGGTCTCGTCCGTGAGCAGCAGTTCGGTCCTTACCGCCAACAGTTCGTCGCTCTATTCGACGGGCAGCACCGCCACGACCTCCGCCGCCAGCACGGCCTCCAGCAGCACGACAAAAAAGCTTTCCGACATTGAACAGCAGTTGGCGGATTATGCCGCCGCCACGGCCAAGCAGCAGAAGCAGGCCGCGGCACAGTCACAGATTCAGGTCGAGAGCTTCCAGAAGCAGGTCCGCAAGTCGCCCTATTCCACCAATGGCGCCGCCACAGACATGGGCACGCTGGTCAAGGACACATCCCGCCTGAATGTCTACAGCGCCCTGAAGGCCGATGACAAAGGCGATGTGTTCAAGTTCAAGGTGCAGTCGGCAGGCGAGGTGCAGATCGGTACCCTGGGTGACAAGGGACTGCGTTTCCAGGTCCTGACACGCTATGGCTCGGTCATCGCCGACAGCAAGCAGGGACAGGGCAAGGCCAGCAGCAATTTTGCGGCCATGCAGAAGGGTGATTTGAAGATGACCTCTGGTGACTATTATGTGAAGGTCACCAACGATGGTTTTACCCCCACAAAGGACAGCAGCGGCAAGGCCGTGCCCGCCAAGAACTATGCGGTGCAGCTGTCGCAGGGCGTCTATCGCAAGGACTTCGATACAATCGCCCAGCAGCCGAAGGCGGGCGACGGGGTGCCGCAGCAGTCGGCCGCCCAGTTGGAACTGCAAAGCATGCTGACCGCGTCCTCCGATTACCAGATCGGTGAGACGGGTACAAACAAGCTGTCGGGTGCGTTGTTCGGCTGACCGGCACCGGCACGCATCAGACGCGGAAAACCGCCCGTTACGCGGTTACAGACAGGCCCGGACGGACATTATTGCCCGCCCGGGCATAATTTTTTATGGCCTGGCGGTACTGCGAGATGTCGGCGGGGCCGGATTGGGTCTGCTCCGCATTGGCGGCTTCCTGCTGCTGCAGGAGGCCCGAGCCGGTTTCACTGTCAGATGCCGCTTCGGCTGACGCGCCGGCACCCTGGTTACGTTCGTTCTGTGCCTGGGCTTTGACGGCATCGGCCTTGGCCGCAACGGCCCGGTCCTGAGGCGAGGGATCCTGGGGTGACAGTGCCGCGCGCTTCACCACCTCCATCTTGGCGATGGTGGCATCAGGATTGCCACGAACAGCCGCCGTGTCGATCGGCACCTCGCCCGCGGTGGCATAGCGCCGCCCATCAGGGCCGGTCGTATATTCATATTGAATGCCCCCCGCATAGGGGCCACCGGCAGCCTTGTGCGCCTGTTCGTGCGCTTTGACCTGGGCGTCGGTCTTCTGCAGCTCGCGCACTTGCGCTTGCTGGTCTTGCGTCAGTTCTGTCCCGCCGGCCGCTGCCCCAGCGGCCGAGGCACCAGCCCCCGCGGCCGCCGTACGCGGCTTCGCGTAAAGCGATGTCGTCTGAAACCCGCTGCTGATGCCGGACAGGCTGGCCATGATGGTGTCGAACAGTGGACCCGGGTGGACAAGGGTCCAGTGTATCCGGCGTCGCGCCAACAGACCAGCGCGCCGTTATCATCCCAAAATGCGAAATCCCGGCCCCTTGGGAGGGGGGCCGGGATCGACACGCCGTGCAGCGGGGGTAAGGGGCCGCTGCCGCCCATAGGGTTACCGCTTCAGGTTGATCGTCTCCGTCAGCATTTCGTCGGTGGTCGTGATGACGCGGGTATTGGCCGTATAGGAACGCTGGGCCACGATCAGCTTGGTGAATTCCTGGGCGATATCGACGTTGGACCCTTCGATGGAACTGGCGGCGATGTTGCCGGCGCCGTTCACCCCGGTGGAGGTGAAGCGGGCGCGACCGCTTTCCGCCGTTTCCTGGAAGGTACCGCCGCTTTCACGCGACAGGGCATTGGCGTTGTTGAACAGTACCAGGGGTACCTGGGCGATCACGCGGCGCCGGCCATTGTCGTAGTTGGCCACGACATCGCCATTCTCCCGCACCTCCACCTCCTTGAAGGTACCCTGCGGGCTGCCGTCCTGAAGCAGCGAGGTCACGTTGATGGTGTTGCCCTCGTACTCGGTCAGGCCGGTGGCCTCGCCGAAGGTGCCGATATCCAGCGTGATACGCTGCGGGCCATTGCCATAATCGACGGTGAAGGTGATCTGGGCCGGCTGGCCGGCTTCGGTCACCGCACTCACCGTGGCATTGCCACTGCCGACATTGGCGGAGCTGAGAGAGGAGAGCGTGCCGGCCTTGGCGGCCGAACCATCCGGCAGCGTACCGCCAAAATTCAGCAGGATATGGGCCGGCGTGGTGCCCGCGGTGGAGGTCGGCTCACCCAGGAAGGCCACGCCATCCTGATTGCCCGTCATGGTGATGACGCCACCGACCGAGGTCGCCTGCACGGGAATGCCGCTTTCCTGATTGACCTTCGCCGCCAGATTGGCCGCGATCTCGTCCAGCGACACTTCCTCGCCCGTCGTGGTGTAGGTGATGGTCCGGTTGAAGTTGGCCGCCACTTCCTGCGCGCCGTCCAGGGCAATGTTCTTGTCCTTGGCCGTCAGCAGGATACCCGTGGTCACACCGTCGGTCTTCACGGCGGATGCCGTGAACGGCGCACCGAAATCATTGCCGACCTTGGTGATCAGGCCGTTCATGACGCTGGCGACATCCGGGAAGTCGCCCTTGTTCTGCTCCGTGATCTGGATGGCATAGGTCGTGCCATTCATGGTCACCGCATAGCGGTTGCCAACGACCGGCGTGGCCGTGGTGGAGGAGAAGTCGAAGAACTGGGACGACGGGTCCGTGACCGCGCTGTCCGTTGCCGTGACGCGGAAGGGCGTGTCGGTGGCGCCCGTCAGGGTGATGGTGGTCGTACCCGGCGTGATCGAGGCAGAGACATCGGGGCTGGTGATGGCGGGCAGGAACAGGTTGGTCAACGCCTCTTCACGCGTCGGCGGCTGCGTCGGCAGGCCGTCCAGGTCGGCCTGGGTCAGCGGACCATAGCTGTAGGCAGCGCCATTGATGGTGACGCTCAGCACGTCACCCACTTCGGGGGCCGTGTTCGGATAGGACACCTCGGTGATCTGCGAGGCACTGGCGGACGCCGCCTGCGTGGTGGTGCCGCGCAGCGCGATCGGATCAACCTGCACGGTGGTCGGGCTGCGCAGCGTGACCGAGTAGGTGGCGCCAACATCGCCCGGCACGCCGGTGATGGAGATGCGCTGGTCCTGACGGGCCCCGGCAATGTTACCCTGGACCGGGCTGACATAAGTGGTGTTATCGGCGGGCGGGGCGTTGGACACGTTGGCCTGCATATACCGGTCGCGGCCGCTGACCGTGAACGCAGTATTCACGGCGTCGGCGGTCAGGACCAGGCGGTTGCCGGAAACGCTGGCGGTCACACCCAGGGCCTGGGCATTGATGTCGTTGATGAACAGGTTCAGTTCATCCGACATGGTCTGGCCGACAGTGGGCGTATAGCTGATGGTGGTGCCGTTAATGGTCACCGACATCTTGCCGTCCGTCTCAGTGACGTTGCGGTTGGGATAGCTGATCTCGGTCACCTGGGCGTCGGTCAGCGACGGTGCCGTGGTGGTGGTGCCCGACTGCTCACCCACGCTGAAGCTGTCGCCGACCGTGGTGCCGCGCAGCGTCAGGGTGTTGCCGGTGACGGAGGCGATGACCTTTTCCGTGGCGGAGTTGGCATTCACCTGCGCCGCCAGTGCCTGCACGACACCGTTCAGATCCTTCAACTGGCCGATATTGGCCGCCGTGACGTTGATCGTGTAGGTCTTGGCCGTGTTGTTGTCGACATTCAGCGTGAATTCATCGCCGATATCGATGGAGGTGCCGGCGAAGGTAACGACCGACTGCTGCTGCTGATTGGCCGTCGCGGCGGTGGTCACCGGCGCATTGGCCGTATTGGTCGTCGGCGTCGCGTTGATGACCGAGGTGGCGAGTGTGAATTCCTTGCCCGCCGTGGTCGCGGCGATGCGCAGCCGGCCATTGGCGACGGTAGCTGTCACACCGGACGGGGGAACGGAGGCATTGATCTTGTCGGCCAGCGACTGGGCCACACCGGACAGATTGGACAGCTGCGAGGCGTTGGCGGGACTGACGGACTCGCTGAACGTCTGGCCGTTCACGGTAACCTGGTAGGTATCACCAACCTTGAAGGCACCATCGCCATTGGGGGACGTGAACTGCACTTCCTCGATCTGCTGCCGGGGGGTCTGCCCCTGGGTCAGGCTGGTCGACTGCGCGGTGACGTCGAAGCCTTCCAGGTCGCCGGCCAGCGGCTTGCTGCCGACGGCGTCGGGCGTATCCACGGTCAGACGCCAGGCACCATCCGTCTGGCCGGGACGCCAGCCCAGGGTGATGTTGCGCGGCGTGCCGGTGGCATCATAAACCTGGATCGTCGTCGGCGGGATGGCCTGGCCTTCCTTGGGATTGGTCGGCAGGTTGGCGCGCAGTTCGATGGTCTTGGTCGGCACCGGGCTGTCGATATCGGCCGTCACCTGGATGGGGGTGGCCGCCGTGGAGAAGGACCCCGTCGCCTCGTTATAGATATAGCCGTTCAGCGCGAAGCCGGCATTGTTGACCAGGATGCGTTCCTTGTTCAGCTCGAAGCTGCCATCACGGGTATAGAACCGTTCATCGGTCGGAACCGATGAACCATTCACTTCGTTCAGGCGGCTGACGCTGAAAAAGCCCTGACCGCGAATGGCCAGGTTGGTCGTCCGGTCCACGGTCTGGATATTGCCAGCGACGCTGTTGGCATAACTGGGACGGGCCACCACGCCACCGGGATTGTGGACGGTCGCGTTCGACTGCAGAACCAGGCTGCTGAAAGAGGTGTCGACGCGCTTGTAACCGGTAGTCTGCGAATTGGCGATATTGTCCGAGATATGACCCAGCGCGGACGACTGCGCTTGCAGGCCCGAAATCGCGGTGGTCAAGGATCCGAAGATGCTCATGGAACGGCTCCCGTTGGAGTAATGGCGTGTCGCAGCCTATTAAGCAGTTTCCGTGCCAACCACCAAAAACAACCTAAGTCATTGTTTTAAATGAAATCCAGCGGGCATTCCCACTGGGCACGGCCTGCCCGTCCCCTCGACAGGGCCGGGACTGCCCGGCGGAAATTGCCGCCCCCGACCAGCGGCTTTTGCCGGGGCACTGAACAGGCCGAAGGCCGCCCCCCGGATGGAGAGCGGCCTTCGCTGGACATGACTGATACCAGCGGCGGGAAATCTCGACCGATGGTCAATATTTCCCGCCCCTCAATCGCCGGCGCCAACATCCGTTGGCTTGGGCTACGCGGCATGTGCCGCGCGGCGGCGGTCGCCGCCGTACCAAGGGTCCTAAATTACGGCCCTTGGTACGATATGGATCGTAGAAAGCCCGATCAGTTGGTGCGGGCCGGCAGGGCGAACAGACCGCTGCGCACGTCTCCGGCCATGCCTTCCAGGAATTCAGCGGTCGTTTCGACGCCGTGCTTGGCCAGCAGGCCATAGATGGCCGCCGTCACCGCCATGGTGCCAACCATGTCATAGGGCACGCCGTCACGCACGGCATTGACCCAGAAGCTGTTGAACTGGTCGAACAGGCGGGTCCGCATCGCCTCGTCCTGGGGAGAGGTGCTGCTGGCGGGGGCGAAGGCGGCGGTGACGTCGTTCTGCGAAACATAGGCGTTCATGTCGGTTCTCCTGTTGAGTGAGGTGTGGATCAGCTGAGGAAGTTGATAAGGGAAAGGGTCTGAAGTTTTCCGGCCACGGCGTAGGCGGTCTGCTGCGAGTTCATGGTGGCTTGCAGGCGCACGGCGACTTCGTTCTCGTCGATGCCCTGGATGTCCCCCAACTCGTTGCTGGCCTTCGTGATTGCCTCTTCATGGCGGGTCTTGACGGTTTCGATCGTCGTATAGGCGTTGGCCACACGGGCCTGTACCGCGCGCAGCGAGCCGGTGGCGTCCGTCAACTGGTCACGGACTTCCCGCATCTGCGTGCTGTATTCGCCAGGGCGAGTGACAATGGCGGTCAGGTCACGCAGCGCCGATACCAGCTTCTGGATGGCGGGATCGGTGCTGGTCACGCCATATTTGACGGTGATGCCGTCATCAACCTGGATGTTGGCGACGTCGCTGGCGGCGCTGCTGTCCTGCTGCTTGGAATATTCGGTATCGTAGTAAGGAAGGCCCGGCGGGTCGACGATGCCGCCGAAATCATCCTGTTCGGCCAGATCGGGCACGGTGTTGGTAATGAACATCGGCTTGTTGCCGGCATTGTTGATGCTGGCTTCGGTCTGGAACTGGGAATTGTTTTCCTTGGCCGTCAGGATGATGTTGGTGTCATCGGCCGGGTCGATGGACGCCACGACGGTACCGGCCGGGTCGGCATTGATCTGCACCGCCATGCGCTGGGCCACCCAGTTCGACATCGATGTCGGCGTGGTATAGGACGGGGTCTGGCCCGGCGCGTCAGCAGGCACCGGCGTGGTGCCGTTCAGGATGTCGACGTCGGTGGCGCTGATCACGTAGGAATAGGGCGTGGGGCCGGCAATGATCACCTGCTCGGGCGCCCCTTCGTTCTGAACGATGGTGCGGGCGCCGATGGAGATGTTGAACACATCGCCGACATCGGCCTCCGGCCCATGCAGCTTGATATTGTCGACCTGCTTGGTCGTCTCGCCGGCGTTCTGCACGGTATAGGGTGCCGTGCCCGCACTCAGGGCCAGGGGAGCCGGCTCGATGGTGTTCGCATGTGTGCCGTTATCGAAGACGGCGCTGGTCAGTGTGAACTTCTCCTTGGGATCGGTCGCCGTGAAGGTGACAATGCCATTGGAGATGGAGGGCGTGACGTTGAAGGGCGGGTTGTAGGCCTTGATCTGATCGACAATGCCGGTTCCCTTGCTGTTGCTCAGCACTTCGTCCAGCGATTGCTCCTTGCCCGTCGTGGTATAGGAGAACCGCTTGCCGTTCAGCACCATCTCATAGGTTTCGCCCGGGTCGCCCCGCTGGCCCACCAGCGTCACACGGCTGACCTGCTTGGCAGAGATCAGATCGTTGACCGGGCGGGTGCCATAGCGCGACCCCGCAAAGATGTAGCGGTCGCCCACCCGCTCGTTCAGCAGCGACTTCAGCTCTTCCGTCATCCCACGGATGATTTCCTTGGTCGATGCCATTTCCGGCCAGGACACGTCGAAACTGGACGTGCCGGGACCTTCCAGCTTGTCGACGTTCAGCTTGATCACGGCGCCATCGCCCGGACCGCCGGAGATGGTAAAGCGGTCGGCATCGACCTGCGGGGGAACCTGCTTCAGGTTGATCGTATGCGTCGCCTTGCCGCCCAGCCCGTCGGTGACGGTGACGTCAAAGCTGCCGGCAGGCCCCTTCTCGCTGGGCACGGCCGAAACCGTATAGGTCGCCTCGGCCATGAAGCGGCTGTTGGTCTGGTCGACCGACACCTGCATGGCGCCCGACGTCGCGTTCTTGACCGAACTGACACGGACGGCGCCAGGGCCCTCCGGAATGCGGGTCGTGCTGGCCAGTTCCGTCGCCATGTCGGACATGCGCTGCATGATGGTGTTGTAGGACTGCACCCGCGAGGAGGTCTGCTCGATCGTCTGCGAATAGGCCTGGCGACGTACCACCTCGGACTTCAGATCCAGAAGACGCTGACTCTGCGTGCCGTAGAAGGCAACATCCGTCGCCTTCTTGCCGGTCGTCAGCTGTTCGGAGAGCATGTCGATGTTCTTCTGGCCACCCGACACAGTGCGGATGGTGTTCAGATAACTGCCGTAGCTGCTGATCCTAGTCATCGCAGGATCCCCTCGATGGCGTCCAACATGTTGTTGACCGTCTGCATCACGCGGGCGGCGGCGGAATAGTTGCGCTGAAGCACCTGCAACATGGCGATCTCCTCGTCCATGTTGACGCCGGTATTGTTCTTGTACCGGCCGTCCAGCTGCTCCTTGAAATCGGTGGCGATGGTCGCCTGTTCGGACACGACCTTGGCGTTGGCGCTCCACTGCGAGATCATGGTGTTGACCATGGAGCCGTAGGTGGCACCCGTGACCCGCAGACCATCGGCCGTCAGGGTGCGGCCGGATGCCCCGATGGCTTCCGAAACGCCGGCCGCGGCGGCAATCTTGACCTGCGCATCGCCGTTCAACAGGCTGGGATTGATGTTGATGTTGCCGGCGCTGTCGCCAATGAAGAACCGGCTGGACAGCTCGCCGTCGCCAACCGGGCTGGCGTTGTTATAGGCGTCGGCAAAACTGGTCGGCTCCCCGGCCTTGGTGGTGCCCAGGAAGGCCTGGGCCACGCCGTTGATCTGCGAGCGCAGCTTGCGGATGATCTCGGCCCCGGCCAGGGTCGATGCGGCCTGGGCAGGATTCGCAGTTGACCCGTCGGAGCGCAATTCCATGAGCGCGCCCAGCTTGCCGTCGCTGATCCGGCCGTTCAAGGCGGACTCAGAGGCAGTGGACCGCAGTTCACCCTTCTCGTAAGTGAACTTGACTGGTGCGGCATCCAGCAGAGAGACACCGCCGGTGGTGAAGATCGACAGCTTGCCGTCAGCCCGTTCCACCGTGCGGATGCTCATCATGCTGGCCACTTCACGCACCAGCTGGTCGCGGCGATCCTCCATCGACATGGTGGGGTCGCCGGCACCCTTGCTGGCGATGATATCGGCGTTCAGCTGATCGATCTCCGTGAGGGAGGAGTTCAGGCTGGTGACCGCGTTGGAGATATCGGTGTCGAGCTGCCGCTCCAGATCCGCGACACCGGTGCTCAGTTGACGGATCTCCCGCGACAGGTCTTCGCCGTAGATGACGACCTGATTGGCAGAGATGGTGTTCTCGGGGTTGGCCGCCAGTTCCTTCCAGGCTGTCTCGAACTTCTGCAGGCTGTCGGAGACGGCCGGCGTTCCGCCCGTCGTGCCCAGCAGGTCGGTGACCTTCTGCATATAGCTGGACAGCGTGGTGGCGCCGGATTCTTCGGAAATCGTCTGTTCAAGCTGCACACGCAACGCCACATCGACTTCACGCTTGTATTCCGCCATGCCGGCGCCGCCGATGCTGTCGGTGGTCTGCTGCAGCGAATGACGGGTACGATTGGGATCGTCGGCCTTGGCCACATTGTCGGCAACAACTTCCAACTGCCCCTGGATCATCCGGAGCGAGCTGGTAGAGTTGTTGAGGACGCCAAACAGGCTGGTCATCGGACCGGTTCCTTAATGCCGACATTGCGTCAGGACCGATCCCCATGACCGGCCCGCCACCACCAATGCAATGGGCGGGCCAACTTCCTAATATGTTGTTTTCAAAGGATTCACTGCAATACTGACCCGTCGGGGTCAGGCCGGCGGCAATTTCTGCCGGACGGAAATTCCCGGAAACGGCAAGGATGGCCGGGCTGGACGTGAAAAAACCCCCGCCAGGGACGGGGGTTGGCTGCAAGCCTGGCTGCTGAAAGGGTCAGGCGACGTGGACGGCGGCCGAAAGCAGTGACAAGCGACTGCGGACGATCTGTTCCGCCGTCAACCAATGTTCGACATCCCGGCCCTCTGGCTGGCCTTCGGAAAGCCACAGCAGATAGGCCTCTTCAGCAACCTGCGCGATGGTCGGCTCGACACTGATCGGGGTGGTGTCGCCCGACAGCTTCTTGGTGCGGGGCTTGGCGGGTGCCCGCGGCTTCTTGGCCGGCGGCGGGACCGGATCGGCTTCAATAACAGTCAGGGCTTCGGACTTGGCAGACTTGCGCGGCATGGCGGCGTCTCTCCAATCTGGTGGGGGGAGAAGGCTGAATCTAGCGCTCTGCCATGTTGCATCGCACTGGCAAGAAATGCCACTGCCTTCCTAAGGATTACCTCAAAAATTCACGCATGCCGACATTGGACGGGCAGCAAACTATTGCGCCGCACCAAGATTTCGCAGCACAGGCAGACGTCGCCGGGCAAAGCTTTCCCACTGCTCCGTCAATTCCGCCCGGTTCTGGTCATCCGTCGGCAAAGGGCGGCCATCGCGCAACACGCGCTGGCCGGCTGCCTTCAGCACCGACCAGGCAAAGGCGGCCGGATTTTCCTGCCGCTGTTGTCCCAGCAGGAATAATTGTTCGATACGCGTCGCATCAACCGCACCACCTGTGACAGGGCAGGCCAGGGCGCCCATCCGATCGGCTGTCAGCGCATCGGCCATGATGGCCTCGTTCAGCCGCATACAGGCCGCCTGTCGCGTCTCCAGCCCCTCGGGCGGCAGGGCCGGCGCCACCAGGGCCAGGGCCCACAACACAGCCAACGCCGCCGGTCCCCGCTCGCCCAGACCGGCCAGCAGCGCCCCCTCCCCCAGCGCACCGCCCTGCAGGCGCGTCAGCAGCGCGTGGCAGTCGTCGTAGGGGGGCTCGATGGTCAGGGTGGCGGGCTTGGCCCTGCGGGGAAGATCGCGTGGCATGCCCAGGGCCACCCAGTGCCGCTCCCCGCGGGGTGACGGCACCTTTCCAGCATCGCGGATGAATAGGTCGCGACGGAAGGGACGGTTGCTCAGAAAATCCCGCAGCAGTTCGGCGAAGGCCGGATCGTCGGTCGCCAGCTTCCCCCCGGCGGTAAGGATGGCCTCGTGACGGGCCGGCTCCTCCCAGCGGTCGGCCGCCCGCGCCTGGACGGCAAAGGTCAATCCGGCGGGCGCCAGAGCGGCGGACAGGTCGGTGAAATAGGTCGGAAACCAGCTCTCATTGAAATATTCATGGGCCAGGTAGGAGACGGGCCGCCCCATCAGCCGATCCAGACGGGGGCCCGTCACCGGATTGGCCGTGAAATAGGCCGCCCCCTGATCACGCAGCCGGTCCGCCAGTTCCAGTGCAGCGGGGATACGGTCGGCCAAGTCCCCCTCCCCCCGCCGTGCCGATGCCAGCATCAGTTCCCGCAGCGGCATATGGGCAGCCCAGCCGGGCAGGACATTATAGCCCAGATAGACAACGCCGCCGGGCTTCAGCCGGGCCTTCAGGAACGCCACGATCTCCGCCCGCTGCTGCGGCCCGACCCAGGACCAGACGCCATGCAGGGCGATGATGTCGAACAGTGGCACGTCACTGCACCCATAATCGGCAAAGCCCAGACCGCTGACCGTCAGGTTGGTCAGGCCGGCCTGGGCGGCCAGTCCCCGCACATGGGTGACATGGACGGGGTTGATGTCGTTGCCCCAGAAGCGCCCCTGCGGATTGGCGGCGGCCATCAAGGCCAGATGGAAGCCCTGGCCGAATCCCAGTTCGCAATAGTCAAAGGGCTGGCCGGGTCGGATGGGGCTGCGGTCGTCCAGGGCGGCTGCGACGGTCCATGGCTGCATCTCGGCATGAAAGCCGTGCGTATAGCCGATTTCAGTCACATAGCCGTCGGTCCAGCCGCGCATCGTCCCAAACCCCATCCCATGCAATGGTGTTTTCATGGCACGATCATGTGATCTCGGCTATGGAAAGCGACCCCGGACGGGTTCAAGCGGCAAGGAACAGGCATGCGGTACGGAAAGCTGGAAGTGATCTGCGGACCGATGTTTTCGGGTAAATCGACGGAGATCCTGAAGCGCGCCATCTGGTACACGCACGGCACCGGCTCCCACATCATGTTGCTGAAGCCTGCCTTCGATGTGCGCTATGCGGAAAACCGCGTGGTCAACCATGACGGCATCGGCTTTGACGCCATCCCCATTACCCGCATGCCCGCCGTGCCTGACAGCATCAAGGCCGTCTTCATCGACGAGGTGCAGTTCTGTGTCGCCCCGCATTATGAGGGCGATCTGGTGGAGGATGTGCGCACCCTGCTGCACCGGGGCATCGATGTGGCCGTTTCTGGCCTGGATATGGACTGGCGGGGCCGGGCCTTCGCGGTGACGGCGACGCTCGCCGCCATGGCGGACGGGTTGCAGAAGCTGCGCTCACGCTGCGCCGTCTGCGGTCATGACGCGCATAAAAGCTTCAAGAAGCACCGCAACGACCGCACCGTCGAACTGGGCCAGGCCGACCTGTATGAACCGCGCTGCAACCTGCATTGGCATGACCACAGCCAGGCGCCGGGCCGGGAACTGTCGTTGGATCTCTGACCCCGCCTCCCCGCGGGGGAACATACCCTCCCCTCCCATAACCGCACTGGCGGGCCCGGCGGCAATGGGCTATCCCCTTGCCGCAGCATTCCACCTTTCGCGCAAGAGTGACAGACATGAGCAAGTGCCCCTGCGATTCCGGCCGTGATTTCGACCAGTGCTGCGGCCCCTATCTGGCCCGCACCGCCGTGCCGCCCACGCCGGAAGCGCTGATGCGCTCGCGCTATACCGCGTTCGCCAAGCAGGACATCAAATATCTGGGTGAAACCCTGCTGCCCGGCACACAGGATGATTTCGACGCCGAGCAGGTGACCGAGTGGGCGTCCAAGAGCATCTGGACGGGCCTGGAGGTGCGGTCCACCGGCCCCGGCGCTGACGCAGACGAAGCCTATGTGGAATTCGTCGCCAAGTTCACCATGGACGGCAAGGACCTGATCCATCACGAAACCGGCCGCTTCAAGAATCAGGACGGCCGCTGGTGGTATGTGGACGGCGTGATGGGCCAGCGCCCGCGCACCGTCGTGAAGGTCGGCCGCAACGATCCCTGCACCTGCGGATCGGGCAAGAAGTACAAGAAGTGCTGCGGCGCGTGATAGGGCGTTCCTATCGTATCGATCAGATCAATCGATTTCCCTGATCACATCCTTCCTGTCATCCTGTTTCGACATGGATGGAGGAAGGATGATGCAGCGGAAATCCCTGGAAAAACTGGTGTTGTCGTTGCGCCGGCATGGCGCGGGGCTTTCGCTGGAAAATGGCCGTCTGGTCATTGAAGGTTTGGCACCGGCGGATATCTTGATGCAGGCGCACCGTCACCGCCGGGCCTTGGCGGCGATGGTGCGTACCCGTTCCTGACGGAGCGGGTTCCCCCCACCCCGTCAGAAATCGGCTCGCAAGTGACCCAGAACAGCCCCTCCCCCGCCCTGCCCGCCGGCCACCCGCCCGTGAAGGCGCAGAAAATCGGCGTGTTGCTGATCAATCTGGGCACGCCGGAAGCGACCGATTATTGGTCGATGCGCCGCTACCTGTCGGAATTCCTGTCCGACCGGCGCGTGGTGGAGGTGCCGCCCGCCATCTGGCAGCCGATCCTTCAGGGTATCATCCTGACCTTTCGGCCGAAAAAAAGCGGCCACGCCTATGCCGGCATCTGGAACCGCGAGCGCAATGAAAGCCCGCTGAAGACCTATACCCGCGCCCAGGCTGACGGTCTGCGCGGGGCCCTGGCCGGCCTATATGACGACCGGATCGTCGTGGAATGGGCCATGCGCTACGGCCAGCCTGCTACGGCCACGGGCATCGACAGCCTGATCGCGCAGGGGTGCGAGCGGATATTGCTGTTCCCGCTCTACCCGCAATACAGCGCCACCACCACGGCCACGGCCTGCGACCAGGCCTTCCGTCATCTGATGACCCTGCGCCGACAGCCGGCTATCCGTACGGTGCCGACATATCACGACGATCCGGCCTATATCGACGCCCTGGCCGCGTCTGTGCGCCGGCATCTGGATGGCCTTTCCTGGCAGCCCGACCTGATCCTCACGTCCTTTCACGGCCTGCCCAAGGCCTATCTGGAAAAGGGCGACCCGTACCATTGCTATTGCCTGAAGACGGCGCGCCTGCTGCGGGAAAGACTGGGCCTGGGGCCGGATCGGCTGACCCATGCCTTCCAGTCCCGTTTCGGCCGCACGGAATGGCTTCAGCCTTACCTGGAACCCACCGTGAAGGCTCTGCCGGGCCAGGGCATCAAGAAGCTGGCGGTGCTGGCGCCGGCCTTCGTCAGCGACTGTGTGGAGACCCTGGAGGAAGTTGATCAGGGCATCCGGGCCGCCTTCCTTACGGCCGGGGGGAGTGATTTCACCTATATCCCCTGCCTGAACGACCATCCCGACCATATCGCGCTGCTGCGCACGATCGTGGAGCGGGAGTTGGCGGGCTGGATCTGAACCGCGGGGGCCCGCCCCTGATCCTTACCCCTTGGGGGCACCCCCGTTCATGGTGCCTCTGCCACAAATTCTGCGATGATCCCGGCCAACACGGCGGCGTGGTCCTGGGTACCGAAGCCGGGCGCCGTCCGGCAGGTCCCCTGCGGTGCCCGCGCCAACGCTGCCCGCGTATCATCCGCCAGCGGGTCGGCCGTCCCCAATATGCCCAGCAATGGGCGCGTCACCAGCGGGATGCGGTCGAAGGTCGGATAACGGAACGCCGAGTGATAGGCCAAGGGGTATGTTTCCGCCGCCTTCAGAACATCCAGCACCAGTTCATGCAGCCTGTGTGCTGGGGGCAGCCCGATGGGGCGGCGATGTGCGGCGTCACGCGCATACCACGGAAAGAAAGCGAACTGATCGCGGCAGAACATGAAGGCCCGCATCAGATAGTCACCCTCCAGCGTTGGGGGGAAGGTCGGCGCGTAATGCCGATTGTATTCGGCTTGCTGCGCCGCCGTGAAGGCCGCCACCCCGTCCAGCACGACGCCCCCTACCCTGCCCGGGGCCAGGATCGCCAGTTCCGCAGCGATGGCAGCGCCCGTATGCGAGCCGTAAAGATGCGACGTCGCAACTGACAGCCGGTCCATCAGCACCACGGCATTGGCGGCGTAATCGGCGATCTCTGGAGGTCGTCCATCCGGGAGCCGGGGGGCGTCGCTGTCGCCATTGCCCGGCGTGTCAGGGGCGATGACGTCGAACTGGGCGGCCAGCGCTGCGATCACCGGCTCCAGCTGCCGGGAGCTGCCGGGCGAGGCGTGGAACAGCATGATGGCCGGTCCCTGCCCGGCCCGACGGTAATGAATCTGCCCATGCGGGCCATCGACAAAGCCGCGGCGGATGCGCGTATCAGCCATGATCGTCCTCCAATGCACTGCTCACCACGCAGATGGGGCAATCCTCGGCCGGGTCGTCCGCCACGGCGTCCACCATGCGGGCCACAAGTTCCCGCCGACCCGGACGCAGGGTGAACGGTTGCGGCGGCGGCGTGGCTGCCCCCGCCGCCACAGCTGCGCGAACCGCCTCAGCCAGCGGATTGATCACCGGCACAGGCGCACGGGCAGAAAGACGTGCCGCCAAGGGCGACATGCAGGTGCAGCCCAGCAGCACGGCCTGCGCACCATTCGCGACCAGGCTGGCAATGGCGCCGTCAATATCGGCGATGATGCCGCCCGCACCATCCCGCACCTGGGCCAGATAGCCATCAGGGCCCGCCAGACGGTCCAATGCTGCTTCGCCACCGACATTGACAATGCCGGTGCAGGCGTCGGCAAGGCCGCAGGCATGCAGCCGCTCCATCAGGATGAAGTTCATGGAGGCCGGCCAGACCGTCGCAATGCCAATGCGCCGCCCCAGGGAAGACGCCGCCGCCAGGCCGCAGGCGCCAGCCCCGAAGACCGGAACCGACAGGCCGGCCTGCATCGCCGTCAGCCCGTAATCCCCCACGGACTCAATGACCAGCGCCGCGCAGCCATCGGCAGCGGCGCTGATCGCGGCATCCAGGTGCCCGACCTGTTGCAGAAGTCTTTCGACCTCCGTGTATGGGAAGGCCGGTACACGCGATGGATAGGCACGCAAGGCCGCCCCTGGTGGCAGCAGGAAAGACAGTTCAGGCGATGGCCCGCCCGGTCGCAGCGGGTCCCTGACGGCACCGATCATGCCTATCCGCATGGCGAAACCCCTATTGATATATTTTTATATCATATCGGGCGGATGCTGGACGATTGTCAATCCTTTTGGACCTTCGGCGGAATTGCGGCCCCCCACCCAATAGAGGTAGCCTGACAGCCAACAAAGAAGACGGAGGAAGTGCACGATGGATCTGCTGGTCGGTCAGGATGGCAGCGTAACCCTGACGGCGGAGATGCTGGCCCATCTGGGCGTGAAGCCGGGCGATAAATTATCGGTCACGAAAACAGCCGATCGCCATCTTGAACTTTGCCCGCCCGCAAAGGCACCGGGGGACAAGCTGCTGCGTGGCATGCTGAATCGGACCAGCCGGCAGGGCTGAGCGGGCCTCGCGGCCGCTTGCGGCAATGGCACGGGTGCCCAAAGGTTGCGACGTCGCAACCCTTCAGCCTGTCCAGCGTGCGATACCGGGCCCGTTCCTTACCTCTTGGGGGGGGCATGAGAAAACCCCGCTATCCGGACCTGGATAGCGGGGTTCTGCTTAAGATCGAAAACTGACGCTCGGCAGACCGGTCAGCCGGCGGCACGCACCTTGCGTATCCATTCGACCATTTCCTTCGGATCGACACCGTGCCCGAACACCCGCACGAAGTGCCCGTTGCGGTCCATCAGATAGATGAAGGCCGAATGGTCCATCAGATATTCCGACGTGCCCGCTTCTTCCGCTGATATCTTCTTATAGTAAGCACGATAGGCCTTGGCCGCCGCCGCGATCTGATCCGGCGTGCCGGTCAGTCCACGGATGGACGGATGGAACAGGCCGACATAGCCGGCCAGTTGCTGCGGCGTGTCCCGTTCCGGGTCGACGGAAACGAACAAGGCCTGGGTGTCGCCCAGTTCATCCGGTGTCAACTGGTCCAGCGCCTGTCCGATCAACTGCAAATCGGTCGGACAGATATCGGGACAGAAGCTGTAGCCGAAATAGACCAGATTGATCTTGCCGTTCAGGATGTCCTGCGTAACCGTCTGCCCCTGGTGATCGGTCAAGGTGAAGGGACCGCCGATATTGACGGTCGCCTGCATCTTTTCCTGGCCGGGGGAAAGACGGTCAGCAATCAGGACGACGGAGCCCAGCACGGCGGCTGTCGCCAGCAGTGCCAGACCGGTCCAGAATGTGCGACGACGCATGTCCGGGGCTTAATGCTGGTGACCGCTGTGGTCGGCCCCACCATGGTCGTGGCCCTGCATCATGGGCATGCCAGCGCCCGGCGCCTGCACCGGCACGGTCACCTGCACGGCACCGGCCTTTTCAAAGGTCAGGGTCAAAGGGAAGCTTTCGCCCTGCTTCAGCGGGGCCTTCAGCCCCATCAGCATGATATGCAGTCCGCCGGGCTTCAGTTCCGTCGGCGTACCGGCCTTCACCGGGATGCCACCCTGAACGGGGCGCATCTTGGCGATGCCATCTTCCATCAGATGCGTGTGCAGTTCCGCCTTTTCCGCGACCGGGGTGGTGGCGCCGACCAGCTTGTCCTCCCCCTCATCAATGTTCAGTGTCAGGAAGGCGGCGCCGGCCTTGGCCATGGGGGCGCTGGCGCGGGAGAAGGGGGTGGTGACGGTGACCTGGGCAGCGTGGGCCGCCCCGGCCAGGAACAGCCCGGTCAGCGTGGACAGCAGCAGGCGATGGGTGATCTTGCGCATGGTGGTTTCCCTTCAAGGGGCATTGTGCGGTTCAGATGGCGAAAGACGCAGGGGCTTTCAGGCCAAGGGTGGCCCGCGCGCGCCAAGACCGCCACCCGGCACGCCACGGCTGATCTGCACCTCGCCTTGAATGACCAGCCCCGTGGACTGGATTTCAACCCGTTCGGGCAGCAGTGGTGGGGCAGGGGGGCTATGCCAGGTCGATAACAGGGCGAAGGGGCAGGGCACGTCCTGTGACAACAGGCCGGCATCGGCCACCCCCGGTTCCGCGACCACGCGGCACAAGGTCAGGGCGACCTGTCCCCGGCGCAGGGCATCGGCATCGGGCATATAGCCCCGAGGCGCCAAGGCAACCAGCAGCAGTGCCGGCAGCAGCAGCAGGGCTGCCCGACGATGCCACCAACCAGCCCCTGGCTTCATCCGCATATGCATGGATATGCGATGCCATGCCGGGCATCGCCTGTCCAATGCTTACTTGTCGCAAAGGCGGGCAGGGGGCAGCCCGCCTCGGTCAATGCAGCCGCGCGCCCTGCGGCGGCCGTTGAAGCTCCGGCGTTTCCTCCGATGCCATGTCGTAGCCCGCTTCCAGCAGCAGGCGCGCATAGCCCGACAGGGCGGCACCCGCCACGGCGGCCGCGTGCGGCGGCAGCCAGCAGCCCAGCAAGGGGATGACCACGCCATCATCCCCGTCCTGAACAGCCAGCATCGCATTCAGAATGTCCGCTTCATCATCCGTCAGCCGGGTGCAGGTGGGGCAGCCCAGGCCCGGCCCTTCCATGCCCGCCGCGGTCAGAATGCGCATCAGGCGATCAAGGCTGACAGGTGCATAGGGAACCCCGGCCGATGCATAGACATCGCGCAGCAGCAGGGCTGGACAGCGCCCCTGCCGGGCGCAGGTCGACCAGTATCGCAGCCCCCACAAGGCCAGCCTTGCCGATGGCGTCAGGGCGACAAAAGGCATGCGGCCGATGATCCGCTGTCGGGAAGAAGACCGGGCATTGCGATCGATGCGCATGGGAAAGCTCCATTCCGGGTGCGATGACGCGACAGTATCGTTATTGATAATCATTCGCAATACGTCAGAAGGGGGATTCCCAAGCCGGCGCTTTGCCTTATTCTGAGTCCCGTTCCACCAGGACAGGGACCATGGGTACATTGATCTTCACGCGGTTGGCGGCTCCGTTCGGCATGTGGGAAACACACAGCGACCAGCCCCTGGCAGAGACACCGGATGCCATGGTGGCTCTGGCCGCGCAGTGGCGGGATTGCAGCGGGCAGGACCAGCCCATCCCGAAAGCCCTGGATTTCACGCCCGTGGCATTGCGCGGCATGGCTGGCAACATGGCCCTGGTGGATTTGCGCCGGGGGGTCGAACCGGCCCGTTATCTCTGGGCCGGCGCCAATCTGGTGACCCTGTTCGGCGAACCGCTCACCAGTAAGCTGCTCTGCCAATGCTACAGCGGCCAGACCTTGCGCGAGGTACGCGACGCCTATCGCCGGATGCTGGCGGCAAGGGGACCCGTCTTTTCCGACCGGCGCTTTCGCGTTTTCCGGCAGAAGCTGGGCTATCATCGGCTTCTGCTGCCTTTGCTTGACGAAAAAGGCGAAATCGGATTCGCCCTGCTGATGCTGCTGCCGAAAGGGCGACTCCGGGCATCGGTTGAATGGCGCGTGCTGGAACTGGAGCTGGACCTGGCCCGCACGCTCATGACGGATATCGATGGCTCGCTTCCTTACGGCTCGGGGGACGCCCCCGGGCGGTAAGGGAATCGACCATCCTTACTGCTTGGGGAGCGAAAGGGCCATGCGCCATCCTTACGGTTCGGGGGTGGGCATCCTTACGCCTTGGGGGACCGCAACGCCTTGAAGTTGCTTGCCTGACAGGGTGCCACCCTTGTTCTGCCTGATGGATGGCCCGCCGATTCCCTTACTTCCCGGGGGAACGGCGTCCTTACGGTTCGGGGGCGTCCGCATTCGCTGATCACCAGCCCCCAGGCTGTAAGGAATGCCCCCAAGCCGTAAGGATATGCAGGGATCGCCATGTCCTGAGTCGCCCTGCCCCCAGGCTGTAAGGAAAACCTGCCGCGAGTCGGGATTTCAGGCACGACTGGGGCCTTTAGTCCTGGGACCGCCCACCTATTGCCTGTCCCCTTTTACCCCCAAAATCCTGACCTGCTATTTGTTCCAAGATTCAGGTAAAGATTCTAGGACGTGGAGAGCCGCGGAATCCCTGGGGTTTTTCGACCTTATCCTTACAGGTCGGGGTAGGGTGTCCCTACATGTCGGGGGCATTTGACCCACGCCCCAGGGCGTAAGGTCCGCCCCCGCCCGGTAAGGACAGGCATTTCCCCGACCAAACCGCCTTTCCTTACTTGCCAGCGCTGTAAGGAAGGGATTAGCTTGGCCGCGTTACCAGGGGAACGACCATGCCGCCCAGTCGCCGAAAGAACGCCTTGCCGGACACTGGCATCGCGGAGCCCTCGTCCTCGATCGGGGCGATGGGGGCCATCGTACCCTATGTGCCGGGCGATGGCGATGCCGGCATGGTGATCGACCTGGATGGCAGTCTGGTGGATCCGGGCAAGCCGGAGAACCTGCCATCGGTCGACCGGATGGGCCATACGGCCCGCGTAGCCGCCGCCACCTTTGAACGCGACGGGTACAAGCATCTGATCAAGGCGGCGGAGGCGGTCTATTCCTATCCCGCCAATGGTTCACGCCTGTCGCTGCCGGCGCAGAAGATGCTGAATTTCATGATCCACCTGGCCGGCAGCCAGAATTTCGCCAACAAGCTCTATCGCCTGCCCAAGAAGGTCGTGCGCGGCAACCACAAGGGCAATGAGCGCATTTTTGATGCGCTGAAGGAGATCTACGAAAGCTCTCTGGTGGTTATCGGCCCGTTTCGCGGACGGCGCAGCCGCGCCGAACTGCGCATCCTGTCCTCCTATGTCCGGCCCGAGGACGAGGTGGAGATCGACAGCGCCGATATCCATTTCCAGTTCACCGACGCGTTCCTGGAACTCCAGCGCTCGTCCCAGCTCTGGGCCCGGCTGTCGGGGCCGGCCATGGTGAAGGTGACCAGTACCTATGCCCTGAAACTCTATGAGATCGGCATGCAGCGGTACCAGATGGACCATCCGTCCCTGACGCTGGACATCGAAACGCTGCGCAAGCTGCTGAACGTGCCGGAAGGGGCGTACAAGGATTTCGGCATCCTGCGCACCCGCACCATCGACCGCGCCATGGCGGAGGTGAACCAGCTGGCGCCCTTCCGCGTGGAGATGCCGGAAGAGAAGATGAAGCGTCGCGGCCGCAAGATCGAGGAGGTCACCCTCGATTTCCATGCCAAGGACGAGGAGGAAGCGGCCGAAACCTTCCTGGAGCGCGAGCGTGACCCGGCCGGGCGCAAGGCCCGCCGCGAGGCGGGGGAGGGGGCGCCGCCCAAGGCTGTCAGCGCCCGGCCCGTGGCCGAACTGGCCCCGCCGCCCATGCCTGACGCCGACGATGCCGAGGCGCTGTGGGCCGCCGCCCGCCACGCCTTGGGCCAGAAGCAGGTGCCGGGCCCGCTGCTGCGCGACCTGACCGTGGTCGGGATCGAGGAGACGGCGCGGGGATCGCGCAAGCTGGTTCTGCGCGCCGGCCACGCCGCGACCGCCGATACGGCCCGGCGCAGCCACGAGCCAACGATCCGGCTGGTCCTTTCCTCCCTCAGCTCAGGCAGCATCGGTGAGGTGGAGTTCCAGGCGGCGGGGAACACCCGTCCCGGTCGATAATCTCCGCTTGATATCGAGAGATACACAAAGCGGCGGGGGCGTGATGTGCTTTCCTCAAAGATCGGGAGCGGGCGAGTGCGTTAAGGTCCCGCCCCGGATTGACCCCCAGCAGGGTGGATGGAATGGAAGACGTCAAGGACTGCAACGGCAATATCCTGAACGAGGGTGACAGCGTCACCCTGATCAAGGATCTGAAAGTGAAGGGCGCCAATGTCACGCTGAAGCGCGGCACCGTGGTGAAGGGCATCCACCTGACCAATGACCCCGAAGAGATCGAGGGCAAGGTGGAAAAGGTGAAGGGCCTGGTCCTGAAGACCTGCTTCGTCAAGAAGGCCTGAGCCGTGACCGCCTGTTGAACAAGCCATCGGTTCAGCCTGTGTTATCCCTTCCGGTTGCGGCGATGCTGCGCCCACGATCAATCCGGAAGGGAGTGCAAGGCGATGGTTCGGTTGCGGCGCGGTTATGCGGATGGTCCTTTCGGCCAGATCCATTACTGGGATGGTGAGAAGGGCAAGCCGCTGGTGCTGCTGCACCAGGCGATCATGAGCGCCAATGAATTCGACAATGTGTTCGAGCCGTTCCTGGCCCGCGGTATCCGCCCCATCGCCATCGACCTGCCAGGCTTCGGCCTGTCCGACCCGCCGGCTACCCCGCCCAGCATCGCCGACTATGCACGGGCGGTTCCAGCCGTGCTGGACGCGCTTGGCATCGAAAAGGCAGCCGTGGGCGGGCACCATACAGGCGCCCTGGTCAGCAACGATGCCGCCAACCAGTTCCCCGACCGCATTGCGGCCGCCATTCTGGGCGGCCCGCTGCTGATCCCCGACGCCGTCCGCCAGGCGCTGATCGATGATATCGTCGTGCGTGAAAAGGCCTTCACCGCCCTGCCGGAGGGCGCACACATGGTGGAGGTGGCCAAGATCCGCGAGCGCTATGCCGCCGGTACCGTGTCGGCCGCCCGCATCACCGACTATGTCGTGCAGGCCATGCAGGCCTATGCCATGGGCACCTACTGGTATGGCCACGCCGCCAGCTTCAATTACCGGCAGGAAGCGCCGCTGATGGCGCTGCGCCAGCCGACGCTGATCCTGACCAACACGGGCGACATGATCTATCAGGCGGCCCTGGAAGCCCACCGCATGCGCCCGGACTTCGCCTTCCACGCCATCGAGGGCGGCGGCATCGACATCCTGGACCAGAGCCCCGTCGAATGGGCCAATGCCGCGGCGGATTTCCTGGCCGGAGTGGATTACTGAACTAGGGTGGCATCATTACGGCCGTTTCATCGGGGCCCCGGCGTCACGCGATGCCGGGGCCTTTGTGCATTTTCCCGGATGGACAGGACCGACTCGATGGGAAGGGCAGGGCGCTCGCCCGCATTCACCTGCGCTGCATTGCAACATCGCTACGGCCGGCGGTCATAGAGAATTGATTTAATCGGATGGCGCTGTTGTCCGCGTTTCTTTCCAATCGACTGCATGGTGCGGTGCGGGACGAGGAAGGAAACTGAATCAACTGGCAGATATTATAAAATATATATCTATATATATTGATCCTCATCGAGATGAACGCTACGCAATCAAAGCGACGCTATATCCTGATTATATTTGTCGTGAATGTCACAGATTCTTAAAGACTCGACGCTGCTGGTGAGCACTCGGGTATATATTGAATATACTAGTAGATCATGCCGTCAAAAAGACGGTATGCGTATAAAAGTCATCTAACTAATTCTTGTTATAAGATTTATATGGGCCATAAAATGCTCGTACATGGCGGAACAGACGCCATGGGAAAACGCCATCACGGGAAATCGGAGGTAACGATGTCGGATACCAAGAATTTCGTGGATCTGCAGGCCGGGTTCTATAACGCCCTGGCCCAGGGGCTGGGTTACTCCCCCAGCGATCCGTTTCAAGTCATCCAGCCGTCGCCGCCGCTGGTGTCCGGCGATGACGCAGACGAACTGCTCTGGAACTATCTGAACGCCATTCCGCCGTTCTCGCTGACGCAGAACACGGTGTTTTCCGGCGGCAACCAGTTCCTGGCCGACTATCAGGGTGTGATGTCGGCGCTGCAGGCGGCCCCGAACGACTTTCAGGCGACCGTGGGGCCTGTCTGCTTCGCTGCCTATCAGCAAGCGTTGAAGGACGGTGCCGTGAAGCCGGGGCCGGTGCAGTTCCGGAACTGGGCGTTGGTCAATGGCGCCTGTTCCAGCGTTGCCGTGTCCGGTGCGTCGGCCCTGGCGCGGGCCATGCTGGACCCGATCTTCGCGGCCCAGATGAATGTCCTGCCCTATCAGCCGGCCGGCACCGATCCGGTGGATTTCAGCCCCGGCTACAAGACCATGCTGAAGCAACTGAAGAACGCCCCGTCGCGGGCGTTCCAGGTGGCGGCGGGCAACTGGAACACCAATGTCAGCAGCACCTGGACCAAGGGTTCGACCAGCGGCATCTTCGGCCTGTGGGGTGGCAGTTCCTCCTCTTCCACCCTCAGCGAGAAGTTCGCCAGCAGCGGCGTCAGCCTGACGGCCAAATTCGCCAATGTGCTGCCGTTCAATGCGGTGCCGGGCGCCTGGTACTCCTCCTCCGCGTTTGGCCTTGCCTTCAACAATCCCGGCAAGGCGCCCTGGGCGCCGTCCAGCCCAATCAACTGGGCCAATACCTTCGGCCCGAACGGCAATATGCAGCGCTTCTGCACCAGCCTGCTGATCGCCAACAGCATGAATGTCGTGGTCACCTCCAGCGCCGTCTACGATCAGTCGGAACAGAAGGAGATTCAGTCCCATTCCTCCGCCGGTCTGTGGCCCTTCTACAGCAGCGGCGGTGGCAGCGGGTCCAGCACGTCCGTGTCCTTCACGGCGTCGGGCAACATGCAGGTCACCATCACCAGCAAGGCGGGTGTGCCCGTGGTCATCGGCTGCATCGTGCTGCCGGCCGCCCAGTATCTGGGCCATGAGGTGAAGGCGTCCGAATTGCTGACCACCAGTTACTACGCTGCCGCCTGATCCGGCCGGATCGGCAATGGTCAAGGGTGGGGCGGCTTCTGTCGCCCCACCTGTCCCTTTGTTCCGTTCCAGGAGGAAATGCCATGAGCACCTTCGATGATCTGCAGCAGGCCTATGTCAGCAGCGAAATGCGCGCGATCGGGCTTCAGCCCAGCTCGGCGCGGCTGTTCCAGCCCGGTGTCACCGTGCCGGCCACCGATGCCGACCTGTGGGCCCTGTTCAACACCATCCCGACGGCGGGCGGCACCTTCTATGCCCCATCGACGCTGGCCTTCTTCGCCGGCTATTCGACGCTGATCAATGCGCTGATACCGGGCACCAATCCGCTGGACCCAGTGAAGATCGCCCAATCGAAGCTGGCGGCCTGGGGCGGCAAGCCTCCCACCTGGAATCAGGGCGCCGACGGCCTGTCCAGGGCGTTGCAGGCCGCACCGCATCTTTCCTTCAGCTTCAGCAACCCGGCAACGCCGGATCCGGGCTATTGGGGCCTGTGGGGCAACTCCTCCCCCATCACCGGCCCGTCGGACAGCTATGCTGCCGGCTCGGTGGCGGTATCGACGGCGTTCAAGCACCTGCTGTCCTTCACGCCCACACCCGGCGACTGGTACGTGTCCACGGCCATATCGCTGGCTTATCGCAACAAGACGGGCGCCCCGTGGAATTCCGCCTCCCCCGTCACCTGGCAGACGACCTTCGGTGAAGGGGGCATGCTGCAGCAAATGCTGTCCGCGCTGGTGGTGGTTTCGGGTGTCGACATCACGGCGAGCAGCAGCACGTCCTTTTCGCCGGCGGAGCAGGCCCTGATCGCTGCCGGCCTGTCCAACGGTCTGTGGCCGCATTACCTGACCGGCAGCGGCGTCAATACCAAAGCCAGTTTCAACGCCACCGGCGGGCAGATGACCACCAAGATCACCTCAACCGCCAGCACCGCCCGCATGCTGTTCGCCGTGGTGATGCCGGCGCAGCAATATCTGGGGCTGTGACCATGGTGGCCGTGGCGCCGCACCGCGCAGGGCCATTGTCCATGAACACGGGCCTGGAGAAGGCCCCCAAGCGCGACCGGCTGCAAAAGGTGTTGGCACTGCTGGCTGCTGGACCGCCCAGCGGCGACGCCGCCGGTGCCATGGCCGATATGGAACTGGCGTTGAAGCGGGTGGAGGATGAATGGACCCTGGTGGCCGATGACCGGGCCGGCAATTGGGGCTGGGGTGCGCGCATGTATCTGCCCCCGCCCCATGTCGACATGGCCTGGTCGGACATGCCCGATGGCCGCCGCGTGGAACTGAACCGGCATTTCGCGGAGTTCTACCATGACGGGCGCCTGCTGATCCGCGAGAAGGCCACGGGCGCCATCCTGCTGGACCGGGCAGGCAGCGGCCTGTTGACACCCCACAACCCCACCAGTTGACAGACCGTCAACCAATCCCTATGCTCCCGCGCCAGGAACAGCCACTAGCGATGGGGCGGGAGCATGGATGGGGCGGCGTTGAGGGCTGCGCGGGAAGCGCGGGGGGATACGCAGCAGGCCTTTGCCGACTGGCTGAACGCCCGGCTGGGCCGCCGCTATGACAAGGGCCGCGTTTCGCGCTGGGAAGGCGGTACGGAGAAGATTCCGCAGGTCGTGGCCGACATTATCGGCACCCCGGCCCGTCGCCGCCGCGACCGCGCCACCATCATCGCCATTTCCAACCAGAAGGGCGGGGTGGGCAAGACCAGTGCCGCCGTGAACATCGCTGCCGCCCTGGCCGCCCTGGGCCAGCGCGTACTGCTGGTCGATGCCGACCCGCAGGCCAGCGCCACCGTGCATCTGGGCATCAGCCAGGCCGAGGCATCGGACGCCGGCCGTACCACCTATCACGTCATGCTGAAGGACCAGCCCGTGTCGGGCGCGGTCATGCCGGTCTGCGACGGGCGCTTCCACCTGCTGGCCTCCACCATCCTGCTGTCGGCGGCGGAAACCGAACTGATGGCCGAGCCCATGGGCACGCTGGTGCTGCGGGAGAAGCTGTCATCGGTCACCCGTTCCTATGATTACATCCTGCTGGATTGCCCCCCGCATCTGGGCATGATGACCCTGAATGCGCTGGCGGCCGCTACAGGTGTTTTGATCCCCGTGCAGACGGAAATGCTGGCCATGATGGGCGTGCCGCTGCTGCTGGACACCATCGCCAAGGTGCGCCGGCGCGGCAATCCCGACCTGTCCATCATCGGCATCCTGCCCACCATGTTCACGTCCCGCCACACGCAGGACCGCGCCACCCTGGCCGACCTGACGGAACGGTTCGGCGGGTCTTTGCGCATCTTTACACCGGTTCCCCGTTCCACCATCTTCCCGCAGTCGGTGGCAGCCGCCATGCCGACGGTGGATGTGGCGACCGACCCGGCCATCGTCGCCCCCTTCCGGGAGGTGGCGCATTCCCTGATCCAGGCCGACCAGACGGAGGAAGCCGATGTCGCGTAAGCTCGCCCGCACCAACCCGGCTCTGGCCCCCGCCGCCCCCCTGGTGCCCCGCGACAGCGGGCTGAACCGTCTGTTCGGCACCTCGGCCGATTTCCCCGAACTGGTGGAACTGGACCTGGATCAGGTGCAGCCCAACCCGGAACAGCCGCGCCGCCATTTCGACCCGCAGGCATTGCAGGAACTGGCCGACAGCATCCGCCATAACGGCCTGCTGCAGCCCATCCTGGTGAAGAAGCATGCCGATGGCGGCTATCTCATCGCGGCGGGGGAACGGCGCTGGCGCGCGCATGGGCTGCTGGGCAAGCCCACGATCTTCGCCGTCATCACCAAGGGCGATATCGAAGAAGTGGCCCTGGTGGAGAATTTGCAGCGCCGCGACCTGGACGCGCTGGAAACGGCATCAGCCCTGGCCCGGCTGGGCGAACGGCACAATTATCAGCAGGAACAGCTGGCCGTCGTCGTCGGCCTCTCCAAGTCGGAGGTCTCCCGCCTGCTGGCCCTGCGCGGCCTGCCGGAGAAGATCCAGGCCGAATATCCGGCCTTCCGCGACAAGGTCACGAAAAGCCATCTCTATCTGCTGGCCGACACGGAAGGGGAGGCGGCACGCCTTACCTTATGGGGGCGAATCAAGGATGGCGCCACCATCAAGGAACTGCGCGCCGCCAAGCAGGCGCCATCGGCTGCCGAGGCTACGCCGGAAAGCCCCGTGCTGAGCGTGGCGCGCAAGCTGGGCCGCAGCCTGGATAAGCTGTCGGACAGGGCCGGGCGGCTGGCCGACGACGAGGTGCAGTCGCTGACGGAACTGCGCGATCGGATCGACCGCCTGATCCGGGGGTGATTGCGACGTCGCAAGCATGCCCCCACGCGGTAAGGAAAGACGAGTCGCCCCCAGGGCGTAAGGATGTGAGATGATGCGCAAGCTGATAATCCCGATGCTGACCGTCTGGCTCGTGGCAAGCCCGGCAATGGCCCAGAATCAGGCCCCTGCCACGTCGCCACAGGCCGCGCAGGCGGCCAAGCAGGTGAAGGTGGAAGGCTTTCGGAATGCCCGTTTCGGCATGGACGAGGCCCAGGTCCGCGCCGCGATCGGTAAGGATTTCAAGCTGTCCGGCGACGCCATCCAGCGGGTGGAGGACCCCACGGAGAGGACGACGGCCCTGATCGTGAAGGTCAATGACCTGCTTCCGGAAACAGGACCAGCCGTCGTCGCCTACATCATGGGGTACAAGTCCAAGAAACTGTTCCGTATCAATGTGATCTGGGGACAGGAGATCGGATCGCCGACAAAGCCCGACCAGATCGTGGCCGGCGCCAATGCCCTGCGCAACTATCTGGTGGATCAGGGTTATCGCAAGGAGGGGCTGGTGTTGAACCAGCCGCTGGGCAATGACAATGTCCTGGTCTTCCAGGGCACGGACATTCAGGGCCGGCTGACGGAACTGGTGCTGGGCGTCATTTCCACACCGTCGGGCAAGAAGGATGTGCCGCCCACCGCCAGCGGGGCCAGCATGCGCCTGTCCTATGTCGAAAAGCCGGCGGAACCCGACATCTACAAGGTTCCCGGCGGGTTCTGAGCCCTTTCCTTACCGTTCGGGGGAATCCTTACGGCCGGGGGGATTTTTTCTCCCCGGACTGTCGGCAACCAGCCCGGCCAGTCGTCTTCCTGTTATCCGGGCACCGTTGTGGCAGACCCGGCAGGGAGGGCGCTTTGCACACACGAAACCGTTTCGCACCATCTGAAATTTTGCAACGGGGGCCTGCGGACATATTCCCGCCGCCTTTGTGATTGCGGTCACTGGCCCGGGAACGGACGTGAACCATATATCCGGCGTACTGGCGTCATCCTGACGGCGGCCAGTGTGCGGATTGCGGGCGGCCTTATCGCTAAATGGATAGGTTGCCTCTGTCGTTCTGCACATTCACCATGCCAAGTGGTTATGATGCATCCGATATCGGATGTAATTTCGTGACCGGACTGCCGGTCGAACCTGAAGAATCCAAGGGAATACAAGAAATGTCTGTCCTGTCCCGCCGTTATGGCCCGCTGATGCTTATGGCGCTGTCACTTGCCGCCTGTGGCAAGGATGCTGGTGGCGGGGGGATGCAGGGCGGCGCCATGCCGCCGGCGGAGGTCGCGGTCGTCTCCGTCCAGGCCGCCCCTTACACCCTGACCACGGAACTGACAGGCCGCGTGACGCCGTACCGGGTGGCGGAGATCCGACCCCAGGTGTCCGGCATCATCAAGGACCGCCTGTTCACCGAAGGCAAGGATGTGGCGGCGGGCCAGCCGCTGTACCAGATCGACCCCGCCCCTTATCGTGCCACGCTGGCCCAGGCGCAGGCAGAGCTGAAAAGTGCCGAAGCCACGCTGACCTCGGTCAAGTCCAAGGCCGCGCGCTATAAGGAACTGGTGGCGGTCAAGGGCGTCAGCCAGCAGGATTATGAAGACGCGGTGGCCGATCTGGGCGCACGGGAAGCCGCCGTGGCTGCTGCCCGTGCCGCCGTAGACACGGCACGCATCAATCTGGACTATGCCAGCCTGACATCCCCCATCGCCGGCCGCGTCGGCAAGTCGCGCGTGACGCCGGGCGCCCTGGTCACCGCCGGTCAGGCGGACATGCTGACCAGCGTCACCCAGCTTGACCCGATCTATATCGACCTGACGCAGGCATCCGACGCGTTGTCGCTGCTGCGACGCCAGGTGGCAGCCGGACAGGTCAGCGTCCCCGACGGCGGCAAGTTGAAGGTCAAGCTGCTGCTGCCCGACGGTGCCACCTATGCGGAGACGGGCGAGCTGGACTTCACTGATATCACCGTGGACCAGGGGACCGGCACCGTCGGCCTGCGCGCCACCTTCCCCAACAAGCATCTGGAACTGTTGCCCGGCATGTTCGTGCGTGCCGTGGTCGATCAGGGCACGCATGCCCAGGCCTTCCTGGTGCCGCAGCAGGCCGTGATGCATGTGCAGGGCGGCATGGCCATGGCCATGATCATCAACAAGGATGATGTGGTGGAGCCGCGCCCCGTGAAGGCGGAGATGGCCGTCGGTGACCAGTGGGTCGTGACCCAGGGGCTGGCGTCGGGTGACCGCGTCATGGTCCAGGGCATCATGAAGGCTGCCCCCGGTGCCAAGGTGAAGCCCGTCCCCTATCAACCCGCAGCAGCGGCCGCCGCCGCTCCGGCACAGGCCCACTGACCGGAGTAGTGCATCATGGCGAAATTCTTCATTGATCGCCCGGTCTTCGCCTGGGTGATCGCCATCGTGATCATGCTGGCGGGCGCCCTGTCGATCATGCGGCTGCCGATCGAGCAGTACCCGGCCATCGCCCCGCCCACCATCGCTGTCAATGCGTCCTATCCGGGGGCGTCGGCCGAGACGCTGGAAAAGACCGTGACCCAGGTTCTGGAACAGAACCTGAAGGGCATCGACAATCTGCGCTATATCGGCGCCACCAGCGATTCGTCGGGCGCCGTCACCATCAACCTGACCTTCAATGCCGGGACCGATCCCGACATCGCCCAGGTGCAGGTGCAGAACAAGGTGTCGCCGGCCCTGTCGCAGTTGCCGTCGGAAGTGCAGCAGCGCGGCGTGACCGTCACCAAGGCGTCCATGAGCTTCCTGATGGTTGTCGGCCTGATGTCGACGGATGGCAGCCTGGACGGCAATGACCTGGGCGATTTCGTCGTTTCCCGCATCCAGGACCCGGTCAGCCGCGTCAATGGCGTGGGCAGCGTGCAGGTCTTCGGCGCCTCCTACGCCATGCGTATCTGGCTGGACCCGATCAAGATGGCCGGTTTCGGCCTGACGGTGGACGAGGTGACCGCTGCCATCAAGGCCCAGAACGCCCAGGTATCGGCGGGGCAGGTCGGCGGCACGCCGTCGCCCCTGGGCCAACAGTTGAACGCCACCGTCACGGCGCAGAGCCGCATGCAGACGCCCGGGCAGTTTGAAGCGGTGGTGGTGAAATCCAACGCCGACGGTTCGGCCGTGCATCTGCGCGACGTGGCCCGTGTCGAGCTGGGCGGCGAAAGCTATGAAATCGTCTCCCGCCTGAACCAGAAGAACGCCGCGGGCTTCGCCGTCAGCCTGGCGCCCGGTGCCAACGCCCTGGAAACGGCCGAAGCGGTGAAGGCCACGATCGAACGCCTGCGCCCCAGCTTCCCGGCGGGCGTGGACGCCATCTACCCCTATGAGACGACGCCGTTCGTGCGGTTGTCGATCCATGAGGTGGTGAAGACCCTGGCCGAAGCGGTCGTGCTGGTCTTCCTGGTCATGTATGTGTTCTTGCAGAGCATCCGGGCCACCCTGATCCCGACCATCGCCGTGCCGGTGGTGCTGCTGGGCACGTTCGGTGTGCTGGCGGCGTTCGGCTTCACCATCAACACCCTGACCCTGTTCGGCGTGGTGCTGGCCATCGGCCTGCTGGTCGACGACGCCATCGTGGTGGTGGAAAATGTCGAACGCGTGATGCACGAAGACGGGTTGTCCCCGCGTGAGGCGACGCGCAAATCCATGGGTCAGATCACGGGCGCCCTGGTTGGTATCGGCCTGGTCCTGTCGGCCGTGTTCGTGCCCATGGCCTTCTTCCCCGGCTCCACCGGCGTCATCTATCGCCAGTTCTCCATCACCATCGTCTCGGCCATGGCGCTGTCGGTGCTGGTGGCACTGGTGCTGACGCCGGCTTTGTGTGCCAGCCTGCTGAAGGCGCAGTCCCATGAGGAGCGCAAGGGCTTCTTCGGCTGGTTCAACCGCAGCTTCAACCGCACCAACCACGCCTATGTCGGCGCTGCCCAGGGCCTGTTGCGCCGGTCCAAGCGCTTCCTGCTGGTCTTCGCCCTGCTGGTCACGGGCATGGCGGTTCTGTTCACCCGCCTGCCCACCGCCTTCCTGCCGGAAGAGGACCAGGGCATCATCTTCGCCATGGTCATGACGCCGCCGGGCGCTACCCAGGGCCGTACACTGGACGTGGTGAAGGAGGTGGAGAATTATCTGGCGGGCCCGGAAAAGGCCTATGTGAAGGATATGTTCTCCGTCGCCGGCTTCAGCTTCGCCGGCCAGGGCCAGAATGCGGCCATCCTGTTCGTGAACCTGAAGGACTGGTCACAGCGCACGGGCAAGGATGCCACGGCCCAGGCCATCGCCATGCGCATGATGGGCGCCTTCATGGGCCAGAAGGATGCCATGGTCTTCGCCTTTACCCCGCCGTCGGTGCAGGATCTGGGCAATGCCACGGGTTTCGACCTGCAGCTTCTGGACGAAGGTGGGCTGGGCCACGACGCCCTGATGGCGGCCCGCAACCAGCTGATGGGCATGGCGGCCCAGAATCCGGCCGTGGTGGGCGTGCGCCCCAACGGCATGGAAGACACCGCCCAGTTGAGTGTGGAGGTCGACAAGGACAAGGCCGCCGCGTTGGGCCTGTCCATCGCCGACATCAACAGCACGCTCTCTTCCATGTGGGGATCGTCCTATATCGACGATTTCGTGGACCGTGGCCGCGTGAAGCGCGTGTTCATCCAGGCCGACGCCCCGTTCCGGGCCCTGCCGGAGGATCTGGGCAAGCTGCATGTGCGCAATGCCAAGGGGGAGATGGTGCCCTTCTCCGCCTTCGCCAAGGCTGTCTGGGCCCATGGCTCGCCGCGCCTGGAACGGTTCCAGGGGGCGTCGGCCATGAATATCCAGGGCCAGCCGGCGCCGGGCTACAGCTCCGGTCAGGCCATGGCGGCGATGGAGGAGATGATCGGCAAGCTGCCGCAGGGCATCGGCTATGCCTGGACCGGCCTGTCGTACGAAGAACGACTGTCCGGGTCGCAGGCCCCGGCGCTCTATGCCATCTCGCTGCTGGTCGTGTTCCTGTGTCTGGCGGCGCTGTATGAAAGCTGGTCCATCCCGTTCGCGGTGATGCTGGTGGTGCCGCTGGGCGTGCTGGGGGCGGTGCTGGCCGCCACCCTGACGGGCCTGGCCAATGACATCTATTTCCAGGTCGGCCTGCTGACCACCATCGGCCTGTCTGCCAAGAACGCCATCCTGATCGTGGAATTCGCCAAGGAATATTACGAGAAGGGCATGGACCTGACGGAAGCCACGCTGGAAGCTGCACGCCAGCGCCTGCGCCCCATCATCATGACGTCCCTGGCGTTCATTCTGGGCGTTTCGCCCCTGGCTTTGGCATCGGGTGCCGGATCGGGCAGCCAGAACGCCATCGGTATCGGTGTGGTCGGTGGCATGCTGTCGGCGACGTTGCTGGCCATCTTCTTTGTCCCCCTGTTCTTTGTAGGGGTGGAGCGGCTGGCCGGCAGGACCAAACAGGCCCGCAACAAAACCGGCGGGCGGGAGTGAGCATGATGAGGACGAAGCTGATCCTGGCCCTGGCCCCGCTGCTGCTGGCCGGATGCTCCATGGCGCCGGATTATCAGACGCCAGGCACGGGTGTTGCCGATCGCTATCCGACGGCCAGCACCGCGGCCCCGGCAGCCGCGGCGGCCGTCGCCGATGTCGGCTGGCGTGATTTCTTCCTGGATGGGGAATTGCGCGGGCTGGTCGACCAGGCCCTGGCCCAGAACCATGATCTGGTGCAGGCCACGGCCAATGTCGAACGCGCCCGTGCGCTTTACGGCGTGCAGCGGGCCGATCAGTTGCCGACCCTGAACGGCACGGGCCAGGCCGCCCGCGCCCGCGTCGTCGAACCGCAGCCGGCCACGGGCAACAGCTACAGCGTCGGGCTGGGCGTCACGGCCTTCGAGCTGGACCTGTTTGGCCGGGTGCGCAACCTGTCGGACGCGGCCCTGGAAAGCTATCTGGCGACGCAGGCAGCGCGGGAGACGACGCGGCTGGCCCTGATTGCAGAGGTTGCCAACGCCTATCTGACGCTGCTGGCCGATCGGGAGCAACTGGCCCTGGCCGAGCGGACCTTTGCCACACAGAAGGAAAGCTATGACCTGATCAAGCAATCCTTCGACCGTGGCACCAAAAGCCAGCTGGACCTGCGCCAGGCCGAAACGGCGCTGGAGACGGCGCGTGGCGACCAGATTGCCTATCGCCGGCAGGTGGCGCAGGACGAGAACGCCCTGACCCTGCTGGTCGGATCGCCGGTGACCGTGGCGGCTGGTCGGGCGCTGGGGGCGGATGGCAGCCTGCTGATACCGGGATTGCCGGAAGGACTGCCGTCCGACCTGCTTGCGCGCCGGCCCGATATCGCCCAGGCCGAACACACGCTGCGCGCCGCCAATGCCAATATCGGCGCCGCGCGGGCCGCCTTCTTCCCCAAGATCAGCCTGACATCGGCCCTGGGTACGGCGTCCAGTTCGTTGTCCGGCCTGTTCGGCAGCGGGTCGAAGACCTGGAATGTCGGGGCGGACGCCAGCCTGCCGATCTTCGATTTTGGCCGCAACCAGTCCAACCTGGACGTGGCCAAGGCTGATCGGGACATTGCTGTGGCCCAGTATCAGGGGGCCGTGCGCACGGGCTTCCGCGAGGTGGCGGACGCGCTGGCGGCACGGTCGACCCTGGACGACCAGATTGCCGCCCAGGCGGCCCTGGTGGCGGCCGCGACCGACAGCCATGCCCTGTCCCGGGCCCGGTACGACCGCGGGATTGACAGCTACCTGCAGGTGCTGGACGCGCAGCGCACACAATACGCTGCCGAGCGCAGCCTGATTGCTTTGCGCCAGCAGCGTCTGACCAATCTGGTCACGCTCTATAAGGCGCTGGGCGGCGGCATGGGAGACCGGGCTGGTTAATTTGCCGCGATGCAACAAGGCATTCCGGGGAAGGGGCGGGCACCGTGCAGACGGGCCCGCCCTTTCGACTCGCGGGCCCGGATAAGGAGCCGCTTTGGGGGCTGCGGCCTGGTGCCGCTGTCGGAACGGTGCGGTGGCCGTAAGCCAAAAGGCCTTGTATTCCGCCACTTCTGGCCAAGCGCCCTACCAGAAGGGCATAGATGGCAACGACGAAAGAGCGTGCCAATCGCACCGTCGATATGATAATCTCGATGTCAGTAAGTTGTTTTTGTCCGTCTGCGCTTCAGACGCAGACCATCCCTACGGTAATGTCTTCACGATTAACCGGGGCCTATGGTAAACCAGCCAAGGCTTCGGCGCTGCGGTACGAAGGGGCGGACCGCGGAACAATGGTAAGAAGAACGCGTTTTCGGTTGGGTGGCCCATCAAATTCCGGCATGGGGTCGGGATTGTGATCTGGGCGGTCGCCGGAAGGCAAACTCGCAAACCCGCGCTTGAAGGGTGGCAAAATTGATTTATGCACTTGCTGTTGTTCTGCAGATCGCCCTGTCTGCCCTGATCTGCCTCAAGGCTCCCCAGATCGGGACGGTTTTGGGGATCATGGACAAACCCGACAGTTTGCGGAAATTGCATCGCGGCGCAGTCCCCCTGGTGGGTGGGCTGGCCATTCTGCTGCCCGCCACCCTGATCGGCGCCGGTCTTTCCGTCATCGACGGCGTGTCAGCCCACTGGATCATCGTTCCGGTGATGGTCACATTGTTCGTCATGGGCATGCTTGACGACCGGCAGCACCTGCCTCCCGTCGTGCGCCTTTCTGTTTCGCTGGTCATGTTCACGCTGGCGGTGATCCTGGCGCCGGCTCTGGCCATTTCGGCCCTGGATTTCGGCGACGGCACCAAGATCCTGCTGCCGCCGGTGATGGGCGCCATGCTGACCATCATCAGCCTTGTCGGCTTCCAGTATGCCTTCAACATGAGCGACGGCGCCAATGGCATCGCCAGCGGCATGGCCATGATCTGGGCCCTGTTCTTCGCCCTGGCCGGCGCCGGTACCTATTCGATGCTGGCGCTGCTGGTGCTGGCCGGCGGGGCCGTGTTCCTGACCTTCAACATGCGTGGCCGCATCTTCCTGGGTGACAGCGGTGCCTATGGCATCTCTGCCGTCATGGGGCTGCTGGGGCTGGCCGTCACCAGCCATCCGGACAGCGCGCTCGGCAATATGCAGCTGATGGGCCTGTTCCTGCTGCCCGTCGTCGATTGCCTGCGGCTGATCGTCAGCCGTCTGAAGGCCGGTCGGGCGCCGTTCTCGCCGGATCGTGAACATCTGCATCACTATCTGCTGCGCTGGCTGGTCTCGCCGGCCCGCACGGCCGCTTTCTACTGGATGATGGTGGCGCTGCCCAATGCCATCGGCCTGCTGGTCGGCGGGGCGTCGGGCTTCCTGCTGACGATCATCATCACGCTGGCGCTGTACCGCGTCGCCATCGCCAAGACGGCGGGCGTGTCGGCTCCGGCTGGCGCGGTGGGCGGCGAGGCACGCTGATAGGACCTGTTCCTTCGGGCGCGGGCCGTCGGTCGCCGGCCTTCAGGGGCTATCAGAGGACTCCTGGGTTGAACAAGTTTCCTGACCCGCCGGGCTCCTCCCGAAGCGGTGTGACTGACAAGCGGCCGGGGATTTTCCCGGCCGTTTTTCTTTTCGGCTCCCATTCAGGCTGGGTTCAGCCGGCTCCTGTCAGGATGTGCGCATCCTCACAAACGGACAGGAGTTCCTTCCATGCTGTATCCCCGTTTCATCGCCGTGGCCCTGCTGGCCGGTTCCATGGGCCTGGGTGCCTATGCCTGGGCGCAAGGGGCGGGCACCCCGGCCCCGGCCACCGCCACGGCCCCGACCACCGCTGCCCCGGCAGATGCCTTGCCCATCCCTGCCTTGCTGGACAAGCTGACGGCCCAGGGCTATCGCGACATCAGCGAGGTCGAGCGCAAGGGCGACCGCAAGGTGGAGGTCAAGGCCATCGCCCCCGATGGTCGCCGGAAAGAAATTTATGTTGATGCCCGCACCGGCGAGATCCTGAAAGTGGAGAATGACTGATGGGCACGCTTCCTCTTTCGGCAGGGGCGGCGGCGTCAGCCGCCCCCACCACCGCCCCCATGGTCCGCGTCTGGGACCCCGTGGTGCGCCTCACCCACTGGACCATCGCCGTCGCCTTCCTGACCGCCTGGCTGTCGGCGGAAGAGATGATGGGCGTGCATGAGGCCGCAGGCCTGACCATCATCGCCGTGGTCGGCCTGCGGGCGCTGTGGGGCCTGGTCGGCCCCCAGCATGCCCGCTTCGACGATTTCGTGCCCACGCCGGCCGGCCTGCTGGCCTATGCGCGGCAGCTGCTGACCGGCAAGGCCACGCGCCATCTGGGGCATAACCCCGCCGGTGGCGCCATGGCCGTGGCCCTGTGGCTGTCGTTGCTGGGCACGGCGGCGCTGGGCCTGATCACCCGCTATCCCACCGAGGCCCTGCGTCCCTTCAAGCATATGCTGGAGGAGGGGCACGAGGTGATGGCCAACGCCACCCTGGCCCTGGTCGCCCTGCATCTGGCCGGCGTGCTGCTCAGCAGCCTGCTGCACCGGGAAAACCTGCCGCGTTCCATGGTGACGGGCATGAAGCGGGCGGATTGATCCGCATCCAAACAAAAACCCCGGCGCCTCTCAGTGCCGGGGTTTTCGTCATTCAAGGGGGGCCCCTGGATCAGGCCTTCGCGCTCTCGCCTTCGCCTTCCGTGCCGGGCGTGTCGTCGCCCGTCATGGTCTTGCGCAGCCGGTTCTCACCCAGATAGAGCAGGATGGGCGCGGCGATGAAGATGGAAGACGACGTCGCCAGCAGGATGCCGAACAGCAGCGCCCAGGCAAATTCCCGCAACGCTTCCCCGCCATAGATGGCCAGGGGCACGATGGACAGGAACACGGCGATGTTGGTGTTGATCGTGCGGGTCAGCGTTTCGTTGATCGACCGGTCGATCAACTCGCGCAGCGGCATCTTGCGATAAAGCCGCAGGTTCTCGCGCACGCGGTCATAGACCACGACCTTGTCATTGATGGAGAAGCCCATGATGGTCAGCATGGCGGCGATGGCCGTCAGGTTGAACTGCATCCCCGTCAGCGCGTAGAAGCCGATGGTCTTGGTCACGTCCAGCAGCATGGTCACCACGGCACCGATGCCGAACTGCCATTCAAACCGGATGGTGATGTAGAACAGCATGGCGAACGCCGCCAGACCGAGCGCCAGCATGCCATCATGGAACAGTTCGGACGACACGGACGCGCCAACCGCTTCCACGCGGCGGACTTCGGTGCCGGGGAAATGCTGGTCCAGGGCGGCCGTCACGGCCTTGATCGCGGCCTGCTGGTTGGCTTCCGCCCCTTCCTGACGTTCCATGCGCAGGATGACGTCCCGGTCGGTGCCGAACGCCTGCAGGGCCACCGGACCGACATTCACGCCTTCCATCACTTCACGCAGCTTGGGGAAGTCCGTCGGCTCCGTCGTGCGCACTTCCATGACGATGCCGCCGGCAAAGTCGATGCCGTAATTCAGCCCCGGCTTGAAGAACATGAAGACGGACGCCGTGGACAGGACAACTGATACGGCCAGACCGATATGGCGGCCGTTCATGAAGTTGATCTTCATGCCCACGGTCTTCAGCTGCAACGGCCCGAACACGGGCAGCGTCTTGGGCCGCGAGCGCTTGTACCAGATGGCCGTCAGCAGGCGGGCCACCAGCGTGGCCGTGAACATGGAGGTGATGATGCCTAGCGACGTGGTGACAGCGAACCCCTTCACCGATCCCGTGCCCACGATATAGAGCAGGATCATCTTGATCAGCGTGGTCAGGTTACTGTCGGTGATGGTCGCCATGGCCTTGGAATAGCCGGTTTCCAGTGCCGACAGGGCCGTCTTGCCCTTGCGCAGCTCTTCCTTGATGCGTTCGTTGATCAGGATGTTGGCATCAACCGACATGCCGAGCGTCAGTACCACGCCGGCAATGCCGGGCAGGGTCAGGGTCGCTTCCAGCATGGCCAGCGAGGACAGCGTCAGGAACAGGTTGAACAGCAGGGCAATATTGGCGATGGCGCCGAACTTGCCATAGGTGATCCACATATAGGCGAAGACCAGCGCCACACCGACCAGGCACGAAACCAGGCCGGCCTTGATGCTGTCGGCGCCCAGTTCGGGTCCGATGGAGCGTTCTTCCACCACGGTCAGCGGGGCGGGCAGGGCACCGGCGCGCAGCAGCACAGCCAGTTCGGTGGCCGACTGGGCCGTGAAATTGCCGCTGATCTGCCCACGTCCGCCCAGGATCGGTTCATTGATCACAGGTGCGGAAATGACCCTTCCGTCCAGAACGATGGCGAAGGGACGGCCGACATTGGCCTTGGTGATGTCGGCGAAGCGGCGGGCGCCGATGCTGTCGAAGCTGAAGGACACGACCCAGCGGCCCGTCTGCGGGTCGGCGCTGGGCTGGGCGTCGGTCAGGGTGGCGCCGTCCACTTCCACGCGCTTGCGCACCAGCACCTGACCGCCGCCGGCGCCACGGTCGCTGTTGTTCAGCCATTCAAAACCCGGCGGCGCCGGCGTGCCCGGCACCGCCGTGGCGTCACCGACCAGATGGAAGGTCATCTTGGCCGTCTGGCCCAGCAGGCGCTTGATACGGCCGGGATCGGTGACACCCGGCAGCTGCACCAGCACGCGCGACTGGCCCTGACGGGCCACGATCGGCTCGTTCACGCCGGTTTCGTCGATACGGCGGCGCACGATTTCCAGCGACTGGTCCACGGCCTTGCTGACGCGGTTGGCCAGGGCCTGCGGACCGAAATCCAGGCGCAGGCGCCCGGCTTCCGGCACGATGGTGAAATCGCCCAGCTCACCCGGCATGGCGCCACGGGTCAGCGGGGCCAGGGCATCGGTGACGCGGCTGGCATCCGACGGATCGGCCAGACGCACGACAATGCCGTTGCCATCCACAGCCACGCCGGCCACACGCAGTTCCGCCGTGCGCAGCAGGCCGCGGATCTCATCCGTGGCGTTTTCCAGCCGCTCGCGCTTCACCGCATCGGCATCCACCTCCAGCAGCAGGTAGGAGCCGCCCTGCAGGTCAAGGCCGAGATTGAAATGACGGGCGGGCAGCCAGGAGGGGATGTTGGCCGGCCCGATCAGGCTGGGGATCGACAGAACGATGCCCAGGAAGCAGATCAGCAGGATGACTGCCGTCCGGACCTTGGAGAAATTCAACATGGGATAGGTTCCGATCATGGGAACCGGACGCACAGGACCGGTTCGATCAAACTTGTTCGGAGGAAAAGCGGTCGGGTCAGGCCGGAACCGGCGGCCCGCGGGGGCGCCCCGTCGGGCCGGACAGGCCGCCGGCCACGCGAACCGGGTCCACGGGCGGAAGCGCCAATGTCAGGAAAGCCGGCGGCACCCCGTCGGCGTAGGGCAGCAGTGGGTCGACACCGCCGCCCGTCGTCGGTGCGGCCTTGCCGTCGATCCGGTACAGGCCCTGCAGCAGGGCCGTCTGTGTCGGGGCCGTCAGGCGGCTGTCGCAGTCGCGGTCCTGTTCGGGGCCGCGCACCGTGCAGCCGGACGCGATGCCGGCCGACAGGCGTGCCGAGACGCTGTCGCCCATGGCGCCGGTCAGCAGCACCAGGGCCGCCAACAGCATCAACCGCCAATGGGGCAGGGACAATTGCACCGGCTTCACCGCATCCTTTCTATCAGATCGGCAGAAATACGCGCGAGACCGGCCTGTGGCAAGCGCCGTCTCCGCAGCCGCGCATGGCTGGTCCGGCGTTTATAGCATTGCTTATAGTAAGTGTGCTTATAATATGCAGGGTCATGAGCAGCAGCGATCCCACCACCCATTTTGGAACCAATCTGGCCGACACGGCGCGCCTGTTGCGCCGGCGTTTCGACCAGCGCCTGCGCTTCAGCGGCAGCACGCGGGCGCAATGGCATGCCATTTTCAAGATTTCCAAGAATCCCGGTGTCAAGCAGGCCGAACTGGCCGAGGCGCTGGAGGTGGAACCGATCACGCTGACGCGCATGCTGGACCGCATGGTGGAAGGGGGCTGGGTGGAACGTCAGCCGGACCCCAATGACCGCCGCGCCCGCCTTCTGGTCCTGACGGACAAGGCGCGCGATGCGCTGGCCCCCATGCGGATCGTCGTCGAAGAGATTTACGAGGAGGCGCTGGCCGGCCTGACCCCGCAGGAGCGGGACGAGCTGGTCCGGCTGTTGGTCCGGGTCCGGGCCAACCTGTCGGCGATGGAGGGTCCGTCGGCCGAGCGCCCGCAGAATGGTGATGAAAATGAGTGAGACCGAGAAGACGACCATGTCCGTCGGGCGCCGCCTGATCCTGGGTCTGGCCCTGCCTTTGGCCCTGGCGGCTGCCGGCGGCTATGTCTGGGTGACTGGCGGGCGTTTCATCAGCACCGACAATGCCTATGTCAAGCAGGACAAGGTCGGCGTTTCCCCGGAAGTACAGGGCCGCATTGTCGCCGTGCACGCCGCGGAAAACCGTCCCGTGAAGCGCGGCGACGCCCTGTTCGAGATTGACCCACAGCCCTATCGCATCGCGCTGGCCCAGGCTGACGCGGCCCTGGCCACGGCCCGGCTGGAGGTGGAGCGCCTGCGCGCCACCCTGTCGCATCAGCGTGCCGAGCTGGAACAGGCCGAACAGGATATGGATTACCGCCGCCGCGATTATGAGCGTCAGTCCAAGCTGGCCCAGAGCGGCTATGCCGCCCAGTCCAAGCTGGACGAGGCCCGCAACGAGCTGCGCGCCGCGGAGCAGGGCGTGGTCAAGGCCCGCCAGGGTGTGGCCGCTGCGCTGGCCGGTCTGGCCGGCAATCCCGACATTCCCACCGACAGTCACCCCAGCGTCATGCAGGCCCAGGCAACCCGCGACCGCGCGGCGCTTGAGCTGGAACGCACCCGCGTGATCGCGCCGGCGGACGGCATCGCCAGCCAGACCGATCGTCTGCAGGTGGGCCAGTTCGTCATGCCCGGCCTGTCCATGATGTCGATCGTGGAGACGCAGTCCGTCTTCATCGAAGCCAATGTCAAGGAAACCGACCTGACCCATATGCAGTCGGGCCAGACGGCGACCGTCGTGCTGGACGCCTTTCCCGACCGCCAGCTGAAGGCCCGCATCGCCAGCATCGGCGCCGGCACGGGTTCGGAATTCTCCATCCTTCCCGCCCAGAATGCCACGGGCAACTGGGTGAAGGTGGTGCAGCGCGTGCCGGTGCGCCTGGAACTGGCCGATGGCGGCAAGGTGCCGCTGCGCGCCGGCCTGTCGGCGACGGTGGAGATCGATACGGGCCATGCGCGTGGCCTGCCCGGCTTCGGTACCGCCCAGGCCGCCGAAGAGTGAGCGGGGGCGCGCCATGAACGCCGCCATCGCCGCCCCGGCCGCCCCTGTCAAACGCGGCCCGCTGACGCTTGCCATCATGCTGGCAACCATCATGCAGGTGCTGGACACGACCATCGCCAATGTGGCGCTGCCCAGCATGCAGGGCAGCCTGGGCGCCGCACAGGACAGCATCACCTGGGTGCTGACCTCCTATATCGTCGCGTCGGCCATCATGACCCCGGTCACCGGCTGGATGGCCGACCGGATCGGGCTGAAGAACCTGTTTCTGGCGTCCGTGGCTGGGTTCACGCTGGCGTCCATGCTGTGCGGCCAGGCGGGCAGCCTGACCGAGATGATCATCTGGCGACTGGCGCAGGGTGTGTTCGGTGCCGCCCTGGTGCCGCTGTCGCAGACGGTGCTGTTGAACATCAATCCGCCGGAACGCCATGGGTCGGCCATGGCCATGTGGGGGGCTGGCATCATGGTCGGCCCTGTCATCGGTCCGACCTTGGGCGGCTGGCTGACGGAAAGCTTCAACTGGCGCTGGGTCTTCTACATCAATGTGCCGGTGGGCATCATGGCCTTCCTGGGCATGCTGGCCTGGTTGCCGGCAGCACCCAAGCGTCAGCGCGGCTTCGATTTCCTGGGCTTCGCCCTGCTCAGCATCGCGGTAGGCACCTTGCAGCTGCTGCTGGACCGGGGTGAGCAGCTGGATTGGTTCGCCGCCAACGAGATCTGGATCGAATTGGGCATCTCCGTTTCCGCCTTCTGGGCCTTTGGTGTGCATATGCTGACGGCCAGGCGGCCATTCGTGGAACCGCGCCTGCTGCGTGACCGCAATCTGGCTACGGGCCTGATCCTGATCTTTGTGGTCGGCATCATCGTGCTGGCGGCCATGGCCCTGTTGCCGCCCATGCTGCAGCGGCTGATGGGCTATCCCACCATCACCACGGGTCTGGTGATGGCGCCGCGCGGCGTGGGGGTGATGATCTCCATGCTGATGGTAGGGCGGCTGGTGCGCATCGTCGATCCGCGCATCCTGATCACCATCGGTATCAGCCTGACGGCCTGGTCGCTGCACATGATGACAGGCTTCACCATCGTCATGGACAGTACCCCCATCATCCTGAGCGGCGTCGTGCAGGGCCTGGGCCTGGGGCTGGTTTTCGTGCCGCTCAGCACCATCGCCTTTGCCACCTTGCAGCCGGCGGACCGTGTGGACGCGGCCAGCCTGTTCAGTCTGGTGCGCAATCTGGGCAATTCGCTGGGTGTATCCATCGTCACCTCCATGCTGGCGCATTTCATCCAGATCAACCATGCTGAACTGGCGGCCCATATCACCCCCTACCGATCAGAGCTGGACAGCTTCCTGGCGTTGGGCGGGCAGATGTCGCCGCAGGTTATGGCAACCGTCGACGGCATGGTGAACCAGCAGGCAGCCATGATCTCCTATATCAATGATTTCAAGATGATGATGATCATCACCCTGGCGGCGCTGCCCCTGGTCCTGGTGCTGCGCCGGCCGGCCCGGATGACGTCCGGGCCTGGCCCCGTCATGGAATAGGCCGGGTTCTCTCAACCATGGGGTGCGTGACCGGTATGGGAGATGCCCACCCCCCGCTATTCACTTTGCGGCTGCGCTTGCTCTAATCTGGCGGCGTTGAAGGGGTAAGAGCGATGAGCGACGCGATCAGGCAGATCAGGGCGCGGGCCCGGCGCAAGGCGGCGGGGCTGGTGCGGCTTGAATTCTGGGTTCCGGCAGAGCGCCGGGAAGAGGTACGGCTGGCGGTGCAGGCCCTGCTGGAGACGGAGGCGACGGTGGTGCCCGCCGCACCTGCCGGCGCGGCGGGGATGCCGGAGGAGCCGCCCGTGCCCGTTGTGCAGCGACGCCAGCGTCTGATGACCGACATTGATGGGCTGCTGGACTGACGGGACCGCGCCGTTACCGCCGGGGCGTGCCATTCATGATGGTGCCCATGGTGCCAGCGCCCGGGACGGGCTGGCCCAGGCGGGTGCGCATGACTGTCAGGCTGCCATCCTCTTCCAGGGAAAGCAGCGCGTTGTCCACCTCCGCAACCGACAGGTCGCTGGCTGGGCTGATCAGGCAGCTGCGTTCCCGTGTGGCGATGGTGATTGGTTCCGGCCGCGCCATCCGGGCCAGGGCGGGTTCCCGTTTGATGGAATCCAACCAGGCCAGCCGCGGCATGATCACGGCGTCCACGCGTCCGCCGCCCAATTTGCGAAGGTTGCTTTCCGCGTTACGGGCATCGACCCGTTCCGCTTTGCCGGTGCGGAACAGGTCCTCGATCTCCGGTGGGTAGATATAGCCCAGCACCGTTCCGACCCGCCTGCCTGCCAGGATTGAGGAACTGATTTCTCCCGTCACAGTCGCGGACAGGATCACGACGTCATCATCGGTAAACAGGCCGCGGGAAAACCGATCGGCGGAAAAGCCGGGATAATATTGTCGCGCCGCCATGCAGTAGGCGTCGACCGAGCCGGCCGTCAATTCGGCAGAGATGCGGTTGCGGGGAACAAAACGGAAGGCGGCTTCCCGTCCCAGCCGCTGGGCCAATGTCTGCCCCAGTTCCTTGATGAAGCCACCTTCCAGCCGGTCCTGCCGGATCACGGCATAGGGGGCCTCGTTATGGTCGCCATAGGCGAAGATCATCAAACGGTTCTGTGCCAGACTGGGAAAGGATGGCAGCACGGTGAGCAAAACCGCCAAGGCCATGGCTCCACGCCGCAAGAACATCCCCATCCCCTTACTGTCACGCCATCCGGATGGCGCGTCACGCATTCACTATTACTTTAGTGACGTTCGGCGGTGGGTGGGAGAAATTTTTTTACCGATTCCGGGCTCAGGACGTTTTACCTGTCCCATCCTTGGCCATTCCGCCCGATCGCAGCGCATGCAGTAGCAGGTAGCCGGCGCCGATCATGCCGGGAAAGGCAGCAACCGCCAGCAAGGGGCGGACGGCCAGTTCCTGGCCGATGAACTGTGAGGCGATGCCGATGGCCAGGGCTACCGCGATGAACAGAACGCCACGCCGCAGGTCGGACCCGGTGCTGGTCAATTGTGCGGCCATGGCGGCCGCCGTCTGCTGATCCAGCCCGCCGGCCTTGTCCACGATGCCGCGCACGGTGTCTGTGACCGATTGTCGCGCACGGAAATTCAGATAAAGGGCGGCGATGACGATGATGGTCACGCTGCTGAACACGATCAGAACATCAACATCCATTGCGCCGTCCCCCACATCTGATCAGCCCCGTTCAACAAGAAACGCGAATGTTGCTGGACGCAAGGAGCGGGTTCCAGGCGAGGGGGCCATTTCCCCGGTGCCGCAAGGTACCGGCACGAGCCTGGGGTCAGTGCTTGCCCTTGTTGGTCAGCTTGTCCAGCGCGCCCATCAGCACGGCGGAGATGACGAAGGTCAGATGGATGATGACCAGCCAGAACAGCTTGTCATTGCCCACCTTATCCGCGTCCATGAAGCTTTTCAGCAGATGGATGGAGGAGATGGCGACGATGGAGGCAGCCACCTTCACCTTCAGCGAGCCGCTGTCCAGCTTGCCCAGCCAGGACAGTTTCTCCTCATGATCGCCCAGGTCGATGCGCGAGACGAAATTTTCGTACCCGCTCAGCATCACCATGACCACCAGGGATGCGACCAGGGTCAGGTCAACCAGCCCCAGGGCGGCCAGGATCAGGTCGGCATCACTGGCGCCGAACACCGCATATTCGAACAGGTGATAGAGTTCGATGCAGAAGCGGATGCTGAAAGCCACCAGCACGAAGGAGAGGCACAGATATACCGGCACCAGCAGCCAGCGGCTGCCGTAAAGGGCCCGTTCAATCAGGCGTTCCAACACGTCGTGGCCTCCGTCAATGTACGCTTGGGCATGGGGTTGCAATGACCCAAAGCCGGTCCCCTTGTCAACCATTCCGGGCGGGATTGGCCGGTGCTCAATATTTGGGCGGATTGCATCTTGATCCTGCCCTTATCGGCGCCAGTTTCAGGCGGCGATCACCGGAATCCGCCCGTACTGGACTGGCACGGCGATTGCTGCTATGCGGCAATGGTGGCTAGGGTTCCGGCGGCGTCCGACAGACGCGGTGACTGGTCCGAGAGCTGCCGCCCGGTCCCGCCAGATCATCTGGCCCGGCCGGGTACACGGCGGGACAAAAGCCCGGGAGATCGAGGAGGGTTGGCGCCCCCGTTCGGTCTCCGCCAACCCCCAAACCGGTTTGGAACCATAAGGGGTTGGATGATGAAGACGCGCCGCTTCCTTGGAAAATTGACCGCCGGGCTGATTGCCGCCTCGCTCCTCTCGGTCCCGGCGCTGGCCGCGCCGAAGAAGGACTTCAAGCTGGCATGGTCGATCTATGCCGGCTGGATGCCCTGGCAGTATGCCGCCGAACACGGCATCGTGAAGAAATGGGCCGACAAATACGGCATCGGCATCGAGGTGGTACAGTTCAACGATTATGTTGAAAGCATCAACCAGTACACGGCCGGCGCCTTTGATGCCGTGACCGTGACCAATATGGACACGTTGTCGATCCCGGCCGCCGGTGGTGTCGACACCACCGCCGTCATCGTCGGTGACTTCTCCAACGGCAATGATGCCGTCATCCTGAAGGGCAAGGGCAGCCTGGCCGATATCAAGGGCCAGAAGGTCAATCTGGTGGAATTCTCCGTCTCCCACTATCTGCTGGCCCGCGCGCTGGAGACGGTCAAGCTGACGGAGAAGAAGGACGTCAAGGTCGTCTCCACCTCCGACGCCGACATGGTCGCCGCCTGGGCCACGCCCGACGTGACGGCGGTTGTGACCTGGAACCCGCTGGTGGCGGAAATCCTGGGCACGCCGAACGCCAAGAAGGTGTTCGACAGCAGCCAGATCCCCGGTGAGATCATCGACCTGACGGTGGCCAATACCGACACGCTGAAGGACAACCCCGCCTTCGGCAAGGCGCTGGCCGGCATCTGGTACGAAACCATGGCCGTGATGTCGGCGGAAAACGAGGCCGGCAAGTCCGCGCGCGCCGCCATGGGCAAGGCGTCGGGCACCGATCTGGCCGGGTATGAGGCGCAGTTGAAGGCCACGCGCATGTTCTACAAGCCGGCGGAAGCCCTGGCGTTTGTGCGCGGGCCGGAGCCGAAGGCGACCATGCAGAAGGTGGCGGGATTCCTGTTCGACCATGGCCTGCTGGGCAATGGTGCGCCGTCGGCCGAAGCGGTGGGCATCGAATTTCCGGGCGGTGCCCTCTATGGCAACCCGAAATTCGTGAAGTTCCGCTTCAGCGACACCTACATGGCCGCCGCGGCCGAGGGGAAGCTGTAAGGGCGGATGGATGATGTAGGTCGCGGGTGAGCGTCCAGCGAACCCCGACGGATATTGGCACCGTCGCTTGTCGGGGTTCGGCCGTCGCCTCACCCACGACCTACGCTTCTGCAAGGACACGCCCCATGCGCCTGATCAACCGAAGGCCCGACCGGACAAGCTGGATGATGCTGGCGGCACTGCCCTTTGTCGCGGTGCTGGCGGCCTATGCCCTGGGCTCTGCCGTAAGGCTGGCCGATAATCCGGCCGACAAGCTGTTGCCGGGTCTCGCATCCTTCGCCGACGCCATCGACCGTATGGCGTTCACAGCGGACAAGCGCACGGGCGACGTGCTGCTGTGGCTGGACACGGGCGCGTCGCTGGCCCGGCTGTTCGCGGGCATCGCCATCGCGTCGGGTGGCGGGCTGCTGGTGGGTATGGCGGCGGGGCTGCTGCCGCATGTGCGGGCCACGCTGTCGCCCTTTGTCACCGTCATCTCCATGGTGCCGCCGCTGGCCATCCTGCCCATCCTGTTCATCATGGTGGGATTGGGGGAGGCGTCGAAGGTGACGCTGATCGTCATCGGCGTGCTGCCCTGCCTGATCCGCGACCTGATGCTGAAGATCGATGATCTGCCGCGTCAGCAATTCATCAAGGCGCAGACGCTGGGCGCCAATAGCTGGACGATTGCCATCCGGGTGGTGCTGCCCCAGATCCTGCCGCGTCTGATTGACAGTATCCGGCTGAATCTGGGTCCGGCCTGGCTGTTCCTGATCTCGGCAGAGGCCATCGCCAGCGAAAGCGGGCTGGGCTACCGCATCTTCCTGGTCCGGCGCTATCTGGCCATGGATGTCATCCTGCCCTATGTCGCCTGGATCACGCTGCTTTGCTTCCTGATGGATCTGGCATTGCGGGTGGTGCAGCGCCGGGCCTTCCCCTGGTTTGCGGATGCGAGGGCCGGCGCATGACCCAGATTTCCGTGCGCAATGTCTGGAAGGAATATGGCGAGCAGGTGGTTCTGGAACAGATCAACCTGGACATCGCGCCGCGTTCCTTCGTGGCCCTGGTCGGCCCGTCGGGCTGTGGCAAGACCACGTTTCTGCGCATGCTGCTGTCACAGGAAACCCCGTCGCGGGGCGAGATCCTGATCGACGGCCAGCCCATTTCGCCCGAACCCGGCCCCGATCGGGGCGTGGTATTCCAGCGCTATTCCGTGTTCCCGCATCTGAGTGTGCTGGGCAATGTGCTGCTGGGGGCGGAATTGCAGAAGGGCGGCCTGTTCGGCCGGCTGTTCGGCGCCGCCCGCCGCAAGGCCAAGGAAGAGGCGGCGCAACTGCTGGACGCGGTCGGCTTGTCGCATGCGCTGGACAAGTACCCGGCGCAGTTGTCGGGCGGCATGCAGCAGCGGCTGGCCCTGGCCCAGGCCCTGATCGCGCGGCCCAAGGTCCTGCTGTTGGATGAACCGTTCGGGGCGCTGGACCCCGGCATCCGCGCCGATGTGCACAAGCTTATGCGCCAATTGTGGCACGACCATCCGATGACGGTGGTCATGGTCACCCATGATCTGTCGGAAGCCTTTCATCTGGGCACCCGCGTCATCGCCTTTGACCGCCGCCGCAACCTGCCGGAAGAACGGCTGCGCTATGGCGCCAGCATCACCAACGATATCGAGGTCTGGCCCCGCCGCGTGGCCGGCCAGCCCGATTTCGGCAAGGAACCGCCCCGCCGGGACGACCCGGCCAAAACGGATGGGCAGACAGACCGGGACGACCCGGCCGACGCAGCGTGAGGAGGGAGCGAGCATGCCCCGCCAGACCCAAGAGCAGATCGCGGCCAACCGGGGCCGTTATCTGGAATTGAAATCCGCAGCCTCCGGCCGTGCGCCCCTGGTCCTGCCTCCGCCCAGTGCGCGGGGGTCGGCGTTGCCTGAGGGGGCGTCTGTGCGCCTGCGGGAGGAATTGCCCGGTGGCTGGTACTGGACCGGGGTGATCCGGCGCGGGCAGGTGCTGCGCATCACCAACCCGGCCGCCACGCCGGGCGTGTCGCTGCTGGCCTGGAACCGCAACGACCCGTCGGAACGGTTCAACCATGCCGACACGATCAAGATCCAGTGGACGGCGGCGCTGGGCAAGGGGCGGGTCCTGTTCTCCGACATGGGGCGTGTGCTGCTTTCCATCGTGGAGGATAGCTGCGGCCGACATGATACGGTGGTGGGTGGGTCCACCCCGGCCAGTGTCGCCCGTACCTATGGCCCCGACAGCGGCGTGCGCAATGCGCGCGACAATTTCATGCTGGCGGCCGGCAAGCACGGCCTGACCCAGCGGGATATCCCACCCTGTATCAGCTTCTTTGCCCCCGTGAGCGTGACCGGTGACGGGCGATTTTCCTTTGATGCGGCGGGTGTGCAGCCGGGCGATTTCGTGTCGCTGCGGGCGGAGATGGATCTGATCCTGGCCGTATCCAACACTCCTCACCCGCTGGCCCCGGCCACACCGCCGGTCCCCGTCGAACTGGTCATCCATGAGGTGCCGCCGGCCGCGGCCGATGATCTGTGCCGCACGGCCACGGCGGAAGCCGCGAGGGGCTTCGTCAATAATGATGCCTATCTGTCGGCCTGAGCGGGGAGGGAAGAACCATGACCAGTCACAGCTTCACCCCTGTTTTGTCCGACCGTGATCCCGCCAGCGCCATTCTGAACGAACTGGTGCCGGCCGAACATCCCTGGTCCGGCATTGTGCGCAAGGGTCAGGTGATCCGGATTGTCGACAGCGAGGGCTGTCAGGCCGTCGATACGCTGTTCTACAGCCTAGATGATTTCAGCGAACGTTACAGCGCCCAGGACACAGTGCTGGCCCAGGGCACGCCCTATATCCAGGCGGGGTCGGTGCTTTATTCCAACCGTGGCAATGTCCTGGCCAGTGTCGTGGCCGATACGTGTGGCCGGCACGATACCTCGGCCGGCGCCTGTTCCTGCGAAAGCAATACGGTGCGGTTCGGGCATCATACGAAATACATGCATGCATGCCGGGAGAACTTCCTGATCGCCGTGACCCGTCACGGGATGGGCAAGCGCGATATCGTGCCCAACATCAATTTCTTCATGAATGTGCCCATCGACCCCGATGGCACGCTGGCCATTGTCGATGGGGTGTCGTCGGCGGGTGACTATGTGGAACTGGTGGCGCAGCAGGATCTGCTCTGCGTCATTTCCAACTGTCCGCAGGTGAACAATCCCTGCAACGGTTTCGACCCCACGCCCATCCAGGTGGTGATCTGGGAAGGGTGAGGCGTGTCGCTGTCCCAGAATTAGACCGTCACCCCGGCCTGCGCCCATAGGCGCTAAGTTAACCTTCTGCACTAGCCTGCCTCCCCCGCGAAAGCGGGGGTCCAGGAGCCAAGAGCACTGAAGCGCTGGCTCTTGTGGCCCCTGGACCCCCGCTTTCGCGGGGGAGGCAGGAAAGGTGAAGCCCCTAACTTAGCGCCTATGGGCCTGCGCCGGGGTGACGGAAAAGATGCACGAAGGGCATGCCCTTCCTCCCAAAGGACCCCCCCCCATGTTCACCAAGGTTCTGATCGCCAATCGCGGTGAGATTTGCGCGCGGGTCATCAAGACCCTGCGGCGCATGGGTATCGCCTCGGTCGCCGTCTATTCCGATGCCGACCGGTTTACGGCGCCCGTCCTGGCGGCCGATGAGGCGGTGCCTATCGGCCCGGCGCCGGCCAAGCAGAGCTATCTGGATATTGACGCCGTCATCGCCGCTTGCCGGGCCACAGGCGCGCAGGCAGTCCATCCCGGCTATGGATTTCTGTCGGAAAATGCCGGGTTTGTGGAAAAGCTGAACGCGGCCGGCATTCGTTTCATTGGCCCGCGCGTGGAGCATCTGCGCGGCTTCGGCCTGAAACACACGGCGCGTGATCTGGCCAGGGCGGCGGGGGTGCCGCTGTTGCCGGGTACCGACATTCTGGACAGCGTCGATCAGGCGCAGGAAGCGGCGGCGCGCATCGGCTTTCCCGTCATGCTGAAAAGCACGGCGGGCGGCGGTGGCATCGGCATGCAGCTTTGCCATACGGCCGAGGAGCTGGCCGCCCGCTTCGCCGCCGTGCAGCGCATGGCGACCAGCAGCTTTGGCGATGCGCGCGTCTATCTGGAACGGTTCGTCGCCCAGGCCCGGCATGTGGAGGTGCAGATCTTCGGCGATGGCAAGGGCGGGGTGGTGGCGCTGGGCGAGCGTGACTGTTCCCTGCAACGCCGTAACCAGAAGGTGGTGGAGGAGACGCCGGCCCCCGGTCTGCCGGACGAGGTGCGTGCCCGGTTACGGGATGCGGCCGTGGCTCTGGGTCAGAGCGTGCAATATGCCTCTGCGGGCACCGTGGAATTCATCTATGATGTGGAACGGGCCCAGGTCTATTTCCTGGAGGTGAATACCCGCCTGCAGGTCGAACATCCCGTGACCGAAGCCGTGTTCGGCGTCGATCTGGTGGAATGGATGATCCGGCAGGCGGCGGGCGATTTCACCCTGCCGGCGCAGGACAGCCTGATCCCGCAGGGGGCGGCGATCGAGGTGCGGCTTTATGCCGAAAATGCCGCCGCCGATTTCCGCCCCTCCACCGGTCTGCTGACCGAGGTATCGTTCCCCGATGACATCCGCGTTGATGGCTGGGTGGCGACGGGGACGGAGGTGACGGCCCATTATGATCCGATGCTGGCCAAACTGATCGTGCATGCCGGCACGCGCGATGCCGCCATCGACAAGCTGTCGGCCGCCCTGTCCGCGTCGCGGGTGGCGGGGATCGAGACGAACCTGTCCTACTTACGCGCCATCATCGCATCGGACCTGTTCCGGCGGGGCGATGTCGCCACATCGGTGCTGAAGGATTTCCCCTTTACGCCCGCGACGGTGGAGGTGATCGCACCGGGTGCCCAGACGTCGATCCAGGATTGGCCGGGGCGGCTGGGCTATTGGGATGTCGGGGTGCCGCCATCGGGGCCCATGGATGACAAGTCCTTCCGGCTGGCCAACCGGATGCTGGGCAATGCGGAGGGGACGGCGGCGCTGGAATGCACGCTGACCGGGCCGACGCTGCGCTTCAACATTGACGCTATCGTGGCGGTGACCGGTGCGGCCATGGCGGGCACTTTGGACGGAGTGTCCATCCCGTATGGGGTGCCGGTGACGGTGAAGGCCGGCCAGGTGCTGGCGCTGGGCCGGATCCAGGGGCCGGGGCAGCGCGCCTATCTGGCCGTGGCCGGCGGCTTTGATGCGCCCACCTATCTGGGGTCGAAGGCCACCTTTGCCCTGGGCCGGTTCGGCGGCCATGGCACGGGCTGCCTGAAGGCGGGGGATACGCTGGCCCTGGCCTGCCTGCCCACGGGCAAGGCGGAGGCGGTGACGCTGCCCGCCCTGTCCCATGAATGGGAACTGGCTGTGCATTACGGGCCGCACGGGGCGCCGGATTTCTTTCAGGAAGCCGACATTGCCGACCTGTTCGCCGCGACATACGAGGTGCATTTCAATTCTGCCCGTACCGGCGTGCGCCTGATCGGCCCGCGGCCGAAATGGGCCCGCGCCGATGGGGGAGAGGCGGGGCTGCACCCGTCCAACATCCATGACAATGCCTATGCCATCGGCGCCGTGGATTTCACGGGCGACATGCCCATCATCCTGGGCCCGGACGGACCCAGCCTGGGCGGTTTCGTCTGCCCATTGGTGGTGGCGAAGGGTGACCTGTGGAAGGTCGGGCAACTGCGACCGGGCGACAAGGTCCGGTTCGTGCCGGTGGTGAAATCGGTGGCAGCCCCCGTCCTCATCACCCATGCCGACCTGCCATCCCCCATCCTGAACCGCATCGACGGGCCGGTGCCCGTGGTCTATCGGCGGGCGGGGGATGATTACCTGCTGGTCGAATATGGGCCCATGGCGCTGGATCTGGGTTTGCGCCTGCGCGTGCATCTGTTGGTGACGGCGCTGCGTGACCGGAACCTGCCCGGCATCGTCGATCTGACGCCCGGCATCCGGTCATTGCAGGTGCATTACGACAGCTCGACCCTGCGCACCACGACCCTGCTGGGCGTGCTAGCGGAGATCGAGGCCGGGCTGGGCGGGATCGAGGATGCCCGGGTGCCCAGCCGCATCGTACATCTGCCACTCTCCTGGAACGACCCGCAGGTGCGGCTGGCCATGACTAAGTACCAGGAACTGGTGCGGGCCGATGCCCCCTGGTGCCCCGACAATATCGAATTTATCCGCCGTATCAATGGCTTGGACCATGTTGACGATGTGCGCCGCATCGTGTTTGATGCCCATTATCTGGTCTATGGGCTGGGTGACGTCTATCTGGGCGCGCCGGTGGCCACACCGCTGGACCCGCGCCACCGGCTGGTGACGACGAAATACAATCCCGCCCGCACCTGGACGCCGGAAAATGCCGTGGGCATCGGCGGCGCCTATATGTGCATCTATGGGATGGAGGGGCCGGGCGGATACCAGCTGTTCGGCCGTACCATCCAGGTCTGGAATTCCTGGCGGAACACCGCACCGTTCCAGGCGGGCAAGCCCTGGCTGTTGCGCTTCTTCGACCAGATCCGTTTCTTCCCCGTCAGCGAACAGGAACTGGCCGAGGCACGCGAAGCCTTCCCCCATGGCCGCTATCCCGTGCGGATCGAGGAGACGGTACTGGATTACGCCGACCATCTGCGGTTCCAGGCCACCCATGCCGACAGCATCGACGCCTTCAAGCGCCGGCAGCAGGCGGCGTTCGAGGCCGAGCGCGAGGATTGGAAGGCGCGGGGCCTGGACAGTTTCGTCAGCGACGAGGGCGGCCCCGCCGCCGATGCCACCGCATTGCCGGATGGCTGTACCGGTGTGGAAACGGGCGTGACCGGTAACGTCTGGAAAATCATGGTGGAGCCGGGCCAGCATGTGGCGGCCGGTGACACGATCCTGATCCTGGAAAGCATGAAGATGGAGATGGAGGTGAAGGCCGCAACGGCCGGCCGGGTGCGGGAAATCACCGCGAAACCCGGCCGCACCGTCAATGCCGGCCAGACCGTCGCCATTCTGGAGGAGGTTGCCTGATGTTGCCGGAAAAACTTACCATCCATGAGCTGACGGACCTTTATCGCGGCGGCGATGCCAGTCCGGTCACGGTGATTGAGGCGGTTCTGCAACGGCTGGCCACCAATCCCGATCCCGCCATCTGGATCAGCACGGTGCCGGCCGACCGGCTGCGGGCCGAGGCGCAGGCCCTGGCCGATGCCGGCTATGACCCGGCCAAACCGCTGTGGGGCATTCCCTTTGCGGCCAAGGACAATATCGACGCCGCCGGCTTGGCCACGACGGCCGCCTGCCCGGCCTTCGCCTATGATCCAGCGGCCGACAGTACCGTGGTGGCGCGGCTGCGGGCTGCGGGCGCCATCCTGATCGGCAAGACCAATCTGGACCAGTTCGCCACGGGCCTGAACGGCACGCGCAGCCCCTATGGCGCGCCGCGCTGCGTGTTCAACAATGACTATATCTCCGGCGGGTCCAGTTCGGGGTCCGCCGTGGCGGTGGCGCGGGGGCAGGTGGCGTTTGCGCTCGGCACGGATACGGCCGGGTCGGGCCGGGTACCGGCGGCCTTCAACAATCTGGTGGGGATCAAGCCCACCAAGGGGTTGCTGTCGGCTGCCGGGGTGGTACCCGCCTGCCGGTCACAGGATTGTGTGACGGTGCTGGCCCATTCTGTGGCCGATGGCGATCTGGTGCGGCGTGTGGCGGAAGGGTTCGATGGGGGCGATCCCTTCTCTCGTCTGGCCCGAACGACACCGCTCCGCGTGACCGGTTTCAAGTTCGGGGTGCTGACCGGGGCCGAAAAGGAGTTCCTGGGCGATCAGGCGGCAGAGGCTCTGTATGATGCTGCCATTGCCAATTTGGAGGCGCTGGGCGGGTCGGCCGTGCCGTTCGATTACGGCCCCCTGCGGGAATGCGCCCATCTTCTTTATGGCGGGCCCTGGGTGGCCGAACGGCTGGCGGCCATCGAGGAATTTGTCGAGGGCCAGGCCGACGCCATGGACCCGACCGTGCGCGCCATCATCCAGGGCGCGGCGGGCAAGAGTGCGGTAGAGGCATTTGTCGGCCAATATGCCCTGGCCTTCTATGCCCAGGCCATCGCGCGCCTGTGGGGGGAAGTGGATTTCCTGCTGCTGCCCACCACACCCACCATCTATACGGTGGCGGAGATGCAGGCCGATCCGGTGCGCCTGAACAGCCATCTGGGCCGCTATACCAATTTCGTGAACCTGCTGGATTGCGCGGCATTGGCCGTGCCGGCGGGGTTCCGGCCCAATGGCCTGCCCTTCGGCGTCACGCTGGTAGGGCCGGCCTTCACCGATGCGGCCCTGGCCGATATCGGCGACAGGCTGCATGGAAAGGTGGAACCGGTCACGGTGCCGCTGGTGAACAGTCCGCCTTCCGACTGGCTGCCCATCATCGTGGTGGGGGCGCATCTGACGGGCATGCCGCTGAACCCGGAATTGACCAGCGTCGGCGGGATCAGGCTGGGGGAGGTGCGGACCGCACCCGATTACCGTTTCTATGCCCTGGCCGGGACAATTCCGCCCAAGCCGGGTCTGGTACGCGATCCGGGCTTTGCCGGGCCGGGCATCCTGGCCGAAGAATGGGCCCTGCCGCCCGCCGCCTTTGGTGCCTTCGTCGCCCGCATCCCGGCGCCCCTGGGTGTGGGCAAGCTGACCCTGGATGACGGGCGGCAGGTGACGGGGTTCCTGTGCGAAGGCCACGCGTTGGAAGGGGCGACGGAGATTACGGACTTTGGCGGCTGGCGGGCCTATCGCGCCTCGCTGTGATTTTATGCGCCTACAAGCGCCGGGCGCCGCCGTACCACCAGTCATCGGTAATGACCGGTGGCATCCCCCGAGTATGCGACCGCAAGTCACCCATGTCTTCACCGGGACGGCGTAGCCCTTGCCAGCCGTCCCGGTCCCCAAAATAGTGGAGGGGATTAGGCATCGGTGAAGAAAGGTCCCGGTATGATCGAGGACTATAACGCCATCCCCGGCCCGGAAGAGCTGGTGGCACGGCTGACGCGGCTGCTGACGGTTGATGAGCTGGGCAGCGATATGTACCAGGGGTCCCGGCTGATCGGAGGCAAGGGCCGTGTGTTCGGCGGGCAGGTGGTGGCCCAGGCCCTGGCGTCGGCCATCCGGACGGTGGACCCGTCGCGCGTCGTGCATTCCCTGCACGCCTATTTCATGCGGCCGGGGGACGAGGATTATCCCATCGATTTCCGCGTCCATCGCGATTATGACGGCCGCAGCTTTGCCACCCGCCGGGTGGAGGCGCTGCAGGGCGGTGCCCCCATCCTGACCCTGACGGCGTCGTTCCAGGTGCCGGAAGAGGGGCTGGAACACCAGCTGTTCCCCATGCCGCAGGTCACGCCGCCGGACGCGTTGATGACGGAGCATGAGTTCTACCTGTCCATTGCGGACAAGCTGCCGGCCGAAAGCCGGGCGCTGCTGGCCCATCGCCGGGCCGTGGAACTGCGCCCAGTCAACCCCGTGGACCCCGTCAATCCCGGCGTGCGGGAACCGGTGCAACAGGTCTGGTTCCGCGTCGTGTCCCCGCTTGAGGATGATGCCAACCTGCATCGTGTGGCCCTGGCCTATATCAGCGACATGGTCCTGCTGGGCACGGCCGTCCTGCCACACAATGTCAGCTGGTTGGGTCGGACGCTGAGGGCGGCCAGCCTGGACCATGCGGTATGGTTCCATGCGCTGGATTTCCGGGTCGATGACTGGCTGCTGTACAGCACGGACAGCCCATGGAGCGGGAATGGACGCGGGTTGAACCGGGGGCAGATATTCGACCGCACGGGCCGGCTGATCGCCAGCACGGCGCAGGAAGGACTGATCCGGAGCCTGCGGCCGCGCGCCTGAAAGAGGGATGGGGAGGGGTGACCTTGAGCAAGCCGACAGCGCCCGTTCGGGCCGATTACCGGCATTTCCATGCGCTGGATACGCGCTGGATGGATAATGACGTCTATGGCCACGTCAATAACGTGACCTACTATTCCTATTTCGACACGGCCGTGAATGCCTATCTGATCGACCAGGGCGTGCTGGACATCCATGCCGGCGATGTCATCGGTCTGGTGGTGGAGACGGGGTGCCGGTTCTTTGCCTCTGTGGCCTTTCCCGACCGGCTGGAGGTGGGCATCCGTGTCGCCCATCTGGGCAACAGCTCGGTGCGCTACGAACTGGGCATCTTCAAGGCGGGGGCGGAGATGGCGGCCGCTGGCGGCCATTTCGTGCATGTCTATGTCGACAGGGACAACCGCCGGCCCACGGCGCTGCCCGCGCGGTTACGGGCGGTGCTGGAAGGGTTGAAGGTGGGGTGAAACAGAAAGGGGCCGGGCGGTTGATCCGCCCGGCCCCTTTCGCCCGCCCCCTCCACCGTCACCCCGGCGAAAGCCGGGGTCCAGGCGTAGAGCGGCGTCTGCCGCGATAAGACTCATATCGGCGCTAACCGCGCCTCACGCTGGACCCCGGCCTGCGCCGGGGTGACGGTGGAGAGAACCATTCCGAGTCTATTTGAACCTGACCAACTTCAATTCTTGCTCTTCAGGAAGGCGATCACGTCCTTGCGCTCCTGCTCGTTGGGCAGCTTGAACGCCATCTTGGTGACGCCCACGGCCTGATCGGCGTGGCCCTTGTCGGTCAGGAACTTCTTCAGGAAGGCGTTCGGGTCGGCCAGATAGGCCTCCAGATTGGCTTCCGTCCAGACCAGCCCGGCTTCCCCGGAATGGTGGTTGATCTCGGAATATTTGAAGCCATCGACCTTGCCGGCCGGGCGGCCGACGACGCCGGTCAGGATCGGGCCGACCAGATTCTTGGCATCGGGGCCGATGCGATGGCAGGCCATGCACTTCTTGAACACGGTCTCGCCCTTGGCGGCGTCCTGGGCCATGGCGGTGCCGGCGGTCAGGGCGGCAACGCCCGTCAGGACAAGGGCGGTGAACAGGGACTTCATCGAGGGGATCCTCCCACAAAATCGGACGCCGAAAATGCGGCGCGACCGTCATGACATCAATCTTTCGGGGCCATAGGTCAACCTGCCAAATGGTCCACATCGAAGGTCAGATGGTCGCGGCGCAAATTCAGGTGAAATTTCACTCCGGCGCCGGGCGGCGGCGTCACCCGAACAGCTTCACCACGCTTTGCAGTGTCTGATAGACGCCGAACAGGATGGGGATGCCCACGGCCAGCCAGGCCAGCAGCACCTTGGCGTCGAATCCGCCGCTGTCCACGTCACTGCGGTTGATCATGGGGCCGGTGGCTGTCTTCGGTGCCTCTTCCTCGTCCATGAACCATTTACGGTCCACAGGCTTGACGGCGGCGTTGGCAAGGAAGCCCAGGATCAGGAACCCGGCCAGGATATACATGGTGTAATCATAGACCTGGGCGCGCGGCACGCCGGCGGCGATCTGCGCCTCGCGGATATAGTTCACGACCACGGGGCCGATGATGCCGGCCGTGGACCAGGCCGTCAGCAGCCGACCATGGATGGCGCCCACGAATTTCGTGCCGAACATGTCGGCCAGATAGGCCGGCACGGTGGCAAAGCCGCCGCCATACATGGACAGGATGATGCAGAACGCCGCCACGAACAGCACCTTCGACCCCATATGGGCCAGGGACGGGGCCGAGGCATAAAGCACGATACCCAGGCCGAAGAAGGTGAAATAGGTCATCTTCCGGCCGATCTTGTCCGACAAGGACGCCCAGAAGAAGCGGCCGACAATGTTGAACAGCGACAGCAGGCCCGTGAAGCCGGCGGCGATGCCGGCAATGATCTTCTTCTGGTCCGCGTTCAGGTCGGAGAAGCCCAGGTCCGGCTGACCGAACAGGGCGCCGCCGAAAATCTCCTGCAACATGGGCGACGCCATGCCCAGCACGCCGATGCCGGCCGACACGTTCAGGCAGAGCACGGCCCAGATCAGCCAGAATTGCGGCGTCTTGTGCGCGTCCTTCACATGCACATTGCCATGCGCGATCATGGCATTGGCGGAAGGCGCCGGCGGGGTCCAGCCATTGGGCGCCCAGCCCGGCGGCGGCAGGCGATAGCCAAAGGCCCCGGACATCATGAACACGAAATAGATCACGGCCAGGACGACGAAGGTTTCCCACACACCGACGGAGGTCGACGTCTTGAAGCCGTTCATCAGCATGTTGGCCAAGGGTGAGCCGATCATGGCACCACCACCAAAGCCCATGATGGCCATGCCGGTGGCCATGCCGCGCCGGTCGGGGAACCATTTCACCAGGGTGGAGACGGGCGAGATATAGCCCAGGCCCAGCCCGATACCGCCAATGACGCCCGAGCCCAGCCACATCAGCCAGAGTTGATGGGTATAGACGCCGATGGCGGAGATCAGCAGGCCGCCGCACCAGCAGAGTGCCGCCACGAACCCGGCCTTGCGCGGGCCTTCGCGTTCCAGCCAGCCGCCCCAGATGGCGGCGGACGAGCCCAGCAGGACGAAGAACAGCGTGTACATCCAGCCCAGATCGGCGACCTTCCAGTCGCACGAGGTGGTGAACAGGGCATTCATCAGCCCGGCATCGGCCGGACAGGCCATCGGTGCCGTCACGCCCAGCGACTGGCTGAGCGGCAGCCAGAACACGCTGAAGCCATAGGCCATGCCGATACAGAGATGGATTGCCAATGCCGCCGGTGGCACCAGCCATCGGTTGAAGCCCGCATGCGCGATGATGCGTTCCCGGTCCAGCAGGCCGGGTTGCCCCGCACCTTGGCCCTGCGTTTGATCTGCCGCTACCATGCCCTCGTTTCCTCCTGTTCGTTCGCCGCTTTGGCGTTATTGGATGGACGCGAAATGCCGGGGCTTCTTGGAATGGCTCCGGTTGGTTCTTGTGGTGAAAGCTCCTTATGGGTGCCGGGATGGGGTGTTTGGGTGACGCCTCCTATTGTTTTGTTCTCAGGCTCTCCAGGGCCTGGACGACGATGGGGGTCAATCCGGCCCCGCCCTTGTCCAGATGATCGAAAATCCCGGCCCGCATGCGCGGGTCCCAGAAGCTTTTGATATGGTCGGCGACGCCATGGGCGCCGTTCGGGCCCTGGCTGGCGAAAAAGGCGCCGATCTGGTTGGCCATCATGACCAGCTTTTCAGGCGACACGGGGGCACTCCTCGGCGTTGATCGTGATGCGGTCGGGGTGGCAGAAAACCTCAAACCCGTCGGCCCGCGCCACGGCCACCAGGGTCATGCCGGCAGCGTCGGCCAGCTTCACGGCCAGCGTGGAGGGGGCGGAGACGGCGGCCAGCAGCGGCACACCGGCCATGGCGGCCTTCTGCACCAGTTCCACCGACACGCGGCTGGTCATCAGGATGGCGCCCTGCGTGGCATCAATGCCCGAACGGACCAGCGCGCCGATCAGCTTGTCCAGCGCATTGTGGCGGCCCACATCCTCCCGCACGATCAGGCTGCCGTCGGGCGCCAGGAAGGCGGCGGCATGGGCGGCGCGGGTCAGGCGGCCCAGCACCTGCTGTTGCGACATCGCATCAAAGCCCTGGGCCAGGGCCAGCGGTGTCAGCGGCCGGCCGGACCCGACGGGGCGGGCCGGCTTCACGGCTTCGGCCAGACTTTCCACCCCGCACAGGCCACAGCCGGCGGGGCCGGTCAGGCGGCGGCGGCGGGTGTCCAGGGCGGCGCGGGGCCGTTTGCTGAGCCACATCCGCGCGACCCAGCCCAGGTCGGTTTCGACCAGTTCCAGGTCTTCCACCTCTGCCGGACTGTCGATCACGCCTTCGGTCAGGCTGAAGCCGATGGCGAAATCCTCCAGATCGGCGGGGGTGGCCATCATCACGGCATAGGTGGCGCCGTCATGCACGATAGCGACGGGCACTTCTTCCGCCGTGATGCGCGTACCTTCCTGCATCACGCCGTTGTGCCAGGCCAGACGGTGCAGGGGCTTGGCCGGGCTGTTCATGCCGTTGCCTCCGGCTTGGTCATGTTCCCGCCTCCGGCTTTGGTCATTCCGCCGCCTCGACCACATGGCCGTCGATGCGGCGCGACTGGCGGGCTTGGGCCTCATATTCCTGCTGCCACTGCGTGGGGCCGTTGCTGTGGCCCACCTGCACAGCCGTCACCTTGTATTCCGGGCAGTTTGTGGCCCAATCGGAATAGTCGGTGGTGATGACATTGGCCTGGGTGTCGGGATGGTGGAAGGTCGTATAGACCACGCCGGGCGCCACCCGGTCCGTGATCAGGGCCCGCAGGGTGGTTTCCCCCGCCCGGCTTTGCAGCTTCACCCAGTCGCCATCGCGGATGCCCCGGTTTTCCGCGTCATGCGGGTGGATTTCCAGCCGGTCCTCCTCGTGCCAGACGCTGTTGGCCGTGCGCCGCGTCTGGGCGCCGACATTGTACTGCGACAGGATGCGGCCCGTGGTCAGCAGCAGCGGGAAGCGGGCGCCGGTGCGTTCCTCCGTCGGGATGTACTCGGTGATGACGAACTTGCCCTTGCCGCGCACGAAGCCGTCGATATGCATGACGGGCGTGCCCAACGGCGCCTTGTCGTTGCAGGGCCATTGGATGGAGCCCATCTCTTCCAGCCGCTGATAGGAGACACCCTTGAAGCTGGGCGTGACGCGGGCGATTTCGTCCATGATCTGGCTGGGATGGGCGTAATCCATGGTGAAACCCATGGCCCTGGCCAGCAGCAGCGTCACCTCCCAATCCGCATAGCCATTGCGGGGTGCCATGACGCGGCGCACACGCTGGATGCGGCGTTCGGCATTGGTGAAGGTGCCGTCCTTTTCCAGGAATGTGCAGCCGGGCAGGAAGACATGGGCGTAATTGGCCGTTTCATTCAGGAACAGGTCCTGGACGATGACGCATTCCATGGCCGCCAGACCGGCGGCGACATGGTGGGTGTTGGGGTCGGATTGCAGGATATCCTCCCCCTGCACATAAAGCCCCTTGAAGGTCCCGTCGACGGCGGCGTCCAGCATGTTGGGGATGCGCAGGCCCGGTTCGGGCGAGAGATGCACGCCCCACAATTCCTCGAACATCTGCCGGGTCGCATCGTCGGATACGTGGCGATAACCGGAGAATTCGTGGGGGAAGGAGCCCATGTCGCAGGAGCCCTGGACATTGTTCTGACCCCGTAACGGGTTCACGCCCACACCGGGCCGGCCGATATTGCCCGTGGCCATGGCCAGATTGGCAATGGCCATCACCGTGGTCGTGCCCTGGGAATGTTCGGTCACGCCCAGCCCATAATAGATGGCGCCATTGCCGCCCGTGGCGAACAGGCGGGCCGCCTGGCGGATGGCGTCGGGATCGATGCCGGCCATGTCGCCGACCACCTCCGGGCTGTTGCGCGGTTCGGCGACGAAGGCGGCCCATTCCTGGAATTCCGCCCAGTCGCAGCGCTGGCGCACGAATTCCTCGTCCACCAGCCCTTCGCTGACGATGACATGGGCCAGTGCGGTGACCACGGCGACATTGGTGCCGGGGCGCAAGGGCAGATGCACCGCCGCCTCGACATGGGGAGACTTCACCAGATCGATGCGGCGCGGATCGATGACGATCAGCTTCGCCCCCTGGCGCAACCGCTTTTTCAGGCGCGACGCGAAGACGGGGTGCCCGTCCGTGGGGTTGGCGCCGATAACGATGACCACGTCCGTCTGTTCGACTGAATCGAAATCCTGGGTGCCGGCAGAGGTGCCGAAGGTGGTCTTCAGGCCGTAGCCGGTGGGCGAATGGCAGACGCGGGCGCAGGTATCGACATTGTTATTGCCGAACCCGGCGCGGATCAGCTTCTGCACCAGGAAGGTTTCCTCGTTGGTGCAGCGGGACGAGGTGATGCCGCCGATGCTGTCGCGGCCATGCTTGGCCTGGATCGCCTTCAGCTTGGTCGCGGTGAAGCCGATCGCCTCCTCCCAGCCCACCTCGCGCCAGGGCTGATCGATGCTGTCGCGGATCATGGGCGACAGGATGCGTTCCTTGTGCGTGGCATAGCCCCAGGCAAAGCGGCCCTTCACGCAGGAATGGCCCCGGTTGGCCTTGCCATCCTTGTAGGGGACCATGCGCACCAGTTCGTCGCCCCGCATCTCCGCCTTGAAGGCGCAGCCCACGCCGCAATAGGCGCAGGTGGTGACGACGGAATGTTCGGGCTGCCCGATCTCGATGACCGATTTTTCCTGCAAGGTGGCCGTGGGGCAGGCCTGGACGCAGGCGCCGCAGGACACACATTCGCTGTCCAGGAAATCCTCATGCTGGCCGGGGGAGACGCGGCTGTCGAAGCCGCGACCCTCAATGGTCAGGGCGAAGGTGCCCTGCACCTCCTCACACGCCCGCACGCAGCGCGAACAGACGATGCATTTGGCCGGGTCATAGGTGAAATAGGGGTTGCTCTCATCCTTGGGCATCGCCAGCGGGCTGTCGGGCTTGAAATGGTTGGCGCCGTCCATGCCATAGCGCACCTCGCGCAGGCCCACGGCGCCGGCCATGTCCTGCAGCTCACAGTCTCCGTTCGCCGCGCAGGTCAGGCAGTCCAGCGGATGGTCGCTGATGTAAAGCTCCATCACACCCCGGCGCAGTTGCTTCAGGCGCGGGGTCTGGGTTTTCACATTCAGGCCCGGTGCCACGGGCGTGGTGCAGGAGGCGGGCGTGCCCGGCCGCCCCTCAATCTCCACCAGGCACAGGCGGCAGGAACCGAAGGCATCGACCATGTCGGTGGCGCAAAGCTTGGGGATCTGGGTCCCCATCTCCATGGCGGCGCGCATGATGGAGGTGCCTTCGGGCACGCTCACGCTCTGCCCGTCGATGGTCAGGGTGACCAGCTTTTCAGCGCGGGACGCCGGGGTGCCGAAATCGGTTTCATGGATGAGTGTCATGGCACCCGCTCCTGATGCAGGGGGGAGGTCGGGGGCACATTCATGCCCAGTGCAGAGAGAAGAGAGTCTAGGCGAGTGGTAGCAGCCGCAACCTTGACCGTTTTGGATCGACAGTCAGCAGAGCGCCAACAGCCAAATCGTCTGCCACTTGCCTTAAGGCAGCGATCAACACGCCCGACATCGCTTCCGGTGTGATGTCGTCGCTGCGGATTTGCACGACGCTGGGCCGTGCGCCCTTCGTGGCGGCCAGAATGGCGCTGAAATCCAGATCGTGGGTCAGGACGATCAGATTGTGCCTTTCGGCATGATCCATGATCTGACTGTCCGGTGCATCCATGGGGCCGACATGCATCCAATGGACGGCAGAAATCCCCGCGTCCGCCAGGGTATCGACCCAGCGCGGCGACAGATTCATGTCCAACAGCAGCTTCATCAGGACGCCAGAACGATCTCTCGTTCTTCCGCGCGCCATGCCGCGTATCTGAGCGCCTGCAGGATGTCTTCGCGCTCAAGGTACGGGTAGTCGCCCAGAAGCTCGTCGATGCCCCGCCCCGCGCCAACCTGTGCGACAAGCATACCGACCGTGACGCGCAACCCACGGACACAGGGTTTGCCGCCCATGATGGCAGGGTCTTGGGTGATGCGATCAAGTTGGGGCATGGCGTTCCCTTCCGCGAAGCGGCTTCACGTCCAAGATAGGCTGAATGATTACTTTCGCCAAGCATCCCCATCCCCCTATTCCGCCGCCGCAGGCATCTGCCCGCGCCGGAAATCCTCGGGGAAATGCTGAAGCGCGCTCAACACCGGATAGGGGGTGAAACCGCCCAGTGCGCACAGCGAGCCGAACTTCATGGTCTGGCAGAGATCCTCCACCAGGGCGATGTTGGCGTCGACCTCCACGCCCGCCATGATCTTGTCGATCACTTCGGTGCCACGGGTGGAGCCGATGCGGCAGGGGGTGCATTTGCCGCAGCTTTCGATGGCGCAGAATTCCATGGCGAAGCGGGCCTGCGCCGCCATGTCGACCTGATCATCGAAGACGACGATGCCGCCATGGCCGATCAGGCCGCCGCGCGCGGCGAACGCCTCGTAATCATATTGGGTGTCGAACAGGGACGGGGGGAAATAGGCGCCCAAGGGCCCGCCGCACTGGGCGGCGCGCACGGGTCGGCCGGTCAGGGTGCCGCCGCCAACCTCGTTCACGATCTCCCCCAGCGTGATGCCGAACGCATCCTCGAACAGGCCGCCGAATTTGACATTGCCGGCGATCTGGATGGGCATGGTGCCGCGCGAACGGCCCATGCCGTAATCGGCATAGGCCTTGGCCCCATTGGCCAGGATGGTGGGCACGGTGGCCAGCGACAACAGGTTGTTCACCACGGTCGGCCGGCCGAACAGGCCCTTGATGGCGGGCAAGGGCGGCTTGGCCCGGACGACGCCGCGCTTGCCCTCCAGGCTTTCCAGCAGGGCCGTTTCCTCCCCGCAGACATAGGCGCCCGCACCCACGCGCAGTTCGATATCGAAGGCAAAATCGCTGCCCAGCACCGACGGGCCCAGCAGCCCGGCCTTGCGAGCGACATAGAGGGCGCGGCTGAAAACATGGTTGGCGTGGGGATATTCCGACCGGGAATAGACATAGCCCTTATTCGCGCCGACGCCATAGCCGGCGATCACCATGCCCTCGATCAGGGCCAGCGGGTCGCCCTCCAGCATCATGCGGTCGGCGAAGGTGCCGCTGTCGCCCTCATCGGCGTTGCAGATGATATAGCGGCGGTCGGCCGGGGATGCTGCCACGGTGCGCCATTTGATACCCGTGGGGAAGCCGGCACCACCGCGCCCGCGCAGGCCCGACCGCACCACCTCCTCAACCGTGTTGGACGGGCCCAGTTCCAGGGCGCGCTTGATGCCCTTGAAGCCGCCATGGGCGCGGTAATCATCGGCCGACAGCGGATCAATGATGCCGCAGCGGGCGAAGGTCAGGCGATTCTGCCGGGCCAGCCAGGGAATATCCTCCGTCGGGCCCAGGCATAGCGGATGCGGCGCCCCGGTCAGGAAACCGGCTGCGAACAGGCCGGGCACATCGGAAGGCGTGACGGGGCCATAGGCGATGCGGCCGGCCGGTGCTTCCACCTCCACCAGCGGTTCCAGCCAGAATAGCCCGCGCGATCCCGTGCGCACGATGGTGGCCTGATCGCCGGCCTGCGCGGCAATGGCCTTGGCCACCTTTTCGGCACCCACGGCGAGCGCGGCGACATCCTGGGGAATGAAGATCCGGGTCATGACCAGCGCACCTCTTCCACCGCAGCGGCCAGTCTGGCGCCATCCAGGCGGCCCACCGGATCGCCATCCACCAAAGCGGCGGGTGCGCAGGCGCAGATGCCCAGGCAATAAACGGCTTCCACTGTCACCGTGCCGTCGCCGGTCGTTTCGCCCCAGCCGACGCCCAGCCGTTCCAGCAACGCGGTTGCCGCCTTCTCACTGCCCAGGGCCTGGCAGGCTTCGGCCCGGCACACCTTGACCACATGGCGTCCGGTCGGTTCACGGCGGAAATCATGGTAGAAGCTGACCACGCCATGGATTTCCGCCCGCGACAGGTTCAGCGCCTCGGCGATCATGGGCACGGCCGCGTCGGGTACGCAGCCGAACGCATCCTGCAGGGCGTGCAGGATCGGCAGCGTTGGCCCTTCCAGGTGAAGGTGCCGATGGATGATATCGGCGGCGTGGCGTTCATCCCACGGCAGGGGGGCGGTCATGGGCAAATGGACTCCAACGACAATCACTGTCGCAGGTTTTCCCCAAATGCTTCCAGTATCAATGGGATTGTTTTGTTGAGCGATTGCACATCCTGATCAAACGGTTCTTGTTGCGAAAATCCGCCTTTACCAGACGTATCTTTTTGAAATGCAACGGACTTTCGGGCCCGCCTGTGGCCGGACGCCCAGCCTGCGCCCGTCATTTGCGCATGTGGCATTGCCGATGGGCATGCAATATCCGTGGCAAAGACCTTGCCGAAAGCGCAAAGGGCGCCACTGGCAGCGGCGCCCTTCTCCCGCATGGCGATGAGATCAATGGGGAGCCAGTCCCCAGAGATCATAGGTCTGGCTGCCGATCACAAGGACCTCGACGGTGCCGACACCACGCACCGTCGCGGTGGCCCCGTAGAAATCCAGGATCTGGATATAATTGTTCAGTGCGCCATCCGCCGCGTCAGCATCGGTATAGAGATAAAGATCGGTGCCGGAGCGTTGGATATTGAGCGTCGATGACAGGTTCTGCAACGTCAACTGATCGGACGCGCCACCATTATCGTAAATAATGGAGATGCCGGCGTCGGTGAAATTGTGAATATAGGTGTCGTTCCCGCCGTCGCCGGACAGGTAGTTGTATCCGCCATTTCCTGTGAGCTGATCATTGCCGGCACCGCCATACAATTCATCGTCACTCGCGCCGCCATAGAGAAAATCGGCGCCGTCCTGCCCATGTATCCAGTCAGAACCAGCATCGCCGTAAATAGTATCGCTGCCAGCGCCGCCGATAATGTCATCATCTCCGTTGCCACCGGAGATGAAGTCATTCAAATTACCGCCGCCGATAGTGTCATTTCCATCTAGTCCGTTGATGGTATTGGCTTCGCTCAGAGGGGATGGCAACGTATCATTGCCGGAGGTCCCCGTTATGAATGCCATGATTCTCTCCTGTTTCATATTGTAGAGTGTCTTGAATTATTGACACGTAATAGGAGATATGATATCGCTGTGCCCTGTCAATCGGGTAGTGGGGATGATGATATGAACATCATATCGAGTGCATATGTGGTGACCGATGCCACACCCACACCCACATCCAGTTTCCAGAAGGTGGCGGAGCAGAAGCCGGCCGCATCGGCCAGTACCGGGCCGCAGGAAAGCGTTTCGCTCAGCCCCCTGGCGCAGTCATTGTCCGGCGCGGCGGGCGATCTGTTCTCGTCCTTGAACGACAAGCTTCGGGAGAAGCTGGTTGGTCTGGTTCAATCCGGCACCCTTTCGGCCGAGGAGCTGGCTGACGGCCTCTCCGGCTTTGTCAAATCGGCCCGAATGGATACCGGTGCTTCCTCCTCCTCGCAGGGTTTTGTGAGCGCCATGCAGCAAAATGCCGATCAACGCCTGGCGCAGGTGAGCGAGGCATTGTCCATCGCCGCGGAGCGGCAGCAGCCGGGTGCTGACCAGTCCGGGTTGCAGGCGCGGCAGGATGCCCTGGCGGAGGATGGTAGGAAGCTGCGCCGTGACAGCGACGCCTGGAAGCAAAGGATGCTGCAGGACGCGCAGAAAGTGCTGGCAAACCATGACAACAGCATCCGGCTGGGCGAAGGCAGCGCCATGGCACGGTTGCGGGATCTGGGTGTCGGAGAGGAGCTTGCCGAGGCGGCGAAGTAATACCGGCGGTCCTGCCGGTCGGTTGGCTCACTTCGGTAATATCTGGGACACGCGCTTGGCCGCCGCGATCATGGCGGCAGACATGGGGGAGTGGGGCTGCCGGTCCATCATGACCAGACCGATCGTATGTTCGATCACCGGGTCGATCAGCGGGATGGCTTTCAGTTCCGCGGGCAGACCCAAAGCCTCCATCAGCACGGTAGGCATGATGCTGGTCCAGCGGCCCGTGCGCACATGGGCGGCCAGGGCCGTCATGGAATTGGACTCGATCGCCACTTCCGCCTTCACGCCGACGCGGTGCAGGGCGCGGTCGATGATGCGGCGGTTCTGCATGTCGGGCGACAAGAGGCAGAGCGGCACCCCCTGCAATTCCGCCCACCGCACCTCCGTCCGGCCGGAAAAGTGGCTGTCGGGCCCGGTGATCAGGTGATAGCGCTCACGATAGAGCGGGATCTGGATGAAGGCGCCGACCGGTTCATTGTCCAGGTAGGTCAGGCCGGCATCAATGGCCAGGTTTTCCACCTGTTCCATGATCTTCTGTGAATTGGACGCCATGACCAGGAAATCCACGCCCGGATGCCTGTCGATGACGGCGATGGTCAGTTTCGGCACCATGGCCAGGGCCGTGGGCACGGCTGCCAGACGGAAATGACCACAGACCGTCTTGCGCAGCGCCTCGATATCCTGGCGCATGGACCGCCAGTCGCCAACCAGCCGGCGCGACCATTCCAGCAGCCGCTCCCCTTCTGCCGTGAAGCCCTGGAAGCGCGATCCGCGCACCACCAGCGGCACGCCCAGCATGTCTTCCAGCTGTTTCACCCCGGCCGACAGGGTGGGCTGGGACACGCCCGCCTCTTCCGCGGCGCGGCCGAAATGGCGGGCGCGGGCCAGGGCCAGGAACAGTTCCAGCTTATCGATCATGCCGCCCCCGCCCGTCCCGGCGGGGTGCCATAGCGGTGCAGGCGGGCACCGTTGACGCGCAGCCAGTCGCGATGGTCGTCCACACTGTCGGTCAGGCTGGCGCACAGGGCCCAGAAGCGTGCGGAATGGTTCATTTCCCGCAGATGCGCCACTTCGTGAGCGACGACATAATCGAACACGGGTTCCGGTGCCATGATCAGGCGCCAGCAGAAGGACAGGCGCCGGTCGGGCGAACAGCTTCCCCAGCGGGAACGGGTGTCGCGGATGCTGACCGCGGCGATGGTCACGCCCAGCCGCGCCGCCTTTTCCTGTGCCCGGGTCGTCAGCCGCTTGCGCGCTTCGGCTTTCAGGTAATCGGTAATGCGGCGGGCGACGAAATCAACCTCTCCGCCGACCTGCAATTCCCGGCGGCCATCGGGCAGGATCACGGGGTGCGGGGTGCGCCGGCCGGCGGGCACATGGCGGATGAGATGGTCGATCCCCAGAATGGGCACCGTGGCGCCGGGATTAAAGGGAATGGTGACGGGCACCGCCGACAGCCGTTGCCGCAGCCATTCCAGATGGCGGCCCACGAACAGGCGGATATCGGCGTCGGGCACGCGCGGCGGGGTGGAGATCCGCACGACATTGCGCGCTGCGTCCACCCGCATGGACAGGCGGCGCGAACGGGCTGATACCCGCACCTCCACCGGGACCGGCACACTGTCCAGCGCCATGGTACGCGGCGGCGGCAGCGCGGGCTTGGCGCGCTTCTTGGCCGGGGCGGCAGGGGACAGGATCTTGCGTAGGAAATTCACGGGATCGACACGGGGGGGCGCCTGGGTGCGGGGGTGCTGGCAGCCTATCCCATATGGGGTGGCCGACGGAACAGCCAAGCGGGTGCCGGATGCTTCGGCCGTATTTTGCCCTGCCAGTACATTGTCAGAACCGATGTAAGGCCCGGACAAATGAAAACCCCCGCAGCTGGATGCGCCTGCGGGGGTTTCCGTATCAATCCGAAACCACAGGACCTATGTCAAGCGTGGGTTCGAGATGGTTGCTGCGATATATCAAGTAATCGCGAAATTGTACTGCGGTGGGGTCATGTTTCTACACACCCTCCCAGGTTGCGGAGCCCAGTTGATCGCCGTTTCCTATACGGCCGCCCACTGTGCCGGGGGCGTTATGATCTTCAAAACCACCCTCCATGTCTTTGTTACGATTTGATGGTGCTCCCTTCATGCATGGGCGTCAAGCATTTTTGCGTAGGGTCTTTTGGCCCTATCCCGAAGGTTACGGCATGGGCCCGGAAGCCGGGTCGGCACCGGCCAGAGAGCGAACAAAACGAGAATATTGTATCCATTACAAAACAGTTGCGCCGGAAACGACCGATTTTGTTACCCTTCCGTTCCTGCGGGGCGGTCCGGCCCCGACCGTCCGTCGAAGGAGCAAGTGCCTTGAAGCGTTTCGGTTTTCTGCTGGCGGCCGGTGTGGCCCTGCTGGCCCTGGGGCAGCCCGCATTTGCGGCCGATGCCAATCCCTACACCCAAGCCGCCATTGCCACGGCCAAGGATATCCAGGCCAAGGCCCTGGCCGGTTCCGGCGCCAAGGACTTTGTCGAATCCCTGACGGTGCGCGTCGGCCCGCGCCTGGCCGGATCCCCCGCCGCCCAGGCCAGCCATGACTGGGCGCAGGCGCGGTTCAAGGAACTGGGCCTGGTCAATATCAAGGTCGAGCCCTTTACCGTCGATGGCTGGGAGCGCGGCGTGGAGTCGGCCGATGTACTGACGCCCGTCGCCCAGCATCTGCATGTGGCGGCGCTGGGCCATTCCGTCTCGACCCCGGCGGAAGGCATTACCGCCCCCATCGTGCGCTTCGATACGCTGGAAGATTTGGAAGCCGCCCCCGAAGGCAGCCTTAAAGGCAAGATCGCCTTTGTGGACAAGAAGATGAGCCGGCTGCAGGATGGCGGCGGCTATGGCGAGGCGGTAGGCGTGCGCGGCAAGGGGCCGGAGGCGGCGGCGCGCAAGGGGGCTGTGGCCCTGCTGATCCGGTCCATCGGCACCGACAGCCACCGTTTCCCGCACACGGGCATCACCCGCTATGCCGAGGGCGTGACGGCCATCCCCGCCGGCGCCCTGTCCAATCCCGACGCCGACCAGTTGAACCGCCTGCTGGCGCTGGGCGGGCCGGTCAGCCTGAAACTGACGCTGGCCAGCCAGCAGATGGGCAAGCTGTCGGACGCCAATGTCCTGGCGGAGATCAAGGGCCGGGAGAAGCCGGACGAGGTGGTGGTCATCGGCGCCCATCTGGACAGCTGGGACCTGGGCACCGGCGCGCTGGATGACGGGGCCGGTGTCGGCATCGTGCTGGCCACGGCCAGGATACTGAAATCCCTGCCGCAGGCGCCGCGCCGCACCATCCGCTTCGTCCTGTTCGGGGCAGAGGAGATCGGCCTGATCGGCGGCTTCGCCTATGCCAAGGCGCATGCGGCCGAACTGCCCAAGCATCAGGCGGGGACGGAGGCCGATTTCGGCGCCGGCCCGGTCATCACCTTCAACGCCAATGTCCGGCCGGAAGCCAAGCCGGTGACCGACGCCATCGGCCGCATTCTGGCGCCCCTGGGCATCGTGCCGGGCAAGGGCAGCACCCATGGCGGCCCCGATATCGGCCCGATGGCGGCCGAAGGCGTGCCCACAGGCGGGTTGGGCCTGGATGGTACGGACTATTTCGATTACCACCACACGGCCGACGACACGCTGGATAAGATCGATCCGAAGAAGATCGATCAGGCCGTCGCCGCCTATGCCAGCTTCGTCTGGCTGGCCGCCGAAAGCCCGGTGGCCTTCGGTCCGGTGGAGAAGTCGGAAGCGCATTGAGGGCTTCCGGGGTGGAATGGAAAAGTGGAATAAAAAAAGGCCCGTCACGATCCGGCGCTTGGGGAAATGGAGGTTGCGCCTTGCTGTGACGGGCCTTTGGGGGACGAAGCCCCCATGATGCGGGTAGGGATCAGGGCGTGATGGTCGCCTTTACACTGGTCGGCTGGATGTTCCAGCCGCGTAAGCCCAGGGTGGCATCCGTGCCGCCGGCACTGGTCGGGTAGGTCACCTGCACATGCCGCGTTTCGCCCGGCAGCAGGGTGACGTAATTGTCGCTGAGATAGGCCGGCAGGATGCGGGTGCCGTCCGCCTTCTGCGGGGTCAGCTTGGCCAGCAAAGCCGGGGTCGTACCTGGGTTCGACAGGGTGACGTCCAGCGACACTTCCCCATTCGCGCCGACCTTGCCGCTGGCCGACAGGGTGACGGGCACGGCGGGCAGTTCGTTCAGGCGTTGATGGGCGGGCGCGTCGGCAGCGACCCAGTAATCGTTGCGCGACAGCACCTTGCCGGACCCATCCGCCAGTTCCAGGCTGACCAGCACCAGCTTTTCAGCTGTCAGCAGGTCCTTCAGGTCCAGCGTGAAAGGATGGGCCACGCTGCCGGCCCCGGCATCCAGCGTGGCCGTACGGTCGGCCAGCGCCTTGCCGGTCAGGGAGCGCACGCGGGATGTCAGCTTCAGGCCCTTCAGACCCTCGCGGCCATTATTGACGATGGTGATGCGGTGGTCGGGCAGGTCCAGCTGCGCATGCACCGGCTCCGACGCCTTTTTCATGCCGTAGAAGGCGCCGTGCGTGTCGTAATCATGCGTCAGGATCTGCCACATGGTGCTGGGCCAGGCGGGCTGGGTCATCCACAGCATGCGGCCGGAATTCTTCGTCCACAGGCCGGCATTCATGCCTTCGAAGATGGCGCGGTAGCCCTCGTAATTCAGCATCTGGGCCTTGCGCTCGAAATCCTCCAGGCTGCTGGCGGCCCCGAACTTCGTGGCCATGGCATCCATGAAGGTCTGGACGGCACCATTCCCCGTCTGGTGCCAGTCGTGATAGGCCCAGCTGTCGGAAATCGGCCAATGTTCGCTGGCCGGCATGCTGGCCTTGAAGGCTTCCAGCGTGGGGAAGGACGGCGTGCCCACCTCCACCGAGAAACCCTGGGCATGCTCGGTGAAATAGGTCTCGGGCTCGCGGTAATTATAGGGGCCGCTGCCCTGCAGGTTGACGCGGTTGGACGATCCGGTGAAGTGGCGGGTGCCATCCTCCGTCCGGATCATGTCGGCCAAGGCCTCGTTCAGGATGGGCTGCGGCACGCCTTCATTGCGGCCGAACCACAGCACGATGGAGGGGTGATGGCGATAGCGGCGGACGACATCCGCGGCGTTGGCCATGAACAGGGGCACGTCCTGCGGTTCGATCTGGTAATCCTCCGTCGAGGCCCAGAAATCGTTCAGCACCATCAGGCCATATTCATCGGCCAGATCGAAGAATTCCTCCTCCGTATTCTGGCCCACCCAGTTGCGGATGACATTGACATGGGCGTCGCGGTGCAGGCGGAAATAGGGTTCCAGCCGGTCACGGGCCACGCGCTTGCGCCAATCATCCGTGCCCCAGTTGCCGCCGCGCGCCGCGATGCGCACGCCATTCACCTTGATGACCATGTGCGGCGACAGTTCGGCGGCATCGGCCGGCTTGACGGCAGGGGAGTTTTCGGCGCCGGGATAGAGCGAGGCCGCCCAGCCATCCGGCACCTTGCGGATGCCGGTATGGGTGACGTCGATGATGCGCTCGCCTGTTGCCTTGGCCTTGGTCAGATCGACTTCCACCCGGCGCAGCGCCCCCTTCTGGTCCATCAGCGACAGTTCATAGGTCACCTGACGGATGCCGAAGCGGATTTCCCTGGTGTCCGACGGCTGCCCGTCGGCGGTCACCGTCACCTGCATCTTGTGCAGGGCCGGGTCACCATAGCCGTTGGGCCACCAGAGCTTCGGGTTCTTCACCGACAATTGCGGGAATTCCGACGGGGACAGGGTGACGGCCCCGCCGCCGGCCGGGATGCTGGCCTGCTTGGTGACGGTGATGCCGTCGAAGCTGGCCGTGACGGTGGCATTGATGGGCTTGTCCGACAGGTTCCACATGGGCACCGTGACGCTGACATCGGCCACGGAATTGTCCGGCTTGGGCAGGGAAGTCACCACCTGCGTGTCGCCCAGGCGCAGATCGCCTGTGGATTTCAGCACCACATCGCGCCACAGGCCCGTATTGCGGTCGCGCACGGACGGAATCCAGTCCCAGCCTTCGGACGCGACAAAGGTCGGGCCGTCCAGGGCCATGATGCCGCCATTCTCCCCCACGGCAGAGGTCAGGCTTTCCTCATGCGGCAGGCCGGGGCGCGGCGGGGGGCTGACGCGGATGGCCAGCGCGTTGGGCTGGCCGGGCCTGGCAATGCCCGTCACATCGAAGCGGCCGCGGATGAAGGCGCCCTTCATGGCCCCCAGCTTCTGGCCGTTCAACCAGACTTCCGCCTGATAATTCACGCCGTTCAGCACCAGTTGCAGGCGCCGGCCCGCCTGATCGGCCGGCACGGTGAATTCGGTGCGGTACCAGTAATCCTGCTTGTTCAGGCTTTCCGGGATGGAAAGATTGTTCAGGCCATAATCGGGATCGGGATAGACACCGCGATCGACCAGGGTGGTCAGCACCGTGCCCGGCACCGTGGCCGCGTACCAGGATTTGGCGTCAAAGCCAGGCTGTGACAGCGCGGCGGGGCCGGCGGCGACCTTGGGCGCTTCCACCAGCTTCCAGGCGCCCAGCACCCATTCGCCGCTGGCCTTCGCGGCCAGGGCAGGGGTTTCCACGACCGGCTTGGCGACGGGCGCGCTGGGGCCGGTCTTGGCCTTGGGCCGGGTCCAGGGGTCCTGCGGGGCGACCTGCCCATACATCTGCCGGACCTGCACGGCCCAGGTGGGGGCGCCATTTTCAAAATTGGTCAGATCGGGCACGGGCTTCACCGCCGCCGCCGTCTGGATCTCCGCCGCCGTCAGGGCGCGGGGCAGGGTGGTGAAACCGGCCAGACGGCCGGCGAAGGGGGCGGCATCGGCGGGGACAAAGGTCGCCGTGCGGCTGCGGCGCGGGGCCAGCATCAGTTGCGGCCAGGCGGCGGGGGCGGTCACGTCGCCCGAGGCCACTTCCTTGCCATCGGCATAAAGCCGGGCCTTGGCGCCATCGAAGCTGACGGCCAGGAAGGCCCATTGACCGGGGATCAGCGCCTTGCCGCCGCTGATGACCTTGCCACCGGCCAGCAGGGCGGGCTTGCCATCGACCAGGGTCAGGAAATAGGCCGGGGCCTGCTGGTCAGCCGTGGCGAAACCGCCCAGCAACGACCGGCCCTTGGCCGTCGCTTCCGCCTGCACCCAGGCGTGAAGGGTGAAGGGTGCGCCGGCCGCGATGGGGGCGCCGGGCGATTGCTTTTCTTCCAGCTTCGGCTTGGCGATGCCGTCACCGCCGGCCGGGAATTGCGCGTCGAAGGGGCCGAAGCTGCCCGGACCATTGCCACCGGACCCGCCCAAACCCTGCCAGGCCTGCCCGAAGGCCAGCGGCACGGCGATTCCGGCGGCCAGACTGGTCAACAGTGACGCGCGGACAAGGCGGCGCACAAATGCCTGCTTCATCGACATTTCCTTCCCATTTCGACCCGTTGAAAGGGGGCCGTTGTCTTTGGTCGCCCAGGGCCGGACAGGACGCGGGCGGCGATGGATAGAATAAATAAATCAAATTACATAATTGGAAAAGCGCTATATATCGGGCGACCCGAGATTGATGCTCCAGGGTTGAATGACGCACCGGATCATGGCGGCGATGACGGCCCGCCCGATTGGCGTCATGTAACGGTCCGTTACAAATTCCTACGATTCATTAACCAAGCTCTACGGACAGGTTACATATCCCTGCCTATGGTGCCCGATGGGCGGGATGGATACTGGAGGGCTGCGGCCGCCATTCCCGAACCTCCCGAATGGACAGGGGACGGTCATGGACGTCATCAAGCTGGGTCTGCGCAATCCAGCAGCACTGGGTGTTGCGGTGCTGATCGCCTTGGGGTTGGGCATCTGGTCGGCCTTGACCCTGCCGGTGCAGCTGTTCCCCGAGGTCAAGCAACCTACGCTGGGCATCGAGGCCTCCTGGCGCGCGGCTTCCCCGCAGGAGGTGGAAAGCGAGATCCTGGAGCCCATCGAAGATGTGATGAAAGGTCTGCCCGGCGTGACCGAGATGCAGGGCTTCGCCAACCCCGGCGGCGCCTTCGTCAGCCTTGAATTCGATGCCAAGACCGACATGCAGCAGACCATGCTGGACGTGATCAGCAGGTTGAACCGCATCCCCTCCCGTCCCGCCGATGCCGATCCGCCGCGCCTGATCATGGGTGGCGGCGACAATGCCAATGAGACGTTGATCTATTATTTCGTTCAGAAGCTGCCGGGAACGCCGGGCAGCCTGACCGACCATTACCACTACATCATTGAGGACGTGATCCCCCGGATCGAGGCGGTCCAGGGCGTGGCCCGGGTGGATTTCGGCGGACAGGCGGAGGCACCGCAGCAGGAAGTGCAGATCATCTTCGATCCGTTCAAGATGGCGCAGTATGGTATCACCATCCCCACCGTATCCGGCCTGGTGGGTCGCGCGCAGGACGTGACGGGCGGCTTTGTCGATGATGGACGGCGCATCTATACCGTCCGCTACAAGGGCCGGTTCAAGCCGGAACAGTTCAGCGATCTGGTCCTGGAATGGCGCGACGGCCGGCCTGTGAAGCTGGGCGACGTGGCCGAGGTCAAGGTGCAGCTGGGCCGGCAGTGGCAATACGCCTTCCAGAATGGCAACGAGGCCATCGGACTGCGCGTCATCCGCCGAGAGGGCGCCAATGTCCTGGCCACGCTGACCGAGGTCAAGGCCCTGATGGCCGGGATGCGCGACGGGGAAATGAAGGCCAAGGGCCTGACCAACAACCAGAGCTTTGATCCGTCCGTCTATATCGAAAGTGCCATCGGCCTGCTGACCGGCAATCTTCTGTCCGGCATTGTGCTGGCGGTCGCGGCCCTATGGCTGTTCCTGCGGCGCACGCAACTGACGCTGCTGGTCGCCATGACCATTCCCATCTCGCTTCTGTCGCTGTTCGCGGTGCTGGCCATCACGGGGCGGTCGATCAATGTCATTTCGCTGGCCGGTCTGGCTTTCGCCGTCGGCATGGTGATCGACAGCGCCATTGTGGTGCTGGAGAACATTGTCCGCATGCGTGACCGCGGCATGGGCAATGACGCGGCCAGCCATGAGGGCACGCGGCGCGTCATCAAGGCGCTGTTCGCGTCCACGGCCACCACCGTCATCACCTTCGTCCCCATCGTGTTCATGCGCGAGGTCGAGGGGCAGATCTTTGCCGATCTGGCGCTCACCATCGCCGTGGGCGTCACCATCAGCCTGATTGTCTGTGCCACGGTCCTGCCGGTGGCGACGGCCAAGCTGATGAAGGTGACCCCGCGCATGGATGGCGAGGCGAGGTGGGTGGAATGGCTGTCGCTGCGCATCATGGACCTGACCAGCAGCAACCGGAAACGCGCCGCCGTGATCATGGGGCTGGTCACCCTGTCGCTGGGCGGGTCGTACCTGCTGTTCCCGTCCATGTCCTATCTGCCGCCGGTGAAGCGGGACAGTGTCGATGCCTTTCTGAATTTCCCCGTCGGCACCTCGGTCGACCTGTCGCGGGAGGAGGTGGCCAAGGTCATCGTGGACCGGTTCATGCCCTACTACACGGGAGAGAAGCAGCCCAAGGCCAAGAATTTCTACGTGCTGGGCTGGCCCGGCGGCGGGTCCATTGCGGTGCGTCTGGAAGACGACACCAAACTGGACGAGATGATGGGTATCGTGAAGGACGAGATCCTGGCCGGCTTCCCCGATGTGCAGGGCTTCACCAATCGCGGCAACCTGTTTGGCGGGCTGGGGGCGGAAGGCAATGTCTCCATCCTGCTGCAATCCTCCGACGCGGCAGGCCTGTCAGAGGCAGCGGCCAAGGGGCTGGCGCTTTTGCGCGAAAAGCTGCCTGACGTGCAGTCCTGGTCCAATCCCAACCCCGAAATGGCGCAGCCGCAGCTGACCGTCCTGCCCAATGACCGCCGCATCTCCGAGGTGGGCTGGACCCGCGTTCAGGTGGGGCAGGTGGTGCGCGCGCTGGGCGATGGCCTGTGGCTGGGCGAACATTTCGACGGACAGAACCGACTGGACATCATCATGCGCTCGCCGGAATGGACGGGTCCGGAGGAACTGGAACAGATGCCGGTGGCGACCCCGTCCGGAACTGTGGTGCCGCTGGGCCAGCTGGTGTCGGTTACCCGCGAAGTGGGGCCAAGCAGCATCACCCGTGTCGATGGCCGCCGCACCATTACGCTGAACCTGCAGCCCGGTGAGAATATTGCGCTTGAAGATGTGATGACCATGCTGAGGCGCGATATCGAACCGCAGCTCCGCGCCTTTCTGCCTGCCGACGGCACGCTGCGCTATGGCGGGTCGGCGGACCGGCTGGACGCCACCGTGGCGGCCATGGGCAAGAATTTCATCATCGCCCTGGGTCTTCTGTTCCTGCTGATGGCGCTGACTTTCAAGTCGGTGAAGGACAGCGCCATGGTGATGATCTCGATCCCGCTGGCCACCGTGGGCGGGCTGGCGCTGCTGGACCTGACCAACCTGTTCACGTTCCAGCCACTGGACCTTCTGACCATGATCGGCTTCATCATCCTGCTGGGCATCGTGGTCAACAACGCCATTCTGCTGGTCGATGAAACGCGCCTGTGCGAAGCGGAGGGCAAGGGGCGGGCAGAGGCCGTGCATCATGCCCTGCGGTCGCGCATCCAGCCGATCTTCATGGGCACGCTGACCACGGTGGCCGGCATGGCCCCGATGATCGTGGTGCCGGGTGAAGGCAGCGTCATCTATCGCGGCATTGCCGCCGTCCTGACAGGCGGCCTGGCGGTGTCGACCGTGTTTACATTGCTGCTGCTGCCGGCCCTGCTGCGGCTGGGTGAGAAGGAACGCCGGGCCATGGAGGAACCAGGTCCGGAATATGGCGCCAAGGTGACGCGGCTGGCGGCGGAGTGACGGGGGTGCCCGTCATTATCATCGTCTCCGCTTATTTCTTCCCTTTACACCGCCGTTACATATCGAAACCCGCAGTTAACGGGCTTTTCATTACAAGGATGCAAATAGCCCCAGCCCCAAGGAAGGTCGCCATGACCCGCTGCAACGCGCACCCGATCGTCGCTGCCCTGTTGCTGGGCGTGTTGGCACTGCCGGCAGCGGCGCAGCAGGCCCCCGCCCCCGCCCCCGCCGCCAAGGTGACGGTCGCCGCGGCCAGTCTGCGACAGATGGCGCCGGAGCTGCAGGTGCCGGGCAGCGTCATGTCACGACAGGATGCCGATGTGGCCGCCGAGGTATCCGGGCGCGTCATCTGGGTGGCAGAGGCGGGGACCAGGGTCGCGGCGGGAGAGGCCATCGCGCGGGTCGATGACCGGTTGCTGCGCCTGGAACTGCGCCAGTACGAGGCGCAGATCAAGAGCCTGGAAAGCCAGCTGGCGTTTCAGGAACGCGAGGTGGAGCGCCAGCGGCAGCTGGCCGAGCGCGGCACCACCCCCGTCACCCGGCTGGAGGAAACGACCAGCCGGCGCGATGTGCTGGCCCAGGATCTGGTTCGCGCCCAGGCCAGCCGCGACCGCACCGCGCTGGAGATCGAACGCACCGTGGTGAAGGCGCCGTTCGGCGGTCAGGTGGCCGAACGGATGCTGGAGGTCGGTGAATATTCGGCCCCCGGTGTGAAGGTGGCCCGTCTGGTGGCCGTGGATCAGGTGGAAGTGCGCGCCCAGGCGCCGGTCTCCATCGCCCGCCATATTGTGGAGGGCAGCGAAGTGCCGTTGGACATCGAAGGCCAGACGGCGCGCGGCAAGGTGACCCGCATCATCGCCATCGGCGAGGCGCAGTCCCGCACCTTCGAGGTGCGCGTGTCCCTGCCGAAGGGGGAGGTCCCCTGGATCGTGGGATCGGCCGTCAAGGTGGGCCTGCCCTTGGCCACTGCCGAACAGGTTGTCGCGGTGCATCGCGACGCCCTGGTCCTGCGCGGTGACGGCACCTGGCTGTTCAGGGTGAATGCCCAGAACAAGGCCGAACGCGTGGCCGTGAAAACCGGCACCAGCATCGGTGACTGGGTGCAGGTGACGGGCGACGTGCATGACGGTGACCGCTTGATCGTGCGTGGCGCCGAACGGCTGCGCGAGGGGCAGGATGTCGAACTGTCCCCTAAGGTGAGCTGACCGGGCATGTGAACCGCCATGCCCCCAGGCCCGGGTGCCATCTTCCCGCGGCGTGATTGAGAGCTGCCGGTGCTGCTGTACCGTCGCCCTTTGTGCCAATGCCATCGTCCGGCCAGGACCGCTGCCATTCGCGGAGCGGTCCTTTGCGCATGCAGCGCTGGTCGAAGATGACGGCCGGGGACGCGCCGCGCGTTGGACCACTGCTGCCCTGTTGAAGCAGGCCGCGGCGACGTTGTCGCGGTGCCGTTAACTTGCAAAGCTGATATCGCTTCCAGTGCCCCTGTCTCGCGGATGGGGGCAGGCGGCCTCGCTTTGCGTGAGAGGCGTTGACGAAAACATCATAAATGATATTTTCATCAGAATAATCATGAATCGGGGAAATCGCATATGCTTGTTCGGGGCGCTGTCCGCTCGTTGGCGGAGATCGAAGCTTTAGAAGCCACGCCTTGGGTTTCCTTGGCCACGGACTGGACGACCTATGGTCTTCTGGGCGACGCTGCGGATCGATATGGTGATCGGCCTGCCCTTGGCATCCTGGCCCGCGCCCAGGACGCCGCACCCGCGGTCGACCTGAGCTATCGTCAGCTTTTCGCCCGCGTCACCCAGGCCGCCAATGCCTTTTCCAGGTTGGGCGCGCATCTGGAGGCGCCGGTCGCCGTGCTGCTGCCCAACCTGATCGAGACGCATCTGACCATCTGGGGCGCTGAAGCCGCCGGCATGGCGGCACCCGTCAACCCGTTGCTGGAACCGCCACAGATCGCCGGCCTTCTGAACCGGATCGGGGCCCGCATTCTGGTCACCACCGGCCCCGCCCTGTCGCCGCAATTGTGGGAGAAGGCGCAGCAGGTCGCTGCCCTTGTTCCGGGATTGCGGGCCCTGGTGGCGGTGGGGGGGCCGGGTGATGCCGATGCCACGGCACCGGCCTGTTACGATTTCCATGCGCTGCTGGCGGCTGAACCGGCGGACAGGCTGGTCAGCGGGCGGCAAATCCGTCCCGATGACCCCGCAGCCTGCTTCATGACCGGCGGCACCACCGGGGCCCCGAAGGTGGCCATCCAGACCCATCGCAACCAGAGCTTCCAGGCCCGCGTGCTTGCCGAGCAGAGCCAGCTTGGCACCAGCGACGTCATCCTGTCCGGGCTGCCCCTGTTCCATGTGAATGCCGTGATCGTCACCGGCCTGTCGGCCTTTTCTGGTGGTGGCCACGTTGTGCTGCTGACCGCCAGCGGTTATCGCGACAAGGCCGTGATCGGAAATTTCTGGACCATCGCCGCCAATGTCGGTGCCACCACGTTCAGCGCCGTGCCGACGGTGCTGGCGGCATTGCTGGACCAGCCGCGCGATCCCGCTGCCGCATCGACCCTTCGGGAGGTGATATGCGGGGCGGCACCCTTGCCACTGGAACTGTTTCAACGCTTCGAAGAAACCACCGGCATCGTGATCCGGGAAGGGTATGGACAGACGGAGGGCACTTGCGTCACCTCCGTCAATCCCCGCCATGGTGAGCGGCGGCCGGGCTCCGTGGGTTTGCGCCTGCCCTATCAGGAGGTCCGCTGCGTCCGGCTGAATGCGGATGGCAGCCTGACCGACTGCGCGGCCGGTGAGGCCGGCCGGGTTGTGATCCGCGGCCCCAATCTGTTCCCGGGATATCTGGACCCAAGCGATAATGAGGGATGCTGGTACGCGGGCGGCTGGTTCGACACCGGCGACCTGGGTCGCCTGGATGCGGATGGCTATCTGTGGCTGACCGGCCGGTCCAAGGATCTGATCATCCGCGGCGGGCATAATATCGATCCCCAGGTGATTGAAGAGGGGCTGGCGGCCCATCCCGGTGTCGCGCTGACGGCTGCCATCGGCCAGCCTGATACTTATGCGGGTGAACTGCCGGTTGCCTATGTCGTCCCCCGCCCGGGTGTGGCGCTGGACCCGGAGGAGCTTCTGGCCTTCGCCCGTGCCGGCATCCCCGAGCGGGCCGCCTGCCCCGTGCGGATCGAGATCATCGACACCATGCCGGTCACGCCCGTCGGCAAGATCCACAAACCATCGCTGCGCCTTGATCTTGCGCGCCGGATGGTGGAACGGACGCTGGCCTGGGAAAATCTGGAAGGCGAGGTCATTGCCGTGGCGGAGGCCAATGGGCGTTACAACGTCACCGTTTCCTGCCCGCAGGCCGCACTGACCGCTGTCCGGGGTGCCCTGGGCAACCTGCCCCTGACCGTGACGGTGGATGCCCGCTGACGGGTAACGGTCAAAAGGCCATCTGATGCTGACAGCAGCACCAGATGGCCTTTTTTTGTTTTGCCTTATCGCGTGATCGCGCCCGGACCGAGGCCGGTACGGACGATCGCAGGCTAGAAATTGACCTTGGCCTGTACGGTCACGCTGCGCCCCTGCGCGAAATAGGCGAAGGCGCTGCGGGCGCCGAACACGCCGTAGCTGAGCGGCGTGGTGTCGGCGAAGGTCATCGGGCGCTGGTTCGTCACATTCCGGACCAGCACCGCACCCTCCCAGCTGTCATCCGCGTCCGCCAGACCCAGGCGCAGATCCAGCCGGGCATAGGCGGGCTGGATCAGGCTGGGGTCGAGCGCCGGAGAGGTATGGTAGCGGCCGGTAAAGAACAGGTCGGCCGATCCGCTCAACACCAGGGAAGAACCGATGTCGCGCAGATAGGACAGGCCGGCGGAGCCGGAATAATCGGGGACGAACTGGTTGGTCTTGCCCGCATAGCTGCAAAAGCCGCGATCGGCGGCCGGCCCCGCGGGGGTCTGTCCGGGATAGCATTGGCCGTTGGGAAAGCTGTCGAAACGGAAATCGGTCCAGGCGAAGGAACCCTGGGCGGACAATCCGCCACCCAGGGCGACGCGCCCGTCCATTTCCAGCCCCTTGACCGTTGCCGCCGCCGCATTGCCGACATTGAAGCCCAGCAGCCCGTCGAAGATCGAGACCTGCAGATCCTCGTAATCCGTATGGAAGGCGCCCAGATTGACCTCGGCCCGTCCGTTCCACAGGCGGGATTTCAGCCCCGCCTCCCAGGTGCGCGCCTTCTCCTCCTCGAAACGGAACGACTGGGCCATGCTTGCGGCCGCGCCGCGATTGTTGGCGCGATAATCGAAGCCACCCGACTTGGCCCCCATCACCCAGGAAACATAGACCATGTCATCGGGGGTCAGATTATATTGCAGGCTGACCGACGGCGTGAGGCGGGTTTTGGACAGGCTGCCGGTGACGGGCAGTGCGCCCAGGCGGGCCAGGGCCTGAGTTGCGGCATCAGCCACGCCCGGCACGCCGGACCGCGACACAGCCAGAAGGTTTTCCGTCGTGATGCCCAGCAGTCCGGCATAGGCCAGCGGGGCCAGCAATGCCTGCTGACCGGTCAGCGGCGCGCCATGGTCGTCCGTGATCCGGCTGGACCGCTCCCCATCCTTCGTTTCACGGTTCAACCGGGCACCAAAGGTTGCGCGCAGGATGTCGGTGGCGTGCCAGGTGGCCTGACTGAACAGCGACCATTGATCGGCTGTCACGCGGGCCTGACTGGTCGATTGTGTTCCGGCCAGGGCCAGGCCGGCCCCGCCCCCAGCGGTCCCGGCTGCCCGGCCCGCCGCCACGGCCCCGGCGGCGTCCCCGGGGTGGGCTGCCAGCCACTCCGCCGCCGCCGCCTCGAACGCCGCACCATAACCCTGGTTGTAGACAAGCGGGACCAGGGGCGAACTGCCGGTGATGCGGACGCTGCTGCGATAATCGTCGCTGGAATGCTGGAAATAGCCGCCGGCAATGTAATCCAGATCGCCACCGCCGTTGGAGACCAGCCGGACTTCCTGACTGAACTGCCGGTAGGTCTCCGCCTGTGGCGCGTCCAGCAGGGGCGCGCCGGTGAAATCGCAGTCGCATTCCTCGTCATAGCTGAAGCGGGTCACCCCGCTGATCGCCGTCAGTGTGGCAAAGCCCGCATCCCAGTCGGCACGCAGCAGATAGGTCTGGGCATCGTTGCTGCTGCTGTCGCCATTGGCGGAACGGGTATCATTGCGAACATTGTCCAGTGTCGCACTGCCAGCGGCGGGCAGGGACAGCAGCTGCATGCCGGTGGCGGCATTGACGGCTGCGATGCGGGTGTTGACGGGAACAGCACCCCCACCTGACAGGATCTGTGCATAGGTCAGACCATTGACGAAGGTCGACAGCGGATTGGCTGACGGCAACAGGGCGGGTGTCTCGCCAATGATCTCCGTCTCCCGGCCCGTGGCGTCGAACCGACCGGTTTCGGCCTTGAGCGTCAGTGTCAGCCGCTCCCCGATATCGGCGGCCAGGGTGCCGCGGACCTGCCAATCCTCCCGCTGCACTTCGGGCCGGTCCAGCGTCGCGTTGCGCATATAGCCGTCGGTGCGGTTGTATCGACCGGCCACGCGCAGGCGCACCTTGTCGGTAATGGGGCCGGTGACCGCGGAAGTGGCTTCGAACCCGTCTGTATCCGGTTCATAGGCCAGGCGCGCATAGCCGCCCATGGTCGATTGCGGCTGTGCCGTGGTGATGTTCAGCGCGCCGGCAATGGCGCTCTTGCCGAACAGAATGGATTGCGGCCCCCGCAGGACCTCCACCCTTTCCACATCCAGAAATGGCGCGCGCGCCTGCTGGGCGCGGCCATAGGACAGTCCGTCGATATAGGTGCCCACCGACTGTTCGAAACCCTGGTTGATACCGGAATAGATGCCGCGGATGCCGATGGAGGTGCCGATGGGGCTTTCCGCCATGGTGAAATTGGCGACCTTGAATTGCAGGTCGCCCATATTCTTCACACCCGCCTCGGCCATGGTTTCCATGGTCACGGCCGCTACCGATGCCGGTATGTCCAGCAGCTTTTCGGACCGTTTGCGCGCCGTGACGATCACTTCCTCCAGCATCGGCTGGTCGGCTTCCGCGGCGATGGCCGACAACGCCGGGATCATCATCATGGTGCCGGCCACCAGGCAGGTGGTCGAGCGCAGGCAGAGTCCTCCCTTGGACGTCATTTTATCCCCCTGTTTGTATGGTGATTTTTGAACGCGGAGCCCCGTTCGGGCCGGCGGCGGGCCGGTCCGTTGGTGTCCTTTTTGGCAATCAAGAAGGTCCTGTCGGCCCGGACTGCGACGGCGGCCGTACCGTTACTGATCAGGCCGCCGCCTGTGCCGATCCCGCCGCCATCGGTGTCGTGGATGGTGCCCCGCACAGGCCCAGCACCTCTTCCACCATGTCGCCCGCCCTTTCCAGCGGGCCTGCGGCGGCGATGGTGCGATCGGGACGCACGATCGCCACCCAGCCAGCGGCCGGGCCGGGAACCAGCGTGCCGGAGACATCTTCCCAGGCGCCGGGCATGGCCATGCCGCCGCCACGCGCCATGAACCGGGCCGTCTTGCCGCCAAAGGCGGCCCAGCGGCGTGTCTGATCCGGTGTCAGGGCCGAGGCCGGGTCCACACCAAGGCCCAGCAGCAGCATATCCTGACCCAGCGCCTCATCCCCGGCGACAACCTGGCCGCCGCCGACCGGGCGCACCCAGCCTTGCGGCAGCAGCCAGCCGCATGTCAGCGGGGAAGGCGCGCGCCCGTTCAGGAACAGACCCTGTTTGAAATGATGGGGCGGCTTGATTTCAAGCTTGTCGATATAGCGCCGCAGCCCTGGAATCTGCCGGATCAGCAGCACGGCCCCGTGCAGCAGCAGGGCTACCGCATGGCTTCGCGGCATGATCAGCCGGCCCATCAGTCGGGCCAGATTGATGATGCTTCGGGCATGCGGCCGCCGTTCCTGATCATAGCTGTCCAGAATGGCTGGTGCTGCCCGACCCTTCAGCACCCAGGCCAGCTTCCAGGCCAGATTGGCGACGTCGCGCAGTCCGGCCACCAGCCCCTGCCCGGCAAAGGGCGGGGTGATGTGGGCGGCGTCGCCAACCAGGAACACCGGCCCGGCGCTGAACCGCTGCGCGATGCGGGCGTGGAAGCGATAGACGGCGGTGCGCTCGATCTCCACCCCGGTATCGCCGACCCAGGGCCGCAGCAGCTGGCGGACCATGGCAGGATCTTCCATCTCCGCCCGCGTTTCCCCGGGCCTCAGCATGAATTCCCAACGCTGGCGGCCCCCGGGTGCGACCATGCGCGGGCCGGGCCGCCGCGGATTGCACAGGAATTCCACATCATCGATGGGCGTCGGCACCCCTTTGGCGTCGACCACCAGCCAATCCTGGACGAAGGTTTCACCGTCGAACGGGATCGCCAGCTGGTGCCGTACAGTTGATCCGGCACCATCGGCCCCGACCAGGAAACGGGTCCTGACTGTGAACGGCTCGCCGCCATCCGCCTGTCGCAGCCGCACCAGCACCCCGTCGCCCTCACGGCAGAAGTCCAGCAGCTCCATCCCGGTGGCGGTGGTGACGAAGGGATGGTCATCCAGCCGGCTGCGCAACACCTGTTCCAGTTCCGGCTGGAAGAAGGTGACGAGATTGGGGTGGCCGTCGGTGGCGCCGCTGGTCTGGGCGCAGGCGAACATTCCGTATAAGGGGGAGTGCATGCGCACCCGTGGAATGGCGATCGTGGCGAAGGCACCATCCTCCAGCCCCGCCATCTGGAGAATGCGCAGCGCCTCATTGTCCAACGCGATGGCGCGCGGTGCCGCGAAGATCTCCGTGGCCTTGTCGATCACCAGGGTTCGTACCCCCTGACGGCCCAGAAGATTGGCCAATGTCGCCCCGACCGGCCCGAAGCCGCAGATCAGGACATCCACGGCGGAAGGAAGATTATTTGCCATGTCCCGACAACTCCTTCGCGTTTGGGTCAGGATGCTTGAACGCGGGTGACCTGTTCACCCAGGTCGATGCCGCCATCATCGGTACGGATGCTGAGCCGCATCTCATCGCCCGGCCGCAGGTAGCGGGGATTGGACATGCCCTTGCCGATGAACAGTCGCCATTTCGTCGCCTCGGACACGAAATGCCGCATGATGAACATGGTCAGGCGTCCAGGTGCCCGGGCGGCGCATCCGGCCGGCGTGCCGGTGGCGATCAGGTCGCCAGCCTGCAGGTCCTGAAGGCCGGACAGCTCTGCCAGGGTCCGGTGGGGGCGGTGCAGCATCTCGCCCGCCAGGGCGTCCTGCCGGATCTCCCCGTTCACGCTGAGGCGCAGACGCAGCTCCGGCCAGCGACGCCATTCCTGCGGGTCCAGAAGCAGCAGGACAGGACCGGTGGGACCGAAACTGCGATAGCTCTTGCCCTTGTAGAACTGGCCCTGCGGCAACTGCACGTCGCGTGCGGAAATGTCGTTATGGATGGTGATGCCGGCCAGGATGTCGGACAGCCGGTCGGGACCGGGATCGACCGGTCCGTCAACATCCCGGCCAACCACCAGCCCCAACTCCACCTCGTAATCCAGCAGGCGGACATGGGCCGGACGAATAACCGGGTCGTTTGCCCCGCACAGGCTGGAACTGGCCTTGCGGAAGAACAGGTTGAAAGGGATCTTGGCCGGGTCCAGTCCGGACTCGCGGACATGGCTTTCATAATTGATGCCCTGGCAGATGACCTGCTGGTTGGCCGTTATCGGCGACAGCAGGCGAACCGCCGACAGTGCGATGGACGCCGCGTCGGGACGCAGCGACCGCAGGGCGGGCTGGCCATGGCGCAGCAGGTCCCCCGTGCTGGTGAATTCGGCGCTCAGTTCCGCGATGCGGGTGCCGAACAGGGCACCCCAGAATACGCGGCCGGCGCGTTCGTATCGAACGACGGCAAGGCTCATGTTGAAGGTTCCTCGGGGAATGCGGCGCAGCGGCGCCGGTGTTACAGCCAGGGACGCGCGGGCTGGGAGAGGGCCTTGCCCATCTGCTTCAGGCGTGCGGGCGACACCCGGCCGCTGAGTACGGCTGTCAGCAGACGCCAGACCATGGGCAGCGAGGGCTTTCCGCGCATGCCGGCCGGCGCATCCTGGCCCCAGGCCCAGATGCTGCCGGCCGTGAACGGGGAATAGCGGGGCTCGTAATCGGCGGTAAAGACATCACCATCGGTATAATGTTCGAACTGGAAACCATCCGGATCCCGCCAGTAATTGAACAACTGGCTGCCCAGCACATGCCGGCCGATCCCCCACATGTGCCGGTGCCGCCCCGCCAGCAATTGCTGCTGGCGCTGGCCGATCGCGTCCAGGTCGATCATCTCGTAGGCGCTGTGCTCGAATTCGTTCTGGATACCGCCCACCAGAACCAGGGTATGGTGATCGGCAGGCGCGTCTCCCAGATCCAGCCGGAAGAAGGTCAGGGCCGTGCTGCCATCAGGCAGGTACTGGACATCGCTGGGGATCAGGCCCAGATGGCGCATGTACCAGGCGGCCATGGTGGGGAAGTCCGTGACCTGCAACACCATATGGCCCAGCCGGATCACCGGTGCCGCCGGCATGGCCGGCCGGATGCCGGCATTCACCCGCGGGCGATGGTCGGGCATGTTCATCGGCTGCGGCACGGGCGGCCGGCTCGGCAGTTCGGGAATGTCGGCCCAATCGCGGATCAGCCAGACCTCGAACCCGGCGGGATCGACCAGGGCCACCCCCTCGCCACCGCCCGGAATCTCGGCCGACCCCAGCCGGCGGCCGCCGGCTTGCGCCGTCAGTCGCCCAAAATCGGTGTCGGCCCCGACGGTATAGGCGGCCCCCACAAATCGCGGGCGGTCCCCCCGGTCCGCGACATAAAGACAGGGCGCTGTTCCCGCCCCCCGCATCACGATCCGATCGGCCCCGTCGGTGACCGGGCTCATCCCGAAATCGGTCAGGAACCTCGCGGTCCGTTCCAGGTTCGGCACCTGGAAACGCAGGAACGCCAGACCCGTGGCCCGGGCCACGGTGGCGGGACGCTGAAGCCTTTGGACGCCCTCGGGCAGGCGGCTTTCCGGCCAGGTCTCAAAAATGCACGACGCCATGTCCCGGTCGGCCATGCTGTCCCTCCCCAGGGTGACTTTGTTGCGGACAAACGGTGTGTCCAGCTATGTTTCTTTGTCAAGATGACATAACTGTCAAAATGACACAATCGACATTTTGATAATTCCAGCGGACCGACCTTTCTGTGGTATGGTGCGGGCGCAAGGACTGACCGGATGTGGGGATATGGTTGAGACGGATCATCGGCCACGGGTGGGGGCACAGCGGCGCGGACGCACACGGGCCCGTCTGGTACAGGGGGCGCTGCAGGTCTTCGCGGAGCGGGGGATCGACGCCAGCGTCATCGATGACCTGATCCGCACAGCCGGTGTGTCACGGGGCACGTTCTATAACTATTTCCGAACCAACGATGATCTGCTGTCCGCCGTTTCCAGTTCCTTGTCGGACGAGCTGATGCGGCTTGTCGACCCGGTGGTCCGGGAGGAAACGGACCCGGCGGCCCGGATCGGCACCGGCATCCGACTGTTCTTTGAGGTGTTTCGCGCCAATCCGCAGCTCTCCGCCTTCGTTGCGCGGGGGGGCATGCGCGTTCTCTCCGGGAACAATCTGGTCAGCGAATACTTGCCCCGCGATCTGCGCGATGGGATCAGGGAGGGCAGATTCACCATCGATTCCGTGTCGCTGGGCTTTGACCTGGTGGCGGGGCCCGTGCTGGCAACGGCCTATCGCCTTCACAGCGAAACGGTGGAGCCGGCCTATCCGGTCGATCTGGTCCGGGCTATCCTTATTTCACTGGGGGTGCCACAGCCGGATGCGGACGGGATTGCGCGCAGACCGGTGCCTGTCCTGCAGCTGCCGGATGATTCGATCCTGCTCCATATCCGTCCTTGATGCGCATCGCCGTGGCCGGCCAGGCCTTGCAATGATCAGCCCACGGGCAGCGGACGGCCGACAATGTCGGCCGCGTCTGCGGGCGACAGGCCCAGAAGGCGCAGCATGATCAGGGCGACCTGTTCAGGCGCGGCGTCCCCCAGTTGGCCGGCGCGTAACGCCGCCAGCAGCCCGATCGCGGCACCGCCGGTTGCCAGGATGGCGGCGTCGCCATCAATGGCGGGAAAGCGACCATCTTCCGCCCCGCGCTTCAGATCGCGGGAAAACCGGCGGCCCAGCCCGCGTTCAAGCAAATCGACAGACATCGGCTGGTGCAGCAGGAAATCCGCCCAGGATGGTTCCATGGACAACTGCCGGAATGTCAGCCGGAGTGCGGCCGCCACCATTTCCGCGGGATCGCTCAAAGCAGCGATGCGCCGATCGACGGCGTCGCCGAAATGGTCCAGCAACCCTTCCATCACCGCGGCGTGGATTTCGTCCTTGGAGCGGAAGTGGTTGTAGAAGGAACCGAATCCAACATCGGCAGCGTCGGTGATCTCCTGTACCGTCGTCGCTTCCGGCCCCTTTCGGGCCATGACCTCCAGCGCCGCCTTCAGCAGACGGTCGCGTGTGTCATTGCGCCGGCGTTCCCGCCGTGACACCGGCTTGCTGTCCCCATCTGCCGCTGCCTCCAGTGTCCCGTCCGCCATTTCCGTCATCTCCAGCGGGCAGCCCGCCTGTTGGCTGCCTGAGCAATCGAAAGAATACCCATCAAGGTCGATGGGATCATCAGTTCCGATGAACGCCATTATTGCATGACTGCCGATCATGTCCCCGGCGGTGGTGCAGGTGCGGCGTCGCCGGATCGCTTGACGGTATCCTGCCGCAGCGGGTCGTTGGTCAGGTGCGGCTTTGCCCACCTGTGACGGCCAATGTGGCCAGATCGGTGGTGGGGTCGATGGGCTTTCCAGCCTCCCGCCTTTCGGAATAACGATCCACCAGACGGTCGGCATGGGGGCGCAGCAACACCGTGAAGCGCACCAGTTCCTCCATGACATCGACAATGCGGTCATAATAGGCCGACGGCTTCATGCGGCCGGCTTCGTCGAATTCCTGGAAGGCCTTGGCTATGCTGGACTGGTTGGGGATGGTGAACATCCGCATCCAGCGGCCCAGGATGCGCAGGGTGTTGACGGCATTGAAGCTCTGCGATCCGCCCGATACCTGCATCACGGCCAGGGTGCGGCCCTGGGTCGGGCGGATACCGCCCATGGCCAGGGGCAGATGGTCGATCTGCGCCTTCATGATGCCGGTGATCTGGCCGTGGCGTTCGGGGCTGCACCAGACCTGGCCTTCCGACCAGATGGAATGTTCCCGCAATTCCCGCACCGCCGGATGGTCATCGCCCTTCACCTGATCGGGCAGCGGCAGGTCTGACGGGTCGAAGATGCGCGTTTCGGCCCCGAAATATTCCAGCAGACGAGCCGCTTCCTCCACCGCCAGCCGGGAAAAGGACCGTTCACGCAGCGATCCGTACAGCAGCAGGATGCGCGGCTTGCGCTCCAGCGGGCCAAGCCCCATGGCGGGGCACTGATGGGCATAGGCAGGATCGAATGCGGGCAGGTGGGTCGGGTCGGCCAGGGGACGCAGGCGGTTCATATGCATCACCCCCGGGCCGGTGCCGTTGCCGGATACCAGCGCCGGCCCAGCCACAGGGCAAGCTGCACCATCAGGATCAGCACCGGAACCTCCACCAGCGGACCGATAACGGCGGCGAAAGCCACGGGTGAGGCCAGGCCGAAGGCCGCGATGGCCACCGCGATGGCCAGTTCGAAATTATTGCCCGCTGCCGTGAAGGCGACCGAGGTGGCGCGGGGATAGTCGGCGTCGATCAGCCGGCCCATGAAGAAGCTGACCAGGAACATGATGAAGAAATAGATCGTCAGCGGCACGGCGATGGAAAGCGCGTCCAGTGGCAGACGCACGACATCGCCGCCCTTCAGGCTGAACATGGCGACAATGGTGAACAGCAGGGCCGCCAGGGTGATGGGGGAGATGCGGGGTAGGAACCGGTTTTCATACCAGCTTTCCCCCTTGGCCTTGATCAGGATCTTTCGGGTCAGGAAGCCGGCCAGGAAGGGGATGCCCAGATAGATCAGCACCGCCTCCGCGATGGTCCAGAAGGAGACGTCAATGACGCTGCCCTCCAGCCCCAGCAAAGGCGGCAGGAAGCCGAGGAAGAACCAGGCATAGAGGCTGAAAAACAGGATCTGGAAGATGGAGTTGAAGGCCACCAGGCCGGCCACATACTGGTTCGACCCGCAGGCCAGCTGGTTCCAGACCAGCACCATGGCGATGCAGCGCGCCAGGCCGATCAGGATCAGGCCGGTCATATAATCCGGCTGGTCGGACAGGAAGATGACGGCCAGCACGAACATCAGCACCGGCCCGACGACCCAGTTCTGGATCAGCGACAGGGCCAGGATACGCTTGTCGGCGAAAACCTGATGCAATTCCTCGTACCGGACCTTGGCCAGCGGCGGATACATCATCAGGATCAGGCCGATGGCGATGGGCACGTTGGTGGTGCCCACCGACAGCCGGTCGAGTGCGGCGGGCAGTCCTTCAAACAGGCTGCCCAGCATCACGCCCAACGCCATGGCGGCGAAAATCCACAGGGTCAGAAAGCGGTCCAGGAAGGACAGGCGACGGGCGGGGGCGGCTTGGTTCACGGGCGCGGACCTTGGCGAAAGGCGGGGATGGACGGCAAGGGGGCGAGGCCGGTCATGACCCGCCCCCCTGCTGCGCCATTTCCGCCAGCTTGCGCTTCAACGCCATCTTGTCGAGCGAGGCGAGGGGAAGGCTCATGAACAGCTGCAGCCTGCGCTGGATCTGGCGATAGACGTCCGCGGTGAAGGCCGCCTTCTCGGCGTCGGTGCCAGTGGCCGATGACGGGTCGGGAAAGCCCCAATGCGCGGTCATCGGGTGCCCCGGCCAGACCGGACACACTTCCCCGGCGGCGTTGTCGCAGACCGTGAAGATGAAATCCATCTGCGGCGCGTCCGGTAGTGCGAATTCATCCCAGGTCTTGGAGCGCACGCCCGTGAGATCGTGTCCCAGACGTTCCAGCAGATCCTTCACGAAGGGATTGATGCGGCCGGATGGCTGGCTGCCGGCACTGTAGGCATGGAAACGCCCGCTGCCTTCCTTGTTCAGGATGCATTCGGCCATGACGCTGCGTGCGCTGTTATGGGTACACAGGAACAGCACATTGTAGGGCGTGTCACTCATCACTTCCTCCAGCGGGTTCGGGCCCGTGTGGTTCGGGGGCGCAGGCGGCGGTGCACGCAACGGCGGCATCCATGATGCCGCTGCCGCAAAGTTCCGGCCGGCCGGCACAGCAATCTTCGACCAGGAAGCTGAGCAGCCGGCGCGTGCCCTCGAAATCGGTGGCGTAATGGATGTGCCGCTGCACCCGCCAGGATCGCAGCAGGCCCGCCCGTTCCAGGGTGGCCAGATGGTGCGACAAGGTGGACGCGGGCACACCCATTTGCTGCCCCACTTCACCTGCCGTCAGCCCGTTCGGGCCCACACGGACAAGCAAGCGGAAGATGCCCAGGCGCGTTTCCTGGGACAGGGCAGCAAAGGCGTCGGTGGCAGCTTTCGTTTCCATTTTTCTATGATCGTCGAATAATGAAACTGAGTCAAGCCGCTTCCAGGTTTCGGTGCCGGGGAGATGCCGGACGCTCCTGTCCCGCCGACGAAACTGGCCGGCAGGATGATGCAGTCACCGCGTCAGCACGGATTCAGCTTCCCAGCTGCTAAAAAATGAGTATGATCTCAACTTCATTAAAAAGCAGGGAGGCTGAAATGGGATTTCGCGGATGGCTATTGGGTGTGGCGCCGGTCCTGGTTCTGGGGGGCGTGCCGGCCTGGGCACAGGCGGATGGGAAGCCGCCGGCCGAGGAGGCCGTCGTCCTGGAAGAGATCGTGGTGACGGCTCGCAAAAAGACGGAGCGGCTTCAGGACACGCCGATTTCCATCACTGCCCTTGACGAGGAGGCGCTGGCGCGGCGCGGGCTTGCCTCTCTGGTCGATGTGGCGAAGGTGACACCGGGGCTGAATTACGGGAATTTCGGCGACCTCAAGCTCTCGCCGACATCCCTGCGTGGCGTGGTCGGCTCTGCCGGGTCGGCCGGTGCCGATCCGGCCGTCGGCTATTATGTCGATGAAGTCTATGTGGGCCAGGGTCCCGGCGCCAATCTGGACCTTTACGACATCGCCCGGGTGGAGGTGATGCGGGGACCGCAGGGCACGCTTTATGGCCGGAACACCATCGGCGGCGTGATTGCCATCACCACGGCGCGGCCGGGCGACGATGTGGAAGGGTCCGTCACCGCCGATCTGGGCAATTACCAGCGCCGCCGACTGGGGGCGTCGCTGTCCGGTCCGCTGGTCGAGGGCATGCTGAGTGCCAAGGTGGCGGCCATTGTTGATCATCGCGATGGCTATGAACACAATCTGTTCCTGGACCGGGACGTCAACAACCGCCGGACCTGGTCGGGGCGGGCACAGCTGCTGTTCACGCCGGGCCCCGACACGGAACTGCTGGTCACCGCCGATCACGCTGAAGCCAACCAGGAAACGCTGGTCTTCGAGACGCTGAAATACAACCCCTCTGCCCTTGCCACGAAAATGCTGCTGGCAAAGGGCTATGCATTGAATACCGATCCGTTCGACCGCAAGGTCAATGCCAATCGCCCCAGCCGGGAAACGCTGAATTCCGACGGTTATGCGGCCAATTTCAAGACGGTGCTGGGGGATATCGAGATTGTCGACATCCTTTCCTACCGCCAACACGATTATGGCAGCGATACCGACACCTGCCGATGCCAGCTCTCCTTCAGCTATGATGGCGATCCGGAGCAGGTGAAGCGGGTTTCCAACGAACTCCGCGTCGCGGGCACCGCCGGGGCGCTGTCCTGGCTGGCTGGCGTCTATTATTTCCATCAGAAGGCGGACAACCAGAGCTTCATTGAACTGGGTTCTGCGACGGCCGACCTGTTCGGTGTGCCGGCGATGAACGGCCTTGTCATTGGGTCGACGGGCCGGATGACGACCATCAGCAAGGCGGCCTTCGCCAGCGCCACCTGGTCGGCGGACAGCCGCATCGATGTGACTCTGGGCGGCCGTTACACCCACGATGAAAAGCGCATCGATTACAGCCAGGTCGATCCGTATCAGATCCTGGGTGGCTCCACGACCGTCAAGGCGCAGGACAGCTGGGGCCGTTTCACCCCCAACGCCAACATTCGTTTCCGGGTCAGCCCCGAAGTGATGACCTATATCAGCGCGGCCAAAGGCTTCAAGAGCGGTGGCTTCAACGACGCGCTGGGTGATGCCAACGGCATTGCCTTCGGGCCGGAGACGCTGTGGAACTATGAGGCGGGGGTGAAGACCGAACTGTTCAACCGCCGGCTCGCGCTGAACATTGCGCTTTATACGATGGAATGGGACAGCATCCAGATTACGGCGCAGAATCCGGCGACCACGTTCTACAACCCCATCATCCTCAATGCGGGCAAGGCGCACAGCCGGGGCATCGAGCTGGAGGCGACCGCGCGGGTCACGTCGCGTCTGCGGCTGACGGGCAACCTGTCGGTCCAGGATGCGGCCTATGATGAAGGCAAGCAGCCCAATGGCAAGCCGCTGGACCATATTCCCTACGCGCCCGACTATACGGGCCTGATCGAGGGCGAATATACATTGCCGACGCAGTTCGGACCGCTGTCCTTCCAGGCGGAGTACCAGCTGCGGGGCCGCACCTACCTGACCACCAATAACGATCCCGATGGCCGGGTCGGCGCCTATGGCCTGGTCAATCTGCGGCTGACGCTGGCGTCGGAAGACGACATCTGGCGCCTTGCGCTGTACGGGAAGAATGTCTTCGACAAGACCTATATGACGCGTCTGTTCGATCTCTACGACAACACGCTCAACGGTCAGAAGCTGATCACCTTGGGTGAACCCGCAACCTATGGCGTGGAAATGAAGGTCGCGTTCTGAACGGATGGACGGCCGCGGCTTCAGGTCCATGAAATAAAACTGAGATCACTATTGTTTCAATGCCTGCCGTCACCGACGGCAGGCAGAGGAGAGAATATGGGAAGCGAGATCGATTTTGCTGCCGGCGCGACCCGCACGGGAGGGGTGGCATGAGCAGGCGTGATGCCGTCATCGTCTCCACGGCCCGCACGCCGATCGGGCGGGCCTTCAAGGGGAGCTTCAACGCGACCCCGGCACCGACACTGGCCGCCCACGCCATCCGGGCCGCCGTGGCACGGGCGGGCATCGACCCCGCCGATATCGGCGATGTTGTGGTCGGGGCGGCCCTGCAGCAGGGGTCGCAGGTTGCCATTGGCCGGAATGCCGCCCTGCGTGCCGGCCTGCCGGTGACGGTTGCCGGCCAGTCGATTGACCGCCAATGCGCATCCGGCCTGATGGCGGTGGCGACGGCGGCCAAGCAGGTGATCGTCGATGGCATGGATATCTGCGTGGCGGCGGGGGTGGAATCCATTTCCCTGGTCCAGGGGCCATCCATGCGCGGCGATCCGGACGCAGAGCTGCTGGCCATGGTTCCGACCGCCTATATGCCCATGCTGGAAACAGCGGAGATCGTGGCCAGGCGCTATGGCATCAGCCGGGGGCGGATGGACGAATATGCCCTGCTGTCACAGCAGCGCACAGCCCGGGCCCAGGCGGCAGGTGCGTTCGACGCGGAGATCGTGCCCGTCACGGCCCGCATGGCCGTGATCGACAAGGCGACGGGGCACACCATCTTCCGCGATGTGTCGGTGACGCGGGACGAGGGCAACCGTCCCGACACGACGCTGGAGGGGCTGGCGGCGCTGCGGCCGGCCGTCGGCCCCGACGGCTGCGTCACGGCCGGTAATGCCAGTCAGCTTTCCGACGGGTCGTCAGCCTGTGTGCTGATGGATCAGGATACGGCCGTGCGACGGGGGCTGCGGCCCTTGGGACGCTATCTGGGCATGGCGGTGGCGGGGACGGAACCGGACGAGATGGGCATCGGCCCTGTCTTCGCCGTACCGAAGCTGCTGGCACGGTACGGGCTGAAGATCGACGATATCGGCCTCTGGGAGCTGAACGAGGCCTTTGCCGTGCAGGTGCTTTACTGTGCCGACCGCCTGGGCATTCCGCCGGACATTCTGAATGTGAATGGTGGCGGCATCTCCGTCGGCCACCCCTATGGCATGTCCGGCACCCGCATGGTGGGCCATGCCCTGATCGAGGGGCGGCGCCGGGGTGTGCGGCACGTCGTCGTGACCATGTGTGTCGGCGGCGGCATGGGTGCCGCCGGCCTTTTCGAGGTGCTGTACTGACCCCGCGCCCTGTCGCCACCGGGCGATAGCATGGAGAGACCAATGGAAAAGTTATTGGTGGCGAACCGGGGCGAGATTGCCATCCGGATTGCACGCGCCGCCAGGATGCTGGGGCAGACCACTGTCGCCATCCATGCGACCGACGAGGCGGACGCGCCCCATTGCCGCCATGCTGACGAAAGCTGGTCTTTGCCGGGACAGGGGCCAGCCGCCTATCTGGATATGGCGTCGATCATCGACGTCGCCATACGGACCGGGTGCAGGTCGGTCCATCCCGGCTATGGCTTCCTCAGCGAGAATGCCGCCTTTGCCCGGGCCTGCGCGGCATCCGGGCTGACCTTCATCGGTCCGTCGCCCGAAACGCTGGACCTGTTCGGCAACAAGATCGCCGCCCGTGCCTTGGCGATACGGCTGGGTGTGCCCGTCGCTGCCGGTACCGATGGCCCGACATCGCTGGATCAGGCACATGCCTTTGCACTGGTGCAGGGGCCGGTCATGCTGAAGGCGGTGGCCGGCGGTGGCGGACGCGGCATGCGGGTCGTGCATGATCCGGCCGACCTGGAACAGGCCTACGCACGCTGTGCGTCGGAAGCCATGATGGCCTTCGGCAATGGCGACCTGTATGTGGAACGGCTGTTGCCGGCGGCCCGCCATATCGAGGTGCAGGTGGTCGGCGATGGTGACGGTCGGGTCAGCCATCTGTGGGAACGGGACTGCTCCATCCAGCGCCGCCACCAGAAGCTGGTCGAGATCGCGCCGGCGCCTGAACTGGCCCCCGCCCTTCGCCAGCGCCTGATCGATGCCTCCCTGACCCTGGCCCGTCATGTCGCCTACAAGGGCCTTGGCACATTCGAGTTTCTTGTGGCCGGTCCGGATTTCTGGTTCATCGAGGCCAACCCGCGGCTGCAGGTCGAACATACGATCAGCGAGGAAATCACAGGCGTCGATCTGGTCCAGACGCAGATCGCCATCGCCTTCGGGGCGTCGCTGTCCGACCTTGGTCTGCTGGAGCCCCCGGCCCCCAGGGGTTGGGCCATCCAGGCCCGTATCAATCTGGAAACCATGTGCGCCGACGGCACGGCGGTTCCCAGCGCGGGGCGCCTTGGCACCTATGAGCCGCCGTCGGGACCGAACGTGCGCGTGGACGGGATGGGCCATCCGGGCTACGCGACCAGCACACGGTACGACCCGCTGCTGGCCAAGCTGATCGTCCGCGGTCCCTCCTTCCCGGCGGCGGCCAGGGGCGTCGCCCAGGGGTTGCGGGAATTCCGGGTGGAGGGGGTGGAGACGAACATCCCCTTCATCGCCGGCATTCTGGAACATCCGCTGTTCCTGTCCGGGCGGTTCGACACGGGGTTTATCGCCGCGCATCTGGGCGAACTGTTGTCCGCCGCCGCCCGATGGCAGCCAGCGCCCGGTCCGTCGCCGATCGACGGTGTCCCGCCCGTCATCGCGGAGGCGACGACGGGCGTCCTGTCGCACGCGGACGCAGAGCCAGGGTTGACGGTGCGCGCCCCGATGGCGGGGATCATCATCCAGATCTCGGTCGGGGCTGGCGACCATGTACGGCCGGGGCAGCTGTTGCTGGTTCTGGAGGCCATGAAGATGGAACACCCGGTGGTGGCACCATGCGCGGGTATTGTTGCCGCGGTCCGGGTCGCGCGGGATGGGCAGGTGGCGGCCGGGGCACCGCTGATCCTGCTGCGGGCGGACGACGGTGCCACCCCACATGCCCCCGGGCCGGCCGAAACGGACGACGTCGCCGACGGATGGCAGCCGGAGATTGCGGAGATCGAGCGTCGTCTTGCCATCGCCCGGGGCATGGGCGGGCCGGACAAGATCGCGCGCCAGCACGCGGCGGGCAAGCTGACAGCCCGCGAACGGATCGATCGCTTCGGCGATCCCGGCAGTTTTCTGGAAATCGGCGCCCTGACGGGCTTTGCCGATCAGGACGGAAGGCTGTCGCCCGCCAACTTCATCGGCGGCACGATCCGCGCCGATGGGCGCAAGCTGGTCATCGGTGTGGATGATTTCACCCTGCGGGCCGGATCGGGCGATGCAGCCATCCATGAGAAGCAGATCTTCATCGAACGGTATGCCGGCGAGATGCGCCTGCCCGTCGTGCGCCTGCTGGATGGTGCCAGCGGCGGCGGCAGCGTCACCATGGCGCTGGAACAGGGATTCCATTATCTGCCGGTCAACCCCGGATGGGACGCGGTGACAGACAACCTGTCCCTGGTCCCCGTCGCCGCTGTCTGCCTGGGGCCAACGGTCGGGCTGGGCGCGGCGCGGCTGGCCATGTCGCATTTTTCCGTCATGGTGGCGGGGATTGGTCAGATTTTCACGGCCGGCCCGCCCATCGTCCGGTCCGCGACGCGTGAGGATCTGTCGAAGGAGGAACTGGGCGGTACCGCGATCCATGCCGATAACGGTATGGTCGACCGCATCCTGCCCGACGAACCGGCCGCGTTCGATGCCATCCGGCGCTTCCTGTCCTACATGCCGTCCAGCGTGTTCGACCTGCCACGCTGTCAGGACAGTGCCGATCCCTGCGACCGGCGAGAGCCGGCCCTGGCCGCCGCCATCCCGCGCAACGATCGGCGCCCCTATGCCATCGCGCCCATCCTGCGGGCCATCTTCGATGAAGGGTCGCTGTTCCGCTTTGCCGACTATGGCGGGTCGACCGTCACTGCCCTGGCCCGGCTGGATGGCCGTCCCGTCGGCGTGCTGGCCACCGATCCGGAGAAGGGGGCGACCATGACGGCGCAAGGCGCCATGGCCGTCACCCGTCTGGTCGATCTGTGCCAGACCTTCCACCTGCCCATCGTCAGCCTGACCGACCAGGCGGGCATGTCGATCGGGGCAGCGGCGGAGCGGGCCGGCACCATCCGCTTTGGCGCCCGCGCCATCACCGCCCTTTATCAGGCGACTGTGCCCCAGGCGGAGATTATCCTGCGGCGCGTGTTCGGGGTCGGCGGGGCGGGCATCGTCAACCGTCACCGTGCCGGCCGAAGCTGGGCCTGGCCCTCGGCCCGCTGGGGATCAATCCCGCAGCAAGGGGGGATCGAGGCGGCGTTCAGGGCGGAACTGGACCGCGCGCCCGACCGTCGGGCCGCCATCGCCGCCATCGAACAGCAGCTTGAGGACATTGCCTCGCCCTTCCGCACGGCGGAACGGTTTGGGGTGCAGGACATTATCGACCCGAGGGAAACGCGGCCCCTGCTGTGCGACTGGGTGAAGGATGCCTACCGCCTGTTGCCGGAGCAACGGGGCCGGCCATCCTTCGGGACGCGGCCCTGACCACGCCCTGTCTTTCAAGATCAAGGAACAGACCATGGAAAGAATGGCGATTTTCAACGACGACCATGAAAGCTTCCGTGCCACCGTCCGCCGCTTCTGCGAAGACAGCGTGCTGCCCAATCAGGATGCCTGGATGGAAGGGCACCGGGTGCCGAAGGAAATCTGGCAGGAAGCGGGGGCGCTGGGCCTGCTCTGCGCCTGGTTGCCGGAGGAATATGGCGGCACCGGCACCGATATCCGCTTCGACATCGTGGTGTGCGAGGAACTGGCGCGGATCGGTGCCACGGGGGCCGGCTTTCCCCTGCATTCGCTGATCGTCGCGCCCTATATCCAGGAATTCGGCAGTGCGGCGCTGAAACAGCGGCTGTTGCCGGCCATGGTGGCGGGCACAAGGATCGGCGCCATCGCCATGACCGAACCCGGTGCCGGGTCTGACCTGGCCGGGATCAAGACGGTGGCGGTTCCCCATGGCGATGGCTGGCGGATCAATGGTCAGAAGACTTTCATCACCAACGGGCACAATGCCGATATCATCATTGTCGCCTGCCTCACCGATCCGGGAAAGGGTGCCCACGGCATCTCCCTGATCGTGGTGGAAGGGGATGCGCCGGGCTTTTCGCGCGGACGCAACCTGCGCAAGATGGGTCAGCATGCGCAGGACACGGCCGAACTGTTCTTCGACGATGTGATCGTGCCGGCTGACAATCTCCTGGGGCAGGCGGGCAAGGGCTTCATCCACATGATGGAGGGGCTGCCCCAGGAGCGGTTGATCGTCTCCATCCTCTGCCAGGGCAGGGCGGAGGCCGCACTGGCCCAAACCATCGCCTATACGGCGGACCGCCGGGCATTCGGCCAGCGCATCATCGATTTCCAGAACACGCGCTTCAAGCTGGCGGAGATGGAGGCGCAGATCATGGCCGGACGGGCCTTCTGCGACCAGTTGGTGACGGCACGGCTGTCGAACCGGCTGACGGCTGTGGATGCGGCTGCCGGCAAGCTCTGGCATTCAGAGATGCTGGGCCGTGTCGTCGACGAATGCGTGCAGCTTCATGGCGGCTACGGCTATATGATGGAATATCCGATCGCCCGGGCCTTCGTGGACGCGCGCATCGAACGCATCTATGGCGGCACGTCAGAGATCATGAAGGAAGTCATCTCGCGGGATATCGTGAAACGCCTGTGACCGCGGTGGCTTCATAAAGACAAGATGAGGGCCCCCGCGACGCCGCGGGGGCCCGTTTTCATGGCGCTATCAGAACTGGAACGACAGCTCGACGCCGTAGGTACGGGGCGTACCCAGAGCCTGGACCACCTGGCCGGACAGAACCGCGCCTTCGAACTGGTTGATGGCGTAGGTTTCGTTGGTCAGATTGCGGCCCCAGAACGTGACCCGCCAGGCACCGCTTTCCGGACCGATGCCGGCTCGCGCGTTCAGCAGGGTCAGCCCCGGATCGTCAAACGTGTTGTTGGAGGCGAAGAAGATGCGGCTGCGATAGCTGACCTCGCCGCGCAGGTAGAATTCCAGATCGTTCACCAGCGGCCGGGTCCATTCGGCTGCGGCGCTGAAGGTGTGCGCTGGCGCCAGGGCCAGATGGTTGCCGGTATAATCGGCCCCCTTCGCGGTGGCGTTGGGGTAGGAGGTGAAGGTGGCGTCGACATAGCCATAATTGACCGTCACCTGCAGCTCCTGCATCGGGATGGCGGTCAGTTCCAGTTCCACCCCCTTGCTTTCCACCTTGGCGGCATTGGCTGTCTGAAAGCGGGAAATGCCGCCGGCCGTGGTGACCAGCTGGTTCTGTTGCAGGTCACGGTAATCCATGAAGAAGGCGGAGGCATTGAAGCGCAGATGCCGGTCCAGGAACTCGCTTTTCAGGCCGACTTCGTAATTATCCACATTCTCCGGCTTGTAGGACGCATCGTCGGTGGCCGTGATCGAATAGATGTTGAAGCCGCCTGACTTGTAGCCCTGGCTGTAGCTGGCATAGGTCAGCATGTCTTCCTGCGGCCGCCATTCCAGCGTCAGGGACGGGGACACCTTGTCCTCGTCCCCCTTGATCAGGCGGCGGGGGATCGATCCGGCAATGGCGCCATAGGGGTCGCCATCCTGCTTGAAATCGACCTTCTTCTCTTCATAGGTGTAACGCAGGCCGGCAGCGATGTTGACGCTGTCGGTCAGACGATAGGTGGCGCGGCCGAAGGCAGCATAGCTCTTGGTATTGACATCGGCATAGATGGAGACGGGCACCCGCTTGGGGTAGATGCCAAGATCGGTGCCCACCTGCACCTTGGAGATGGTGTCCAGCTGCTGGTCGAAATAGAAGGCGCCGACCACATAGCTGAACCGTTCGGCTGCATCACTGGCAAAGCGCACTTCCTGGGACAGCTGGCTCTGCTTTTCCTTGATGCCCGTGTCCAGCATGTCGAGAACGGTATAGTCATTCTCCTGGATATTATCCCATTTGTAGCCGCGGCCGGCCGTGATGGCCGTCAGCGTGCCCGGCTCTGCCCGCCAGTTCAGTTCGGCCGAGGCGCCATAGACATCGCGTTTCTGGGTCGTGTCGGTGGATTGGTTGACCGTGCGATCATAGGGATCGGCATCGGCCAGCGGGGTGCCGGCCATGACCCCGTTCTTCAGGATGTCGAAAGCGCCGGAATGGGTGCGGTCGCGCGATGCATCGGCGCGGAGCGTCACATCGACATCTCCGCCGGGATCATAGACCAGGGTCAGGCGCCCGCCGGACCCGTTGACATCGTCCAGATCGGTGCCCGTGGCCTTGTTATGGACCAGTCCGTCGCGCGTATCCAGGGATGCGGAGATGGAGGCGAAAAGCGTATCGGTCAGGGCCCCCGACGTGACGGCATTGGCGCGCGCGGCGCTGTAATTGCCGATGGACAGGCTGCCCGCCGTGCGAGCCTCTGCGGTGGGTTTGCGCGTAATGAAATTGACGGCGCCCGCCACTGTGTTGCGCCCGTACAGCGTGCCCTGCGGCCCGCGCAGCGCCTCGATCCGCTCCAGATCGAACAGGTTGGAATTGATGGTGGCCGCGCGGCCCATATAGACGCCATCGACATAGACGCCCACACTCTGATCCAGGCCTGGATTGTTCAGATCGGCGGAGATGCCGCGGATGGTGATGGAGGTGGTACGCAGATCCCGCGGCCCGATATAGACATTGGGCAGGGCGCTGGACGCATCCTCCAGCCGGCCGATGCCGGCATCCTTCAGATCGGTGCCCGTCAGCGCGCTGATGGATACGGCGGTGTCCTGCATGCTTTCAGCCCGGCGCTGGGCCGTGACCACAATTTCCTCCAGCACGACGCCGGACGTCTCCGTCTGCTGCGCCACGGCCGGCAACGCGGCCTGGAAGGCAATCGCTGCGCAGGACAGGCCGACGCCGCGCATCACTCGCTTGTTCATTCGTAATCCCCCAGGAAATGACGGTGAAGCTCCCGACAGCGCGTCCGCCGGCACCGGGCCGGTCGGCGATGGTTGTTCCATCCGCGCCGTAGCCCTGATCGAATGCCGAACCGCGCCTCCAGTCAAGAAAAAATGAGTATGATCTCAATTTTATAAAATGACCGTGACGGTGGACCTCTTTCGGCGGTGCGGTTGCGCGCAAAGGCAGGGTTCGTGCGGACATGACGCGGCATCCGGCGCGCGGGTGGGGCGTGCCGGATGCCGTCGAAGGGGTCCCGTCAGCCGATCGTGAATGTGGCCAGGGCGCGCTGCTTCAACGATGCCTTGTCGGTCTTGCCGATCGGCAGCAAGGGCAGCTCGTCCAGCAGGATGATTCGCTTGGGCAGCTTGTAATGGGCGAGCCGGTCGCGCAGGAACGCCTGTATCGCTGCCATTTCCACCGGGCCTGCGGCGGTGATATAGGCGATCCCGACTTCCTGCCAGACGGGGTCAGGGATGGCGACAATGGCGGCGTCGGTCACCCCGGGGCAGGCGCGCAGCACAGCCTCCACCTCCCGTGGATAGACGTTGTAGCCGCCGGATTTGTACATCTCCTTGATCCGGCCGACGATGCGGTACCGCCCATCGGGCCGCCGCACGGCCAGATCGCCCGTGCGGAAGAAGCCATCGGCTGTGAACGCTTCCGCCGTGGCGTCGGGCCGCCGCCAGTAGCGCAGGAAATTCAGCGGCGATCGCGCCTGGATCTCCCCCGGCGTGCCATCGGACACGGGCCGGTCATCCGCGTCGGCCAGCCGGATCTCCACACCGTCAAACGCGTGCCCGACCGAATGTGCCAGCAATTCGGCGTCGGTGACGGGTTCCAGCACCGTGATCGCACTGGTGGTTTCGGTCATGCCGTAATTGGTCGCCATCCGCGGCTGAATGGCCGCCAGCCGGTCGATGGTGGCCGCATCCATGCTGGCGCCGCCCCAGACGATCAACTGCACGGCCGAAAGATCCGTCGTCGCGAAACCGGGATGGTCCAGCAGCATCGGGAAGGTGCTGGGGACGGAGCCCCAGAGCGTGATCCGTTCCGCCTGCATCAGGCGCAGGCATTCGCCGGCATCGAACTTTTCCATGAAAATCAGCGTGCCGCCGGCCAGCAGGCAGGGCAGCGTGCAATCGGCCACACAGCCCACATGATTGATGGGGAAATAGTTGATGACGCGCAGCGGGTCCAGCGGCCAGATCTGATTCTGGCCCAGGCTGAACCGTGCCAATCCGTCATGATGCAGCAGCGCGCCCTTCGGCTTGCCCGTGGAACCGGAGGTGTAGACAATCAGGCAGGGATCGCGCCCACCGCAATCGGCCCGCGCTGTCGCCAGTTGCGCATCATCCACCCCCGCGCCGGCCGCCAGGAACGTCTCCAGCGCGATGGCCCCCGGCAGCGGCTCCTCTGCTTCATGCAGGACCAGATGCGTCACCGCGGGGCAGGCGGCGGCCAGGGCCGTCAGATCGACATCGTAGCGCCGGTCGCCGATCCGCTGTCGGCCCAGCAGCACCCGCGGTTCCGCATCGGTGACGACATAGCGCAGTTCGTCCAACTGATAGCGGGGGTTCAGCCCGACCCAGATGGCGCCGATGGAGGCTGCGGCCAGGAAATCGACGACATATTGGGGATTGGGCGGTTGCAAGGTGGCGACGCGGTCGCCCTTGCGTACGCCGGCCGCCAGCAGGGCACGGGCCAGCCGGTCAATCTGGGCGACCAGCGCGGCATAGCTGGTGGTGGCACCATCCAGCTTCATGGCGATGGCGTCGGGCTGCCTGTCGGCCTGCCAGGTCGCGTAATCGCTGATCCGGGGCAGCAGCGGGGGAAGGGGCAAGGTCATGTTGGTCCGGTTCCGGTCAGGTCTGGGGCGTCATTCGCGCCCGCGCGCAGCAGGAAAAGGGAGAGGCCGCCGAACAGGAAGGTCGCGGCCAGGATCAGCGGGGCCAGCCATCCGGCGATATCGCCGCCGGACAGTGACAGCAGCAGGCCCGTCACCAGCGGTGCCAGCGCCAGTCCCAGTTTTTCCGCCGCTGTCCACAGGCCCATCAGCGCCCCTTCCTCCGCCTCGCCTTTTCCGGCGCGGTCATGGATCAGGTGGCTGACCATGGTGTAGGGCAGTACCTGCTGCCCGGCGAAGGCAGGACCGGCCAGCACGAAGCCGGCCAGGATCAGCGGCCAGCCCGCCGCGAGCCAGACCCCGCCCGTAATCAGGATGCTGGCCAGCAGATAGGCCAGGATCGACGCCCGCAACACGGCGCGGTCGCCCCAACGTCGCCCGGCCCGTGCCAGCAGCGGTGCGGCCAGACTGGCGGCCAGCAGCATCAGGCCCAGGGCCGTGCCGATATCGCCCTCTCCACGGCCCAGGGGGCCGGTGATGAAGTAGGGTGTGGCCGATGACGGCAGGGATGCCGCCGTCAGCATCAGGACATAGGCGGCCAGCAGCCGGCGATAGGGCCGGTCGCGCCATGCCTGCCGGAAGGGAGGCAGGATGGAACGGCGCTGACCGCCCTGTCGCCTTGCCGGTCCGTCCCGTCCCGCCAGGAACAGAAGCGGGCACAGCATGAACAGGGCGCATGCCCCGCCGACCCACAACGCCATGCCGGCGTAGCCGGCGCGACCGCCGCCAAAGGTCGCGACCAGAACCGGCGCCAGACCGGCCCCCACCAGTACCCCGATCATGACCACGGCCATGCGCCAGCCGACCAGCCGCGCCCGTTCATCGGCCTGGCTGGTGAATTCCGCCGGCAATGCTACATAGGGTACGGCAAAGAAGGCATAAAGGCCGACCAGCAGCAGATAGGCTAGGCCGACCCAGACGATCATCCAGGTGGATGGCAGGTCGGGTGGGGAGAACAGGCCCACAAAGGCCAATGCCGTGCCCAGGGCGCCCAGCAGCAGGAACGGACGTCGGCGGCCCCAGCGGCTGGTGGCACGGTCCGACCATCCGCCCACGAACGGGTCCCAGAACAGGGCCAGCGCCTTGGGCAGGAAGACCAGCAGGGCCGCGACGCCCGGCGCGATCATCAGGATCTGGGTGCAGAAATAGAGCAGGAGGACGGACGGCACGGTGGAAAAGATGCCGGTGCCCAGTGAACCGGCGGCGTAGAGGCCGATTTCCGCGCCTTTGACCACGGGTGATGCCGGCGGCATCGGATCAATCCGCGACATGCATCGACAGCCATTCCGCCACTAGGGCGGGCCGTTCCTGGCCTTCGATTTCCACTTCGCAGGCCATGACGGTCTGCCAGCGGCCCTGCTTGTCATAGCCGGCCTTCGCCACCTTGAAATGGCCGCGCACCCGCTCCCCACAGCGCACGGGCGCCACGAAGCGCAGCCGGTTGAAGCCGTAATTCAGGAAATGGCCAGCCTGGCGCTGTTCGGCTTCCGGCGCCGTCCCGGCCGCGTCGTGCAGCATGTGGGTCAGCAGCGCCAGGGTCAGGAACCCGAAGGAGATGGTGCCGCCATAGGGTCCGTTGGCCCGCGCCCATTCGGGATCGACATGCATCGGATCGGGATCCAGGGTGGTCTGGCCGAACTGACTGATCATCTCCTGGGTGATGGTGATCCAGGCCGAAGGGCCCAGTTCGGCGCCCGGCATCAGGAAGCCGGGCCCGGCAATTGCGAGGGCATCGTTCATAACGGTCTCATTGTCGCTTGAATTTTTATGAGATTGGCCTCATTTATTTGGCGTGTCAATCACGAAGGATGCCGGAAAAGCGCGCCGGCAAAGATAAATTATGAACGTATCCTATATAGAGTACCTGGAATCCGCCTACCGTGATGACCCTCCAAAACAAAAAGGGCAGAGAACACGGGAAAGGATAAAGATTGCCACAGCGAAGGCCCTTGAGAAGAAGGGGTATCATGCGCTCCGTGTTGCGGACGTTACTGAGATTGCTGAGATCGCCGAGGGTTCCTTCTATATATACTTTAAAGACAAGACGGATGTGACCCTGACGGTCTTGACGGATTTGTTGAACAATTTTTTCAAGCTGGAGACCCCGCGGGAAGGGAGCAGCAGCCGTTCTGCGTTCCAGTCCATCCAGCTGGCCAATCGCCGCTGGGTTGCTGTGTGCCGGGCCAATGCGGGGCTGATGCGCTGCATCCTGCAGGTCGGGGACGAGGCGCCGGAATTCTCCCGCCTGTCCCAGGCGGCCAACAGCACCTGGTATCGCCGTATTGCCGAAGGCGTGCGCCGGCGCCGCGGGGAGGAGACGGGGAATGCCATGCTGGCCGCCTATTTCCTGGGCGGCATGATGGATGAACTGGTGCGGCGGCTGGTGATCTATCCCGACCCGGAACTGCATGAACTGCTGACCGGGCTGGGGATGGATGATGATGGGGTGGCCGACGCGGTCAGCCTGATCTGGCTGCGCGTGCTGCATCCCGACCAGCCGGCACCCGCGGACCTGCCTGCCGCCGTGGCGACATTCGCCGACTGGCTGGCCCCAACCCGGACAAGCCGGAAGCCGACATGAGATTCTATATTTCAGCCGACATCGAAGGCATCTGCGGCGTCGTCAGCCGCGAGCATACGCGCCCCGGCGGGTTCGAATATGAAGCCGCGCGCGACTGGATGACCCGGAGCACCATCGCCGTGTGCGAGGCGGCGCACGCCGCCGGCGCCACGGAGGTGATTGTCAGCGACAGCCATGGCAACGGTCAGAATATCAAGATGGAGGCCTTGCCGGACTATGTGCAGCTTGTCCGGTCCTGGCCCCGGCCGCTGGGCATGATGCAGGGGATCGAGATCGGCCGCTTCGATGGCTGCTTCCTGGTCGGTTATCATGCCGGCGGCACCAACCCGAACGGCGTGCTGTCGCACACGATGAGCAGCGAATTCATCCACGAGATCCGCCTGAACGGTGCGGTGGCCAGTGAAGCGGTGATCAGCGCCGCCCTGGCCGGCGCCCATGGCGTGCCCGTGCTGATGGTTGCCAGCGACGATGTCGGTGTGGCGGAGACCAGGGGGCTGCTGGGTGACCATCTGGCCGGCGCCGTGCTGAAACAGGCCTATGGCAGCTATTCCGCGTTGAACCCCGCGCTGTCGGTCGCGTTGGCGCGCCTGCGTGATGCGACAGCACAGGCTGTTTCCTTGGTCGGTCAGGCCCCCGTCTTCCGTATCGACGGGCCCATCGACCTGGATATCCGGTTGCGCACCCGCTTTGTGGCGGAATGGCTGTCCTATCTGCCGGAAGTGGCGCGGATCGACGCCTATACCATCCGTTACCGGGCGGTGGACATCCAGGCCGTGTCGCGCTTCCTGATGTTCCTGTCCTTCGCGCGCATGGCGACATCGCCATGACCGGCCCCGTCAATGCGGCGCTGATCGGGCAGGCGGGATCGCGGCACCGGTTGAACACCCCGGCCCTGGTTCTGGACCTGGACGGGTTCGAGGCCAACCTGCATGCCATGGCGGAAGCGGCCCGGCAGCAGGGTGTCGCCCTGCGTCCCCATGCCAAGACGCATAAAAGCGCGGAGATCGCGCGGCGGCAGCTGGCGGCCGGTGCCGTAGGCCAATGCTGCGCCAAGCTGGGGGAGGCGGAAGCGCTGGCCGGGCAGGGGATCGGCGGACTGCTGCTGACATCCCCCGTGGTCACGGAACAAGGCATCGAACGGCTGATAGGGCTGTTGCGCCGGGCGCCCGACACGATGATTGTCGCGGACCATCCGGACAATGTCGCGGCCCTGGCAGACGCGACGGCTGCCGCCGGATTGCGGCTGGGCATGCTGGTCGATCTGGATGTGGGCCAGCATCGGACGGGCGTGACCTCAGTGTCCGCAGGCCTTGATCTGGCCCGTCGCATCGCGGCGGCGCCGTCCCTGGAATTCCGGGGCGTGCAGGCCTATGCCGGTCATGCCATGCATGTGGCTGGATGGGCGGCGCGGCGGCAGGTGCTGGCCGATGCCCTGTCCCTGACAAAGGCGCTGCGCGACGCCCTGACGGCGGCCGGACTGGCACCTTCGATCGTCACCGGCGGCGGCACGGGCAGTTTCGATATCGACCCGGCCTTCCGTGTGCTGACGGAGCTTCAGGTCGGTTCCTATATTTTCATGGACCGCGAATATGCCGATATCTGGACGGACAGGGCGGAGCCCGTGCCGTTTCAGACGGCTTTGTTCGTGCAGACGACGGTGATCAGCGCCAATGTCCCCGGCCAGTGCACGACTGATGCCGGCTGCAAGGCGTTTGCGACGGAGACGGGCGTGCCCGTCATCCTGGACGGTGCGCCGGCCGGTGCCCGTTACGCCTTTTTCGGGGATGAGCAGGGGCGCGTCAGCTTTGCCGATACCGCCCAGCACCTGGCCATCGGCGCTGTCCTGACCTGCATGACCCCGCATTGCGACCCGACGGTCAATCTCTATGACCATCTGCATGTCGTGCGCGGCGACATGCTGGTGGATATCTGGCCGGTGACGGGGCGCGGCCGCTCGCAATAGGCCACGCCCCCTCATGCTGTCCCCGCAGGCGCCGGGTCCTGCCGTACCCACGGTCAAACTTTTTGACCGTGGGTGTCACAGCGCGGTGGCTGTGAACACGCTGCCATAATAGGACATCAGCATCTGACGCTTGGTGCCCGTGCCCTGGAAACGGAACCGGTGTTCGTCATCCAGGCTGGAGACGAAAAGGTCCCCGCCCTGATAGCGCAGCGGCAACCCTTCCTCGTCCCCCGCCTGGGCGCCGAAGGCGACGTAAAGGGCGCCATCGCGGAAGAAGAACCGCATCTGGTCCACCGCGAAGCGCAACTCGCCCACCTCAAAGCGGCCGGCGAAGCGCTTGGCCTCCTTTTCCGTCAGCGGCTTGTCGACGGCGACCGGCTGCGGCAGCCCCAGGACGGCACGCGCCACCTTCTGTTCCACCGACACGATGGAAAGCGGGCTGCCTTGCAGGTTGGACAGGATGACGATGGTTACGTCATCGTCGGGATAATAGGCATATTGGGAAGAGAAGCCGAAAATATCGCCGGGATGGCCCAGCTTCCGATGCCCTTCGAATTCTGTGACGGCCAGGCAGCCCATGGAATAGGGCAGCAGGGTGCCGCTGGACAGCCGTTCCCGCTGCTGGATCAGGTCGCGCACCTGCGGGGTGGTCGGCCCGTCGCCGAACACCCCGCGGCGATAGCGCAGCATGTCATCGACGGTCGACTGTACGGCCCCCGCCGCAAAGGGCATCAGCGGGTCATAGCGGGGCGCATTGCGCAGTCCGCCCCGGCTGGCCATATAGCCATGGGCGCGCTGCTTGATCACGGCGCCCCAGCCTTCCATCGAACTGCGCGCCATGCCGAACGGCGAGAACAGGTTGCGGGCCAGGTAATCCGCGTAAGACTGGCCGGACACCTTCTCGATCACCAGTCCCAGCAGATAGATGCCGGAATTGGTGTAGCTCCAGCGCGTGCCGGGGGTGAATTGCAGGGGCAGGTCCTTGAAGGCGGCCACCACCTCTTCCCGCGTGAAGGGCTTCTGGCTGTCGCGCGGGAAGCCTGGGACATCCAGATAGCCGATCAGGCCGGAAGTATGGTCGGCCAGATGGCGCAGGGCCAGTCCCGCCACCGGTGGCGACAGGCCGTCCACGTAGCGGCCGACCGGATCGTCCAGGCCCAGCTTGCCCGCCGCCACCAACTGCATCAGGGCCAGACCCGTCATGGTCTTGGTCACCGACCCGATGGGGAAGACATGGTCGGGCGTTGCCGCCACGCCGTTCTCAACATCGACCAGACCGAAGGCGCGGCGATAGATCACCTGACCGCCCTGTTCCACGGCCACGACCATGGCAGGAAAGCCGCCCTTGCGCATGGCGCTGTCGATGATGCCGTCAATGGCGGCGGATCGGTCATTGACGCTGGTCGCAGCCGCTGCCACGGGGGCGGTGCTGGCCATGGCGGCGGCCCCGGCCATGCCCATCAGGAAGCGACGTGAAAGGGCAGGAACGGAGGGCGAGAGCGGTTTCGTCGTCATGCATCTTCGCTTTCAGGCTGCCCCCTTTGATGAAAGGGGCTTGTGTGGAGTTAAAAACTGAGTATGAGATCATATTTAATTTATGACTTTGTCAAGCCACTCCTGTGCTGTGCCAGGATGGGGCCGCCACCCTTGAAGAGTACGCGACCATCATGACCCTTATCACCTGCGACTTTCTGGTTATCGGCGCCGGCATGGCCGGCCTTTCCGCGGCCGCCCTGCTGTCCGGCCATGGTGACACCTGTGTTCTCGAGCAGGAGGTGCATCCGGCCTATCACGCGACCGGGCGGTCGGCGGCCATCTTCGTGGACAGTTATGGGGTGGGGCCTGTCCGGGCCTTGACGGCCTACAGCCGGACCCTGTTCACACAAGGCAGCGTGCCAGGGGTGGATATGGGGCTGTTGAGCCCGCGCGGCCTGCTATATGTCACCTTCGACGATGTCGGACAGGCGGCCTTTGCCGAACTGGACTATCTGCCCCGGCTGACCCCGCAGGAGGTGGTGGCGCTGCTGCCGATCCTGAAGCCGGATCGCCTGCGCTGGGCCTACCATGAGCCGACAGCCCGGGACATGGATGTCCATGGCATGCAGACGGCCTATCTGCGGCACCTGCGCCGGCAGGGTGGGCGGCTTTTCACCGCCGCTGCCGCCCGGGCGGCGCGGCGGGTGGGGGCCGTGTGGCAGGTGGACACGCCGGCCGGCACCTTTCAGGCCCCCTTCATCGTCAATGCGGCCGGTGCCTGGGCCGGCGAGGTGGCGGGGCTGTTCGGCGCCATCGATCCTGGTCTGGTTCCCAAGCGGCGCAGTGCCGCCATCATCGACGGGCCGACCGGTGTTGATGTCAGCGGCTGGCCGATGGTCGCGGACATGGAAGGACGGTTCTATTTCAAGCCGGAAGGGGGAAAGCTGATGCTGTCCCCGGCAGAGGCGGAACCGACTCCTCCGTCTGACGCTTATGCCGACGACATGGCCATCGCCGTCGCGGCCGACCATTTCCAGAATGTCACGGATATGGAGATCACCCGCGTGCAGCGCACCTGGGCCGGCCTGCGCACCTTCGCGCCGGATGAACAGCCCGTGATCGGTTTCGATCCGGCAGTGCCGGGGCTGTTCTGGCTGGCCGGGCAGGGGGGCTTTGGTATCCAGACGGCACCTGCCGCCGCCGCCCTGGCCGCCGCGCTGATCACCGGCACTGACCCGGGGTTCGATACCGGCGGCTGGCTGCCGCTGGTATCACCCGCCAGGTTCCGGGACTGACCCGTCAATCCGGCCCCGTCACGGCCCATGGCTCCTGTCCCACGGGGTCCAGGGGCCAGCGGGGGCGGATGACGGCGCGATAGGGATAGGCGGTCAGGTCGGTCTGCAGGCTGCCCGGACCATCCAGATACAGCACCCGGCGGGCCAGCGGCGCGAAGCCGGCGTAAAAATGCTGGCTGGACTTCACTACGATCAGGTCCTTGTCGGACAGGCTGACGCCCAGGCCGGTGAACAGGTCGGGTCCGCGCGCCTGGTCGCGTTCGCTGACCAGCACGATGTCGATGCCCCGGCCGCGCACGGCTACGGCGGCCCCCAGGGGGAAGGCCTCGCCCGCGAAATCCTGCGTCGCGGCCGGGTTCAGCCCCACCACTTCCACGGTCAGATCCACCGGCGCGCCGGACAGCGGCCCCGTCTTGCCGCCGATGCGCAGGGCCAACCGGGCGCCGATCCCCGCTTCCAGGGCGATGGCGACGGCCTGCGGGTCCCAGAGCGGACCAATGCAGGCCCCCTCTACCCCGCGCGCCAGCAGGTGGGCCAGGACAAAGGTGCTGTCGCCTGCGGCCCCGCCACCGGGATTGTCGGCACTGTCGGCCAGGACATAGGGCCCGGGCGCCCGGTCCTCCGCCCGCCAGGCCAGGGCTTGGTCCAGGCTCACCGTCGCGCCGTCGGTCTCCATCGCCAGGGTCCGGGCCCGTCGCGCCAGAGCCGCCGCCAGCCGATCTGCCAGGGCCCCGTCACCATCGCAGGTGACCAGGGCGCGCGTGCCGAAATCCACCCCGTCGCCCCAGGGGAAACTGTGGATCAGGGAGACGCTGAGCGCGCGCCCGTCCTGTTCCATCGCCTGCATCTCCTGCACCAGCGCCCGAATATCGGGCCGGGAGGTGTGAAAGATGCCGATGGTGCCGCTGTCCCACAGGGCGGTGACGGGGCGGATGCGGCGGGCCTGCGTGGCCAGCAGCAGGTCCCAGACCTCCTCGGCCCGTTCGCGGAAATCCGTGTGCGGATATTCCTTATAGGCGACCAGGATGTCAGCCGCCCGCACCATGGCGTGGGAGACATGGGCGTGCGGGTCGATCATGGCCCCGATGGCGCAGCCGGGGCCGGTCAGGTCCCGGATTCGCGCCAAAAGGTCCCCTTCGCAATCATCATGGCCGTCGGCCATCATCGCCCCATGCAGGTGCACGGCGACGATATCCACGGGCAAGGCTGCTGACAGCGCCGACAGGATGGCGTCGCGCAGCGCCTCATACGCGACGCGGGTGACCAGCCCGCCCGGATGCGCCCCGGCCGTAGGCCCTTCCACCAGATCCAGTAGCCCGTCCGCCGCCCGCCGCCGGCCGCCCAGCAGCAGCGATTCCGGGAACGGGGGCGCGCCATCGTCGCAACGCCCCGGCACGGAAAACCGCCCGCTGAAACTGCGCAGACCTGTGGGCAGTGGGCCGAAGACATTGGTTTCTTGCGCCAGCCCGGCAACGAAAGCCCTGGGTGCCATGATGTTCCCCTTGCCAATTTATAAAAATGAGATCAGTCTCATTTATCGTAGGGGCCGGGACGACAATTGTCAAAGCTGCGCCCCGCTGAAGGCAACAAAGCCAAGGGAACAGGAAGATGAGGCGAGGGACGTCAGCGGCGGATCATGGAACCGCCAGACGCCAGCGGGTGGTGGAAAGTCTGATGCTGGGGGCGGCATTGCTGGCCGCCCAGGTGCCCGGTGCGGTGCCGGCGGCGGCCGCCGCCGTGGCGGAACGGCCGGCCGGCTGGTCCGACCGCTCCTACTACCTGCCCATGCAGGATGGGGTGCAACTGGCCGTCAGCCTGTGGTTTCCCAAGACGATGGCCGCAGGCGGCCGTCATCCCGCCGTGCTGATCCAGACCCGCTATGGCCGCGCCAACCTGTACCAGCATGGCGAAGGCGGACGGTACGCGCGCCTTCTGGATGAAGGCTATGTTGTGGCGGTCGTCGACACGCGCGGCTCCACCGCCTCCTTCGGCGACCGCATGGTCGAACTGGGACCGGAAGAAATGCGCGACATGGACAGCCTGATCGCGCATCTGAAATCCCAGCCCTGGTCGGACAGGCAGGTCTTCGCCACCGGCGTATCCTACATGGCTGACACGGCCGATCTGGCGACGGCATCGCCCGCTGGTCTTTCCGGTGCTGTCATCCGGCAAAGCGATTTCGACGCCTATCTCAATCTCTTCATGCCGGGCGGGGTCGCCAACGACTTCATGATGGAATTGTGGGGCGGCGACACGTTGCTGCGCGACTATGGCAAGTCGCTGGACCCGAAGACGCCGCTGGATTGCATGGCGCGGGCGGAGGATTGCCCCAAGCTGTGGCCGCGTCTGCAGGCCACGGATGAGGACGGGGATTTCAGCCGCATGCGGGCGGCCATGGCGGCCCGGCGGCATTGGAAGCCGGATGATTATCGGCAGGCGGAATTCCGCGACGACAAGGGGGCGAATGGCTACAGCATGTTCGCCAGCAGCCCCGCTTCGCGCCTGGCCGGCATCGCGCAGCAGAAGGTGCCGGTGCAATATTGGGCCAGTTGGATGGATGCCGGCACAGCGGAGGGGGTGCTGGCCCGCTACCGATCCCTGCCCGGCGTGCCCATGGAAGTCTGGATCAGCCCCAACAGCCATGATGGGGAGCGTTTAAGCGATCCGTTCCTGCCCGACGATCCTACGCCCCGGCCTGCGCCCGAGGCGCAATGGCAGATGATGTCGCGGTTCCTGGCCGATGTGCGGGCCGGAACACCGGTGACGCGGGTCATCCATTATTATGTGCTGGGGGCGGGTGTCTATCGCACGACGGCAGAATGGCCGCCCGCCGATGTCAAGCGCGCGACCTTCCACTTTGCGCCTGGCAATGCGCTGACCCGGGGCATTCCCGGCGTGGCTGGCAGTGACAGCTACAAGGTCGATGATACGGCCACGACGGGGCAGGCCACGCGCTGGACGACACAGATCGGCATGCCTGCGGCTTATGGCGACCGCGCTTTGGCCGACGCCAGGCTGCTGACCTATACCAGTGCGCCCTTCGACCGGGACATGGAGATGGTGGGCACGCCGTCCGTGCGCTTGTTCGTGGCCAGCCGGACCGGCGATCCGGCCTTTTTCGCCTATCTCAGCGACGTGGCCCCGGACGGGCGCGTCACCTATCTGACGGAGGGCCTGTTCCGGGCCATGCATCGCGGCACCAGGGCCGTGGCGGGGCGCCTGCCCTATGTACAGGCCGAACCCGCCGTGACCTATAACCGCGCCGATGCGCAGCCGGTCCCGCCGGGACAGGTGGTGGAGGTGGCGTTCCCGACCTTCCCCGTTGCCGCCCTGATCCGCAAGGGTCACCGGCTGCGGATTTCCCTGGCCGGGGCCGATGCGGGCACCTTCCGCCAATATGGAAAGGGGGATGTCTGGACGATCGCCCGTACACCCGACCAGCCCAGCAGCCTGACCATCGACCTGCGCCCCTGGAGTGAGCGGTAATGAGTGTTTTGACTGCAACCGGCCAGGCGCCAGCCAGCGCCTGGCCGTCCCCGCTGCTGGCTTGGTGGAGCCTGCTGGTCTTTTTCATCGTGGCGGTGCTGTCCTATTCCGACCGTCTGGTTCTGTCCTTGCTGGTCGATCCGATCCGGGCCGACCTGAAGCTGCTGGATACGGAGGTGGCGCTGGTCCAGGGCCTGGCCTTCGCCCTGATCTACTCCGTGGCGGGCCTGCCGTTCGGTCGCCTGGCCGATATGATGGCGCGGCGGCTGGTCATTCTGGCCGGCGTGGTGACCTGGAGCCTGTGTACGGCCGCCTGCGCCTATGCCGACGGGTTCGGCACCCTGTTTGCCGCCCGCATCGGGGTGGGCATTGGCGAGGCCGCCTTTGCGCCCGCCGCTGTCTCCATGATTGCCGACCTGTTTCCGCCGCATCGCCGTGGGCTGGCCATCGGCTGCCTGTTGACGGGAATGGCCGTGGGCAGCGGTGCGGCCATCGTCATCGGGGGCGGGTTGCTGGAATATGCCAATGGCGGGGGTCTGGCGGCCCTGCCGCTGATCGGCCCCTTGCTGGACGGGCTGGCACCCTGGCGGTCGGTCCTGCTGATATTGGGTCTGGCGGGTGTGGCGCCGGCGGCTCTGCTGCTGACATTGCGTGAGCCTGAACGTCGCGTGCATGCCGACGAGCCGACCCATATTCCCGACCTGCGCGCCGTGCTGAGGGAGTTTCGCAGCCGGGCCGGTCTGCTGCTGCCGCTCTATCTGGCCGTGTCGCTGATCTCTGCGGGGGATTTCGCCATCCAGAACTGGATACCGTCCCTGCTGACCCGCCGCTTTGACTATTCCCCCGGCGACATTGCCGGATCGCTGGGCATCGCGTCGATCATCATCGGCGGGGCCGGGACCATTGCGGGCGGTCTGCTGAGTGACCGGCATGCCAGTCGCGGTGGCAACCGGGGGCGGCTGTCGGTTGCCATGCTGGCCGTGGCGGTCGGGCTGACGGGAGGATGCATTGCGCTGGCCGGCAGTGGCGGCATCGCCATCGCGCTGTTTGGCGTATGGATCTTCAATTCCTCCATCAGCGGCACTGTCGGCATCACGGTTCTGCAGAACGTGATCCCCAACCAGATGCGCGGGGTCGGGACGGCGCTGGTTTCCTTCTGCAATGTGATCATGGGGCTGGCCGTGGGCACGGCGATGACCGCCTTGTTGACGGATTACCTGTTCCGCGATCCACAGATGGTGGGCTGGTCCATGTCCATCGTGGCCCTGTCGTCTGGCATCGCGGCGCTGCTGCTGCTGCGCCGCAGCCGGGGCCTCACGCGGGCTGATGATTGCTGAGGAGCGGGGGCTGTCAGGAGGCGGTCATCAGAAAACCGGTCAACTGTGCGAACATGCCGACCTGCCGGCAGAACGATCTGGCGTCGAAACGGTCCAGCCTTCCTGAAAAGGCCCAATAGGCGCCAAGATCACCCTGCAGGCCATAGGTGGCCAGCCCCAGGGCTGGCCCGTGCTTGGACATGCCATACCAGAGCCCTTGCGACGCACCATGCCGGCCCGGCCGGCCCGGCGACCGGATGACAGCTGATCTGATATTATTGTCGATGGCGCCCTGCCGGGCGGCATCGATCATGGACGGATCGGCGCTTGAATAGATCCATGTCGGCAATGACCGTCCGCTTGGCCTGATCTCCTCGCCGTCGGCGACATATTCGATCTGGCCCATATGCTCCATGGCGACCAGGGCCACGACATGGCTGCGTGCATCGGGATATTTGGCGAAATAATCCTGCCCTTCCCAGCGCTTTTCGGCGCCCGGCATGAAGTGCCGGCAATCCAGTTCCAGAAGCAGGGTGCGGGGCCGGTCGCGGCGCGGAATGTTCGCGAAATAGCGGATGACAGCCAGCAGCCCCAGGGCGCCATTGTCCTGGCTGATCGACGGACCATCGGTGTGGGTGCGCAGCAGGATCTGCCGGTCCCTGTCAGTGCCATGGTCGCGGCCAGGCAGGCGGGCGACAAGCTGGTATGCCTGGGCGTCCTGTTCCACCCCCTCGACGCGGATGCAGGCCTGGGCGCCTGCCTTGGCGTCCGCGATGACCTGATCGCCGCTGCTGCGGTCCAGATAGAGCGATGGGAAGCCATAATGGTCGGGCACCGGGAAAGTATACAAACCCGCCGCGGACGCCCGGTTCAGATTGGTGGCGAAGATTACCCCGGCGGGCTGTCTTGCTGCAATCTCGCGGACGAAGGTGGACGTGGCGGTCATTTCGTCCCAGACCACGGGGGAGATGGAGCCGGTGCCATCCTGGGCCTGGGGAACGGTACGCCCCTCCACCGGCCAGCTGTCGAAGGGGGTTGTGTCCTCATAGTCGCTGTTGCTGAAGGCGCTGCGCAATTCGGGCCGGGGGACGGGGCGGAAGACGACGATCCGCCCCGTCACATCGGGCTGGGCAGTCGGGTCCCAGAGCAGCAGGGGTGCCGTCACACCCGCGGGTCCGGTGAACCCGCAGCTGGCGCCGTAATTTGATGCAGGGATGGCGCGACTGTTCGAAACCAGACCCCATCGGCTGTCGTCCGGCCAGATGCTGCTTTCGCGGCGCGTGAAATTCCAGGCGGATCGCTGGATGTCGACACAGCCGAATGCCGCCAGTCGTGTTTCCAGGAACGTCATGAAATGCTGCCAGGATGCATTACCGGTCAGGGCCGGGCCCATTTCGTCCTTGATCCTGTGCCAGCCGACGGCCTCTGCCTCCGACAGGATCCATCGCTTGTTCACCTTGGTCAGCCAGGACCTGGTTCCGGCAATGGCCTGGAAGGCCGGCAGCGTCGCGCCGGCACACAGTCCCAGCATCAGCTCTCGTCGTGTCGCCCGCATCATGCCTTGCTCCACGCGGTAGCGCGGCTGGCGCGCCGGCCAAGCGCCACGACGCAGAAGAATGACACGGCGCACATGGCGCAGAGGTAGAGGGCGATGGACAGGGTCGACTGGTAATGCGCGTAAAGCGCCGTGGCGATGATCGGCGCAAAGCCGCCGCCGACCACGGAACCGACCTGATAGCCCAAGGACGCGCCCGAATAGCGCACATCGACTGGGAACAGTTCCGCGAACAGGGCCGCCTGCGGCCCGTACATCATGCTGATGAACAGCATCTCCACGGCAATGGCCAGGATGATCAGTGGCGTCGACGCGGTTTCCACCAGCGGGAACAGGGCGAAGGCCCACAGCCCGCTCAATACCGCGCCGATCAGGAAGATGCCGCGCCGCCCGTACCGGTCCGACAGGCCGCCACAGATGATCAGTACCGGCAGCATCATGCCGCTGGCCGACATCACCGCCAGCAGCATGGTCTCCCGCGCGATGCCCAGGGTCGCGGTGCCATAGGCGACGATATAGGTGATGGCCATGTAGAAGCAGGTGTTGTTGGCGACAAAGGCGCCGCCGGCCAGCAGCACATCGGGCAGATGGTCGCGCAGCACCTTGGCCAGCGGCAGTTCGCGGTTCTGATCGGGCCTGGTGGCGGCGGTCCGGTCGAATTCGTCCGGTTCCTCCAGTCGCCGCTGCACATAGGTACCGATCAGCACCAGCACCACCGACAGTACGAAGGGGACCCGCCAGCCCCAGGACTGGAACGCATCGGACGACACTGTCTCGCTGACCAGCAGAAAGACGGTGTTCGCCAGCACCAGTCCCACGGGCACGCCGATCTGCACGAAGCTGCCATAGAAGCCGCGCCGGTGGGCGGGGGCACTTTCGATGGCCATCAGGGCAGCCCCGCCCCATTGCCCACCCACCGACAGCCCCTGGGCAAAGCGCAGCACCACCAGCGCCAGCGGTGCCGCCACGCCGGCCTGCGCATAGGTGGGCAGCAGACCGATGCCGGTGGTGGCAATGCCCATGATCAGCAGGGCGATGGACAGGGCCTGCTTGCGGCCGTATCGGTCGCCCAGATGCCCGAAGACGATGCCGCCCAGGGGTCGCACGATGAAGCCGACCGCAAAGGTGCTGAAGGCGGCGATCTGCGCCGCGAAGGCTGGCAGGTCGGCTGGAAAGAACTGTGAAGGAAACACCAGGGCGGCGGCGGTGCCGTAGATGAAGAAATCATACCATTCGATGGATGCCGCGACCCCGGCCGTGGCCGCGACCCTGGTGGTGGAACGGCTTGATGCTGTCGCCGTCATGGTCTGCCCCCTTCTCAGCGCTTGGCGGCGGTAAAGGCGGCGGCCTGACGACCCACCACGTCGACCAGATCGCCAATGGCGATATGCATGTCGATGCGATGCAGTCCCCAGTCGGGGAAAGGGCGGCCATTCACGACGACATCGCCCGGGACATCCTGCGTGCGCGCATCGTCCTTGCCCGCCTCCACATGCACGGCCAGATAGCTGTTTGGCCCGTCGGTGACGCAGCGGGCACTGAGCAGGCCGGGCGTGGTGACGAAGGGGGTGTCAATCCGCTGCCCGTTTTGCGTCCAGGCAAAGCCGGCCTGCGCCCAGGCACCAAAATCGGTCTGGAAATAACTGTGCAGCGGTGCCGAGCCGCCGCCCAGGCTGGCGGGATTGCTGCAGAGCGCGTGGGCATTGGGGAAGGCCTGCATGGTCATCGGCTCCACCCCCCGCCCGAACAGGCCGGCGCTGGTGGGCGGCACATTGTCCCGGAAAGACACGTAGGAGATGACACAGCCGGTCTGGTCAGCCGCACGGCAGGCCGGGATATGCTGCAATGACCCGCCGAAATCCGCACCATCGGGCACGACGACGTTGGTGCCCGGCAGGATGGCGGACACCAGCTGCTTTTGCACCGGCTTGCCGTCGATCTCCGCCTTGATCAGGGACAGCAGCACAGCCGCCCCCTGGCTGTGTCCGATCAGGACGATTCCGCGGCCGTTATTGTCATGCGCCATATAGTGGCGCCAGGCGGCCAGCACGTCGCCATAGGCCAGGGCACGGTCAGCCGCCGGGCCGGCGCCGCCATTCATGCGGGCATGCAGGGATGTCAAGGTGGCCTGCCGGTACAGCGGCGCGAAGGTGCGGCACTGGGCCCCGAACCGGGCGAAATGCACCTGGGCCACGAAGGTCTCTTCCCGGCCGGCATTCAGGTCGCTGTTGCCGCCGGGATCGGTCGACACGGTGGGATAGACATAGAAACAGTCGATGGCGGGGGTCGCCGCCGGCCTGAACTCCTCCCGCGCCATCTCACCATTGGCCCGGATGACGGTGGCGGACAGATCCTGCGCACAGGCGTCGTTCCGGCCGGGCCGGCACAGCCAGCTGCTGTCGACGCTGTAATCGGCCGGGGCTGGCGTTTCCGCCTGCACCGGGATGAAACCCGATGCCAGGGCCGCGCCCAGCAACAGCCCTTTTCCCACTTTACGCATGGCGTTCTCCCTGTTTCGTTTTCCGGGGCTTGTGCCCTTAGTTTGCCTTGATGATCCCGGCCAGATGGCGGGCGCTGGGCTTGGGTGTGCGGGTGAAGCTGTCGCGATCGACAGAAACCAGCCCGAAATGCTGGCCGTATCCCTGCGTCCATTCGAAATTATCCAGCAGTGACCAGTAGATGTAGCTGCGCACATCGATACCGTCGCGCAGGCACTGCTCCACCTCCGCCACGGTGTCATCCAGCCAGGCGATGCGGCGGGTGTCGTCATCGGTGGCGATGCCGGTTTCGGTGACATGGATGGGCTTGGCTGTTTTCGCAGCGGCCAGCCGGATCACCGACCCCAGGGCCTTGGGGTAATATTCGTACCCGACCGCCGTCATCTCCACCCCGGCGGGCGGCGCCATCGGCCCCTTGGCATCGACGCGGATGCGGGTATAGGCCTGCACGCCGATGAAGTCGCTCTGGTTCACCGCGTCCCACCAGCCGCCATAGAGCGTGGCCTCCACCTGCGGGGCCAGACTGTCCGCGCCCACCGCTTCCACGGCCTGGGTCGTCAGCGTGACGCCAACGGGGAAATCACCGGGGCCGGCCTTGATCGCCTGATAGGCCTTGGCGTGGGCTGCCAGCAGGTTGGGTTCGATCCGGTCGGGGTCGGCAAACAGGATGGAGGAGAAGGCTGGCGACCCGGTGGCGCGCGCCGCCGCCTCGATCATTCGGGTCCGCCTGGCGCGATGTTCGGGCGTGGCGGACAGGCGGAAGACCTTCACCAGCAAATGGATATTGGCCTCGTTGAAGGGTGACGCCATGCCGATCTGATCGCCCAGCGCACGCGTGGCGCGTTCGCAGAAGCGGGCGAACAGGTCGGCACTGTCCGGTGCCTCCCACCCGCCGCGCCCGGCGAACCACAACGGCACCGTGAAATGGTTGTAGGTGACGATGGGCAGCAGCCCATGGTCCCGGCACGAGGCTAGGACCCGGGCATAATGATCCAGCTCCGTCTGGCTGAACCGCCCTTCCTCCGGTTCGATCCGCGCCCATTCGATGCCGAACCGGTAGCAGTTCAGGCCGATGGTGCGGGCGATGGCGAAATCCTGCGCATAGCGGTTATGGCTGTCGCAGGCGGCACCCGACGGTTCCTTGTAGACCGTCTCCGGCAGGTGCTCCAGCAGCCAACTGTCGGAATTGGTATTGTTGCCCTCGCTCTGATGGGCGGAAATGGCCGAGCCCCAGAGGAAGCCCTTGGGCATCGGTCGGCGCGATGCACCCCTTGCCAGGGAGGGGCGGAGTGTCGTGGCCATGGCCAGTCCCGCCAGCATCTGGCGGCGTGTCGTCCTCATCTGATCCTCCCTGGCTATTTTTATTGGGAAACCCAGAAATCAGCCGTAGTCGGCACGCAGGCGCGTCTTGTCGATCTTGCCCGTGGCGGCCACCGGCATGGCGCCGACCCGCACGACGGCATCGGGCAGCCACCAGGAGGGCACGCGCGGCCGCAGGGCGCCCAGCAATGTATCGTCCGCGATCTCCGCCCCCTGGCGCGGCTCCACCACCAGCACGGGGCGTTCCCCCCATCTGGCGTCGGCCCGGCCGATGACGGCAACCTGCGCCACATCGGCCAGGGCGCCGATAATGGCTTCGATCTCGCCCGGATTGATCCATTCGCCGCCCGACTTGATCAGGTCCTTGGCGCGGCCGGTGATGGTGACATTGCCTACATCATCAATGCTGGCCAGATCGCCCGTATCGAACCAGCCACCGGCGTCGACAGCCGGTTCCCGCTGCCCGAAATAGCGCTGCACCACGGCGGCACCCCGCACCCGCAGCCGCCCCTCCCGGCCGCGCTGTTGGGGCAGGGCGACCCCGTCCGCGTCGGTCAGCAGCAGGTCGACGCCCAAGGCCGGCCGGCCCGACTGTGATGCCCTGCGCAAAGGCGCCGTCGGTGCCGCCGCCGTGCCCAGGGGCGACAGTTCGGTCATGCCCCAGCTGGTCTGGATGACGACGCCCAGGCGCTGTTCCAGCCTGTCCATCAGTGCCTGCGGCATCGCGGCCCCGCCCACCATCACGCGGCGCAGCGACGGCGTTTGCCCGCCTGTCCGGTCCAGATGGTCGGCCAGCCCCAGCCAGACGGTGGACACGCCGGCCGCCACGGTGACACCTTCGCGGTTGATCAGGTGGGCCAGGCTGGCGCCATCCTGATGGCGACCGGGCAGGACCAGCTTTGCACCCGCTGCCGGGGCGGAGAAGGGGAAGCCCCAGCCATTGGCATGGAACATGGGCACGGCGACCAGCACGCAGTCGCGTGCGGTCAGGCCGCAGGCATCCGCCTGAAGCTGGTGGACCGTGTGCAGATAATTGGACCGGTGCGTGTAGGTGACGCCCTTGGGCGCCCCCGTGGTGCCCGACGTGAAGCACAGGCCGGCGGCCGCATTCTCATCCACCCCGCCCCAGGCGACGGCATGGCCATGGGTTGCCAGAAGATCGGCGTAATGCCAGGACTGGGCGGGGCCGCAATCGGGCAGGGGGCCGGACATGCCGGGTTCGTCCAGCACCACGATATGCTGAAGTGAGGGGCAAAGTCCGGCCAGATCCCGCGCCAGGGTCGTCAGGTCGGGGCTGACGGCCAGCACACGATTGCCGGCCTGATGGATCATCGCGGCCAGATGCGTCGGCGACAGACGCGGGTTCAGCGTGTGACAGACGATCCCGACCCCGACGGCCCCGTACCAGCATTCCATATGCGCCTGACTGTTCCAGGCCAGCAGACCCAGATTGTCGCCGGTCCCCAGGCCCAATGCCTGCAAGGCACCGGACAGCAGGCGGGCGCGGTCGCGCAGCGCGGCATAGCCGATCCGGGCACTGGTGCCGCCGCTGCCGGCCGTCACGACCTCCGTTGCGCCATGCCACTTGGCTGCATGGTCGATGAAACGGTCCAGCGTCAGCGCATAAGGCTGCATGGCGCCGGGGGGCAAGGGGCTGGTCATGGTGCTGCGTCGCTCCCACAGGGCGCTAGGGGGATGTCTTGCGTTTCCGGGCCGCTTCCTCCCGGCAGATGGCTTCAAATCCGGCGGCCATGAATTTGGCCATGTGCCGCCGGATGGAGACGAAATCGTCGGAGGAGCAGAGGCCGTGGGACAGTTCGTCCAGACGTCCGGTGCGCGCCATATTGTGCGTCATGGCCCCGGATACGAAATGGTAGCCCCAGAAGATCGTCTCCTCGTCGCAGTCGGGCATGGCCCTCTTCAACAGATCGATCAGGGCCAGGACGACCGGATTGAAATATTTGGTCATCTTTTCCGCACCCCAGCCGGCGGCGCTGTTGGCCTGGGCCGCGATCTTGCCGAAGGCCCGCCACTGGTCGGTTTCCTCGATCTGTACATTCAGGTCGGCATCGATCCAGGCCGCCAGCGCCCCTTCGACCGTGATCCTGTCCCCGACCTCCTCGGCGTAGCGCCGCATGGATTCCAGGCGGTTGCGGGCAGAGATCGGCGCCTTGCGCGCCCATACAGCCTCGCAGATGCTGTCCTTGCCGCTGAAATGGTAATGGATCAGCGTCGAACTGACGCCGACACGGGCCGCCACATCCTTCAAGGTGAAGCCGTGATAGCCGAACTCCGCAAAAAGTTGCTCGGCCGCGTCCAGGATGCGCTCGATGGACTCTTCCCGGACGCGGGCCTTGTGGTTCTTGCTGCGGGTGGGCTGTTCAACGTTGCTCATGATACTCCAGACTCCCGACTTGACGCCGCTTGCGGGACGGATACCGGACCGTCCCACACCCAAGTAGGGTTAAAAGGCAGAGAACCCGATGTCGAGCCGCCAGGCGCGCCCCTGACGGCGCCGATCCTCGACAACCGCATCGGCAAAGGCGAAGGCAGGGGTCAGCGGGCCACGCTGGGCGGAAGGCTGTGTTTCAATATTCAGATAATCGCCCTGGCCCGGTACATAACGCGGCCAGGGGGCCACCCTATCGTTGCCGGGAACACCATCGCGGACGAAGGACAGCCAGTAGCCCATCATCGCCGACGACAGCCGGGCCTCATCCTCGCTCAATGGCGGTCGCGGCGGCGTCTGACGTCACCGTACCCTCCAGCATGCCGCCGGCCACACGGACCTGCGGGCCGGACGCCGCCAGTCCTGTCCCGGTCCAGCCGGCGATGGCGGCGGTCAGGCAGAGCCCGGCCATCGCCATCCAGGTCCGCTTGCGGACGGATATCGGCACCGTCACCACAGGCTGTACCCCAGCCGGATGCCGAAGGTACGCGGCCGCGTCACGGCATAGCGGCTATAGACGAACGCTTCGGGATGCACATAGGTGACGGCGTAGCGGTTGGTCAGGTTCTCCCCATAAAGGGTAAGGGTCAGATCGTCGAAGGTGATGCCTGTCTGCATGTTGAACAGCGTATAGGCATCGGTGCTGTCATAGGTCGGCCGTGGCACCGTCGGCTTGCCCGGCGTGTTGGGGAAGCCGACGGGAAAGGAGCCGACATGCTGGATCTGGAAGCTGGTGAAGGCGGGCCTGTCGTTGAACATGGTGTAGCTGTAGGTGCCGAAGAACGATCCCTGCAGGTGCGGCGAGGCCAGCCGCGAACCGTCCGCGGCACCGGAAATCTGCGCTTCCTGCGTTGACAGCTTGGTCACCTTGGCATTGTTCAGCGCGCCGTTCAGTCCCAGCGTCAGCCGGGAGACCGGTCGCAGCGTAATCTCCGCTTCCAGACCCTTGCTGACCGCCTTGCCGATATTGGTGGCGAACTGCACGCTGTCGGAAACCCGGTTCGCCTGGACCTGCAGGTTCTTCCAGTCGATATAATAGGCGGCCAGATTGGCGGTCAGCTTGCCATCCAGCCAGGTGCCCTTGATCCCCGCCTCGTAATTGGTCAGGTCGTCGGAAGTCGCACCGGCCGGGATGACCAGATCGCTGGGGCTGACGGTGCTGACGCTGCCGGCGCGGACATTGTAGACCGGCGTGCGGTATCCCGTGGACACAGTTGCGTACAGGGTCATGTTCCGTGCCGGTTCATAGGACAGGCTGGCCTTCCATGACGACTTCTCGGCCGACGGATAATCCCTGGTGACCGGTGCGGTCTGCACCAGGGTCAGGGGGCCGCGGATGCCACCAAGCGCATAAGTGAAATAGGCCGAATTGAAGCCCGACACCACGTCCACATCGGTCTTGTATTTGCCATAGCGCAGGCCGCCGATGGCGGACAGCTTGTCGGTGATGTGGAAGGTCAGTTCCCCGAAGCCAGCCAGTTCATAGGATGTGGCATCCGTCACGCTGGAATAGAAGGTGCCGTCCGGCATCAGGCCGGTGATCCCGCGGGCCGCCAGGAAGGCGGGCCGCGATGCCTGGCGTGCGTCCAGGAACTGGTCACGGTGCAGATAATAGCCGCCGACCGTCCAGTCGAACCGCCCGCCGGTTTCCGAGACCAGGCGGGTTTCCTGCACGAAGGTCTTCCAGATGCCGGTATTGAACAGGTCATAGGGAATGGCCAGGTTGAAGGTACCCGACAGGTCGACGTCGAAATGTCCCTTCTGGTGCCCATAGCTGCTGGAACTGGTCAGGTGCGCCCAGTCGAAATCATAATCCAGCGTGGCATTATACTGCTGCGTCTCGGACGTATAGAGGTCCGGCATGGTGGTGTAGCGCTTGCGCTTGCCCAGGGACGGCGTCACCAGGGAGGCATCCTGGGGCTGGCTGTCCTCGTAAAGCGCCATCAGCTTCAGACTGAGCCGCTCTGTGGGCTGCCACAGCATGACCGCCCGGCCGCCCCAGCTTTCCAGGGTGTTGGCGTTCTTCTTGCCGGTGCCCGTATTCTCGACATACCCATCCTCGTGCCGGTAGAAGCCGACGACCCGCAGGCCCAGCTTGTCTTCTACCAGCGGCACGTTCAGCATGCCGTTATAGCGCTGGCGCAGCCCGTCGGAGGCGGGCGAGTAGGCCTCGTCGACGGACAGCGCCTTGTCGGAACGGGTCAGGTCAGGGCTCTTGGTCAGGATGCGCAGCGCACCCGACAGGGAGCCCGACCCGAACAACGTGCCCTGCGGCCCGCGCAGGAATTCCACCCGTTCCACATCGAACAGGCTGGGGTCCAGCGTCACCGAATTGCCGATGGTGGTCAGCGGCAGGTCGTTCAGATAGACGGTGGTCGTGCTTTGCAGCCCGGCATCATAGCCGTTGACCGAAATGCCGCGGGTGGTGACGCTGAGATTGTTGCTGCTGCGCTGGTCCATCACCACGCCCGGCGTCTCCTTGGCGATGCCCTCGACGCCGATAATGCCCTTCTGGGTCAGTTCCGCCTGGGTGAAGGCCGTGATGGACAGCGGCACGTCCTGCAGACGTTCGACGCGGCGGGTCGCCGTCACCACGATCTCTTCCAGCACGACCTTGTCGTTGGTCGGGGTCTGCGCGACAGCAGCGGACGCAGCCGCCAGCAGCGCCGTCACCGACGCCGTGCAAGCTAGGTTTCTCAATTTTTCCTCCCTGTTGCGGCGGCGTCTTGGCGACGCTTTGGCGCTAACGGATTGACGTTCTCATACCCTCTTGTGACCGTCAATACTGACTGACACGAAAGTCAGTATTAATTTTTGCATCAGACGCGTCCACTGAAAAAATTGGTACGATTGATCAAAACATGTTGACCGGCGATACGGCCTGCCCTTAATCCATCCGCGAACCCAAGGGCTCTCTTGCTGCCCTTGCCGGAACCTGACAGGAGCGGTTGCCATGTCCCTGGTCGTGCATCGCCGGAACCTTGACTTCGTGCTGTTCGAGACCCTGGATTTCGACAAGGTGTTGGCGACGCCGCGCTTCTGCGCCTTTGACCGTGCCGCCATCAGTGCGGTGCTGGACACCACGCAGGCCATCGCAGAGAGGGATTTCCTGCCCTGCGCGGCCGATCTGGACGCGCAGGAGCCGCAATTCGTTGATGGCGGGGTGCGGATTGACGCGCGGGTGGGGCAAGCCCTGTCCGCCTGTGCCGAGGCGGGCCTGTTCTCTGCGGGGTTCGGCCATGACCTGGGCGGGCTGCAGATGCCGGCGACCGTCACCATGCTGATCAATGGCATCCTGGCGGCGGCCAATATCGGCATCGCCAATTACCAGCTGCTGACCGTGGCCGCAGCCAATATGCTGGCGGCGTTTGGTACGGATGAACAGAAATCGACCTACCTTTCCCCCATGATGGAAGGGCGCTGGTTCGGCACCATGTGCCTGTCGGAACCCCAGGCCGGGTCGTCCCTGTCCGATATCCGCACCCGCGCTGAACCGCTGGAGGGACGCCTGCACCGCATCACCGGCACCAAGATGTGGATATCCGGCGGTGACCACGATCTGACGGAAAACATCGTGCATATGGTGCTGGCGCGCCGTCCGGACGGGCCGCCGGGTGTGAAGGGCCTGTCCCTGTTCATCGTGCCGAAATACCGGGTTGGTGCCGACGGGGCGCCCGGTGCCTGCAACAATATCGCGCTGGCCGGCCTGAACCATAAGATGGGCCAGCGCGGCACGACCAACTGCCTGCTGAATTTCGGCGAAGGGGGGGATTGCCTGGGCTATCTGCTGGGCGAACCCCACCACGGCCTGGCCTGCATGTTCCATATGATGAACGAGGCGCGGATCGGCGTGGGTGCCAATTCGGCCATGTCGGCGCAGGCGGGCTATCTCTACTCACTGGACTACGCGCGCACCCGGCCGCAGGGCCGTCCCTTGCACAACAAGGATGCGACCACCCCACAGGTTCCCATCATCGACCATGCCGATGTGCGCCGTATGCTGCTGGCCCAGAAGGCGGCGGTGGAAGGGGCCCTGGCCCTATCCTGCTACTGCACGATGCTGGTCGATCGGATGGCCACCACGACGGACGAGATGGAGCGCCGCGACCTGCACCTGATGCTGGAACTGCTGACCCCCATGGCCAAATCCTGGCCGGCCGAACATTGCCTGGAAGCCAACAAGCTGGCCATCCAGGTGCTGGGCGGCTACGGCTACACGCGGGATTATCCCGTGGAGCGCCATTACCGCGACAACCGCCTGAATGCCATTCACGAGGGGACCTATGGCATCCATGGCCTGGACCTGCTGGGCCGCAAGGTGCGGATGGAGGGCGGATGGGCCATGGACCTGCTGGTCCTGGAAATCGGCCAGACCCAGGACGTGGCGGAGGCCCAGGGCGGTTTCACGGCGGAGATCGATGCCCTGCATGCAGCACTGGCCGGGCTGGGTCGGGCCACCCGCGCCGTCCAGGCCTGCGCCGATGTGGAACGCGGCCTGGCCAATGCCACGCTCTATCTTGATGCCAGCGGCCATATCGTCATCGCCTGGTTGTGGCTGAAACAGGCATTGGCGGCCGACAGGGCGCTGGCCACGCCGGCCGCAGCAGCCGAGGCCGATTTCTATCAGGGCAAGATCGCCGCCTGCCGCTATTTCTTCCGGTACGAACTGCCACGGGCCCTGCCCCTGCTGGGTGTGGTGGAACGGCTGGACAGCACGGCGCTGGATATGACCCCGGCGCAGTTTCTGGGATACTGAACCCTTCGGCACGGGGCTTGCGGTGCAGGGCGGCGGGACGGTAGCCTTCGGGCCGTCAAGGAAGCGCCATGGTCAGCATGACAGAGCAAGCCGAACCCGTGCCGCCCGCGCGTGGCCGGGGGGAAAAGCAGGAACGGTCCCAGCAGCGCCGCGCCCGCATGGTGGATGCCATCGTCACGATCATGGCAGGCCATGGCATTGCCGGTCTCACGCACCGCTTGGTGGCGCGGGAGGCCGGCGTCTCCCTGGCGGCAACCACCTATTATTTCGACGGCAAGTTCGACATGGTGGCCGCCGCGTCCGACCAGATTCTGCAGGGTTATGCGGAAACCTTCCGGCGGGCGGCCCGGTCCGGACACAACGGGTCTGTCCATCACTATGTCGTCCGGCTGCTGAGCAATGCCGTGGGCCGGGACCGCAAGGGAGCCCTCTGCTGGAACGAGATCGTGCTGGATGCGCCCCGCCATCCGGAAAGTCTGGCCCTGGCGCAGGCCTGGTTCGCTGACTTGCCGGCGGTGTGGCAGGAGATCGCGCGGACCACAGGTTCCCCCGATCCGCAGGCGACGGCGCGCTCTGCCATCGACGGCATGATCGGCCTGCTGCTGATGGTGCTGGCTTTGGGGTTGACGGAGGCGCAGGTCGTGGCCGTGCTGCTGTCCGGTGCTTCCCCCCTGGAAATCTGGGCGCCGCCGACCCCCGCGACGGTGTCGCCGCTTACCAAACCCGGCCGCAAATCGGCGGAGACGCGGGGCCGGATCATTGCTGCCGCCATTGCCATCCTGACCAGTGAGGGCAGTGCTGCCGTCAGCTACCGCACGGTGGCTGATCAGGCGGGCTTGGCGCCGGCGGGGCCCGCCTATCATTTCCCCACCATGGACAGCCTGTTGGCTGCGGCCCAGGCGCAGCTGTTCGAGGAATCGAAGCAGCGTTACCGCCTGGCCGCCGCCATGGAGACGGGACCGCACGACCTGGAAAGGCTGATCGACCGGACCGCTGTCGTGTTCCTGCGGGAGGTGACGGCCTTCGCCGACCAGAATCTGGCGAACATGAGCGTCTGGCTGGAAGCGTCGCGGCGACCGGAACTGCGCCCGATGATCTGGAACAGCATCGCCGATCAGATCCGTTCCTGGAAGCAGGTACTGGAGCGGGTGGGCGCCAGGGTGCGTCCGCTGGATGCGATGCTGCCGCAATGTATTTTCTTCGGCAAGATGATCCGGCTGCTGGCCACCGGCTCTCCCATGCAGGCACTGGAGACGGTGCGCCGCGAATTCGCGGACGACCTGACGGCGCTGGCGCAACAACGCTACTGGCTGTCGCCCTGACGCCGACCGCCCATCCGGGGTTCCGCAGGCGGCCGCCGGTGCACATCACCTATCCCGATGTGATTTTCTTTGAAACTTCGTTTGCGATTGAGGGTGCGGCATGCTCCCCTCCTCACCCGCCATCGCGGTTTCATCTTTCAGTCCCACGGGAGCCACAGATATGGAATTCTTCCGCCGCTTCAATTTCCTGGTTTGTGCGCCCGCGTTCGAGGCGGACGAACTGGAGGGGTCGCGGCTGCAGGACATTATCGGCGAGGTGGAGCGGCTGGGCTTTGAAGTCACCAAGGCCCGCCGCATCGAGGATGCCGAACTGGCCATCCGCACCGATGCCGCCATCGGCTGCATGGTTCTGGACTGGGGCAAGCGCTGGTCGGAGGGCAAGGCGGCGGCCCTGATCTCCCTGGTTCGTGCGCGCGGGCTGGAAATGCCCATCGTGCTGCTGGTAAGGCGCAAGCGGCTGGAGGATATCCCGGTAGAGGTGATGCGGGAGATCGACGGCTATGTCTTCCTGGCCGAGGAGACGCCGCAATTCATCGCCAAGAACCTGATCAGCCGCCTGCGCCAATATGCCGAGACCCTGAAAACCCCCTTCTTCGGCGCCTTGGTGGACTATGCCGAGGAAGGCAACCAGATGTGGACCTGTCCGGGTCACAATGGCGGCATCTTCTATAGCCGCAGTCCCATCGGCCGCATCTTCGTCGAACATCTGGGCGAGGCGATCTTCCGCGACGATCTGGACAATTCCGTCGTCGATCTGGGTGACCTGCTGGTGCATGAAGGGCCGGCGCTGCGCGCGCAGAAGGAAGCCGCCAAGATTTTCGGGGCGGAGCGCACCTATTTCGTGCTGAACGGCACGTCGGCATCGAACAAGGTGGTGCTGGGCGCTTTGGTGGCGGAGGACGATCTGGTCCTGTTCGACCGCAACAACCACAAGGCCGCCCATCATGGTGCCCTGCTGCTGGGCCAGGGCACGCCGATTTTCCTGGAAACCGACCGCAACGCCCACGGCCTGATCGGCCCCATCGATTATGAGGCGCTGGACGAGGACAAGATTCGGGAGAAGATCCGCACCAATCCCTGGGTGAAGGACCCCGACGCCTGGAAGAAGCCGCGCCCCTTCCGCGTGGCCGTGATCCAGCAATGTTCCTATGACGGCACCATCAACAATGCCGATATGCTGGTCGAAAAGCTGGGCCCGCTTTGCGATTACATCATGTTTGACGAGGCCTGGGCTGGCTTCATGAAGTTCCACCCGCTGTTCCAGGGACGTTACGGCATGGGGGTGAAAAATCTGGGCCCCGACAGCCCCGGCATCATCACCACCCAGTCCACGCACAAGCAGCTGGCCAGCTTCAGCCAGGCCTCACAGATCCATGTGAAGGACAAGCATATCGGCGATATCGAACGCCGCGTCGAACATCGCCGGTTCAATGAAAGCTTTTTGCAGCACGCCTCCACCAGCCCGTTCTATCCCATCTTCGCCTCGCTGGATGTCGGTGCGCAGATGATGAAGGGTAAGTCGGGCGAGGTGCTGTGGGACGATACGATCCGCCTGGGCATTGAGACGCGCAAGAAGCTGCGCGCCATCGCGCGGGAATTCATCGACAAGGAAAGCGATCCCGCCCGCCAATGGTTCTTTGACCCGTTTGTCCCGGACATCACCCGCTTCGATGGGCGCGACATGCGCTGGGAGGATGTGCCGACGGACGAACTGGCCCGTGATCCGGCGCATTGGATGCTGGAACCGGGGCGCGGTTGGCATGGGTTCAGCCATCTGGGCCCCAACTATGCCATGACCGACCCCAACAAGCTGACCATCCTGACGCCCGGTTTCGACCGCCGCACCGGCGCCTATCTGGAACAGGGCGTGCCGGCTCCGGTGGTGGCCGAGTACTTACGTGAAAACCAGATCGTGCCGGAAAAGAACGACCTGAATTCGCTGCTGTTCCTGCTGACGCCCGGCGTGGAAAGCGGCAAGGCCGGCGGGTTGATGAGTGCGCTGATCTTCTTCAAGCGCCTGCATGACGACAACGCCCTGCTGGACGAGATCATGCCCGATTTCGTACGCCGCCGGGCACCGCGTTATAATGGCGTGCGGCTGGGCGATCTGTGCCGCGACATCCATGCCTTTTACCGCGAGCATAATATCAGCGCCCTGCAGCGCGCCCAGTTCCGGCCCGAACATCTGCCGGAAATGGCCATGCTGCCGCACAAGGCGGCCAAGCAGCTTGTCCGCAACAAGGTGGATTTCGTCACCCTGGACCAGTTGCCGGGCCGCATCGCCACCACGCTGATGCTGGTCTATCCGCCTGGCATCGCCACCGTCCTGCCGGGCGAACGGCTGACGGAAGCGGCCATGCCCATGATCGATTACCTGAAAGTGTTCGAGAAGGGGGCCAACCTGTTCCCCGGTTTCGACAATGAAATCCAGGGTGTCTATCGCAAGCAGGACGCGGACGGGCGTATCCGGTTCTATACTTACGTTGTTCGGGAGTGAGACGGGTTTAGCAGGGTGCGGAAAAACCATTTCGCTGCTGCGGCCGGGCTATTTCCGGCAATCTGTCTTTCCTAATCTTGCCGCCCACCCCTGGCGTAGGTCCGTAGGCGCTAACTTACCCCCTTGGAATAAGGTGCCTTCCCCGCGGAAGCGGGGAACCAGGGCCCACTAGTGCCAACATTCAGTGCCTTTGGCCCCTGGACCCCCGCTTTCGCGGGGGAAGCAAGGAGGGGGCGATAGGTTAAGTTAGCCACCTATGGGTGCAGGCTGGGGACGGCAGGGAAAACCATTCCGATTCCACCTGAACCAGACAGCCCCTACACCCCCACCGCGGTGCAGACGGATTTCATTTCCAGGAATTCGTCGATGCCGCAGAAGCCGCCTTCGCGGCCCAGGCCGGATTCCTTGATCCCGCCGAAGGGCAGCACTTCGCTGGAAATCAGGCCGGTATTGACGCCCACCATGCCGGCCGCGATCTGGTCGATGACCCGGTGATACCGGTCCAGGCCGGATGTATAGACGTAAGCCGCCAGCCCGGCCGGACTGTCATTGGCCAGACGCAGGGCGTCGGCCTCTGTCCGGAAGGACTGGATGGCGGCGATGGGGCCGAAAATCTCCTGCCGGGCGATGGCGGAACGGGCGGCAACGCCGGTCAGCAGGCCGGGCGTCACGAAGGCCGGTCCGGCGGCATGTCGGGTGCCGCCCATGATCAGGCGGGCGCCGTCGGCCAGGGCGGCCTGCACCATGCCTGTCACCCGATCGGCCGCCCCTTCATGGATCAGGGGGCCGATCTGCACCCCCGGATCGCGGCCGGGACCGACGGTCAGCGCGTCGATACGGGCCGCCATGATGTCGGTGAAGCGGGCCAGCACGCTGTCCTGCACCAGCACCCGGTTGGCGCAGACACAGGTCTGGCCGGCATTGCGGAACTTGGCCTGCATCAGACCGTCGGCCGCATCCTCCAGGTTGGCATCATCGAAGACGATGAAGGGGGCGTTGCCGCCCAGTTCCATCGACACACGCTTCATGGTGGCGGCACAGCGCGCCGTCAGCATCTTGCCTACCGCTGTCGATCCGGTGAAGGTCAGCTTGGCCACGCGCGGATCATCCAGCAGCGGGTCGGCCACCGCCGCCGCCAGCCCCGTCACCACATTCAGCACGCCGGGCGGAATGCCCGCTTCCTGCGCCAGGGCGGCGAGCGCCAGCGCGGTCAGCGGCGTCAGTTCCGATGGTTTCAGCACCACCGTGCAACCGGCCGCCAGCGCCGGCCCCAGCTTGCGCGTCACCATGGCTGCCGGGAAGTTCCACGGCGTGATGGCCGCGACCACGCCTACCGGCTGGCGCAGCACCTGCAGGTGCCGGCCGGCCTGATGCGCGGGGATGACATGGCCATAGGCGCGGCGGCCTTCCTCCGCGAACCAGTCCAGGAAGCTGGCGGCATAGCGGATTTCGGCGCGGGCTTCGGCCAGGGGCTTGCCCTGCTCGGCCGTCAGCAGGGCCGCCAGATCTTCCAGCCGGGCCAGCATCAGATCGTGCCAGCGGCGGATCAGCCGGCCGCGGTCCGCCGCCGTGCGTCGACGCCAGTCGGGCAGAGCGTCGGATGCGGCGTCGATGGCGCGGATGCTGTCGGCGGCCTCCAGGGCGGGAATGCGGGCGATGATGGCGCCGGTGGCCGGATCATTCACATCCAGGCTGCGGGCGGCGTCGACCCAGCCGCCATCAATGAAGGCCAGGCTGGGGAAACGGTTGGTATCGGTCATGGTGTTTATTCCGTGTCTTGGTGATCGTGACCGATCACCGACCTCAATCGCCGGCGCCACCATCCGGTGGCTTGGCTACGCCGCATGTGCGGCGCGGCGGCGGTCGCCGCCGATACCAAACTGCGATGAGTTCCGCTCATCGCAGTTTGGTATTACTCCGCATCCAGGCCGGCGATGGCGGCGGTCATGATGGCAATGCCTTCGCGCAGCACTTCATCCTCCACCGTCAGGGGTACCAGCAGGCGGATGGCATTGCCGTAGAGGCCACAGGTCAGCAGGATCAGCCCGCGATCCAGGGCGGCGGCGACGACCGCCTTGGCCTTGGCGGCACTGGGGCTGCCATCGGCTTCCACCATGTCGAAGGCGACCATGGCGCCCAGGCGACGGAACCAGCGCACGGAATTGCCGCCGGGACCGCGCTGGGCCGATTTGATCGCCGCCTCAAACGCGGCACCGACCCGTTCCGCCCTTTCGCACAGGCGCTCCTCCGCGATCACGTCCAGCACGGCCAGGGCGGCGGCACAGGCCACCGGGCTGCCGGCATAGGTACCGCCCAGGCCGCCCGGCAGCACCTTGTCCATCACGGCCGCGCGGCCGATGACGGCGGACAGCGGGAAGCCGCCGGCCAGGCTTTTGGCGACGGTCATCAGGTCGGGCTTCACGTCGAAATGATCCATGGCGAACAGCCGGCCCGTGCGGGCGAAACCCGTCTGCACCTCATCCGCGATCAGCAGGATGCCGTGCCGATCGCAAAGGACGCGCAGGGCCGCCATCAGGTCGGCCGGGGCGGCGTGGAAACCGCCTTCACCCTGCACGGGTTCAATGATGATGGCGGCCACGTCGGCCGGAGCGATGTCAGCGGCGAAGATGCGGTCCAGCGCCGACAGGCTGTCTTCCGTGGTCAGGCCCGTGGACGGGCACGGGAAGGGGGCATGGAACACGCCGGCCGCCGGGGCGCCGAACTGCGCCTTGTAGGGCACGACCTTGCCGGTCAGGGCCATGGTCATCATGGTGCGGCCATGGAAACCGCCGGCAAAGGCGATGATGCCGGTCCGGCCCGTGGCTGCGCGCGCGATCTTCACGGCATTTTCCACGGCCTCCGCCCCGGTGGACAGCAACAGGGTCTTGGCCGGCCCGTCCATGGGGGCTAACTCGTTCAGCCGTTCGGCCAGCCGCACATAGGGTTCATAGGCCACGACCTGGAAGGCGGTATGGGTATAGCGGTCCAACTGGTCGCGCACGGCGTCGATGACACGCGGATGGCGATGGCCCGTGTTCAGCACGGCGATGCCGCCGGCGAAATCGATGAAGCGGCGGCCATCGGCATCCCACAATTCGGCATTGCCGGCGCGGGCGGCGAACAGCGGCGTGGCGGTGGCGATACCATCGGGCACGGCGGCCCGGCGGCGGGCCAGCAGATCGGCATTCTTGGACATGGGCTGAAGGTTCCCGTCATGGAAGGACGGGACCGATCCTGCCGCCTTTCCCGTCCCTTGCGCAGGCGACAAGGGTGCATCTGGTGGTGACTGAAAGTCACCACCCTGAGATAGTCAGGGACAGAGCGGGCGGATGCGGTCCAGCTGCCGGATAGCGGCGTCCACGGGAAATTCGTACCCGTCGGAAAAGGCGTAATAGATCAGGCCGTTGGGTGGCAGCATGATGGTCACCCCGCCATAGCCGCTGAACACCGGCACGATGGTGCGGCAGGTGAGGCCGGGGAACGTCTCCGGCGTCACCACCCGGCCCCAGCTGTTATGGCGATAGACCCAGCCGCCGGCGGGCCTTCCGGGCAAGGGCGGCACGGGCAGGCCGGTGGCCCCGTCGCGGAACAGGGCGGCGCGCAGCCTTTGTTCGTCCAGCACGGGCACGCCGCCGATGCGGCCCGTTCCTTCGGCCAGGAACCGGCCCAGGCGGGCGACATCGTCCAGCGTATAGAACAGGCCATAATAGCCGGCCGGCATCCCGTCCGGCCGGTTGTCGCTGCGGATGGTGCGGGTGAACCCGGCGCTGAGCCCCAGGGGACCATAAACGTCGCGCACCATCAGATCGAACAGGTCGCCGCCGCCCTGGCCCGCCAGAAAGGCGGCCATGGCCGCCGTCGCCAGATAGGTGTCGCTGGAATGATAGACCCAGCGCTGTCCCGGCGGTTCGTGCCGCTGAAAGCCGTTCAGGGCCAGGGACAGCTTTTCCGCCCGGCCCTCGGCGGTCAGGAAGGCGGCCATGGTCTCCCCCTCCTCATCCGCCTCGAATTCCGGGCTGGCATAGCGGCCGCTGGCCATGTCGTTCAGATGCGACAGGGTGATCCCGTCCCAGCCGCCGGCCCTTGCCGCCTCCGGCAGCAGGTCGGGCAGCGGCCTTTCATAGAGGTCCCGGCCGAACATCTGCCCCAGCCGCATCTGGGCCAGGGCGGCAAACACGCTTTTGCCGGTGGAATAGGAGGGCAGGCGGCGATCGGCGCAGAAGGGATAGGGGCCCAGCGCGGCATCGGTACGCCCCCGGCAGCCGGCCGCGTAATGCCGGCCATCGACGATGACGCCCAGGGCCTGGACGCTGTCCTGATGGCGGAAGGCGGCCAGCAGCCGATCCGGCTCCACCCCTGGGTGGTCAAGCGCCAGTTGCGACAGGGGCAGCAGCGGCAGACGGCTCAACAATTCCCGCGCCTGCTTCGCCCGGATTGCTGCTGCGTCAATGATGGGCGCTGCGTGGAATTCCGCCTTCAGCAGGGCTGTCAGGTCGAATTTCAGGACGGGGCAGCCCTCATTCACAATCTGCAGGGCTGCGTGCGAGACGGCGGGGGACGGTCCGTCGCCGATCAGCAGGGTCAGGCTGCCCTGATGCGCACAATTCTGGTTGCGCTCCACCAGGGTCAGGGGCAGGGCCGCGCGGCGATAGCCACCATCACCCGGTTCCCGCCAGATGCGGCCGGGCCCGATGATGGTGTTCCAGCGACGATGGCCGGTGATGACCAGACCCTGGTCTGCGGGGATCAGGAAGCCCCCATCCTGCACCAGCGCAATGTGCAGGGTGGGCAGGTCGGAAAGTGTGTCCGTGCCCGATGCCGTCTCCCCGAACAGGTCCAGATGCATGGCGATGTGGTCGGCCCGGCCTGACAGGGTCAGCACCCCTTCCAAGGTGCCGTCCGCCGCCACGGCATTGGGGCCCGGCAGGAAGGCGGCATTGGGCACGGGCCGGTCGAAGCGGCCGCCATTGCGCAACAGATCGGGACCCAACGGCCGGCCGGCCGCGGCCGGCAGGGCCAGCAACAGGGCCAGCAGCAGGGCGGCGATCACCCTAGTCATGGGCTTCATCCTTCACGACGGACAGCAGCCAGCGGCAGAAGGATTGGATGGCCGGCTGTCGCCGCCGATCGGCGCGGCAGACCAGCATATAGGGGTCCAGTCGCACGTCGCTGGTCACCGGTTCTACCAACCGGCCCGCCCGCAGATCGTCGCCCAGCAGCAGACTGTTGGCCAGTGCCACCCCGTCGCCATTGCGCGCGGCATCGATCGCCAGGGTGGAATGCCACAGCATGGGGCCCGGCAGGTCGGCCGGGCTGTCGATGCCGCAGGCCAGGAACCAGCGCCGCCACTGGCCCTGATCCTCCTCATGCAGCAGGCGGGCGCGCAGCAGATCGGCCGGACCCGGCAGGGGGCCGTGGGCGGCCAGCCAGGAGGGCGAGCAGACAGGCAGCACGCGCGGCCGGGCGATTTCCACCTGGTAGAGGCCGGGCCCGTCCGCCTGTCCATAGGCGATCAGGATGTCGGCTTCGTGCCGGGCCAGATCCGGCACCTGTTCGGACGGGCGGATCTGCAGGGCGATGCCGGGCTGCTGTTCCTGGAACCGGCCGATGCGGGGCAGCAGGAAGCGCTGGGCAAAACCGGGCACGCACCAGACGCGCAGACTGTCCTGCCTTACGCTGTCGCCTAGTTCGGCGGCGGCGTCATGCAGTTCTGCCAGGGCGGCGGCGACACGGTCATGGAAGCGGCGGCCCGGCACCGTCAGGGTCAGGCTGTTGCCGCGCCGGTCGAACAAGGCCGTGCCGGCCCAATCCTCCAGCGCGCGGACATGGCGGCTGACGGCCGCATGTTCGATACCCAGTTCGGCCGCCGCGCGGCGGATGCCGCCCAGGCGCCCGGCGGCTTCGAAGGCGCGCAGGGCGGCAAAGGGGGGAAGGGCACGCGCCATGGATCAGACCGTCTCCGCTGTCAGGGGCCGCCTCGCCATGCGCCGGGCCGACAGGAAGGATGCCGCCAGACAGGCCAGCAATACCAGCACCGACATGTCGATCAGCATCCCATACCGGTCATCGCGCAGCAGCAGGGCACCCGCCAGCGGTCCGCTGGCCAGTCCCAGCTTGGAAAAGAACCCACCCAGCGAGGCCCATTGCCCCGATCTGTCCAATGCCGCGCAGATGCCGAACAGGTATGGTACGGCCATGGACCAGGTGATGGCACTGACACAATTGGCCAGGGTGAACAAGCCGGGATCGGCGCTGAAATGCAGGGTCCAGGCGGCCGCGACATTGATCAGCACGGCCAGGGTCAGCGGCCAGACACGTCCGAATCTTGTCTCCAGCGCCACCACCAGGGCCGATCCCAGCGCCCCGGTCCAGGCGGCGATGCCAACCACGGGCTGCACGAAGTCGGGTTCCAGCCCGGAACTGGTGCCCAGACCGATCATATAGGCGCCCAGGCCCATGTTCCCGCCCTGGAACAGGAACAGCGCCAGCAGGGCCAGGGCCAGCGTGGTCCGCGTACCGGGCGCGGGGCCGGTAGACCCGCTGGCGCCACCCGGCCGGGCGGCGGGCACGGGAAAGGCCGGCAGAAAGGGCAGGGCTGCGAAGGCCAGGGCGCTGAGCCCGGCCAGGGCCAGGAACAGGGCGGCCGGCCCCAATGCCGCCTGCACATGCGGGATCAGGATGACACCCAGCCCACCGGCCCCATATTGCACGCAGAGCAGCATGCCGAAGGCCCGGTCCTGCCGCTGCGTGCGGGCGATGACCGACAGGCCCAGCCCGACGGAAAATCCGCCCAGCAGCCCGTGCAGGGCCCGCAGCGGGATCAGCAGCGCCGGGGTCAGCATCAGGATCGACAGCATGTCCAGCATGATCATGGCGATCAGCAGGCCCGCCTGCACCGGCCGCCAGCGCAGCCGCCGCACGAAGGGCACACAGGCCAGCGCCCCCGCCGCCGCGCCATAGACATTGGCCGACATGACGAAGCCGGCGGAACGGCTGTCGAAGCCGCCGGCCGTCACCAGCCCGGCCACCAGGGCCGGCATGATGTTCACATAGAACAGGCCGGCCGTGGCCGTCAGCGCCAGCAACCCGTAGGTCAGAAGCCCTTCGGGCAACCGGTAGCGGTCCAGTGCCATCAGGCATCTCCTGGCAGGGGGGGAATGGGGATGCCGCCGGCGCGCAGGATGCGGGCCAGCGGTTCAAGGTCGGCGGCATGTCGGCGCCAGGCGCCGACCGACCGTGCATGCAAAGGCTGGCGGACCTGGGCGGCGCTGGCCGTCGCCGTGGGGGCGGCGTTGCGGTGGAATTCCAGACAGTCGGGATGGAAATCCAGCCCGCAATGGTCCAGCAGGCGGCGCGTCTCCGCCTCCTGCGCGGCCACCAGCTTTTCATAGGGCAGGTCCAGCAGCGTGCCGGGGAACAGGCGCCGCCAATGATCCATCAGCGCCGCCTGACCCAGGTAATAGCGCCCCAGATCCGCCAGATCGTAGGAGAAGGGATAACCCATGCGGAACAGGGTCTTGTACATGGCAAAGCAACTGTCCATAGGGTCGCGCGTCAGATGCACGATGCGCGCCCGCGGCAGGGCCAGCCGGATGATGGCGACCGACAGGAAATTGACCGGGTTCTTGTCGATCAGGACGGGTCGCGCCGCGCCATATTGTCGGATGCGGTCCAGATAGCGCCGCCCGACGGCGGCGAAATCCACCTTCAGGCTGGCCTCGACCAGTTCCAGGCGCGGCGGCGCCCGGCCCAGCACGTCCAGAAGCGACATGGTCAAGTCCGTGATCTCCCCCAGGCTTTCCACCTGCGGGTGGGAGGACAGGATACGGTCGACCAGCGTCGTGCCCGACCGGGGCAGGCCCAGCACGAACAGCACGCCCTCACCGCCATCACCCGTCCTGGCATCGGCGATGGCGTCGGCCGTGAAGGCATCGCGCAGCGCCGCCATGGTTTCCAGATCCTGTTCGACGCGATAGGTCATCCGGGCCCGCCGCGCCGCCGCCCCGCGCCGCAGCGCCTGGAACGCGGCGGCATGGTCGCCCAGATCCTCCAACTCCTTGGCCAGGGCGTAGCACAGCTCCACCTCTCCCCGCGCTGGGCCCGGTACTTGCGTGCGCAGGGCCTGCAACCGCCGCAGGATACCGGCGACATGGTTCTGTTCCGGCGTCTGCCGGCGCAGGGTGGACCGGTTGTACCAGGCATCGGCATCGGCCGGGTCGGCCTGGATCAGCCGGTCCAGCGCCTGTTCAGCCTCTGCCATCCGGCCCAGCGCCATCAGCGCCGTGGCGTGGTTGTAGCGATAGGGCTGATGGTCGGGCCGCAGGCGCACGGCCTGACCATAGCAGCGTTCGGCATCCTGGTGCTGATTGCCATGGCTGTGGATGGTGCCGATCCGGTCCAGCAGGGCCGCGTCATCGCCCGCCCCCTGTTCCAGCCGGGCCAGGATGTCCGTTGCTTCCCGCCGCTGCCCATTCTGGACCAAAGCCTCCACCAGCAACAGCGCGGCTTCCCGATCCTGCGGGGACAGGGTGGCGGCGCGGCGCGCCGCGTCCAGCATCGGGCCGATCCGGCCCGTCGCCTGACGGGCGCGGGCCAGCAGCAGCCAAGCAGCGGCGGGCGCTCCGTCCATCCCCACCAGCGGTTCCAGCAGATCAAGCGCCGCCGCCGCCTGCCGCCGCGACAGCAGGGCCGCTGCCTCGGCCAGGCGGGATTGCAGGGAACCGGGCGGCGGCGGACCATCCATCGCGGCACTTTCCTTAATCCGGATCGGGCGGCGGGGTGCCGCCCGGTCGAAGGGGGTCAGAAATTGTAACTGACCGACAGGCCGACGGTCCGGGGCTGCGACAGCAGATACCGGTTGGTATTGCCATAGAAGCCCTGGCCCGGTGACGTGCCGGCATAGCGTTCGCTGAAGATGCCCGTCACGCCATCGGCGTTGAAGACATTCTTCACGAACAGGGTCGCGTCCCAGCCGTCGCGGGCCAGACCGGCCGACAGGTTCCAGATCTGGAACGGGGCGATGCCGACATTATGGGTAGCGGAGCGGACGACGGCATTGCGGCTGGCGGACTGGTAATATCCCGACAGGCGCGTCGTCAGCCGCAAATCGTCTGCGACCTTCTGTTCATGCTGCAGGCTGAATGTGGCCGCGTGCCTGGGTGCGCTGGGCAGGGTCGTGCCCTTGGCCGCCACCACCAGCGTCGGGTCGTAGGGGGCGACGACATTGTCCGTCAGTTGCGCATCCACATAGGTGTAGCCCAGCGTGTAGGACAGGCCCGGCGCCAGCGGTCCCGACAGTTCCAGTTCCGCCCCCTTGGACCGGGCAGAGCCGCCATTCTGCACGACATAGAAGCCCCAGACGGGGGTGGCCGTGTTCAACTGGATATGGCTCCAGTCGACATAGAAGCCGGTCAGGCCATAACGCTGTGACCCCACCCGACCCTTCACGCCCATTTCGTAATTGACGGCCGTGTCGGCATTATAGGTCTGCCAGCGCGCATCCTCGGCAAAGTTGCCGCGCGTGGGCACGGCGTTGCTGCCGCCCCGGCGATAGCCTTCGGAGACCGTGGCATAGACCAGCGTATCCTCGTCCGGTTTCCAGGACGCATTGCCCTTGAACAGCACCTTGCTGTCATCCTGCGGGAAATCCACCGATGTCGGGCTGGCATAGGCGGTATAGAGCGGCAGGTCCATGGTTGTGTGGTTGCGCGCCTTGTTCTTGAAGGCGCGCAGGCCGCCGGTAACCTGGAAATTGTCGGTCAGGTGCCCGGTCAGCTCGCCGAACACAGCCTTGTCGGTGAAGCTTTCCCGGCGGTGATAATCGAAATCCACGTCGCCGGCCACGCTGGCCGCAGCTTTGGGATATTTGGCATCGAACCAGCTTTTGAAGCCCAGCAGCACATTCTGCTGGTCCGACTTCAGGTCCTGATCCTGATAATAGAGCCCGACCACATAGTCGAAGATGCCCACCGGTTCGTTGGAAACCAGACGCAGTTCCTCCACGATGGAGCGGTCGCCATAGGAACGCACGGCCACATCAGCGGGGCGGGGATAGTTGTAATAGAAGGACAGGAACCCGGCCTTGGCATAGAAGCCGCTATTGTCGCTGACGCTGTCCCCTTCATGGTCGTACCAGGAAGTGCTGGAGGTGAGCGTGGCAAAGCCGAAATCGGCCGTGGCTTCCAGGGCTGCCAGATCGACATCGCGCGAGGAGGGTTCGGCCATCACCGCCCCGTTCTGGTCATGGCCATAGGCATGGCCATAGCCGTCAAACCCCCGCGTTTCCGCCCGCCGGCCGCCCACATCGTCGGACTGGTGCGCGAAGGATGCCTTCAACCTGACCGTTTCTGACAGTTCGGCCAGCAGTTCGGCGCGCGCGAACCAGATGTCCACATCATCGGCATCCTTGTCCGTCACATAGGTGGCGGCCGGGTTCAGGATGCCGCTGGGCGCATCGGGGGCGCCCTTGGCGTTCAGCTTGTACAGGTTGACGTAATCGACGGTCCCCGGCTGATCGATATGCGCGGCGTTCAGGCGCAGGGCCAGCTTGTCCGACAAGGGCTTGTTCAGCATGGCGTCCGCCGTCCAGCCGATGCCGCCCGATCCATCGGCATGACTGACACCAATGGAAGCCCGGCCTTCGGTGAAGTCGGTATTGGGTTCCTGCAAGATATAGCGGATGGTGCCGGCCAGGGAGCCGGAGCCATACAGCGTACCCTGCGGCCCGCGCAGGAACTCCACCCGCTTGATGTCGCGCAGCAGGAAATTGGCCAAGAGCGGCGTGTCGTTGACATAGGTGGAGACGGTGGACACCGCCGACACGGCATAGTCACCCAGCGAGGCGCTGTCGACATTCATGCCGCGGATGCGCACGCCATTGACGACGCTGCCATTGCGATAGCCGCGATCGACCATGGTGATGCCGGGCATGCCGCGCATCAGTTCGGCCGTGTCCTGGATCTTCGCCTTGTCGATGGTGGACCCTTCGACAGCGGAGATATTGTAGGGGACATCCAGCACCGTCGACAGACGGCGCGTGGCCGTCACGACAATCTCTTCCAACTGTGCCGGCGCGTCGGCGGCCAGGGCGGGCGATGCCGCCAGGGCCGCGCAAAGCGCCAGGGCCGAACAGCCTGTTCGGGGGATCATGCTCAATGGCTTGGTCATTGCGTGAAGCTCCCAATTCTTGATCGTTTGTTTGGATTTTCGACCCTTCCCCGCTTGGGGACGGCCTGGATCAGTCCGGAATGCGCAGCGGGCCCAGGGTCGACAGTGCCGGGCTGCGGCGACCCTCCTGCGTCAGCAGCGGGAAATCGATATTGCTGTCGCGGAAACTCTTCAGCGGCTGGCCCAGCCCGTGCCAGCCGCGTTCCCGCACACGGCGCACATGGGCAAGGTCCAGCTCGATGGGCATGATTTCCCGGCCCATGCCGGCCTGATGGATGATCTCCCCACCGGGGCCGAACAGGGCCGATTTGCCATTGCCGAAGTCACCCGCGACATTGACATCCAGCACATAGCATTGCTGGCAGACGGCCGTGGCCCGGCCGATGGCCAGTTCGGCTTCCCGGTCGATCGTGTGGGTCAGGCTGGGATGCAGGATCACCTCCGCCCCCAGGGCGGCCAGGGAACGGCTGGTTTCCGGAAACCACATGTCGTAGCAGATGGACAGGCCAAACCGGCCCACATCGGGCACGTCGAAGGTGACGAAGCGGTCGCCGGGCGTCACCCCCTTCTCATAGGGCAGGAAGGGGAACATCTTGCGATAGCGGGCGACGACGCGGCCGGCCGGATCGATGACCGGGGCTGTGTTGTAGACATGGTCGCCGTCGCGTTCATAAAGCGTGCCCGGCACCAGCCAGACATTGTGGGCCGCCGCCAGACCGCACAGCCATCCCTCCACCTCGCCCGGCAGCGGCACGGCCTGGGCGGTTCCGGTGCCGAACAGCGCCAGTTCCCCGAAAAAGACCATATGGATCCAGGGGAAGCGCAACTTGGCCAGCCGCACCTCCTGCTCGATCAGTGCGCGGTTGTCGCCGTTGCGCACGGCCAGTTGCAGGTTGGCGATGGAAAAATGTCCCAAAATGAACTCCCTTGTTCCCGCGCCCGTTCGGCGGGGCGTCTGATGACGGCACCGCTATACGCAACCATCGTGCCAATGCCGGGGCATGCGATGGGCCATTGATTTTACTGGATAATTTTAGCGGTGCGTCGAGCTGTCAGCAGAGATTAATTCAGTAATGAATATATGGTCGCTGCATCTATTCATTACTGAATTAGGCCTCGCCAGCGCCGGCCCTCAGCCCGTGCTTGCGCAGCAGACGGGCGATGGTGGGTTGCGACACGCCCAGGGCTGCCGCCAGATCCTGTTGCCGACGGCAATGACGCAGGGCCGCCAGCAGGGTGGCGCGTTCTGCCCGGTCCAGGGCTGCCGTCAATGACCCGTCATCGGCGGGGCCGGCGGGGCTGGTTCCCGCCACTTCCGGCGGCAGGTCGCCCAGCCGGATGGTACCGCCATCGCACATGACCATGGCGCGTTCCAGGATGTTTTGCAGCTCGCGCACATTGCCGGGGAATGGATAGGCGCACAGGGCGTCGAAGGCGTCGCGGCCGATGGACAGGCTGATGCCATAGCGCTGGTTCAGATTGTCCAGGGTGCGGCGGACCAGCGGCGGCACGTCCTCTGGCCGTTCACGCAGGGCGGGTATGGCGATGGGCAGGACCATGAGGCGGAAGCGCAGGTCTTCGCGGAAGGCCCGTTCGGCCACCTTCTGGGCCAGATCGGCATTGGTGGCGGCGATGACGCGGACATTCACGCTGCGCGGTTTGGTCTCCCCCACCCGGAAGAAGGTGCGGCTGTCCAGGAAGGTCAGCAGCTTCACCTGCAATTCCGGCGGGCAGGCATCCACCTCGTCCAGGAACAGGGTGCCGCCATCGGCCGCATCCACCAGACCGGGCTTGCCCTTGGGGCTGGCCCCGGAAAAGGCGCCGGGCGCATAGCCGAACAGCTCCGCTTCGATCAGGGTCGGCGGCACGGCCCCGCAATTCAAGGGCACGAACGCACCGGTCTTGCGGGCGGACGCGTCATGGATCACCCGCGCGATGGTGGATTTGCCGGTACCCGTCGGCCCGGTCAGCAGCACATTGGTATCGAACCCCGCCGCGCGGGCCGCCATTTCCAGCACCCGCGTCATGGCCCCGCTATTGGCCACCAGCCCGCCCGCGTGCCATTCGGCCAGCCGCAGGCGCAGCAATTCCGACTTCATGGTGTCGATGGTGGCGCGCGACGCCTCCAACTCCTCCCGCAGGTGGATCAGTTCGGTCAGGTCGCGCTCCGTCCCCACCACATAGGCGATGGCCCCCGTGGCATCGAACACCGGCTCCCCATGCACCAGCAGGGTGCGGCCCGACTTCACCTTCTGATTGATGACGACAGGCCGGCGGCTGGCCAGCACGCGGCTGGTCACATCGCTGTCGAAATTGCCCAGATCCAGCAGTTCCCGCACCGTCTTGCCGACCACCCCGCGCCGGTCGATCTGGTTCAGCGCCTCACAGGCGGCATTGACATAGAGCAGCCGCGTTCCGGCGTCGCAGACCCAGACACCGTCGGACATTACCTCGAAAATGGCGGCCAGCTGCCGGCCCAGATCGCCATCGAAGGCACGGCCCAGATCAATGGAACCCTGATTTGCCCTTGCACCCAAGCCGCACCTCCCGTTGGGCGCCATCCTATTGCAGGCAGGGGCTTATTCAAAAGTGAATTACGTGACTTCCAGCTCCGGTGCCCCTGAACGGATGGCGCGCTTCGATAATCCGCCGGCGACCGGAGTGCGGGGGGATGGCGGGTGGCGTTGTGTGGATAATGCGACGGTGGTGACTTCATGAATATTCGATAATACAAGTATATATCAATCAATACTAGTGTATTGACGCAAAAATTGTTATCAGAACTAAATTAATCATGTTAAATTGCCGGCATTCTGCGTACTGGGAGTGGAATAAGAATGAACAGACGAATACTTATCGTGTCGATCGCAGCGGCTGCGGCCGCTGGCGCAGCTGTCGGCGGCAAGGGCTTGGCGTTGAAGCTTTTCGGCTCGTCGTCGGCGGGCGGACGGGTACTCCGGATCGGCCATCTGGTCGCCCTTGACATGGCGCCGCTTTTCCTTGGGGTCGAAAAGGGCTTCTTCAAGGAAGCAGGATTCGATGTTCAGACCCGCTTCTTCCCCAATCCGGGTGACAACAATGCGGCCCTGGCCGGTGGCTCGTTGGATTTGACGGTCAACCCTTTCACCCTGCCTTATCTGGGCCGCAGCGCCGGCGGCGATTTCCAGGTCCTCTGTTCCATGGGGGGATCGGGCGTCATGGAAATGATCGCGCAACCCGAATCCGGGCTGAAGTCATTGGATGACCTCGCCGGCGCTGCCGGCCGTCCGCAGAAGGTCCGGATCGGCACATTGCAGGGCGATACGCTGGACGTCGTGATCTACCGGGCGCTGAAGGAACGCGGGGTCGGCTACGATCAGTTCGACATGGTCTTCTTCAATGACCTGCTGGCCATGGTGCAGGCGTTCAAATCCAAGCAGATTGATGTGCTGAGCCATATCAAGCCCTACACGACCGAACTGAAGCAGACCATGGGCGCGGTGTCGCTGGGAACGAATGCGGATGTCTGGGGCGAAGGGACGCCCAACTGCGTGCTGATGGGCATGCGCCCCTATATCGACGCCAACGGTCCGGCCATACGGGCGTTCATCGATGCCTTGACGAAGGGTTACCAGTATGGCCGGCAGTTCCCGGCGGAGGCCGCGGCTGCGCTTGACAGCGGTCGCTACTATCAGGTCGCGCGGCAGGTGCTGGAACAGGCCCTGCGGGAGCAGCCGGAACAATTCCTGGCAACCCCGAACGAGAAGGGTTTGGGCGTGGCGATCGGTGATCTGGTGGCGCTGGGCTATATGAAGCCGGTCGACATGGACATTTTCCGCAGGGAATTCTTTCCGGCCAAGTGATGGGACACCCGTCGATGCAGGAGGAAAATTTCCGCAACCGGCTCTCCGGTGCCGCGATGAGCCTGCTGGTCCTGTGTGGCTTCTGGGAGTTGATCTCCATCATTCCCGGAGATGCCAATCCATTTCCGCCGCCATCCCGGTTCATGGCGGCGGCACTGGAACGCGGCCTGCGCATCGGGATCGGCGGGCAGGCATCGACCATACCCGAAGCCTGCATCCTCAGTATCATGCGCGTGCTGGCCGGGCTGTCCCTGGCCACGGTTGCTGCGCTTTTGTTTGCGACGCAGGTGGCTCTGCACCACCGGGTCTACCGGCTGATGCACCCGCTTGTGCAGTTTTTCGGACCCGTGGCGCCGGTGGCCTGGGTGCCGCTTGGTCTGGTGGCGTTCGGCATCGGTAATGTCACGGCCGTGTTCATTGTGTTCATGGGTGTGGTCTTTCTGCTGTCACTGGCATTTACCGAAGCGCTGCGCGCCGCTGATCGCCGTTATGGTGAGGCGTCGCGGGCGGTCGGTCTGAAGCGCTTCCAGCACCTGGCCAAGGTCGTGCTGCCCGCGGCTGCCCCCCGCCTGCTGGGCAGCATCCGCATCAACCTGTTGAGTGCCTGGGCCGGGGTGCTGGCCGGGGAGATGACGGGCCTGGGCGACGGGCTGGGGGCTGTCGTCATGATCGGCCGGAACCTTTATGACTATAACCTGGTCGCGCTCGGGATATTCCTGATGGCGCTCATCGGTCTGATTCTGGACCTTCTTCTTCACTGGCTTCAGGAGCGGTACCTGTGGTGGTGAGCATGGGGGAAACCTGCCGGCATGAAGGCCGGGCGCCGCTGTTGATCCAGGCCAGGGGCATATCGCACGCGTTCAGCGGCTCTGCCGTGCTGGACGGGATCGATTGCGATGTGGCGACGGGGGAGACGATTGCCATTGTCGGTCGCTCTGGCGTGGGCAAGTCGACCTTGCTGAAGGTGCTGGCCCGACTGATCCCGCCCCGGGCGGGGCACATAGACTATGCGCTGTCGGCCGGTCAGCCGATGCGCATCGGCTTCGTCTTTCAAGATCACGAGCTGTTTCCCTGGCTGACTGTCCGGCAGAACATTGCCATGGCCGCCGCTCACGGTGTGCCGCCCGACCGCGCGGCGGATAAGATCGAGCAGATCGCGGCGCAGCTGTCGCTGTCGGATGCGCTGCATCTCTATCCGGGGCAATTGTCCGGCGGCATGCGTCAGCGGGCGGCCATCGCCAGAGCCTTGATCAACGCCCCGCATCTGCTGTGCATGGACGAGCCGTTTTCCGCCCTGGATCCGATCCTGCGGCGAGAGGCGCGCGCGGCGGTGGGAGAGGCCATCCGACTTTCCGGTGCGGCCACGTTAATGGTCACCCACGACATCACGGATGCCATGCTGTTTGCGGATCGGCTGTGGGTTCTGCGACGGACCGGCCATGGTGCCTCGCTGCGGATTTTCGATCGCGCGACCGTGCCAGGTGACCCGGACGCGCTGTGCGATCTCTTCTGAGGCGGATGTTGCTGTTGGCCCGGCGCGCCAATACGGCTCTTTTCCTGACGCAGATATGCCTTATGGTGACGGAGACGCCGCAGCCGTCGGCAGGGCCAGTTCGCGCAGTTGCTTCAGCGCTGATTTGCGTGATGCTGCCCGCTCGACACAGATCGCCGTGCAGGAATGCTGGGTGTCGTCCGGGATGGCCACCAGATCGCATCCGCTGCCCGTCCCCGACATCGAGACCATCAGCAGAAACCCCGCCTCATAGAGAACAAGCGCATCCATATGTTCGGGCGATGTTGATTGCAGGCCGCCAAGCAGGTCCTTTGTGCTTTTCCTCATGCGGTCATGCTGTGCCTGCCGCCCATTCCAATAGACCCTGAAAAGATCGATATCCATGCGCCTTTTCAGGCGGGCCTTATCGGCCTGGTCCAGCAGAACACATTTATCGATCTGGCTCTCAAGGTCCAACAGGGCGGACATCAGCAGTTCCAGATCGCTGTAGCGCGTATAGACGACAGACCGGCTGGGCAGGGATTCGATTTCCGGATAGTCACTTTGTCGCCGCTGCTGGCGCTGAAGTGCGGTGCAAAGGGCTGCGAAACCCAGTTCCACCTTGGGAGCAATGGCGCGGCATGACTTCTCCGGTCCGACCCAATGGGGCATGTTGCGATGGCGATCGATAATGGCGTCGATCTGCCCCTCCACGCGCCGGACCTCTTCCCGGCGTTCGGCGCAGGTGCGTTCGTGCATGGTGACGAAAGTCTGGATCAGCAGCACAACCAGGGTGGCGCCCGCGGCAAGACCGGCGAAGGTCGTGCTGAAGGCGCTGAAGCTGGACGACCATACCTCCACGCTCAAGGATTGCCGTTGGCTGGCATGGATGGTGATACCGGTCGCGATGAAGCTCAGCAGAAAGCTGCCCGCGACCAGCGTGGCCACCCATGTCCACTGGCGCAGCCTGTTGATGACCATCGTCGCAGGCTCCTATTGGTTCAAGGGATGGGCAAGGTGGAACTGGTCCTTCTGTTCCACAAGTTCATAGCCCATGCGCCGGAACCAACCCGCGATGTTCGCAAGACGCCGGACAAAAATGCCATCCCTGTCATTATCGACCGGGACCTGCGCCGCCGTGACCAGTTCGGCTTTGCCGACGGTCGCCGCATAGTCGGGCCCGAACAGATCAATCATCTGACGCTCTGGCGTGTGCAGCGCGAAACAGTCCAGGTTGGCCGCGACATGCCCGCCGTTGGACAAGGCATGTGCGCTCGCACCCATTGACGCCCTGCCCAACCGATCCTCGACCCGGCCGGCCGCTAGCAGGATCAGATTGAGGAAGCCCATATGGTCGTCTTTGCGAAGATACTGGTAGAGACCGAACGTGTTGCGGGTGCGTGCGATTGCCTCCACCGTCGGGTCGACCTCACTGAACATGACCATGATCGGGTCATGTGGCGCCGCGGCGCGGACCAGTTCGGCCAGGATGAAACCGATCTCCGTGGTCTCCGGGCCCGCTCTGGACGCCGCCTCGTAACGGTAGGCGAGCTTCTGGAAATCGGCGGCCTTGAAATCCGGAACCATCCGCTCCCAATGAACATCAACGCAGATGATTTCAAACTTTTCCAACAGGGAGGGATTTGTCGCGGCAGCCAGCATCTCCTTCTTTTTTGAAGGATGGCAGGACAAGGAGAACTTCAGGCGAAGTGAAACGCCAAGCCGCAAGGGCATCAGAAAACTCAACGAGTTGCCCCCAAAATCCCTGTTCGGCTGCTTCGGATTGTCCAGATCGGGCCGGGCGCCAACCTTCTCCATGATACGATGGATAGTGTTTTCGATCGGCCCCATCCGATCATCGAGTACCAGAATCTCCATTTCCATAATCACCTCCCCAACTCCCCTGGTTCATGAAGTGTGCCAATTGGAATCCACAATAAATAATAATAATTCCTGTCCTTTGCCCTTTTGATCTCCAGCATGATCTCGCTGAGATTTGGGTGCGTTCCAATTGCCAGGCGCATTTGACCAAAACCTGTGCTCTGCCGGAATTCAAGTTTATTATACCTAAGTGCCAGCGCGCGGCTCAGCGAATCATTGTCCGTGTGTTTAACAACGTTCTCGGTATAGATACCAAGCTCCTTGCCTTTCTTCACCAACGCCCACCGGCCACGGATCTGTAATCCAGCCGGGTCTGTGCTCTGTCCGTGCTTGGACAGGTTGACGCAAATCTCGTGACAGATGATGCGGTGGTACCGACCGATCCAATCGACCGAGAAGGTCTCGTCCGACGGGCAGCACAGCTCCATCCGTCGGCTTAGATGTTTGTAGAGCAGGTTTGGCGCATCATGGGCTTCGTCCATCGCGATGACGCAACTATCCTCGCCGTCTGAGCGAATCTCGTAATCAACCCTCAATCTTTCGGTCTGTTCCGTGAAGGTTTTGCGAAGTTCGCTGGCGATCCTGCTGATAGGAACTTCGTGGACGACAAGCGAGTCCTCAATCTGGACCGCCTTCGCGCTTTCGACCATCAGTCCGGCAATCTCCTTCGTGGTCGCGATGCGGTTGCTGGCCATCTGAAGTTGGCTTTTATGGGGCTCATCGACAGTGCGGGCCACATTCTCAATCAGTGTTCGCGGCATCTCCAGGTCATTGCGCACCTGATGCAGGATGTAGCCGTAGTTTCGACGGGTCTGGCTTTCATAATAAAGCAGCAGGTTTTTACGGGCTTCCACCAGCGCGCTCAGTGTCAGCAGATACTGGCACTGCAAGTAGAACCGCCGCTCTGCCTCGGATACTTCCGGTTTCTTGAGCCCTGCTGCATAATAGAGACCAAAGAAGCAGCCGCCGGGGTCCTTGCTGGACCGCTCCGGATAGCTGGAAAACAGGTCTCCATCGGTGCGGTTGGCCCGCGCCGCCCGCAGGTCCGCCGTCAGGTCGCTGGCATCCAGGAACGGACGGGAAAAGGGAATGATGACAAGCATACAGTCCCGCAGCTTGTTGCGCAGGCTCGCGGGCACCGTTCTCAATGTCCGCGATAACAGCATATGGATGGAGGCATTGGCCAGGTCGGAGCTGGCCTGACGTTCCACATTGGCAGGAAGCGGAAAGAAGTCGGTGACCGGGAGCGCCAGCGTCCCAGGCTTCTGCGGCCCCTTGATGGGTTTCCACGGATCATTCGGCAAGTTATTGATGCTGAGCGGGATCCGGTGGGAGAAGTAGTCATAGACTTGGTCATTGAGGACGATGTAATTGCCTTGCTCTTTCCCTTGCGAGGGGTCGCAACCTGTGCCATTGCCGGGTGTGCCGGACAGTGAGCGGATTGCTGCTGTCCAGGCTCGGACCAATCGGGAACGGTCGCCTCTGCTGATCCAGCCCTGGTAGGCGTTGATCAAGGAGACGAACTGCCGTCCACGATCATGGCGCGGTTGGGGGTGCCACTCCATCTTGTCTGAAATGATCGCCAGTTCGCACAATACCGGCGTCAAACCCTGCCCCTTCATGAAATCTGCAAAGATATCCAGCACCTTTCGTCGGTGCGCCGCCGGCACCGGCGTTGCTTTACTATTGGGGGCGCCGATCCTGGCGATGGCTGCCAGATCGATGGGTTTGACATGATCCAGAGGAAAAAGTGCGTTCAAGCCCAGAATTTGTGACGACATACTGTTCATATTTAGGCACCACCGTCACCGAATATTAGTGAATTCGTCGGAATTCGTTCTATATGATGGCATATTGAGATGTATTTTCAACGGTAATTAGCCAAAATTGACTTTGTCTGAGATTGTTGTGCTTGTTTTTCGGCTGCGGCATGGGTCGAGGTGGCATTGGTTGCGGGAATGTTCACGTCGCACGGTTGTGGCATTCTCAGCCTATGCGGCAATGACGGTAGCGACTCACACAGATTAAGTCGCAATAAAAGCCAAGGCGTATGGGGGCCGCGGCGACTGCCACCGCGCCGCACATGCGGCATAGCCGAGCCGCCAGATGGCGGCGCGGGCAATTGAAGCCCGATGATCGGTTGCGATCGCCGGGACGGAATATCAGTGCGACATGCGCGGCAGGCGAAGTGTGCGTGATGATCTTCTCTGGAGATGACCACTGGCGATGCCACTATCCCCTTAGGTTGGCATTGATATGCACAATTTTAGGGATTCATAGAATATGACCTTGACGGCTGACCGATGGTCGTCAATCATATGAAGTGCTATCTTAAAAGTAAATATCAGATATATAATTTGCCCTCAGAACCGAACCGGAACCCGGTGGAGTAGGAACAGATGGACGGCCTCGCCTCGCATATTTTGCCCGTTTTGCGTTTGATGCCCGACATATTCGCCAAGAAGCCACTGTTGGAAACCTTCGCGGATGTTGGGGCGGAGTTCGCATCTATCGAGCAGGGTTTCCGCGCGCTTACGTCGCGGGAACAGAACCCTGAACATCTCCGCCGGTTCTTCGCCAGCTGGAGCCAGACCAACAACAGCGCCATGACGGTGTCAGGGATCAGCAACCGGCTGACCTTGCTGCTGCACCGCGGCGAACAGGTTCGGGACAAGGAGGAGTTGCTGCAGACCCTGGTCTGTCTGCACCGGATCACGGACGAGGATCTGGCGGTGACGCACCGTATCCTGCACTCGCAAATGTTCCACGAGATGGCGACGGGTATTGTCGGCGATGATGCATGGCTGCAGACGCGTTATATCGACGCTACCGCCAAGGCCTTCAAAAATTGGAAAGATCACATGTCCTTGCGCGAGAGTGACCTCGCCCTGGCCTTGATCACGACGCTGGTGCATGAGATTTATACGCATGGGGAGGTGGAGTTTATTCTGCCTCTCTTCACCACCTGGCTTCGCGACATATACGGTTTCAGCGAGCGCGAGAGTGACCGTGCCCTGCGTTGGATCAAGGTCCATTGCGGTGGAACAGAGAAGCGGCACTTCTTCCATGCGGTGGATACCATGAACCATTTTGAAAGGGCGCTGGGTATCGACTGGGCGCAGTATGACCATACGGCGATCGTCCGATCCTACATGCAACAGAAGGCGGCTGTGCTGAAGGCTGTGGTCCCCAACGGCGATGCGTAAGGATCTGCATCCGACGCTGGTTGAAATGGGTGATGCCGGACGGGTGACGACGCTGGAATCCATCGCGGGCCTGTCACCGGCGGAAAATCTGTGTTCGCGGCGCGTATTGCAGCTATCCCCTGCCTATCGGGACTGTGTGGGCCGGCTGGGCCCATTGCTGGATACGGCCGTGCGGGCGGTTGTGGATCGATATTTCGTCGACCCGCGGATTGCGGCGATCTATGCGCTGCCGCCTGCACTGGAACAAATCCTGCGGCAAGCGGCTTCCAAGCCCTATCATGTGGGCTGGTATCGACCCGATCTGGTCTTTGATCGCGATGGGACGGCACGGATCTGCGAGATCGGCGCCCGCTATCCCTTCAATGGCTGGATGGTCAGCCATGCCTGGTCGCACGGACATGTGGATTTCTGGGGGGACCTCCAGGCCCTGTTTCCGCCCGGCAGCACGGCTGCGCTGGTGCATGGGCAGGAGCCAAGCGGAGAGGTGGATTATCTGGCCGACCGTCTGCGACGGAACGGGGTCGATTTCGTCGCTGTCTCGCCGCGGGAACTGACGGTGGATGGCGGTGGTTTGCTGGCAGGCGGGCGCCGCCCTGACCGGTTCATCCTGCAACTGGATCGTCGTGAACTGCTGGCCCTGCCGCCGGAGGCTCTGGATCACCTGCTGGCGCAGGGCCATTATTTCAATGATGTCCGCACCTTGATCTTGGTGCATGACAAGCGGGTCTTGGCCGTCCTGTCGGACGCAGCCATCATGCGTGACGCCATGCCGGCGGATCTCTATGCAGAACTGCGGCCGCACCTGATCCATTCGATCTGCGCCCGCTCCGCGGATGAGGCAGAGGCATTGCTGCGGCAGGAGGGGGATTGGATCGCCAAGCCCAGCAGTGGCGGGCGCGGTATCGGCACGCTGGTGCGATCACAGTGCAGCGCCGCTGCGTGGGCCGATCGGGTCCGGAGTGACTGGCCGCATCTGGTATTTCAACCCTATGTGCAACAGCTGGATTTCGTGGATCCGGACTATGCGCAGCCGATCCATATGGTGGGCATGCTGCTGTGTCGCGACAGCGTCTGCTATGGCAGCGGGCTGTTCCGGGGTTCCGACGAGGCCGTGATCAACCTGCACCAGGATCGTGGAAAACTCTACCCCTGCATGGTGGCTGAATGAGCATTTCCGTTGTTATCCCATTGTATAACAAGGAAGATTATATCGAGGAAACCCTGGCCTCGCTGGCGCGGCAGACAAGGGTGCCGGATCAGGTGATCGTGGTCGATGACGCCTCTACCGATGCCAGCGCCACACGGGCCGTTGCCGGCCTGTCGCGACTGGCTGCTGCTGGCGTTGCCCAGGTGGAGATGCTGCGCCAGGCCGGCAATGCCGGTCCCAGTGCTGCGCGCAATCGCGGGCTGGCGCGGGCGATAGGGGAATTCCTGGTCTTCCTGGATGCAGATGATTGCTGGCGTCCGGATTGCTGCGCCCGGATTTTGAGGGCTTTCGACGACCATGGCTTGGATCTGCTGGTGCTGGGATATGATTCCATGCCGGCGGGCGAGCGATTTCCCCATATCGACGCCTTGCGGGAACATGTGCTGGCCATGGACGGGGATCTGCATCTGCTGCCACGCCTGACCCGCACGGCGGGCCATCCGGGCTTCTTCATGGGGCGGGCCAGCAATGTTGCGGTCCGGCGGCGCGTGATCGGCGATGAACGCTTCGCCGAGGGTTGCCATGTGAATGAAAATATCGATTTCTGGTACCGCATCGCCAGACGTATCGGCGGCCGTGATGGCGATGGCACCGGTCCGGCAGCGGGCCTGCTGGCCACGCCCTTGATCCAGTATCGGATACTGCCGAACAGCCTGTCGCATTACCATTGCGGTGACTGGCGACGCCTGCAGGTCCCGCCCAGCCTGGAACGGTTTCGGCACAGCGATGATGATGATGATCGCCGGCTGTGCGGCATGCTGGGGCAGCGGTGGCTCGACTTTGCCATGGCAGGCCTGCCGGACACGGGCCAGCGCGTCGCCTTTTGCAGCGCCCACGGCGCCTTGCTGACGCATTATGGCATTGATCTGCCGAAGCTGCGGGAGGTCGCATGATCGCGCCACCCACGATCGATCGATCCCGGGCGGATTTCGACGCCGCCATGGCGCAGGCGTTCGACATTGCGCGCCACCACCCGTTCTGGAAGACCTTCTATCAGGGGCATGAGGATTGGCAGACGGCGCCATCCTGTCAGAAAAGTGACCTGTTGTCGGTCCTGCATGGATTCTCTCCCGCCGGGGAGCAGAGTGGCGTCTATCTGGTCCGGTCTGGCGGCAGGACGGCAGCCCCCCTGATCTTCCCCGTCGATATTGCGGAAAACCATGCCCAACGGCAGGCGCTGGCCGCATGCCTAGTGGCGCGCGGTGTTTTTGGCCCACGATCGGTGGTTCTCAACCTTTTCGCCTATACCGGGCTTTATCGCACGGCATCGATCATCGACGACCTGCTGGAACGATGCCATTCCACCACGCTGCCGATGAGCGCGCAGGCACCCTATCGGGACATGCACGCGGCGGCAGCCCTGTTCCAGCCGACCCACCTGGCGGGCACGCCATCGGTGCTGACCCTGCTGGCCAACTGGTGCCGGGAGAATGGGGAGGACCCGCCGCGCATCCCGCAATTGCTCTATGCGGGCGAATTGCTGCGGGACAGTGTGCGGGCCCATCTCTGCGACAGTTTCGGCGTGGAGCAGGTCTGGTCCCTTTATGGTGGTGCTGAAACCGGCATCTGGGCCGTCTGCGATGCCAGCAAGGAACCGGGATTGTTCAGCATCCTGCCCCAGCTTCTGGTGGAGATCGAAGCCCCGGACGCCGATGGCTTTGGTGAGATCGTGGTCACCAACAGCTGGCGCCGGCGGTTTCCGCTGTTTCGCTACAGCCAGGGCGATATCGGCCGACTGGTTGAGCGCGATGGTGAAACGATGCTGGAAGTGCGCGGCCGCCGCCCGCTGACCTTCCGTTTCTACGAAATCACCTATGATGATAGCGGCTTCGCTGCGGTGGCGGCGCCCTGTCCGCATTGGCAGGTGGTGCTGGATTTCGGCAGTGATGGCTGTGACCGTCTGGGCCTGCACGTCGTCTGCGATGATCCGGCCACTTTGGCGGCCATCGATGATCGGCTGCGGCGGCACATGCGGGAGGACAAGGACAGCCAGTCTGTGCATGTACGGGCCGTCAAGCTGGCCGACCTGCATATCGATCCCACCACCAGCAAAACCGCCACCGTCGTCGACCGGCGGCGCTGAATTGTCAGGCAGGCATCCATGGAAAAGCTGGCGAACATCCTCGCCTATGAGACGAACGCCTGGCGGGGCTACCTGATCAGCCATCTGGTGGAAGCCCACCAGGAAGCCGACTGGGACGATGACGGTTCGGTGCTGGACCGGGCCTGCGGACCGGGCATCAACGCGGTGCTGTTTCACAATTGCCTGTCGCATTCGGCCTTGTTTCCCCGTCGACGGGCGGAACTGGAGATTCAGATCGCCCAGCGCGGGATCAAACTGCTGAATGCCGGCCTGGCCGACATGCGCAAACGGACGCTGCACCGGATGCTGGAACAGGCGGGCGTGCGCTGTGCGCGGGCGGACCGCCAGGGTCCTGGTGACCAGCTGCTGTTCGTGAAGACCAACCTGAATTTCGGGGGCAAGGCAGAACGGGCGCTGCCGGCGGACCTGCAGCCGATCTTTTCGGTTCCTGCCGACTGCCCGATCCAGGCCTGGAACGATTACCGGCTGCTGCGACGGGATGAGATCGACCCCGCCTGGTGGGACAATGTCGATCTGGTGATCGAGAACTACATTGCTCACGATGAAACGCTGTATCGCGTCTATGGCTGTGGCGACGTACTGATCTGTATCCTGGCCCACAGCGACGACCTGATCAAAAAGGAAGATGAACATCCCGATGATCGCTGGTTTCATGTCGATCGCCGCGACCTGTGGGCGGGCGGCGGTGACCTGCCGGACGATCTGCGCCGGCAACTGGCCGGTTTCACCGCCTGCCATGCATTCGACTATTTCTGTCTGGATGTCGTCCATGACGGGGTGAACCATACGATCATCGATCTCAACCTGACCCCCTTCTGCGGCCTGGAACCACCCCAGGCGGCGTGGCTGGGCCTGCTGCGGCGCGGTCTGCACGATCTGACCCGGGGGGTGAGCGGATGAAGACCCTTTCGGTTCTGATCGCGGCGTTCGATGCCCGTCGGTGGCTGGGCGACAGCCTGGATGCCGTGTTCGGCCAAAAGCTGCCTGCCGGTTGGCGCCTGCAGGTGCTGCTTGGCATCGACGGCTGCGCCGACACATTGGATTACATCAAGGCGGCGCCTTACCCGGGACTGGTGGTCGTTCATCTGCGGCGCAACCGCGGGACCTATGTGACGTTCAATACGTTGATGCGCTATGCCGACGGTGATCTGATCGCCCGCTTCGATGCAGATGACGTGATGTGCGACGGCTATCTGGCGGCCCATATTGAGGCCCTGGAAAACGGTGCCGACCTCAGCATGTCGTGGAGCATTTACACCGACGAGCATCTTCGGCCCACCTCAGTGGTGCCGGCCCTGCCGGATTACCGACCGGAGAACGGCGAAAGGCGCATGGGGACGGATGGACAGTTCGTCGCCAGACGCGCCATCTGGCAAAGGCTGGGTGGCTTCCGGCCCTGGCGCTGCACGGCGGACAGCGAATTCGTCATCCGTGCCCAGGCGGCCGGGTTCCGTACCGTCGTGCTGGAGCAGTTTCTCTATCTGCGTCGCACCCATGCCAGATCGCTGACCACGGATCCGGCCACGAACTACCAGTCAGATACGCGAACCCGCATGCGCGACCTGACCTTGGCTTATCGCGATGAATATCAGGCCGGCCTGCGGCCGATTGATGTGCTGCCCGAATGCGAACCCGACCATGTCCTGATCAACCCCGGCCTTCGCGACCAGGTGCCTTCAACGCAAGGCACCAGTTGACAGCGTCGCCCACCGGATCGGGGCGACGCTGTCAGCTCCTGACAAGGCTCAGACCAAGGGGGTCTTGCAGAAGATGATGCAGCCCGGGGTTTTATCCTGCGCCAGCTTGTGGAACAGCGCCAGGAAGGACTCCTTGGGCGCCTGAATCATGGCGAAGGGGGCATAGGCGATTTCGAAGCTGTCGCTCAGAAGCTCCGCCACCTTTTCCAGCTTTTCCGGATGGGCGGCGAACCCGTCTGCATCGAAATCCAGGAACAGCAGGCGCGCCTGCTTCAAGGTTCGCTTCGCCCCGGTCAGTGCCGCCAGTTCCCCGCGACCGCGGATGGTCGACACCACCACCTGGCTGGTCTCGTCGAAATAATCGTCAACGCGGACGCAGTTCGCATAAACGATATCGGCGCCTTCCGTCGTGACGCCTTCGGCTTCCGCCAGGTCAACCAGACCCGTCCACTGACCCTGGCCGCGCACGAACTTGGCGACGGCGTTGTGATCATAGGCGGCAAGCCGCTCCACCTTCGTGTTGGTGCAACCATTCACCTGACAGGTCAGGGACAGGGCTTCGACTGCTGCCGGGTCCGGATCCAGCGCCCATGCAAAACGGGTGCGGCGGGCGATGTCCACGATGGTGGTCGAATAACCAGGACCCAGCAGCAGCACCGAATCATCTTGCTGCAACAGGTTCACCACATATTCCGGCATCTCCGGGGGGGCGACATCGCCGACATTGGTTGCCGACACGGCACCGGGCCGGACGATCAACTTGTTCGCCTTGCTGTAAAGCGCACCGATCAGTCCGTCGCGCTGTTCGAACGTGTGGGTACGAAGCTGGTGATAATTGTTGTAGTTGGTGAAATCGTTATTGAGCTTCTCCGCTTCCTGAAGCGAGTTGATCTCGATCGTCTTGCGGCGCTTGCGCAGGGACTGCTCGGCCAGCTTGGCGTTGGAGCGGGAATAGGTGTCGATTTCGTCCGTATCAAGATGGCCCTTGAGCCGGGCCGGCACACCGCAGCCGGGGCAGAACTTCTTGACCTGCGAGGTGAAGTCCTGCAGCGGCTTGTTCCACCACCCCTCCACCACGGGATAGCCGTGGTCTTCACCACGCGCCAGATCGAACGACCCGGCCACTTCACAGAAATAGGCGCGCAATTCGCCATTGTTCTGCAAAACCGTGGCCGACCATTGGCGGTTGATGTCGCAGGTCGAGATCCGGTCCCACATCTCCTCCCGCTCGGGATAAAGATCCTGCATCGCGGTCAACAGCGGCGAGTGATGGGAATGACCATTGAAGAAATTGACCTGCGGGATCAACTTCTTCAGACGTTCCAGCGACTTGCGGCCACGCTGGTCGTTATGCGGATTGAGGTTGAAGAAGCCGAACGTGTCCGCGACCAGCTGCTCATAGTCGAACAGGTTGTTCGACCACAGACCACGCTGCCCCTTGACCGGGATTTCTTCTTCAAAAATCCGGCACAGCTCCGGGAATTGCTTATGGACGCAGGGGTTGCCGCCGATCATGGCGATAACGCCATTGAATCCGCGCAGGCTGCGCAGCGCCAGCCGGAAATTTTCCGGGGTCATATCCCAGAAGCTGGTTTGATTTTTCAGCAGACGCGTGCAGTTCGAACAGTGAAGGTCGCACTTGTTCGTCACGTCGACGCAGATGATGTGCATCTCGTTGGGGGAGCGCATCCGAGCGATCGCGGCGTCGGCGAGCTGGTCTTCATTCACAGTCGAAATATCCGAACGCACGTTAACTTCTCCTATCTCGCTGCCCAAGACGGTTGGTTGCCCCGTCCGCGTCGGTTGACACTCTATCAGGGTCGCCATCCCGAAAGGGGGCGAATGTAGTCCTTATCGACAAGGGATCGCCCTTGCCATACCCGCCCGGCCTGATTGGATTGCCCGGCGCCCGCTCAAAGCCACGCTGCCGGTCACGACCGGTTTTACCCCTGCTTAGCCTGATACCCAGATTCCGCCAGACAATCGACAGGATCGCCACGGAAATTGGGTCCAAGTTTAAAGATAAGTTTAGCTATGACAGCCCATACTGTCGAGCCATCAAACGGCCGAGGACCGACGTGAACCGATCGATTTCGGGAGTGGTGCCGCCGGGCGCTACTGTGGGGGCGCCCATGTTAAGCTCGGTTCCGGCCCAGATCAGGCGGCGGAACTCGTGCATCAGGCTGCAATCATAGACCCAGTTGTCCGGATGACCGACCTGCGGGTCGTCCGCGTGCGCACTGACCGTCGCGGGGAATGGAAAAATCACATGCGCATTGATCTGGCCGGAATAGATTCGGTTGCGCAGGATCATGTCGAACGCGCCGGGAATTTGATCAACAGTAAACAGGCTGATCATTTTCGGCAGCGATGCCTTGTTGATAATATAGGCGCCGGCTCCCGCAAAAATGAACCGTTCACGCGACGTCCCAAGGTTCAGAAGAACGGCGCTATTGTCCTTTGCGCATTTTTGCCGCAGTGAAAAAAGGAACGGCATGTCGAAGGCGCGCGGGATAAGAATATCCAGAAATACGACATCCCATTCCACGGATTCAAGAGAGTTCAGCGCCTGATTGACCATATGTTCGGCCAAGGGCGAGAATTCTGCATCATCTTCCGCAATCAGGACATGTGAGTCCCAATTCTGCGCCAGAGCCAGTTTCATACAGGTAAGATGACTTAACCAATTGGCCTTCAAGGCGGGCAGTGCAGGCCCGGGTGTCGATTGGACGAGCTCTGTCGTGGCATTGATGGCGGGAAACCGGTGCAGCCGCCATGCGGGAGAGAAGTTGGCGGCCTGGAAATTCTTCTCCAGAGCCTCACGACGCTCTGTGGCGCGATCCAAGTTAATGTAAAGAATGTCAATGCTGGCCATCATCTAATCCCAAAAATGATGATGGATAATGCAGTTTTCCAGGTGTTCACGTCAATAGCTAACAACCTATCTATTGGTCAGGCACGGAACTATAGATTGATGTCGGTAATGTTTCGGTCCATCACGGCGCTGACATCCCGTGGCGTTGTCGCAAGTGTGGGCCACGGCCGGCTGCGCCGATGCCAGCGCATGGGGTGCCGGGAATGATGAACGCCGGATATGGGGTCACGCTTACCCGAACCGGTACCTGAGCCCCAACCGTACGCTGCGCGGCGCGCCGGGGGCGTAGAATGTGGCGTGTGCCAGCGGGTATTCGCCGGCGACGGCAGGAAAGGGGCGGGCGATGAAACGGCCAGCCGCGTCGAAGCCGGTGGCGCCCAGTTGCGCGGCCGTCACATAATCGCGATCGAACAGGTTGTCGATGCGGCCGGACAGTTGCAGCGACGGGGTCAGGTCATAGCGCACGGTCAGCGCCACCAGGGCATAGCCGGGAGCCGTGCCCTTGCCCAGGTAATAGCGTCCATCAGGCTGATGTTGGCCATTCTCGTTACCGCGGGCCGGGCTGCTGCCGACAGCGCGCAGTTCCGCGCCCAGTGACAGGCCGTTCAGGGGCGACGCTTCGGTGTAGAGCTTCAGCACATGACGGGGGATCAGGGGCAGGCGGTCGCCCTTCTTCACATCGATCATGCCCTCCAGGCCGGGGGCGTCGGCGTTGTTGCTGCTGTTGGCTTCGCCGCCCAGGCTTTCGGCGCTGCGGAAGGTGGCTTGGGTAAAGGTGTAGTCCAGGCCCAGGACGATGCGATCCAGCCGGACAGTGGCATCCAGCTGCGCGCCCTGGCGGCGGGTGCCGTCGACATTGCGGAAATAGCCATATCCCGTCTGGCTGCTGGCCACGAACAGGATGTCGTCATCCAGGTCGGTACGGTACAGGCCCGCCGACCAGGTGACGGGACCTGTGCCGCCGCCGCGTATCCCGACCTCGGCCGTACGCGCGACCACCTGCTTCAAGGGCGGGTCGCCGGCCATGGCATTGGGCAGCTTGCACGGATTGTCCGGATTGGCGCAGCCCAGTTCGATCGCCGACGGGGCACGGCTGCCCTCATTATACCCGGCCCAGAAGGTCAGCGCCGGGGCGGCGTCCCAGGTCAGACCGGCACCTGGGTTCAGGCGGGAGAACCGATGATCGCCCGACAGGCTGTCGGCCCCGTCATCGTTGATCTGGTCACGGTTATGCACCCGGATATGATCATAACGGGCCGACAGCGACAGGTGGAGCGCGGATCCCATATCCAGAGTATCGACAGCATACAGGCTCCAGACCTGCGCCCGACCCTTCAGGTCGACGCGCGTGTCATAGGGTTCGCCATCCACATCGCCGCCATTCACCCCGTCGCCATAGGCCGGCACGGGCGTGATCGACCGGTCGGGGTTCAGGTAACCCAACTGCCCGGACTGGCGGAAATGCGCGTGGTTGCCGGTATAGGCGGCCCCGATGACGGCTTCGTGGCGCAAGCTGGCAAGATGGCCGGGAATGCTGGCCTGCAAGGTGCCGCCATGGTCTTCCTGCACCAGATCGGTGCGGGTCAGCAGGCCGTTGCACTTTTCCGCCGGTTCATCCTGCAGCAGGGCCTGGGCGATGCAGCGCCAGGAGGGGAAGGGCGTGTTGGCGGCAGTGGCGCCGGAGGTGGGATAGCCGCTGTACCCGGCCGCGGCCAGCGCCGCACGCTCCGCTGCACCGGGCTGATAGACCGACTGGTCCAGGCTGTCCTCGTTCAGGTCGCCATTGAAGGTCCAGCTGTGCAGGTGACGGTAGAAGGCATTGCCCGACAGGGTCGCACCGCCCGACAGTTCATGGTCGCCGGACAGGTTGGCCAGGGTGGCGCGGTTGCTGGTCTTGTCGGGCTTGGTATAGACGCTGGTCCGGTCGCGCTCCAGAAAGCGCTGTTCCTGCAAACCGTTGCCGGTCAGGTCGGTGCTGGCCTGGGACAGCGTCAGGTGCAGGCGGCTGGCGTCACCGGTCCAGCCGAAACGGCCATAGGCCTGACGCAGATCACTGGGGCTGTCCTGACGCCAGCCATCATCATGGGCCAGCGTGCCGGTCAGATACCAGTCCAGGGGCCCGGCGCTGCCGCCATGGTCCAGGCTGCCCGACATACGGCCGAAGGAACCGCCGTCGATGGCCAGTTCGGTGCCCGGATCGCTGCGTCCATCCTTGCCGGTCAGGACCAGGGCGCCGCCCAGGCTGTTCTGTCCGAACAAGGGCGCCGATCCGGGCAGCAGGGTCACCTGCCGCAGGGCCCGCTGTGGGATCAGGTCCCAACTGACCACATCGCCAAAGGGCTGGTTCAGGCGCACCCCGTCCAGCCAGACGGAAAGGCCCTGCGGCGTGCCCAGCAGGGGGGATGCGGTGAAGCCGCGGAAATTCACGTCCGGCTGAAAGGGATTGCCCTGGGTTTCATTGATGCTGATCCCGGCCAGCCGCTGGTTCAGGAAATCCGTCAGGTCCAGGGCCTGGGCCCGGCGGATGGCGTCGGCATCGGCCGTTATCACGGGGGCCGCCGGCGGGACCGTGCCCTTGCCCAACGGCGTGCGGGCGACGACAATGATGGCGGGGGCTTCATCGGCCAGCACCGGCAGCGTCAGGCAGGGCAGGGTCAGGGCGGCAATGATGGCGCGGGCCGCAATCCGGGTGGCGTGCATGGGGTTTCCTCTCGGGCTACCCCTGCTTCGGCGGGGCATGTTCCCCGCCAATTCAACGTTTCCGAACCGTCCGTTCAATTCGACGATAGTTGCATTTCTACGATAGTCGCATAGGCCGTCGCCAACCCTGGGGCGATCCTGCGGACGGAACGTGAAAAAGGCCGCCGGGTCTCCCCGACGGCCTTTCGCGTTCCATCCCTGAAACCCGAAGCGCTTACTTCAGGCCCAGTTCCTTCACGATATGCTGGGCACCATAGACCTTGCGCAGGGCTTCGGCCATGCCGCGCACATCGACCATGACGGTGCGGTTGCGCCGGGGCTCGTACCCGTAATCGCCCGACAGGCTGTGGATATTGCCGTCGAACACCAGGCCGATCACCTCGCCCTTGGCATTGATGGCGGCGGAACCGGAATTCCCGCCGATAATGTCGTTGGTGGTGACGGCATTATAGGGCGTGGACAGGTCCACCTTGTCCTTGGCCTTCTCCCAGCTGGGGGCGATGGCGAAGGGGGCGGCGCCCGTGTTGCGCTCATACAGGCCGCCGAAGGTGGTGTAGGGCTTCACCTCATGCCCATCCAGCTCCGTCCAGCCCTGGACCTTGCCATAGGACAGGCGCAGCGACAGGGTGGCGTCGGGATAGACGCTGTCGCCATAGATGGCGAAGCGGGCCTTGGCGATGCGGGCCTGTGCCTGCTCCACCGGGGCATCCACTTCCTCTTCCACGGCCTTGCGGGCCTGGCGGGCGGCCTGGTCCACGACCTTCATCAGCTTGATCATCGGGTCGTCCGACGCATCGATGGCGGCCTTGCCCCCCTCGAACAGGCGCAGGCGTTCGGCCGGGTCGCCCAGCTTGCTGCCCTTCACGGCGGCCTCTGCCACCTGATCGGGCGACAGCTTGCCCAGCACGGCCTTGACCAGCGCGTCATCCGGCCCGAACTGCTCGCGCAGCTTGGTCAGCGAGAAGGACAGCATGGCGATGTCCAGGTCGGTATGGACCGGGGCCGGGTTGGACAGGCGCTGCTTCAGGCCCGGCAGGCGGCTTTCGCCATATTCGCGCAGGCGCTGCGGGTTGGGCAGCAGGCGTTCGTCGCCGGCGCGCAGCAGCATGCGGGCGAAGCTGGCCAGCTCGCTGTCGAAACCACGCATCCGTTCCAGATGGATGAAGCGCGGGTAGAGCTGGGCATAGCGGGCCTGGGCCTTTTCGATCTGGCCATAGGCGTCGCCGACATCGGCCGACAGCTTGGGATCGGCGGCGATTTTCGCACGCAGCTCCTGCTCCGCCCGGGCCTTGGCACCGACAAATTCCTTATCGGCCAGGGCCAGCTGGCGGCCCTTCCAGACCTTGATGGAATTTTCGATGCTGTTCAGGTCGTCCAGCGCGTCACGGCGGCGGTCGGCATTCTCCCGCCCGAATTCGATCAGGCGGCCGCGCTTTTCCTGGGCGAAGAACAGGAAGGACGGGGCGACATTGTCCCGGATGAATTCCAGTTCCGCCATGGTGCGCAGGCGGCTGGTGGAGCCGGGATTGCCGATGACGAAGCTGGCATCGCCTTCCTTGCTGCCGTCCTTGGACCAGTTGAAATGGTCTGGGCTCTTCAGCGGCTTGCCATTCTCATAGACGCGCAGCAGCGACATATCCAGGGCATAGCGCGGGAAGTTGAAATTGTCCGGATCGCCGCCAAAGGCCGCCGCACTTTCCTCCGGCGAGAAGGCCAGGCGCACATCCTGATAGCGCTTGTACTTGTAAAGGCTGTAGCGGCCGCCCTGATACAGGGTCACGGCATCGCAGCGCAGGGCCGCGTCACCGCCAGCGCAGTTCTTCTCGATCTCCGACAGGGCCGTGCGGCGGGCATTGGCGAAATCCTGGCCCGACTTGCCGGCCGTGGCGGCTTCCACCTGCTTGGTGACGTCGGTGATTTCCACCAGCTGGTTGATCTCGATGCCGGCGCACTGCTTTTCCTCAGGCCGCGTGGCGGCCAGGAAGCCGTCGGCCTGATAGTCCTTCTGGGCGGACGACAGTTCGGCCAGACAGTCGGCGACGCAGTGATGGTTGGTCATCACCAGCCCTTCGCCCGACACGAAGCTGCCCGAACAGCCGCCGGCCAGACGCACATAGGAAAGCTGGGCCTTCTTCAGCCACTTGGCATCCGGCGTGAAGCCGGTGGCCTTGGCAATGGCTGCTGTCGGCACATTGTCCATGGTCCACATGCCTTCGTCGGCCTGGGCCGCGCCCACCATCAGGGCGATCGTCGCGGCGGTCGATACCGCCAGCTTCACCGGCTTCACCATCTGTTTGTTTCCCGTCTTTGTTCTCTGGATTGCTGGTCCCCGCGCAGGCGGGAACAAGGGCGGCAAAATGCGCCCAACCACGCCACCGGTCAACGGTGGGGTGGTGCCGATTGACGGTCGCAGGGCGGTGCCGGTTCTATCAGATCGATAGGGTGGGGTCAGGCGTTGGCGGCCCGGCGGCGCATGAAATCGCCCAGGGCGTCGGTCATTTCCCGGACCAGATTGGCGACCAGCGGATCGTTCTGGGCGTGGCGCCAGACGGCCCCCATGCGGGGATGGTCGGCGAAGACATCCAGCCCGCCGAAGGCCGGCAGGAACTTCTCCATGAAGAAGCAGGCGGGCACCAGGGCGCAGTCGGCCAGGGTAAACACATCGCCCATGCACCAGGGCGCGTCGATGAAGGTCTCCAGCCCGTCGCGGCCGCGCTTCAGTTCGGCCAGCTTTTCGGCCACCAGCTTCAGGTCGCGCGTGGCCGGGTTCATCTGTCCCAGCAGGCCCAGCAGGGCCGGCAGCACATAAAGATCGATGGAACGGCTGATGATGCGCGCCCGCGCACGGGCCAGATCGTCGCCGGGCAGGATCTTCTTCTGCGGGAAACGTTCGTCCAGAAACTCGCAGATCACCTCGGACTCGATGATGGCGGTGCCGTCGGCATCCAGGGCCGGCATCTTGCCATAGGGATTGATGGCCAGATATTCCGGTGATTTCAGCCCGCCGCCGGGGGCTGGAACGACAGGAATGTCCAGGCCCTTGAAACGGATGGCCAGCAGCACGCGGGCGACATAAGGGCTCAGCGGCGCGCCATACAGCTTCATCTCGATGATCTCCGGTTCATCCACCCGTGCAGGTCTGGCCCCTACATAGCGCGTGTGGACGCAAGGGGGTAGGGGCAAAGCGTCCCGCGCAAGGCCGACCCGTTCGCATGATAACGCCATGGGGCCGTCATATGGCTGTAACGCAAGCGGGTTACTGACGGCACGGAACGGATGATGCCGTCGCCAATTGATTTCCAGTTGAACCGAATGCTGACGCTGATCGACACCATCGACGCCGCCGACCTGCCGGGTGCGCCGCTTCGGGCGGCGCTGGCGCATTGGCGTGCCGATGCCACGGTCCGGATGCCACAGGCCGACCGGCTGGACATGGCCGCGATCGACCGGACGCTGTTGCCGCATCTGGCCCTGCTGGAAGGGCCGGACGGGCAGGGGCGGCTGTTCGGCCTGTTCATGGGATCGGCCGCCATGATCGCGGTGGGGCGGGATATCACGGGCCGCTTCCTGGATGATGTCTATCCGGCCGCCCTTTACGATGGCGCGCGCCGCTTCTTCGACGCCGTGATCGAGGGCGGCGGCCCGGTATATGAGGATTTCGTGATCGGCCCCGACAGCGGCCATATCGTGCGCGCCGGCCGGCTGGGCTTGCCCTATGCCGGGGCGGATGGTGCTGTGTCACGCATCCTGCTGGCCCTGCAATACCAGCCCAGCCCCATGGCGCGCACGGCCGGGGTGCGGGTCATGCAGGAACGCACCCGCCTGCATCAGCAGAATGCCCGCCGCGTTAGGCTGTGATTTTTGTTCCCTCAGACGCCGGGCGGGCGCATCCGCGCCCTTGGCTCACGGCGCATGGGCGCCGGGCCGGCGGTCGCCGGCCTATGATCTGCCGGAGGGCAGGCCGTTGAGAGATTGGCTTGGTCCTTGACGGGCGGGGGGCGGGGCGGCCATCAAGGGGCATTCCACCGGCGGCCGGATCCATTGCGATGCGCTATCGTCTTCCTGCCCTGATCCTGGGCGCCCTGACTGTGTCGCTGGGTGTGGCGATGCCGGCTCTGGCCGCCGTGCCGCAGGGCTTCTCCCATGGCATGGCCGGGCCGCTACTGACCTATGTGCATCTGTTGGGCCTGCTGGGCCTGGGACTGTGGCTGGACATGCAGGGCCGCGGCACGCCGGGGCCGGGCGCGGCGCTGGCGCTGGGGGCCGGGCTGTTGCTGGGGGTGATGACCCGCATGGGCCTGCACCTGCCCTATACCGCGCTGGCGCTGGAGGCGTCGCTGGTGGTGACGGGCGTGCTGCTGGCCGCCACCATCACCCTGCCGTCGCTGGTGGGGCTGCTGCTGGCGGCCGTCGCCGGGGCGCTGCACGGCATCAATCTGGGGCAATGGGGCGGGCCGGTGACGGGTGTCCCCCTGTTCTGGCCCGGCATGCTGGCGGGCTGCGTCCTGCTGCTGACGGCCGGCGTCGGCCTGTCGGCCACGCTCTATCCGCTGGGGGCGGGAAAGGCGTCGCGGGTGGCCGGCGGCATCGTGGCACTGGCTGGTCTGGGCCTGCTGCTGAACCTGATGTGACGGGTCTGTGACAAAACCGTTGGATATCGGCCACAGCCCCCGACTTTCGGCGGGGCCTATACCATTTCGTCTCCGTTCCGGTTGCACCGGGGCCTAACCCGGCGCACCATCAAGATTGTCCCCCGAACAATGAAGCGAACGGACGCTGCCGCGCCATGCCGTTCCAACCCCACCCTTCCTCCGCCCCCGACACGCCCGCGACCGACCGGGATGGTCCCGATCCACGACGGCGTCTGGTGCTGGGTGCTGGCCTGGGGCTGCTGGCATCCGGGGCGCTGGGCGGGGTGGGCGTCGCCGCGCCGGTGGGGGAACAGGTGCGGTTCCTGCAGATCGGCACGGGTACCACGGGCGGGACCTATTTTCTGATCGGCGGACTGCTGGCCAATGCTGTCAGCAATCCGCCGGGCTCACGCCCCTGCGACCGCGGCGGGTCCTGCGGGGTGCCCGGTCTGATCGTCGTGGCCCAGGCCACGTCGGGTGCCGTGGAAAATGTCAGCCTGATGCGGTCGCGCCGGCTGGAATCGGCGCTGGTGCAGGCGGATACGGCGCACGCGGCCCTGACCGGGGCCGATCCGTTTGAAAAGACCGCCTATCCCGACCTGCGCTCCATCGCCAATCTTTATACGGAGACGATCCATCTGGTCGTCCGGGCCAACAGCGGCATCAAGAGTCCGGCGGACCTGCGGGGCAAGCGGGTAGCGCTGGGCGAACAGGGGTCGGGCACGTTGGTGACGGCCCGCGCGCTGCTGGCCACTTATGGCCTGTCGGAAAAAACCGTGAAGCCCTTCTATCTCAGCCCCGCCGCGGGTGGCGACCGGCTGGAGGCGGGGGAACTGGACGCCTTCCTGATCGTGGGCGGCTTTCCGTTGCCGTCGGTTGCCGATCTGGCACGGCGCATGCCCATTGCCCTGGTCCCCTTTGATGACGGTCGCGCAACCCAGCTGATGAAGCGCCTGCCGCATTTCACCGAAACCCGGATCGAGGCGGACACCTATGAAGGCGTGCCGGCGGTCCGAAGCCTGGGGGTGGGGGCGCAATGGGTGGTCCGGGGCGATCTTAAGCCGGAACTGGTCTATGCGATCACGGCCGCGCTGTGGAACGAGCAGACGCGGTCCATGCTGGATAACGGCCATCCGCGTGGCCATTCCATCCAGTTGGCCACGGCCCTGTCGGGGCTGGCGGCCCCCCTGCATCCGGGTGCGGAGCGGTTCTATCGTGAGAAAGGCATGGTGAAGGATGCCCGCGCGCCGGCCGCACCGGCCCCGACGCATTGACGCGCCCGTCTTCACCTGTGGGGCATGACAAAATCCGCTTGCCGCCAATCGTCGCGGTAATGTTAACCCGTTGACCGACCACGGTGGCGAGCGATAGGCTACTTTGGTGGTGGGGATAACCCGAACGGGTGGCTCGGTGGATCAGATAGTGAAGGACGAGCCGGGGACGGCTGCCGGGACGGCAGCATCCGGGTCGCTGATGCGGCGTCTGGTTATCCGGATGGCGCTGTGGTCCATGCTGATCGTGCTGGGCCTGACCGCCATCGGCTATTCCACCATCTATGACCGGTCAGAGCGTGAGGCGCTGGATAATCTGAAGGCCCACCTTCTGGAGCGTGGCCGGACGGAAAGCGCCATCTTCAAGCTGGCGGCTTCCAACATGGAGGCCTTCCGCCAGCGTTTCCTGGCGCTGTATGCCGATCCCGCCATCCTGGCCGATGTCGATTTCGACCGATATTTCCAGCGCGGCGCCGATGGGGCGACCCGGCTGAAGCCGGATTATTTCCAGGGCAAGGTCGATAGCGACGGCATCCTGCGCTTTGGCATGACCGGCTTTGTCGGCAACAAGGTCACGGATTTCCCGCCGGAGCTGAAGCGTCGCCTGATGCTCAGTTACAAGCTTCTGGCGGAATATGGCCCGGCCTGGCACAACCGCTTCATCAACACCACCATCGCCATGCCCGAAAACGCGATGGTCATGTTCTGGCCGGGGTTCGCCTGGGGGCTGGAGGTGGAGGCGGGGCTGGACATGACCGCCTTCTCCGTCGTGAAATCGACGATGCAGGCCGACAATCCGCTGCGTAAACCGGTATGGACGCCGCTTTACCATGACCATACGGCCAAGGCCTGGATGGTCACCTACCAGCTACCCATCGATTATCAGGGCCGGCATCTGATCAGCGCGGGTCATGATGTGCTGGTCAACGACCTGATGGAACGGCTGATTACCGACCATCTGCCCGGCTCCTTCAATTTTGTGCTGGCGGCGGATGGGCATCTGGTGGCGCACCCGCAATGGATGGACCGGCTGCGCAAGGAACTGGCCACCATCAATCTGGTGAAGCTGGGCGATCCCGGCCTGTTGCGTATCCATGCCCTGATCCGCGACAGTCTGGCCGGGCGGCAACCGGATCCGAGTGGCGACAGCAATGTCTGGATCGTCGATGATGCCGAAGACGATGCCTACCTGGCCGTCACCCGATTGCTGGGGCCGGACTGGTGGTTCATCGCCTGGTATCCGAAATCCCTGGTGGCGGCCACCGCGCATCAGGCGGCCAGCGCCATCATGTTGATCGGTACGGCCTATTTCCTGTCCATGCTGGGTCTGGTCTTCGTGCTGCTGCGCCGGCAGGTGGCCGTGCCGATCCTGCAACTGAAGGCCGCCGCCGAACGGGTGGCGGCCGGTGAATATGCGGTCGTTGCGGATGGACGCCAGCCTCTGCCGGTCGAGGCGCCGGACGAGATCGGCCTTCTGGCCCGGTCCTTCAAGACCATGGCAGCCCATGTCCGTGACGCCAATGCGCGTCTGGAAGGGCTGGTACAGACCCGCACGCGGGCGCTGGCCGATGCCAACCGCCAGCTGGAGGAATGGAGCCTGCATGACGCCCTGACCGGCATCCATAACCGGCGCGCGTTCGAGGCCGACCTGCATTCCATCTTCGATCTGGGGCTTCGCCAGGGGCGGTCGTCCTTCGCCCTGGTTCTGGCCGATATCGACCACTTCCAGGCCTATAACGACGCCTATGGCATGGCCGCTGGCGATCAGGTTCTGCGCACCCTGTTCCGCGTCATCAGCCGACATGTCGGGCAGGGCGATCGCGTCTACCGCCATGGCGGGGCGCAGGCGGCCATCATCCTGACCGATATCGACCCGGCCGGCCTGCGTGTACGGGTGCAGGAACTGCTGGACAGCGTCGTCGGTCTGGCGCTGCCGCACCAGCGCAGCCCATATGGGATCGTCACACTGTCGGCGGGTGTGGCCGTGTTCCAGCCGTCCATGCTGTCGCCCACCGATCTGGTGCGGGCGGCCGACCTGAAATTGCTGGAGGCCAAGCAGGCCGGTCGCAACCGTCTGGCAGCGTGATATCTTTCAATCCGTCTTGCAGGTCCGTAGAGTGCGGCCATCGGCAACCCTGCGATGTGACGGACCATGACCACCCCCATCAACCTGATCCTGGACGGCGATCCGGGCACCGATGATCTTCTGGCCTGGATGTGGGTGGCAGCACTGGGCAACCGGGCACGCGTGCTGGGGGTCAGTACCGTCAATGGTAACGTCACGGTCGATCGCACCACGCGCAACGCCCTGGATTTCCTGGCCTATATCAAGGCGCCGGACGTGCCTGTGCATGCCGGTGCGGTGGCTCCGCTGGGCCGTGACACCCCGCCGGAAGGCGATGGCGCCTTTGCCGAATCCGGCCTGGGCGAACTGGTGCTGCCGGGCAGCGGGCGCAAGGCCGCCTCTCACGACGCCGTGGGCTGGATGGCCGACACGCTGCGCGGCATGCCGGTGCGCAGCGTCACCGTGCTGGCGACGGGGCCGCTGACCAATCTGGCCCTGCTGCGCCGCCGGGCGCCCGAGGCCTTTGCCCGTATCGACCGGATCGTGGCCATGGGCGGGTCGTTCGCCCCCCTGCCGCCCAATTTCGTGCGCCGGGGCAATGTCACGCCCTTTGCGGAATTCAATTTCTGGATGGATGCGGCGGCGGCGCAGTCGGTGCTGAATGGCGGGGTGCCGGTTCTGCTGGCGCCGGCCGATGTCACCCACCAGCTGGTCAGCAACCCGTCCCGCATGGCGGCCGCGCACGCCCTGCCGCGTTTCGGGCGGGAGGTGGCGCTGATGCTGAACGCGCCCTATCACCTGGACAAGCCCAAGTTCCACACCGATGGCGCCTTCCTGCACGACCCTACGGCCGTGGCCGGCCTGTTCTATCCCGACCTGTTTGACAGCGTGCGGGCCCAGACCCATATCGCCCAGGAAGGGACGGGTGTGGGCGCCGGCCTGATGCTGCCCGACGGGGCCGGGAATGTGGAGGTGCTGGTGCGGGTCAAGGACACGGACGCCTTCTATGCCCGGCTGTTCGGCGATCTGGCCCGGCATTACGGGTGACGCAAAAAGGGGGGGGCGTCGCCGCCCCCCCAATCACATCACTTCGCCTTGGCAGCGGTAAAGCTGGCGCCCTTCAGCGTCACCTCCGCCGTCACCGGCAAGTCGGCGGCGGATGAGCCCAGCCAGACCTTGTAGGTGCCGGGCTTGACCACCCACTGGTTCTTTTCCACGTCGAACGTGGCCAGCAGGCGGGCGTCGACATTGCTGGAGAAGCGGCTGCTGGCACCCGGCGCCAGTTCCAGCTTCTGGAACCCGACCAGACGCTTGGGCGCTTCCCAGCCACCGGCGGCCGGGCCGACATAAAGCTGCGGCACGGCCTTGCCGGCGCGCTTGCCCTTGTTGGTGACGCTGCCCGACAGGGTCAGTGTGCCGTCGGTCGCCACTTCCGCCTTCAGATCGGCATAGGCGAAGCTGGTGTAGGACAGGCCATGCCCGAACGGGAACAGCGGCTTCAGGCCCTTCTTGTCGAACCATTTATAGCCGACGGCGGCCCCTTCTTTATAGGCGACGTCGAAGGGCGTGTTCTCGGCCAAGCCCTCGCCATCCAGCTTGGGACGCGGCAACTGTTCCAGGCTGGCCGGGAAGGTGACGGGCAGGCGGCCGCTGGCATCCACTTCACCGAACAGCACGCGGGCAATGGCTTCGCCACCGGCAGTGCCGGGATACCAGGCTTCCAGCACCGACCCGACCTGATCCAGCCAGGGCATGAAGACGGGGCCACCCGATTGCAGCACGACCACCGTGCGCGGATTGGCCTTGGCCACGGCGGCGATCAGCGCATCCTGATCGTCCGGCAGGGTCAGCGGGAAATCCAGCGCCTCGCCCGTCCACTGGTTGGCGAACACGACAACGATATCGCTGTCGGCGGCCAGCTTGGCGGCGGCCGCCGGGTCGGTGCCGGCGTCAAAGCGGACGCTGGCCTGACCGGCGCGGGCCTTGATGGCGTCCAACGGCGGGTTGGCGTGATAGACGATGGGACCGGGGAAGCCCTTGGGGCCCAGGCCCGGTACGGGATTGCCGCCCCGGCCGAACACGGTTGACGACCCGCCGCCGGCCAGCACGCCCTTGTCAGCATGGCCGCCGATGATTGCGATGCGCTTGGCACCGGCCATCAGCGGCAGCAGGTCGCCCTTGTTCTTCAACAGGACGATGCCTTCTTCTGCGTCGGCGCGGGTGATCTTGGCGTGGGCGGCATAGTCGATCTTCTGATCTTCGACGCTGACCGGATTGTCGACGACGCCATGGGCGAACAGGCTGCGCAGAATGCGGCGGACCATGTCATCCAGGCGCGCCTGGGAGATGGACCCGTCGGCCAGCGCCTTGCCCAGCAGTTCGGGCCCGAAGAACTTCTCCTTGTCGAAGACATAGCCCGATTCCTGGTCCAGACCGGCATTGGCCGACTTGGCCGTGGAATGCACGGCACCCCAGTCCGACATGACAAAGCCCGGATAGGCCCAGTCGCCCTTCAGCACCTTGTTCAGCAGGAACTCGCTCTCGCAGGCATAGACGCTGTTATAGCGGTTATAGGCGCACATGACGGAGCCGGGCTGGCTCTGTTCCAGGGCGATTTCAAAGGCCAGCAGGTCCGACATGCGGGCCGACGCCTCGTCAATATTGGCCGACAGGACGAATCGGCCCGTTTCCTGTGCATTCAAGGCGTAATGCTTGATGGTGGAAACGATGTTGGCCGACTGGATACCGTTGATCTGCGCGGCCACGATGGTGCCGGCCAGCAGCGGATCCTCGCCCGAATATTCGAAATTGCGGCCGTTACGCGGCTCGCGCATCAGGTTGACGCCGCCAGCCAGCATGACATTGAAGCCGGAAAGCCGCGCCTCCTGCCCGATCATGGCGCCACCCTGGCGGGCTAGTTCCGGGTTCCAGGTCGCCGCCGTGGCGATGGAGGCGGGAAGCGACGTGCGCTCCCGCATTGGTTCGGCCGAATCCCGCTGCGTGGCGACGCCCAGGCTGGCGTCCGTCTGCCACTGTGCCGGGATGCCCAGGCGGGCGATGCCGGGGATATAGCCGGCCGATCCCATCCGCGCCTCCTTGGGCGGATAGAAATTACGGTCCTTGAAGGGGGAGCCGAAATAGCCGAAGACCAGAACCTTCTTTTCGTCCAGCGTCATGGCTTGGAGGGTCAGGTCAGCACGGGCGTCGGCGGACAGTTTGGCATCCATCCAGGGGCGGGCAGTGGGGGTGGCGGCTTGGGACGGCGTGTCAGCCGGGGCGGCCGTTGCGATGGAACCGGCCGACAGGGCCGTCGCCAGCATCAGGGTGGTGGCCAGGGTCCGGATCTTCTTCTTACGCATTCCGTTCTCTTTCATACGCGTGGCACCACAGGCCGGGGTGTCGCCACCGGCCCGTTTCGACGATCGAGGGTCAGCCAGGGTATGGGTTCGGTCCTTGGCAAAAGGGCCGCCGTCCATCCTCCCCAACGCTCCGCCCGACATTGCTCGCGGGCGGTTGGAAACGTATCCTATCACCCTCAAGGGCGCTTGTCAGCCCAAACAGACAACGTTGTCCGATTCTGTCCAGTCTGGTCTGACAATATCAGTCCGTCGGCGTGGCATCCTGGCAACAATACCGCCTTCCCGGACGGGAACCTGACAGCGCTGGTCAGGCCAAGCATTTGAAATCCTGACCTTTGGGCAAGCGCGTCACGCAGTTGCGGAATTCATTTTGCTGCTGCACGCGATCAAGTCGCGCAATTCCGGGCAAGACAGAGATTGTTTGCGCTGTCATTCCGTATGACAACGATGACATATAGCGCTTGACATCAACGGGCGCTTTCGTAAATTCAGGCTTACAAGGATGGGAGCGTGTGAACAAGCACGCCGGTAATGGGTGGGGAAACAAAAGGGCGGCTTTCAACAGTCCTGCTGAAGACGTCAAAGCGGAAATCGGCCTGAAGGTGCCGGTCTCCGAATAATCCCGCGCATTCCGGCGCCAAGAAAATCACACGTAAAGCTTTGCTTAGAGGGAGGATCTCTTGACAGGGATGCATTCAATGCTCGGTCGCGGCCTCGCCGTGGCCCTTCTGGCAGGGGTGTCGCCGTTTGCGGTGACGTCCACTGCCTTGGCCCAGGCGGCACCTGCTGCCAACAATGACCAGGTTCTGGACGAAATCATCGTCACCGGTGTGCGCGCATCGCAGCAGCGCTCGGTCGATGTGAAGCGCAACCAGTCCGCCATCGTCGACGCCATCTCGTCCGAAGATATCGGCAAGCTGCCGGACGTGACCATCGCCGACAGCCTGCAGCGCGTGCCGGGTATCCAGATCCGCCGCGACGCCGGTGAAGGCAGCACGGTCAACATCCGCGGTCTGGCCCAGGTCATCACCCTGCTGAACGGCGAACAATATCTGTCGGCCGGCAATCTGGGTGAAGCCAAGCCCAACCTGACCGACGTGCCGGCGCAGCTGATGAACGCCGTGGTCGTCTACAAGACGACGGAAACGACGAATGCCCTGTCGGGCGTGTCCGGCACCATCGATCTGCGCACCCGCCGTCCGTCCGACATGCCCTATGGCTTCACCGTCACTGGTGGCGTTGAGGGGCAGACGGGCAAGGACACCAAGGAAAAGGACTATGTCGCCAATGGTCTGGCCGCGTGGCGCGGCGACCGTGTCGGCGTGATCCTGTCGGCGGCCGGCAGCCAGGCCAACCTGGGCAACAATTACGCCGGCTATTCCAGCCTGTCGGGCAACAATGACTGGGGTGGCACCGCGTCCAAGCAGTTCGTTTCCCCGCATGGTTTCGAGAGCTTCCACCGCGAGGTGGAGCGTGACCGCCTGACCATCACCGGCGGGTTCGAGGCCGATCTGGGCGAAGGCTTCACCTTCCTGGCGGAAGGTTTCTATACCAAGATGGACGAGTATAACCGCTCGGCCGGTATCAACATTTCCAACCGCTGGTCGGGTGACGCGTTCGGCGTCTGGACCAAGCCGACCTCCTCGGTCCCCGTGGCCGGCACCAACTGGGTCGCGGTCCAGGAATATGATATCGACGCCTGGTGGGTGAACTCCTTCTCCGTCAACCGCGTCAACACGTCGAAGTCCAAGAACTTCAACGCCGAACTGAAGTACGACAATGACGGTCCGCTGAAGGTGGAAGCCCGCGCCATGCGGTCCGATGCCGACCGTCTGTCGATGAACGGCCAGGCCCAGGGCGATCTGTCCAACTGGAAATACGCGCCCGGCCGTTTCACCCTGTTCCGCGATGCCAATGACCGTACGCGCGGCACCTTCTACCCGGCGTCGGTGGCAGCCCAGTTCCCGGCCTCGCGCTATACCAACAATATCGTTGGCAGCCTGGGTGGTCGCTATATCGACCCCAACCCGCTGGGTTATGGCCAGAATCCGCAGCTCCACTACAACATCTCGGGCGATCATCCCGTGTGGTCGGGCTTCGACAAGCAGATTTCCGGTGGCCTGGGTGCCGGGAAGACGCTGAAGGACTATATGGCCAACCAGGACAGCTACGCCATCGGCGCCTTCTCCTCCGAAGGCAATAACGAGGCGTCGTCCGACCTTCAGGTCTATCGCCTGGACACCCATTACGACTTTGAGGAGCCGCTGGGTGGCTTCCTGAAGAAGGTCGATGTCGGTATCCGCCGGTCCGACCGGTCGGTGTCGATCGAACAGTTCCACCTGTTCTCGAACTTCTATGCCGGCAAGGGCGTGAACGACAAGGGTCTGCCCAACACGTCGGGCTGCTCGGCGCAGTGGAAGGCCATCGACGTCGTCATGAACCAGAACCAGTGCCAGGCGGGCGAGTTCGTGCCCGATCCGGTCACGGGCAAGCTGGTGTTCCAGGGCTATACGGTCAATGTCCCGACCAAGCTGTCGACCCACAATAATGTCATCTGGGTTGACAATATGGGCTCCATCACCTCCGGCATTCCGGGCTTCTGGGCCATTGATCCGCGTGATTTCGACGATCCGGAGGCCTTCCACAAGAAGGTGTTCGGCGGGGCCGACCGCGCCATCATCCCCGGTCAGTCCTACGATGTCGACATGTGGGAAGACAGCGCCTACATGAGCACGGCTTTCGAGCTGGGGCGTTTGTCTGGTACGGCTGGCGTGAAGATCATCCGCACCGAATTGCAGGTTCGCCAGAACATCACGGGTGAAACCCTGAATTATGGCGACACCAACATCGATGCCGGTGATGTCACCACGCGCCGCAGCTACTATGATTACCTGCCGGCGGTGAATGCCAGCTACGACGTCACCGACGATCTGCGTTTGCGCTTCTCCTACAGCAAGACCATGCAGCCGCTGGATCTTGCCAAGTATGGCGGCGCGTTGAAGATCAACACGGCCGATGATCCGGGTCTGGGTATTCGTACCGTGACCAGTGCGGAATCTTCGGGCAATCCCGAGCTGGATCCGTGGCGGGCGACCAATTGGGATGCGGCTGTCGAATATTATATCGGCAAGGCTTCCATGGTTAATCTGGCGGCGTTCCGCATGAACATCGACAGCTATGTCGTGACCCGCACCACCAATGACGGTCGTTTCCCCGATCAGGATGGTGTGATCCGCCGTACCGTGCCGGTGACGCGCCCCATGCAGGGTGAAGGCGGCAAGGTCGAAGGTATCGAAGTTGGCACCAAGCTGTCCTTCAAGGATTTCCTGGACGACGAGAGCTTCTTCTCCAACTTCGGTCTGGACACCAACTACACCTACTCGCCCAGCTCGCAGACGCTGCCGGGCACGGCAACGGGCGAGCCGGTGAAGGTGCCGTTCTTTGATAATTCCAAGCACCAGTATAATCTGGTCGCCTGGTATCAGGACGACAATTTCCAGGCCCGTGTTGCCTATAACTTCCGCAGCAAGCGCTTGCAGGACGTGTTCAAGAACCAGTTCCCCATCTTCCAGGACAACTCGGAATATGTGGACGTGAACCTGTCCTATAACGTCAACGAAAACATCTCGATCTATGCCAACGGCTCCAACGTTCTGGGAGAGATCGAGAATTACTACATCCAGTTCGATCCGAACGCGAAGCAGTACGCGTATCAGAACGAGTTCGAGACCCGTTACACGGTGGGCGTCCGCTTCAAGTGGTAAGCCCGTCCTGACGGTATGAGGGGGCGCCCGTTTCGGACAGCACATCTGTCCGGGCGGGCGCCTTTTTTCGTGTTGATTGAGGGCTTGGCAGTTCGCAGTGCTGGCCTGTTCAGGGCCGGTCTGGTTTGTATGGACCCCGGTGCCGTTGCACTATCCTGGACCCCGGCCTTCGGCCGTAGGCGCTAACTTAGCCCCTAGGAATAAGGTGCCTTCCCCGCGAAAGCGGGGATCCAGGGGCCACAAGCAACAACGCTTGGGTGCCCTTGGCCCCTGGACCCCCGCTTTCGCGGGGGAGGCAGGTATGGTGCGATGGGTTTAAGTTAGCGCCCATGGGCCGCAGCATGGATGACGGTGGTTAAATTTGTCGCCCTCGGACTGGTCTGCCAAGCGGTCATCATCAACACGGGCAATGATAAAATGCGGAGGATGGACATGTCGGCTGAGACACAGGGCAACCGCATCAACAGGCTGGTCATTGTTGGCGGCGGTACGGCCGGATGGATGACAGCGGCGTCGCTGGCCGACCATTTCCGGGGATCGGGTCTGTCCATCACCCTGGTCGAAAGCTCCACCATCGGGACGATCGGCGTGGGAGAGGCGACGATCCCCACCATCCGCCGCTTCTACCAATCCCTGGGCCTCAGCGATATCGATGTGCTGAAGGCCACCCACGGCACGGCCAAGCTGGGCATCCGCTTCGATGGCTGGGCCGGGCCGGGGACCAGTTTCCTGCACCCGTTCGGCGTCTATGGGCAGGATCTGCGCAATATACCCTTCCATCAATATTGGCTGCGGCTGAATGCGGCGGGCAAACCGACGGACCTGGGTGCTTACTCGCTGGCGGTGCAACTGGCCGAGGCCGGGCGATTTACCCTGCCATCGCCCAACCCGCCCTCCACCCTGTCGGTCTTCGACTGGGCCCTGCATTTCGACGCCGGCCTGTTCGCGCAGTTGATGCGCAAGGTGGCGGAAGCGCGCGGTGTCACCCGCATCGATGCCCGCATCGAAAAGGTGCAGCAGCGGCCGGAGGATGGGCATATCACCGGCCTGCTGCTGGATAACGGGTCTGTTCTGGAAGGGGACCTGTTTGTCGATTGCTCGGGCTTCCACGGCCTGCTGATCGAAGGCGCGATGCAGGCGGGGTATGAGGATTGGAGCCAATGGCTGCTGGCCGACCGGGCGTTGGCGGCGCAGGGCCATGCGCTGACCCCACCGCCATCCTTTACGCGGGTGACGGCGCATACGGCCGGCTGGCGCTGGACCATTCCGCTGCAGCACCGCACGGGCCATGGCTATGTCTATTCCAGCCGCCATATCAGCGACGCGGAGGCGGAGACCGAATTGCTGGCCGCCGTGGGGACGGACCTGAAGATGGCGCCGCGGCGCATCGCCTTCACGCCGGGCCGCCGCCGCCAGGCCTGGAAGGGCAATTGCGTTTCCATCGGCCTGTCATCGGGCTTCCTGGAGCCGCTGGAAAGCACCTCCATCGCCCTGATAGAGACAGGCATCGACAAGCTGAAACAGCTATTCCCCGGCCGCGGCATCGATCCCGTGCTGGTCGATGAATATAATGACTGGAGCCGGCGGGAAATGGAGCGGGTGCGCGACTTCATCATCCTGCATTACTGGCTGAACCGGCGCGACGACACGGCCTTCTGGCGCGACTGCCGGGCCATCGACCTGCCCGACAGCCTGCGGCACAAGGTGGACATGTGGCGTCGGCGCGGCCATTTCATCCGCTATCGCTGGGAAATGTTCCAGCCGGCCAGCTGGCTGGCCATCTATGCCGGTTTCGGCTTCCTGCCCGACAGCTATGATCCGGCGCTGGAGGGGTTCGATGTGGCGGGGCTGGACCGGGCGCTGGCCGGCATGCGCCAGGGGATTGCCCAGGCCGTGGGCGATTGCCCGACGCATCAGGAATTCATCAATCGGTTTGCGCGGGTGGACGCACCCGCCGACGCCAGGAAAATGTGAAGGGGAGGGTGCCTGAATGAAGCCGTTGCAGAAGATCGTCATCGCCGGCGGCGGTACGGCCGGCTGGGTCACGGCGGCCATGCTGTCCTTCATGCTGAAGGGGACGGGGACGGAAGTGGAACTGGTGGAGTCCGAGGAGATCGGCACCATCGGCGTCGGCGAAAGCACGATCCCGCCCTTCATCGTGCTGCTGCGCAGCCTGGGCATCGACGAGCAGGATTTCATCAAATCCACCAGCGCCACCTTCAAGCTGGCCATCCGGTTCGAGGATTGGCTGACCAAGGGGCACCAGTACTATCACCCGTTCGGTGCCATCGGCGGTCAGATCGATGTGCATGATTTCTATCAGTGCTGGCTGCGGGCCAAGGCGGCGGGGCATCCGTCAGAACTGATGGATTTCGCACCGGCCGCCCGCATGGCCGATCAGATGAAGTTCATGCTGCCCTTCAAGGCGCAGCGCAGCCTGATCGCGTCCGCTTCCTACGCGCTGCATGTGGATGCCAGGCGGGTGGCGCAATATCTGCGCCGCTATGCCGAAGAACGCGGCGTCACCCGCACGGAAGGCCGCATCACGCGCGTGCGCACCCGCCCTGATGGCGCCATTGCCGGGCTGGATCTGGCCAATGGCAAACAGGTGGATGGCGACTTCTTCATTGACTGCACGGGCTTCCGCGCCCTGCTGATCGGGCAGACGCTGGGTGTCGGTTATATCGGTTGGGGTGACGAGCTGTTGTGCGACCGGGCCATCGCGGTGCAGACGGAAAATACCGACGATGATGCCGACGTCCATCCCTACACCCTGAGTCAGGCGCAGGATTGCGGCTGGCGCTGGCGCATCCCGCTGCAGCACCGCGCTGGCAATGGCTATGTCTATTCCAGCCGCTTCCTGTCGGATGACGAGGCGGTGGCGACCCTGTTGCGCCAGGTGAAGGGACGGACCCTGACCGACCCCGCCATCATCCCGTTCAAGACCGGCATGCGGGCCCGCATGTGGGAAAAGAACTGCGTGGCGCTGGGGTTGGCCGCCGGCTTTGTCGAACCGCTGGAATCGACGGCCATCCATCTGGTCTATCGCGCCGTGGACCAGTTGCTGCGCTTCCTGCCTGATGCGGATTGCGATCCATCCCTGGCCGCAGAATTCAACCGCTGCGTCGGTGGGGAATATGAGGAAGTGCGGGACTTCATCGTGCTGCATTACTGCACCACGCGGCGCGATGACACGCCCTTCTGGCGCGCGGCCCGCAACACGCCGGTGCCGGCCAGCCTGCGCGCCCGCATGGACCTGTTCAAATCGTCGGGCGTGCTGCGGCAGGTGGGGGCGGAGGAACTGTTCCGGGCCGTGTCCTGGCAGTCCGTCTATGAAGGCATGGGGGTACGCCCGGCACGGTACCGTCCGCTGGTCGATGGTCTGCCCCTGTCCGTCATCACGGAAACGCTGGAACGGTCAGTGCCGGTATTGCAGGCCCAGGTCGCGGGCCTGCCCAGCCATGCCCAGTTCCTGCGTGATCATTGCCGGGCCGAACGGGATTTCTGATCAGCGTTTCGCCGGCGGGGCGGTGGAACGGCGGATGACCACATGATGCGGCAGGACCCGGTGGAACACCTGAGCGGGTTCGCCGGGCTGCTGCCGCTTGGCCGTCAGCGTGTTCAGCAGGATCTCCGCCGCTGCATCCGCCATTTCCTGGATGGGCTGCTTGACCGTGGTCAGCGGCGGCCAGACCATTTCCGCCAGTTCGATATCATCGAATCCGACCACCGACAGGTCACCCGGCAGCGACAGGCCGCGATCATGGGCCACCGACAGCACGGCGGCGGCCATTTCATCGTTCGACGCGATGATGGCCGTGGGCGGTTCGGCCAGGGATAGCAGGCGACGCGCGCAGGGCAGGGCCGAACGATAGGTGAAGCCGCCCTGTTCGATGATCTCCGGGTCCGGTTCCAGCCCATATTCCTGCAAGGCGTCGCAATAGCCGGAATAGCGCAGCTTGGTGCCGGCATGATGTTCCGGCCCCTTGATGAAGCCGATTCGCCGATGGCCGAAGGCCAGCAGATGCAGGGTCAGGTCATTACACCCGGCCCGTTCATCAATGCGCACCGACGATCCCGTGGGCCGTTCGAACTGCGGCGTGACGCGCACATAGGGCACGTCGGCCTGTTCCAGTACGCCCAGCACCGTTTCATTGTCGGTGACCGGGGCCGTCAGCACGACGCCGTCCAGGCTCAACTGGTTGACCAGTTTGCTGACCCGGTCTTCCACATCGTCACCGCGATAATCAATCTCTTCGATCAGCAGATGATAGCCCTGGTTCCGGAAACGGGTCAGCAGGCCCATCTGGATCTGACCCGTATAGGGGCCACCCGGATCGCCATAGATATGGGCGATCAGATAGGAACGGTCGCCCTTCAGGCTCTGTGCCGATTTATTGGGGCGGAACTGCAAATCCGCCATCACCTTCAGGACACGTTCGCGGGTTTCGGCGCTGACATAGCGCTCATTATTCATTACCCGCGAAACGGTCTTGATGGAGGCGCCGGCGGCGCGCGCCACATCTATGATCGTCGGCCTGCGTTCTGCCACGATTGCACACCCGTTCCACTGTCAAGAATACGGACCTGCAGGCCCGCCGGACATTGATCCAAATTTCACGGAAAACCTAACAATTGCAAGTGCCGGGTAACGTTGTCAGATCAACGCGCCGCGCGGGCGCGCGGAACCGGGGCAACGCATTGCTCCAGTGAATAGTTTGGTTAATTCAACAAGTGCGTCTCAAATATCACAGATTATTTCTTGGGCACCCAAAAGGAAAATGATTGAGTTGGGTCAATGCTACCGCTATCGCCGGCGCTATTTTCACACGCCATCAGCCACATATCGTGTGGAGCCTGGCGCTATGCCCAAGGATTTCGTGTCCGGCATCGACGATGTCGATGACCGTCTTCGTTTTTTTCGTTTGGATGCCGAGACCTGCCAACTCCTGCGCGAAATCGGTCCTGTCATCGTCCAGGCCCTGCCTTCCATTGCCCAGGGCTTCTACAGCCGGCTGGCCACAGTGCCGGAACTGGCGCCGATGATTGCGGCGCCGGGCAAGGTCGGCCTTCTGACCGACGCCCAGGTCCGGCATTGGGGCAGCCTGTTCAGCGGTCGCTTCGATGCGGCCTATGTCAACCAGGCACGCCGCGTCGGGCGCGCGCATGACCGGATCGGCCTGGCGCCGCGCTGGTATATCGGCGCCTATTCGCATTTCCTGGAAGACCTGTTCGATACGGTTCTGGCGCGCCGCTGGTCGCGGGAGCGTACCCATGCCGCCCTGTCCGCCATCCTGCGGGCCACGCTGCTGGACATGGAACTGGCCGTTTCCTCCTACGCCGAAAGCGGAGAGGCGAACCGTCTGCGGCTGGAGATGCTGCAACTGACCGACCGGATCGAGAAGGACATCGAACAGACGGTGGCAGAGGTCGCGGCGGAGGCCGCGCACATGGTCGACGGGGCGGATCGCCTGGGCAACACGGCCCAGGCCCTGCGCGAAGCAGCCACGGCCATGGCTGCCGCCGCCGATCAGGCCCTGGCCCATGTCCAGGCAGTGGCAGCGGCCGCCGAACAGCTTGAGGATACCAGCCGGGCCATCGCCGAGCAGGTGCAGCGTTCCACGGCCGTCACCGACAATGTCGCCACCCGTGCCGGTCAGACGGCGGAAACCGTTTCGCAATTGTCCACCGCGACGGCCCGTATCAATGACGTCGTGCGGCTGGTGCAGACCATCGCGTCACAGACCAAACTGCTGGCCCTGAATGCCAGCATCGAGGCAGCCAGGGCGGGGGAGGCCGGACGCGGCTTCGTCGTGGTTGCGGCGGAAGTCAAGAATCTGGCCCGCCAGACGGAGGATGCCATCGGCACCGTCAGCGCCCAGGCCGACGCCATCAAGACCGTAACCCTGGCGACGGGTGACAGCGTCGATGGGGTTGTCCGTGATATCCACCGCGTTGATGCCATCTCCGCCGAGGTGCGCCATGCCACCGACCAGCAACAGCACGCGACAGCCGAAATCTCCCGTGGGGCGTCCTCGGCGGCCGGTCAGACGCGGGAACTGGCGCAGCGGGCCAACAGCATGCTGGACCATGCCCGAATCACCGGCGACACCGCGACAGAGGTGCGGTCGCTGGCCAGCGATGTGAATGAACGGCTGCTGGGGCTGCGCCGACGGGTGACGGAAGTGTTGCGCCATTCCACCGCCGGCGACCGGCGGCGGGGTACCCGCGCAGCGGTGACCTTGGACTTCCAGGGCGAATTCGCGGGCCGGCGGCTGAACGGCAGGACCATCGACCTGTCGACCGATGGCTGCCTGTTGCAGAATGTCGCCCCGGCCCTGCCGGCGGGTGCCCAGGGCTGGGTGCGCATTACTGGCATCGGGGAGTTGCGGGGGCGCGTCTGCGACGTCAGCCCCAACGGCCTGCATATCGCGTTCGAGCAGGTGCCCGCCCAGATTGCCGCCGACATCCGGCGCATGGTCCACACCATCGCGGGGGATCTGGCGGCGGCGTCGCCGGATTGACGCCCTTCAGCCTTCCTCGGCGATGCGGGACAGCAGGTTGCGGTCGCACATCACCAAGCCATAGGCATCCGTATCGCGGATGGCGCCGCAGCGTTTGAAGTCGGAGATGGTGCGGCTGGCGGTTTCCAGCGTCACAGCCAGGATGGACCCCATGTCCTCCCGCGTGAACAGTTTGACCGGGCCGTCCAGCGTATCTTCCGACAAAAGCAGCAGCAGCCGGGCCATGCGCTGACGGGCGTTGCCTGTGGACAGGGCCGTCAGGAACCCGTCGGCCACCGACAGCGCCTCGTGCCATTTCTGCATCAGGCGCAGATGCAGGCGCGGCGTGCGGGTCTGCAGCTGGTTGATGGTGCTGACGGGGATGCGGCACAGCTCCACCGGTTGCAGCGCGATGGCCTGATGTTCGTAGTTCGGCTTGACCAGGGCTTCCAGCCCGGCCACACCGCCCAGCCGGACCAGACGCACGATGCGCTGGGATCCGTCGGGCTGGAAATGCACCAGCTTGACCAAGCCGCGCCGCACCGTGAACAGGGCCGCCGCTTCCTCGTCCATGCCATAGATCTGCGCGCCCGCCTCGAAATGCAGTTCCTCGACCGGGGTGTGCAGATGGTCGAAATCACTTTCCGTCAGGTCCGCGAACAGGACCAGATGCCGGATGCCACAGTCGCGGCAGGCGGCAACCCCCTTCCAGGCAGCTTCGATCTGCGGTGCCTTCACCGTTCCCTCTCCCCAATATTCGCGGTCATCAATATGCGCTGCCGGCCCACGGGCGGCAAATGCGACCCGTTCGCCCACGACCAAAGAAATACCCCCGGACGGATGGCACCGTCCGGGGGCAGGGGGGGGAGGGGAAGGGGAAGGGGAAGGGGATCAGAACGGGCTGATGGCTTCCAGGACCTGCTGACCCCAGCGCGGGGCCTGCACGTCGGACAGGTTGCCGCGACCACCATAGGAGACCCGGGCCTCGGCAATCTTTTCATAGGAGATGGTGTTGGCGGAATTGATGTCTTCCGGCCGGATGATGCCGGTCAGGGTCAGTTCCCGCACCTCGTTATTGACGCGCACTTCCTGCTTGCCCTGCACGACCATGTTGCCGTTGGGCAGGACCTGCACGATCAACGCCGCCACCTGAAGATTGATCTGTTCCTGACGCTGGATCTGGCCTGTGCCGGCGCTGCTGGTCTTGCCGGTGGCGCTGATCAGGCTGGCGGGGGACACGGTATTGGGCAGGATGTTGTTGGTGCTGCTTTCCAGGCCGAGCAGGTTGGGGATGCCCATGCTGTCACTGCCGTCCCGCGTGCGGGACGTGTTGTTCTGCATCTGGGCCTTGTCGTTGATCTGGATGGTCACGGTCAGGATGTCACCGACACGGGCGGCGCGCTGATCCTTGAAAAAGGCGCGCGCGCCGGCCCGCCACAGCGAATTGGCCTGGCGATCCTGTACCGGCGCTTCCGGCATGGGCAGACGCACGGGGCGGTAGTTGGGGTCGCGCGACGGGTCGTCGATGCCCGACAAGGGCGGCGTCTGGCCGATGGCCGCCAGCTTGTCGGTAACGCAGCCGGTCAGCAGCGTGGCGGTGGCCGACAGCAGGACCAGGGAGCGGAAGGAACGGGCGATCAGCGGACGGGCAGACATCTCGGTTCTCCTTAGCGGGCGGCCCGGGCGGGCCCACCCTTGCTTTGCATGACAGGCGGGGCGATCTGGCCACCGGGGGTCACGATCACCAGATTGGGACCGGCCACCACCGCCTCGATCACTCTGCTGGAGGACGTATTCACAATCCGTACCAACTCGCCTTCCGACCCGTCTGCCAGGGCCTTTCCGGATGCCGTCAGCTGCATCGTCGCTGTCTTCAACAGGATGGTGACGGGCTGACCCTTGGCGACCACGATGGGGTCGCGCACGTCACGGCTGTTCACCGCCTGGTTCGGCGCGACGGCGCGCCGCAATGTTTTTCCAATGATTTCAGAGGCTTGAATGACGGCGCCGGCCTGCACGCGGTCACGCGGCACCGACAGATAGGTGATGTCGCCATCGGCAATGACCTCGCCCATGCCCAGGCGGCGCGACAGGACGGGCAGTTCCACCATGTCCTGGACGCGGGCGCCGATGGTCTGGCGCACCAGCTCGGGTCCCTCGGCCGGGGCTACCAGTTCGGCCGTGACGCGGCCACGCTGAGCGTCATAGGTAAGATTTTCCACCCGCACGGTGGCATCATTGCCGGCCGGCAAAAACAGCGTCAGCGTGCGATTATCCATCAGCACATCGGCCCCGTCGCCCGCACCGGCGGCGCGCACGGCCTGGCGCAGCCCTTCCTGGATGATGGCCTGGGTCACCTGTACGGAGGCGCGATCGACCATGATGCGGTCGGCCCCACCCGTCGCGTGCCAGTCCAGCCCGTTGGCCGTGGCGATGCGCGTCAGGGTGGGGGCGTCCAGCCCTGCCTTTCGGCCCGGCGCCGGGGCATTCATCACCGGGCGCATGGCCTGTTCAGGAGAAAGCCCGTCGAACAGGTCGCCCAGCAGAATTTGCCCATCGGCGACCGTGGCGGCCGGCTTCAGCGTGGCGGCCTGGGCGGCGGCACCGGTGAACAGCGTGGCGGCAAGCAGCAGGGCGGCGAAACGGGTCATGGCGGGGCGTCCGGATGGGGGTGGGCAAAATCAGCCGGGTGGGGGATCAGCGCAGCTGGCTGACCGACTGCATCATCTGGTCGGTGGTGGAGATGACGCGGGAATTCATTTCATAGGCGCGCTGGGCGGTGATCAGCTGGGTGATTTCCGAGACGATGTTGACGTTCGACGTTTCCACCGAACCCTGGATCACGCGGCCGAAGCCGGGGGCGCCGGGATTGCCGGTGATGGCCTGGCCGGAAGCCGGGGTTTCCAGCAGCAGATTGTCGCCGATGGCTTCCAGGCCGGTGGTGTTGGGGAAGGTGGCCAACTGAAGCTGGCCGACATTCTGCGGCACGGTCTGGCCGTCGATCTTGGCCAGCACTTCACCGTTCGGGTTGACGGTGATGTCGATGGTGTTCTGCGGAATGACGACGCCGGGCAGCACCTGATAGCCGTCGGCCGTGACGATCGTGCCTTCCGCATTCAACTGAAGCGCACCGGCGCGGGTATAGGCCGTTTCGCCGTTGGGCAGCTGCACCTGGAAATAGCCGTGACCGTTGATGGCCAAGTCCAGCGTGTTGCCGGTCGGGTTGATGTTGCCCTGCTCGTTGATGCGATAGATGGCGGCGGCCTTGACGCCCGTGCCCACCTGGATGCCCGACGGGACGATGGTGCCGGCGTCAGAGGAGGTGGAACCGACGCGGCGCTGGTTCTGGTACAGCAGGTCCTGGAATTCGGCCCGCTGACGCTTGTAACCGGTCGTCGTCATGTTGGCGATGTTGTTGGAGATGGTTTCCACATTGAGCTGCTGAGCCAGCATGCCGGTGGCACCGATGGAGAGAGAGCGCATGGTTCCGATCCTTCTGACTGGCTAATTACTGAACGCGAGCGAGCTTGCCGATGGCGCCGCGGATGCGTTCATGTTCGGTATCGATCAGTTTCTGGACGCTTTGGTAGGTGCGCAGCACGTCGATCATCTGCGTCACTTCCACCACGCCCTGCACGTTGGAGCCTTCGATGGCGCCCTGCGTCACCTGCGGCTGCTCCACGGCAATTTCTGCCTGGGCGGTTTCGTAAAGCCCGCCACCCAGTTCCATCATCTTCTGCGGGTCGGCGAAGGTGACGACCTTCAGCTTGGCAACCTCACCGTTTTCGGTGCTGACCGTGCCGTCGCCGGCGATATGGATTTCGGTGGTGCCAGCCGGCATGATGATGCGCTGGTTATTGGCATCCAGCAGCGGCAGCCCCGAACGGTCGACCAGTTCGCGGTCGGCGTTCAACTGCAGGGCGCCACCACGGGTATAGCGGGGGCCAGAAATCGTTTCGATGGCAAAATAACCATCGGAACGCAAGGCAACATCCAGTTCATTGTTGGTCACCTGGATCGGGCCGACATCGACATTGCGCTGCAGACCGTAATCCTGGACGAAGCTCATACGGTCGCCTTCGCGGTCCGGACGCTCCAGATATTCCAGAAACAGCATGCGCTGCGACTTGAAGCCGGTGGTGTTCATGTTGGCGATGTTGTTCGACACCACGTCCAGCTGGCGGCGCAGGGCTTCCTGGCGGGACAGCGTGATGTAGAGAGAGTTTTCCATCGCTTGGTTGACCTTCCGATGCGGTGGCCGATGTGGCCGTTGCTCGGGAAATCTATAAGCAATGGGCGTGCCAACTATGTGTGGTTGGCGGAAATCCGCCCTTTTCCGTTGCGCCGTCAGGGTGGTCGGCAAATAATGCCGCCACCATGATCCTGCCTGACATCCTGGCCCCCGGCCTCGCGCTCGTCTTCTGCGGTACCGCACCATCCCGCATCTCCGCGGCCAAGGGGGCCTACTATGCCAATCCCGGCAACGCCTTCTGGCCCACGCTGCGCCGGACGGGCATGGTCCCGCCGGATTTCGCGGTGGCGGACTTCCCCCGCCTGCCCGAATTCGGCCTGGGCCTGACGGATCTGAACAAGGTGGAGATCGGCAATGATGTCGACCTGACGCCGGACGGGTTCGACATTCCTGGGTTCATCACCAAGATGCGCGTTCACCGCCCAGCCGCCATCGCCTTTACCAGCAAGAATGGTGCCCGGCTGTTCCTGGGGCCGCGGTCGGTCCCGGCCTGGGGCCGGCAGGCGGCGGATTGGGAAGGCATTACGCTGTTCGTGCTGCCATCGCCATCCGGTCAGGCGCGGGCCAGCTTCGACCTGGGGCCCTGGCGGGAAGTGGCCGCCTTTGTCGCTGCAAGACGCGGGGCAAGCTGTTAGGATGGTCGAACAGCCAGATGTTTGATGGGGTCAGGGGCCATGCCCGATCAGGACGATATCGATGCGATGTTCGGTGAAATGGCCGGTGGTGCCGCCCCGGCCCGCCCGGCGTCCGACACGCAGGAGATTTCCGCCGTCTATGACACGGAAGTGGAGATGAGCGTCGTGCTGGGCACGTCCAACATCCGCGTGCGCGACCTGCTGAAGCTGGGCCGCGGCGCCATCGTGGAACTGGACCGCAAGATCGATGATCTGTCCGACATTGTCGTGTCGGGCCGCATGGTGGCGCGCGGCGAAGTGACGATCGTCGAGGACAAGATCGCTGTCACCTTCCGCGAATTCGCCCGCATCAACAATTGACACCCGGCCGTCGGCCGATCGGTATTTCAGGCAAAAAAAAGCCGGCTGCTGGGAAGCAGCCGGCAGAGATGAAGGGAGCCTCATAAGGAGGTAAAGTCCCTGACAGTTGCCCTAATGCAACGGTCAAGTCACTTCCTTATACTCCACCAGTGTGGGCTTTTGAAGCGCAAAAAGCGTGTCCGGATGACCACACACAAAAAACTTCACATTTTAAGCCAATGTGCAGGGCGCAGGTCTGACCCCCGCTCGCGCCGGCCTCAGTCCCCACGCACATCCTCCACCATCTCCTCCAGCCGGGCGAAATCGGGCATGATCAGGCTGTTGCCCTGACGGATGACGATATTGTCGCGGGCCAGATCGCTCATCACCCGGGCGACAGTCTCACGCGTGGTGGAGACGCGGCTGGCGATGTCGGAATGGATCGGAACAGGCGTAATCTCTGCGCTGCCGTCATCCTTCAGCCCGGTTTTGGCCAGGCGCAGCAGCTCTGCATGAACGCGGTTATTGGCGCCAAGCGTGGACAGGTCCATGATCCGGCCGGTGGAGGCGCGGACAATCTGGGTCAGACGGCGCATGACCATGGCGGCCACGGTGGGGTTGCGGGTCACCGTCTCCATGAACAGGCGCGGCGACATGAAGGCGACCAGCGTGTCGGTCAGCGCCACGATGCTGGCCGAGCGCGGCCCGCCGTCTATGGCCGACAATTCCCCCAGATAGCCACCGGTATCGATGTCATCAAAGGTGATCTCCCGGCCGGACAGTGAGTAATTCACCACCCGGACGCGGCCTTCGACGATCAGGCAGACATCGCGGCTGTCCGACGATCGGTCGACAATCTGTTCATGGGGATGGAAATGGCGCCAACTGCAATTGCGTGCAATGGCGGCCCTTTCATCGGGCGTCAAGGACTGCAACAGGTCAATCCGGTCGAGATTGGCGTTATGGGCGTCGCTCACGTCTGGCGTCCGAAGTTTGGTTTCGTCATTGGATGCTATATCTAGGCCGGGCGGACGCAAACCGCTACCGTTACGATTGAACGCTTTGATCCGGTGGGGAGTGATGATGACGGAAGACAAGGCGAAGGGCCGACGCCGGCTGCGTCTGTTCCAGGGGTTCCATCTGACCCTGGGCGCGCGGCTGAAGGCCTATCTTTTCACCGGTATCCTGATCACTGCGCCGATTTCCATCACGCTTTACCTGGCCTGGCTGGTGATTGATGGGGTGGACCGGCTGGTCGACACCGTCCTGCCCGTGCAATACCGGCCCGACCAGCTGCTGCCCTTCACCCTGCCGGGGCTGGGTCTGATCATTCTGCTGATCTTCCTGATCACGGTCGGCATGGTCTCCGCGGGCTTTGCTGGACGGCTCCTGGTTCGACTCGGAGAGGGGCTGGTGGCCCGGACGCCGGTCCTGCGCGGCATCTATTCGGCGACCAAGCAGATCTTCGAAACCGTGCTGGCCCAGCAATCAGATGCCTTCCGCGAAGTGGTGCTGGTGGAATTTCCCCGTACCGGCTGCTGGTCCATCGCCTTCGTCACCGGCACGACGCGCGGAGAGGTGGGACGCCTGCTGGCGGGACAGGTGGAAATGGTCAATGTCTTTGTGCCCACCACCCCCAACCCCACGTCCGGCTATCTGATGTTCGTGCCGCGTACCGACATCCGGCCGTTGACGATGAGTGTGGAGGACGGGTTGAAGATGGTGGTTTCCGGCGGGCTGGTCATGCCGCCGGACCCTGTGCCAGCGCCGGCCGCGTGACTACGGGATTATGCATCAAGAGCGTGTATTTATGATAATACTGTTCCAACTAAGATTGTGAATTGCGCGCTGAACTGTTGCGTGGTCATAGTACCAATCTTGCTTTCCGAGATTGGGGGAAACCATATGCAACGGGAACGGAACTGGCGCCGCACGGGTGCTGCCCTGGCCGGTCTGATGATGGTGGCAGGTTGCGGCACGGCCACCGCGCAGAAGGGCCCGCCCGTACGGGAACTGGTGGCGCCATCGGTGCTGAAGCCGCAGGGGCAGGAAGCGCGGGACGAAAAAAGCCCGAAAGGCTACAATCTGTTGAGCCTGGGCGCGCTGGGGACGGCGATCAAGGAAGGCAAGGAGCTGCATTACGTCCTGCCGATCCAGTACAATTCGGGCAAGATCTACAACCCGGCCACGGGCAAGGATGACCCGGTCACGCTGCGGTCCTATGGCAACGCCTTCCTGGCGCCGACCATCGTCATGAATCCGGGCCAGACGGTGCGCATCTCGCTGATCAACAAGCTGGATCCGCAGCCGGGCTGCGGGCTTTATCCGAATACCGAACAGCCGCTGCCCATCAATCAGCCGCACTGCTCCAACGACACCAACCTGCATAGCCACGGGCTGTGGGTCTCCCCCACCGGCAACAGCGACAATGTGTTGTTGAACCTGAAGCCGGGCGTACAGTTCCAGTATGAATATAACGTGCCGGAGGACCATCCGGCCGGCACCTTCTGGTATCACCCGCACAAGCATGGATCGACTTCCATGCAGGTGGGCAGCGGCATGGCGGGCGCGCTGGTGGTCAAGGGATCGCGCCCCCCCACGGCCGTGACCAATGGTGATCTGGATACGCTGCTGGCCCCCTTCGCACCGCCCGGCGGTGCCGAGCAGGAGGTGATGCTGATCCAGCAGATCCCCTACGCCTGCTTTGACGATCAGGGGAACATCGAGAAATTGACGGATTCCAACGGCAAGGTCATCCGCTGGATCTGCAAGGACGGGCAGATCGGCAAGGTCGAGAATTTCGCCGAGCAGTTTGCCTTTTCCGCCTGGAAGGAATCCGGCCGTTACACCATGTTCAACGGCATCGTCCGCGGCACGGAGAAGGTGGAACCTGGCCGCATCTACCGCTGGCGCCTGATCCATGCGGGGGTGGAGGAGACGATCAATCTGCGTATCCGCAAGGTCGGCAACCCGACAAAGCTGCGGTCCAACCTGGCCGACGCCAAGGAACAGGCCGCCGAAGTGAAGGCCGCCTGCACGGGCGTCGACGTGACACAGTATGAGGTGGCGACCGACGGCCTGACCCGCCCGTCGATCTACGCCAAGAGCGTCAACAACCTGCAGCCTGGTTACCGCAGCGACGTGCTGTTCATTCTGCCGGAGGCGGGCGATTACTGTGTCTATGACGATGGCGGCGGGGAGCAGATCGTCAGCGACGACAATCCCAAGATCATCGGCTTCCTGCATGCCGAGGGTACGGCCAAGGTGGCCGACACCAAGGCCTTCCTGACGCAGCAGCTGCTGGCATCGGCGGACAGCCTGCCCGAGCCGGTGCGGGCCATGGTCAAGGGGGATCTGAACAATGATATGAAACTGACCAAATATGTTCCCCACCAGGATATCAGCGACGCTGAGCTGGCATTGTACAAGCAGCCGGTCGTGAAGATTCAGTTCAACCTGATCCCCGGTTCCGGCACGATGCCGACCCTGTTTCTGATTAACGGCAAGGAATACGATCCGGAGGTCATGAACCAGACCCTGGTGCTGGGCACGGCGCAGGAATGGAAGATCAGCTCGCTGAATGTCAGCCACCCCTTCCATATCCACGTCAATCCGTTCGAAGTGGTGAGCATTCGCAAGCAGCGGGCCGACGGGACGGAGGGGGAAGAGGTCGATACCGGCATCTATGCCGGCATGAAGGGCACCTGGCGCGACACGATCATGACGGCGGACAAGGTCGGGGTGAGCAAGGACCCGGTCGTCATCACCCTGCGCACCCGGTACAACCGCTATATCGGCCAATATGTCCTGCACTGCCACATCCTGGATCATGAGGACCAGGGCATGATGCAGAATGTGCAGATCGTGCTGCCCGATGCCGACGGCAAGGCCATGCCGCAGGGCCATCATTGACGCAAGAGGAAACCCACCGACCCGGAACAAAGCCGGACCGGTGGGGCCTCTGTCAGGACAAGTGTATGATACCACAGCCGGAAAGTGCCGACCACAGGTCGGGACTTTCCGGTATTCGTATAAGATCTATCCGCGGCGGTGCTTGGCGCTGTCGGCCCGGACGGGAACGGGCTGCCGGGTGGCGATCCGCTGCACACGGATGCGATGCCCGCCCACGGGTTCGTCATCGTCCTTCTGCAGCATGACGGCGAAGCCGATCTGCAGGCTGCCGATGGTCAGGCCCGTCAGGAAGCAGAAGACCGCCAGACCCAGCCAACCCATAGGGGTGGCCATGGCAAGGCTGCGCAGATGCAACGCGTCGGTGGCGACGACGATGGCAGCGATGGTAACGCCCAGCGCAAAGCCGATGGCGGCATGGCGCAGCATGAAACGGATCAGGGGCGGCATGGCAATCCTCCGGTCGGAGCCGATGACATGAGAGTGTCATCATCCGGGGACAAGGCCAAGCGCTGTCCTGTCGCACCCGCCGGGTGCATCGGGATAGGCGCCGGTTGATCTGCCGCAAAGAAGGGCGCGCGGAAACCCTTATGCTGCGGACCTCCGTCATCGGCCCCGGTGGAACCGCATGGAAACCCGTCTCCCGCGCCTACGCATCTGTCACTCCCGCTGCCGGCGGGGGTGGGCATGAGCCTGGATGCCAGCCGCCCGGCCCCCTTCGGCGCGCTTGTGCTGACGGTCCCGGCCTTCGACCTGGTGCCGCCGGCCCTCATGGCGCCCTTCCTGTCGGCGGCCCTGCGCGCCATGATCCGCCGCCATCCGGAGATATTCCGCCGACTGGAGACGTTGGGCGAGGCGGATTTCCTGATCGATCCCATCGACCTGCCCGTCTGGTTCCGGCTGCGGCCGGCGGGGGCGGCCCCCAGCCTGACCCTGCATCGCGGATCGCTGCCGGACACCGGCTGGACGGCGGCCCTGCGGGCACCGTTCTGGACCCTGATCGACCTGCTGGAAGGTCGGCTGGATGGTGACGCGGCCTTTTTCGGTCGCGACATCGCCATCGAGGGCGATATGGAGGCGGTGCTGACCCTGCGCAACGCGCTGGAGGAGGGGGAGGTCCGGGTATTGGCCGATCTTCTGCCCCTGCTGGGCCCCGTCGCCGGTCCCGTCCGCCACCTGCTGGATCGCGCCCTGCCGCTGGCCACCCGCATGGAGGGGCGGCTGCGGGCGCTGCAGGCATCGCTGCTGCACCCGCATATGGACCGGCTGTCGGAGCTGGAAGGTGAGATCGCCGATCTGCGCGCGCAGATGCGCGACAGGTTCCGTAAAGGAAGACAATCATGATGCCCGTGCCCAAACCCCTGACGCTGGTCTGCCCCGCCGGCACGCCCGCAGCATTGGAGGCGGCCCTGGTGGCCGGCGCCGATACCGTCTATTGCGGTTTCCGTGACGAAACCAATGCCCGCAATTTTCCGGGCCTGAACTTCTCCCGCGCGGAGATGAAGAGTGCCATCGCCGCCGCCCATGGTGTGGGGCGAGAACTGTACGTCGCCATCAACACCTTCCCCCGCGCCGGGGCCATGGGCGCCTGGCTGCGCGCCATGGAGGATGCGGCGGCGTTAGGGGCGGATGCGATCATCCTGGCCGATCTGGGCCTGATGGCGGAGGCGGCGCGTCGCCTGCCGGGCCAGCGCATCCATCTGTCGGTGCAGGCCGCCGCCTCCACGCCGGAGGCCATCCGCTTCTATCAGGAAGCGTTCGGCGTGCAGCGCGTGGTGCTGCCGCGCGTGCTGACCCTGAAGGAGATTGCCGCCATCAATCAGGAGATCAATGTGGAGACGGAGGTCTTCGCCTTTGGCGGCATGTGCGTGATGGCGGAGGGACGGTGCCACCTGTCCTCCTATGTCACGGGACAATCGCCCAACAGCCATGGCGTCTGCTCCCCCGCCTCCCATGTCCGCTATGAACAGCGCGGCGGGGCAATGCTGTCGCGGCTGGGGGATGTGACCATCGACCGGTTCAGGCAGGGGGAGGCGGCGGGATACCCGACCCTGTGTAAGGGACGGTTCGAGGCGAACAACCGCCTGTCACACCTGTTCGAGGACCCGGTGTCCCTGAATGTGCTGGAACAGATCCCGGACCTGATGGCGGCCGGCGTGTCGGCGCTGAAGATCGAGGGGCGGCAGCGGGGCAAGGCCTATGTCGCCCGCGTCGTCGCCGAATTCCGCGCGGCTGTGGATGCGGCGGCGGCGGGCATGCCGATCCGGGCCGGAGAGGCGTTGCTGGCACAGACGGAAGGGCGCCGGTCCACAGCCGGTGCCTATGACCGCGGCTGGCGGTGAGGAGAGAAGCGATGCATGCGACCGGATTGACCCTGGGGCCGGTTCTGTTCAACTGGTCCCCGGACCGCCTGCGCGATTTCTATGCCCGCATCGCCGACGAGGCGCCGGTGGATACTGTCGTGCTGGGCGAAGTGGTCTGTTCCAAGCGACCCCCGGCCGTGGAGGTACTGGCCGGGGCCGTGGACCGGCTGACGCGGGCCGGCAAGCAGGTGCTGACCGCCACCCTGGCCCTGGTCATGCAGCCGCGGGAACGGCAGAGCCTGCGTGACCAGACAGCCCAGGACGATCTGCTGGTGGAGGCCAATGACGCCACAGCCCTGTCGCTGCTGGGCGGGCGGGCACACGCCGTGGGACCGCATGTCAGCATCTATAACGAGGCGGCTTTGGCTGTGCTGGCCCAACGCGGGGCCGTGCGGGCGTGCCTGGGGCCGGAACTGCCGTTTGACACGGTGGCGACCCTGGCCCGTGCCGCCCGCACCTTGCCGGGACTGGCGCTGGAGGTGATGGCCTTCGGGCGTCTGCCGCTGGCCATATCGGCCCGCTGCTACCATGCGCGGGCGCACCAGCTGCAGAAGGATGGCTGCCAGTTCGTCTGCGCCCGCGATCCCGATGGGCTGGAGGTGGATACGATCGACGGCCAGTCCTTTCTGGCCGTGAACGGGGTGCAGGTGCTGAGCGGCACCCATGCCAACCTTCTGTCGGACCTGCCGGCCCTGGCCCTGGCGGGTGTGAGCAGCTTCCGCCTGTCGCCGCATAGCGGGGACATGGTGGCGACGGCGCAGCTATTCCGTGATGTGCTGGACGGGCGGATGGACAGCACCGCCGCGCAGGATGAACTGGCCGACCTTCATCCCGATGCCCGCTTTGCCAACGGCTTCCTGCATGGGCGGCATGGAAGGCAATGGCAGCAGGGGGCGCTGGAGGAATGAAAAAGGCCCGCGCCGCAGGGGATGCGGCGCGGGCCTTCATCTTTGGGACGGCTGAGCCGCCCCGCAATCGTCAGGCGTGCTTTTCCAGGGCGGCGACGCCCGGCAGCACCTTGCCTTCCAGCCATTCCAGGAAGGCGCCGCCTGCCGTGGAAACATAGGAGAAGCGGGCGGCCACACCGGCATGTTCTAGGGCCGCCACCGTGTCCCCACCGCCGGCGACCGACAGCAGCTTGCCTTGCGCGGTCAGGTTGGCGGCGATGGCGGCCACGGCGTTGGTGGCGCTGTCGAACGGCACCAGTTCAAAGGCGCCGAACGGGCCGTTCCAGACCAGGGTCTTGGCGCCCGCCAGCTTCTGGCCCACCAGTTCGACGGTGGCCGGGCCGGCATCCAACATCATCTCGCCATCCTGGATATCGGTGACGGCGGTGGTGCGGTGGTCGGCATTGGCCTTGAATTCACGGGCCATCAGCCCGTCGACGGGCAGCACGATCTCGCACCCGCCGGCGGCCGCCTTTTCCATGATGGCGCGGGCTTGGTCGGCCATGTCGCGCTCGCACAGGGACGAACCCACCGGCACGCCCTTGGCGAACAGGAAGGTGTTGGCCATGCCGCCGCCCAGGATCAGGATGTCGACCTTCGACACCATGTTCAGCAGCAGGTCCAGCTTGGTGGAGATCTTGGCGCCACCGACGACGGCGGCCACGGGGCGTTCCGGGGCGGCCAGCGCCTTGCCCAGCGCTTCCAGTTCCGCCTGCATCAACCGGCCGGCGGCGCTGGGAAGCAGATGCGCGATGCCTTCGGTGGAGGCGTGCGCACGGTGGGCCGACGAAAAGGCGTCGTTGACATAGACATCGCCCAGGGCCGCCATGGCCTTGGCCAGATCGGCGTCGTTCTTTTCCTCACCTGCATGGAAGCGGGTATTTTCCAGGATCAGCACGCCGCCGGCCGGCAGGGCCGCGATGGCAGATGCGGCCTTTTCGCCCACGCAATCCTCGGCAAAGGCGACGGGGGTGCCCAGGGCCTTTTCCACGGCCGGCACCACCTGGCGCAGGCTGTTCTTCGTGTCGGGGCCGTTCTTGGGCCGGCCGAAATGCGACATGACGACGACCTTGGCGCCCTTGGCGGCAATTTCCTTCAGCGTCGGCACCAGACGGTCGATGCGCGTCGTGTCGGTGACCTGGCCGTCGGCCACGGGCACGTTCAGGTCGGCACGGACCAGGACGGTCTTGCCCGAAACATCGATGGTGTCGAGGGTCTGGAAGCGCATGGAGAAGGTTCCCGTCTGAAAGGAAGTGGCATCGGCTACCGGGGGCGAAAGAAACACCATTGCCCGCCCGCTTTCAACAACTCCTCCCGACCGGGCGGCAATGGGGGAGTTGCAAAAAAATCGCCGCCCGCGATAGACACGCCTTCACGGAATTGTCATCGTTGGTGCTGGAACGGCCGGAATGCGGGGCGAATCGCCCGTCCGGCTGCGTTTGGTCATGGTTACGGTGTATGATGTCCGGTCAGGAGATTGAGCTGAAACTGGCGGTGGCCCCATCCGATATGGATCGGTTGCGTGGCCTGTCCTGCCTTTCGGCGACCATCGCCAAGCCGTCGGTCAAATCGCTCGACAGCATCTATTTCGATACGGAGGACCGGCGCCTGTCCGCAGCCGGCCTGTCGCTGCGCGTACGGCGCACGGGCGCCAAACTGGTGCAGACCCTGAAATCGGCGCCTGTGGCCGGCGCCGGCGCGCTGGTGCGCGGGGAATGGGAGGTGGAGGTGGCGCATCCGCGCCCCGACCTGTCGCTGCTGCCCGATGCCACGGCGCTGGACGCGGTGGACGGGCTGTCGAACGACGATCTGGTGCCCGTGTTCGAAACGCGCATCCGCCGCCAGATCCGCAAATTGTCGCCCCAGCCCGGCATCGTGGTGGAAGTGGCCCTGGATCAGGGGGAGATCGTGGCCCCCGGCGGCGTGACCCTGCCCGTGCATGAAGCGGAACTGGAACTGCTGGAGGGCACGGATACGGCCGTGCTGTATGACTTGGCCCGCGCCATCCATGCCGAGGTGCCGGTGCGACTGGAGATGGAGACGAAGTCGGCGCGCGGCTATGCGCTGTCGTCCGGCGCTGGCCCCGTCAGCGCCAAGGCGCCCAAGCTGACGCTGGAGCCTGACGCGACGGTGGAGGAGGCGCTGTCCGCCATCGTCCGTCATTGCCTGGGCCATCTGATGGCGAATGAGGCGGTGACGCGTCAGGGCCAGGATCCGGAGGGCGTGCATCAGATGCGCGTGGCGTTGCGCCGCCTGCGCTCCACCCTGCAGATATTCCGGCCCTTCATCCCGGTCGAACAGATGGATGATCTGGGCCCCCGCGTGAAGGCGCTGGCCGATGCGCTGGGTCCGGCGCGGGAATGGGACGTGTTCCTGGGCGAATTGCTGCCGCCGGTGTCGCAGGCGCTGCCGGGCCACTCCGGTCTGGCCCCGCTGGAAGCGGCGGCCCGTGCCGCGCGCGATCGCGCCTATGCCGGCGTGCGGACGGCCCTGTCCGATCCTGGCCATACGGGCCTGTTGCTGGATCTGGCCGCCTGGGTCGATGGCCGTGGCTGGCGCAACCAGCCGGTCAGCGAGCAGTCGACCCTGCTGCTGTCACCCGTGATGGAGATGGCGGGCACGCTGTTGGGCAAGCGTCACCGGACGGCGCGCAAGCGGGGGCGCGGCTTTGCCCGGCTGGCGCCGGCACCGCGCCACGAACTGCGCATCGCCCTGAAGAAGCTGCGCTATGCCGCCGATTTCTTCCGGTCGCTGTATGAGGGTAAGGCGCTGCGCCGCTTCCTGGAGGAACTGTCATCCCTGCAGGACCATCTGGGTCATTTGCAGGATGTGGCAACGGTTGACAAGCTGGTGGTTGAACTGGAGCGCCAGGCTGGCGTCACCCTGCCGCCGGCCTGGCGCCTGGGCGCGGGGCTGGTGGCGGGCTGGCACGCCCGTGGCCTGCACGACCTGGAAGATGATATCGTCGCCGACTGGCACCGCTTCACCGACGTCAAGCCCTTCTGGCAGGAAGCGACCGCGGAGGAGGAGGGGGAGCGCTGATCAGGCGCGCACCCATCCCGTCCCACCCGATCCAAGGAAACATTCATGCGCACGGTACTGGTCAGCAACATCAAGGGCGGCGTCGGCAAGACGACCATCGCCACGCATCTGGCCGCGTCCTTTGCCACGGGCGGGCACAAGACGGTGCTGGCTGATGTCGACCGTCAGCGTTCCTCCCTGGGCTGGCTGCAATCGCGGCCGGACGTGGCGGCCCCCATCCAGGGGCTGGATTGGGTGAAGGAGATTGGCAAGGCCCCGTCCGGCACGGGCCGCCTGGTCATCGACGCGCCCGCCGCCATGCGGCCCAAGGATGTGGAGGAACTGGTGCGGCTGGCCGATGTGGTCGTCCTGCCCGTTCTGCCCGGCGCGTTTGATGAGGCGGCGACCGCCCGTTTCCTGGAAAAGCTGGAAGAGGTGAAGGCCATCGCCAAGGCCAAGGTGCCCGTCGCCATTGTCGGCAACCGGTTGCGCGCCCGCACCAAGGCGGCGGACCGGCTGGACGCCTTTCTGGAACAGGTCGGGCATCAGGTGGTGGCCCGCCTGCGTGACAGCCAGCTTTACCCCGATCTGGCGGCGGAGGGGCTGACCCTTTTCGACCAGAAGGTCAAGCGCGCGGCCGACCTGAAGGCCGACTGGGAACCGCTGCTGGCCTTCGTGGGCTGAGGCCGCCCTCCTTATCGCATCTCGAACAGTTCCCGGTGGAAATGCGCATCGACATCCAGGCCCTGATCGCCGAAATCCCGACATAAGGCGGCACCAAAAGCCGACGGGCCGCAGAACCAGAAGCTGGCATCCTTCCAATCCGGTACCGCGGCGCGGATACCGGGGGCCGTCAACCGCCCATCCCTGGGGCTGTGGATGACGTGCAGCCGCACGCCTGCTGCCGTCGCATCCGCTGTCAGGCGGGCGATGGCGTTCTCGTCCAGGTCGGTGGTCGGATGGAAGAAATCGATAGGGATCGTCGCCCCGCCTTCGGCCGCCAGTTGCTGCATGCGGGCGATGAAGGGGGTGACGCCGATGCCGGCCCCGATCCAGATCTGGCGCGGGCGGCCATCATCGAAGGTGAAGCGGCCATAGGGCCCTTCCAGCATCACCATCTGTCCGATGCGCAGCCGATCGCGCAGGCGGCTGGTATGGTCGCCCAGTTCCTTGATGACGAAGCGGATGACGGGCTGGGCCGGGTTCCAGGCCGATGCGATCGTGTAGGGATGCGGCCCCTCGGCCGGGTTGGACATGGCAAAGGCGAATTGCCCGGCCCGGTGGCCCGGCCAGCCTTCCGCCGGCACCGTGACCTCGGCCACCAGAACCTTGACGCCCGGGAAATAGTCCAGCGCCGTCAGCGTGCCTTCCACCTTGCGATCAGCGGCAACGCGGCGGAACAGCACGATCACGGCCGCCGCGACGCCCGGCACCAGCATCAGGGCCGTGACCAGTCCCAGCGGCGTCGTCCAATAGGCGAATTTGACCAGCACAATGGTGTGGAAGGCCAGTACCAGATAGGCCAGGGCGATCAGCCGGTGGGTCTTCTGGAACCAGCGGTAGGGAAACCATTTGACCAGGGCCAGCACCATCAGGGCCGCGGCGGCGTAGAAGGCCCATTCCCCCACCTCCTCCGCCAGGCCGCGCAGGCCGGACAGGATCTGTTCGATGGGGTTCTCGATGGGGGGGCGGGGGCCGCGCTGCGGCCGTTCCAACAGGCCCCAGCCCACGGCCCAGCGAGGCCCCTTGGCCCACAGGAAATGGATGACCGACAGGGTCAGGGCCGTGATGCCCAGCCATTTATGCAGCCGGTACATCTTGTCCAGCCCGCCGAACCAGCCCTCCGGCAGGCGCGGGCGCATGGCCAGGATCATGGCCATGCTCATCGCCCCAAAGGCAATGACACCGGTCAGCTGCATCATGTTGGTGCGCAGGGGGAAGATGCCGGATGTGGTCAGCGCAGTCGGCTCCGCCACCAGCCACAGCAGCACCAGTAGGGCCAGAAAACCCCATAAAGTCAAAGTGATCCTGCGCATGATGACCTCGCCACTGCCATCCCGATCGATCGGGTTCCGGATTGATGCTCCACCTTTATTCGCACTGGTCACAAGGCGGTTTCAGTCAATCCTGACATCCGGCAGGGTTTCAGTCATTGAGGCGTATCAAGCCCTGCGCCACGGTTCGGCAGCACCACGCAGATAGCGGCGCCAGACATGGTCCCAGGGCATGGCCAGCAGGATGATCACCACCAGCCCGACAGGGAACAGGTTGGCTTCCACACCGGGGTCCATGTTTCCGGACAGGGCCTGGGGCAGGGCGACGCGGGCCAGCCAGATCAGTTTCCAGGTCATTTCCCAGAACAGCAGCGGCAGCATGCGCAGCGGCTGGAACAGCCCCAGCACGGCCAGCAGCGCCATGGCGCCCAGCATGCAGGTGACCACGCCCTGCATCAGTTCCCATTCCCGGCCGGAATCCAGGATCTGAGACCAGTTCAGCCAGCCGGACCCGACAGCCATCAGCAGATAGACGGCGCGCAGCAGGTTCAGGCGCCAGGGGGCGATGTCCATCAGCCAACCTCCTTAAGGATCTTTTCGATACCGGAAAGACTGGACCGGACGGCGGCCAGATCGGCCTGCAGGGCGGTGATGGCGTCGGCCTGCTGCTGGTTGGCGGCCACGGCCCGTTCGGCCAGGATGCGATAGGCGTCCGTTTCGGCCACCTGAGCGCGGGACCGGGCCAGATTCGACAGGTATCTCAGGGCGCCCAGGACCACGACGGTGCCCAGGAACGCAAAGATGGTCACAAGATAGATCGGCTCTGACATGGTGGTCCTGTCACTCCTTGGGCGTGTCGCCGGGGACGGAAAGGGTGGCGGCCGCCAGACGGATGCTGTCGGCCGAGATATCGAGGTGGAAGGGCAGAATCTCGAAGTAATTCAGTGCCTTGCCGTCGTCCGACAGCTCCAGGCGGCTGGTCACCAGACCCGCTTCCTGCAACTTGGCCAGATGCAGGTGCAGCAGCGGGCGGCTGATCCCCAGGTCACGGGCCAACTGGCTGACATAGTTGCGTCCGCCGGCCGCCAGCAGTGCCACGATGCGCAGCCGATGCGGATTGGCCAACGCCGCCAGGGTCAGCAGCAAGGCATCCCCCGTGGGGGGCGTTGGGTTGATGTTGTCTTTCATGTGTAAGGAATTTCTTACATATGAAAGCGTATGTCAAGCACCGTGTGAAACGGGAGTGTATGGATCAAAAAATACCCGGACAATCCGAATTGTATGGACCATACAATTTGGCAGCATGAAATCTTGCCCCATGGTCAAGCTTTCATGCCCCTCAGGCGCTGGCAGTCGCCGCCGTACCAACGGGCATCGTTTATGCCCGTTGGTACAATTCAGCGCACGACCTCCACCCCCAGCTTCATCTTGGGATGGATGTTACAGATGGCGCGGAAGCGGCCTTCATGGTCGAACAGAACCTCCACCGACTGACCGGGGTCCTGCACGCCGCTGTCATAATCCATGTCATCGGAGAAGACGCGGATATTGTGGACGCGCTTGTCGTCATTATGGATGACCAGGGTGCCGCCCTTGCGGATCTGGACCGAGGCGACGGAGAAGGCGGTGTCGCGCTGCGTCACCTCCACCCGCGCCGGCACGGCGGCGGGTGGGGTGGTGCTGCCGGCATCCATCGGGACCGTCACGGCGACCAGCGGGGCGGGGACGGGGGCTTGCGTGCTGTTCAAGGTGGCCAGGAAGGCCAGCAGGTCCGCCTGTTCCGCCGGATTGATGTCCAGCTTCGCGGGGATGTCGGCCGACAGGGTGGGGCGCTGCACGACGCCGTCAATATAATGGGCCAGCACGCCCTTCAGATCGGCGATGGAGCCGTCATGCATATAGGGCGCGGTGCGGGCATTTTCGCGCAAGCTGGGGGTCTTCCAGCTGTTGGACAGTTCGGCATGGGCGACCACGCCGCCGCGGCCCGGCCCCGCGGCCTTCAGGCCGATATCGTGGAAGGCGCCGTCGGTGAAGGCCCAGCCCTTGTGACAGTTGGAACAGCCGGCCTTGCCGTCGAACAGGGCGAAGCCGCGCTTGGCGGCATCGGAAATGGCGCCTTCATCGCCTGCGACCCAGCGGTCGAAGGGGGTGACGGGGGAAACCAGGGTGCGTTCGAAGCTGGCGATGGCCTTGGCGATATTGTCCTTGCTGATGCGCGGATCGTCGGGGAAGGCGCGGGCGAAGGAAGCGACCGTGGCGGGGTCAGCCGACAGTTCGGCCGGCAGCCTGTCCAGGTCCTGCGCCATTTCGATGGGATTGGCGATGGGGCCCAAGGCCTGCTGTTCCAGGCTGGATGCCCGCCCATCCCAGAACAGGAAGTCGGTCCAGGCCAGGTTCCACAAGGTGGGTGTGTTCATGGGCCCCGCCTGCCCGCCTTCGCCCACGGCGCGCGGGCGGGCGTCGGAGAAGCCCTTGGCCGGGTCATGGCAGGAGGCACACGACATGCTGTTGCCGCCCGACAGGCGGGTGTCGTGGAACAGGGTCCGGCCCAGGTCGATGCGGGCCGGGCTGGCGGGATTGGCGGCGGGGAAGGGGACGCTGTCGGGCCGCTGCCAGGCGGCGCGCGGGCCCGGCGTGCCGGCGGTCGTCGCGGCGGGACCAGTGCCGAACAGCAGGGCGGTGCCAGCCAGCAACAGCAGCGTGCGCAACGTCTTCATGAGCGATGTTCCCCTTCCCCGGTTCCGCAGGGGATCAGCGCAGGCGGCTGGCGGCCAGTTCGACGTTGGAGACCAGGGCGGAGACTTCACCGGGCAGGGTCACCTGGCCCTTGGGCGGCTGCAAGGTGGCCCAGACGGGCGCCAGCCTGTCCATGGCGGCGGCAACCGGCCCCTTAGGATCGGCAGCGGCCGGCAGGCGGCCCAGATATTGCCGGGCGACGGCATAGAAGCCGCGCCCATCCTGATATTCGATGGGGCTGACGATCTTTCCGTCTTCCACGGCCGCCGCATATTCGGACGCGGCCGTGCGCAGCAGCGTGGCGACGACGGGCGTCAGGAAGCTGGCCTTGGCGCGGTCGGCGGCGGGGATGGTGGCTTCCGCCTTGGCGATGGCCTTTTCCACGGCGTCCAGCGCCTTGGCGACGTCCGCGGCGGGCGCCTTGTTGCGGGCAAGATTGACCAGATGGTTCAGGTCCTTGTCGAACCCGACCTTGCGCGCCTCCAAGGTCGGGCGCGCCTCCTCATAAATCTCTTCGGCCGGGTGCAGGAAATGCGGGACGGCATCGCTGCCACGGCCGGTGGCGTAGAGTTCCCGGCCCACGGTCAGATGACCGCGGATCAGACCCAGGGAGCCTTGCAGCTGCTGATCGGTCGACAGGTCGCTGAAGGCGCCCAGTTCCCCGCCCTCTCCGCCTTCGGCACCGGCCTGGGCGGCGGGGGCGGCATGGTCATGCTGCCCGTGCGCCGATTGCGCCACGGCCACGTTACCGGCGCCCAGCGCCACGCACAGGCCAACCCCAACCCAAAGCTTCGTCTTGATCTGCATGATGCTCACCTCCAGATGCGAGCTATATTGCAAATTACTCGCAATTCGGAAAGGCCATTCTTGCAGGGCGTGATGGCCGACACTGGCGTGGCTGGTGCTGGAGCCTATCTCCTGTCAGTGTTGAAAATCCGCCCTGCCGCCGAAGGGATGCCCCCATGCTGCTGCGCCATGCACCGGACCTGAACGAACGCGACGTAACGCCGCGTTCCCTTTATCTGGACCGTCGATCGCTGCTGGCCGGCATGGCCGGGGCCATGCTGGCGGGGGGGACGGCCGGGGCAGCCCCCATGACGGGCATGAAAAGCCCCCTGTCGACGCTGGACGAGCCCCCGACCAGCCTGAAGGACATTACCAGCTATAATAATTTCTATGAATTCGGCACCGACAAGGCCGACCCGGCCCGCAATGCCCACCGCCTGACCACCCGGCCCTGGACGGTGAAGGTGGATGGGATGGTGGCCAAGCCCATGGAGTTCGACCTGGATGCCCTGCTGAAAACGGTGACGCTGGAGGAGCGCATCTATCGCATGCGCTGTGTCGAAGGCTGGTCCATGGTCATCCCCTGGGTGGGTTTCACCCTGGCCTCGCTGCTGAAGCAGGTGGAGCCGCTGGGATCGGCCAAATATGTGGCGTTCGAGACGCTGGTGCGGCCCAAGGAAATGGTGGGCCAGGACACATTCCTGAAGGTGCTGGACTGGCCCTATGTCGAGGGGTTGCGCCTGGATGAGGCGATGCATCCGCTGACCATCCTGGCCACCGGCCTTTATGGCGAAAGCCTGCCCAACCAGAATGGCGCGCCGCTGCGCCTGGTCGTGCCCTGGAAATATGGGTTCAAGGGCATCAAGTCGATCGTGCGCATCACGCTGACCGACAAGCAGCCGCCCACCAGCTGGAACATCCAGGCGCCGCAGGAATATGGCTTCTATTCCAACGTCAATCCGGCGGTCGACCATCCGCGCTGGAGCCAGGCCACCGAACGGCGCATCGGTGATGGCGGCGGCCTGTTCGCCAAACGCCGGCCCACCCTGCCGTTCAACGGCTATGGGGAGCAGGTGGCGGGGCTTTATGCGGGCATGGATCTGCGGAAGTTTTATTGATGCCCATCGCCAATCTGCGCATCCAGCCACGCCTGCCCACCTGGCCCGTCTATCTGCTGGGGCTGCTGCCCTTCCTGGCCTATGTCTGGCAGGGGTTTTACGGCGATCTGGGGGCCGATCCGCTGAAGACCCTGGAGCGCGGCCTGGGGGAATGGGCGCTGCGCTTCATCATTGCCGGGCTGGCGGTGACGCCGCTGCGCCGGGAATTCGGCATCGGGTTGTTGAAATATCGCCGCGCGCTGGGGCTGCTGGCGTTTTTCTATGTGCTGCTGCATTTGACCGTCTATGTCTGGCCCGACCAGGGGCTGGACTGGCGCGCCATCTGGGCCGACATCGTCAAGCGGCCCTATATCACCATCGGCATGGCGGGGTTCCTGATGCTGCTGCCATTGGCGGCCACGTCCTTCAATGCCGCCATCCGCTGGCTGGGCGGGCGGAACTGGAACCGGCTGCACAGGCTGGTCTATCCGGCGGCGCTGGCCGCGGCGGCGCATTATGTGCTGCTGGTGAAATCCTGGCCGCTGGAACCGCTGGTCTATGCGGCGATCGTGCTGGTGCTGCTGGGCTGGCGGGTGTGGCGGCGGGCGTAGGGTTTGTCCGGTTTTGAGTAGAATCGGAACGGTTCGCCCCACTGTCACCCATGCTGCGGCCGGGGGCCAGGGCAGAGCGGCGTCTGCCGCGACAGGACCCATATCGGCGCTGACCGCGCCTTACGCTGGATTCCGGCCTTCGCCGGAATGACGGGAGATGGCGCTTCAACGCACCCTGGGCAGCCCCTAGTCCAGCAGCCGGCGTACAGTCATCAGGTCCATCAGGGTTTCGGACAGGAGCTGACGCAGTTCCGGTGACAGGGCGGGGCGGGCCGTGGGCGCAGCGGTCACCGGCGCTTCCGAGGCGGGATCATCTGTCGGATCATCGGCGTCCGGGCCGGTGTCCGCACCGTCTTCGGGGTCAGGATGGTCGCCATCCTCCCCGCCTTCATCGACGTCGAACAGGCTGGGCATGCGGGTGCCGGGGGGTGGCAGGCCGGCCAGCCCCCGCGACTCGCGCAAAAGTTTCTGAACACCCTTGATGGTATAACCGTCCTGATAAAGCAGGACCTGGATGCGGCGCAGCAGCTCCACATCGTCGGGGCGGTAATAGCGCCGTCCGCCCCCGCGCTTCAGCGGTTTGATCTGCGGAAACTTGGTTTCCCAGAATCGCAGCACATGCTGCGGCACTTCCAGTTCGACCGACACCTCGCTGATGGTGCGGAAGGCGGAAGCGGATTTGGTCCCCCCCGCCTTGACCCGTACCCCATCGGTGGATTCGTCGGTCGTCAACGCCATCAGCCCTTCGCAGCTTCGATGGCGTCGAACCGTTCATTAATGCGGCTCTTCAACACATGGGAGGCGCGGAAAACCAGGACTTTGCGCGGCAGGATCGGCACTTCTTCGCCCGTCTTGGGGTTGCGGCCGATGCGTTGCCCCTTGGAGCGGACGGCGAAGCTGCCGAAGGAGGAGATCTTGACCATGTCGCCATCGGCCAGCGCATCCGCGATCTCGTCCAGCACGCTTTCCACCAGATCGGCAGACTCGTTCCGGGACAGCCCGACCTCCTGATAGACGGCTTCGCTCAGCTGCGCGCGGGTGACAGTGTTGGTCATCTTCGTCCTCCCCGAATTATCGAGAGACGACGGTACTTTGACCGGAGATATCCGTCAATTCAGATGGTTGGCGGTAATTGCTGACCCCGTCCCGCAGAAATGCAGAGATGGTTAAAACCGGACCAGTGCGCCGCCCCAGGTGAAGCCGCCGCCCATGGCTTCCAGCAGCAGCAGGTCGCCGCGCTTGATCCGGCCATCGGTCACCGCCTCGACCAACGCCAGCGGGATGCTGGCGGCCGAGGTGTTGCCGTGATGGTCGACCGTCAGCACCACCCGCTCCGCTGGCAGTTTCAGCTTGCGGCCCGTGCCTTCGATGATGCGGCGGTTGGCCTGGTGCGGGACCAGCCAGTCGATGGCGTCGGCCGTCAGACCATTGGCGGCCAGCGCTTCCTTGACCACATCGGCCAGATTGACGACCGCATGCTTGAACACTTCCTGCCCGCGCATGCGGACATGGCCCACGGTCTGCGTGCTGGACGGGCCGCCATCGACATAGAGCAAATCGTGGTGGTTGCCGTCGGAATGCAGATGCGTGGAGAGAATGCCGCGGTCTTCGGCCGTACCCGCACCTTCCGTGGCGCGCAGCACCACGGCGCCGGCCCCGTCGCCGAACAGCACGCAGGTGGTACGGTCATTCCAGTCCAGGATGCGGGAGAAGGTTTCCGCCCCGATGACCAGCACGGTCTTCGCCTGACCGGCCTTGATGAAATTATCGGCCACCGACAGGGCATAGATGAAGCCGGAGCAGACGGCCTGCAGGTCGAACGCCGCCCCGCGGGTCATGCCCAGGCGGGCCTGCACCTTCACGGCGGTGGCGGGAAATGTGTTATCGGGCGTGGCGGTCGCCAGCACGATCAGGTCCAACTCGTTCGCCGTCACGCCGGCATCGGCCATGGCGGCGATGGCGGCGTTATAGGCCAGATCGGAGGTCAGCTCGCCATCGGCGGCGATGTGGCGCGACTTGATGCCCGTGCGTTCCGTGATCCATTCATCGGAGGTGTCGACGATCTGCGCCAGATCGGCATTCGTCATCACCTTTGCGGGCAGATAGGAGCCGCAGCCCAGGATCACAGACCGGATGGCCATTAACGCACCGCCGTTTCGCTACCCGTTGCACTGTCGTCCTTGGCCCCGGCGGCAGCGGCAAGGGCTGCCTGCAATGCCGCCAGCTGGTCGCGGATTTTTTCGTTGAAGCCATGGTTGGCCATGTTGGCGGCCACGGCGATGGCGTTGGAAAAACCCACGGCATCGGTGCCGCCATGGCTTTTCACGCAGATGCCGCGCAGGCCCAGGAACATGGCGCCATTATACCGGCGCGGGTCCAGGCGGGTGCGCAGCTTGGTGAAAGCCCCCTTGGCCAGCAGATAACCCAGCTTGGCCAGGATGGAGGAGGTGAAGGTCCGCTTCAGGAACTCGCCATAGAGTTTGGCGGTGCCCTCGGCCGTCTTCAGCGCCACATTGCCCGTGAAACCGTCGGTGACGATCACGTCCACCGTGCCGGACGCCAGATCGGTGCCTTCGATGAAGCCGTGGAAAAAAGGGGCGAGCGGGGTCGCGCGCAGGGCCGTAGCAGCCTCGCGGATCGACTCATGCCCTTTTTGTTCTTCCGAACCGACATTCAGCAGGCCGATGGTCGGGTTCAGCAGACCCAGCACAGTCCGGCTGAACACGGTGCCCATCACCGCGAACTGCACCAGATTGTCCGCATCGCATTCCAGGTTGGCGCCCATGTCCAGCATGACGCTCTCACCACGCAAGGTGGGGAGAATGGAGGCGATGGCCGGCCGGTCGATGCCCGGCAGGGTCTTCAGCACGAATTTGGCGATGGCCATCAATGCGCCGGTATTGCCGGCGGACACGACGCAGGCCGCCTCTCCGGCGGCGACGGCGTCGATGGCCAGACGCATGCTGGAATTGCGCCCAGCACGAAGCGCCACCGACGGCTTTGCGTCCATCGCCACGAAGTCCGGCGTGTGCCGGACCGTGGAGATGGGCTTCAAAGCCGGATGGCGCTCAAGCAACGCATGGATGCGCGCTTCGTCACCCACGAACAGGAAATCGACGTTTGGGCAACGTTCCCGGGCGAGGTCGGCGCCGGCGACGACCATGTCAGGGGCATGGTCGCCACCCATGGCGTCCAAGGCGATCCGCAGGCGCGTTGTCACTTCCGTACGAGGTCCTTATACCGCGTCAATTCGGGCCGCAAGCGGCGCAAATCAGGCGGCGGCCGGGGCGGTCGCGGTCACTTCGCGGCTGTCATAATGGCCGCAGGAACCGCAGACATGGTGCGGGCGCTTCAGCTCGCCGCAATTGCCGCATTCGTTGTAGGCAGCGGCGGTCAAACCATCGTGCGAGCGGCGCATGTTGCGCTTCGACTTGGAGGTCTTCTTCTTAGGAACGGCCATGATCGTGACTCACAAAGTTTTTAAGGCGGCCGCAAAGGGGCCGCCCGGACAGAGGCGCTTGAATACTGGATATGGTCCCGCAGGGCAAGAGCCAAACCCGGTCAAGACGGCTTCTTTAAGCGGGACAGGGCCGCAAAAGGGTTCTGACGGGGCGGCTCGGGCGGCGCATCCTCGGTCAAAGACAGCGTATCGGGCCCGACATCTTCCAGAATCGGGGTGAATTCCGCCCCATCCTTGCGCGGATAGGGATCGAGCGCCAGTGACAGATTTTGGGCGACCAGTTCCCCGATGTCGATACGTCCGCCCGGCATAGGCTCGGGAAAGTCCTCCTCCCCGCCCAGATACTGCATCTGGTCGGTGCCCTCGTCCTCCTCCTCCTTGGGAATCAGGTGGTCGGGGGCGTAAAGGGCGGAGAACTCCTCCTTCACATGGGCGGGCACCGGCTCCAGCGTGACGACGCAGCGCTGCACCACATCGGCCTCCAGCTCGCCCGTGACCTTGATGAATTCGGAACGGACGCGGCGCAGGCGCAGCTTCGCCTTCAGATTGGCCACCGAGATCAGGTCGAATCGATCCGCCAGGGCAGCGCATTCCGCCTCGCTGGCGGTCACCACCTCGTGCCCGCCGCCCGTCGTCACCTTGTCGGCGATGACGATGCGGGACAGTTCGGGTGCGGCGACGGCGTTCATGACAACATCCTTAGTATTAGGGCGCGGGACCGATGGCGGCTGTCCGCCATCATGCCGCGAAATCGACCGTGCCGGCCAGCAGCCGGTCGAAGGGGAAGCTTTCCAGATGCGCCCATTGGCGGCGGATATAGGCGGCCATGGCCCGGACCTGGTCGCTGTCGGGCAGGGTGGAGCCGTAGAGATTGCGGTCCACGGCCGATTCCAGCACGGACGGGTCATCAGCCGCCTTGATGCCGGCGTCGTAGGCTTCCACCCGGCCATAATAATGGCTGGCCAGATCCTTGACCTTGTCGCCGATCTTCATGTCGCTGGCGCCCAGTTCGCGCAGGCTGAAATCCATGTCGACAAACATATAGTCGAACAGGGCCTGGTTGAAATCCGCCGTCCGGCGCCCGCCCATGGCCAGCCGGCGCATGACCAGCCAGGCATGCAGGGCCACCATTTCGAACCGCCCCTCCAGCGTGTCGGGCACGGCCAGATCGGTGAAAAACACGGGCTGGCGGGCCTGGGCCACAATGGCGCCATAGAGGGCGGCGATGGTGCGCTCACGCCGATGGCGTTGGAACAGGCGGGCGAACAAGGGGGGCTTCTCCATGCGGGCAGGCTGCGGACATTGACATTGCAACAGGGCCGGTGCCAATGTCACCGGCCAGATAGGGGGCGGCGGCCCCGACGTCAAGCCATGGCGGGCTTTCTGCCCTGATCTTGATGTCGAAAGGCCGCTTGTGTTCGGGGGGCTGCCCCGTGCATGGCTAGGCGGCAAATCCCCCGCCCGGTTCCGCCGTTGGTCACCTTTTAGGTTTGAGAGACGTCCTGTTGATGCGCAAGACCCACGCAACCGCCCTGCTGACCATCGGCCTGTTGGGCCTCGCCGTCACGGGCTGCACCCCCATCGTCGCCACCCGTGGCAATATGGCGGAGGATACGCGGCTGGCGCAGATCCAGACCGGCCAGACCACGCGCGAACAGGTACAATATGTGCTGGGCACGCCGACCGCCACCGGCACGGTGGACGGGGCGACCTGGTATTATATCGGACGCCGCACCGAACAGACGGCCTTCCTGGACCCGGAAGTGACGGCCCAGCGCATCATCCGCGTCCGGTTCGATGACCAGGGCACCGTGCAGGAGGTCAAGGAACTGGACGGCAGCAACGCGCCCTATGTGGAGCCTGTTGCCCGCGTCACCCCCACGGTCGGCCGCGACCTGGGCTTCTTCGAGCAGCTGCTGGGCAACCTGTCCAAGCCGTCGCGCAAGAAGAAGGACGACAAGAAAAAGAAGAAGTAAGGCTGACTCTTCTACGGTCACCCCGGCGCAGGCCGGGGTGACGGGAAGAGGGGGCTGAACAGGGGTAATGGACCTCCTATCCTAACGCCCACGGGCGACAAGTCGGCATGACGGAAAAGGGGCCCTACCCTAACCTGCCCGTAATTGTCGGCGCAGGGCCAGGACGCGCTGGCCATAGTCGCGGGCGCGCGGTTCGTCCATCCAGGTGTGATAGCGGCCCACGGCCAGTTCGGGGTCGCCCGGCAGGCTGTCCAGCGCCTCGCGCAGGATGCCGGCGCCGACGCGCAGATTGATCTCCGGATGCAGCAGATGGCTGATGTCGGGCACGCGGTGCCCGTGCCAGCGTACATTCACCTGCATCCAGCCCAGATCGGCGTCTTTCACCTGGTCCGCCGGCAGGCTGAGAATCAGGTCCATGGCGGCCGTGAAATCGTCTGGATAATAGGAGTCGGTCACCGTGCGCACGGCATAGGGCCAGGGGCCCGTCCGTCCCTTGCGGTCCAGCCGGCTTTCCACATAGGACACGGCGTACAGCAGATAGGGGTCCAGCCGGGCCAGGGCGCCTGTGCGCTCCCACACGCTGCCGGCCAGGGTGAAGGCGCCAGCCGGCGGCACCGCCAGCGCGCAAAGGCCCGCAGCGCCGGCGGCCAGGAAGGCGCGGCGTGTGGGGTTGGCGGGGGCGGCAGGCATATCCATGGCCGGATAAATAGCGCAGCGGCTGCCACCGGTCCAGAAGGGCTCAGCATTTGCGCGCCGCTGCGTGCAGACAGGGTGTCAAGGCGGACCGGTCACGGGTAGAGTGCCGGCATCGGCCAGCCGTCCGGCCGGGTCGGGCCGGGCGTGAAAATGGGAGGACAGATCATGGTCATCGCCAAGAACACCATCTGCATCTGGTACGACAAGGAGGCCGAGGCCGCCGCCCGATTCTATGCGCAGATCTTCCCCGACAGTGCGGTCGGGGCCGTCCACCGGGCACCCAGCGACTATCCCTCCGGCAAGGCGGGCGACGTGCTGACCGTGGAATTCACCGTGGCCGGCATTCCCTGCCTGGGCCTGAACGGTGGTCCGGCCTTCCGCCATACCGAGGGCTTCTCCTTTCAGATCGCCACGGACGACCAGGAGGAGACGGACCGCTACTGGAACGCCATTGTCGGCAATGGTGGCCAGGAAAGTGCCTGTGGCTGGTGCAAGGACCGCTGGGGCATTTCCTGGCAGATCACGCCGCGCGTCCTGATGGAGGCGCTGGCGGCCGGTGGTGAGGAGGCAAGACGCGCCTTCGATGCCATGATGCATATGGGCAAGATCGACGTCGCCGCCATCGAGGCCGCACGGCGCGGCTGAGCTGCTTCTATCAAGAGCCATGGAGCATGGCTCTTGATAGAAGCATGTTCCCTCAGGCGCCGGGCGCCCGCATCCGCGGGCTTGGCTTGCGCCGCATGTGCGGCGGGCCAGCGGTCGCTGGCCTTGTCCATGTTCCCTCAGGCGCCGGGCGCCCGCATCCGCGGGCTTGGCTTGCGCCGCACGGGCGGCGGGCCAGCGGTCGCTGGCCTGCAAGGGTCATTGTCCATGCGCCTTGGTATTGCAAACCCCAAATGCGCCGCTTTCTTGCGCGCTGCGCGTGAAACGGGTAGCGTTCGCGGTGCAGCATGTGGGGAACAGGGGTGCTTTGCAGTGGGACAAACAGCCAATCCGGCGCATGACGCGCCGCGTTCGTCTTTTGGCACCCTGTTCATATCTGCCATCGGCGTGGTCTTCGGCGATATCGGCACCAGCCCGCTTTACGCGCTGAAGGAGGCCTTTGCCGGCCCCCACCCGCTGCCCGTCGACCGCATGCATGTGCTGGGCGTGCTGTCGCTGGTCTTCTGGACCGTGCTGCTGGTCGTGTCGGTCAAATATGTCGCCATCATCATGCGCGCCGACAATGAAGGCGAGGGCAGTTCGTTTGCCCTGCTGGCCCTGTTGCAGAAGGCGCTGGCGGAGAAGCCGGGGCTGACATCCCTGGCCGGCATATTGGGTGTCTTCGCCGCCGCCCTGTTCTATGGCGACAGCGCCATCACGCCGGCCATTTCGGTGCTGAGCGCGGTGGAGGGGTTGCAGGTCGCGGCCCCCGATCTGGCCCCCTGGACCGTACCCATCTCCATTGCCATCCTGGTCGGCCTGTTCGCCGTGCAGTCGAAGGGCACGGCGGCCCTGGGCGGGGCCTTCGGCGGATTGATGCTCGTCTGGTTCGTGGTCCTGGCCGTGCTGGGCATCGGCAATATCGGCCGGGCGCCGGGCGTGCTGGCCGCCCTGTCGCCGCATTACGCCATCGCCTTCCTGGCCCAGGATGGCTGGATCGGCTTTCTGGCGCTGGGGTCGGTGGTGCTGTCGGTCACGGGCGCGGAAGCGCTTTATGCCGATATGGGCCATTTCGGCCGCGGCCCCATCCGGCTGGCCTGGTATATGCTGGTCTGGCCAGCGCTGATGCTGAATTATTTCGGCCAGGGCGCCTTGCTGCTGAGCAATCCGGGTGCGGCGGAGAACCCGTTCTTCTTCATGGGACCTGCCTGGGCCGCCATGCCCTTGGTGGTGCTGGCCACGCTGGCCACCATCATCGCCAGCCAGGCCGTCATTTCCGGTGCCTTTTCCGTGACGCGGCAGGCCATCCAGCTGGGCTACCTGCCGCGCATGAACATCATCCACACCTCCGAAAAGGAAATCGGCCAGATCTACATGCCCTTCATCAACTGGGCGCTGATGCTGGCCGTGGTGGCGCTGGTCCTGGGCTTCGGGTCATCGACCAATCTGGCCTCTGCCTATGGCGTGGCGGTGACGGGCACGATGTTCATCACCACCACCCTGGTGGCGCTGCTGGCCTTCAACCGCTGGGGCTGGAACGGCAAGTTCGCCATTGGCTTCTTCGTGCTGCTGCTGTCGGTCGATGCCGCCTATTTCCTGGCGACGGCGACCAAGATCACCCATGGCGGCTGGTTCCCGCTGGCGGCCGGCCTGTTCGCCTTCACCCTGATGACGACCTGGAAGACAGGGCGCAAGCTGCTGCATGCCAAGCTGCGCGACAGTGCCATGCCGCTGGAGGAATTCCTGGGCACCCTGTCGCAGCGCGTCACGCGCGTGCCCGGCACGTCGGTGTTTCTGACAACGGACCCCGATGGCGTGCCGCTGGCCATGCTGCATAATCTGAAGCACAACCATGTCCTGCATGACCGGGTCGTGGTGATGACGGTGAAAGTGACGGAACGCCCGCGCGTGCCCATGGCGGAACGCATCGTGTCGCAGAAGCTGCGCGACGATGTGTTCCGCATCACGCTGCGCTGTGGCTTCATGGACGATCCGGACATTCCCAAGACCCTGGCCAATGCCAAGCGGGCCGATCTGGGCTTTGATTATGAACCGCTGCGCATCTCCTATTTCCTGACGCGGGAGACCATCGTGCCGTCGGCCGAGCCCGGCATGGCCGCCTGGCGGGAAGAACTGTTCGCCTTCATGATGCGCAGCGCCACGACGACGGCCGACTTCTTCCATCTGCCCTTGAACCGCGTGGTGGAATTGGGCGGTCATGTGGAGATTTGAGCGCATGGCGGTCGGCCCGGCCTCGCATCGTCATTGGCGAAGCGGCCCAACTGGCTGAACAGGGCGCGGACGTCCGTCGGCGACACATGGTCGCTGTCCATCACCATGCCGATCAGCGGGTCGGCCAGCAGATGGTCCAACCTTGTGTCCGCGCCCGTCGTGACCCGGCCCGGCGACGGATGGCGCATGGTCAGGCACAAGAGGCCTGGCCCCCCGGCCATCTGGATCTGCGTGGCCAGTCCATACCAGGCCAGCCGGCGTGAAACCGCATGGATCAGCGGGGCGGGGCGGACCAGCGTCAGACGTGTCGCCCCACCGCAAGCCAGTACAATGCCCGCGATCTGCCGCGCCAACCGGGCAGCGCGATCATGAAGCGGACCCTCATCATCATGTTCCATCTCAAGGAGCATGATCCCCCCTGTTTCAAAAGGTGCCGGGAAGCCGGCTGTAGATGGCGGCGTCGACCGACCAGACATGCGGAGCGATGGCGTCGGGATGCTGCCGCCCTGCCAGCACCGCCATCAGCAGGCCTGCCAGATGCTGGGCATCGGCCATGCAGCGGCATCGGATGCGGGCGATATCGGCCACGCCGTCTCCCAGGCGCAGACGCAGTTCCGTCCGGCCCCGCCGGCCGCAGGCCGCGGCTTCCCGCAGGTCGGCCAACGGGCGGATTTCCGCCCGGTCCTGTTCGCAGACCAGCAGCAGGCCGTTCGCCACGTTGATTTCCAGCCGCGTCCCGAATCCGGTCGCCAGCACCCGCCAGTCCGGATCGAACAATGGCCGCAGCTTCATCAGCAGCAAGGGCCGGCACAGGCGGCGCAGCCGGCGAAGCGATGGGGTAAAGGTGTGCATGCCGAGGGTCCATCTGGAAGAGGCCGAGCAGCGGCGGGCATTGCCTGCCGGTCTGGCCGTCGACTGATGACGACTATCCGTTCATGCGGCATCAACGTTCCATGCGTAAGCAGACCGGGGTGTATTAAAATTCATATATTCGTCTGGGGGTATTGTGGTTCATCATTGATGTTAATGACTTTTTATTTGCTTGAGCTTTGTGTGGGGCGCAGTGGGAAGGGCATCGTAACGATCGGAGCGTCGTCATGCGGTCCCTTCTTCTTGGGATGCTTCCCGTTCTTCTGGCTTTGTCGGGTACAGCCGCCGCCAAGCCGGCGGCCTGTGATCAATTGACAGGGGTCATCGTCACCGCGTCCTGGTACGGGCCCGACCATCATGGCCATCCGACGGCCAGCGGCGAGATTTTCGACCGCGATGCCCTGACGGCCGCCCATCCCTGTCTGCCGTTCGGCACCGTGCTGACGGTGGAAGATGTGGCGACGGGGCGGGTTGTGGCCGTGCGCATCAATGACCGGGGCCCCTTCCGGCCGGGGCGGCAGATCGACCTGTCGGAAGCCGCCGCCCGGCGCCTGGGGCTGCTCCGGCGTGGTCTGGGGCAGGTGCGGCTTTATCTGGCCGCTGCACCATCCATCTGTCCGGTTCAGCGCCCCTGTGCCGCTGCCGCATTGCCCGCCCGCCGGTAGCGGGCGGGGGCCATACCTGTCCAGGCCCGGAAGGCGCGGGTGAAGGCCGAGGGTTCGGCAAAGCCCAGCTGGGCTGCGATCTCCGCCAGCGGCCGATCTGAATGCAGCGCCTCGCGCGCCAGTTCCAGCCGTAGCCGATCCTTGATCGCCTGGAAAGAGGTGCCTTCCTGCCGCAGGGCCCGGCGCAGGGTGGCGGGGGAACAGCGCAGGCTGGCCGCCAGCGTGTCGAAATCCGGCCAGTCGGCGGGGGGACGGCGGCGCAGCAGGCCGGTGACGCGCCGGGACAGGCCATCGGGATTGCGATATTTCACCAGGAAGGATTCGGGCGCCTGGTTCAGGAAGGAACGTGCGCTGTCGGCATTCTGCACCAAAGGCAGGGACAGATGGTCGGCATCGAACCAGAGCCGGCTGACCGGCTGATCGAACGCCGTTTCCGCGCTGAACAGGGTGGCATATTCGCCAGCCTGCGGCGGGCGCGGATAGGCGAAGTCGGCCGACAGGATAGGGATGCGGCGGCGCACCAGCCAGCAGGCCACCCCATGCACATAGACATAGAGCGTCTCCACCGCGAAGACGGGGGGCGGGCGGGCGGGATCGGTGGCCCGGATTTCCAGCGCCGCGCGCCGTCCCTGCCGACGCAGCCCGATGGACAGATCCTGGAACAGGGTGCCGTAGAAACGGCATTGCCGGGTCAAGGCCCCGCCCAGATCCGTCGCCCCCAAGGCCAGAAGGCAGGCCAGCGCGAAGCTGCCCACCCGCATGGACCGGCTGTCCATGCCGAAGAATTCGTCATCCAGCACCTGCGCCACCTGACGCAGCAGGGCCGCATAGGCGGCAACCGACACCCGGGCCCCGGCATCATCCAGCAGCGCGGGGACGATGCCGGCCTTGTCCAGCACAGGTGATGTATCCATGTTCCGGTGGCGCAGGCCCGACAGGGCCGACAGCACGAACAGCACCGAGACAGAACCCTTTTCCGGGATCATCGCCGCCTTGAGAAATTGACAAAACTGATCATGGAATTTGATCAGAACGGTTATGGATGATCGGAAGGGGTAAGTCTACGCTGCCGCCAACAACTGGTCCCCCAACAACTGGTCCCAAGGAAGGAAATGCCATGAGCCATGCCGACCCCATCGTCATCGTGTCTGCCGCCCGCACTGCCATGGGCGGCATGATGGGCGACCTGTCCGGCCTGACGGCTGCGCAGCTGGGCGCCGCCGCCGTCAAGGCCGCCGTGGAGCGGGCCGGCATTTCCGGCGACAGCGTGCAGGAACTGCTGATGGGCAATGTGCTGCAGGCGGGCCAGGGGCAGGCGCCGGGCCGGCAGGCGGCGCTGGGGGCGGGGCTGCCTTTGTCCGTCACCTGTTCCACCCTGAACAAGATGTGCGGCAGCGGCATGAAGACCACCATGCTGGCCCATGACCTGATCCTGGCCGGCAGTGCGGATATCGTGGTCGCCGCCGGCATGGAGAGCATGTCCAACGCGCCCTATCTGCTGGACCGGGCGCGCGGCGGCTATCGCTATGGCCATGCCACCATTTACGATCATATGGCGCTGGACGGGCTGGAAGATGCCTATGAGCGCGGCCGGGCCATGGGCACCTATGCCGAGGATACGGCCAGCCATTTCGGTTTCACGCGCGAGGCCCAGGACGCCTACGCCCTGGAAAGCCTGCGCCGCGCCAAGCAGGCGGTCGACGACGGCACCTTCGATACGGAAGTGGTGCCGGTCACGGTGAAGGGCCGCGGCGGCGATGTGGTTGTGTCCCGGGATGAACAGCCCGGCAAGGGCCGGCCGGAGAAGATCCCGACCCTGAAGCCCGCCTTCCGCAAGGATGGCACGGTGACGGCCGCCAACAGCAGCTCCATCAGCGACGGGGCCGCCGCCCTGGTGCTGATGCGCGCATCGGAAGCGGAAAAGCGCGGCCTGTCGCCGCTGGCCCGCATTGTCGGCCATGCCGGTCACGCCCGCGCGCCGGCCTGGTTCACCACGGCCCCCATCGGTGCCATGGAGGCCCTGTTCGCCAAGACGGGCTGGACCGCCCGGCAAGTTGACCTGTTCGAGATCAACGAGGCCTTTGCCGTCGTCGCCATGGCGGCGATGAAGGAAATGGGGCTGCCGCATGAGAAGGTGAATGTGCATGGCGGCGCCTGCGCGCTGGGCCACCCGATCGGTGCCTCGGGTGCCCGTATCCTGGTCACGCTGCTGCACGCGCTGAAGAAGTATGGGCTGAAGCGCGGCGTCGGCTCGCTCTGCATTGGCGGGGGCGAGGCGACGGCGATGGCGGTGGAGCTGGTTTGAGAAGCACAACCACGCTGCCTCCCCCTTGATGAGCGGGGGGCCAGGGGCCAATAGCCCGACCATTCCGCTGCTTTGATCCAAGCTGCCCGACCGTTTGATCTTGTGGCCCCTGGACCCCCGCTCATCAAGGGGGAGGCAGGGAGTGCCAGGGGATAAGCTGCGATCTTTCTCGAAGCCCACGAAGGACACCCCCATGATCCTCAGCGAAGAACAGGCGATGATCCGCGACATGGCGCGGCAGTTTGCGCGTGAACGGCTGGCGCCCGGTGCGGCGGAGCGTGACCGGACCCATCGTTTTCCGGCCGAAGAGCTGCGGGAGATGGGGGAATTGGGCCTGCTGGGCATGGTGGTGCCCGAGGAATGGGGCGGGGCGGGGGCCGATGCCGTCGCCTATGCCCTGGCGATCGAGGAGATCGCCGCCGGCGACGGCGCCATTTCCACCATCATGAGCGTGCATAATTCGGTGGGCTGTGCGCCCATCCTGAAATTCGGTACCGACGCGCAGAAGGAACAATATCTGCGGCCCATGGCGGCGGGCCGCGTGCTGGGCGCCTTCTGCCTGACCGAACCGCAGGCGGGGTCCGATGCGTCGGCGCTGCGCACGCGGGCCGTGGCCGATGGCGACCATTATGTGCTGAACGGTGCCAAGCAGTTCATCACCAACGGCCAGCATGCCGGCGTGGCCCTGGTCTTTGCCGTCACTGACCCGGCGGCGGGCAAGAAAGGCATCTCTGCCTTTCTGGTCCCCACCGACAATCCGGGATACAAGGTCGCGCGGCTGGAACAGAAGATGGGCCAGCGCTGTTCCGACACGGCGCAGATCCTGCTGGAGGATGCGCGCGTGCCGGCCAGCGCCATGCTGGGCAAGCCCGGCGAGGGATATCGCATCGCGCTGGCCAATCTGGAAGGCGGGCGCATCGGCATCGCGTCGCAGTCTGTGGGCATGGCCCAGGCCGCGTTCGAGGCGGCGCGCGATTATGCCCGCGACCGGGTGTCGATGGGGGTGCCCATCATCGAACATCAGGCCGTCGCCTTCCGGCTGGCCGATATGGCGACCCGGATCGAGGCGGCCCGCCAGCTGGTGCTGCATGCGGCGTCCTTGCGCGGGGCGGGTCAGCCCTGCCTGAAGGAAGCGTCCATGGCCAAGCTGTTCGCATCGGAGATGGCCGAACGCGTCTGTTCGGACGCCATCCAGACCTTTGGCGGCTATGGCTATGTCGATGATTTCCCGGTGGAGCGCATCTATCGCGATGTGCGCGTCTGCCAGATCTATGAGGGCACCAGCGACATCCAGCGGTTGGTCATCGCCCGCAATCTGTGACGCGACCTCCCCCTGCCAAAAGGGAAGGGCCAGCGGATGCCGATCGCATCCGCTGGCCCTTTTTGTTTCTAGGGTCTGGGTCTTATCCTGAAAAGATTGCAACAATGAAACTAAATTGTCGGTAGATCGATTCGTCTAGTGATAATGGCTGGTCTGTAACGAAGAAACAACTGAAACATAAGGGATGGTGCCAAGTACAGAATTTATGGATACTGGCCTATATACTCCGTATAGGCGGCATATTGTGTCAATACCAACAAGGTTCGTCTTTTCGGTTGTGGGTGTGCCGGCTATAAAGGGCACTGCTGCCGGCCCGGCCGGCATGGGTGGATAAGTGGAAAGCCGAACCGAAATGACGACAAGCGTAAAGATGAGCGTGGATTCCAACTGGGGATCCGGGTTTGTGGGAACAATCACCATCCGCAACGAGGGGACGGAGCCGGTCAATGGCTGGACCCTGGATTTCAAGTTCCCGCACAGCATCGACGGCCTGTGGAACGGCACGATCCTGTCCCATGCCGATGGCGGCTATTCGATCAAGGATGCCGGATGGAACGCCAGCATCCCGCCGGGCGGCAGCGTCAGCTTCGGCTTCTACGGCACGCCCAATGGCGCCATCGAACCGTCACCCACCTGGACCGTGAATGGCCAGGCCGCGACCTGGGCTGATGCGCTGCCCTGGCTGTCGGTGGCGGACAGCGCCATTGTCGAGGGCAATGGCGGCACGACCGACGCGCTGATCACCCTGCGCCTGTCCAAGCCGGCGACGGAGGCCGTGTCGGTCGATCTGGCGACCTCTGGCTATACCGCCTGGGCCGGCAGCGATTTCCAGGGCGTGGCCCAGACCGTCAGCTTCGCCGCCGGGGAGCAGGAGAAGGTGATCCGCATCCCGGTCAATGGCGACCTGGCCGTGGAACAGGACGAGTTCTTCAATGTCAATCTGAGCAATGCCCGCGGCATCCGCGTCATGGACGGGGTGGCCAAGGTCACCATCCAGAATGACGATGCCATGGTCGCGCCCAGCATCCAGGTTTCCGACGTGACGGTGACGGAGGGCGGGCCGGGTGGCCAGACGCTGGCCAGTTTCACCGTCAGCCTGTCCAACATCTATGACAAGCCGGTCAGCGTCCAATATGCCACGGCCGATGGCAGTGCCTCGGCAGCCGATGGTGATTACAATGCCACCTCCGGCACCTTGAGCTTCGCGGCAGGCGAGACCAGCAAGACCGTTACGGTCGTGGTCAATGGCGACAGCCAGGTGGAGGCGGACGAGGCCTTCAAGCTGCTGCTGTCGCAACCCGTCAATGGCACCATCACCGACGGCGAGGGGACGGGCACCATCCTCAGCGACGATGCCCCGCCCAGGATCAGCGTGGCCGATGTGACCCTGCCGGAAGGCAATGGCACCGGCACGGCCCTGGTGGAGGTGCGGCTGTCGGGCGCCACCGACCGGCCGGTGACGGTGGATTACGCCACCTCCGTCGGGACCGCCCTGCCGGACCAGGATTACACCCAGACCAGCGGCACCCTGACCTTCGCTCCCGGCGAAACCAGCAAGCTGGTGCCCATCACCATCCTGGGTGACACCCAGTTCGAGGATCAGGAATATTTCTTCCTGAACCTGTCGCAGCCGACCAACGCCACCATCGAGGATGGCCAGGGCGTGATCCGGCTGGACAATGACGATGCCCAGCCGCTGGGCCTGTCCATCGCCGACCTGACCATGGCGGAGGGCGACGGGTCGGGCGTGGCGCGGGTGACCGTCACCCTGACGGCTGCCACCGACCATCCGGTCACGGTCAACTATGCCAGCAGCAACAATTCGGCCACGGCCGGCAGCGACTATACCGCCGTCACCGGCACCCTGACCTTCGCCGCGGGCGAGACGTCGAAGGTGATCGAGGTGGCGATCCTGGGCGATACGGCGGGCGAGGGGGCGGAGGATTTCAATATCGACCTGTCCGGCGCCAGCGGGGCGGAGATCCTGAAATCCACGGGCAAGGTCACGTTGACCAATGATGACCTGCCCACGATCAGCGTTTCCATCGCCCATGCCACGGTCACGGAAAGCGACCCCGGCGCCACCATCGGCGGCTTCCTGCATGTGGAAGGCAACCAGTTCGTCGATGAAAGCGGGGCCACGGTGCGCCTGAACGGTGTGAACTGGGGCGGCATGCAGGAGACGGTGAACGCGCCGTTCGGCATCTGGACGCGTCCGTGGCAGGACATCATGAACCAGATGAAGGAACTGGGCTTCAACACCATCCGCCTGCCCTTTTCCACCGACACGCTGGCCGACGGCGCGCAGGCCCAGCCGCATGCCTGGCTGAACCCCGACTGGGCCGGCAAGACGCCGCTGGAGATCATGGATGACATTGTCGATTATGCCGGCGAGATCGGCATGCGCATCATCCTGGACCGCCATCGTGGTGAAGCCGGCGGCGCCGCCGACACCAATGGCAACGGCCTGTGGTATTATGGCGACTATACCGAGGAACGCTGGATCCAGGATTGGGTGACGCTGGCCCAGCGCTATGCCGACAATCCCACCGTCATCGGCGCCGATCTTTACAACGAGCCCTATGGCTATGCCCCGCACCAGCCGGACCTGGGTCTGGCCGGATGGGGCAATGGCGGGCCCACCGACTGGCGTCTGGCCGCCGAACGCGCCGGCAATGCCATCCAGCAGGCCAACCCGGACTGGCTGATCTTTGTCGAGGGCAACAGCACCTATAACGACAATTGGTATATCTGGGGCGGCAACCTGATGGGGGCGGACCAGTATCCCGTGCGCCTGGAGGACCCGTCCAAGCTGGTCTATTCCCCGCATGTCTATTTCCGCGACCCCTCCTATTACCTGCCGAACACGCAGTATCAGGATTTCCAGAAATACTGGGGCTATCTGTTCGAACAGAACCGCGCGCCGATCATGGTGGGCGAGTTCGGGTCGCGCCTGATCAACGAGGCGCAGGTCGAATGGATGAAGGCGCTGGTCCGTTATATGAACGGCGATTTCAACGGCGACGGCGTCTCCGACCTGGCGCCGGGCCAGCAGGGCGTCAGTTTCACCTTCTGGGATTTCAGCCCGTCATCGGCCGATACGGGCGGCATCCTGGCCGACGACTGGCAGAGTGTGAACTGGAACAAGATGAACATCATCAAGGAAGGCATGATCGACCTGCCGCGCGCCGACGGCAAGACCATGCTGACCTTCGCCATCAGCCTGTCGCAGAAAGTCAGCGACCTGGAGCACCCGGTCACCATCGGTTACCACACGATCGACGGCACGGCGACGGAAGGGTCCGATTATGTGGGCACGTCCGGCACCCTGACCTTCAAATGGGGGGAGATGTCGAAGCTGGTGCAGGTGGAGGTGCTGTCCGACACTGTGCTGGAAGGCAAGGAAAGCGTCATCCTGGAAATCACCGACGCCAATGGCGCCATCATCGGCACGGCCCGCGCCGTCGGCACCATCGCTGACAATGACGGGGGCAGTGCGGCGGCGGCACCGGCAGTGACGGTGGCGGATGATGACAGTGCGGCGCTTTATGCGGATGCCGGCGTGGAGGATGTGGCCCCCGTGCTGGGCCATCTGAACCAGATCAGCGACGGGCTGCTGATGGTGGCCTGATACTGATCTGCATGGATCAGAACCTGCGGCCCTGATCCATGCAGCCCTCACGCGCCGGGCGCCGCCATCCGGCGGCTTGGCTCACGCGCGCATGGGCGCGCGGGCGCTCGTACCGCGCCAACCAAGCTACGATGAGTTTCACTCACCGCAGCTTGGTATGAGCCGATCCGTAATGGCATCGGGAATGCGGCATCCGGATCGAAAGGTCCGGGTGCCGCTTTTTCAGGCGCGCGAGGTGCGCAACAGGCCCGGAAAACACGAAAGCCGCCGTCCAGGGGACGGCGGCTTTTCGCTGTAAGCCTTTGATCGGCCTCACGAGAGAATGGTCGGAGCGACAGGATTCGAACCTGCGACCCCTAGACCCCCAGTCTAGTGCGCTACCAGGCTGCGCCACGCTCCGACCTCTCGAGCGAACGGCACCGGGTGACCCCGCCGTCGTTCGGGCGCGGACTATATCCACGACGTTCCGGGGATGCAACGTCTCTATCACAAAAATTTTCGTTTCCTGTCTGCTCTGTCTGTGACGCGGGGCTGAGGTCTGAATGGGGCCGCCATCGCCTGCCAGTCATCGCCCCCGTGATTATCCGAAAGGCGGGCAGGCGTGCGCTTTTGTCCGCTTGACCGGGCGGGGTGCCGGACCCTATACCGCCCTCGTCAATTGGGGAGTAGTCCGCCGCCCAGGTGCCGACAGGCCGGGGCGGTGTCCGCGTCAACAGACTTGGGGGCAACCCCATGGCGCGGACGACAGGCATGATGCCTGTTCGACGAGACCGATGGCGCAGCCGCCCCGGTCGGGTCCGTGGGGTGGATTTGCGTCCATCGTCACGTCGCGACCCCCGGAGACTTTCATCTTGATCGCCACCACGACCTTCGCCCTGGCGCTGAGCCTGGCCATGGACGCTTTTGCTGCAGCATTGGGCAAGGGGGCGGCGCTGCGCCGGCCTTCCTGGGGCCATGCCCTGACTGTCGGGGCCGTGTTCGGCGGGTTCCAGATGGTGATGCCGCTGATCGGTTTCGCCCTGGGCATGGCCTTTGCCGATATCGTGGCCGCCGTCGACCATTGGATCGCCTTCACCCTGCTGGCCGTCATCGGCGGCCGCATGGGCTGGGAAGCCTGGAAGGGCGAGCATGATGCGGACGGGGAGGGGCCGACCATGACCCTGACGGCGTCGGCCCTGTTCATGGCGGGATTCGCCACCTCGGTCGATGCGCTGGCCATCGGCGTGCCGCTGGCCTTTTTCGACGAGCCCATCCTGGCCTCCGCTCTTGTCATCGGGCTGGTGACCTTTGGCCTGTCCACGGCGGGCGTGCTGCTGGGGCGTGCCGTCGGGCCGCTGCTGGGGCGCTGGGCCGTGGGCATCGGCGGGGGCGGGCTGGTGCTGCTGGGTACCAAGATATTGGTGCAGCATCTGGGGGCTGCGTGAGGCTGCGCCGGAAAGGAAAAGGGCCGGGGGTGCTGCCACCCCCGGCCCTTTGAATGCGATGACCGCCGCGTTCACCCCTGGGACTTGGCGAGCGCCTGGTCCAGGTCGGCGATGATGTCTTCCACCGATTCCAGACCGATGGACAGGCGCACCACGTCGGGGCCGGCCCCGGCAGCGGCCAGACCTTCGGGCGTCAACTGCCGGTGGGTGGTGCTGGCCGGGTGGATGATCAGCGAACGGACATCGCCGATATTGGCCAGATGGCTCAACAGCTTGACCGCCTCTACCACGCGCACGCCAGCCTCATACCCGCCCTTCACGCCGAAGGTGAAGACGGAGCCCGCACCCTTGGGCAGGTATTTCGCGGCCAGGGCGCGATAGGGGCTGTCGGGCAGGCCGGCATAGTTCACCCAGGCCACGGCGGGATGGGTGGCGAGATATTCCGCCACCTTCAGGGCGTTGGCGCAGTGCCGTTCCATGCGCAGCGGCAGGGTTTCCGTGCCCAGGATGCCGATGAAGGCGTTCATGGGTGCCATGGACGGCCCCAGATCGCGCAGGCCGATGGCATGGCCATGGATGGTGAAGGCCAGCGGACCGAAGGATTCGGTGAAGCGGATGCCGTGATAGCCCGGCTCCGGCTCGCTCAAGGACGGGAACTTGCCGTTCCTGGCCCAGTCGAACTTGCCGCTGTCGACCACGACGCCGCCGACGGACGTGCCGTTGCCCGTCAGGAACTTGGTCGTGGAATGCACGACCAGGGTGGCGCCATATTCGATGGGCCGGGTCAGATAGGGGGTGGCCAGCGTATTGTCGACGATCAGCGGGATGCCGGCTTCGTCCGCCACCTTGGCGATGGCTTCGATATCGGTGACCACGCCGCCGGGATTGGCCAGGCTTTCGATGAAAATGGCCTTGGTCTTTTCATCAATGGCGCGGCGGAAATTCTCCACATCGTCGCTGTCCACGAAGCTGGTTTTCCAGCCGAAGGCGCGCGGGAAGCTGTTGGCGAACTGGTTCAGGGTGCCGCCATAGAGCTTCCTGGCCGCCACGATATTGTCGCCGGGCTGCAGCAGCGGGAACAAAGCCAGCATCTGGGCCGAATGGCCCGACGCCGTGGCCGTGGCGCCGACGCCGCCTTCCAGGTCGGCGATGCGGCCTTCCAGCACCGAGACGGTCGGGTTGGTCAGGCGCGAATAGATGAAGCCGACCTTCTGAAGGTTGAACAGGGCCGCCGCATCTTCCACATCGTCGAAGACGAAGCTGCTGGTCTGGTAGATGGGTGTGGCGCGGGCGCCGGTGGCGGGGTCGGGCGCGGCACCGGCATGGATGGCGCGGGTCTCAAAGCCCAGGGGACGGGGCGTCTGTTCGGTCATGGCGATTCCTTATATATTATGGCTTGGGGATCTAAACGCCGTAGAGGCGGGGGATTTCGATCAGGGGACAGCGGTCCATGATGACGATGCTGCCCAAGGCTTCCGCCCTGGCGGCGGCTTCGTCGTTGCGGATGCCCAGCTGCATCCAGATATAGGGGATGCCCAGGGCGGCCGCTTCCTCCGCCACCTTGCCGGCGGCATCGGGGCGGCGGAAGATGTCGACCATGTCCGGCCGTTCCGGCAGATCGGCCAGACGGGCATAGGCGGGTTCACCCAGCACGGTCTGACCCGCCAGTGCCGGATTGACGGCGATGGTGCGGTGCCCGCGATCGTGCAGATATTTCATGACATAGAAGCTGGGCTTCGCCGGATCGATGGTGGCGCCCACAACGGCGATGGTGCGGGCATTGTCCAGCACCTGACGGATCAGGTCGTCCGGGTAATGATCATGTCGCATCGGCCTTGCTCCCGGCAATGGATGCATAGGGAACGCCAAAATGGGGCCAATTTCAACAGCCATGAACAGCAGATTGTTTGGAACAACAAGTTAGCTGCGTGAAATATCCTGCGCGAAAGTCGCGGATGCCTTGGGATGGCGGCCGCGGCTAAACTTGCGCGCATGAATAAAACGCTGGGGAGGTATCAACCGATGACACAGGCGACACGGGTTGCGGCCCTGAGCATCGCTGAATTCTGGGACCTGCTGGACGAGCATATGCCGCAGGTGCGGGCCGGCGGCTTTGGCCTGCGCGAGATCAGCTGGGGGCGCTGCGTCATGGAGGTGGCGCCCACGCCGCACACGATCCGGGCGGGCGGCACCATTTCCGGACCCACCATGTTCGCGTTGGCCGATCTGGCGCTCTATGGCGCCGTGCTGAGCCAGATCGGCAATGTGCCGCTGGCCGTGACCAGCAACATGTCCATCCATTTCCTGAAAAAGCCGCCCCTGCGCCCCCTGCTGGGGGAAGCGCGCATCCTGAAGCCGGGCAAGCGGCTGGCCTATGGCGAGGTGCTGATCCATTCCGAGGGCGACCCGGACCCCGTGGCCCATGCCACCGGCACCTATGCCATTCCGGCCGATCGCAACGGTTAGGGTTTGCGCTTCTTCTTGTCCTTGCCGACCTCGTTCACCACGGCGCCGGCACCGGCGCCGACGATGGCGCCCAGGGCGGCCTTGCCAAGGGTGCCACCCAGCACGGCCCCGCCCGTGGCCCCGATCAGGGCACCGCTGGCGACCCGTTCCTCCATGCTGCTGCCGCAGCCGGCCAGAAGGCCCGCCATGACCAGCAGGGCGGGGGCGATATGTCGATGGCTGGGATGGGTGGACATCTGATCCTCTTCTCCGGGTTGATCCCTGTCCGCTGAACGGCGGGGATGCCCCGCGCGTTCCTGTGCATATGCCGGATGTCACAGATGCATGTCGCCGGTACGGTGGGACGAAAGCGCATTTGGAGGTGAGAATTTATTCAATGGAATCAAGGGGTTTCTGAGTATGGTATTATAATACCGTTTCGCAGGCCATTGGTGATGCTGCATTTTTCGCTTGCGGTGAAAGGCGGATCGCCGTACATCACACACCGCTTCGGTGCCAGCCCCCCGGCTGGCGCCTTCATCCGTTCAAGCCCGAGTGCTCCGATGAAGACCTTTAACCTGAAGCCGTCCGAGATCGAGAAGAAGTGGATTCTGATCGACGCGGAGGGCGTTGTCCTGGGTCGTCTCGCCAGCCAGATCGCCATGATTCTGCGCGGCAAGACCAAGCCCACCTATACCCCGTTCCTGGATTGCGGTGACAATGTCATCGTCATCAATGCCGAGAAGGTCGCCCTGACCGGCAACAAGCGGAACGACGCCATGTTCTACTGGCACACCGGCTTCCCGGGCGGCATCAAGGGCCGTTCCGCCGGTCAGATCCTGGATGGCCGCTTCCCCGAGCGCGTCATCATCAAGGCCGTCGAGCGCATGATCAAGCGCGGCCCGCTGGGTCGTCGCCAGATGGGCAACCTGCGCGTCTATGCCGGGTCCGAGCACCCGCATGCCGCCCAGGAGCCGATGGTCCTGGATATCGCCGGCAAGAACGCCAAGAACAAGCGGAGCGCCTGATAAATGGCCACGATCAACAGCCTCGCTGACCTGAAGGCCGGCGCTGCCGCCGCCGTCGTCGCTGCCGCCCCGGCCGCTCCGGTTGAGCCGAAGGTCGACGCTTTCGGCCGCGCCTATGCCACCGGCAAGCGCAAGAACGCCGTCGCCCGCGTCTGGGTGAAGCCCGGCACCGGCAAGATCACCGTGAACGGTCGTGAGCTGGCGGTTTATTTCGCCCGCCCCGTGCTGCGCATGATGATCAACCAGCCGTTCCAGGTCACCAGCCGCCTTGAGCAGTTCGACATCGTCGCCACCGTGTCCGGTGGTGGTCTGTCGGGCCAGGCCGGTGCGCTGCGCCACGGCATCTCCAAGGCCCTGACCTACTTCGAGCCGGGCCTGCGTCCGCCGCTGAAGGCCGCCGGCCTGCTGACCCGCGACAGCCGCGTGGTCGAGCGTAAGAAGTACGGTAAGGCCAAGGCCCGCCGCAGCTTCCAGTTCTCCAAGCGCTAATCGCGTTTGGTCCCGGTTCGCCGGGTTTGGTACGGAGAAAGGGCGTTCCCCATCGTGGGAGCGCCCTTTTTCTTTTCCAGGCAGGCGGCGGACGGCCATATTCCTTTGCCCGGTGTCCACCGTTCGTGCCAGCCTTCACCAGGGGGGCGGCCAACCTGGTGCCGAATGTGACATGAGCCTTGACGTGAATGACTGGCAGGCGGAGTTGCGTCGCACCGGCATCCGGCTGCTGCGGAACCCACAGGACCCGGAGGCGCTGTTCGCCCGCGGGGTCGCCGCCCACAATCTGGGGCAATGGGATCTGGCGATCGACTGCCTGACGCACGTCCGGCAGGTGGCGGGCGACCAGCCGGTCATCCTGCGCAATCTGATCCGCAGCCTGCTGATGGCACGCCGGACCGATCAGGCGCTGGATAGAGCGAACGATCTTGTGGCCCAGGCGCCGGACGATCCGGAAAATCTGGCGCTGCTGGGCATGGCGCTGCTGTCCGCCCGCCGGGTGGAGGAGGCGCTGGGCGTTCTTCAGCGCTGCGAAGCCCTGGCCAGCCCGGATGCCCCCTGTTTCGTACCCAACCGCTATAATCAGGCCATTGCCCTGCTGACGCTGGGCCGCTGGCGGGAGGGCTGGGCGTTCTACGAGGCCCGGTGGCGGTTTGCCGATGCCACGTCGCAGCAGCTGCGGGAGACCCTGTCGGTCCTGCCCCGGTGGCAACCGGCGCTGCATGCCGGGGCCGATCTGCTGGTGGGGGCCGAGCAGGGCAGCGGCGACATGATCATGGTCGCCCGTTATCTGCCCGATCTGGCTCGCATGGCGCGTTCAGTGACCGTCATCGTGCCGAACCGGCTGCGCTCCCTGCTGTCCTTCAGCTTTGCCGCCATCGGCAATCTGCACTTCCAGACGCCGACAGAAATGCAGGTGGGGAATCACAGCCATCATCTGATGTCCATGTCCATCCCCGGGGCTCTGGCGGTAGACGCAGACGGCATGCGGGGCGCGCCCTACCTTTCAGTGGGCGCAGGCACGGGCGGGTTCCGTCAAACGCAGGCGCGGATGGCGGTGGGCATTTCGTGGCAAGGATCGCCGCTGCATCCCGACAATGAATTGCGGTCCCTGCCATCGGATTTGGCTGCTTCGTTCATGGCACGCTTTCCTGAGGTCGATTTTCACGCCGTGGCGCCGGCGTCGCAGGTTCCCGCCACCGGTATGCCGCCCAACCTGCACCGGCCCTTATGCGACGGCGACGGGTTTGACCGGTCGGCGGCGCTGATCGCCGAAATGGATCTGGTGATTGCCGTCGACAGTGCCGCCGCCCATCTGGCCGGTGCCATCGGAATGCCGGTCTGGACGCTGCTGCACTGGCGTTGCGACTGGCGCTGGGGGCTGGGCGAGGGGGAAATGACCGGCTGGTATAATGCCATGCGCCTGATCCGCCAGGAACGACCCGGCGACTGGTCCGGGCCGCTGGAGAAGGCGGCGGCGCGGTTGCGTGCCCTGTTGGAGGCGCGCGCCTGACGGGCGATCACATCCCCTCGAATTCCAGGGTCCAGGGCTCCTTCTCCGCTGCTTCGGCCCAGTCGCGGAAGGCGGGCAGGGCGTAGATGGCATCGATATAGGCGGCCGAGACGGGGTCCAGCGCCACGTTCCAGGTGCGCAGGCGCGTGCAGACGGGGGCGAACATGGCGTCAGCGATGCTGAAGGCGCCGAACAGGAACGGGCCGCCCTGACCGAATCGGGCACGGCAATCATTGAAGATGGCCAGCACACGGTCGATATCGGCCTGGGCCGCCGCAACCCGGTCGGGCCGGTCGTAACGGCTGCGCAGATCCATGAACAGGTTCCGGCGCAGATCGGGAAAACCCGAATGCATCTCCGCCGACACCGACCGCGCTACGGCGCGGGCCGCCGGATCGGCCGGCCAGAGATGAGCCGTGGGGAACAGCTCGTTCACATATTCACAGATGGAAAGGCTGTCCCAGACCGTCAGGTCGCCATGGCGCAGGGCCGGCGCCTTGCCCGCCGGATTGTGCGACAGCAATGTGGCTTTGGTGTCGGGCTGGCGCAGCCGCACAAGCACCTCCTCGAAGGCGACGCCGGCATGGCGCAGGGCCAGCCAGGGACGCAGCGACCAGGAGGAATAGTTCTTGTTGCCGATCACCAGGCTGAATACAGGGGAATGAGGGCCGGACATGGATGGGCTCTGCTTCACCGTTGCGGAGAGGGGACGGGAAGAGTAGGGCTGTTGGCCGAAGAGCCAAAGCCCGTTTTCGTCCGGGCGACAATGCCATCCATACACTGCTTCGTTGATAGAGGAATGCCGCCCGTGACCGCCTATCTGCTGAACGCCCCCGTGCCCGACGCCGTGCCCGTGACGCTGCTGCGCAAGGCGGATCTGGACAAGTGGCTGGCCGCCGCCCCCGCCGCCATGGCCGCCTGGGTGAAGCGTCTGGGCTTTACGGCAGCCCCCGGCGCCACGGCGCTGGTAGCTGATGCGGCCGGCGGTCTGGCGCGCGTGCTGGTCGGCGTGGCCGACAAGATCGACATCTGGACGCTGGCCGGTCTGCCCGGCAGCCTGCCCGCCGGCGCCTACGCACTCGACGGCACGCTGGATTCCGGCACGGCCACGGCGGTGGCCACGGGCTGGGTGCTGGCCACCTATCAGTTCACCCGCTACAAGAAGTCGAACAAGGAATTCGCCCGCCTGGTCCTGCCAGCCAATGCCGATGCCGCCGCCGTGGAACGTTTCGCCAAGTCCGCCTTCCTGGTGCGCGATCTGGTAAATACCCCGGCCGAGGATATGGGGCCGGAACAGCTGGCCGACGCCGCCAAGGCCCTGGCCGCCGAATTCGGCGCCGCGGTCAGTGTCATCGTCGGTGACGACCTGCTGACGCAGAATTATCCCACCATCCATGCCGTCGGCCGCGCCGCCACGCGCGCACCCCGCCTGATCGACCTGCGCTGGGGCGACGCCGCCCATCCGCTGGTCACGCTGGTCGGCAAGGGCGTGTGCTTCGACAGCGGCGGGCTGGACATCAAGCCGTCCAGCGGCATGCTGATGATGAAAAAGGACATGGGCGGGGCGGCGCATGCGCTGGGTCTGGCCCGGCTGATCATGGCGGCGAAACTGCCCGTGCGCCTGCGCGTGCTGATCCCGGCCGTGGAAAATGCCATCGCCGGCAATGCCTTCCGGCCCATGGACATCATCACCACCCGCAAGGGCCTGACGGTAGAAATCGGCAATACCGATGCCGAAGGCCGCCTGATCCTGTGCGACGCGCTGGCCGAGGCCGATGACGAGCAGCCGGTGCTGCTGCTGGACTTCGCCACCCTGACGGGCGCGGCGCGCGTGGCCCTGGGGCCGGAACTGCCGGCGCTGTTCAGCAATGACGACACGCTGGCCGGGGACATCCTGGCCGCCGGCACGGCCACCGACGATCCGCTGTGGCGCCTGCCCCTGTGGCAGGGCTACCGGCCGCAGCTGGACAGCAAGATCGCCGACCTGAACAACGCACCGGGCGGCGGCATGGCGGGGGCCATCACGGCCGCCCTTTATCTGGAACAGTTCGTGTCCAAGGAGACATGCTGGGCCCATGTCGATCTGTTCGCCTGGAACCCGTCGACCCGCCCCGGCCGCCCGGAAGGCGGTGAGGCCATGACCCTGCGCGCCTTCTACAAGGTCATTGCCGACCGTTTTGGTTCGAAACAGTAACAATCCGCACGTTCCCAGCTTGCCGAAGGTTCTAATCTTCGGCAAACTCCGTTCCGCGTCCGGTTGCGATCTTCCGCAATGCCGGCGCGGTGCGGTCGGGGGGCGGGCATGTCACGGAACCTTCAGGCGCTGCAACTATGGCGACGGGCGCTGGTGGCCAGCGTGCGCAAGGACGGGCCGGACCTGTCGGCGCGGCAGCTGGCCCTGCTGCTGACCGTCTTCCTGACGCCGCCGCCGCATACGGTACGGGGGCTGGCGGCCACCTTGAACGTATCGAAGCCGGCGATCACGCGGGCGCTGGACCGGCTGGGCCGGCTGGGCTACATCAAGCGCAAGCGCGATCAGGAGGATCGCCGTAACGTGCTGGTGCAGCGGACCGTGAAAGGTTCCGTCTTTTTGATGGAATTCGGTCAGATGGTCATCGACGCGGAAAAGGCGGGCCAGGTCGGTGACGAAGGCGGGACGGTTGCCGATCCCGCCCTGGAAATCAGCACGCCCGCGCCGCCGGTGGTGGCGGACAGCGTGCGAACGGAAACCCTGGCCCCCACGGCATGACTTCTTCCCCGGAAAAACCCGACCCCCGCGTCCACCCCTATCGCGACGATCTGGCCGCCTCTTACCTGCGTGGTCGCGTCGCGGCCGCCCGCTTCATCGATGGCGTCCCCTGCCAGATCCGCAGTGGCTTTGCCGCCGTGAAGGAGGAGCCTTCGTTCGAGGCCCGGCAATCCACCGAACTGCTGTTCGGGGAGACCTTCACCGTTCTGGATGAACGTGACGGCTGGGCCTGGGGCCAGAACGGCACCGACGGTTATGTGGGCTGGTTGCGGGTGGAAGCGCTGGACGCCGACATCACCGTGCCGACGCACAAGGTGTCCGCCCTGCGCAGCTTTCTGCAGCCAGAACCCGACCTGAAGCAGCCCTTCGTCGATCTGCTGTCCTTTGGCGCCCACGTCGTGGTGACGGGGGAGGAAGGCGACTGGCGTCAGATCGATGGCGGCGGCTGGCTGCACAAGCTGCATCTGGCGCCGGTGGCAGAGATGGCGGCGGATTTCGTGGCCGTGGCCGAACGGTTTGTCGGTACGCCCTATCTTTGGGGCGGCCGCACCAGCATCGGCATCGATTGTTCCGGCCTGGTACAGTTGGCCCTGCTGGCGGCAGGACATCATTGCCCGCGCGACAGCGACCAGCAGGCGGCGTCGCTGGGCGACCTGATTTCCAGCGATGGCCAGGGTGTGGCCTTCCAGCGCGGCGATCTGGTGTTCTTCCCCGGCCATGTCGGCATCATGGCGTCGCCCGACAGTCTGCTGCACGCCACGGCATCGCATATGCAGGTCGTGCGCGAACCGTTGGCCGATGTGCTGGCGCGGGCAGGCACCAGGGGTGTGAACGCCGTCCGCCGGCTTTGAGTCCAATCTCGCTTGATCGTGACCGATCAAGCGAGATTTCGTGTTCCCTCAGGCGCCGGGCGCCCGCATCCGCGGGCTTGGCTGGCGGCGCACGAGCGCCGGGCCGGCGGGAGCATGCCTCCAATCTGCCAAAGGTCAAGCCTTCGGCAGATTGGTATGGGGTGGAGCGGCAAGCAAAAAGGCCCCGGTCGTGAGACCGGGGCCTTTTCGTTCACGCCTTGAGCGGCATCAGCCAGCGCGGACCCGCTGCAGGAACCCGTCCACTTCCTGGCGCAGACGGCCGGCGCCGCTGGTCAGGGTGGAGGCGGCCGTGCGCAGGCCCTGGGCGGCTTCGCCCGTACCGGCCGCAATCAGGGCCAGCGACTGCACTTCCGACGCGGCTTCGCGGCTGGCGGTAGAGGCGGACTGCACCGAGCGGGCAATCTCCTGCGTGGCGCGGCGCTGTTCTTCCACGGCCGCGGCCACAGTGGTGCTGACGCTGGACACGTCGCCGATACGCCCGGAAATGTCGGACAGGGCCCCGACCACGGCATTGGCGGCGTCGCGGACGGCACCGATGCGGCCGGCAATCTCTTCCGTGGCCCTGGCCGTCTGGGTGGCCAGACTTTTCACTTCGGAGGCCACAACGGCGAAGCCCTTGCCGGCCTCACCAGCGCGCGCCGCCTCGATCGTGGCATTCAGGGCCAGAAGGTTGGTCTGGCTGGCGATGGCGGAGATCAGATCGACGACATTCTTGATGCCATCGGCTTCCTGGTTCAGCGTGCGGACCAGACTGTCCGAGCGGCCGACGGCACTGGTTGCTTCCCGCGTGCTGCTGGTGACGCCTTCGACCTGACGGGCCACGTCGTTGAAGCTGACGGCCAGTTCCTCGGCGGCACTGGCCACCGACTGCACGCCCTGGTCCGAACTTTCAGCGGCGCGGGACACATGGTTGGCGGCGGTGCGCCCATCTTCGGCCACCAGACCCAGACGCTCGCTGTCCGACAGCACCTTCTCCGCCGTTTCACCGACCGCGCGGACCGACGAGAGCACGGTGGCTTCGAAGCTGTCGGCCAGCGCCAGCAGGGCCTTGCGGGCACGGGCGTCGGATTCCTGCTGTTCGATGCGCAGCCGCTGGCCCTCGACCAGGGCGTTCTTGAACGCGGACAGGCCGTCGACCAGGCTGTTCAGCTCGTCCTCACGGACCAGACGGGTCGGGTCGACCGTCAGGTCATTGTGGGCGAGGCTGCCCATGGCGGCGGCGATGTTGGTGATACCGCTTTTCACCAGCCGCGCGATGGCGATGGAGATGGCGGACGCCAGACCCAGGGCCAGCACCAGGCCGATGCCCTGGAACCAGGACGCGGTGCCGGCGGAATGCGCCTGCATTTCCACAGAATTGCGCGCATCGGCCTGGATCCTGGCGGCGGCCTTGTCCAGGGCGGTGACGATCGCCGTGACCTTGGCGTTGAAAGGCAGCACGGCCCCGGCCGCCGTGGCCAGATCGACCTCCAGCATGGTGGAGACGACGTCAACGGCACCGCTGAACTCGCCCAGTTCGTTGGCGGCCGACTGGACGGCGCTGCGCAGGGCGGGGTCGGATATGCTGGCCGACACGGCGGTCAGACGCTTGGCCTGTTCCGCAATCTCTGCCTTGACGGTGTCCAGTTCCTTGGTGGCACCTGCCGCCGGGTTGCCACCCGCAACCGACAGGACCGCAAAATAGGCGGAGCCCAGGCTGCCTTTCAGACCGGCGACCAGATTCTGCATTTCGGCCGACCGGGCCAGCTTCTCCTCCACCAGCTCACGGGTGGCTGCGGCCTGGGAGCGCAGCTCGATGATCGCGGTGCCGCCCAGCAGGACCATGGCGAGTGCCACGATGGCCGGACCCGCCATCAGCTTGGCGAACAGAGAAAGACGGTCCAGGCGGGAGAGGAGTGCTGCATACATGGGCTTGATCCCTTATCTCGGGGGCAGTGCCCGGCGGTGAACCGCCGGGCACTGCATCAGCTTAGACAAATCTCCCCTGATCGTGACCGGCCAAGGGAGATTTCGTGTTCCGTCATGCGCCGGGGCCGGCGGTTGCCGGCCTCCAAATCCGCCGAAGGTCAGGCCTTCGGCGGATCGGCATCAGAAGGACTGCGACAGGGTCGCGTAGAGACGCCGTTCGGTTTCAACCGACGCCGTCGCAGCCGTGGACGAGCGCAGGAAGTCAGCCGCCGTTACACGCACTTCCGTGCCGGTGTTGAACTTGTAAGCGACGGTGGCGCTGCCGCTGACGAAGCTGTCGACCTTGGTGGCGATCTGATAGCCCGTCTGCGTGCCGGTACCGGGACGCAGCAGGTAACGGTCGGACTGCCAGGCCAGACCCAGGTCGGCGGACAGCGCGCCATTGGTCCAGTTCAGATCACCGCGCAGCTTATGTTCGGGGGTGGCATCCTCGAACTTGATCGGACGGGTTGCCAGCGCGCCCTTGTTGACCGTCAGCTTGTCGTCGATCTTCGTCCAGCTATAGGACGCGCTGTAGCCGAAGCCGCCGGCAATGGCACCGGCCAGCTCTGCTTCCAGCCCCCAGGAGGAGGAGGAGCCGGCATTGACCATGGTCTGGGCGAGGCTGCCATTGATCAGGATGCGGTCGGCGGTGCCGCCCGTGAAGGTCTTCAGATCCTTCGTGTGCTGGCGATAGCCGGACAGGCTGAAACGGCCGTTGATGGCCTCGATCACATGGTCATAACCCAATTCGAAGCTGGTGATGCGCGACGGGTCCATATGCGGGTTGCCCAGCGTCGGTATCGCACCGGCCGTGTAGTAGCCACCCAGTTCCAGCAGGCTGGGCAACTGGTTGGCCATGCCGAAGGTGGCACGCACCGTGTCATTGGGCGATGCCTTGTACACCAGGCCGCCATTATAGCTGAACTTGGTCATGTTGCGGTCGAACTCCGACGCGACGCGCGGCGTGGAGGCGGCACCGGAATAATCCAGGCTGAACGCATCGACCCGGACCGCGTTGGTCAGCGAGACGGTGGGGCTGATGGCCCAATCCCACATGGTGGAGGCCGCAAACACATCATAGCCAATGTCGGAACCGGGGGTCGGCCAGCGGCCCATTTCGGCCCGGCGATATTCGCCCGTGACCTTCAGCGTATGGCCCGAGCCGAACTGCACCAGATCGGAGAGCTGTGCCACCGTGGTGGTCACGTCCGAGGCGCCCAGCGCCAGATAGTTGAAGTCCAGCTTGTTACGGTAGGCGGTGAAGTTCACCAGACCGATATCGCCGGCATCGACGCTGACATCCGCCTTGGCGCTTTCAGCGACATACTTGATGGCGAAGTAGGAGTTCGTGGTGGTGTAGTTGGTCTGGTAGGAGAAGCTGCGCGACAGTTCCACACCGACCTGCACATTGTCCGCCACCTGGGCCAGACCGGCGACGGAGACATTGTTGGCCTCCGGATCGGTCAGACGCGCGCGCTCGGTGGCCGTGATATTGCCCTTGTCGAACTCGTCCATCTTCTTGTAGCCGGCGGACAGCTTCACGCCGACCTTGTCCCCCAGCTTCAGCGTCTTGACCATGTTGGCCTCGCGCTTGTCGCCGGTGCCGCCGCGCAGGGTGGCCGTGCCGACATCATCATAGAGCGGGTTGACGGTGATGATGTTGATCACACCGGCCACGGCATTGAAGCCATAGATGGCGCCGACCGGGCCCTTGACGATTTCGATCTGCTTGATTTCAGACAATTGCACCGGGATCGTGTTCCACACGACCATGGCGAAATGGTCATTATAGACCTGACGCCCGTTCACCAGCACCAGCAGGCGCGGATAGGAACCCTGGTTGTAGCCGCGCACGGCGACATCGGCGCTGCCTGCACCCCAGCGCAGCAGATCCACGCCGCTATAGCGGTTCAGGATGTCGGGCAGGTTGTCCAGGCCGCTGGACTTGATGTCGGCGGCCGTGATGATGCGCAGGGCTGCCGGCGCGTCTGACGCGACCTGCGGCTTGCCCGTGGCGCTGGTGGTCACCGGCTGGCCGAACGCGTCCTGCAAGGCCGTGTAATTGATCGTCTGGGCATTGGCACCGACGGCGATCAGGGCGGAGGCCCCCAATAGAATCGACTTTTTCATGTTATTCATAACTCCTGCTGATCCTGCCGCGGCTCAGTGCGCGGTGACGAGCATCTGGAAATTCTTGTCGAAGCTGACGCCGGCCTTGGTCAGGGCGGCGGTGTTGACGTGGTACTTGGCAGCACCCGACGCCTGACGTTCGACAGCCAGGGCGCATTTGCCGGCTTCCATGCAGGCCATGTCGCCGATGATCAGCTGGCCCGCACCGGCCTTGCCCGAAACATCGGCGCCGCCGGTCACAATGATGGCGGCAGCACCGGCGACATCACCGGTCCCGTCGACCACCTTCGCGGTCACATCGGCCCCCAGGGCGGACTTCACCGCATCGCCCGCGGCCGTCTGGCCACCATCGACCACGATCACAACGGGGGTCGGCTTGGCCGGCTTCGGCTGCACGAAATTCAGGGCCTTTACCGCGACGGTGGCCGTCGGGCCGTCCAGCGCCGCGTGGGCGGTGGTGAAGGGTGCCGCGGCCAGCGCCAATGCCCCCACCAGCGCCACTTTACACACCCGCATGTGTCTCTTATGCATCTTGTATCCAGCTCTCACGAGGAAATGCTCTCTTCCCGTGTAAGAGAGCATAGACATGACGTATGTGTCAGGTGGTGGAATATACATCTTAGGGATATGTGTTATTTAATGTCGTCAGCGGATTCTTGTTTTAGCGATGGCGAGTAAAATTCCGATATATCCCAAGGTATATTATTGTGATGTGCAAGAAAGATCGTGTCTGAATATCTTCAGGTTATATCAGGGCGCCGGCCCCGTCCCGAGGACGGGGCCGGCTGTCGGCCCCTCCGGCCCGGCCGGGCCGGAGGGAACCTGATCAGAAGCTCTGCGAGATCGACGCGTAGATGCGCCGTTCCGTCTGCAGAACCGTCGTCGCTTCCGTATTGGAGCGCAGGAAGTCCTGCGCCGTCACGCGCAGTTCCGTACCCGTGCTGAAGCTGTAGGCAACGGTTGCGGTGCCGCTGACATAGCTGTCGACCTTGGTGGGGATGTGGTAGCCGGTCAGCGTGCCGGTGCCCGGACGCAGCAGATACCGGCTGGACTGCCAGGCCATGCCGAGATCGGCCGACAGGGCGCCGTCGGTCCAGCCGACATTGCCCTTCAGCTGGTGTGTGGGCGTACCGTCCTCATACTTGACGGGACGGGTCGGATAGAGGCCCTGGTTGATGGTCAGGTCGTCGCTGATCGTGGTCCAGGTGTAGGAAGCCGCGTAATTGAAGCCACCGGCGATGGTGCCCTTCACATCGGCTTCGATGCCCCAGGAACTGGACTTGCCGGCATTCACGAAGGTCTGAGTCCGTGTGCCGTTGACCAGGATGAGATCGGGCGTGCCACCCGTTGTCGCCTTCACATCCTTGGTGATCTGGCGGTAGCCGGTGATGCCGACGCTGCCATTGATGGCGGCCAGCGCGTGATCATAGCCCAGTTCGAAGCTGGTGATCTCCGACGGTTTCAGGGCCGGATTGCCGACTGAGGTGGTACCGCCATAGAAGCCGCCCAGTTCGAACATGGCGGGCAACTGGTTGGCACGGCCATAGGTCAGACGCACGGTATCTTCCGGCGACGGCTTGTAGACCACGCCGCTGTTGAAGCTGGCCTTGGTCATCTTCTGGTCGAATTCCGACATCAGACGCGGGGTCGGGACCTGGCCCTGATAGTCCAGGCTGAACGCGTCGATGCGGGCGGCGTTGGTCCAGGAGACATTATCCGTCACCTTCCAGTCCCACATCAGCGAACCCGCGAAGATGTCGGCGCTGATCCGGCCGCCGGCAACGGGCCAGCGGCCCATTTCGGAACTGCGGTATTCGCCCGTGACCTTCACGGTGTGATTGGAGCCGAACTGCACCAGATCGGAAATCTGCGCCACCGTCAGGCGGGCGTCGGCCACGCCGAAGCCCCGGTAGTCGAAATCCAGCCAGTTGCGGTAGGTGGTGAAGTTCAGCAGGCCGATATCGCCGGCATCGATGGCGGCATCCAGCTTGGCGGCCTTGGCGACATATTCGATGGCGAAGTAGGTGCCGGTGGTGGTGTAATTGTCCTGCAACGAGTAGCTGCGCGACAGTTCAAATCCCACCTGGATATTATCGGCCACCTGGGCCAGGCCGGTGGCGGAAACATGGTTGGATTCCATGTCCGTGATGCGGGCGCGTTCGGCGGCGGTCAGGTTGCCGCGCTGGAACTCGTCGGCCTCCTTGTAGCCTGCTGACAGCTTCAGGCCCAGGCTGTCGCCCAGTTTCAGCGTCTTGACCATGCTGGCTTCACGCTGATCGTTCATACCCGCGCGGACGGTGGCGTTGCCGGCATCGTCATAGAGTGGGTTGACGGTGATGATGTTGATCACGCCGGCCACGGCATTGAAGCCATAGATGGCGCCGACCGGACCCTTGACGATTTCGATCTGCTTGATTTCCGCCAGGGTGACCGGGAGCGTGCTCCACACCACCATCGAATAATGGTCGTTATAGACCTGGCGGCCGTTGATGCGGACCAGGATGCGCGGATAGTGACCATGATTGTAGCCGCGGATGGCGACGTCGGCGTCGCCAACGCCCCAGCGCAGCACGTCAAGGCCGCTGTAACGGTTCAGGATGTCGGGCAGGTTGTTCAGGCCGCTGGCCTTGATTTCTGCCGCCGAGATGATGCGCAGGGTGGCCGGAGCGTCCGACGCGACCTGCGGCTTGCCCGTGGCGCTGGTGGTCACCGGCTGGCCGAACGCGTCCTGCAAGGCCGTGTAATTGATCGTCTGGGCATTGGCGCTGACGGCGATCAGGGCGGTGGCGCCCAACAGAATCGACTTTTTCATGCTGTTCTTACTCCTGCTGATCTTGCCGTGACTCAATGCGCGGTGACGAGCATCTGGAAATTCTTGTCGAAGCTGACGCCGGCCTTGGTCAGGGCCGCCGTGTTGACGTGGTACTTCGCAGCACCCGACGCCTGACGTTCGACAGCCAGGGCGCATTTGCCGGCTTCCATGCAGGCCATGTCGCCGATGATCAGCTGGCCCGCACCGGCCTTGCCGGAGACATCGGCGCCGCCGGTCACAATGATGGCGGCAGCACCGGCGACATCACCGGCCCCTTCGACCACCTTCGCGGTCACATCGGCCCCCAGGGCGGACTTCACCGCGTCGCCCGCGGCCGCCTGGCCGCCATCGACAACGATCACAACGGGGGTCGGCTTGGCCGGCTTCGGCTGCACGAAATTCAGGGCCTTTACCGCGACGGTGGCCGTCGGGCCGTCCAGCGCCGCTTGCGCGACGTTGAAATCGGTACCCGCGAGTGCCAATCCCCCAATCAGCGCGGTAGCCCATACCTGGATATGTTTGTTAGGCATCATCAGTCCATCGTTTGGGTAAAATTGATAATTTCAGGATGAACCATGCTAGCAGAAATATAGATTGTCATCGATGATCCGATACTTCTTAAGGATATGTCGGATATAAGGCATTAAATTGGACCATTATTGAGAAATTGATGTATAGATCAGTTATTGATTTTGTGAATTTACTAAATTTTATTAGATGGAACGGGAAATATCCCGCCCTGGCCGCGAAATGATATTTCGCAGTCGGGGCAGGATAATTTCATGGCTGAGGAGAGGGTCCCCCAAGCCCCGAAAGGGCCGGGGGACCGGAGGATCAGAACTTCTGGGAGAGCGTCGCGTAGAGACGACGTTCCGTGCGCAGACCGGGGACGGTCAGCGTGTCGGGGCGCAGCAGGTCGGTGCCGGACAGGCGGATTTCCGTGCCGGTATCGAACTGGTAACCGATGGTCGCACCGGCCGACCAGTAGCCGTCGATTTCCACCTTGCTCAATCCCGCAAAGGAGGTGGGCGCCTTCAGCAGGGTACGATGGGATTGGTAGGCCAGATTGGCCTGGGCGGACAGCGAACCGACCGTATAGCCCAGCATGCCCTGGAGCCTGTGCTTGGGGGCCGATCCTTCGTAGTTGATCGGGCGCGTCGTGGCGGTCCGGTTGACTGTCAGGTCGTCATTAATGTCCGTCCAGGTGTAGGACAGCGCATAGTTGAGCCCCTTGTCGGTGGCCCCGGCCAGTTCGACCTCGCTGCCCCAGCTTTTGCTGTCGCCCGCGTTGATCGGCGCCATGGCATAGAGGTTGCCGACCTTGACGAGGTCGCTGCCGATGAAGGATTTCAGATCGGTGCTTTTCTGCCGGAAGACGTTGACGCCGACATGACCATTGATGGCCGGCACCGTGCGGGTATAGCCCAGTTCAACGCTGTCGACGCGCGTCGGATCGATGGTCGGGTTGCCCGACAGATAAACGCCGGGCGCGCTGGCCCTGTAGAGCCCGCCCAGTTCGACCAGCGAGGGCAACTGGTTGGCGATGCCATAGGTGGCGCGGAAGGTGTCGGTGTCCGTGGGCTTGTAGACCAGGCCGCTGTTCAGGCTGGCTTTTGTCATGTCGCGGTCGTAAGCCGCAGCACCATAGGGAGCCGTCTGCAGGCCCTTGTTCTGCAGGCTGAAGAAATCGACGCGCGCCGCGTTGGTGAAGGTGACCTGATCGGTGACCTTCCAGTCCCACATCACGGCGCCAGCCCAGACATCGTAGCCAACCTTGCCCGTGCCAAACAGCATCTGGTCCAGTTCGTTGTGCCGGAATTCGCCGGACAGCTTCACGGTGTGGTCGGCATTCACCTGGATCAGGTCGGACAGCTGCACCACCGTCGTCTGCACATCCGACACCGCGGCACCGCTGCTGTAGCTCAGGTCCAGCCAGGTGCGGTAGGCCGTGAAATTGACCAGACCGAAGGAACCGGCGTCCGCGGCGATATCCGCCTTAGCCGACGTGGTCTTGAACACGTCCCAGTTATAGGTGAAGGACGGGGTCAGTTCGTACTGATGCACGTTGGAGTGGGTGACTTCCACGCCCGCCTGCACAGTATCCGTCACCTGGGCCATGATCGCGGCGGCAACGTTGGTAGCTTCCGGATTGTCCCGGGCGGCGCTTTCGCCCGCCGTCAGGTTACCCTTGCTGAACTCGTCCGCTTCCTTATAGCCGGCCGAGAAGCGGGCGCCGACCTTGTCGGTCAGCTTCATGGCCTTGGACAGGCCGATTTCCCGCTGGCCATGGTTGCCGATACGGGCTGTCGCCTGACCGGCATTATCATAGAGCGGATTGTAGGTGATGATATTGACGACGCCCGACACGGCATTGAAGCCATAGATGGCGCCGACGGGGCCCTTCACCACCTCGATCTGGCGGATTTCCGACAGCTGCACCGGAATGGCCGACCAGGTCACCAGGGCATAATGATCAGCATAGACCTGACGGCCGTTCAGCAGCACCAGCAGGCGCGGGTTGCCCGCCTGATTATAGCCGCGCAGACCGACATCGGTGGAGGCGCTGCCCCAGCGCAGCACGTCGACACCGGCCACGCGGCCCAGAATGTCGGGCAGATTGTCCAGGCCGCTGGCCTTGATCTCGGCCGCGGTGATGATGCGCATGGCGGCCGGCGCATCCGACTGCACCTGCGGCTTGCCGGTGGCGCCCGTGGTCACGGCCTGGCCAAACGCATCCTGCAGCGTACCATAATCGATGGTCTGCGCATGACTGGATGTGCCCACCAGGGCGATGCCGGCGGCGGCGGCCAAAAGGCTGATCTTGATTTTCATTGATTATACTCCTGCTGGTCGCGCTACGGCTCAGTGGGCGGTGACGAGCATCTGGAAATTCTTGTCGAAGCTGATGCCGGCCTTGGTCAGGGCGGCCGTGTTGACATGGTACTTGGCAGCACCCGAGGCCTGGCGTTCGACGGCCAGCGCGCATTTGCCGGCCTCCATGCAGGCCATGTCACCAATGATCAGCTGACCGGAAGCGGCCTTGCCCGAAATATCGGCGCTGCCCGTGACGATGATGGCGGCGGCACCGGACACATCCCCGGCCGCCCCTTCGACCACCTTGGCGGTTACGTCGCCCCCCAGCGCGCCCTTCATCGCGTCGGCCGCTGCGGCCTGTCCGGCGTCGGCGACGATGGTGACCGGCACCGGCTTGGCCGGCTTCGGCTGGACGAAGTTCAGGGCCTTGACGGCCACGGCGGCGGTGGGGCCATCGACAGCGGCCAGAGCGGGCGAGAAGCCGATCAGGGAGAGCAGGGCGGCTCCGATCGCGGGTCCGGAGGACATCCGGGTGAGGATTTTCGGCATGGGCAATCCATTGTTTGTTTTAAGGAGGCTTGTTCCCCGGCCGGAGCATGGCCCACCCCCCGGATACCCGTCATCCCGAGGGCGCTACGCCTTTGGGTTAGTTGCCACTATAGCCGCGTCTCTTTGCTCGGCTGTGTTGCATGGAAGATACATACGAATATATGCAGACGTATAGGTTGTCGCCGTTGCCGTGCCCTGGCGATCTATTCGCTGGCCGAAAAGTTGTCTGGTGAATAAAAAAACCCACCGGCGGTGAAGCCGGTGGGCCTTTTGCGTCGTATCCCCAGGGGGCGGCGCGCCGAAATTTCGCGCCGACCCCGGAGACCGATATCAGAACTGGAACTGCATGCGGGCGGCAGTGATGTCCAGATCGACCTTCTGGCCGTTCGGACGCTCCGTCTCGTTGATCGTGTGGTTCAGCATCAGGCGCAGGGCCGGATTGATGTACCAGTTCACGCCCAGGGTCCAGTTGGTCTCGACACCCGTGCCGCTGCCGGAAACGCCGCCCTTGCGGTCGATCAGGTCGACACGGCTGTAACGGGCCGCAACTTCCCAGGCGCCGAAGCCGTTCTGACCGACCGGCCAGGAGGGCTTCACACCGGTCCATTCGCCGATATTGTAGTTACGACGCTCGCCGGTCAGGATATAGCCGGCAGAGATGTAGTAGCCGTTGAATTCCGGATCATCCAGCTTCTGCACAGCGCCAGCGGCGGTGTAGTCGGCATAGTTGGCGCCGACCGTGTAATATTCGGCGGCGGCCCAGAAGTTCTTGTAGTTGACGCCCAGGTCGGCGCCATAGCCATAGGCGCTGTCGATCTGGTTGATGGCGCCCGTGCTGGTCAGCGAGGTGCGGTTGCCACCAACGCGCAGGCCCGGACGGTCACCGAAGGTGATGGAGGTGGTGGCCGTGCCGGCGGTCACCGGACGGGCGGTCGCCTGCGGCGTGGTCTGCATCACGCCCGACACGCCGATGCCGGCCGAACCTTCATTGGCCTGCCAGAAGGCATAGGCGCCACGACCCAGGATGTTGACCTGGTCGTCGAAGGTGCCGCTGGTGTTGGTGCTGTTGCCCGTCACGTAGGCGGCCACAAAGTGGCTCTTGCCCTTGTTGGTCACGCCGACGGCGGTACGGCTGTCGGAACCGCCGATGCCGACAATGATGTTGCCGATGGGCGCGCGTTCCATGAAGGCGATGTCGTTGGAGGACGTGCTGTCATCCAGCGTGAATTTCGGCTGCATCACGCCGGCGACGATCGTCCAGTCCTTGATGCCCGTATAGCCGATATTGGCGGCCTGGATCTGCGTGCCACCGCCGCGGTTGTCGGCGAAGTTGGCGGTGAATTCATAGGTCCAGTCGGTATAAACCTTGCCGGCGACGCCCAGGAAGGCGCGGCGCATCTGGAAGCCGTCGGTGGCGTCCGTCGTGAAGTTCTTGCCGCCGTTGAAGAAGCCGTAATCCATGTGGATGCGGGCGCGGATGGCGGCGTCGAAGGCCTTGTCGGCGGTCTGGACGCGGATGCGGCCACCATCGGCGGTGACCTTGGGCATCGCTTCGATGGTCTTCTTCGTGGCGGCCGTATCCTTGGCGACCGAGTCCTTCAGCGAGTTGATCTGGCTCTGCAGGGCCTGGATCTGCTGGGTCAGCGCTTCGATCTGGGCCTGGGACGGGGCGGCGGACTGGGCCGCAGCCGGGCCGGCAACCAGGACAGCGACGGCAGCGCCGACCAGCAGGGTGGACTTGAGGCTCATTGTTGTTCTCCGGTGGGAATTCACGGTCGACAAAAGCCTTTCAGTGCACCGAGACCGCCTGCTCAGATGGTGTCGGTTGCGCGTCAGGCCCCGGCGGACGGGTATCAAACGGGGATTGCCGAATTGATGCGTTTTTATTACGAATTCATGACGTCGCCCGCGTGTTGCATTATGGGCACGACTATTCACGGCTGCTTATACGGGTGGGCTTGTCATCAAACTGTCATTTTCCCCGTGACCGCTGCTTGATCGGCCGGGATAAAATCCGCTGATACCCTGTCTTGATGATCGCAACCGATCACCGGGCTTCAATCGCCAACGCCGCCATCCGGCGGCTCGGTTACGCCGCATGTGCGGTGCTGTGGCGGTCGCCGCCATACCCATTCCCGATCCGGCCGGCGCATCGGGAATGGGTATGAATCACAGTTGAAACATTGGTCGATAGGGTGAAGGATGGCCAACCTTGACCGGACGATCGCATCATCAGGAAATGCAGGAACCCTCGCCCGTCCCGATCCGCTACCGGCCTGCCCCATCGCCCGGGCGCATCGGCGGCTCTTTCTTTTCAGTCATGGCCATCCTGTTGCTGCTGGCGGCGGCCATGGCCATTGCCCTGTTCGTGGCGGCCCAGCATTTCGACCGGCAGGAGAACGACAAGACCGTGCAGCGTGTGCGCCGCACGCTGGCGGCGTCGGAGGCGGTGCTGGGAGCGACGGTCCGCGACTATGCCGGCTGGGATGCCGCCACCAATCATCTCACCAACCCGGTGGACGAGGCCTGGGCCGACGAGAATGTCGGCCTTTATCTGAACGGCGCTTTTCGCGTGGCGGCCACGCTTGTCGTCAACCGGCAGGGACAGGTGACCTATGCGGTGCAGGACGGCAAGCGCCTGTCACCCGAGCGTCGGGCCGAACTGACCGTCCCGCCCCCCTTGCAGACATTGATCGGCCGCAGTGTTGCCACGCCGCCCGGCATGACCGAGGCGATGACGGGGGTCGTGCGCCTGCCCGATGGATTGTATCTGGCCGGCGTGGCCGATATCCGGCCCGGCCTGGGGGGACCCGTGCGGGAGGATGGCGCCGCCCTGGTCTTTCTCATGCGCCTGGACCGGGCGGCGATCGCCCGGATGCTGGACACGCTGCTGCTGGACAATGTGGACATGCCCAGCCGGCCCGTCGTCAGTGCCAACAGTTCGCTGCTTGAACTGCGGGAGGCCGGGGCGGCCATCGGGGCGCCGCCGGTTGGATGGATAAGCTGGCGCAATCCATTGCCCGCGCATGATTTCCTGGCGGGAATCGCCTGGGTCCTGGCGCTGCTGTGCGGCGTGTCCATCACCCTGGCGGGATGGCTGCTGCTGCGCGAACAGCGGGCCGCGGCCACAAGGCGGGCGGCGTCGGAATGGCTGCGACAGGCAGGCGAACGCTATCGCGGCCTGATCGATACGCTGCCAGACGCGGTCTGCCTGCTGAATGACGGACGGATCAGCCTGATCAACAGGGCCGGGGTGGAGCTGTTGAACGCCATGGAGGGGGAGTCGCTGGTTGGCCGGCATTTCGTGGACCTGGTCTATGAGCGCGACCGGCTGATCTTCCACCGCCGCATGCAGGCAGGGGGAAAGCCGACGCGCCTGGAATGGTCAGCCCTGCGCCTGACGGCCGCCAATGGCATGACGGTGCCCGTGGACCTGGCCATCCTGACGTCGCCCGACGATGGTGTCGGGGAATTGACGCTGGTGGCGCGCGACCGGCGCACGGAGATCACCAATAACGAAAATCTGCGCGCCGCGGAAACCCGCGCCGCGGTGGCCGACCGGGCCAAAGGCCAGTTCCTGGCCAATATCAGCCACGAGCTACGCACGCCGCTGAACGCCATTATCGGCTTTTCAGAGATTCTGCGCGACGAACTGCTGGGCAGCCTGGGGACGCAGCAGTACCGCGAATATGCCAACGACATCTATGAGGGCGGCCTGCACCTGCTGCGGCTGGTCAATGACCTGCTGGATATTGCGCGCATGGATGCCGGCACGTTCGAACTGCGCGAAAGCTGGGTGGATATCACCGCCTTGATCGAACGCTGTGAACGGCTGGTGCGGGAGAAGGCGGCGGAGAAGGGCATTCCGTTGCGCATCGACGTCTCGCCGGCCGGCATCCGCGTCCTGTCGGACGAGGTGCGCATGAAGCAGATCATGGTCAACCTGATCGGCAACGCCATCCGCTTTTCCGAAACCGGGCAGCGCGTCGATGTGCAGGTGCGGATCGATGGCCTGACCGGCGATCTGCTGATCGATGTGGCGGATCACGGCATCGGCATGACCGTGGACGCCATGCGCATCGCACTGGAGCCGTTCGCCCAGGTCGAAGCGGGCCATAACCGGCGTCAGGCGGGGGCGGGCCTGGGCCTGCCGCTGGCCAAGGGCTATGCCGAGGCGCATGGCGGCACGCTGACCATGCAGAGCACGCCCGCCGTGGGCACCACGGTCACCGTGAGGCTGCCCGCTTCCCGGATCGGCGGACCGGGATCGGTGCGCTGAGGGCTTCACCCCCACTTGCCGCCAGCCGCGTGCCGCTGGGCCGCGTCAGCGGCGGTCGCGGAACATGGACAGGACGTGGGCATGCAGGGCCGGGTCGCCGGCCGCCACGACATTGCCGTTGCAGCCCAGGCGCAGCGGCTGGCCGTCCCAGTCGGTGATGACGCCGCCCGCCCCTTCGATCACGGCCACCAGGGCGGCCCAGTCATAGGGCTGCAAGCCTGCCTCCACCATCAGGTCGATGAAGCCGCTGGCCAGCAGGCCGAAGGCATAGGCATCACCGCCCCAGACCATGTAGCGGCTGGACGCCTGCGTCATGGCGAATTCGACCTGATGAAAGGGCATGGTGGCCGCCTGAGTCGCCAGCGCGATATCGGGGCAGGGGCGGGTCTGCACAGGCTGGCCGTTCAGGGTCGTCTGCCGGCCGCTGATGCCGACCCAGCGGTCGCCGGTGATCGGCTGATCGATGATGCCCATCACGGGCACGCCGCGGTGCAGCAGCGCGATCAGCGTGGTGAACAGCGGGCGACCGGTGATGAAGGACTTGGTCCCGTCGATCGGGTCGATGACCCAGACATACTCGGCATTCAGGTCGCGGCTGCCATGCTCCTCGCCCAGGATGCCATCGTCAGGACGCTCCGCCTCCAGGATGGCGCGGATGGCCGACTCCACTTCCCGGTCGGCGATGGTGACGGGGGAACTGTCCGCCTTCACATCCACCGCCACCGGCGTGCGGTAATGACGGCGGGCAACGGCCCCGGCGGCGTCCGCACAGCGGTTGGCAAGATCAAGCAGGTGGTCGCAAACGACAGACATCTCACATCTCCTGACCCGGAAGGGGCGCCCCAAAAAGAAAGGGGCGGCATCGCTGCCGCCCCTCATACCATGTTCCGAAGCCGATGCCGATTACGGCAGCGGGGCCGGATTGTCCGCCAGCGAGCGCAGATAGGCGATCACGGCGGCGCGTTCCTCGACCTTCTTGAAGCCGGCGAAGTTCATCTTCGTACCGGGCACGGCCACCTTCGGGTTCGCCAGGAACTTGTTCAGGTGTTCGTAATCCCACACGCCTTCCTGCGACTTCATCGCGTCGGAATAGGCGAAGCCTTCGGCATGGGCGTGCTTGGCGTTCACGACACCCCACAGGTTCGGGCCGACCTTGTTGGCGCCGCCCTTTTCAAAGCTGTGGCAGGCCGCGCAGGCCTTGACCAGCTTCTGGCCCGCCGCGGGATCGGCAGCCGCCATCAGCGGGGTCACCGGATCGGGTTCCGCCGGGGCAGCCGGAGCGGCCTCCGCCGTTGCGGATTCCGGCACGTCCACCTTGTAGGCGCGTTCCGCCGGGAAGTTCGGGTGGATCAGCTGCTTGGAGACGAAGCCCGCCAGCAGGGCGATCAGAGCCGCCGTCAGGATCGCCATGAAAATCTTATTGAAGGTGCTGCTTGCCATCAGTCCTAATCCCTTGGGTACGCCGGGCGCGGGCACAATAACGCCAACATGCGGGCACGTCCATGCCTGCCATGCCGGAAATCCATGCGCGATACTTAGCTGAAGGATGCATGAACGCACATGGCTTTCCGCCTTGACCTGACGGACCAAATGTCGCACGGGAAAACCATGACAGAGAAGAACCAATCGCTGCCGCGCCATCCCCTGGTGGTCATTCCCGCCCGCATGGGGTCCACGCGCCTGCCCGACAAACCGCTGGCCGACATCCATGGCGCGCCCATGATCGTGCATGTCTGGCGCCGCGCGATGGAGGCCGGGATCGGCCCCGTGCTGGTCGCGGCGGCCGAGCCATCCATTGCCGATGCGGTGACGGCTGCTGGCGGGCAGGCGGTGCTGACCGACCCTGACCACCCGTCCGGGTCCGACCGGGTGTGGGAGGCCGTGCGCCGCATCGACCCCGAGGGCCGGCACGACGCCATCGTCAATGTCCAGGGCGACCTGCCCACCATCGACCCTGCCGCCATCCGCGCCGTGTTCGGGCCCCTGGCCGACGCGTCGGTGGATATCGCCACGCTGGGGGCGGTCATCACCGAGGCGGCCGAGCGCACGAATCCGAATGTGGTGAAGGCCGTGGTGGAGATGGCGGAGGGGGCGGTTTCCGGCCGCGCGCTTTATTTCACCCGCGCCACCGCACCCTGGGGCGAGGGGCCGTTGTTCCATCATATCGGGCTTTACGCCTATCGCCGGGCAGCCTTGGAACGGTTCGTTTCCCTGTCGCCTTCCGTGCTGGAACGGCGGGAGAAGCTGGAACAGCTGCGTGCGCTGGCCAACGGCATGAATATCGCGCTGGCGCGGGTGGACATTGTGCCGCTGGGGGTCGATACCATCGAAGACCTTGACCGCGCCCGCCGGATGCTGGCCCCATCGCCGGCGCTGTGATCCCCACGGCGCCGATCCTTCTCCGTCTGTTGAAGAGCCAAGACATGCCCGCCTCCACCATCGCCTATCAGGGCGCGCCCGGCGCGAACTCCGACCTGGCCTGCCGCAGCGTCTTTCCCGACATGGTGTCGCTGCCCTGCGCCTCGTTCGAGGATGCGTTCGCCGCCGTGCATGAGGAACGGGCCCGGCTGGCCATGATCCCGGTGGAAAATTCGGTGGCGGGCCGCGTCGCCGACATCCATTACCTGCTGCCCCGCGGCGGCCTGCATATCGTGGGCGAGCATTATCACCGCGTCGTCCACTGCCTGGTGGCGCCGAAGGGCGCCACCATCGAAGGGCTGAAGGAGGTGCACAGCCACATCCAGGCCCTGTCGCAGTGCCGCACCTATCTGCGCGACCGCGGCCTGACGCCTGTCAACAATGCCGATACGGCCGGGGCCGCCGCCGACGTCGCCAAGTGGAACGATCCGACCAAGGCCGCCATCGCCTCGGACCTGGCGGCCGAGATCTATGGCTTGCAGGTGCTGGCCAAGGGGATCGAGGATGCGGCGCATAACACCACGCGCTTCCTGATCCTGGCACGCGAACCCAACGTGCCGCCGCGGGAGACGGACAGCGTCACCTCCTTCGTCTTCCGCGTGCGTTCCGTCCCGGCAGCCCTTTACAAGGCGCTGGGCGGGTTTGCCACCAACGGCGTCAATATCACCAAGCTGGAAAGCTATATGGTCGATGGCCGGTTCACGGCGGCGCAGTTCTATATGGATGTGGAAGGCCATCCGGAGGAAAGGTCGCTGCGGCTGGCCATGGAGGAACTGGGCTTCTTCGCGCGCGAAGTGACGTTCCTGGGCGTCTATCCGGCCCATCCGTTCCGCCGTGAACAGCAGCAGCAGGGTGGCGGCATCTGATGGTCCCCGGCGCTGACGGCTATGATCTGCTGACCGGCGTACCGGAGGTGGCGGATTATTGCCGCCTGCGCCGCATCTCCGGCCTGTCGGAGAAGACGGAACAGGCGGCGGCCATCGGCCTGGCCAACAGCTGGTACGGCGTGCGCATCGTCAAGGACGGGGCCGTGGTCGGCATGGGTCGCGTCATCGGCGATGGCGGCTGCTTCTTCCAGGTCTGCGACATCGCCGTGGACCCCGCGCACCAGGGACGAGGCCTGGGCAGACGCATCATGGCGGCCATCGTCGCGCATCTGCACGCCCATGCACCCAAAAGCGCCTATGTCAGCCTGATCGCCGATGGCGACGCGCAGTATCTTTATGCCCAATACGGATTCACGCACACAGCCCCGGCCAGCGTTGGCATGGCCTTTCTGGTGGGGTAATCTCTTTCCGGTTGGTGTCGGCCGGGGTGTGCGCGATGGATGCGGAGATACTGCTTCTTCTGGCGCTCTGCCTGTGGGCCCTGTTTGACCTTGTCTGGCCGCAGGTGACGGCCCGACAGGTGCAAAAGCGGATGCGGGCCGGGGATGACCGGTTTTTCGAGGAACAGCGCACGTACCGCGCCTATGCCATCCTGCGCGATCCGCGCCTGATCCGGTTGCGGGCGGCGGTGGTGCTGGCCTTGGGCCTGCTGGCCCTGATCCTGCTGCGGGCCCACTGAGAGACGGCGGTTTTACCCCGCCGGCTGCTGCTGGGTGATGCAGTGGATGCCGCCGCCGCCGCGCACGATGTCCAGGGCGGGGACGGGCAGGATGCGGCGGTCGGGGAACAGGCGGGTGAAGAGACTGATAGCCTCTGCATCCATCGGGTCTTCGAACAGCGGCATGACGATGCCGCCATTGGCCATGTAGAAATTGGTGTAGGACAGGGTCAGGCGCACGCCGTGCTGTTCCTGGCGCGCCGGGGTGCGCAGGGTCACCACCTCCAGCTCCCGACCGGCGGCGTCGCGGGCCGCGCGCAGGCGGGCCAGATTGTCCTGGAAGACGGGATAATTGGGATCGGACGTATCGTCGGTGACCATGGTCAGGACCACACCCGGCTTCACGAAGCAGGCGATCTCGTCGATATGGCCGTCGGTTTCGTCCTGTTCATAGCCCTTGTTCAGCCAGATGAACTGCCGCACGCCCAGATGATCGGCCAGATGCTGTTCGATCTCGGCCCGCGACAGATGCGGGTTGCGGTTTTGGTTCAGCAGGCATTCCTCGCTGGTCAGCAAGGTGCCCTCCCCATCCACATGGAAGGACCCGCCCTCCATGATCAGGGGTGCTGCATAGCGCTTCAGACCCTGGTTTTCCAGGATCAGGCGGCCGACCTGGGTATCGGGCTGGAAATCATCATAGTTGCGGCCCCAGGCATTGAAGCCCCAATGCACGCCGGCCACCCCGCCCTTGCCGTCAATGACAAAGCTGGGGCCGTTGTCGCGCACCCAGCTGTCGCTGGTCAGCGTCGGCAGCACCGACACGCCGGGACCGCAGGCCAGGCTGACGGAAGCAATTTCCCCGTCGGGGCAGAGCATGGTCACCGGTTCGAATTCCGCGATGGCCCTGGCCACGGCGGCATAGGCCGCCCGCGCCGCCTCCAGCCCATTGGGGAAGGTCTCCGCGCGCACGGGCCAGCCCATCCAGCAGCGGGCATGCGGCGCCCATTCGGCGGGCATGAAGAAACCGTCGGCGGCGGGGGTGGTCATTGCGGGAACCTCGTCATTCGGTGGTGGGCAAATAAAAAGCCCCGGCGAAGGTATCGCCGGGGCCGTATCCTGACAACCATGCCGGTCCTGAAAAACGCGGACCGGAAGATGATTTGGTGCTCCCTCAAGCGCCGGGCGGCGGCATCCGCCGCCTAGGCTTGCGGCGCATGGGCGCCGGGCCGGTGGTCACCGGCCAGAAATCGCCTTCAGGCTAAGCCTTCAGACGATTTGTGTCAGACTGAAAAATGGGAACTGCTTAAAGAAGCAGGCCTTTCCGCCTCAATCGCGGCGGTTGGCCGGGTAATGCTCAACCGAGGCGGCATATCGGGAAAAAGCACCGAGCCGCAGCATGGGAAGCAGGAAAAAGTACCGCATGATGTCTCTCCATCGTTGTTTTCGATGGACGTAATATAATTGCGCGAGCGCCCAAAAGCCAGCCGGGGGCGGCGCCGGGGCAAGGCTGCGCGGCGCGCATGGCTTGCGATGGCGGCGGGAAGGGGCGGACCGGTCACATTTTTGGGGGGTGGTCTGGGCCTGCCGTCAGGCCGCCCCTTCTGCCATCGGCGCTAAGGTAACCCACCACACTAACCTGCTTTCCCCTTGATGAGCGGGGATCCAGGGGCCACAAGAGCAGGCGCGTCGGTGCCCTTGGCTCCTGGATCCCCGCTCATCAAGGGGGAGGCAGGGAAGGTGAAAAGCCCTAACTTAGCGCCTATGCGCTTTCGCCGGGGGTACGGGAGAGATAGACGGGCGAGGCCCCCCCCTCACCCTCACACATTCAGCAACAGGTTCTCCCGTTCCCAACTGCTGATCACACGCTGATAGGCGTCATATTCGGCCTGCTTCACATAAGAGACGGCGGAGATGAAGCGGTCGCCCAGAATCTCCTTCAACGGCTTGCAACTGTTGAACTTGTTCAGCGCGTCGGTCTGGTGCCGGGGGAGCGAGAAGGCCAGGCGGTGGGCCGAGCCCTTCACCGGGTCCGACGGCTCCATTTCGTTCATCATGCCGATATAGCCGCAGGCCAGCGAGGCGGCCAGGGCCAGATAGGGATTGGCGTCGGCCCCGGCCACGCGGTTTTCCACGCGCCGTGCTTCCGGCGGGCTGACCGGCACGCGGAAGCCCGTGGTGCGGTTGTCCCGGCCCCAATGCACATTGATGGGCGCGTCCGACCCCTGCACCAGCCGGCGGTAGGAATTCACATTGGGCGCCAGCAGCGGCATCGCATAGGGCAGATATTTCTGCAAACCGGCGATAAAGCTGAGGAACAGCGGCGTGTCGGCCCCGTCCGGCGTGGCGAACAGGTTGGCGCCAGTCTTGGCATCCACCAGCGACTGGTGAACATGCATGGCGCTGCCCGGCTCGTTCTGCATGGGCTTGGCCATGAAGGTGGCATAGACCTGATGCCGGATGGCGGCTTCACGCACCGTACGCTTGAACAGGAAGACCTGATCGGCCAGTTCCAGCGCGTCGCCATGGTTGAAGTTGATCTCGATCTGCGCGGCGCCGGCCTCGTGGCTCATCGTGTCGACGTCGATTTCCTGCTTTTCGCAGAAATCGTATACGTCCTCGAAGATCGGGTCGAATTCGTTGACGGCGTCAATGCCATAGGCCTGGCGGCCGCTTTCCTGGCGGCCGGAGCGGCCGACGGGCGGCACCAAGGGATAATCGGGATCCTTGTTGACGGCGACCAGGAAGAATTCCAGTTCGGGCGCGACGATGGGCTTCCATCCCCGCTCCTCATACAGCGCCAGCACGCGTTTCAGCACCGATCGCGGCGAGATGTCGACCGTGCTGCCATCGGCATAGAAACAGTCGCAGATGACCTGGGCCGTCGGCTCGTTATACCAGGGGACCATGCGGACCGTGGCGGGATCGGGCGTCATGTAGACGTCCCAGTTCTCCACGCTTGTCACATCCTCATCCTCGGGATATTCGCCCGTCACGGTCTGGATGAAGATCGATTCCGGCAGTCGCAGGCCACGATCCCGCAGAATGCGCAGGAACTTGTCGGCCGGGACGATCTTGCCGCGCGCGATGCCGGCCATGTCCGGCACCAGACATTCCACCTCGGTGATGTGCCGGGAGCGGATGAATTCTTCCAATGTACTCATGTTGACGCCGCGGGTTGGCGGCCCAGAAGCATCCGTGGCGGCCGGGACAGAAGCCTGTCCGCCGGGGCTGGGAAATGGTGCTACGCCCGCAGCCCTCCACGTTGTTTCAGGTCTGCCAGTATAGGCAGAGGTCCGGGGGGGCAGGCAAGCGCGATAGGTGACGGATTGATGACGTTGGTCCCGTCAATAAAAGCTGATGTCGCGTTCCAGGCCGGCAAACCGGATGCCGGCATCGACATAAAGCGTCTGGCCCGTCACCACCGGGCTTTGCAGCAGATAGAGACAGGCCTGGGCGATGTCGTCCGGGCCCGGCCCGATGCCCAGCGGCGTGCGGTTGTGCAGCCGTTCAAATTCGGCCTGCGCCTGGCCGGGGGCGGGCAGGGTGTAGCCCGGTGCAATGGCGTTCACCCGCAGCCGCGGCATGCCCGCCCGCGCCATCACCTCCCCCAGCCCCATCAGGGCGTATTTGGACAGCGTGTAGCTGAGATGGTCGCCATTGGGGCTGGCCAGCTTCTGGTCCAGGATATTGACGACGGCGCCTGTCGCGCCATCCGGCAACTGGGCCAGCAGACCCTGGATCAACAGGGCGGGGGCCACGGTGTTGGGCAGGTAATGGGCCAGCAGCGTATCGGCCGACAGGGTGGTGATATCGTCCCATTCGAAGATGGAGGCGCTGTTGACCAATCCCGTCAGCGGCCGTCCCAGGGCGGATGCGGCGGCCGGGATCAGCCCCGTCACCTGCGCCGGGTCGGCCAGATCGGCGGGGACGGCGGCGGCCGTGACACCACAGTCGTGCAGGGTGGACAGCACCTCCGCCACCTCCGGGCCAGGGGTGCGGTAATGCAGCGCCACATCCATGCCGGCACCGGCACAGGCCCGGGCCATGGCGGCGCCCAGGCGGCGCGCACCCCCGGTGATCAGGATGGCGGGACGGGTCATCAGGCACGCTCCCGATGGGTCTGGTGATCGAAGCCGGCGATGGCGTCGCTGGCAATGGACAGGGTGACGGCCAGGATGCGGTCGTCAAAGGCAAAGATGAAGCGCGCCAGGGCGGCGGCAATGGAGGCCGCATCGGCAAACGGCCCTTCATCGGCCAGCGGACCCAGAATGTGCCGCACGATGCGCGAATAATCGACCGTCATGCCGATATCCTCCGGATTGCCCGTAAAGGGGCCGGCGACATTGGTTTCCAGGCTGATATTGATGCGCACGGGCACGGGATCCGCCTGTCCGGCCACGGGCAGGGATGCCGCCACCTCGCGCACCAGGATGCGGAAATAGGGGGAAGGTTTCATCGCGGGGCCCGTCACTCGACAATCTGCGGCCCCGCGCTAATATCAGCCGGCGGCGCAAAGGGGAACAGGCGGATGCGGATCATCATGGCAGCGGGCGGATTGACGGCGTGACAGATGATCTGCTGCGGCTTTCCGGCCTTGCCCTGACCTACCCCAACGGCACGCGCGCCCTGGATAGTGTCGATCTGAGCGTGGGGGAAGGGGAGTTCCTGTCCCTGCTGGGCCCCAGTGGCTGCGGCAAAAGCAGCATATTGCGTCTGGTGGCCGGGCTGATGGCGCCTGGCGCTGGTCGTGTGGATTGGGTGCGGCCGCTGGCGCGCGGCGATATCGGCTTTGTGTTCCAGGAACCAACCCTGATGCCCTGGGTCCGCATCATCGACAATGTCCGCCTGCCGCTGGATCTGGCCGGGGTGCCGCGGGCGGAGGGTAATGAGCGGGCGGGCGATGGGCTGGCCCGCGTCGGGCTGGGCGATTTCCGACAAATGTTCCCGCGCGAATTGTCGGGCGGCATGAAGATGCGGGCGGCCCTGGCCCGCGCGCTGGTCACCCAGCCGCGCCTGCTGCTGCTGGACGAGCCGTTTGCGGCGCTGGACGAGATCACGCGGCTGCGGCTGAATGATGATCTGCTGGCGCTGTGGGAGAAGCAGCGCTTCACCACCATCTTCGTCACCCATTCCGTGTTCGAAAGCGTCTACCTGTCCAGCCGCATCGCCATCATGGGCCCCCGGCCGGGGCGGGTGGTGGAGGACATCCCGGTCGATCTGCCCTGGCCGCGCGACCTGTCGCTGCGGACAGGGGCCGATTATGGCGCCCTGTGCCGGGAGGTGTCCGACCGGCTGCACCGGGCCATGGGAGGGACGGCATGAGCGGGAACTGGGCACGCCGGCTGTTGCCGCCGCTGGTCGGGCTGATCTTCCTGGGGCTTTGGGAAGGGGCCGTGCGCTGGTGGGACATCCCCGTCTTCGTGCTGCCGCCGCCGCATCTGGTGGCCGTGACCCTGTGGAATGATGCGCCGCTGCTGTTCCAGTCGGCCTGGCTGACCCTGCTGGTGACGGTACAGGCCTTTCTGCTGGCCCTGGTCACGGGCGTGGGGCTGGCGGTTCTGTTCAACCAGTCGCGCGCGCTGGAAGCGGCGCTTTACCCCTATGCCGTGATGTTGCAGGTCACGCCCATCGTGGCCATCGCACCGCTGGTGGTGATCTGGGTCGGGTATGAACGGGTGGATGTGGCCTTGCTGATCCTGGCCTGGATCGTCGCCTTCTTCCCCATCCTGTCCAACAGCACGGCCGGCCTTGCGTCCGTCGATCCCAATCTGCGCGACCTGTTCCGGCTTTATGGCGCCGGCCGCTGGCAGACCCTGTGGCGGCTGAACCTGCCCTCGGCCCTGCCCTTCATCCTGGCGGGGGCCAAAATCTCCGGCGGGCTGGCCTTGATCGGGGCCGTGGTGGCGGAATTCGTGGCGGGGTCGGGGACGGCGACGGGGCTGGCCTGGCGCGTGATCGAGGCCGGCAACCGCCTGAACATGCCGCGCCTGTTCGCGGCCCTGACCCTGTTGTCGGCGCTGGGCATCCTGATCTTCGCGGCCCTGTCCTGGGTGCAGCGGTTGCTGCTGCGCCGCTGGCAGCCCGATGCCTGAACAATGTACAAGGCCGGCATGCGGCGGTTGACCCGCCGGTACCAATCATGTCAATGGGATGGGGTCGCCGGCCTGTTGCGGCGCGTCATGGGCCAGGAACCGTGCAGACTGCAAGTTTCACATCCGCCTGGGAACAGGACCGACTGCTGCTGACAGCCGCCGGCCGCTGGGACCTTGCGTCGGTCGAACATCTGCAGGCCCAGACGAAAGACCCCGCCAAGGGCCGGCGCAACCTGACCGTCCGGCTGGACCTGTCGGGCATCACGGCCCTGGACACGGCCGGCGCCATCCTGATTGACCGGCTGATCCGGCAGTTGGAAGCCGCCCAGCATGTCTTGAGCATCGAGGGCGGGCGCGAGGATCTGCGCGGCCTGCTGGAGGATGTGCGCCGGGCCATCGCCGAGCCGGCGCAGAAAGCCCCGCCGGAAGCGCGGCCGCGCTTTCCGCTGGCCGATCGTACCGGTCGCGCAACGATCGGCATGTGGCATGATGTTCTGTCGATGCTATCCTTCCTGGGGCTGGTCACGGTGACGGTGCTGCGCCTGCTGCGCACGCCGTCGCGTCTGCGGGTCAAGCCGCTGTTCTTCCATCTGGAACAGGTGGGGCTGAACTCGCTGCCCATCGTCGGGCTGCTATCCTTTCTGATCGGGGTGGTTCTGGCCTATCAGGGGGCGGATCAGCTGCGTCGTTTCGGAGCCGAAATTTATGTCGTGAACCTGCTGGGCATCGGCGTCCTGCGCGAGATCGGCATCCTGATGACCTCCATCATCGTGGCCGGCCGTTCCGGTTCCGCCTTCACGGCCCAGATCGGGACCATGAAGGTGAACCAGGAGGTGGACGCCATGCGCACGCTGGGCCTGGACCCGGTGGAAATGCTGGTGCTGCCGCGCATGCTGGCCCTGTTCATCGCCCTGCCGCTGGTCGGCTTCTATGCCAATGTCGTGGCGCTGGCCGGTGGGGCCGTGATGGCCTATGCCTATCTGGACATCAATTTCGGGCAGTTCGCCCGGCAATTGCAGATCGCCGTCAGCACCACGACCCTGTTCGTGGGTCTGGTCAAGGCCCCGGTCTTTGCCACCGTCATCGCCCTGGTCGGCTGCTTTGAGGGGCTGCGGGTGACGGGCAGTGCCGAAAGCGTGGGCCTGCTGACGACGCGGTCGGTGGTGGTGTCGATCTTCCTGGTCATCGTGCTGGATGCCGCCTTCTCCGTGCTTTTCTCCTATGTGGGGATCTGACGATGGCGGAACCGATCATCCGGGTGCGGGGGCTGAAGACGCGGTTCGGCGCGCAGGTCGTGCATGACGGCGTCGATCTGGATGTCACCAAGGGCGAGGTGATCGGCCTGGTCGGCGGGTCGGGTACGGGCAAATCCGTGCTGCTGCGGGAGATCGTGGGCCTGATGGACCCGTCGGCCGGCAGCATCGAAGTGCTGGGCCGCGACACGGCCACGCTGGGGGAGCGGGAGCGGCTGGCCCTGCAGGCGCGCTGGGGCATGCTGTTCCAGGATGGCGCCCTGTTCAGCTCGCTGACGGTGCTGGAGAATATCCAGGTGCCGCTGAAGGAGCATACGAGGCTGCCCCGTGACCTGATCGACGAGATCGCCCGGGTGAAGGTGGCCATGGTCGGCCTGCCGCCGGATGCCGGGGCCAAGTACCCGTCGCAATTGTCGGGCGGCATGCGCAAGCGCGCCGGTCTGGCCCGCGCCCTGGCGCTGGACCCCGAGATCCTGTTCCTGGACGAGCCGACGGCGGGCCTGGACCCGATCGGGGCGTCGGCCTTTGACGAACTGATCGGGGCCTTGCAGAAAAGCCTGGGCCTGACCGTGTTCATGGTCACCCACGATCTGGACAGCCTTTATGCCATCTGCGACCGCATTGCGGTGCTGGTGGATAAAAAGCTGGTGGTGGGCACCATTGACGAATTGCTGCGCCAGGATCACCCCTGGATACGCGATTATTTCCACGGGCCCCGCGGGCGCGCGGCCAGTGCGGCGAAAGGGAGATAGGACATGGAAACACGGGCCAATTACACGGCCGTCGGTGCCTTTGTCCTGGCATTGGCGGCTTCTGTCTTCGTCTTCGTCATCTGGCTGGCCAAGGTGCAGTTCGACAAGGCTATCCAACCCTATTACATCATGGTCACGGGCACCGTGACCGGTCTGGTCGAGGGCGGGCCTGTACGCTATCGCGGTGTCAATGTCGGCACCGTCACCGATATCCGCATCAATCCGGAGAATGTCGAAGAGGTGCGCCTGACCATCGAGGTGCCGGAGGAAACCCCCATCAAGACCGACGCCATCGCCTCGCTGGAGCCGGTCGGCGTGACGGGCGGCGTCTATGTCGAGATCGCGGGCGGCAGCCGCGATGCACCGCTGCTGCGTGAGCAGGTGAAGGGCATCCCTGTCATCCGTTCACGCCCCAGCTCCATCGCCGCCGTGCTGGCCAAGGCGCCGGAGGTGCTGGAAAATCTGATGAAGATTTCCGCCCGCCTGTCCGAGCTGCTGAATGAGGATAACCAGAAGGCGATCGGCACCATGCTGGCCAACCTGGCCCAGGCCAGCGGCAACGCCAATGACACGGTGAAGAATGCCAACCTGCTGATGGTTGACCTGCGGGCCCGGGTCAATACGCTGAGCCAGCAGGCCGAAGTGCTGATGACCACCACCAATGACACGGTGGGCAGTGTCGGTGGCGACGTGAAGGCCATCACCGCCGATCTGGCCAAGACCACCAAGGAAATCAACAAGCTGTCGGCGTCGCTGGCCGCGATGATCGAGGAGAACCGCGAGCCGATCCGCGACTTCACCTCCACCGGCCTTTACGACCTGAGCCAGCTTCTGATCCAGCTGCAGGACCTGAGTTCCAATATCAGCCGCATGTCGCGCCGCCTGGAACGCGATCCGACCGACCTTCTGTTCGGCGGCAACAGTGGAGTGAAGACGGAATGACGCATTATTCCATCCACCGCCGTGGCTTGCTGGGGCTGGCGGCACTGGTCCCGCTGGCTGCCTGCTCGCCGGCGCAGCTGCTGACGGGTGGCAAACCGCCCAAGCTTTATGTGCTGACCCCGGCCAAGGAATTCACCGCCGGTCTGGCGCGCGCGCCGTGGCAGCTTCTGGTGGAAACGCCGCTGGCCAATTCGGCGGTGGAAACGCCCCGTATCGTGCTGGGCGAGACGGCGAACCGCATGACCTATTACGCCGGTGCAACCTGGGCCGACAATGCGCCGGACATGGTGCAGACCCTGCTGGTCGAAAGCTTTGAGAACAGCCATCGCATCGTGGCCGTGGGCGTGGAGCGGACGGGGCTGCGCGCCGACTTCATCCTGAAGACGGACCTGCGCGATTTCCACGCCAATTATGCCGGCGGTGACACCAGCGAAGTGGCACCCGAAGCGACCGTGCGCATCAATGCCAAGCTGGTGCGCATGCCGCGCCGGAACATCGTGGCCGGCGACACGTTCGAGGCGAAGGTCCGCGCCGCCAGCCCGGCCCTGACCGACATCATCACCGCCTTCGATCAGGCCATGGGCGCCGTCCTGCGCCGCATCGTCGAATGGACCCTGCAGCAGGGGCAGGCCAACGTGCAGATCGACCCGCTGCCGCGCTGACCCCGCCGCTTTTCCGTTCCCGTCCTGTCCCGTCCCGGTGCCGTCTTGACCTTGATGAAACGCCTGCCTTTCCGCCTTGTCCTGTCCCTTTGCCTGGCGGCGATGGCGGCCGGGACCGCGGGTGCGCAGCCGGCGGAGAAACCCGCCGCCAGAACCAGGCCACTGATTATCGCCAGCGGGGTGGTCACCGGGCTTTATTATCCCATGGCCGGCGCCATCTGCCGACAGGTGAACCAGCAGAAGGACCGCCATGGCTATCGCTGCCTGGTGGAGGCGACAGACGGCCCCGTCTATAACCTGAACGCCCTGCGCGACGGGGAGGTCGATCTGGCCCTGGTCCAGTCCGACTGGCAGGCCGCCGCCGTCAAGGGGGAAGGCCGCATGGCCGCCGCCGGGCCGTTCAAGCAGCTGCGCGCCGTCGCCACGCTGCATGCCGAAACCGTGACCCTGCTGGTGCGCCCCGACGTGGACATTGACAGCCTGCCCAAGCTGCGGGGCAAGCGTTTCAACCTGGGCCCGCGGGGATCGGCCCTGCGCAATCTGGTCGATACGGTGCTGGAGGCGTCGGGCGTGAAGCTGGGTGACGACGACGCCAACCTGTCGCCCGACGCCGCCGCGCAGAGCCTGTGTTCGGGTGACCTGGATGCGGCCTTCTTCGCCGTTGGCCACCCCAATGCCGCGGTACGGCAGACCATCGCCAATTGCGGCGCGGTGGTGCTGCCCATCGCGGGGCCCGGGATCGACAAGCTGCTGGCGGCGCGGGCCGATCTGACCCGCGCCGCCATCCCCGCCGCCCATTATCCGGGGCTGGAGGCGGACGTGCCCAGCATCGGCGTCGCCGCCACCCTGGTTACCCGCGCCGACGCCGATGCCAAGGCCATCGCCGAGGTGGTGCGTGTGCTGCTGGAGGAACGCCCGGATCTGGAGGAACAGCATCCGGCCTTTTCCGGCGTGACGGCGGAAGGAATGGACAACCGCGCGCGGACAGCCCCCCTGCATCCGGCGGCGGAAAAGGCGTTCGCGGCGGCCAAGCCTGCCGGCAAATCCTGACCTGCCCGCTGCAACGAGTCGTCGTCGAAACTGTATCCGCTTTCCCGGTCTGGGGCGGGCGGCAGGAACCGCACCTAACCTTACGGATGATTGTGTTGATGCGGTTTGCGCCATACGCCTTCATTGTCTGTTCGGTTTTAGTAATTTGGCGTTCGCAATTGGCAGCACGCTGCACTAAATGTTAAAGAAACAGCAGTGGTGCCGGTTGCCCGTCCTGGTGGGTTTCCGGCTTCTCTGCGGTCGATCCAGGGAGGGTGCGTCCACCCCATGTCCGAGCATCTGTCACAGCAGGACGTTCAGCGTCTGCTGACCGATCCGTCGCCCACCACCCGTGCCGAGATGGCCGGCAAGGTGGCGCAGCATTTCGCCGCCCCCAACCTGACGGCGTCGGAGCGGGTGCTGGCGGAGGACATCGTGCGCATCATGGCGCGCGACGTGGCGACGCGCGTGCGCTCCGCCCTGGCTGAAAGCCTGAAATCCAACGCTTCCATCCCGCGCGACATCGCCATGTCCATGGCCCGTGACGTGGAAGAGGTGTCGCTGCCCTTCATCGAGGTGTCGACGGTCCTGACCGAAGACGATCTGGTGGAGATCATCCGGTCCGGTTCGTCGGAAAAGCAGACGGCCGTGGCCAAGCGGCCCAACGTGACGGAGATCGTCGCCGACGTCCTGGTAGAACGCGGCAGTGAGAAGGCCGTCGCCACCTTGATGTCGAACGATGCGGCGCAGGTGGGGGAGAAGGCGCTGGTCAAGGCGCTGGACCGTTTCCCCAACAGCGAGGCCGTGGCCGCCCCCATGGTCAACCGCGCCAAGCTGCCGGTGACGGTGGCCGAACGTCTGGTGGCGCTGGTGTCCGAACAGCTGCGCGAACGGCTGGTCGCCAAGCACGAGCTGCCCAACGACATGGCCGCCGACATCGTGATCCAGAGCCGGGAGCGTGCCACCTATGGGCTGGTCGGCGGAACCGGCGATGCCGATCTGGAAAAGCTGGTGGCGCAGCTGCGCCGCAGCCACCGCCTGACGCCGTCCCTGCTGCTGCGGGCGCTGTGCATGGGCGATGTGCCCTTCTTCGAGATGGCCATGGCCCAGCTGGGCCAGGTGCCGGTGAACAATGCGCGGCTGCTGATCCATGATGCCGGCCGGCTGGGCCTGAAGTCCCTGTTCGACCGCACGGGCCTGCCGCCCAAGCTGTATCCCGCCCTGCGCATTGCGCTGGACGTGGCCAACGAGACGGATTTCGACGGTCTGGACCATGACCGCGAACGCCATCGCCGCCGCATGCTGGAACGCATCCTGACCCAGTTCGAGGAGCTGGCCAGCGATGATGTCGATTACCTGCTGACCAAGCTGAGCGACCTGACGGCTGCGGCCTGATTTTGTTTTGCTCCCTCAGGCGCCGGGCGCCGCCATCCGGCGGCTTGGCTTGCGGCGCATGGGCGCCGGGCCGGCGGTCGCCGGCCTAAAGGGCAGACCTCCCGCGCCCTTCTGCTTATCCCCGCAGATACCATTCCCATTCCAGCGGCGTGACGCGCTGGGCGAATTTGGCCCGTTCGGCCTGTTTGGTGATGGCGTAGGTGTCGACGAAGGCGTCCCCGAACCAGTGGCGCAGGATGGCGCTGTCCTGGAACAGCTCCAGCGCCTTGCCCCAGTCGTCAGGCAGGCGCGGGGCGTCGGCGGCGTAGGCATTGCCTGCCAGCGGCGGGCCGGGGTCGATGCGGTTGTCCAGCCCGTGCAGCAGACCCGCCAGCATGCCGGCCAGCACCAGATACGGGTTCGCGTCGGCCCCGGCGATACGGTATTCCACCCGCCGGCTGTCCGGCCCGCCGGCCGGAATGCGCAAGGGCGCCGTGCGGTTGTTCACCCCCCAGGCGATGACGGTGGGGGCGTAGGAACCGACCTGGAACCGTCGCCAGCTGTTGGCGCCGGGTGCGGCCAGCGCCATGCAGGCGGGCATGGTTTCGGCCATGCCGCCGATGGCGTGGCGCAGGGCTTCGGAGCCCTCCGGCGCGTCGGCCGCGAAGATGTTGCGGCCATCCTTGTCCAGCACGCTCATATGGATATGCATGCCGCTGCTGGCCTGATCGCCATAGGGCTTGGCCATGAAGGTGGCATCAAACCCATGGCGCTGGGCGACGCCGCGCACCACGCGCTTGAACAGCACGGCGTCATCGGCGGCGCGCAGGGCGTCGGGCACATGGGAGAGGGTGATTTCATACTGGCCGGGGCCATATTCGGCGATGGCGGTGCCGGCCGGGATGCCCTGCGCCTGGGCGGACGCGGTGATATCGTCCAGCACATCCTCGAAATCCTCCAGCTCCGCCAACCCATAGACCTGGGTGCGGTTCTGGGGCAGGCCGCTGCGCTTCGACACGGGCGGCGAGGGCGGGGCGTCGGCGGCGCGGCTGCGGTCGATCAGATAGAATTCCAGCTCGATCGCCACCATGGGCGTCAGCCCGCGCTGGGCCAGGGCCGCCAGCATGCCTTCCACCAGAGAGCGCGGGGCATAGGGGAAGGGCCCGCCATCGCCGTCGCGCATGGACAGCATGATCTGCCCCAGCGGCCGGGCCGCCCAGGGCACGGGGGCCAGCGTGCCGGCCACGGGCCGGCAGATACGGTCGGGCACGCCCAGTTCCTGGGACATGCCGGTTTCTTCCACCGTGTCGCCGGTAATGTCGACCGCGAAGGTGCAGCCGGGAAAGGCCACGCCCTCCTTGAACACCTTCGACAGCTCGTCGATGGGCACGCGTTTGCCCCGGAACACCCCGCACAGATCGGGCAGCAGCACGTCCACGGCCGTGATGGCCGGGTGGCGCTGACGGAATTCTTCGATCTCACGCAGGGCTTCCGGGGGTGTCGTGGTCATTCCGGGTGGGATTCCTTGCTGTTGCGGCCGGCATGGCAGCAGTGCCGACCGGCCCTGTCAAGGGGCGGGAAGGGCGGGGCGGCCCTGCCCGCCGCCATGCCGCACCTTGCCGCGGCCATCCGCTTGCGCGCATAAAGGGGGAGAGGTCGCGCAAGGGGCAGGCATGTTCACGACCATCCGCTTCAAACTGGCGGCGGCCTTCGCCGTGGCCGTCCTGGCCGCCATCACCATCGGGATCGTGGCCGTGCTGGTCGTCCGGTCGACGGGTGACCTTGTCATCCGCATGTACGACCAGCCGCTGCAGGCCATCAATTACGCCCGCGCCGCGCAGACGGGGTTCGTGTCGATGGACCTGATGGCAGAGCGCGCCCTGCGCCATGCCGGGGGGCTGCCGCCGGAATTCCGCGACGACCTGCAGGTCAATAATGAGGACTTCCTGTCCAGCCTGTCGGTGGTGGAGGAACGGGGCCTGAACCCCGAAATCCGCAAATACACCGCCCGCATCCGCGAGCAGAACGGCCGCTGGGTGGCGACCATCCAGGCCGTGATGGAGATGAATGCCGGCGTGCCGGACCATGATGCCGCCCTGCAGAGCCTGGAAAGCCTGGGCAACGGCATCATCACCAATCTGGAGATCGTGACCCAGATGGCGGCGGAGGACGGATACCGCTTCCGCCTGTCGGCCGAGGACACGATCAAGACGGCGGCCGACCGCACGAGCATCCTGATCCTGGTGTCGTTTGCGGTTGTGGTCCTGATCACCATCGCCCTGATCCGCACCATCGTCACCCCGCTGAACCGGCTGACCAAGGTGACCATCCAGCTGGCCGATGGCGACATGGAGGTGGCCGTCCCCTATGCCGCCCGCCGCGACGAGATCGGGCAGGTCGCCGGCGCCCTGGGCGTGTTCAAGGGCGCCATGGAGGTGGTGCGCGAGGCGCAGGAGAAGGCCGAAGCGGCCACCCGCGCCAAATCCGAATTCCTGGCCATGATGAGCCATGAGATCCGCACCCCCATGAACGGGGTGCTGGGCCTGACCCGGCTGCTGTTGAAATCCGGGTTGAACGAGGAGCAGGCCAAGCTGGCCACCACGGTCCTGCAATCGGGCCAGTCACTGCTGCGCATCCTGAACGACATCCTGGATTTCTCCAAGCTGGAGGCCGGCAAGGCGGAGATCGAGACGCTGGACTTCGAGCCGGCCTCCCTGATCGCGGGTACCACCATGCTGATGGCCAATCGGGCGGAGGAGAAGGGCCTGTGGCTGAAGGAGGAGGTGGACCCGGACCTGCCGCCCTATCTGCGGGGCGACCCCAACCGCCTGCGCCAGGTCATGCTGAACCTGCTGGGCAATGCCATCAAGTTCACGGAATCGGGTGGCGTCACCCTGCGCGTCCGGGCGTTGGAGCGGCCGGACGGCAGGCACCTGCGGGCGGAGATTGCCGATACCGGCATCGGCATTTCGGAACAGGCGCGGGCCCGGCTGTTCGGCAGCTTTGTCCAGGCCGACAGTTCCATCACCCGCCGCTTTGGCGGCACGGGCCTGGGGTTGGCCATCTGCAAGAAGCTGGTGGAGGCCATGGGCGGCGCCATCGGCGTTGACAGCATCGTCGGTGAGGGCAGCACCTTCTGGTTCGAGCTGCCGCTGGTGGAAGGCAGCCCCGTCGCTGGCGACGGGCTGGGCGACGAGGCGGCGCGCGACATCCGCCCCTTGCGCATCCTGGTGGCCGACGACAATCCCGTGAACCGCAAGGTGCTGTCCGGCATCCTGGCGGAATATGGGCATGTGGTCAGTTTCGCCGCCGATGGCGGCGCGGCCGTGGAGGCCGTGCGCGAGGCCGACCCGCCGCTGGATATGGTGCTGATGGATGTGCATATGCCGGGCATGGACGGGCTGTCCGCCACGCGCGCCATCCGGGCCCTGGAGGGGGCCTGTGCCCATATCCCCGTCATCGCCGCCACGGCCAGTGTCGGCCCCAACGGTATTCAGCGCTGCCTGGATGCCGGCATGAATGACCATGTGGTCAAACCCATCGATCCGGCCAACCTGTTCAAGGTCATCCGCCGCCTGTTCCCGGCGCAGGCAGAGCCACCGGCGGAGTCGCCGCCCGACGAGGCGGCAGAGGGTTGCATGGCCGATGCCCTGCTGACCGGCAACCAGCCGTTCCTGCCTGATGTTCTCGACAGTCTGGCGATCGATATGGGACCGGAAATGGCGGTCGATCTGATCGACACCTTCCTGTCGATCCTGCCCGAGGTGGAGCCCGACCTGTTCCCCGGCGATGGCGCATCGGTAGACGCGTATCAGGCAGCGGAAACGGCGCATTCCCTGAAATCGGCGGCCGGCAGTCTGGGTCTTGCCGCCGTCTACCGCGCCGCCCAGGCCGTGGAGATGGCGGGCCATGCGGGGGAGGATGGGCGGCTGCCCGCCCTGCTGTCGCTGCTGCGGGCGGACCTGGATACCGGTATCGCCTGGCTGCAGGCGCAGCGTGCGAACCTGGCCGCCGCCCCGGCGGCGGATTAACCATGGTCGGAATAGGGCGATTGTTGAATTGACAAGGCGATGTGACTGGCGTTTGTCATCGGGAATGGCGGGGCTGCGGCCCCATTGTCTGAAGAATTAACCATGTCGCACGGCCCTGACCGCATCCCCGGCTTTGAAAAGCTGAATGTCCTTCTGGTGGAGGATAATGCCTTCGCCCAACGGCTGGCGCGACAGGTGCTGGCCCAGCTTGGCGTGCAGAATGTCACCATCGTCAAGGATGGTCAGGCGGCCATCGATACGCTGGAGGACGCGGATTTCCAGTGCGATCTGATCATATCGGACTGGAACATGCCCAATGTCACCGGGCTGCAGCTGCTTCAGCATGTCCGCAAGACCTGGGACAAGATGCCGTTCCTGATGCTGACCGGCAACCAGACGGCCGAGTTCGTGCAGCAGGCGCGCGCCAACCGCGTCGATGCCTATGTCATCAAGCCCTTCTCGCCGATGCAGCTTCGGCAGAAGATATGTGCCATCTTCAATATCAAGGCCGGCTGACCCCTGCCGAATGGGGCTGACAGCGCGGCAGGATGATCTATCCTTGTCAGGCGGCCGGAAAACAGGCTCATACTTGTCTATACAACATATGGCCGGGGAGGTACCAAGGATGTCAGGACGCAGGCAGGTTGCGGGATGGGTTGCCGGGTTGGTCCTGGGGCTGGCTTGGGTGCAGTCCGCGGCGGCGCTGGAGATGGTGGGGCTGAACGAGCGCAACGAGTTGCTGCTGTTCAGCGACAAGGCGCCGGGCAAGGCGAAAACCGTGCCCGTGTCGGGCGTGCGGGGGAAGCTGCTGGCCCTGGACGTGCGGCCGTCCAATGGCAAGCTGTATGGCGTGGCGACGGACAATGTGATCTATGTGATTGATCCGGCGACGGGGATGGCGACGGTTGCGGCCACGCTGTCGGTGCCGCTGGCGGCCATCGACCATATCGTCGCCGATTTCAATCCGCAGGCGGACCGTCTGCGGGTCATGGCGTCGAACGGCCAGAACCTGCGCGTCAATGTCGAGACAGGTCAGGCGGCGGTGGACAAGCCGCTGTCCTATCATCCCAAGGAAAAGGTCAGCGCCGGCAAGACGCCCGGCATCTATGCCGGCGCCTACATCAATTCCTATGCGGGGGCCACACAGACGCAGCTGTTCGATGTGGACAGCCTGGCCGGTACCTATGTCGCCCAGGATCCGCCCAATGACGGCCTGCTGCGCACCGTTGGCCCCCTGGGCCTGACGGCAGGCACCATCGTGGAAGGGATCGATATTTTCACCGATGCCGATGACGAATATCACGGCCGTGCGGTGGCCGGTGGTGTCCTGTACGATCTGAATGTGCAGCGCGGCGGCATGCGGCGCATGGGGCGGATTGGCGACGGTGGTCCGGTGATCGACATCGCCATCCTGGACAAGCAGCATTGACGGGGCGGGTGACGGATATGAAGCGGGTGTCGATGGGGCGGGCGGCCATTCCCGGGGTGGCGTTGCTGTTGCTGGCGGGGTCCGTCGGGGCGCAGGGGCCTATCATCATCGCCCAGCGCGACATTGCCTTCGCCCCGCGCAAGGTGGTGATCCACGCAGGTGATGAGGTGCTGTTCCGCAACGAGGACCCGTTCGGCCACAATGTCTATTCGCCCAGCATGGGCGGGGTGTTCGATATCGGCCTGCAGGACCCGTTCGGGGAAACGCCCGTCCGCTTCACCCAGACCGGCGAATATATCATCCAGTGCCGAATCCATCCCAAGATGCGGGCGACGGTGGTGGTCGAGCCCTGACGTCTGATACCAAGAGCCATGGAGCATGACTCTTGGTATGTACATTTTCCCTCAAACGCCGGGCGCTGCCTCCGGCAGCTTGGCTTGCGCAGGCGCGTGCCTGCGGGCCGGCAGTCGCCGGCCACCAAGGGTCATATCCCATGCCCCTTGGTATGACCTCAGGCCGCCATCGCCACCCGCCGCCGCAATGGCAGGATGGTGATGACGATGCCGGCGAACAGCAGCGCCATGCCGGCCAGCCGCGTGGGGCTGAAGCTTTCCCCGAAGGCCAGATGGGCGGCCACTGTGCCCGTCACCGGCACCAGCAGGGAGAAGGGGGCGACCAGGCTGGCCTTGTAGTTGCGCAGGAGGAAGCCCCAGATGCCGAAGGCGACCAGCGTCGACAGCAGCACGATGTAAAGCAGCGCCACACCGGACACCCAGGAGAAGCCCGTCAGGGCGCCCCAGACCCGCTGCGGACCTTCCAGCCACAAGGACAGGGCGAAGGCCGGCAGCGGCGGCACCGTGGACAGCCAGACCATCAGCGGCAGGGTGGGGGTGGGCGGCAGGCGGCGCATCAGCACATTGCCCATGGCCCAGCTGAACGCCGCCAGGATGGTGAAGCCGAATCCGATCCAGGTGACATCCAGACCGACGGTGGTGGCGGTGACGACCAGCCCCAGGGCCGCGACACCCGCCCCCGCGATCTGCTGCACGCCGGGGCGTTCGCCCAGCATCAGGCTGGCGATCAGCATGGTCAGGAAGGCCTGGCATTGCAGGACGATGGAGGCCAGCCCCGGCGCCATGCCCTGGTCCATGCCCACGAACAGGAAGATGTAATGGCCGGTGAACAGGAAACTGGACACCAGTGCCAGTTGTTTCCAGCCCAGCCCCGCCGGGCGTGGAATGAACAAGGTGGGCAGGGCCGCCAGGGTGAAGCGCAGGGCCGTCAGCAGGATGGGCGGGAACCCCGTCAAGGCCAGCTTGATGAAAATGAAATTCACCCCCCAGATGATGGCGACCAGGGCGGCAAGGGCGATATGGGCGGGGCGCATGAACGGTTATCCCTGATGGCACGCCATCATGGAGCCACTCGCCATCCCTTGCTGCAACGCAAAACATGTCCGTAGGACAATGATACCAGCGGCTGAAAGTCCCGGCCGATGGTCAGGACTTTCAGCACCTCAATCGCCGGCGCCAACATCCGTTAGCTTGGCTTCACGCGGCACATGCCGCGCGGCGGCAGTCGCCGCCATACCATCGGTCATGAATTATGACCGATGGTATGATGCGCCCAGGCAGGTACATTCAACCGGTGTCAGCGACGCGGCGTCGGGTAGGGTGAGGGAAACCGGTCACGAATGGCGACAAAGATCGGCAATGCATCCATGTCCAGGGCACGCAGGATCGTCAGGAATTCCAGCACATCGACACGCCGCTGCCCCGTTTCATAGGCGGAAATGAAGGATTGAGGCTTGCCCAGACGCGATGCCAGTTCCTGCTGGGTCACCTGCGCCCGTCGCCTTGCGTCTTCCAGGCATTCCCCCACCAGGGCTTGTTCCTGCGGTGTGATCCACATTATCGCGATCCCTGCCTTCATTGTTTCCAAATCTTGCTAAATCGAAAAATCCGATATCAAAAAATCCGATATTTATCAGGGCGCTAAGGGTCGTGGTTGGTGATGATTTTATAATTATCAACTAAATGGTCATCGCCGGGGATGGATGCTGTCCGCTGTGACGGGGGGTGGAGAATTTTCTTGCCGATATGCATCCGCCCATCCTTCAATTATATGACCCATTGTCCGCATCCATGGTGATGGCGAGAGATATATCCAAAAGAATACGGCCCATTTGATCCGTTCAATTTCGATTTCCGGGGGAAAACATCTTCACCGGCGCTGATTACAGTGCTGATCAGCAGGGCCATTCAAGGTGAATTGTTTTAACATACCTTTATGTGACCTGTCGGCCGGCGCTGGTCCGGCCCTGCCCCGTTGGGGGGTTGCCGCGGCCCGTGCGGCCGGGCACTCTGGCGGCCAAGGATGGGCGGGTTTCGCCCGCCAGCAAGGGAGTGACCGAAAATGGACACCATTTCCGCCATCGACTGGCTGGACCGCGCCAAGCGGCTGGATTTCCGCACCCAGGCCTTTATTGACGGTGCCTTTGTGCCTGCGGCCAGCGGCAAGCGCTTCGACTGTATCAGCCCGCGCGACGGAAAGGTGCTGACCCAGGTCGCCGAATGCGATGGCGAGGATGTGAACCGGGCCGTCGCGGCCGCGCGGCGCGCCTTCGAGTCCGGTATCTGGCGCGACAAGCACCCGCGTACCCGCAAGGCCGTGCTGTTGAAGCTGGCGCGTCTGATCGAGGAGAATGCCGACGAACTGGCCCTGCTGGAAACGCTGGACATGGGCAAGCCCATCCGCGACAGCCGGTCCATCGACATTCCGCTGTCGGCGCGCTGTGTGCAGTATTACGCCGAAGCCATCGACAAGCTGTATGATCAGGTGGGCCCCAGCGGGCCCGAGGCCATGTCGCTGATCCTGCGGGAGCCGCTGGGCGTCATCGGCGTTGTCGTGCCCTGGAATTTCCCGCTGATGATGGCGGTATGGAAAGTGGCGCCAGCCCTGGCCACCGGCAATTCCGTGGTGCTGAAGCCGGCCGAGCAATCGCCGCTGACGGCCCTGCGCCTGGCCGAACTGGCGGCGGAAGCGGGCGTGCCGGCCGGCGTGCTGAATGTCGTGCCCGGATTCGGGGAGACGGCGGGACAGGCCATCGGCCGTCACATGGATGTGGACATGCTGGCCTTCACCGGCTCCACCGAGGTTGGCAAATATTTCATGCGCTATTCTGGTGAAAGCAACCTGAAGCGCGTGTCCCTGGAATGCGGCGGCAAGACCCCGCACATCATCATGCCCGACGCGGCCAATCTGGAGAAGGCCGCGGCCAATGCGGCCGGCGGCATCTTCTTCAACCAGGGGGAGGTGTGCAACGCCGGCTCCCGACTGCTGGTGCATGAGAGCATCAAGGACGAGTTCCTGGAGCGCGTCATCCACCATGCCAAGGGCTGGCAGCCCGGCGATCCGCTGGACCCCGCCACCAATATGGGCGCCATGGTCGATGCCCGCCAGCATGAGCGGGTGCTGGGCTATATCGAGAAGGGCAAGGAAGAAGGCGCGTGCCTGCGCATCGGCGGCAGTGCGGCGCGGACAGAGACCGGCGGCTATTACATCGAGCCGACCCTGTTCGATGGCGTGGACAGTGCCATGACCATTGCGCGGGAGGAGATTTTCGGCCCCGTCCTGTCGACCATCAGTTTCAAGACGACGGAAGAAGCCTTCAAGATCGCCAATGACACGATCTATGGCCTGGCGTCGGCCATCTGGACGCGCGACATCTCCACCGCCATGAAGGCGGCACGCACCATCAAGGCCGGGTCGGTCTGGATCAACTGCTTCGACGCAGGCGACATCACCACGCCGTTCGGCGGGTTCAAGCAATCCGGCTTCGGCCGCGACAAGAGCCTGCATGCGCTGGAGAAGTATACGGACTTGAAAAGCGTGTGGATCGATCTTTCATAAGGAGGGGGACGCGGTTCGCGCCAATGATGGGTTGAACCGCGCCCGATTTCCCGCTAGGTCAAAGCTGAGCTAATTCCAGAACCAGGAGTGCCGCCTTGCTCGTCAACCCCTTGCGTCTCGAAGACGAAAAGCCGGAATCCGATGCCCAGGAGGACAAGGCCAAGATGCCCCCCTCCATCGCGCAGAACCTGTTCAAGGCCCGCACCATCCTGTTGTTCGGTGAGATCAACCAGAAGGTGGCGCAGTCCGTGACCGCCCAGCTTCTGGGGCTGGCCGCCGAAAATGACGATCCGATCAAGCTGATCATCAATTCGCCGGGCGGGCACGTCGAATCCGGCGACACGATCCACGACATGATCCGCTTCGTGAAGCCGCGCGTCATGATCCTTGGCACGGGCTGGGTGGCGTCGGCCGGCGCGCATATCTTCCTGGGTGCGGCCAAGCAGAATCGCTTCTGCCTGCCCAACACCCGCTTCATGATCCACCAGCCCGCGGGCGGTGTGGGTGGCCCTGCCACCGACATTGCCATCGAGGCCAAGGAGATCATCAAGATGCGCAAGCGCATCAATGAAGAGATCGCCAAGGAGACCGGCCAGACCTATGAGCGGGTGGCCGTCGATACCGACCGCAATTTCTGGATGTCGGCGGAAGAGGCCAAGGAATACGGGCTCGTCAGCCACATCATCGAAGGGTACGACGCCTTCAAGTAAGCGGTTGTTATACAAAACGAAAGGGTCGGTCGTTCAGCGTGACCGGCCCTTTTTTGTTCGTTGCCAAGGCCAGGGATCAAGTGTCGCCGACCTTGGCCTCCAGCTCGTCCAGGCGCCGTGCCATGGTGCGGACATTGTCGATCAGGAGCTGCACCAGCTGGCGCAGCAGCGGGTCGGCGCCATAGAGGCTTTCACGCAGCACGCTGGCCGGCATGCGCATCAGTACCGACTCCACCTCGGCCGAGGCGTGGGCCATGCGCGGCTTGCGGTCGAAGATGGCCATCTCGCCGAAGATGCCGCTGGTCTCGACCCGGCCGATGATGGTCGGATGGTCCGGATCGCCGCGCCAGATGCGCACGCGGCCATTTTCCACGACATAAAGACTGTCGCCCGGATCGCCTTCCTTGAAGATCTGCTCGCCCGGTGCGAAAGTTCGGCGTTCAAAGGCGGCGGACATGCGATCCTCTCTCCCGATGCGTGCCCGCGGCTGGCGCAGGGCTGCCAAGCTTTACGCCGATTGCCGGGAATTTGCCATGGGGCTTGACAATAGTACGACCGTTCGTATTATTTGACCCATGAGCAAAGGTGAACGCACACGAGCCGCCATCCTGGACCAGGCGCTGGCCATGACCAGCACCGACGGGCTGACCGGGCTGACCATCGGGACACTGGCCGACAAGCTGGGCATGTCGAAAAGCGGGCTGTTCGCGCATTTCGGCAGCAAGGAACAGCTTCAGGCGGCGGTGCTGGACCGCGCGGCGGAATTGTTCGCCGACACGGTGGTCCGTCCCGCCCTGGCCGCCCCGCGCGGGCTGCCGCGTGTGCTGGCCCTGTTCGAGAATTGGATTTCCTGGACGCGGGACCCGGTGTTGCCCGGTGGCTGCCCCATCCAGGCCGCGTCGATCGAGTTTGATGACCGTCCCGGCCCGCTGCGCGACCTGATCGTCAAGCAGCAGGAGGAGATGCGCCGGGTCGTCGTGGGTGCCGTCCGCCGCGCGGTGGAAGAAGGGCATCTGCGTGCCGACCTGGATGTGGAACAGTTCGCGTTCGAGGGAATTTCGCTGTGTTACGGTTTCGCCCAGATCTATCGCCTGTCGAAGAATCCGAAGGCGGAAGGGTGGGCGCGGTCCGCGGTGCGGGATCTGATTCAGCGCGCACGGGTTTGACCGGTTTGCAGGTTTCAACAGTTCGACCATCATCGCGGCACCGCCCGGCTGGACGATGCCCCATCGGGGGAGAGGCAAATGGCACTTTTTTTCTCTGAAAAAAGCACGAACGTTCGGATTTATGCGCAGGGTGAGGGGTTTCTGGATCAGCTGTTCCGGCCCTGGTCGCAGGAAGCGCACCAGATCGGCGAGGGGCTGCGCATGTATCTGCGCCCCGAGCGTGCCGTGTCGCCCCCGGCCCTGCCGGAACCGGCCGGGGCCGTGGTTCTGGCCGTGCCGGGCTTCACACCGCATCTGGCCGCCCGCCTGTGGGGGGCAGCGAAGGGAGACAGCGCACCGCTGGTGCTGCTGGTCCATGACTGGGAAGGGCAGGTGCATGACATGACGCCGTTTGTCCAGCCGCTGCTGGATGCCGGCGCGCGGGTCGTTGCCTTCGACGCCCCGGCCCATGGGCGCAGCTCCGGAGACGAGACGCATGTGCTGGACTTCGCCCGCGCCATTCCCGCCGTGGCCGGGGCGGCGGGTGGCGTGGTGGCGGCCGTCATCGCCCATGGCGTCGGTGCATCGGCCCTGACGCTGGCCATCCAGGACGGGTTCCGCCCCGGCCGTGCCGTGCTGCTGGCGCCGCTGGCCGACCTGACGCTGCCCGTGCGCCAGATCGCGCATGTGCTGCGCCTGGATCTGGATGGGGAACATACGCTGGCGCGGCGCATCGACCGCCGGCTGGGCCAGCCCTTGTCCGCCCTGTCCTTGCAGGGCGAGGCCGCCGTGCCGGCCCTGCTGGTCCATGCCGTGGATGACCGCATCATGCCCGTGGCCGATGCGCTGCATCTGGCGTCGCTGTGGTCCGGGATGGAAACGCGGCTGGTGGAGGGGCTGGGCCATCGCCGCCTGCTGTCGGATGCCGACGTCATTGCGCAGACGGTCGGCTTCGCGTTGCGTCGCTGAGCGGGTTGCCCCTATGGTGGGTTGAGTATCACAAGGGTTCAACAGGGAGGGAACATGTCCGTCACCATTACCCCGCTTTATGCCGGACTTCTGGCGATCCTGCTGATCGTGCTCAGCCTGCGCGTTTCCATGCAGCGGCGCCGGCATAATGTGTCGCTGGGCGATGGCGGTCATGCCAGCCTGACGGCGGCCATCCGGGTTCAGGGCAATTTCGTGGAATATGTGCCCGTGGCCCTGATCCTGCTGACCCTGCTGGAACTGTCGGGCAAGCCGGCGGCCCTGGTCCATGCTTTCGGTGCGGCCCTGTTTCTGGGCCGTGTGCTGCATGCGCAGGGGCTGGCGTCCAATCCCGGCGGCAAGAGTTTCGGCCGGATGTGGGGTATCCTGCTGACCTGGCTGATGATGCTGGGCAGTTCGGGGGTGTTGATCGTGGGGTCGCTGATCGGGTGGTGAAACAGATCGGGGCCGGGGACGGACGCCATCCCCGGCCCCGATCTGCGGGTCCTTACCCTTCCAGACTGCGCGAGATGATCTCGTACACGTCGGCCGACAGGTCGGGCGTGTGGGCGACGCGTTCCAGCGCCACCTTGGCCGCCGCCTGACGCCCGGCATCGTACTTGCGCCAGCGGGCGAAGGATTTGGCCATGCGGCTGGCCACCTGCGGGTTCAGCCTGTTCAACTCGATCACCCGATCGGCCAGGAATTCGTAGCCCGATCCATCGGCGGCATGGAAGGCCACGGCGTTGCCGGTGAAGCCGCCGACCAGGGCATAGACCTTGTTGGGGTTGCGGATGCTGAAGCCGGGATGGGCCAGCAGTGCCTTCACATTGGCCAGCGTATCAGGCCGCGAGGACATGGCCTGGATCATGAACCACTTGTCCATGACCAGCGCCTCTTCCTTCCACTTATCGGCAAAGGCGGCCAGGGCGTCGGCGCGATCGGGCAGGTCGCTGTCGGCGACCAGGGACAGGGCCGTGATGACATCGGTCATGCCCGTGGCCGTACGGTATTGGGCCAGCGCCAGGGCCTTGCCCTCCGCATCGTCGGCGGCGTTCAGATAGGCCAAGGCCGCGTTCTTCAGCGCGCGACGGCCGATGGCATCCGGGCTGACGCTGAATTCCCCCTGTTCGGCATTGGCATGGTACGTCGCCAGCAGGGCATCGCGGTGGATGCGGCCGATGGCGGCGCGGACCAGATCGCGGGCGGCATGGATGCCGTCCACGTCGATCACCTCCATCAACTGTCCCAGATAATTCTCCGACGGCAGGGTCAGGGCCAGGGCGGCAAAGGCCGGATCCTCGCCGGCGCGGGCCAGGGTGGCCCCCATGGCGTCAATGAAGCCGGCGGGTACCACCATGTCACGCCCCGCCGCCCGGTCGGCGACCAGCCGCAGCAGCAGGCGGGCGGCCAGGGTCTGGCCCGCCTCCCAGCGGTTGAAGGGATCGCTGTCCCGCGCCATCAGGAAGGTCAGGTCGGCGTCCGAATAGTCGAAGGACAGCTTCACCGGAGCCGAGAAGCCGCGCATCAGCGACGGGATGGGGGCCGCCGGCACATCGGTGAAGGTAAAGCTCTGTTCGGCCTCAGTCAGCGCCAGCACGCGGGTGCCGGCCGGACCGGCGGTTTCACCGGCCAGGGTCACCGGCAGGTCGCTCCCGTCCGGACCCACCAGACCCAGGGCGACGGGGATCAGCATGGGCTGCTTCGCGGGCTGGCCCGGCGTGGCGGCCAGCGATTGACGCAAAGTCAGGCGATAGGTGCGGCTGGCTGCGTCATACACGCCCTCGCCACTGATCACGGGCGTGCCGGCCTGGGCGTACCACAGGCGGAACTGTTCCCAATCGACGCTGGCATCCGGATTGGCATCGCGCATGGCGGCCAGGAAATCATCCGTGGTCACGGCCTGCCCGTCATGGCGGGCGAAATAGAGATCGATGCCGCGCCGATACCCCGTGGCACCCAGCAGGGTGTGGTACATGCGCAGAACCTCCGCCCCCTTCTCATAGACGGTGGGCGTGTAGAAATTGTTGATCTCGATATAGCTTTCCGGCCGCACGGGATGGGCCGTGGGGCCCGCATCCTCCGCGAACTGCACCTGGCGCAGGCGGGTGACATCCTGGATGCGCTTCACGGGTGCGGAGTTCATGTCGGCGCTGAACTGCTGATCGCGGAAGACGGTCAGCCCTTCCTTCAGGCTCAGCTGGAACCAGTCGCGGCAGGTGACGCGGTTGCCGGTCCAATTGTGGAAATATTCATGCGCCACCACAGCCTCGATGCCTAAGAAGTCGGTATCGGTGGCCGTGTCGGGCCGGGCCAGGATGTATTTGGTGTTGAAGACGTTGAGCGACTTGTTCTCCATGGCCCCCATGTTGAAATCGCCGACTGCGACGATGTTGAAAATATCCAGGTCATATTCCAGACCATAGACATCCTCGTCCCATTTCATGGACTTAATCAGGCTTTCCATGGCGTGGGCGCACTTGTCCTGATTGCCTGGCTCCACATAGATGCGCAGGGCCACGTCGCGGCCGGATTTGGTGCGGAACCGGTCCTCGATCGAGACCAGATTGCCGGCGACCAGCGCGAACAGATAGCAGGGCTTGGGCCAGGGATCCTGCCACAGGGCCCAGTGGCGACCGTCGCCGGCGTCACCCTGGTCCAGCAGATTGCCGTTGGACAGCAGCACGGGACAGGTTTCCCGGTCGCCTTCCACCCGCACCCGGAACGTCGCCATCACATCGGGGCGGTCCTGGTAATAGGTGATCTTGCGGAAGCCTTCCGCCTCGCACTGGGTGCAGTAATTGCCCGAGGATTTGTAGAGCCCTTCCAGGGCCGTGTTCTTTTCCGGGTGGATGCGGGTGACGATCTCCACCTCTGCCTTGTCGCCTTCCAGGTCGGACAGGGTCAGATGGTCCGGCGTCAGGGCGTAATCATCGGGCGACAGCGGCCGGTTGCCGACCGTCACGGACAGCAGTTCCAGTTCCTGCCCGTCCAGCACCAGGGGACCGCGGGCCACGTCGCCATTGCGGCGGATCGACAGGCGGGAGGTGACGATGGTGCCCCCATCGCGCAGATCGAACGACAGATCGACATGGTCGATCCACCAGGCCGGGGCGGCATAATCCTTCAGCAGGACGGCCTTCGGCGAACCCTTGTCCATGACCAGCATCCTCAAGCGAGTATCAGGTGCGCGGGGTATCCCTGCGCTTCTGGCCGGCAGGATAGGCGATGCGTCGCTGCTGCTGGTGAAAAATTTCACATCCCCGGGCCTGCTCCTTGCTTATCCTGGCAATGGGTGGCCGGCGATCCGGCGCGGGTTGGGGATGGGGATGGACCAGCATTTGACGACATCGGACATCGTCGTTCTGTCAGCGGCGGCAGCCTGCCTGGTGGCGGCGGCATTGCTGGAGATGATGCGCGTGGTGATCCCCGACATCTATGAATGGGTCGCCGATCACGAGAAGATCAAGCGGGAGATCAAGAGCGCCCGCACCAGCCTGGAGAAGGTTCTGACCGACAACCGGGAGCAGACGGCGGTGCGTGACCGTCGCAACGCCGAACGGTTCCGCATGAAGTCGCAGCTGAGCCGGCTGGAGATGATGCTGGCGGCCGTGGAGCGCGACCGTATCCAGATCTGGCACGAACTGGGGCGGCAGCGTATCGCCGACGGGGTCTTTCAGGCGCGGGTGGGCAACCGGCGGCTGGCGGAGACCGCGGCGCGGGATTTCGACAGCGCGCCCGTCATCTGGCGCTATGCCAACCATATCCGTGTCTGGGCGCCCAGCGACCGGGCCGCCCGAATGTTGATCGCCGAAGCCTTCCCGGCCGGTGAAGGCTACAGCATCGAAGATGTGATCCAGATGCGGCCCGGCGCGGGGACCGCATGATCTTCGGCTGGTCCAACATCATCAGCCTGTTCGTGCTGGCCTTTTCAGGTGCGGCCATGGTGGTGTGCGCCCGCCGCCTGATGCGCATCATCCGCGAGGTGGAACGCAAGCTGTCGCGCACGGTGGATGAACGGAACATGGTCGCCGCCGCCCTCCGCCATGCCCGGAAGGAGGAGACCGCACTGCGCGACGCCGTGGTGGAGGCGGAACAGCATGTGCGGGAGATGTCCGGCAAGATCACGATGACGGAGACGCGGATCGAAAGGCTGCGTGGACAGAAGCCCCGGCAGGTGACCATGCTGGATCGGGATTGGAACCGATTCGAACGGCTTTGGTCCGTGACGATCACGAATCCGTCACTGGCCGCCGGATGGAATGGCAGCAGCCTGTGGAATGAGGGAAAGTCGTTGTACGGTTTCGCCCGGTCGGGCGATGATCTGTACCGTCGGGTGGAGCAGGAATACCCGCCGGGTGAAGGATTTGTTATTTCAGCCCCCGCCATCATCGATCTGGCGGATGACGGGGGTGGGTCGGTCGCGGTAGATCATGACAACGATATCGCATGAAGCGAGGCGGGGGGATTATGGAATTCCGGGTGGCTGCGGATACGCTTGATGGGGCGGAACAGACCCGTATCGCTGCTGCGCTGGGTCTGCCGCTGGCGACAGAGGGGGCGGATGGGCCCGGTCTGGTCCGTGTCATTGCCGAGGGGGCCGCGGCCGAACTGATCGCAGCCCTGCGATCCAACTGTGCCGCCATTGTGGAACAGGGGGCGGACGCGAACCTGCCGGCGGCGGCCCTGCGCGACGCCCTGGACAGCGGCCGTCTGCTGGTGTCGCTGACCACGCGGCTGGCCTGGACCCTGGACACGGCGGCGCAGTTCTGTGAGGGGCTGCTGGCCCGCGGCCTGCTGCCCACGGCGGTGCGCCACGATGTGGAACTGTCACTGCATGAAGCGGTGATCAACGCCGTGCTGCACGGCAACCTGGCCATGGGCGGGTCGCTGGTTGATGATCCCAGCCAGTTCGACGCCTTCTGCCAGCGGCTGACAGCCACGCTGGCCGATCCCGACCGCGCGTCCAAGCGCATCGACATTTCGGCCTGGACGGCTGACGGCCGGCTGCATGTGCGAATCGCCGACCAGGGCGGTGGCTATGATCCCGACAGCGTTCGCCCGCCCGTGAATGTGGAGGCCAAGTCGGGTCGCGGGCTGGAGATCATGCGGGTGATGTCATCGGGCCTGACCGTCAGCGATGGCGGCCGTACCGCCACGCTGGCCTACGCGATCTGAAGGGACGTCCCGTGACGGAATTGCTGGTGCATCAGGGCGATATCACGGCCCTGGATGTGGATGTCATCGTCAATGCCGCCGCCCCCGGCCTGGGGGGCGGCACGGGCGTATCGCGTGCCATCCATGAGGCAGCGGGCCCCGACCTGTTCGCCGCCGCCACGGCGCTGGACCCGGTGGGGCGCGGCGATGCCGCCATCACGCCGGGCTTCGGCCTGAAAGCGCGCTGGGTCGTCCATGCCGTCGGTCCCGTCTATGTTACGGGCAAGATGGGGGAGGACAAGGTCCTGGCCCGCTGCTATGCCCGGGCCCTGGATCTGGCGGTGGAGAAGGGCGCGCGGTCCATCGCCTTTCCCGCCATTTCCACCGGTGCCTATCGTTTCCCCAAGGAACTGGCGGCCCGCATCGCGGTCGATACGGTGCGTGATTTCGTCGCCCGGCACGCGGATACGCTGGATCGGGTGGTTTTCTGTGCCACCGGGGATGCCAATATGGCTGCCCTGAGGGGGGCGCTGGCGTCCTGATCGCCGTCCCCCGGACTATACCCGTTCCCTGACAGGAGTTGCGCCCATGCCGACCGTCGTCATCACCGGTGCCAAGCGCGGCATCGGGCTTGAAATGGCCCGCCAGTATATCGCCGATGGCTGGACCGTCATCGCCGGTGTGCGCGACCCGGCCGGGGCCGACAAGCTGCGGGCGCTGGGGGCCGATGTCCGCGCGCTGGACGTGGCCGATCCGGCCTCCATCAAGGGTTTCGCTGACGGGTTCGCCGGCACGAAGGTCGACCTGTTGATCAACAATGCCGGCGTCATCGGCCCCGATCTGCCGGCCCAGTCGGCCGAGCATATCGATGTCGATGCCTGGCTGGAGACGATGAAGGTCAATGCCCTGGCGCCCGTGCTGGTGGCCCAGGCCATGAAGCCGCATCTGGTGCCGGGCGCCAAGATCGCCACCCTGTCCAGCGTGCTGGGCTCCATCACCGAAAATACCGGCGGCTATGTCACCTATCGCGCATCCAAGGCGGCCGTGAACATGGGCATCCACTGCCTGTCGCTGGCCTGGGGCAAGGAAGGGTTCACGCTGCTGCTGCTGCATCCGGGCTGGGTGCAGACGGAAATGGGCGGGCCCAACGCGCCCGTCCTGCCCACCGATTCCGCCGCCGGATTGCGCCAGGTCATCGCATCGGCGACGGCGGCCGACAATGGTGCCTATATTGCCTATGACGGTCGCCGCATTCCCTGGTGACGCCCCCCGATCCGAAGGAGAGACCATGTCGAACGGACTGATCCATTTCTATTTCGACTTTTCCTCTCCCTACGCCTATCTGGCCGCCACGCAGATCGATGCGCTGGCAGACCGGGTGGGGCGGCCCGTCAAGTGGCGGCCCATCCTGCTGGGGGCTGTGTTCAAGGCGACGGGCGGGGTGCCCAACCTGAACAAGCCGCTGCAGGGCGATTACCTGCGCCATGACGTACCGCGCTGCGCCCGCAGGCTGGGCGTGCCGCTGCACCAGCCATTGCCATCCATCTTCGCCTCAGTTGCGGCGGCGCGCGCCGTCTACTGGCTGGACCAGGCGGGTGGGGAACATAGCCCCGCAGCCCTGGCCCGCGCCCTGTTCCACGCCCATTGGGCCGAAGGTCGCGACATGGCCTTGCCGGAGAATGTGCTGGATGTGGCGGCCAGCCTGGGGCTGGACCGCGACGCCGTGGAACAGGGCCTGGGCGACCCGGCGGTGAAGGAACGCCTGCGCGAAGAGACGGAGAAGGCCATTTCCCATGGCGTCTTCGGCGCCCCCTTCTTCTTTGTGGACGGGGAACCCTTCTGGGGCGCCGATCGCATGGGGCAGATGGAAGAATGGATCCGGACGGGCGGCTGGTAAGATTTGGTGGAATCTTGCCGCCGATTTGTATGTTTTCTCGAAACGTTATATCCACTGGCGAGTAATTTTATCACAAGTTCTTCTGATGGCTTTCGGTGTGTGGCCCAGTGTTCAGAGAGTTAAAATTAATGAATACAATTTTCTTTAATTCCGCTTCGAATCTGTGGCTGAATCTTTAGTATAGTATTTTCTTTTGTATATGTAGTTGAATATTAACTCTTCCATCTCACTTGTTATCATCGACGTTGCGTGGCGGTGTCCATCATGATATGAAGTGAGGAAATATGAACGTGTTACGGGAGTGGGTCATAAAGATGGTGCCTTATTTAACCTTAAAGCATTCAAGAGAAATTATAGCGGAATGGTTCGCCATATTCCGGCCTGTTGACAGGGCCCCAGAGACAATAAAGCGTGCTGTTGATTCAAATAGGGTTCAGGTTCGTTTCGATTTTGATGCAAATAAGAAGTATAGCGATGATTTGGCGGAAAAAATATTAGAAGATAATCTTGAATTTATCTCATCTTGCGTTGGTCTTTTTGATGATGATGCGCCATCATCTGGTGAGACTGTAGAGAATGAGAGTGATGATTCGGTTGGCCTGAATGATGGTAAATTAGATAGACCTTATATATTTGGATCGGATTCTAATCATGGGTTTAAAGGAAATAATGGGATTATTCGATAAATCGCCGTCCAAAGATAAAAAGCAAGCAAGCTCCGTCCCAAATAATGAAGCTACGATAAATCCTCACCATGTCACTGTTAAAATATTAGAGCACATTGCCACGAAAAGCTGGAAGGCGTTGCTGTTGCAGCGAAAGCTACCGGTCTCTGAAGCGCCCTTCAGGGGGCGGTTTTTGCAGGGTGTCGGCCCTGTTTTTGATGGGTTCTATGATCGCTACATAGAATTGGTTTCGAGGCATCGGCGTAGAGCCCGAGTCAGGAATCCGCAATTCGATGCATTACATCCCGTCGACTGCCTGATATTCACGATTGCAGTTTTTGATGAAGTTGAAATGGATCATTTATTTGATCTTAAAGATACAGCAAATCGCGCTGGGGTGTCCCAGGAAGTCCTGAAAAAGGAAATAAGGTCAATCATTGTTCAATCCTGTGTGTATGTCTGCTTTGATATTGACGCTGCTGACAGAAGCACTATAACGGTGAATTTCAATAATGATATACTTATTTTTGTGAATAGCCGTCTTGCCGGCGAGCATGCGAAGTATGATTCGACATCATCAAATAACCGCATCGATAGAGTCAGGCCAGTTTTAGATGGTATCTATCAACGCCTGCCTGCCAGAAAGAACCGAGTGGTTCGTGTCGGTTAGGGTTTGGTTTTTTTATGGGCGGTTGCGTAGATTGATCCGCAGCTGAATCGTGTCATGGCGGCAGGTGACGGGTATCAGGCCTGCAGCCACCGCGTCATGGCGGGGAAGGGCGGCAGGCCGTTCTGGTACATCATGGCCATCATGCCGCAGGGGCCCGTCATGCCGGCATGGGCCAGGTGCAGGATGCCGAACTGGTTCCCGCCTTCCAGCAAGGTCAGAAAGCGCGCCTGCTGTTCGCCATCCATCCGGTAGCCGCCGGCGAAGAAGATGGTTTCCGGCGGCAGGTCCAGGGCCTTCAGGGCGGCATAGGACCAGGCGGTGGCCATGATCTCCGTATGGGTCAGGGCGGCCGCCGCCACCGGGTCGTTCGCGCCATCGGCCATGGCGTCGCGCAGGCTGGTTTCCAGATTATCCCCCAGGGCGGGCCGCAGCCGTGCCGGCACGATGGCGATGTGCCCCGCCTCATGCAGCAGGTCACCGGAAACATAGATATGGGCCGGATCGACCCGCATCACGCCCTGGCGGATGGTGATGCCGGGCAGGAACCCTTCCGCTCCGAACGGGCCCACCTCCAGCGGCAGCCCGATCTTGTGCAGGAAATCAACGATCCGGTCGAAATGCTCCGCTGCCAGCATGATCCATCCCTGGTGTCGCTTGTGTCGGCAACCATAGAATGAATTTCGCCATATGACTATCTGCCCGTCGCCCCCTGCGTCAAAGCGCGTCGGCGGCGTTCTTCACCGTCACCTTGTGGGTGGCGGTGCCGAACCAGCCCAGAACCGTGTTGTGGTGGGCGATGATCTGTTCGAAGGTCAGACCGCCCATGTCGCAGGTTGTATGACCGTCGCCAACCAGGGTGACATCATAGCCATGGGCGATGGCGCTGCGCACGGTCGTGTCGATGCAGAACGGCGTCATGCAGCCGCCGATGATCAGGTGCCGGATGCCACCATCGCGCAGCACCGATTCCAGGGGCGTGTCCAGGAAGCTGTCACAGGTCTGCTTGTGGATGACCGCCTCACCCGGCTGCGGGGTCAGTTCCGCGCGGATTTCCCAGCCGGGTGTGCCCTTGGCCAGGCGGTGATCGTCGGGCGCGTCATGCTGCACATGGATCAGGGTGACGCCGGCAGCCCGTGCGCGGGCCTGCAGGTCGGCCAGACGGTCGACGACGGCATCCAGCGCCTTGTTGGCGGCGTCGAACCGCTCTCCTTCGCCGGTGGGCATGATGCCATTCTGGACATCGATGACGATCAGGGCGGTTTCCTGGGCGGCGGCCATGCGGTGTGTTCCCTTTGCTGGTCCGGTTGGGGCGTTAACCTTGCCGGAGATTTGTATCTGGATGATTTCAGATCGTGACCCGTGGCGAACGCAGCCCTACGCTGCGTTCCGCAGCAATCGCCCGGAACAGGGCCCCAAGCACAAGGACAGGGACGTGGCAACTATCGGACATTTCACGCGCGGCACCGCGCTGGCGCTGGTTCTTTGTCTGGCGGGGCTGACGCCCGCCATGGCCCAGAGCGCCGCGCCGCCCAAGGTGGAGCGGATACAGAACGGCAATATCGCCACGGAGAATGTGCCGGCCGTCGATGCCGCACTGGGTGAGCGGCTGTCGGCTTATCTGGCCGCCCGTTCGGCCAGCCTGCTGGGCTGGACGCCCGACGGCAGGGGCATCCTGATCACCACCCGCTTCGGGGAGACGTCGCAGCTGCATCTGGTCGCCGGCCCGATGATGGCGCGCCAGCAGCTGACCTTCGCCGCCGAGCCGATCACCAGCGCCGAATTCAGCCCGGCCAAGGGATCGACCGATCTGGTCTATAGCTGGGACAAGGGCGGGTCGGAATATTTCCAGTACTTCCACCTGGATACGGCCACGGGCAAGACGACCCTGGTCACCGACGGCAAGTCGCGCAACCAGGGGCTGGTCTGGAACCACAAGGGCGACCGTTTCGCCTTTTCCAGCACGCGCCGCGACGGCAAGAATACCGATGTCTATGTCGGTGGGCTGAAGGATGCCGCCACGGTTGCCCCGCTGGTGGCGCAGACCGGGTCGTGGGGGGCCGTCGCCTTCTCCCAGGACGATAGCAAACTGCTGGTCGGGCAATATGTGTCCATCACCAAATCCACCCTTTCGGTGGTGGAGACGGGCACAGGCAAGTTGACCCGAATCATGCCGGGCAAGGACAATATCGCCCTTTCCGGTGTCGGCTTCACCGCCGATGGCAAGGGCGTGTTCCTGACGTCGGACGAGGAAGGGGAGTTCAAGCGCCTGGGCCTGCATGATCTGGCGTCGGGCACGACCAAATGGATCACGGCCGACGATCCCTGGGACGTCGAAGGGGCCGCCCTGTCGCATGACGGTGGCAAGCTGGCCTATCTGTTGAACGAGGGCGGCTGGTCCACGCTGCGCCTGATCGATGCCAAGAGCCTGAAGCCGCTGAGGCTGCCCGACCTGCCCAAGGGGATCATCGGTGGGGTGTCCTTCAGCCCCGATGGCAAGAAGCTGGGCCTGTCCCTGACCACGCCCACCGCCCCCGCCGACGTCTATGTCATCGACCTGGACAAGGGCAAGGTCGAGCAATGGACCAAGAGCGAGGTTGGCGGCCTGAACACGGCCAATTTCGCCGACGCCTCCCTGGTGCAGTTCCCGACCTTTGATCAGGTGGACGGCAAGGCGCGGCAGATCCCGGCCTTCCTGTTCAAGCCGAAGAATGCCACAGGCAAGCTGCCCGTCATCATGCTGATCCATGGCGGGCCGGAAGGGCAGAGCCGGCCCAATTTCAGCGCCACGGTGCAGTTCTGGGCCAATGAGCTGGGGGCGGCCGTGCTGCTGCCCAATATCCGCGGGTCGGACGGGTACGGGAAGACCTATCTGGGCCTGGATAACGGCTTCAAGCGCGAGGACAGCATCAAGGATATCGGCGCCCTGATCGACTGGATCGCCACCCAGCCCGATCTGGACAAGGACAAGGTCGTCGTGGCCGGCGGTTCCTATGGCGGTTATGCCACGCTGGCCACCATGACCCATTATAATGACAAGCTGGCCGGTGGCGCCGACACGGTCGGCATTTCCAACTTCATCACCTTCCTGGAGGCCACGGCCGAATATCGCCGCGACCTGCGCCGCCCGGAATATGGCGATGAGCGCGATCCGGAGATGCGGGCGTTTTTGCAGAAAATCTCCCCCCTGACCAATGCGTCGAAGATCACCAAGCCCATGCTGGTCATCCAGGGCTTCAACGATCCGCGCGTACCGGTGGGCGAGGCAGAGCAGATGGTGGCGGCCATCCGCAAGAATGGCGGCGATGTCGGCTATGTCCTGGCCATGGATGAAGGGCACGGCTTCAAGAAGAAGTCGAACCAGTTCGTGGCCAGCATGGCGCAGGCGCAGTTCTTCCAGAAGGTGTTCGGGAAGAAGTGAGGGTGCGGGGTGGGGCGTCCGTGACGGCGGGCGCCCCACCCACCGATAACGCCGCCCTGCCATGGCCGCACCGGGTGGCCCCCGTTCTTGCAATGGATCAGCGTCGGCATTAGGTTCCGGCCGCATCGGGGGGCCGTCCCGGTGACGGTCCGCCGCCTTCCCTCCACCAACGGAACGGGTTTGCGGGATGAAGTCCGCCGTCATCGTCTTCCCTGGTTCCAACTGCGACCGCGACATTGCGGTTGCCTTGGAACAGGCTTCCGGCACGAAGCCCCACATGGCCTTCCACAAGGACAATGACCTGCCGGACGTCGATGTCATCGCCGTCCCTGGCGGCTTCTCCTATGGCGATTATCTGCGCTGTGGAGCCATGGCCGCCCATTCGCCCATCATGAAGGTGGTGAAGGAACGCGCCGCCAAGGGTGTGCGCGTCGTCGGCATCTGCAACGGCTTCCAGATCATCACGGAAGCGGGTTTGCTGCCCGGCGCCCTGATCCGGAACCAGTCGCTGAAGTACGTGTGCCGCACGGTCGGCCTGCGCGTCGAAACGACGGACAGCGATTTTACCCGGAAGTACGCCAAGGGCCAGGTGATCGGCATTCCGGTCGGCCATGGCGAGGGTAACTATGTCGCCGACGCCGAGACGCTGAAGCGTCTGGAAGGCGAGGGGCTGGTGGCGTTCCGCTATACAGCATTGCCGGGCCAGACGGCCGATCAGGCCAACCCGAACGGTGCCACCAACGACATTGCCGGCATCTTCAACGCTGAGCGCAACGTGCTGGGCATGATGCCGCATCCCGAACGCGCCTTTGATCCGCTGCACGGCAATATTGATGGCCGTGCCTTCTTCGATAGCCTGGTGGAGGCCCTGTCGTGAGCGCCCGCAAGGAACCCGTCGTCACCGAGCAGCTTGCCGCCGAACATGGCATCAAGGCCGATGAATATGTCCGTCTGCTGGAGATCGTCGGCCGTCAGCCGACCTTCACCGAGCTGGGCATCTATTCCGTGATGTGGTCGGAGCATTGCTCCTACAAGTCGTCGCGCGTCTGGCTGAAGAAGTTCCCGACCACGGCCCCCTGGGTCATCTGCGGTCCGGGCGAAAATGCCGGCGTCATCGATATCGGCGACAATCAGGCCGCCATCTTCAAGATGGAAAGCCATAACCACCCGTCCTATATCGAGCCCTTCCAGGGCGCGGCGACGGGCGTGGGCGGCATTCTGCGCGACGTGTTCACCATGGGCGCGCGGCCCATCGCCAACCTGAATGCGCTCCGCTTTGGCGAGCCGGGCCATCCCAAGACCCGCCAGCTGGTCGCTGGCGTCGTGTCGGGCATCGGCCATTACGGCAATTGCGTCGGCGTGCCCACCGTGGGCGGCGAGACCAATTTCCACAAGGCCTATAATGGCAATTGCCTGGTCAATGCCATGACCGTGGGCATCGCCGATCAGGACAAGATTTTCTATTCCAAGGCCGCCGGCATCGGGAACCCTGTGGTCTATGTCGGGTCCAAGACGGGCCGCGACGGCATCCATGGTGCCACCATGTCCTCGGCGGAGTTCACCGAGGATAGCGAGGCCAAGCGCCCCACGGTGCAGGTCGGCGATCCGTTCACGGAAAAGCTGCTGATCGAAGCCTGCCTGGAACTGATGAATACCGACGCCATCCAGTCCATCCAGGACATGGGCGCCGCCGGCTTGACCTCCTCCTCCGTCGAAATGGCGGGCAAGGGCGGGTTGGGGATCGAGCTGCATCTGGAAAAGGTGCCGCAGCGTGAGACGGGCATGAGCGCCTACGAGATCATGCTGTCGGAAAGCCAGGAACGCATGCTGATGATCCTGAAGCCCGGTTCCGAAGATGTGGCCCGCGCCATCTTCGAGAAGTGGGAACTGGATTTCGCCGTGATCGGTCACCTGACCGACACGGGCCATTTCGTTCTGAAGATGAATGGCGAGACCTATTGCGATCTGGCCCTGGCCCCGCTGTTCGACGCGGCCCCGCTGTACCATCGCCCCTGGGAAGAGACGCCGGCGCAGCCGCCGCTCGACCTGGACGAGGATGAGCTGTGGCCGGAGGATCTGTCGCTGGGCGAGATCCTGACCAAGCTGGTCTCTTGCCCCGATCTGGCCTCCAAGCGCTGGATCTGGCAGCAGTATGACAGCCAGGTGGGGGCGGATACCCGCTTCCTGTCCGGTCAGGCCGACGCGGCCGTCGTGCGCGTGCATGGCACGAACAAGGCGCTGGCCCTGTCGTCCGACGTGACCCCGCGCTACTGCTTCGCCGACCCGGTGCAGGGCGGGCGTCAGGCCGTGGCCGAGAGCTATCGCAACGTGTCGGCCGTCGGCGCCCTGCCGCTGGCCATCACCGACAACATGAATTTCGGCAATCCCGAAAAGCCCCGGATCATGGGGCAGTTCGCCGGCTGCGTCGAAGGCATGGCCGAGGCCTGCCGCGTGCTGGATTACCCGGTCGTGTCGGGCAATGTCTCGCTCTACAACGAAACCAACGGCGTGGGCATCCTGCCGACCCCGACGGTGGGCGGTGTCGGCCTGCTGGCCGATGGTTTCAAGGCCGTGGGTCTGGGCTTCAAGAATGATGGCGACATCATCCTGCTGGTCGGTGAGACCGAGGGGCATCTGGGGCAGAGCCTGTATCTGCGTGAGATCCTGGGGCTGGAGGAAGGTCCGGCCCCTTCGGTCGATCTGGAAACGGAAAAGCGTCACGGCACCTTCGTGCGCGACGCCATCCAGGCCGGCCTGATCACCGCCTCGCATGACGTGTCGGACGGCGGTCTGCAGGTGGCTTTGGCCGAAATGGCCATGGCCGGCACCAAGGGCGCCGACCTGTCCGGCCTGGACGGCTGGCATGTGGCGGAGCTGTTCGGTGAGGATCAGGGCCGTTACGTCCTGACCGTGAAGCCGGCCGATCTGGAAGCGGTGGAGACCAAGGCTGCTGAGGCCGGCGTAACGCTGACCCGGATCGGCACCGTGGGCGGCGACGCCCTGACGGGGGCGTCGGGGGCTATTATTTCGGTCGCGGACCTGATTGAAGCGAACGAAGCTTGGCTGCCGAACTATATGAATGGCAAGGTGGGTTAAGGTTTATCCAACCGAATTGTTTTCCTTGCATTCATGTATGGGCGCATCGTTAGACTTTGCACAATCAGTGCTTTCCCCGCGAAAGCGGGGATCCAGGGGCCACAGTAACCACGCTTTGGCGCTTCTGGCCCCTGGACCCCCGCTTTCGCGGGGGAGGCAGGGATGGGCAATTGGTCGTGTTGTGCCTCAGCGTTTTTGCGAGGAAGGCATTGGATGTTTAATGATAGGCCGTCGCCATTCAGCGGCGGCGTTGACGTGTAAGGACCCGACCCATGGCGATGCACGCATCCGAAATCGAGGCCCTGCTGCGCGAGGCGTTCCCCGACGCAATCGTCCGCATCGACGATCTGCGCGGCGATGGCGACCATTACGCGGCCTATGTGGAAAGCCCGAGCTTCAAGGGAAAGACCCGTGTGGCCCAGCATCAAGCCGTCTATGCGGCACTGAAGGGCCGTATGGGCAACGAGCTGCACGCGCTGATGCTGACCACTGCGGCCCCCAAGGACGCATGATTGGGCTGCCGAACGATCCCCCTGTTAAGGGGATCGGTTCGGCGCTATATGTCGGAAGATTTGTCGCGGCACCGCTGGGGTGGGCAGGCGACAGGACTTGAGGAAGTGTGACAGATGGACCAGACGGTTGCCGAGCGCATCAAGCGCGATATCGCCGACAATGACGTCGTGCTCTATATGAAGGGGACGCCTGTGTTCCCGCAGTGCGGTTTCTCCGCCGCCGTGGTGCAGGTGTTGAGCCACCTGGGCGTGAAGTTCAAGGGGATCGACATTCTGGTCGATCCGGCCCTGCGCCAGGGCATCAAGGAATTCGCCAATTGGCCGACCATTCCCCAGCTTTATGTGAAGGGTGAATTTGTCGGCGGCTGCGACATCGTCCGCGAGATGTATGAGACGGGCGAGCTGCAGGACCATCTGCGTGAGAAGGGCGTGGCTTTCGCCGACGCCGCCTGAGCGCATTGCCGACCCGTTGATGAAAGGGGCCCCCTTTGTGGGGCCCTTTTTGTTGCCATTGCCCGTGTTGCGGATTGTTGCCATTTTCATTTTTGCAATTTTATGAATATTAATAGCTATTCCAAAGCTATTAATATTTCTCGACTCCATTCCCCGTCGATATCTTCCCGCCTGGGGCATCGATTGAATATTCTGGAGTGGGGAATGATGAAGGTTTTTCTGGCCGGTTTGGGCGCTTTGTTATGCGCAAGTGTGGCGCTGGCGGATAATCCGCCCCAGGCCCCCCAGCCGGCAGCGCCGCCGATCGCCGTTGCCGCCGAGAAATTGATCTGCCGGGTGGATGGCGAAACGGGCTCGCGCCTGAAGAAGACCAAGGTCTGCAAAACGGCCCAGGAATGGGACGAGCAGCGCCGGCTAGGCGCCAGGCAGATCGACAATTTCGAAAAGACCAATCCAAATCCGCTGCCGTCGCAATAGAACGCGGTACCTGGAAATAGCAAAGGGCCGCCCGGCGATGGGGCGGCCCTTCTGTTGTCTGGGCGATGGATCAGGCGCGCTTGGCTTCCGTCAGATTATCGACGGCCAGGGCGCCGGCGCCGGAACCGGCCAGCACCAGGAAGCCGCCGGCCATCGACACGTTCTTCCAGAACATGATCGACTGGAAATAGGCCATCTGCGCGTCCGTCACCGCCCAGTAATTATGGAACAGGGCGCCCGTGACCAGGGAGAAGCCGGCCAGGACCAGGGCGGCGGCCCGCGTCTGGAAACCCGCGACGATGAAGGCGCCGCCCACCAGCTCCGTCACGATGGCAGCCAGCAGCAGCAGGGTGGCGGGCAGGGGCACGCCGGCGCTTTCGATATAGGCGAGGCTGCCATCCCAGCCCGTCACCTTCGACAGGCCGGAAGAGATGAAGATGGCGGCCAGCAGGACGCGGCCGGCGACGGGCAGATACTTGGCATTGTTGGCGATCAGGCTGTTCATGATGACGTTCCTTTCGGGATTTCGGTGGGGGCGCCGGCAAGGGCGCCGTCGTCTCTTGAAACCGAAAGTACGCCCGCCGAACCGTTGCGACAATGCGCGCTGGCCGCGATTTATTGTCCTGAAAATCGGGACAATGCGGACACAAAAAAGGCCGCGTCCCGAAGGACGCGGCCTGATCTGTTGCCCGAAGGCGACCGGACTTAGCGCGAATAGAATTCGACGACCAGGTTCGGTTCCATCTGGGTCGGGTACGGAACGTCGGTCAGGTTCGGGGCGCGCAGATAGGTGCCCTTGAAGTTGCCGGTGTCGACGGTCACGTAATCCGGGAAGTCGCGCTCGTTCGACTGGATGGATTCCATGATCAGGGCGAAGTTCTTGGCCTTGGCGCGAACCTCGACCACGTCGTTATCCTTCACCTGATAGGAGGGGATGTTGACGCGCTTGCCGTTCACCAGGATGTGGCCATGGTTGATGATCTGGCGAGCCGAGAACGGGGTCGGGGCGAACTTCATGCGATAGACGACGGCGTCCAGGCGGCGCTCCAGCAGCTGGATCAGGTTCTCGCCCGAGTCACCCTTGCGGCGAACGGCTTCCTGGTACAGCTTGCGGAACTGCTTCTCACCGATATTGCCGTAATAGCCCTTCAGCTTCTGCTTGGCCATCAGCTGCAGACCGAAGTCCGACGGCTTCTTGCGGCGCTGACCATGCTGGCCGGGGCCATATTCACGCTTGTTGACCGGGGACTTGGCGCGGCCCCACAGGTTCACGCCCAAGCGGCGGTCAATCTTGTACTTGGCTTCTTGACGCTTGCTCATAACGAACTCCGTTTATGCCGATCCGCATGACCGGCGCTGTTGTCCCGGTAGTTCCCCGTCCTTCGCCGCAAACGGCAAATACGGGGACGGGGCGCCAAATGCTCGGCACCCGCCTTCCCAGGAATGCGGGGGGTATAGGGGATCAACGGGCCCCTGTCAAACCCAACCGTCGCCGTTTCGCGCAACCCAGCCTGTCGGGATGGATTTCATGTTCCCTCATGCGCCGGGCGCCCGCATCCGCGGGCTTGGCTTGGCGAGCGCATGTGCGCCGGGCTGGCGGTCGCCAGCCTCCAAACTGCTGAGGGGCAACCCCTCCGCAATTTGGGATCACTTCTTCTTGGTCGGTGGTTTCAGGGGCGTGACCTGCACCGTGACCTTGGGCGGCGGCGGGGTGACGGGGTAGGTGGGGACCGGTTCGGGCACGAAGGTCGCCAGCGGGCTTTTCGTGAAGGGAATGATCACGGAGCCCAGGTCGACCATGCGCACAAAGCCCGGCCGGCCCGGATAGGGGCAGGCGGCGGACAGGTAGCGGATCACCTGCCGCCCGCCGGTCAGTGGCCGATCCCAGGCATAGACGGGGCAGGGGCCCTGTGGGCTGTCATGCATCTCCCCCGTCTCAAACGTCGGGTAATTGCCATGCTCGCTGCCCTGGCCGTTATCCACGGACGTGGGTGGTGGCGGCGGGCCGGGCGGCGGTATGTCCGCACAGCCGGCCAGCAGCAGGGCCAGCAGCCCTGAAACCCGTGCGCCGATCCGCATGCTGCCCGCCCCCGTTGAATAACCCCGATCGGGTTATTCAACGGGATTGCGGCGGAAAGCGGGCGTCAGCGCTTGCCCTTGGCCTTGGCGGCCGCAAACGCGGCGGCAAAGGCGCTGTCGGCCGGGGCGGGGGCCGGTGCGGCGGGCTTCTTGGGCGGCGGGGGCGGGGCACTGGTGCGGGCGGGCGGCGGACCGCGCCGGTCGTCGCGGCGCTGGTCCGGGCGGGTATCACGGCGATCCGGGCCACCCTGGGCAGGCTTGGCCGGGGCGGGACGTTCGTCCAGCTTCATGGTCAGGGCCACGCGCTTGCGCTTCAGGTCCACTTCCAGAACCTTGACCTTCACGATGTCGCCGGCCTTAACAACCGTGTGCGGGTCCTTCACGAAGCTGTGCGACAGCTGGCTGATATGGACCAGCCCGTCCTGATGCACGCCGACATCAACGAAGGCGCCGAAGGCGGTAACGTTGGTGACCACGCCTTCCAGCACCATGCCGGGCTGAAGATCCTTCAATTCCTCCACCCCGTCCTTGAAGGTGGCTGTCTTGAATTCCGGGCGCGGGTCGCGGCCGGGCTTTTCCAGTTCCTTCAGGATGTCGGTCACGGTGGGAATGCCGAACTTCTCATCCGTGAAATCGGCCGGGTCCAGCGATTGCAGGAAAGCGACATCGCCGATCAGCTTGGCCAGGGGGCGGCCCGTCTTCTTCAGGATGCGTTCGACCACGGGATAGGCTTCGGGATGGACGGACGAGCCGTCCAGCGGGTTTTCCCCGTCGCGGATGCGCAGGAAGCCCGCCGCCTGTTCAAAGGCCTTGGGCCCCAGGCGCGGCACGTCCAGCAATTGCCGGCGCGTACGGAAGGCGCCCTTTTCATCGCGGAAGGCGACGACATTCTTGGCCACCGTTTCCGACAGGCCTGATACGCGGGCCAGCAGCGGCACCGACGCCGTGTTCAGGTCCACGCCCACGCCGTTCACGCAATCCTCGACCACGGCGTCCAGGGCGCGGGACAGCTTGGCCGGGCTGACATCATGCTGATACTGGCCGACGCCGATCGATTTCGGGTCGATCTTCACCAGTTCGGCCAGCGGGTCCTGCAGGCGGCGTGCGATGGAGACGGCACCGCGCAAGCTGACATCCAGCTTGGGGAATTCCAGCGCCGCCACTTCCGAGGCGGAATAGACGGACGCGCCAGCCTCCGACACCATGATCTTGGTCAGCTTCACATCGGGCAGGCGGGCGATCAGGTCGGCAGCCAGCTTGTCCGTCTCCCGGCTGGCGGTGCCATTGCCGATGGCGATCAGGTCGACATCGTGGCGCTTCACCAGGGCGGCCAGGGAAGCCAGGGAGCCTTCCCAATCACGGCGCGGTTCATGGGGATAGACGACGCCCGTGTCCAGCAGCTTGCCCGTGGCATCGACCACGGCCACCTTCACGCCCGTGCGGATGCCGGGGTCCAGGCCCAGCGTGGCGCGCTGTCCGGCGGGCGGGGCCAGCAGCAGATCCTTCAGGTTGCGGCCGAACACATGGATGGCCTCATCCTCCGCCTTTTCGCGCAGGACGTTCAGCAGGTCCAGTTCCAGATGCAGGGAGATCTTGGTCTTCCAGGCCCAACGGCAGCAATCGGCCAGCCAGCGGTCGGCCGGACGGCCCCGGTCCTGAATCCGGAAGGCGGCGGCGATCAGGCCTTCGGCCGGGTGCGGCTGACCGGGCAGCGGTTCATCGCCCACGGCCAGCTTCAGGTCCAGGATGCCGGCGGCGCGGCCCCGGAACAGGGCCAGCGCGCGGTGGGACGGCATCTTGCCCAAGGGCTCGCTGAAATCGAAATAATCGCTGAACTTGGCCCCTTCCTCGGCCTTGCCTTCCACCAGAACGGAGGCGACCTTGCCCTGGGTCTGGGCGAAATCGCGCAGGCGGCCGACCAGGGTGGCATCCTCCCCCATCCGTTCCACCAGGATGGCGCGGGCGCCTTCCAAGGCGGCCTTCACATCGGCCACGCCCTTGTCGGCGGAAACGAACCGTTCGGCTTCGGCTTCCGGCGACAGGGCGGGGTTGGACAGCAGGCCGTCGGCCAGCGGTTCCAGCCCGGCCTCGCGCGCGATCATCGCCTTGGTCCGGCGCTTGGGGCGGTAGGGCAGGTACAGGTCTTCCAGGCGGGTCTTGGTGTCGGCGTCCTCGATCTGCTTTTGCAGCTCGGGCGTCATCTTGCCCTGTTCATTGATGCTGGCAACGATGGTGGTGCGGCGTTCTTCCATCTCCCGCAGGTAGCGCAGGCGTTCTTCCAGATTGCGCAGCTGCGTATCGTCCAGGCCACCCGTCACTTCCTTGCGGTAGCGGGCGATGAAGGGGACCGTGGAGCCTTCATCCAGCAGGCCGACCGCCGCTTCCACCTGGGCGGGGCGAACGGCGAGTTCCTGAGCGATGCGATGGGCGATGGACAACATGCGGAACGGACCTTGAAACAGCATCTGGGGCGGCGGTGATAGCGCATCGCCGGGGCGGAGGAAAGGTATCCGGCATGGGTATATAGGCGGAAGCGTGCGCCGGACGCAGTGCAGACAGGCGTTGACACCGGGGGCCATTAACCAATCACTAACCCCCGGTCCCTATAGTCACCGTCAGCAACATCTTCTGTTGTTTCCCTCCCAGAAGTTCCCGCCTTGAAGGCCCTGTCGTTCCGTGGCGACAGGGTCTTTTTTTGTCCTTGACCTTCCCATCATGGGAAGGTTCAGAAAGGGAGGACGTTGCCGGCAGGGCGACCGCTTTGCCTCAGGTCAATGCCAAGGGGCCGTGGGTCGCCCATATGTTTTCCGGCCATTCGCCACAGGGCGCCCCAGCGGCGCCAACGGGAGCAGAATGATGTCGTCCGCTGTGATTTCCCTGCCCGTCCAGGGCATGCGTTGCGCGTCCTGCGCGGGACGGATTGAAAAGGTCGTGGGACAGGTCAAGGGGGTGGCGTCCGTCACCGTCAATCTGGCCGGGGCCCGGGTGCTGGTCACGCCCGCCGATAATGCCGATCAGGCCATGCCGGCGGCCGTGGTCAAGGCGGTGACCGATGCCGGCTTCACCCCGCAGGTGGAGCCGATGCGCCTGAAACTGACGGGTCTGCGCTGCGCCGGCTGTGTGGGGCGCGTGGAAAAGGCGCTGCGGGCTGTGCCCGGCGTGATCGATGTGAAAATCTCCCAGGCGACCAGCGTCGCCCTGATCGATGCCGCCGGCATCGACCGCAACGATCTGGTCGCCGCGGTCGTGGGGGCGGGCTATGGCGTCGCCGATGACGGGGACGGGGGGCCGCCGGGTGGCGGCCAGCCCGGTCCCGACGGTGAGGCGTGCGAGATCGGCGGGAGCGCAGCCGACGCCCCTGTCCGGCATGACCACGCCGCGCATCACCATGCCGCGACGGCGGATGGCAGCGGGGAAGGCGTGCGGGCGGCGGGGGCCATCCTGTTGTCGCTGCCGCTGCTGCTGCCCATGGTGGGCGGACCGGCGCTGCCGCCGCTGGCCCAACTGGTGTTGGGCAGCCTGGTGCAGTTCGGGCTGGGCTGGCCCTTCTATGCCGGTGCCTGGAACGCCCTGCGCCACGGGGCGGCCAGCATGGATGTGCTGGTGGTGCTGGGTACGCTGGCGGGATGGGGCCTGTCGGGATGGATGCTGATCAACGCCCATCCGGGGCATGTGCCGCACCTATATTATGAAGCCTCCTCCGTCATCATCGCCATGCTGCTGCTGGGGCGCTGGCTGGAGGGGCGGGCTAAGCGCCGGACCGGAGAGGCGATCGAGGCGCTGATGGCGCTGCGCCCGCAGGTGGCGCGGGTGCGTGGGGAGACGGGCGAACAGATGCTGCCGCTGGCCCGGCTGCGGCGCGGCGATGTGGTGCTGGTCCGCGGCGGGGAGGCGGTGCCCGTGGATGGCACCATCCTGGAGGGGCAGACCCATCTGGATGAAAGCATGATCACGGGCGAAAGCCTGCCCGTGTCGCGCGGGCCCGGTGCCAGGGTGACCGGCGGATCGACCAACCTGGACGGGTTCATCGCCGTGCGGGCCGAGGCGCTGGGCGCCGACAGCACCCTGTCGCGCATCATCCGCATGGTGGAGGCGGCGGGCGCGGCCAAGGCCCCCATCCAGCGGCTGGTCGACAAGGTCAGCGCCGTGTTCGTGCCCGTCATCCTGGTGCTGGCGCTGTTGACGCTGGGGGGCTGGCTGCTGGCGGGGGCAGGCGTGGAGACCGCCTTGATCAATGCCGTGTCGGTTCTGGTCATCGCCTGTCCTTGCGCCCTGGGTCTGGCCACGCCCACGGCCCTGATGGTCGGCACCGGCACGGCCGCGCGCGCCGGCATCCTGATCCGCGATGCCGAGGCGCTGGAGCGGGCGCGCGACATCAACGTGGTCGCCTTCGACAAGACCGGCACCCTGACCGACGGCAAGCCGGCCGTGGCGCATGTGCAGCCCGTGCCGGGCGGTTCGGTGGACGAGGTGCTGCGTCTGGCCGCCGCCGTGCAGGCCGGCAGTTCCCACCCGCTGGCCCATGCCGTGCTGACGGCCCGGCCCAATGTGCCCGCCGCCGCGGATATCCGCGCGCTGCCGGGCCTGGGGGTGGAGGCGCGGGCGGAAGGCCGGGACCTGCTGCTGGGCAATGCCCGGCTGATGGCAGAGCGCGGCGTGGATGTCGCGGCCCTGGACAGTGTGGCGCGGGGCCTGGCGGCGCAGGGGCGCACCCTGTCCTATCTGGCGGGGGACGGGCTGGTGCTGGGACTGCTGGCCTTTGGCGATGCCATCAAGCCGACGGCCCCGGCCGCCATCGCCCGGCTGCGGTCGATGGGCGTGCGTACCGTCATGCTGACCGGCGACAATGCCGGGGCTGCGGCATCGGCGGCAGCCAGCCTGGGCGTGGACGAGGTGCTGGCCGAACTGGCCCCGCAGGACAAGGGGGAGGCGTTGAACCGCCTGCGCAATGGGGGGAGCCGGGTGGTGGCCATGGTGGGCGATGGCATCAACGACGCCCCGGCCCTGGCCGCCGCCGATGTCGGCATCGCCATGGGGACCGGCACCGATGTGGCCATGCGCGCGGCCGGCATCACCCTGATGCGCGGCGACCCGGCCCTGGTGGCCGACGCCATTGCCGTGTCACGCCGCACGGTGGTGAAGATCCGCCAGAATCTGTTCTGGGCCTTCATCTATAATCTGGTGGGGGTGCCACTGGCCATGGCCGGCCTGTTAAACCCCATGGTTGCCGGCGCGGCCATGGCCCTGTCGTCGGTCTGTGTGGTGACCAATGCCCTGACGCTGCGCCGCTGGCGTCAGGGCGGGGAAAGGTGAGGCCCATGAATATCGGAGAAGCGTCACGGGCGTCGGGCGTGTCGGCCAAGATGATCCGCCATTATGAAAGCATCGGCCTGATCCCGTCGGCGGTGCGGACGGAGGCCGGATATCGGGTCTATGACCAGGCCGACATCCATACCCTGCGTTTCATCCGCCACGCCCGCGACCTGGGCTTTTCACTGGAGGATCTGGACGGGCTGCTGCGGCTGTGGCGCGACCGCGGGCGCAGCAGTTGCGAGGTGAAGAAACTGGCGCTTGATCATATCGACACGCTGGACCGCAAGATTGCCGAACTGCAATCCATGCGCGCCACGCTGAAACAACTGGCCGATCGCTGTCAGGGCGACGATAGGCCCGATTGCCCGATCCTGGAGGGGTTGGCGGGGTGAAGCCGCCCAAGTGCTTGAAATACTAACGATTCATTAACCCTGCCAAAAATCAGGGGGTCGGAGAATGCCAGCAGTTGCGACTATTTTTAGAAATCGGAAGAAAACTGCTTGACCGTCCCGGCGATTTGAAACAAATAGTCCTCACCCAGGGCGGAATAGGAAACTTGTTGCGCAAGCAACAAATCTTCCTGATGTGGCAGGCCGAAAAAAGAAAAGGCCGCTACAAGAGCGGCCTGAGTTTAGGGAGGAAACGCCCGATAAGGGCAAGCAGCACAACGTGCTGCGATGCACAATATGACTCCGTGGCACCATAAACGCAAGCGTTAAGACGGCCCCGCTGACGGGGCTGTCGGCATTTTCGCTGCCACCGGTAGACATTTGGCCGCAGGTCGGCCCAACTCCCCAAGAATCCGCCATTTTCAAACTGAATGCCCATTCGGGTTAACCCCTTATCGCGGCTCATAAATTCGCAATTCCATCGAGCGCGCACCCCGCCACCGCCATGTTGCGGTGCGGTGAACGCCATGTGCTTGATCGATATCAATCATGATACTGATGCATATCAAGCCCTGAATTCCAATTGGAGGTAGTGTTAGTAAGTGGCGATATGTGCCATGATTTCATCAAATTTATAATTAAATAATGCCGTTAATCGATCTATTCCAAGCCCGAGGATGAATCAGGAAATCTGAAATGTGGTGGATTTTTTGGCTGATAGGGTCAAAAGACGGGCATGAATTTGGCAATTCAGTGGCTGTGATATTGGTATAGGACTAAAGTGAATATGCGTTAATGCGTTCGATGGGTGTTCTTATCATTCTGCGAAGACTATGATCTAATCAGTTGAACATGGCCATTCTTAGGGGCCGCCCCTGCTGGTGCGCGTTGGCGCGCCGGGGTGTCCCGTCAGGCGCAGGAGCAATTGAGATGGAAAAGCCGACCGTCATTCTGATCGACATGAACAAGCTGTTCCGTGAGGGGCTGGGTCGACTGCTGGCTGATGTGGAATTCAGGGTCGTCGGGGAATTTTGCGGCGTCGACGAGATGCTGGCGGCCGATCTGGGGCCGGCCGAACTGATCCTGATCGATCCCGGGCAGGAACCGGCTGCCTTTGCTGCTGTCGGGCCGCTGCGGCAGCGCCATCCCGACGCCCACATCGTCATCCTGACCACCGGGCTGTGTGCCCGCCGTCTGACGGCGGCGCTGGAGGCCGGCGTCAATGGCTATCTGATCAAGGACATGTCCGCCGATGCGCTGGCGCAGTCCCTGCGGCTGGTGCGGACGGGGGAGAAGGTATTCCCCACCCATCTGGCTGACCTGCTGCTGGCCGGTCAGATGCAGTCCCCGCCGACGGAGATCGCTTCCCTGCGCAAGGGGCTTTCCCAGCGCGAGACCCAGATCCTGCGCTGCTTGATCGGCGGGGACAGCAACAAGGTCATCGCCAACACGCTGGGCATCACCGAGGCAACAGTGAAGGTCCATCTGAAGAGCCTGCTGCGCAAGATCAACGCCGTGAACCGCACCCAGGCCGCGATCTGGGCAATGAATAACGGCATCGCCCAGGCTGACGGGTCTTCCCCGGCCAATTCCGATGCGCGGACGGATTCGGTCGGCATCACCGCCTGACCTGTCCCTGCATATAACAGCATTCCGGACGATCCGACACACGCCGGGCGGAAGCCCCGCGTGTGTCCGGTCTGCAGGGTCGGCCGCATATGCGCGATACAACTGGCATATTCCAGTATGTTGTTTGTGGCAGGCCTGCGCAGGGGAGGTCCTGTCGCTCCGCCGCCATGCACGCGGTGCGATGCGGCCGTGTGTCTATCCAGACGTATAGTGCGTTACAGAGGTATTACATTTCCGGCGTTTTGCTATAAATTCATGAGAGACGATGTGTTTCCGGCCTATTTGTTAATAATTTCCTAAAATTTTGAGGGAAGTTGTTGATACATACAAGGAGACATCATCAAAACATTTCCTGTCGATACCCGAGGTGCTGGCGCGGCCGTTATGACTGCAATGTCTGCACACCCATCGAGTAGTAACTTCGATTGGCGTCCGGTGCTTTTCGCCCGGCGCTGATTGGGCGCCTTTCCGTGGCTCTTGCCAATTTCATGCGATGCGCTGCATAAAATTGTAGGAAGCGGAAAGCTCGTGTATAGTAGGGAAAATCTGGTAACCGGCATCCATGACAGGTTGCGGGTTCAACCTAGAGGCCTGTAAACAATGCGTCTGATACTGATCGATCATGAAGCCGCGTTCGTCACTCGCGTCCGGCAATTGGCGCGCCGCAGCGGCGTGGTGGACACGGTCGAGGAAGTGGCTGATTTAGCGGACTTGCGCCGCTATGCGGGGGCGCACCCGACCGAGGCGCTGGTCGGCATCGTATCCATTGCCATGGCCGTTCGCGGTGCCATCAAGGAATTCGTGCAGCATTGCCCGCAGGTGCCTTTGATCGCCATCGGCGGCAATGATCCCGACCGCATGCGGGCGGCGCTGGGTGAAGGTGCCCGCGCCTATGTCCGCCGTTCCGACGTGGCCGACGAATTGTCCAGCGCGCTGGAAGTTGTGCGGGACGGCGGCGTCTTCGTGCCGCCGGTCGTTGCCATGCGTCCGGGCGGGGAGCCGCTGATGACCGTTGCCGGCCCCGTTCCGGCGGGTTTCTTCCGGGAGGATGCGGGCAAGCAGCTGACGCCGCGTCAGCGGGAAATCCTGTCCATGATCCGCGCCGGCCGCAGCAATCTTGAGATTGCAGAGGCGCTGGACCTGACCGTGGGAACGGTGAAGATCCACATCACCGCCATTTTCAAGGCGCTGGGTGTGCGCAACCGCACGCAGGCCATGGTGGCTGCCGACTGGCTGGACCTGCCGGCGATAGAGCCGCTGGTCACCCCGGTCTGATTTTGCATCACCCGATTTTGGCGCCGCGTGATGATGGGTGCGATGAAAAGGGCGGTCCCGGGGCCGCCCTTTTTGCTTTTTGCCCTGCAAATGCCAGAAAGCATCGTATGTTGATGTCTGATCCCACCGCTTGTTCTGTGCCCCCAGGGCGTGCAAGGGGTGGGCTTGCGGGGGCAGCCGCCTTGACCATCGGCGGGGTGTCTGCTATCGCCCCCCTTTATTCATGCGGATCGGCGACCGGCCGAGGGTGATGTATGTCCGATATCTTTCGTGAAGTTGACGAGGACCTCCGCCGCGACCAGTTCGTGAAGTTCTGGAAGCGGTATGGCGGGATCGTGGTCGGTGCCGCGGTCCTGGTCGTCGCCGCCACGGCCGGCAATGTCGGCTGGAAGCATTGGCGCACCACCCGGATGGAGGAGCGTACCGCCGTGCTGAGCGAGGCGCTGGCCAAGCTGCGTCCGGAAGCCGAAGGCGCCCAGCCCGATACCAAGGGTGGCGCCGAGGCGCTGTCCCAGGCCGCAGGCAAACTGGGCGGCGGACATGCCGTTCTGGCCCGGCTTTACGAGGCCGGCCTGCGCGCCCGCAATGGCGAGACCGATCAGGCGATCGCGCTTTATGATCAGGTGGCCGGCAGTGCCGACGCGGACCAGAGCCTGCGGGATCTGGCAACCCTTCTGTCGGTGCAGCAGCAGGTGGATACGGGCGACGTCAAGGCGCTGCGGACCCGGCTGGAGCCGCTGCTGAAGACGGGCAATGCCTGGCGGGCATCCGCGTCGGAAACCGCCGGCCTGCTGGCCGTGCGGGCCGGCGACAAGGCGGAGGCCGGCCGGCTGTTCAAGGAAGCATCCGAGGATGCCGGCGCCCCGCAGGCGCTGCGCGCCCGCGCCAATGAATTGGCCGCCCTTTACGCGGCGACGAAATAAAGTCCGGGAACCAGGAAGAAAATGGTCATCACCACCCGTTCCGCCGCCCCGTCCCGTCGCCGCTATCCGTTGGCAGCAAAGGTCGCGGCCCCACTGCTGGCCTGCCTGATGCTCTCGGGCTGCGGCATCACCGACTGGTTCAACAGCGATGATGATACGCCCAAGCTGGGCGGCAACCGCATCTCCGTGCTGCAGCTTCAGCAGCAGCTGGAGGTCGATCCGCAGGTCAGCGCCACCGAGGTGACGCTGCCCGATGCCGTCGCCAATGCCGAATGGGCGCAGGCGGGCGGCAATCCCGCCCATTACCCGGGGCATGTGGCCCTGGGCCGGTCGCTGACCAAGGACTGGAGCATTTCGATCAGCGGATCGGACAGCAGCCGGCGCCTGCTGGCGGGTCCGGTCGTGGCCGGCGGCCGCGTCTATGTGCTGGACACCGATTACGATCTGCATGCCCTGGATGCCAAGTCCGGCAAGGCGATCTGGACCCGCAACATCCTGCGCGAGAAGCAGGAGGGCGAGGCCTTCGGCGGCGGTGTGTCCGTGCATGATGGCCGCGTCTATGCCACCAACGGCTTCGGCGAGGCCGTGGCGCTGAACACCGATAATGGCGAGCTGGTCTGGCGGCGGCGTATCGCCGGCCCGATTCGGTCGGCTCCCACGGTACTGGACGGTCGCGTCTATGTCTCGGCCGTCGATAATCAGCTGATCGCGCTGTCGGCCGAGAACGGGACCCTGCAATGGTACCACACCGGCTTCCTGGAGTCGGCGGCGCTGCTGGGCGGATCTGCTGCGGCGGTGGAAGGGGGCACGGTCATCGTCCCCTATTCGTCGGGCGAGCTGTTCGCGCTGCGCGTCGAGAACGGGCGCCAGTCCTGGCAGGACAGCCTGGGTGCCCTGCGCCGCGGTGAGAACCTGACGGGCCTGTCGGACATTCGCGGCCTGCCCATCATCGCCGATGGTGTCGCCTATGCCGTCAGCCATTCCGGCCGCACGGTGGCCGTGGACATCCGCTCCGGCCAGCGCATCTGGGAACAGGATGTCGGCGGGATCACGACGCCGGCCGTGGTCGGCGACTGGATCTTCATCACCACCAACGACGCCCAGGTTGTGGCGCTGACCCGCAAGGACGGGCGCATCCGCTGGATCGCCCCGTTGCAGCAATGGGAAGATCCGGAGGACAAGGAAGACCCGGTCCTGTGGACGGGTCCCCTGGTTGCCGGCGGCCGCCTGATCCTGACCAATAATCTGGGCGAGATGCTGGAAATGTCGGCCGCCGATGGTAAGACCATCAAGAAGACCGAACTGCCCGGCCCGACGCTGCAGGCGCCGGTCGTCGCGGGCGAAACCCTTTATATTTTGACGGAAGAAGGCGACCTGGTCGCCTATCGGTAACGGAGTATCAGAGTGATTAAGGCCACACACCGGCTGACGGTCGCCATCATCGGGCGCCCGAATGTCGGCAAGTCCACCCTCTTCAACCGGCTGGTCGGCAAGAAGATTGCGCTGGTTGACGACACGCCCGGCGTGACGCGCGATTGGCGCGCCGCGGACGGGCGCGTGGGCGGCCTGGAATTCACCGTGGTCGACACGGCCGGTCTGGAGGACGTGTTCGATGACAGTCTGGAATCGCGCATGCGGCGCCAGACTGAACGCGCCATCGAGCGCGCCGATGTGGCCCTGTTCCTGATCGACGCCCGCGCGGGCGTCACCGCCATGGACAAGCATTTCGCCGCCTGGCTGCGCAAGGCCGGCAAGCCCACCATCCTGGTCGCCAACAAGTGCGAAGGGGTTGCGGGGCGGCCCGGTCTGATCGAGGCGTTCGAACTGGGGCTGGGCGAGCCGGTGCCGCTGTCGGCCGAACATGGCGAAGGCATGGCCGATCTGGTCGAGGCGCTGGAACCCTTCATGCCCAAGGACGAGGAACCGGAGGCGGAAGAGGCGTTCGACGAAGCCGAAGCCGAGGCCGCCGTCCGCCGGGAAGTTGAAGGCGAGCCCGGCGATGCGGAGGATCCCAAGGCCCTGCAATTGGCCATTGTCGGTCGTCCCAATGTCGGCAAATCCACCCTGCTGAACGCCTTGGTGGAGGAAGAGCGTGTGCTGACCGGCCCCGAGGCCGGCATGACCCGCGACGCCATCGCCGTGGAATGGGAATGGAAGGGCCGTCCCATCCGCCTGGTCGACACGGCCGGTCTGCGCAAGCGGGCCCGGGTGGAAGGCAAGCTGGAGAAGCTGGCCAACCAGGATACGCTGCGCGTCATCCGCATGGCCCATGTCGTGGTGCTGGTGCTGGATGCCGACGGCATCCTGGACAAGCAAGACCTGACCATTGCCCGGCTGGTGGTGGAGGAAGGCCGCGCCCTGGTCATCGCGCTCAACAAGTGGGACGCCGTCCAGGACAAGAATGCCGCCCTGCGGCGATTGACCGACCGGTTGCAGACCTCCCTGCCGCAGGTGAAGGGCATTCCCACTGTCACCATCTCCGCCCTGAAGGGGCAGCGGCTGGATGAGCTGCTGGACACGGTGGTCAATACCTACGGCATCTGGAACCGCCGCATCCCGACATCGCAGCTGAACCGCTGGTTGGCGGACATGACGGAAAGCCATCCGCCGCCGCTGGTCGATGGCCGCCGGCTGAAGATCCGCTACATGACCCAGGTGAAGAGCCGGCCGCCGACCTTCGCGCTGTTCGTCAGCAAGCCGGTGGATCTGCCGGACCATTACGCGCGTTATCTGGTCAACGGCATGCGCGAGAGCTTCGATCTTCCCGGCGTTCCCATCCGCATGCTGTTGCGCAAAGGCAGCACCAATCCGTTCGACTGATCCTGTTACCCCGTTAACCGTGTGGCCGGCGAAATCGGGCATTTGCCGGGACGGCCTTATCCATTAGACTATGCCTAATGGGGTAATGGGGACCGGACATGCTCTTTGGGGTGAGCTTCTGGAACAAGAAGAAGACCTTCGAAGTCTTCTTGAAAAAGGATGACCGGTGGCAGCTTCATGTTCTGTGTGATCACGAACAGGAAGCGATCGATGAGGCGCGCAATCTTCTGATCACGTCGAAGACGACGGCGGTGAAGGTTGTGCGCCACCGCATCCTCTCCAGTGCGACCACGGCAGAAACCGTCGTCTATGAGGCGACGGCCACCCCGCCCAAGGAAAAGCCCATCACCGTTTCCACGCCGGTGGGCGAACTGGCCCTGTGCAAGACCGTCGATGATCTGTACACGGCCGATGGCCGGCGGACCGTCGGTCAGGTCATGCGCGATTATCTTCAGCGTGCCAATATCTCCGCCACGGAGCTGCTGCACAGTTTCAGCCATCTCCGCAAGCTGCAGGATGCCCAGGGGCTGGTGAACGCCGCCCTGCATCGGGTGGCGTCGGCGCAGGCGGCCGCGATCGGCGTGCCCGTGAAGGAACGGATGCAGCTGCTGGATGGTCTGGTCACGCAGGCCCAGCACAAGGCCCGCGCCTTTGCCGCGGAGCGTAGTGGATATCCGGATTTCAAGGGACAGGAGCTGGGCAAGCTCAGCAGCGCCATCATCGACAAGGCCGGTCTCGATCACCATGACTATATCCTGGCATCGATTGTCACCATCTGGCTGTTCGAACACCGCTCACTTCTGTCCAAGGTCGACAGCCTGACCCGGCTGGCGCAGGACAATGTGGAAACGGGGCTGGTCCGGCAGGTGGATGGCATGCTGGCCGACAGCCTGATGTTCGCGGAAGTGGTGCAGGAACTGTTTGCCCCCCACACCAATCTGGGTTCGGCCCTGATGCAGATGAGCGGTGTGGTGCTGTGCAAGAAGGGAGCTGCAGACCAGGTCGCCAATCCCACACTGAAGATCATCGCCACGATGATCCCGCAGGGGCAATTGCCGCAATGCCAGGGCATTCTGGCCGACCGTCTGCTGCGGGAGATCAACAGCGACCGGCCGCTGGACCACAGGGCCCCTGAACGGGAGCCGGAACTGCTGGATCAGCTGACCGCCTGCATGACGGGCGACGATGGCACCATCCTGGGCGGCGAACGGACACACCAGTCGATCGAGCGGCGCCGTTTGCGGCAACGTCAGGAACTGCTGCGCGCCCAGGGGCTGCACAGCGTCGCCGACAATCTGCGCTGAGCATGGGGTGCAGGCCCGCTCCCGTCGGGAGGCGGCTTTAATACCAAGGGTCATGTTCCATGCCCCTTGGGTATGTCCATGTTCCCTCATGCGCCGGGCGCCGCCATCCGGCGGCTTGGCTTACGCGGGCACGAGCCCGCGGGCCAGCGGTCGCTGGCCTTCAAGGGTCATGTTCCATGCCCCTTGGTATAAATCGTCAATCCTCGCGGCGACGGTAATCCTGCAGACGCGTCACCCGCAGGGCCTGGACGCCGTGCTTGTCGATCGTCGCCTGCCAGGAATTGAATTCCTCCACCGACAGCCCGTAGCGGCCGCATGCCTCTTCCACGGTCAGCAGACCCGCGCGGACGCCGGCCACCACTTCGGCCTTGCGCCGCATGACCCAGCGGCGCGTATCCGGCGGGGGCAGATCGTCCAGCGTGAGACGGCCGCTCCCGGCGGTAATCGTTGCCACGTCGCCGCCCGACTCCGCGCGCAAACGGCTGGTCGCGGCCATGTTGAGGGGTTTCATGGTGGTACTCGCCTCCAATCACTGAAGATTGGTCATCGATAGGCGACCCGCCCTTAAGAAACCGTGAAGGCGACGCGGAAATTATGAAGGAAAGCATCCCCGCTTACAGTCGTGTTATTCCTTGATCGACAGAACATTCGTTGTGGTGATGTACATGTCGCCCAAGGCCAGATAGGGCTCACCAGCCGTCATATCGACGCCCGTGACCTTGCCGAAGGACATGATGGTGCCGGTAATGGCCTTGCCATTGGCGTCGCTGGCCTTGACTTCCGCCTTGAAGGTCCCGTCGGCAAGTTGATTGCCACTGTTATCCTTGCCATCCCAGACCACTTCCTGGCTGCCTGCACTCTTGGTCAGGGCGATGGTCCGGACCAGTTTGCCGGTCTTGCCGTCACTGATCTGCAAAGAGGAACTGGCGGCGGCCGTATCGGTGCTGATGGTCATCTTGACCTCACCATTCTGCAGGGCCAGCCCGTTGGACTGCACCTCCACCGTCTTGCCCAGATAGCCCAGCGCCTGGTCGATCTGACCGTTCTTCAGCTGCGTCTGGATGGCGTCCAGCTTGCTGTTGGTCTGGATCTGCTGTTCGACCTGTGAATATTGGACGAGCTGCTTGGTGAACTCGCCCGTATCCGTGGGCTGCGTCGGATCCTGGTTCTTCAACTGCGTGGTCAGCAGCGTCAGGAACGTCTCGTAATTGCTGGACAGGGCGCTGAACGAGTTGCTGGTCGTACTGGTGCCGGTCGTAGTGGTGCTCTTGGCGGTACTAAGGGCGTTGGCGGCGCTTGAAACGGACATGGCTTTGGTCCTTCCCGGAATGGGCTGGCATCAGACCCTGACATCCACGCGTCCAAGCTCCATGATCTGGGCCTGGGCGATTATTGCCGGGTCCTCTTCCTCTGCGTCTTCAGAAGCAAGGGCCGTGCCATAGTTGCTGCCGTCCTGCCCCTGCTGGCGCTGCTGCGCCTGGTCGCCGTTATCCTGCTGCAAGGAGAAGGACAGGCTGTTGGCATCGGTGTTCAGACCGGCATCTTGCAGCGCCTTCTCCAGGCCCTTGGCATCCTTTTGCAGCATTTCCAGGGTCTGCGGATTTTCCGCCATCACCTTGGCCCGCAGTTTGCCGCCGGCCCCGAATTCAAGCTGGACCTCGATCTTGCCCAGGTCATGGGGCGTGAGCTGGATGGAGACGCGGTCATTGCCGTCCTCCGCCGCCTGCTGCACCTGCACTGCCACCTGCATGGCTGGCGGCGTGTAGGCCGTGGGACGGTGGGGTGAGGTGGCCTGGCGCAGGGATTGGGCGAAATCCGTGGCGCCCGGCTTGCTGCCATCGGCCGTTGCCATGGCCAGGGCGGCCTGTTCGGCGCCAGTGCTGTCGGTGCTGGTCAGCGCGGCGGCATCGGTGGAGCTGCCGCTGCCTTCCACCTTGGTGCTGGCCGACACAGCGCGGGTCAACAGGCTGTCGCCGCGCGCCGCTGCCGTCAGGGCAGCGACCGGGGTCGGATCGGGCCGGGTGCCGGTCGTATTCTGCCCGGCAGTTTGTGCCGCCCCGGCCAGTTCAGTCCGGGCCTGCCCGTCTTCCCCTTCCTTCACATGCTTGGGTGCCAGCATGCGCCGGTTGGTGACGCTTTCATCCTCGACCTTGTCGGTGTTGGTGGAGGGTTCGGCGACAGGCACATCGCTGGCCGCGACGCTGTCGTCAGCCGGCTGGTCCTTGGCGGCGACGGCTGCCTTGGGGGCGGCCGCAGCCTTACGTTCGGAGCCCTTGGCCTCGGTCTGCTCATCCGTCGACGGGTTCGCTGCCAGCTCAGGGTCGGCTGTCGCACTGGCCTCTGTTGTGGTGGCCGGCGCCGAGATGGTGGCGCTCGCGACCTTGGCGGCGGATTTCTCCGCGCGGCCGGTGCTGGCCTGCGCGGTCGTGACCGTCGTCTTGGCTGCTGCCGCGGCCTTCGCGGTGGCATCGTCCGCCGCGACAATCACGGCCGGCTCAGCCTGATCGCCCGTGGAGGGGGTGGGTTCAGTGGCAGGGGAAGCCGCCGCCATGGCCGCTGTCGTCGTCACCGCTGGCGCCGGGGAGGCTGCCTTCTCGGGCGTGGGCTTGGCCGTCATCGGCAGCACCACCCCGGCGGCGGCAGGGTCGGCCGCTGCCGCCGTTGCCGCTGTCGGTGCGGATGCGGGCGTCGTCGACGCCGTCAGGGCCGGGGTGGCGGGTTCAGGGGCCGCAGACCCAGCCTTGACAGCCGGGGATTTCTGGCTGGCGGCGGGGGCCAGGTCAATGGCTGAAGCATCGGCCTGTCCGTCTGCCGCTTGTCTGGCCGCCTGTCCATCCGGTGCACTGTTCTGCGGAACCGGCGTGCTTGTGGCCATGTCCGCCAGCTTCGGCACCGCGACCTTCACCGGCTCCGTTGCCGCCTGCATCCCCTCCGGCAAGGCGATGGCGCCCTGCGGCTGCGGGGTGTCGACGGGCGGTGCGGTCATGGCCTGCGCCTGACTGGACGGCGCCGGCGCGGTGGTGGTGGCTGCGGCGGTTCCGACCTGGGTGCCAGCCGTGTCGGCGGTTACCGCGGTCGCGACAGGGGCGGCGACGGGTTCGGCTGCCGGGAGAAGCGGGTCGTCGCCGGTCACGGGTGCTTCAACCGCCCCGGCGACCTGTGGCCCCACGATGCCCGTGTTCATTGTGGCCGTGGCCGGCGTATCCGCGAACTTGTCCAGTTTGGGGATGACCTTCGCGATGGTGGCGGGCGTCGCCGACAGGGCATCGCCCTGCGGTACGCTGTCCAGCGCCGCACCAGTCCCATCCGCCGGCATCGGCACGCCCAGTGCCGACGGGGCGGCATTGGCCTGCAATTGCGGGATCACGCTGATGGTAACGGTGTTCGTCGGGCTGACGGCCGGCGTCAGCGTCGGCACGGCGCCCTCTCCCTGCATCAGCGACAGGGCATCGGCAATGCCACCCTTCGCATCCTCCTCCGCGGGGGCGGCCAATGCTGCCTGCGTGTCGGCCGATGCCAACCCGTCCTTGTTGCCAATTGCGGCTGACAGGTCGTTCAGGAAGGCCACCACGTCTTCGTTCAGTTCCTGCCCCTGCAGCCCGCCAGCTGCCAGCAGATTGAGGCCCGCCTGCGTCCAGCGTCCGTCGGTGGCCCCGGCCTTGCCGTTGCCCGCCGCCAGGGCCAGACCGCGCAGGCCCTGCGGCACAGCGATGGTAACGCCGGTGCCAGTGGTGCCGGCGGCCGTTCCGGTCAGGGTCAGCCCGTTCAGCGCCGCACCTTCGACCCCGGCCTCACCTTCCAGCGCCAGCCCGTTCTCCCCCGTGACCGTCAGGAAGTTGGAGAGAAGCTGGTTGAAGCGGTCGACCGCATCCTCTCCCTCGGCGCCGTTGACGCGGGAGCCTCCCAACTGGCCGCCGCCGATGGACAGGGCCCCCTGCGCGGGGGCGGATTGCGAGGTGAGCAAGGTCGAAATGTCCATGGCGGGGTTCCTGCGCTGGGGTCGATGGGGCCGTGCACCTATCGTGCCAACATACATATTCAGGGATACTGCCGGTTCCGGCGGCCGGGGGGGCCGGCACTGCCGTTACCGGGGGAAGAAGCTGCCGCCCCGGCTGGGCAAGGCTTGCCGGGCAGGGGACGGAGGGCATCGCAGACAAAAGAGGGGCGATGCGGCAACCATGGCGGCTGCTGGGCGATTGGAACGGGTTGTCAGGAGAAGAGCCCCCGGACAGGGGGCGGCCCCACGCTTCAGCGATCACCCGCCGAAGCGTTCAATCCTTAGAAAGAGCGGTTATACGCCATCGCTGGCGCGCCCTTGCGGGTGTAGGCCGCCGGCATGACCATGCCGCCGCGCCGCGTATAGGCCCCGCGGTCGGCCCGCGCCTTGTTGACGGCATTGACCAGGGTATTGATGGTGGACTGCGTCACCTGGGTGGCGGCCCTGACCAGGCGCGCATGTTCCAAAGTGGCTTCGACAAAGGCGTCGGAAGCGGCCTTCAGCTTCTGCTTGCTGTCGTCAGGCATGTCCCTGAGGCTGTCGGTTTCCGCCCGGAAGGAGCGGACGCAATCCTCATAGGTGCGGACCATCAGCGGCTTTTTTTCCGCGACGAGGGTCAGTGCGCGGATGTCGCGGGATCGGATCGCCTGGTTCTCGCCCCGGAAAAGTTCCGTCAGCCGCACCATGGCGTCGATCAACGCGCCCACGCGTGTGTCTGCTGTCATGGCATTCCTTTCTTCTTGTTGGATCCTTGCTCCTGCATCCGGAGCATTTCGGCCTTCAGTTCGTCGGCCATGCCGATGCCACCGGCATTGGCGATCTGCTTGCCATATTGTTCGACCATCATGCCGCGCCAGGTGTTCTCCGCCTCGCCGCCGCCAAAGGTCTCGTCGGCCTTCACGCCTTCCCACATGTGGCTCAGCATCTGGGAGATGAAGACGGCCTCGAACTCCTTCGCTGCCTTGTCGACATCCTTGGGGTCGGCCTTGCCGCCGGTGGTGCTCCGGTTCATGGCGCCGCTCTGGGCCAGCGCCTGGGTGTCGATGCCAGGGGGGGAAAGCTTCATGCTGTCGGACATCACATCACCTCGATCTCGGCCTGGAGCGCGCCGGCCGCCTTGATGGATTGAAGGATGGAGATCATATCACGCGGCCCCACCCCCAGCGCATTCAGGTTGTTGACCAGTTCCTGAAGCGAGACGCCGGACGGCATGACCGCCAGTTTCTTGCCCGACCCGTCATCCACCTGGATGTCGGTGCGCGGCACGACCGTGGTCTGGCCACCCTGGCTGAAAGGGGCGGGCTGCGACACCTGTGGCGTTTCGGTGATCTTGATGGTCAGGTTGCCCTGGGCGATGGCGACCGTGCTGATGCGCACATTCTCGCCCATGACGATGACGCCCGACGCCTCGTCCACGACGACGCGTGCCACCTGGTCGGGCTGGACGCGCAGCTGTTCCACTTCGCCCAGGAAGGCGACAAGGTCGGCCTTGCGCTGCGGCGGCACGTCGATCAGCACGCTGGTCGGATCCGTCGCCTTCGCCGTCTGGGGGCCGATGAACTGATTGATGGCATTGGCCACACGCACGGCCGTGGTGAAATCCGGATTGCGCAGCGCCAGACGCAGATAGGGCAGGTCGGACAAGGCGAAGTCGATTTCCCGTTCGACAATGGCGCCGCCGGCAATGCGGCCGCTGGTCGGTACGCCACGGGTGATGGAGGCGCCGGCCCCCTGTGCGCTGAAGCCGGAAATGGCGACCGCACCCTGGGCCACGGCATAGACCTCGCCATCGGCACCCAGCAAGGGGGTCACCAGCAAGGTGCCGCCCTGAAGGTTCTTGGCGTCGGCCATGGCGGCGACGCTGATATCGATGCGCGACCCCTGGGAGGTGAAGGGCGGCAGGGTGGCCGTCACCATCACGGCGGCCACATTCTTGGTGCGGATCGTGTCGCCGCGGACATTGACGCCCAACCGTTCCAGCATGCCGATCAGGCTCTGTTCGGTGAAGGGCGAGTTGTTGATCGTGTCGCCCGTGCCGTTCAGACCGACAACCAGCCCATAGCCGATCAGCATATTGTCGCGCACGCCCTCGACATCGGCGATATCCTTGATTCGGCTCTGCGCATGGGCCATGTCCGGTGCCATCAGCGTCAGCGCGGTCAGGATGGCCGCGACCAACTGGCCGATGCGGGATTTGGCGGTCTTGGGCAGCGTCACCATGATGGTCGATCCGATTCTGTCACGCGTGTCACGGTTCGGGAACTTTTGTCCCCTGTTGTCGGTCCGGTATATGCCAGAAATGTGCCAACCCTGATATTCCGCGCCTTTGCGGCGGGCGGGTCAAGCACGGGCGCGCAACGCAAATGGCTAGGTCGGCGGGCGGGGCAAAAAATGCCCTAGGTATCGACCGCCGCCCGATGATACCTATAGTTAAGTCCGCGATGGCACCCCATATGTGGGGTCGGCATCGCCGGCCCATCGCCAGGGAAAGTTATTGTCCGCGCCATGAAGATCGAGGGTCCCGCTTCATCCCGTCCCGGTCAGGTCAAGAAGGCCACACGCAGCGGTGGTGGCGGGGAATTTCTGCGCCATATCCAGGCGGGGGATGAGGATGATGGCGTTTCCCGGTCATCGGGCCCGCAAACAGCCGCGGGGATCAATCCCCTGTTCGCCTTGCAGGAGGTGGACGATGCCCTGTCCGGCAAGAAGCGCCGGGCCCAGGCGCGCGGCGAGGATATTCTGGACCGCCTGGACGAACTGCGTCTGGGCTTGCTGAATGGCAGTTTTCCGGTTGAAAAGCTGCATGAGCTGGTCCGGATCGTCCAGAATCGCCGCGACATGGCGGAGGACGATCCGCATCTCCAGCAAATCCTGGATGAGATCGACCTGCGCGCGCAGGTGGAGATCGCGAAGCTGACGCCGCAGGCGTGAGTTTTCCCGGAAATTGTTCCGTTTCAGCACATTAGAAGTTTGCGTCCGACGTTGCGCGACTGTTGCGGGCTGACGCCTCTATCCATATACTCCGCGCCGTTTCCAGGCCCAGGATCGGACCAGACAGATGTCGTCGAATACGTTGCCTCTGCTTCCCCCCGATTACCGCCCGTCGGAAGACGAGGAATATATGAACCCGCTGATGCGGGCCTATTTCCGGCACCGGCTGCTGCAATGGCGCGCCGAGCTGTTGCGCGAATCTTCCGAAACGCTGAACAGCCTGCATGAGGATGGCGGGTTGCAGGAACCGGATATCGCCGACCGTGCGACGCTGGAGACGGACCGGGCGCTGGAACTGCGCACCCGCGACCGGGAGCGCAAGCTGATCTCCAAGATCGACGCCGCGTTGCAGCGCATCCATGATGGCGAATACGGCTATTGCGAGGAGACGGGCGACCCGATCGGCGTCCGCCGCCTGGAAGCCCGCCCCATCGCGACGATGAGCCTGGAAGCCCAGGAACGGCATGAGCGGATGGAACGCACCCACCGCGACGATTGATCGTCGATCACAGGTGACGGAATAGGAAAAGGCCGGCGGGGGTGTCTCCGCCGGCCCTTTCGTTGCTGGTGGGGTTCATATCCCCTGCAACGCCGCCTTGACCCCGCCATCCAGCAGGCCATAGGCCCGTTCCAGGGCGGCACGGAAGCAGGCACTGCCAGTCAGCGCAGACGGGAAGACCTGGGTCAGTGCGAAGAAGCAGGCGACATCCCCGTGGGCGTTGCCCGTGCAGGTGCGACCAATGGTCAGCAGCGATTCTGCCAGCGGATCGGTCAGGATGGAACCATCGGCGGCCTTGGTCCGGACAAAGCGCATCCAGGCGGCCACGGGCAGGGCCAGCCTGTCCACGGGCGCGCCGACCTCCAGCCGTTCGGCAATGGTACCGAACAGGCGGAAGGGCAGCTTGGCCGACCCGTCCCAGGCGATCTGGGCCAGCAGGTGGCGGATGCCGGGATTGGCGAAGCGGGCCAGGATGGCGTCGATATAGGCCGGGTAATCGATGCCGGCGTCCGGATTCAGGGTCGGGCGGATGTCGTCCAGCATCAGGCGGCGGACAAAGGTGGCCAGATCGGCATCGCCCATGGCATCGGCCACCGTCTCATATCCCGCCAGACTGCCCAGATAGGCCAGCGTCGAATGGGGGCCGTTCAGCAGACGCAGCTTGGCCCGGTCATACGCACTGACATCCTTGGTCAGGGTGACGCCGATGCGGGCCCAGTCGGGATGGTCGTTGCAGAACTTGTCCTCGATCACCCATTGGGTGAAGCGCTCACGCTGAATGGGCCAGGCATCCGACAGGCCGGTATCGGCCGCCACCCGCACGCGCAGCGCGTCATCGGTGGCGGGCGTGATGCTGTCCACCATGGTGCGGGGGAAGGCGACATTGTCCCGGATCCAGGCGGCCAGGGCCGCGTCCTGCTTTTCCGCCAGATCGGCCACGGCCCGGCCCAGCTTGTGGCCGTTATCCACCAGATTGTCGCAGGAAATGACCGTGAAGGGCGCCGTGCCGGCGGCGTGGCGGCGGCGCAACCCTTCGACCAGATGGCCGATCAGGCTGACCGGGGCGCGCGGGCTGGCGACATCATGGGCGATGTCGGGATGGCTGAAATCCAGGCTGCCATCGCCCTTCAGGCAATAGCCTTTTTCCGTCACCGTCATGGTGACGATGCGGGTGGCGGGGTTGGCCAGCCGGTCCAGCAGGGCGGCGCGGTCGGCAGGGCCCGCCAGCGTCTCCTTGATGGCGCCGATGACGCGATAGCGCGTCTCCCGCTCCAATTCCGCCAGGATATAGAGATTGTCCTGCGGGCGCAGGGCGTCGCGCACATCCGTGCTGCGCAGGGCCGCGGCACAGATGGCCCAGTTGCCGCCCTGCGCCAGTGCCTCGTCGAAATAAAAAGCCTGATGGGCACGGAAGAAGGCGCCGGGGCCGAAATGCACGACGCCGATGCCGGCCGCATCGCGATCATAGGCGGGCTGAGTGACCGCGGCGGGCAACTGCGCCAGGGTGGCGGCGGACAAAGACGGCATTACAGGGTCACTCCGTTCTTCCAGATGGCGATTTCGCGCTGGCCGTTCTTTTCGGCGCGCGTCTGCTGGCCCGAGGCCGTGTCCAGGATCAGTGACCACAACGCGTCGGCAGCACCGTCTGCCCCGGCATCGCTCAACGCCATTCCGGCATCGAAATCGATCCAGTTCGGCTTCTGCCGGGCCAGGTTGCTGTTGGACGCGATCTTCAGTGTCGGGGCCGGGAAGCCCAGCGGCGTACCCCGTCCGGTCGTGAACAGGATCAATGTCGCCCCCGCAGCGGTCAGTGCCGTGGAGGAGACGCCGTCATTGCCTGGCGCCTCCAGCAGGGTCAGGCCCTTTCCGCGCAGCTGGTTGCCATAGGCGATAACGTCGGACAGCGGCGCGCGACCACCCTTCTGCACGGCACCCAGCGACTTTTCCTCCAGCGTCGTGATGCCGCCGGCAATATTGCCGGGCGAGGGGTTCTCATAGACCGGCTGGTTATGGTCCAGGAAATAGCGCTTGAAGCCGTTGACCACGCCCACGACACCGTTGAACACCCCATCGTCAACGGCGCGGCGCATCAACAGTTCCTCCGCCCCGAAAATTTCCGGGATCTCGGTCAGCACCGCACTGCCGCCCGCCGCCGTCACCCGGTCGGCCATGCGGCCGACCAGCGGATTGGCGGTCAGGCCGCTGAACCCGTCCGACCCGCCGCATTTCAGCCCGATCACCAGATCGGATGCGGGGCAGGGGACGCGTTCATCGCTGGCCGCAATCGCCACCAGCTCGCCCACGGCATTGACGCCATCCTCCACTTCGTCGCTGCTGCTCTGCGCCGTGAAGGCGCGCAGGCGCGAGCGGTCGATGCCGGGCGCGTCGCGCAGCAGCTTGTCCAACTGGTTGGATTCGCAGCCCAGCCCCAGCAGCAGCACGCCGCCGGCATTGGGGTGCTGGGCCAGGCCGGCGATGATGGATTTGGTATGGGCCAGATCGTCGCCCAGCTGCGAACAGCCGAACGGATGCGGGAAGGCCACCACCCCGTCCACCTGACCGGCAAAACGTTGGGAGGCCAGGGTGGCGATGCGTTCGGCCGTGCGGCCGACGCAGCCGACCGTACACAGTATCCAGATTTCGTTGCGCGTGCCGACGCGCCCGTCGGCGCGGCGATAGCCCAGGAAGCTGCCGCCGTCGCGCGGCTGCGCCAGCCAGGCGGCATCGGTCGGGGTGGGCTGGTAGCGGTAACTTAAAGTGCCGGAAAGACCCGTTGCCAGATTGTGCGAATGGACATGCTGGCCGGTGACGATGTCGACGGTGGCGACGCCGATGGGCCAGCCATATTTGTGCACGGGCTCACCCGCGCGCAGCGAATGCAGGGCGAATTTATGGCCGCGCGGGATGTCATCGCGCAGTTCCACAATTTGTCCGGCCAGATCGATGCGGCTGCCCTTGTCCAGCGCGCGGACGGCCACGGCCACATCATCGGCCGGATCGACCCGGTAGGCCGGCGGCAGGTCGTCCAGGGTGGGAGCTGGTGGTTGCACGCAACTCATCTTGGCGTCATCCTTGGGAAATGGCGGTCGGCAAAGGATGTCCCGACGAATTCCGGGCTGTCCCTCGTCTGCGCCATTGCAATTGACACCGGTTACCAGATAAAATCAAGGGGTCAGGTGGCGATCAAGACCGCTGGCACCCGCATGGCGCCGCAATGAACGACGCAAGGGGAGGGAAACCGTGACCAAGGGACGGGTGCAACTTCGCGGCATCGTGAAGAGTTTTGGTGCCACCGACGTGATCAAGGGCGTCGATCTGGACATCGCGCCGGGGGAGTTGACGGTGTTCGTCGGCCCTTCGGGATGCGGGAAATCGACCCTGCTGCGGCTGGTGTCGGGTCTGGAGCTGCCGACGGGTGGCACGATCATGATCGGCGACCGCGACGTCACCCTGGCCCATCCCGCCAAACGCGGCATCGCCATGGTGTTCCAGTCCTACGCGCTGTACCCGCATATGAGCGTGGCGGAGAATATGGGCTTCGGCCTGAAGATCGCCGGGCTGCCCAAGGCGACCATCAAGGCCAAGGTGGCGCAGGCGGCGGAGATCCTGCAACTGACCCATCTTCTGGACCGCAAGCCCCGCGCCCTGTCGGGCGGGCAGCGCCAGCGGGTGGCCATCGGCCGCTGCATCGTGCGCGAACCGGAAGTGTTCCTGTTCGACGAGCCCCTGTCCAACCTGGATGCGGCGCTGCGCGGGCAGATGCGGGTGGAGATTGCGCGCCTGCATGCCAAGCTGGGCGCCACCATGATCTATGTGACCCATGATCAGGTGGAAGCAATGACGCTGGCCAGCAAGATCGTGGTGCTGAATGCCGGGCGCATCGAACAGGTGGGCGCCCCCATCGAGCTGTACCGCCACCCCGCCAACCTGTTTGTCGCTGGCTTCATCGGGTCGCCGCAGATGAATTTCATGGGCGGCATCGTGGAAGCGGCGGATGCGGAAAGCGTGACCGTGCGGCTGAATGGCGGGTCGCTGCGCCTGCCGCGCCGCAATGCCGCCATTGCCGCGGGCGCCAAGGTGACGGTCGGGATCCGGCCAGAGCATTTCCGCGTGGGCGAACCGCCCGTCGATCCCAAGGATGATCAGGTGGCGGAATTCGATGCCGTCATCGATCTGGTCGAACGGCTGGGCAGCGAGACCTTGGCCCATCTGCGCATGCCCAGCCTGTCGGACGGGGTGCTGGTGGTGAAGATGGGCGGCGATGTGCCGCTGCGCATTGGCGCCGGCCTGCGCGTGGGCCTGCGCCTGCCGCATGCACATCTGTTCGACGCCGAGGGGCGCGCGGTGGGGGCGCCCAGTGCCCGCGTCGCCGCCGTGGCGGCGTAGGGGGCGGCCAGCATGTATGAAAACCGCCTGTCCGGTTACCTTTATATCGCGCCCTTCCTGGTGGGCCTGGCAACCTTCACCCTGTTCCCCTTCCTGTCCTCCTTCCTTTTGTCCTTTTCGGACCATCAGTTGCAGGACCCGGTGGCGCATGCGCGTTTCATCGGGCTGGACAATTATGTGCAGATGGCCGGCGACGACACGTTCCACAATGCGCTGGGCGTGACCTTCCTTTACGTGTTCATCACGGTGCCGCTGAAGCTGGCCTTCGCGCTGTTCATCGCCTTTGTGCTGAATTTCAAGCTGCGGGGCATCGGCTTTTTTCGCACGGCCTATTATGTGCCCTCCATCCTGGGCGGGTCGGTGGCCATCGCCGTGCTGTGGCGCTATGTCTTCGCCGGCGACGGGCTGATCAATCAGGCCATGGGGGCCATGGGGCTGGACCCCGTCAACTGGCTGGGCGATCCGGGCTATGCCCTGTTCACCATCGTGCTGCTGCGCCTGTGGCAATTCGGGTCGGCCATGGTGGTGTTCCTGGCAGGCTTGCAGAACATCCCCACCGACCTTTACGAGGCGGCGACCATCGACGGGGCCAGCAAGGGCCGCATCTTCTTCACCATCACCCTGCCGCTGCTGACGCCCGTCATCTTCTTCAACTTCATCATGCAGATCGTGCAGGCGTTTCAGGAATTCAACGGGCCTTACATCATCACGGGCGGCGGACCGTTGAAGTCCACCTATCTGCTGCCGCTGATGATCTATGAAGAAGCGTTCAAATATTTCAATGTCGGCTATGCCAGCGCCCTGTCCTGGGCCCTGTTCATCATCATCGCTGTCTTCACCATCATCGCCTTTGCGTCCTCCCGTTACTGGGTCTTCTACGGCAATGAGCGGGAGGAGCAGGAATGACCCTGTTGCCCGTCGCCCAGACCCTGCGGCCCCGCCGCGACGCCGCCTGGATCATGCGCCTGAACGCTTCCGTCCGCTATGGCGTGCTGATCGGCGTCGGGCTGGTCATGCTTTATCCGCTGTTCTGGATGGTGGCGGCCAGTTTCAAGCCCAATCATGAGATTTTCGGGTCCATCGGCCTGTGGCCGCAATCGCCGACGCTGGACGGCGTCATCCAGGGCTGGCGCACGGGCACGGAATACAGCTTTGCCACCTATCTGCTGAACAGTTTCGCCTTCATCATTCCCAAGGTGGTGCTGACCGTCATTTCCTCCGTGCTGGTGGCCTATGGCTTCGCGCGGTTCAGGATGCCGGGCAAGGGGTTGTGGTTCGGCCTGATGGTGGCGACCATCCTGTTGCCGAAAAGCGTGCTGCTGATCCCGCAATATCTGATGTTCCGGCAGTTCGGCTGGCTGGACACCTATCTGCCGCTCTATATCCCGTGCGCCTTTGCCACAGACGGGTTCTTCGTCTTCATGGTGGTGCAGTTCCTGCGCGGCATTCCGCCGGATATGGAGGAGGCGGCGGTTATCGATGGCTGCAATTCGGTGCAGGTGCTGTGGCATGTGGTCGTACCCGTGATCATGCCGGCCATCATCTCCGTCGCCCTGTTCCAGTTCATGTGGAGCCTGAACGACTTCCTCTATCCCCTTATTTATCTGTCATCTGTTGGCAAATACCCGGTGGCGCTGGCCCTGAAGATGGCCATCGACGTGACGGAGGCGACGGCCTGGAACCAGGTGTTGGCCATGTCGACCATCGCCCTGCTGCCGTCGCTGATCGTTTTCTTCCTGGCCCAGCGCTATTTCGTGGAAGGCATTACCTCCGGCGCGGTGAAGGGGTAGGGCATGCGGCTGCTGATCCTGCTTCTGGCCCTGTTCATCGCCCCGCTGGCCGCCGCGCAGGAAGTGGTGCATCTGCGCATGTCCTGGTGGGGCGGCAATGATGTCCACAAGGCACAGCTGCGCGCGCTGGAGGCGTTTGAGGCGCGTTTTCCCCATATCAAGGTGCGGGCCGAATATACGGGCTGGGTCGGCCATCTGGAGCGGCTGACGACCCAGATCGCCGGCGATACCGCACCCGATGTGATGATGGTCAACTGGAACTGGCTGAAGCTGTTTTCGCGCGATGGCGACGGTTTCTATAACCTGTATCAGGTGGCCGACATCATCGACCTGGACCAGTTCGACCCCGATGCCATCGCCATGTCGTCGGTGCGCGGCAAGCTGAACGGCCTGCCGCCCAACATGACGGCGCGGCTGTTCTGGTTCAACGAGACGACGTTCCGCAAGGCGGGTTTGCCCATCCCCGACAGCTGGGATGCGCTGATGGCGGCAGGGCCGGTGTTCCGTGACCGGCTGGGCCCGGATTATTACCCGCTGGATATGAATTTCCAGGATACGGTCGGCCTGCTTTATAGCTGGATGGCGCAGAAGCGGCAGGCCCCCTTCATCGATGAGGAGGGCAAGCGGCTGCTGCCCGACCGCGATCTGCTGGTGGCGGCGGCCCGGCTTTACCAGCAGATGGTGCAGAACCATGTCGTGCCCTCGGCCCGCGAACGCGCCAGCTTCGGCAATGTCCAGTTGCAGGAGACACGGTCCTGGATTTCCGGCCGCTATGCCGGGCTGTATCAATGGACCAGTGCGGTCGGCAAATATGTGGAAGCGCTGGAACCGGGGCAGAAGATGGTGCTGGCCCCCTATCCCATCCTGCCGGGTGCCGCCGATCCGGGCCTGCTGTACAAGCCGGCCATGATGTACGCCATCAATAAGAATACGGCCCACCCACGGGAGGCGGCGCTGCTGCTGCAATTCCTGCTGAACGATCCGCAGGGGGTGCGCATCCTGGGCGCCCGGCGCGGGGTGCCGGCCAGTGCTGCCGCGCGCCGCATCCTGGAAGCCGACGGGCAATTGACGGGGCTTGCCCTGGAAGGCCAGCGCCAGATCGAAAGCCTGCCGCGCGGCATCGTCCTGTCGGGTTATTACGAGCATGCCCGCGTGCGCGATGGCTTCAACGACATATTGGAGAAACTCGGCTATGGCATGCTGACGCCCGAACAGGCGGGCGAGGCCATGGAACGCGAGATCAACGGCATTCTGCGGCGGGTGATCCGATGAGCATGACCAGTTTGGGTTTGCAGCGCTCCCGCCCGCTTCACGGCACTGACACCGCTTTCCATGCCAGGCCCCCCCTTGCGCATAACGGACCCTTCATGAACGATTTCCGCCGTTTCGGCCCGCAAGTCCTACCGTTCCTGCGCCATTATCTGGGGAACTGGGATTTCTATAAACCCAGTTGGAATTATGAGGATGGCTGCATCTTCAAGGGCTGCCTGGATCTGGCCGACGCCACCGGCTGGTCGGAATTTTCCGACTTCGTCTATGACAAGGTCAGCCCGCGCGTGGGTGAGGATGGCAGCATCAGCGGTTTCGACGCCGACGAATATAATATCGACAATGTGAAGGCCGGGAAGATCTTCTTCCCCCTGCATGACCGCACGGGCGAGGAACGGTTCAAGCGGGCGGCCATCACCCAACTGATGCAGCTGAAGACCCATCCGCGGACGAAATCCGGCAATTACTGGCACAAGCAGATCTATCCCTGGCAGGTCTGGCTGGACGGGCTGTACATGGCCCAGCCGCTGGTCACGGCCTATGCCGTGGAGATCGGCTATCGCGCGGCGTGGGAGGATGTGGTCCGGCAGTTCATGGTCGTGCGCGACCATCTGCGCGATGCGGCCACGGGCCTTTACTACCATGGCTGGGACGAAAGCGGACAGGAACGCTGGGCTGATCCCGTGACGGGCTGTTCGTCGCAGTTCTGGGGCCGGGCCATGGGCTGGTTCATGATGGCCATGGTCGATTGCATCGAACTGTCGGCACCCTTCGATGGGCCTGAACGCGCGGCCCTGATCGCCATGTTCCAGGATGCGGCCATCGCCCTGATGGCGGTGCGCAGTCCGCGTGGCCTGTGGTGGCAGGTGCTGGACCGCGGCGGGGATGCCGGCAATTACGAAGAGGTGTCGGCCAGCCTGATGATCGCCTATGCGCTGATGGCCGGGGCCCGGCTGGGCCTGCTGCCGGCCGCACACGGGCAGGCCGGCAAGGCGGCCTTGCAGGCAGTCATAGATCATTACCTGACCGAAACGGAGTTGGGCGGCATCTGCGGCGTTGCCGGGCTGGGCAACGATCCCTATCGTGACGGTTCCTACGATTATTACCTTTCCGAACCGATCGTGCCCAACGACCCCAAAGGGGTAGGTGCCTTGATGATGGCCCTGTCTGAAGGGATGCGCCGGCCATGAGCATGATCGAACTGGCGCCGCTGGAGACGTTGGACGGGGTGCGCATGCCGCGCCAGTCGCGGGCGGAAACCACCATGCGCCGCATCGTGGCGGCCATGCGCAAGCTGTTGCAATACAAGGACATGGACGCCATCCGGATTGAGGAGGTGGCAACCCTGGCCGGCTGTTCCCCGCCCTCGATCTATGCCCGCTTCAAGGACAAGGACACGTTCACGGGCGTGCTGTTCGAACTGCATGCGGCGGAGGCGGCGGACGGGATCAGGGCCTTTCTGGCGCCCGACCGCTGGACGGGCCGGCCGCTGATCGCCTTTGCCCAGGCCTTGGCCGATTTCCTGCTGCACCATTACCGGGCGGACCGGCACCTGTACCGCGCCGTGCTGCAATGCCCGGATGCGGCTGTGCGCCAGCGTTTTACCGCGGAGACGGAGGTGATGGCCGACCGTGTGGCCGACGCCCTGCGCGCGCTGGATGGCGGGCGCCAGGCCGTGGATTTGGGCCGGGTGCGCTGGGCCCTGATGCAGATGGTCGCCGCCCTGCAATGCAACACCGTGCTGGGCCTGATGGAGGCGGATGCCGATGGCATCACCCCGCATCTGGCCGACATGTTCACCCGTGCCGTGGGGCGGTAGGCGGCTACCGGCTTGCACCCAGCGGCTGGATGCCCTTCAGGCGGCCGACCATTTCGGCGGTGACGGCCTCTGCCTCGCGTTCGTCGCGGATGACGCGGGGGGTGATGAAGACGATCAGTTCCGTGCGCACGCTCTTGTTCCGCTTTTCCCCGAACAGGGCCCCGATGCCGGGCAGGCCGGACAGCACGGGCAGCCCGTCATGCCCCGCCTGCTGCTGTTCGGAGATCAGGCCGCCCAGCACCACGGTCTGACCATTATCCACGGCCACGTTGGAGGTGATCTGGCGTTGGGAGATGGTGGGCGTCAGGTCGCCGGAATTGCGCGTCGTGGAGACGTTGGAAATCTCCTGATAGACCTCCATCGTCACCATGCCGCTCTGGCTGATGCGCGGCACGACGCGCAGGATGACGCCCGTATTCACATATTCAACCGAACTGACGATGGGCGCGTCGGGATTGTCCACCGATTGGGAGGTGCGGCTGAGGATGGGCACGCGGTCGCCCACCTGCAACTGCGCCACCTGGCTGTCCATCACCACCACCTGGGGGGAGGAGACGACGCGCACATCGGTCACCTGATCCAGGGCCGACAATACGGCGCGCGGGCTGCCATTGCGCGACAGGACCAGATTGAAGCCCGGCACCTGGGTGATGGGCAGCAGGCTGCCGGACGTGCTGTTGCGGGTGATGCCACCCACGATGTCGCCGCCATCGCCCTTGAAGAAACTCTGCACGCCATAGCGCAGTTCGTCATTCAAGGTGACCTCGGCGATGGTGGCTTCGATCAGCACCTGTGACGGGGCCACGTCCAGCTTGCGCACTGCCTCGCCCACAATCTCCGCCTGGCGCGGGGTGGCATGGACCAGCACGGAATTGTTGGATGGGTCAGCGGCGATGCGCACGCCGTTGCTGGCGGCGGGGGCTTCATCGCGCGGTGCCGCCCCGCCGGCATCGGCGGTCAGGCTGGACAGGCGGGCGGCATTGTCGGCCATGTCGCCGCTTCCGGACTTGCTGCCCATGTTGGCGGAGGCGGAGGGTGTCGAGAGGCTGGTGACCGGGCGGCCGGGGGCGGCGCTGCTGCCATCGCTGACGCTGCCGCCGAACAGGCGGCCCAGCAGCTTTGCCACCTTGCCGGCATCGGCGTGGGTCAGGGTGAAGACATGCAGGCGGGGCGTGTCGGCGTCGCCCCCGTCCAGACGACGCACCCAGGCCGCGGCCTTGTCCAATTGCGCGGCATCGCTGGCGATGACCAGCACGGCATTCAGCCGTTCCACCGGCACCACCCGCACACCCGCCTGTTCATCGCCCAGGATCTGGCCGATTTCGCGCACCACGGGGCCGGGGCCCGCCTGGGTCAGCGGGAACAGCCCGACCGAGCGGCCTTCCATCCAGTCCACATCGAAACCGCGCAGCAGGTCGGCCGCCGCCTGCCGTTCGGGGGCGGGACCGGTGACGATCAGCAGGTTCAGGCGGGGTTCGGCCGCCACCGTGCCGTTCTTGACCAGCGGCGCCACCAGCGCCTGGGCCACGTCCGGCGCGATATGGCGCAGGGGCAGCACGGAGACGGCGCGGCCCGGTGCCCCCGGACTGGCCAGCCCCAGCGTCCGGCCATTGCCCAGCGCATCGGCCGCCGGCACCACGGCCAGCACCCCGTCACCGCCCCGCGCCAATGCCGCCCCCTGTCCGGTCAGCACGGTTTCCAGCAGCCGCACAGCCTCGCGCGGGGACAGGGGCCGGCCGCTGTCGATGCTGACCGTGCCGGTCAGCGTGGGGTCGATCGTGTGCGGCAGGTGCAGCAGGTCGCCCAGCACGGCATCGACAACGGCCGCCAGCGGCGCATCCGTGAAGCGCAATTGCAGGTCCGGGCCCGCCGGCAGCGGCAGTTCATCGGCCCCGGTAGGGACGCGCGGCCCGCTGGATTTGACGATGACGGGGGCAGGGGCCGCCTTTGTCGCCGTCGGCTTCGCTTCAGCGGCGCGCGTATCGCCGCGTGCCGCGGTTGACAGGCCCAGATGGGTCAGCGTCAGCGGCGTCTTGTCAGGGGCCGGCGATGGGGCGCAGCCGGACAGCAGGGCGATTGCGGTCAGGGCGACAACGGGAACCCGCAGGCGATAGAACGGCACGCGCATCATCAATCCGGAGCAGAAGGATGCCGCGTAAATGACGTGCGGGCTGTAACAATGACAAGCCCAAACTGCGTGCGTAATTAATCTGTAATAATTCTAGAGTTTGTAATATTACTGTCAGAATTGCGACGCGAAACCATTACGAAAATAAGTCATAGGGATGTCTGATCCGTCATTGTGGCGGATATTCGGACCTGGCCCATGACGATATTGGACATATTGGCGCAAAAGCGCGGCCTTGGCGATGCCGACCTGCGCCGCGCCAGCGGTCTGGCGGCGGGTGAGGGTCGGCCTGTCGATCAGGTGCTGGTGGAAATGGGGCTGGTGACGCCGCTGGACCGTGCCGCGGCGCTGGCCCAGATGATCGGCACCCCCTTGCTGCGGCTGGACGATCTGGAGGAACCGCCGGAAGATCTGCCGCCCCTGTCGGCTTCCTGGCTGCGCCAGCATCGGCTGTTGCCGCTGACCCGTATCGAGGGCGCGGTGCTGCTGGCCGCCGCCGATCCGGTGGCGGACGAGGTGCTGTCCATGGCAGCATTGGCGCTGGCGGCCCCGGTGCGGCTGGCCTTCCTGCCCGCGCCGGAATGGGAACAGGCCTTTGACCGGTTCCAGGGCGGCGGGCGCAGCGCGCTGGACCGCATCGTCGATGATGCCGCCGGCGATGGGCGCGCGGAGGAGGAGGCGCTGGACCGGCTGAAGGACCAGGCCAGCGAAGCCCCCGTCGTGCGTCTGGTCGCCCATATTATTGACGAGGCGGTGAAGGCCCGCGCGTCTGACATCCATATCGAACCCTTCGCCGATGCCCTGATCCTGCGCTATCGCATTGACGGGGTGATGCAGGCGCGGCCGCAGCCGCCCCTGTCGCTGGCCCGTGCCCTGGTCAGCCGCATCAAGATCCTGGCCGGGCTGGACATTGCCGAACGCCGTCTGCCACAGGACGGCCGCGTGCGCCACCGCACAGGCCACCGCGCCATCGACCTGCGTGTGTCCACCCTGCCCACGGTGCATGGGGAAAGCGTGGTGATCCGCCTGTTGGACGGGTCGGTGGGCGGGCTGGAACTGCCGGCCCTGGGCCTGTCCGCGCCGGATGAGGGGAGGTTGCGCCGGATGATGGCCAGTCCGCACGGGCTGGTGCTGGTCACCGGCCCCACGGGCAGCGGCAAGACGACGACGTTGTATGCCGCCCTGCGCCTGATCGATGCCGACATGCGCAAGGTGCTGACGGTGGAGGACCCGGTCGAATATCAGATGGCGCGGGTCAATCAGGTGCAGGTGCATCCGGCCATCGGGCTGGATTTCGCCGCCGTGCTGCGATCCATGCTGCGCCAGAACCCGGATGTCATCCTGGTCGGCGAAACGCGCGACACGGAAACGGCGGATATCGCGGTGCAGGCGGCGCTGACCGGCCATCTGGTGCTGACCACGCTGCACACCAATTCCGCCGCCGGTGCCGTGACCCGCTTGATGGAAATGGGGGTGGAGCCGTTCCTGCTGGCCTCCACCATCCGCGGCGTGGTGGGCCAGCGGCTGGTGCGGGTGCTGTGCCCACATTGCAAGGCGCCGGAACCGGCGGATGCGGCCTGTGTGGCGGCCCTGCGGGATGCGGGATTGCTGGCCCCGGGCGCCCCCGTGCCCCTGCTGATGGGACCGGTCGGCTGCGACCATTGCGGGGGCACCGGCTATCAGGGGCGCGCCGGCATCTTTGAGCTGTTCCGTCTGGATGAGGCCATGCGTCGGCTGGTGATCGAGCGGGCCCCCACCGGGGCCCTGGCGGCGGCGGCACAGGCGGCGGGGATGCGCAGCATGCGTCAGGATGGTCTGGCCCGCGTGCTGGCCGGCCTGACCAGCTTTGCCGAGGTGGCGCGCGTGACCGAGATCGGGGACTGACCCGATGCCCGAATTCAGTTATCGCGCCCTGGATGCGGGCGGGCGGACCATTGATGGCAGGCGTGACGCAGCGGACGCGGCGGCGCTGCTGGGCTGGATGCAGGGGCAGGGCTGGCTGCCGGTAAAGGTCACCCCGGCCGGGCGGCGGCGCATTGTCCTGACGGCGGCAGGACCCGGTACCGGCGACCTGCTGCTGGCCACCAAGGAACTGCGCCTGCTGCTGCGTGCGGGGTTGCCGCTGGAGCGGGCTTTGGCGCAACTGGCGGGCGGGCTGGCGCCGGCCCGGCTGCAACCGGCGCTGGGCCGCGCGCTGGACAGTCTGCGCGATGGCAAGGGGCTGGGCGAGGCGCTGGCCGCGGCCGGCGGTTTCCCGCCGCTTTATACCGCCATGGTGCGGGCGGGCGAAGGGGCGGGGGCGCTGGATCTGGTGCTTGAACAGCTTTGCCTGCTGCTGGACCGGCAGCGGCGGGTGGCGCGCGCCGTCACCTCCGCCCTGATCTACCCGTCGGTACTGGGTTTTGTCGCGGTCGTGTCGCTGTTGCTGCTGCTGCTTTATGTCGTGCCGCAATTCGCGCCGCTGCTGGCCAACAGCCGCCATGCCCTGCCGCTGGCGACAAGGGGGGTGATGGCCCTGTCGGGCTTCCTGCGCGACTGGGGCGATGTGGCGCTGGCGGGGCTGCTGCTGTCGGGTCTGGCCGGCTGGCTGCTGCTGCGCCGGCCGGGGATGGCGGACGGGCGCGACCGGCTGCTGCTGCGCCTGCCGCTGCTGGGGCCCATGGCGGTGATGGCGGGCGTGGCCCGGTTTTCGCGCGGGCTTTCCGTGCTGCTACGGGCAGGTGTGGGGCTGCCGCGTGCCCTGGAACTGGCGGCTGACATTGCCGGCAATCGCGTGCTGGCGCGGGCCGCCCTGGCCATGCGTGACGGGGTGCGCGATGGACGGTCGCTGGTGGCCGGCCTGCCCAAGGATCATCCGCTGCCCGATCTGGCCGTCACCCTGATCCGCGTCGGCGAACAGAGCGCGCGACTGGCCGAGGTGATGGAGCAGGTGGCGGAGATGTATGAGGACCGGCTGGAAACCGCCATCAAGCGGTTCCTGGCCCTGCTGGAACCGGCCCTGATCCTGCTGCTGGCCCTGTTCGTGGGCGGCATTGTCGTGTCCATCCTGCTGGCCCTGGTGTCGATCAATGACCTGCCGTTCTGATCGCCGCCGTCAGGCAGGCTTCACCCTGCTGGAAATGCTGGTCGTGCTGCTGCTGCTGGGGCTGGCCACGGCCCTGGTGGCGCCGCGCCTGTCGCTGGGCGGGGCGGCCCTGGATGCCGATGCCCGCACCCTGGCTGCTGCCCTGTCGGCCGCGCGCGAACAGGCGGTGCGGACGGGCCGGGCGGTGGATGTGCGGCTGGATATGCCATTGCCAGGCACGGCAGGGCTGCGCGTGGTTGGCGATGCGGAACTGATGGGCGATGGCATCGCCCGCATCCGCTTCCTGCCCGATGGCAGCGCCAGCGGCGCCGATATCCGCCTGAACGGCCAGCATGGCGGGGAACGGCGCGTGGCCGTGGACTGGCTGACGGGACGGGTGCGCCATGACGCGAACTGATCCCGCACAAGCGGGTTTCACCCTGCTGGAAACGCTGGTGGCGCTAATGCTGCTGGCCCTGGTGCTGGTGCCGGCCTACAGCCTGATGGCCGGTGGGGCGCGGGCGGGGCGGTCGGTGGAACGCCGCGCCCAGGCGCAGGCCATTGCGGAGGCGCAACTGGCAGCATTGGGTGTGGAACGGCGGCTGGCCCCCGGCCGATATGACGGGGAGGGCGGGGGGTATCGCTGGTCGCTGACCATCACGCCGCGCACCGATGCCCCGTTCGACGCCGCAGCGCAACGCGGCATGGCGGCCTATCGCGCGCGGATCGAGGTGGCGGACGGGCGCGGACCCCTGGTCGATCTCAGCGTCACCAAGCTGGTGGCGGCACCATGAGGGCGGGGCAAAGGGGCTTCACCCTGCTGGAAGCCATGGTGGCGCTGGTCGTGCTGGGGCTGGTGCTGGCCGTAGCGGCGACGGCCATGGGCACCATGGGCCGTACCCGCACCCGCGTCGGTGCCATTGCCGACCGGGCCGAGCAACTGTCCCTGGTCCGCGACGTGCTGCGCCGGCAGGTGGCGCGTGCCCTGCCGCTGACCCTGATGGAGGGCGGACGGGAGCGTTACAGCCTGGTGGCCCGGCCGGACCGGCTGGATTTTCCGCTGGCCGATGCGCCCTTGCCCGGCCGCGGCGGGCTGGCCTTTGCCAGCATCGTGGTGGAGCCGGCGGGCAAGGGGGAGCGGCTGGTCTATCGCCAGAACCGGCCGGGCGCGATCCCTTATGAAAGCGTGCTGGCGGAGGGGGATTTCCGCTTCCGCCTGTCCTATCGCGGGGATGACCCGCGTGAAGGGTGGCGCGATGAATGGACCGATACCGGCCGCTGGCCGCGCCTGGTGCGCCTGTCGGTGACGGCGGGCGGGGTGGATCAGCCAGCGTTGGTGGTGCCGGTGCGCGCCGATACTGACCGCGGCTGTGTGCTGTCGCTGGGGGAGGGCTGGTGCCGTGACCGTGCGGGCTGACCATCGGCGACAGCGGGGTGTGGCCCTGCCCATGGCGCTGTGGGCCGGCATGGCGCTGGCCCTGCTGGCCGCCGGCATCGCCGCCACCGCCGATCAGGCCACGCGCCGACAGGCGGGGCAGGAGCAGGTGCTGGCCGCCCGCGCCCTGCTGGAAACGGGGATCAGCCTGGGCGTGATGCTGGCCGTGCATCCCGATCCCGCCCGCCGCCTGGCCGCCGATGGCAGCCCGATCGCCTGGACGGAGCCGGAAGGGCGCATCACCCTGCGCCTGTGGGACGAGGGCGGGCGGCTGGACCTGAACCGTGCCGATCCTGCCCTCCTGACGGCCGTCGCGTCCCGCGTGGCAGGGGCTGAGGCGGCGACCGCCCTGTCGGCCGGCATGGCGGCGCGGCGGCGGCAGGAGGAACCCTGGCACAGCGTCATGGAACTGGGCGCCGTGCTGCCGCCCGCTGCCTTTGCCCGGCTTTATCCGCTGCTGACGGTGCATGGCCCGGCCATGGCCGATGGCCGTGTCGACCTGCGCCACGCGGCCCCGGCCCTGCGCACCGCCTGGCCCGGCCTGTCGGGCGTGGGGGAGGGCGACGCGGCGGCGCTGTCGGCCATCGGCCTGACGCGTGGCGGGCCGCCCGGCAGCCTGTACACGCTGCGCGTCCGCACCCGTACACCCGACGGCGCCAGTGCCAGTGCCGAAGCCGTGATCTGGATCAGCATTGCCGGGCCCCAGGCCTTCCGCGTGCTGGAATGGCGCGAACCCGCACCGGAGATCGATCCGGACCCGGAGGTGGAATGACGGCCCTTTTCGATCAAACATGCCTGCTGGCCGGCTGGTGGCTGGACCGCACGCTGGCGCTGCTGCCCCGCTGGCTGACGGGGCTGCGGGAACCTGCCCTTTACCGCTGGACGGGGGCCGCACTGCTGCCGGCTGGGGACGGGCCGATCCGGTCCGGGCCCTGGTGCCTGGGACTGCCAGAGGTGCCGGTGCTGACCCTGCGGCGGACCCTGCCTTTGTCGGCGCTGCCGCATCTGCGCCGGGTGGTGGCGCTGCAACTAGGCCAATGGTCGCCGCTGACGCCCGATACCGCCCTGTTCGGTGTGACGGTGGAGGGGACGGGGGTGGACGGGCTGCATCTGCGCATCGATCTGCTGCCGCGATCCGTGCTGGAACCCGCACTGGCGGCGGCGGGGGCGTTGGGGGCGCCTTTGTCGGTGCGGGTGGGGAAGGGGGGCGACCTGCCCCTGGTGGAGCCGGCGGGGCGCCGTCTGCCGCCGCGCCTGACGCTGGCTGCCCTGCTGCTGCTGGCCCTGCCGCTGTCGGTGGCGATTGTGAATGAAAGCCAGTTGGCCAGCCTGCGGATGGAGGTGGCGGCGGGGCAGGCCGAACAGGAGCAGCTGCGCAGCCTGGGCCACCGCATCGCCCGGCAGCGGGCCGACATCCTGGCCGCCGTTACGGCCCGGCGCGATGCGCCATCCCTGCTGCTGATGCTGGATCGGCTGAGCCGGCTTTTGCCCGATGACAGCCATCTGACGGGGCTGCGGGTGGAGGAGGGGCGGCTGCATCTGGAAGGCTATGCCGCCGATGGGGCGGCCCTGCTGTCGCTGCTGGACGCGTCGCCCCATTTCGAGGATGCGCGGTTCGAGGCGGCCTTGCTGCGCGCCGGGCCGCGTGGCGACCGGTTCCATCTGTCCGTGAAGGTGAGCGCCGATGCCCCGGCTTGAGACGATGCTGACCGATCCAGACAAGGCGCGCCGGCTTTATGCCGGGATCAATGGGGGGCTGGCGCTGCTGGTCCTGCTGCTGCTGGTCTGGCCGCTGGCCGACCTGCTGCTGGACCAGCGGGCGCAGATCGCCGCCCTGGCCGTGGAGCGGGCGGGACAGGCCCGTCTGGCCGAGCGCGGCGAAAGGCTGCTGGCCGAACAGGCGGCGCTGGCCGGTCTGGACGGGCTGTCGGCCGATTATGTGGCCGGCGACGGTCCGGCGCTGGCCGGCGCCGGTTTGCAGGGGCTGCTGGTGCAGCAACTGGCCCAGGTGGGCGGGCAGCTGGTCAGTGTGCAGGTCCTGCCCCCCGATCCCGACGATGAAAGGCGGGTCGCCGTGCGCCTGGATGCCGCGTTGGGCCATGACCAGTTGCGGCGTCTGCTGCGTGCCGTGGAAGGCGGGCAGCCGCGTCTGGTGGTGACGGGCCTGGAGCTGCGGCCGGCGGCAGAGGATGGGATGCGCCTGTCCCTGTCGCTGACGGTCGTCGGGCTGCGGCACACAGACGGGGGGGAAGCACCATGAGGCGGGCCTTTGCCCTTCTGCTTTGCGTGGTGGCGGTGCCTGTTGCGGCCCAGGACGTCGGGGATACCGGCTATTCCCTGCCACCCCTGGAGGATCTGCGGGCCGTGGCCGAACGTCCGCTGTTTGTGCCGGGCCGGCGCGGTGCGGTGGAAAGCCAGGGCATGACAGCGGCGCCAGTGTCCGCGCCGATCACGGCTGCGCTGACGCTGTCCGGCATTGGCCGGCGCGGCGACGGGCAGGGGGTGGCCCTGCTGCGCCGCGGCAGCGCCACCCGCACCCTGGCGCCGGGCCAGGACTGGGCCGGCTGGCGGCTGGTCGGGGTGGGCAACAACGCTGTCGACCTGCTGTCACCCGGGGGGGAGCGGTACCGCCTGCATATTGGCCAGTCCCTGTCCGATCCGGCTTCGAAATGACCCTTGAGAGAGAAGAGATGATCCGCCATCCCCGCCGCCGCCGTCAGGCCGGCTTCACGCTTCTGGAAATGCTGGTGGTGCTGGTCATCATCGGCCTGCTGCTGGGTCTTGTCGGCATGCGCTTGCTGTCGAACGTGGATCGCGGCAAGGTGACGGCAGCCACGGCGCAGGCCCGTGTGCTGAAGACGGCGTTGGAGACCCTGCGCCTGGATATCGGCCGCCTGCCGACGCCGGAGGAAGGATTGGCGCTGCTGGTCACCCCGCCCCGCGATGCTGGGGCCGCCCGCCGCTGGATGGGTCCCTATCTGGAAGGGGCCGTTCCCAGCGATCCTTGGGATCGTCCCTATCTGTACCAGCCCGGCCGGGGTGGACAGGATGTGACAATCCTGTCGCTGGGCGCCGATGGCAAGCCGGGCGGCAGCGGGGCCGATGCCGACATCGCCGTGCCCGCGCCTGCCCATTGATCCATGCATGACGCCCTGATCCCCCTGCTGGTTTTCGGCCTGACCGGTGCCTGTTTTGGCAGTTTCACCGCTGCCTTGGCCTGGCGGCTGCCACGCGGTGTGACGATGTGGGGGCGGTCGGCCTGCCCATCCTGCGGCACGGCGCTGGGCCCGGTTGATCTGGTGCCCGTGCTGTCCTGGCTGTGGCTGCGCGGTCGCTGCCGCCATTGCGGGGTGGGCGTGTCCGGACGCTATGGGCTGGTGGAGGGGGCGACGGCGCTTTATTGGGCCACCTGCGCCTGTCTGTTCCCCGATCCGGTGCAGGCGCTGCTGCTGGCCTTGCTGGGCACCGACCTGCTGTTCCTGGCTCTGGTCGATCTGGACTGGCGCTATCTGCCCGATGGCGGGCAGGTGATCCTGGGTCTGCTGGGGCTGGGTGCCATGGCGGCGGGTCTGCTGGACCCGGTGGATGGGCTGGCCGGGGCGGTGCTGTATGGCGGTCTGGCCCTGGGCGTGCGCTTCGCCGTCAGCCGCTGGCGCGGGCGGGAGGCGCTGGGCCTGGGCGACGTGAAGCTGATGGCCGGCGCGGGGCTGTGGCTGGGGCCGGGCTTCCTGTCGCCCTTCCTGCTGCTGTCGGGTCTGCTGGGGCTGGGCTTTGCGCTGCTGTCGCAGCGCGGCGGGGACAGCAGCGGGGAAATCCCGTTCGGTCCCGCCCTGGCCGGTGCGCTGCTGATCCTGGTGCTGCTGGGCCAGAGTGGGTGGGCGGCGGCGGACCTGCTGTCGCTGTTCGCGTAAGGTGCGCTCAACCCGCGCGCAACAGGTCCAGCATGGCCCGGTCCAATTGCCGGCCCTGTCGATCCTCGTAACGGACGTCGCTGCGCCGGCTGTCCAGCGGGCCGAAATCGCCACGCAGGTTCCAAAGGGACCAGCCCCAGCCGGCATCACGCCAGTTGGCCAGCACATCGGCCATCCAGGCCAGGGTGACGGGATGGGGCGTGTGGCGATAGACGCCCCACTCACCGACCATCACCCCCACCCCCTGCCGTTGCAGCGCCTGCCAAGGCGCGATATGGCGCTGTCGCAGGGTTTCGCGATCGATCATCTGCCCCGTCGCGGGGTCGTGGGCGGGCCAGGTGGGGACGGGGTAGGCCTCCGCACCCTTCACCCAGGGTGCCTGGAAATGGGTCAGGCTGAACGGTTCATAGCCGCGGCCTGATTGGGCAATGCCCAGCGATGCCAGTTCCGGCACCGGGTTGCGCCCGCCGCCCGTGCCATCGGCGATGACCAGACGTTGCGGGTCTTCCTCCCGGATGGCGGTGACGGCGGCATTGGCCACCCGATGATAGGCGGCACCCGTCACCTCGCCCGGTTCATTGACCAAATCGAAGGACAGGGCGTCGGACGGCACGCCACGATAGCGGGCGGCAAACAGGCGCCATTGCGCGGCAAAGGCCTGCCGCGCCACGCCGCCGCCCGCGTCGTCGGCCCACAAATCCAGCGGTTCCTTGGGCGGATTGATGCAATAGCCGGGGGCACGGTGCAGACAGAGGCACAGGTGGATGCCGCGCGCCCGTGCCCAGTCCAGCGCCTGATCAATCTCCTTCAGCGGCGCCTCATCGATGCCGCCCGCCGGCCTTGTCCAGATCCGGTAATCCATCGGCAGGCGGATGAAGTTGAAGCCGTTTTCCGCGATGAAATCGAAATCCCATTCCCGGAAGGGGCCGTTGTTCTTCAACGTGTATTTTTCCAGCAGGTTGAAGCCGCGCCAGCGCGGCAGGCTGGATGCCGATGCCGGCAGCAAAGCGGGGGCCCCGGCGCGCGCGGGCAGGGCGGCGGCCAGGGCGGCGCCGGTCAACAGGAATTGTCGGCGGGTCGTGGACATGGCTCTCCTTTCAGCCCCGATTTCGGGACCGTGGCATTCGGTTCGATTTGGTTACGCGGCCGCCCGGCAATGCCGGTTGATGAATTCCGCGTGGGTGGGCAGGCGTTCTGCCGCGCGGGCCAGACTGGTGCGGCGCAGGCGCAGGGTTTCCAGCAATTCCGCCTTGTCCTGTGCCGCCATCAGCGGGTCCAGGCGGCGGGGGATCACGCCCAGGCCGATGAACAGGGCCTGCCAGCTGGGCGTCACGAAGGTTTCTTCGTTCAGCAGCACGACATGGCCCGTCTCGCGGAAGGTCTCGATCCGGCTGGCCAAGCTGTCAGGCAGGGGCATAGAGCGGCGTTCGCGCCAGAAATCGCTGTCATCGCGCTGGGTCAGGCAATAATGCAGGATGATGAAGTCGCGGATACGGTCGAATTCCAGGGCCTGGATACGGTTATATTCGGCCGCCAGCGCTGGGTTGAAATCCAGATCGGGCAGCAGATTGACCAGCCGCGTGATGCCGCCCTGGATCAGGGAGATGGCGGTGGATTCCAGCGGCTCGACAAAGCCCGATGACAGACCGATGGCCACGCAATTGCCCACCCAGAACCTTTCCCGACGGCCGGTCTTGAAGCGCAGCAGACGTGGTTCGGCCAGGGCCGCCCCGTCCAGGTTGGAGAGCAGCCGTTCCCGCGCCGCCTCCTCCCCGATATGGGCGCTGGAGAAGACATAGCCGTTGCCCGTGCGATGTTGCAGCGGGATGCGCCATTGCCACCCGGCCTCCAGCGCTGTGGAACGCGTGAAGGGCTGCAATGGCCCGGCACTGGCGCAGGGCACGGCCCAGGCGCGATCGACGGGCAGCCAGTGGCTGTAATCGATGAAGCGTTCCTGCAAGGCTTTGTCGGCCAGCAGCGCGATGAAGCCCGAACAGTCGATGAACAGGTCGGCTTCCAGCACCCGCCCATTGGCCAGCGTCACCGACCGGATGAAGCCCGTTTCTGGATGACGATCCACGCCAATGATGCGGCCTTCATGGCGGGTCACCCCCTCCGCTTCCGCCTTGCCGCGCAGCAGGCGGGCGTAGAGGCTGGCGTCGAAATGGAAGGCATAGCTGAAATAATGATAGGGCGACCGGGGGTCGTTGTCGGGGGCGGCGAAGCGGCCCCGGTCGGCCATGACGGCCGCCATATGATAATCGTCGAACGACCCGACAGCGTCTTCCCCCGCCTGGTGCCGGGCGACCAGCCAATGGTTGAGGGTGGAAAAGGGCCCGGCATTGACGATGTAATCGCCGAAGCCGTGGAAGAAGCGGCTGCCCTTGCTGCGCCAGTCCTGGAACTGGATGCCCAGCTTGAAGCTGCCATTGGTCGCCTTCATGAAGGCGACCTCGTCCAGGCCGATGGAGCGGTTGAAATCGCGGATGGTGGGCACCGTGGCCTCGCCCACACCGACGGTGCCGATCTCCTCGGACTCCACCAGTTCCACCGTCGTGCCCATGCGGCGGACGGCCTGGTTCAGGGCACAGGCCGCCATCCAGCCGGCCGTGCCGCCGCCCACGATCAGGATGCGGTTCAGGTTCCTCATGCCGGCCTCCGTCCCGCCTGGGCCACCAGACGGTTCAAATAATCCTCATGCGTCGGGGCCGATGCGGCCGTGCGGGCGATGATCTCCCGCGTGGCCTCAAAGCCCTTGCGCACCTCTGCCAGGTCGGCCCCTTCTGTCAGCGGGTCGAAGCCCTGCGGGTCCAGCCCCTGGCCCAGCATGACCGCGATCCAGTTCGGTTCCTGGAACAGGGTCTGGTTGGGGAAAATGGCGAAGCCGCGGGTTTGGAACAGGTCCATCTTTTCCGTCAGACTGTCGGGCACTGCCATGTGCCGCATCCGGTCCCACAGCGGTTCACCCACGCGGCCATTGACGTGATAGTGGAAGATCAGGAAGTCGCGCACCTGCTCCAGTTCCTCCCCCATGATCCGATTATAGAGGGCGGCGGACAGCGCATCGTCCTTGCCCATGGGGAAGGACGCGGCGAATTTGATCAGCGCGTGCTGAATGAAATGGATGGAGGTGCTTTCCAGCGGTTCCAGGAACCCGGAACTGAGCCCCACGGCCAGCACATTCTTATAGCGCGACTGTCGCCGCCGGCCCGTGGTGAAGCGCAGGAAACGCGGATCGGCCAGGGCCGGCCCATCCAGGTTGGCCAGCAGCGTGTCGGCCGCCTGCGCATCGTCCAGATGGTCACTGACATAGACATAGCCGTTGCCCGTGCGGTGGCGCAGGTTGATGCGCCATTGCCAGCCGGCCGGCCGCGCCGTGGCCCGGGTATAGGGGATGGGGTCGGCCATGCGGGCGGACGGCACGGCCACGGCCCGGTTGGCCGGCAGGTAATGCGACCAGTCCTCATAGTCCCGGCCCAGGGCCTGACCGATCAGCAGGGCGCGGAAGCCGGTGCAGTCAATGAAATAGTCGCCCTCAATGCGGCGGCCATCGGCCAGGGTCAGGTGGCTGATCGTACCGTCCTGTGGGTCGATGCCGACATCGGCCACGGTCGCTTCCACCCGTTCCACCCCGCGCGGTTCGGCGATGGTGCGCAGATATTGGGCGTAGAGCCCGGCATCGAAATGATAGGCGTAGGACAGGCTGGATTTCGGGTTGCGTTGGTCGCCGGTCGGCACCTCGAAGCGGTTCTGATAGGCCAGAACCTCGCTCAACCAGAAATCGGACAGGGGGGCCGTGTAGCCGGCGGCCCGCAGGCGCAGCCACCAGGCATGAAAGGAAACGCCCAGGATCGCCTGTCCCGGCTGGCCGAAGGGATGCATGTACCGATGGCCGGGCTGCGTCCAATCGACAAACTCAATGCCCAGCTTGAAGGTGCCTTCGGTGGCCTTCAGGAATGCCGCCTCGTCGATACCGACGGCGCGGTTGAAGAACTGGATAGGCGGAATCGTCGCCTCGCCCACGCCCACGGTCCCGATTTCCGCCGATTCCACCAGGGTCAGACGCAGCCGGTGCGCGGGGAACAGGTTGGACAGGAAGGCGGCCGCCATCCAGCCAGCGGTGCCGCCACCAACAATGACCAGATGCCGGATGGGGGATGCGACCAAGCCCGGATACTCCATCAAGACGAAACTCCCCGGCCGGCGGACCGGACGGGGAGCCGCTATTGTACAACAGACCGTTGGTGGCCGTAGAGGCCACCACCGACCGGATCATCAATAGGTCGCGCGCAGCACGAAGGTGTAGCGGCGATCGGCGACAGTGTAATTGTGCTTGTAGATCAGGCTGTCGCTCATAATGCCCTGGGTGCCGTAATACCAGTTGTCACGCTGATCGATGGAGATGACGTTCTTGGTGTTCAGCAGGTTGGCAGCCTGCACGCCCACCTTGATATTGTCGGTGACCGAATAGATCAGCGACGCATCCATCTGGCCATAATCCTCCATATAGGCCGGCGCCTGGACGTTGGAGGCTGAGGCCGACATCAGGTAACGCGAACGCCAGTTATAGGCCAGGCGCACATCGAACCCGTACTTGGCATAGAGCAAGGCCGCGTTGAACGAGTATTTGGACAGCTGTTCCAGCGGCAGGTTCAGCTTCGACGCGCCGATCTGCACACCGTCGAAGACGTTGCTGGTGGTGTTACGGGTGCCAGAGCTTCGCAGGATGGTGAAGTTGAAGTCCGTCCCCAGGCCCGACAGGATACCCGGCAGTTCGTCGTAGAAGTACGTGGCCTGACCTTCGATACCGTAGATGCGGCCCTTGCCGAAATTCTGCGGGATGGTGCCGACAACGGTCTGGGTGACGCCGTTGTTGGTCAATTGCAGCGAGGTCTGCTGACCCTGGATATAGTTACGCACTTCCTTGTCGAAGATGCCGAAGGCGAACATCGAACCCGGCTTCACATACCATTCGAACGACAGGTCGAACGAATGGGCCTTCATCGGCTTCAGGTCGGGGTTGCCGGAGAAGTAATTGAAGGCTACGCCCGTGTTGTACATGACGGGGCTGCCATCGGTGACCGCCTTGTCCAGTTCTGCCTGGGTATAGGACTTGCCGGTGGAGGTGTTGAAGACATTGTCGGCCGTGGTGGCCCGACGGGTCTGGTAGGTGCCGTACATGGTGAAGGACGGCTGCAGCTGGTAGAAGTCCGGCCGCACGATGGAGGTGGCGGCGGCAAAGCGGATCGCCTTGTCGTCATCCGGCTTGAAGCGCAGGTTCAGGCTGGGCAGGAAGTTGGTGTAATCGTTCTTGTACCGTGTCTTGGTATTGGCGCCGTTCGCGAACTTGGTCGCTTCCAGGGCCGCCGCCGAATAGGCGGAGGTGTCGCCCGTCAGCGACAGGGACGGGAAGTGGGCGAAGCCCTTGGAAATGCTTTCCGTGCGGACCAGACGCGCCCCGACATTGCCATCCCATTCCAGATCAGACCCGAACAGCGTGTCCGATCCGAAGCGCGCCGTGGCATAGGCGGCCTGGGTGCGTTCCGTCTGGTCGTTGGTGCCGAAGCCGGAGGTGGAGGTGGGAGCAAATTCGTAATTGCCGTTGAAGGGCGTCCAGAAATTGATGTTGGACCCGACCGGCTGGCTGGGATTCAGCGGCTTGTTGTTGGCATCCACCGGCGCACCGGCCCAGATGGGCAGGTAGGAGGCCAGGCTGCCGACCGGGAACGGGCTGTACTTGCCGCCATTGGCCGCCCAGGACGGGATCGTGCCGTTACCGCAGGTGGAGCAGTAATAGCCGTAATCGTTCGAGGTCGGCGCCGACAGGCCCTTGCCCAGGTTGGGGGTGTAGAGCAGGTTCTGGATATGTGCTGACAGCAGGGAATTGGTCTTCGCCAATTCCATCGACGGCATCAGCAGGGACGGCGGCGTGCTGCTGCCCCGGAAGAAGTTATCGAAGCTGACAGTTTCCTGATACTGCGGGAACTTGTCGACCGTCGCTGACTGGGAGAAAGCCCAGGGGGCGGTGATCAGGGCCCAGTTATAGCCGCCATCCTTCTGCACCGAGTGACGGTCGGTCATGCGGCCGCCGAACTTCAGCGACTTCAGGAAATCGCCATCGACATCATAGGCGACGTCGATCTTGCCCGTGTTCTGGTTGGCGCGGTCGATCTCGTTATGGTCCATCGCGGCATAGAGATTGAAGGCGCTGGGCGTCTGGGTCAGGTTGCTGGCCGTGATCTTCGGCACGCTGCCCGTCAGATCCAGACCGATACCGCCCGGCATGGTGACCGTGTTGTAGACGGTCATGTCATAGACGTCGCGCTTGGCCTCGATCCGCTGGAAATCGGCCTTCACCGACCAGCGGTCGCCTTCCCACTTCACGCCCGTGGAACTGTCCCAGGTCTGCGCCTTGTCCCAGCCATAGCGGGTGCCCAGGTTCATCAGGAAGCTGTTGGCAACGCCATTGCCGCCGCCACCGCCATCAACGATGGTGCCGGTCAGGAAGTTGCCATCGCTGTCATAGGTGAAATTGGTGCCCGACGCGGGCTGGTTGGAGAAGTTCTGGTTGTTGGTGGCCGAGCAGCAGGCCGAGGTCTGGGCGAAATGATCCTGGTTGATCAGCTTCGACTTTGACAGGAAGAAGGTCGAATAGATCTCGGTGGTTTCGCTGGGCTTCCACTGGATCGCGCTGTAGACGCCGTCGCGGGTCTTGTCACGGTCCTGCAGGCGCCACTGGGCGCCCGTCGGCACCATCACCACATCCTTGGGCTGGCCCGTGATCTTGTTGTTGCCGTTGAAATTCAGCGAGGCGCCGCCGTCATAGGACGACTTGGTGGTCGCCGAATGGACGTTGTAAGGATCGACCTCGATGGCATTCAGGCGGCTGTTCAGTTCGGAATGCGCGATGTCGATCAGGAAGCCGATCTCGCCGATACCGGTATCAAAGCGGTTCGAGTAAAGGCCCGACGCGGACGGCGTCCACTTCTTGCGCAGGTCGCCATAGGTGGCGTCCAGCGAAGCCGCCATCTTCTCACCGGCCGTGTCGAAGGGCATCCAGGTGCGCAGATTGACGGTGCCGCCCAGACCACCTTCCACGATGTCGGCCGACGGGTTCTTGTGTACGTCCACCCCAGCGGCCAGCTCGGGCGTCACATCTTCCCAGCCCAGCGCGCGGCCATTCTTGGCGCCGAAGCTGTCGCGGCCGTTGATTTCCGAGCGCACCCAGGTCAGGCCGCGGATCTGCACGCCGGAGCCTTCGACATTCAGACGGTCGATGTCGCGCACCTCGTTGGTGCGGCCGATGCTGACGCCTGGTACGCGCTGCAAGGCTTCCGTCACCGAACGGTCGGGCAGGGCGCCGATATCCACGGCGGAGATCGAATCGACAATCTCCTCCGCGTTGCGCTTGGTTTCCTGCGCGTTGTTCAGGGCCTTGCGCTGGCCGACGACGATGATTTCTTCCAGTGTGCCAGCGCTGTCAGTCTGCTGCGCCTGAGCGGCGGCTGTGACCGTCAATGCCAGACCCGAAGCCGAAAGTAGCGCTAATACTTTGAGTTTGCTGAGGCTCATGATCTTTGCGAGGCCCTTTGTTTGGTGGCTTTCTTGATTCCCGTTCGTCCGCCGCGCGTCCGATGCGGACACGCGGCGACCTTCCCGGAACGGGGGCGAGAGACGGTGGCTATGGCTGGCAGCGCCCTTGTTGTGACGATGTTCCTCAAGCCCGCGGTCAGTCGGGCGGACGGCACGGGAACGCGATCATGAACATCCGGGTGCGAATGGGTGCAATCACACGCTAAGATGCCAATCGGCCGTGAAGAGGGATCATCGCCGTGGGTGCTGACGACGGTGCCGGATTAGTCGGGGCTTTGTCGTCGCGCTGCGCATAAGCGGTGATGCGCCTGCGGTGCGGAGCCTTCGTGGTCAGCGCGGCGGCTGTTCACGGACGGGATTTCGCCATATTCCATCCTGGTGCGGGATGGAATGAAGGGATGTCTGATGTCTGCCTTCATGATTGTTCACTCCCACTCAGTATTTTTTTAATTTGCTTTATTAAATGGGGTCTAACCAGTGCGCCCAGACGAGCGGGAATGGTGATGGGCCCCACAAACATGAGGTTAAGAAACAGCTAATCTTTTGTCAATTAATTTGATTTTATAATTCCCCGAACTCAAGGGGTGAGCTCTTCTGCACTGACTTCTTCTTGAAAAACAAAGACATACGGATGCTGCTCGGCACGGCTGACGATGCGGATTGGGCGCCGGCGCCCCCTTTGTGTACCCTGTCCAGGCGGCCGGCTGGCGGCAGGTATGACCCGCTGTCGGGCGGGCTGTCCGGGCACAAAAAAAGGGCGGGTGCATCATGGCGCCCGCCCCTGCTATCCTTATCGCCGATGCGACCGGCGGCAGCCCTTAATCCGCCTTGATCTCCCCAAAGGCACGCACATACAGGTGCCAAGTGGAATGCCCCAACCAGGGCAAGGTCACGACCAGACCCAGCAAGCCGCCCAGCACACTGGCGCCGATCACCACCGCCACCATGGCGGCCCAGGCCAGCATCATCTGTGGATTGGTGGTCACGGCGCGGAAGCTGGCGATCATGGCCGTCACGACATCAATGTCGCGGTCCAGCAGCATCGGTACGGCGAAGACCGAAACGGCAAAGATGGTCGTGGCGATGATGCCGCCGGCCACGATGCCTGTGGCCGCGAATTGCAGCCCGTAGATGCTTCCCGTGACAGTGGCCCACAAGGTCGCGACGTCCATCGACACCGCCCCGAAATAAAGCGCGTAGATCAGGGTGGCGATCCGCAGCCACACCATCGTGGCGAACAGCAGGAACACCCCCAGCAATCCGATCTGGCTTCCGCCGTGGCGCCGGAAGGCGAAGAACACTTTCGGCGCTTCCACCGGCCGGCCGCGCTGGCGCCGTCGGCTGATCTCATAAAGACCCAGCGCCGCGAACGGGCCGAACAGCAGAAATCCGGTCATGGCCGGGAACAGCAGGTGCTGCCAGCCCAGCGAGCCGACGGCGATGGCACCACCCAGGCCCAGCAGGGCGTAGATGCCACCGAACAGCACGCCATAGGCCGGCTCGCAGCGGAAATCATCCCAGCCGGCGGCCAGGGCCGCCTGCAAATCATTGTTGTTCAGCCGGCGCGACGTCGGCACGGGCACATAATCGGAAGGGAGAGGCAGCAGGCTCTCCCCATCACGCAAAGCTACCATGGTCACCTCCCACCTGTGTTGGACAGGGCTGCGCCACGCCTCTTGCCGGGCCGGTCGCGTAAGGTATGGTGACCCATTTTGTCGCACCTGCACAGCCCCTTTTGTAACGCCTTGATGTCGAATTCCATCTTGGCGTCACGGGGGGCGTGATCAGCGGCCGGGTGCGCGTTCCCATTGCCAGGCGTCGACCGTTTCGCCGCGTGGCTGGTAACGGATTTCCATGCGGTCGTCACCGCGCTTCACATCCAGGACCAGCCAGCCATCCTGGCGCCCCTGCAACCCGTCCTGGCCCACGGGCTTCATGATCTCGTCCCCGTCGCGCAGGCCGGCCTTGTCCGCCGCCGAACCGGGGATCAGGCCGGTGACAAGGCGGGGCGAACGGGTCAGGGAAGCCGGCTCGAACCCCAGCTCGTACCGGCGCAGACGCTTGGTCGTGCGCTGGAATTGCGGCCCGAACGCATCGGATGCAGGCAGGACCAGCGCACCGTGCATCATGGCCTGAAAATCGATGCGCCCCTGGTCCCCCAGTTCCTTGGCGACCAGGGCTTCCCAATCGGCCTGGGCCAGCTTCCGCCCTGCCTTACGTCGGGCCAGCAGCACTTTCACCAGATCGTCCAGCGAGCGCTTGCCCTTGCTTGCCCTGCGGGTCTGGTGGTCGACATGGGCGAAATAGAGCGAGGCCCGGTCATAGGGCAGCACCCGCACGCGCGTGTCGGCCCAGAACAGCTTGGGGATATCGTCATTGGGCGTGCCGGCCAGGGCATTGGTGTAATAGCGCCCGGCATGAGTGTTCAGGTCGGCCAGGAATTCGTCCGGGGTAATCATGCCGGCGCGCAGGGGCAGGATGCGCTGGTAATAGACAGCCAGCCCCTCCCCGAACCAGGAGGAGAGCAGTCCCGATGGCTCGTCCAGGGAATTGACCCAGGTGTGCAGCATCTCATGCGCCAGGGTCAGTTTCAGATCGTCGGTATCGGTCTTGTCGTCGAAGGTCAGGGCGAAGGAATTGTTCAGTTCAACGCCGCCACCGGGATTGACCGGGTTGGGCCGCATGAACACACCATAGGCGCCGGGCGTGCTGTCGCCGAAGAAGCGGGAGTAGAAGCCGTGCAACTGATCGCCCCAGGCCAGCATGTCGGCCGCATTAAAGGGCGGCTTGCCCTGCCAGCCGCCGAAATAGCCGTCGGAACGGCCGTAATATCCCACCATGCCCGCCATGTAATAGGCATCGGCCAGCCGGTCGGCCGGCATCTTCAGCGCCTGCGCATCGCCCATGCCCAGGCTGGACAGGCCGGCGGCCCCGCGCGGCAGGGCCGACAGATCCCAGCGCAAGGTGACGTCATAAGCATGGTCGCCATCGGCCGGCAGGATCAGGAAGCTGTTGCCGGCCGCTGAAAATCCCCCGGCCTCGCTGCGCAGGTTGAAGGGCGGGGCGGCCCCGCGCAGCAGCGGCGCATTGGTGATGGGCGCGCGATAGCGCACGGTCAACGGCCCGGTGATGGCCCGGCCGGCGGTCCAGATGCGGTGCGCGGTCAGGCCCTTTTCCGCCTCGTCACTGCTGCTGACGGGGACCGGACCCTGGGCGTCGCTGACGGTCAGGTCGCGCAAATCGTTGGCCACGGTCACGACATTGCTGGCCACGATGGGCAGGCGCAGCAGGGGGCTGCCGGCGGCGGCGCCCGGCCCGGTGATGGTCATCTCCACATCGACATAGGGCACCAGACCGCCCGCATCGATGGCGCCCGGCTTCATCACCAGTGACAGGTCATCGGCAAGTGCCGGTACCGTGCCAGCGAACAGGGCGCCGGCCAGGGCGGTGGTGAGCAGCAAAGCGCGCATGGGGACATCCCTTGTCGTGAAGGCATCGGACCTTGGTCATGGTCCGGCATCGGGGGCGGTATCTGCAATCCGTGGGCGCAGGGGTTTGCGGAAAATTCCAACCTGTCGGAGGGCTGAACCAGCATAAATTTCGCTTCCCGCCCCCGACAGGATCATGCCGCCGATCCCGCCTTTGCGGGTAATTTCCGGGCGCGGCGTGCCGTCCGCGCCTGAAACTGAGGCAAAATTAATCACCTTCCTTCCCCTAGGCTTGTCGTCAATCGAGAAGTCAGGTGGCGGATCTATCCGCCGAACCGGAGGGGAAAAGGTTGGTTTTCGCCAAGGGATGCGCCGCGGGATCGTCCGACGGGCAGACATATACGGACTGGTCCATCGACGCGGCCCGGCGCCTGCGCAGCCGGCCGGACGCCGTGGCCCTGTTCGACAGCACCATCGCGGAACCGACGGGTCTGCTGTCGGCCGTGCTGAAGGACGGGCTGGACGGGCGGCTGCGCGACCGGTTTGTCAGCGTATTCGGGTCCGGCAATCCGCAACTGATTGCCGCCATCGCCGCCCGCTATGGCCTGCGCGACGGCATGGTGATGACGACGACGGGCGCCATCAGCGGGCTGGATCTGCTGCTGGACATGCTGGTGCTGCCGGGGGCGAGGGTGCTGGTGGAACGGCCCTGCTTCGACATCCTGCCGCTGCTGGTGCGCAAGGCGGGCGGCGTGGTCGATTTCATCGACCGCCGCCATCCCGACTATGATGTCGACCTGGACCAGATCGAGGCCGGGTTCAAGGCGGGTGCCCGCCTGCTGTTGCTGACCAACCTGCACAACCCGTCGGGCCAGCCGCTGTCCGACGACCGCATGCGGCAGATGGCGGACATGGCCGGCCGATATGGGGCCATGGTGATCGTGGACGAGGTCTATCGCGGCTTCGCCGATCCCGGCGCCTGTGCCGCCACGCTGGCCCCGCACATCGTCACGGTCAACAGCCTGACCAAGCTGTATGGGCTGTTCAGCCTGAAATGCGGCTGGGTGGCGGGGGATGAAGGGCTGATCGCGCGGTTGCGCACGCACCATACCCATCGTGATCTGGGTGTATCGAAGCTGGCCCATGCCGTCGCGGCGGAGGTGCTGTCCAGCAGTGCCGCCTTTGATGCGCATTGGCAGGCCATTCTGTGCCGGACCCGCCCCGTCCTGCTGTCGCATGTGGAGGCCATGCGCCAGGACGGGCTGATCGAGGGCGCGGTGCCGGCCCGGGGCTGCATTTATTTCCCGCGCCTGACCGTCCCCCTGTCGGGGCGTGCCGTGGCCGACAGGCTGTGGCAGGCGGCGGGCGTGCTGCCCGTGCCGGGGGAGCTTTTCGGCGACGGACGGCATCTGCGCATCGGGTTCGGCGGCGATGCCGCGACGCTGGATCGGGGGCTGGGCCGGCTGCACGCCCTGCTGCGGGGGGAACGGTCTGAGGCGCGCGCGCCAGCCCGCGCATAATCTATGCCGTCACGGCCCGGATGACGGCCGAAACCAATCCAACCATACCGGGTTGGCGCGATAAACGGACACGTCTATTCCCGTTGACCCGTGCCAGCCTGGAAACAACGCAGAACCGTTCCCACGCCACAAGGGAACGACCGCACGGAGCTTCGAAGGGGGACTTTGGACATGAACATGAAGATCAGGCTGGCCCTGCTGACGGGTATTTCCACGCTGGCCCTGGGGGCGGTCGCCGCGCAGGCGCAGACCCAGCAGCTGGAGGAGATCGTGGTCACCGGCTCACGCATCGCGCGCCCGGAACTGACCACCAGCCAGCCCGTGCAGGCGCTGGACGGGTCGGTGATCGACCAGCGCGGCTTTCAGACGGCGGCGGATGCCATCAATGAACTGCCGTCGGTGGGCCTGTCGGACACGGGTCGCGGCGACCAGAAGTCCAACAGCGTCGGCCGCAATTATATCAATATGTTCAACCTGGGTTCCCAGCGCACGCTGACCCTGGTCAATGGCCGGCGCTATGTGTCGTCCAACCCGCTGTCCACCAATGGCGCCAATCCCGGCAACCAGGTCGACCTGAATAATATCCCCGCCGCCCTGATCAAGCGGGTGGAGACGGTGCAGGCCACGGGTGCCTCCGTCTATGGCTCTGACGCCATTGCTGGCGTGGTCAATCTGATCCTGAAGGACAATTTCGAAGGGGCGGAGATCGACACGCAGGGTGGCGTCAGCGACCGCGGCGACCATCAGACCTATCGCGTATCCGCCCTGGTCGGCAGCAATTTCGACAGCGATCGCGGCAACATCACCTTCTCCTATGAACGGTCGAAGGAACGCGGCCTGCTGGCCACCGATCGGCCGGCCACGGCGCGGGCCACGGCGACGCCGGGCAATGCCGCCAACAAGACGACCACGGACGGTATTCCCGCCGCCATCACCATCAATGACCATCGTTTGTCGGAATTCAACCGCAACGGCGTGCTGTTCACGGCCCCGGCGCCGGTGCCGGCCCTGGCCTTGACCGTGCCCAACCCGGCCGACCCGACCAAGCGCGTGCGCGCCCAGTTCGACGCCAATGGCAATATCGTGCCCTATAATGTCGGCACCTATTACACCTATGCCTATGCGTCGGGCGGCGATGGATACAGCCTGGCACAGGTCACGGCGCTGGTGTCGCCCGTGCAGCGCGATGTCGCCTATCTGAACGGCCATTATGACCTGACCGACCGGGTGAAGCTGAGCTTCGAAGGGTCGGCTTCGTGGGTCGATGCCTCTGAACCCGCCAATCAGGGGGAGTTCAACACGACGCTGCAAAGCGGGTCGTCGGCCGCCCTGCGCATCACCACGGAAAACGGCTTCCTGTCCGATCAGGCGCGTCAGGTGCTGGCGGCGCAGAACCGAACCAGCTTCTACCTGTCGCGTGCGCTGGACGATGTGCTGCCCGACGACGCCAAGATCGTCGCCAAGTCCAACACCCAGCGCGCTGTTCTGGGCCTGGATGGCACCTTTGATGTCGGCGAGAAGGAATTCTTCTGGAACGCCAGCGGCGTCTATGGTCACACGGGCGGCTATTACAGTGCGGTGAAGGTGAACCAGACCCGCTTCACCTATGCGGTCGATGCCGTGAAGGACAGTGCCGGCAATGTGGTCTGCCGTGTCACGCGCGACAATCCCGGTTCCGCCAATGCCGATATCAGCACCTGCAAGCCGTTGAACCTGTTCGGTTATGGCGCGCCCAGCCAGGCAGCGCGTGATTATGTGAATACTGAATTCCGCCAGGATTACGATCTGGATCAGGCGGTCGGCACGCTGAATGTCGGCGGCGGCATCCTGACCCTGCCGGGCGGCGACCTGCGCGTGGCCCTGGGCTATGAACACCGGTACGAGAAGTCGAAGTTCGATCCCAATGACGCCTCCCGTCTGGGCGTGGGCCGTGACGTGGCCGTCATTCCGGCCAAGGGTTCGTATGATACGGACGAGCTTTATGGCGAGGCGCTGCTGCCGCTGGTCAGCCGCGACATGGACATCCCGCTGGTCCGCAGCTTCGAGGTCGAGGGCTCACTGCGCTATGTCGACCATTCGCTGTCCGGGTCCAACAAGGCCTGGAGCATCGGCGAACGCTGGCAGGTCACGTCGGACCTGATGTTCCGCGGGTCCAACAGCCGCACCTTCCGCTCGCCATCGGTGCTGGAACTGTATCTGCCGCAATCCAGCATCTCCGCATCGGGCCAGGACCCGTGCGACAGCCGCTATGTGAATGGCGGCAACAATCCGAAGGTGCGCGCGGCCAATTGTCAGGCGCTTTACACCCAGTTGGGGCTGAAGGCGGGTGACAGTTTCACGTCGTTGATCAGCAATGTGCCGCGCGCCGTTACCAATGGCGGCAATGCGGGGCTGAAGCCGGAAGTGGCCGATAGCTGGACCGTGGGTACCGTCATCACCCCGGACTTCGTGCCCAACCTGACCCTGACGGCCGACTGGGTGGATATCAAGATCAAGGACGCCATCACGACCTTCGATCTGTCGGCCATCTTCTCCACCTGCTATGACAGCCCGAACCCGGATGCGGCCATCTGTTCGCGCTTCACCCGTGACAGTGCGGGGCAGGTGATCGATGCGCGCCTGGGCTATGTGAATGCCGGCTTCACCAATTTCGAGGCGCTGACCCTGACGGGTGATTACCATTTCGCGCTGGACGATGTGGGCGTCACTGCCGTTCCGGGCGATATCAGCCTGAACGCCATGGTCCAGTATACCAACAAGCTGGAAACCTCCGTTTCCGGTTTGGGCTATGACCTGGACAGCAGCAATGGCGAATATGGCAACCCGAAATGGCGTGGCCGCTTCACGGTCGGGTACAGCAATGACAGCCTGAACCTGGCCTGGACGACCAATTACCTGAGTGCGGCCAAGTACAATGTCACCTACACGCAGGAAGATCGCGACATCCTGGGTGTCGGTGACTATTTCCGCCATGACCTGACGGGCAGCTACGCCATCAATGAGACGGTGACGGTGCGCGCCGGCGTCACCAACGTCTTTGATCGTGAACCGTCGTACCCGCTGGGTTATCAGGGGCAGTACGACATTATTGGCCGCAGCTTCTTCTTCGGCGCGAAGGTCACCCTCTGGTAAAGGCAGGTATCGCTATGGCCATGGATGGACTGGTCACCCTGGATGGTCCCGCCGTGGCGGCGGGGCTGGATTATCCCGGCTGTATCCAGGCCATCCGTGAGGCCATGGCGGCCCTGTCGGCCGGCACCACCAAGCAGCTTCCCCGCGCCATCATCGATATGGGGCGGGGAAGGCTGTTCGGGCAGATGGCGGGTGCGCTGGGTGATGACGACCTGTTTGGCGCCAAGCTGATCAGCGTCTTTCCCGAACCGGACCGGCCGGGCGTGCGCCGGCATCGCGGTCTGGTCATCCTGTTTGATCCCGTGGACGGGCGGCCCGTCTGCGTCGCCGATGCGGAAGCCGTCACCCATATCCGCACCGCTGCCGCCACGGCCGTGGCCACCGATACCCTGGCACGGCCCGACGCCCGGACCCTGCTGCTGTTGGGCACGGGTGGGCAGGTCTGGTCGCACCTGAAGGCGCTGAGCCTGGTGCGGCCGTTCCAGCGGGTGCTGGTCTGGGGCCGGGATGCGGCCAAGGCGGAGGCGGTGGCAGCGCAGGCCGCCGCCCAGGGATATCCCGTGACGGCGGTCGAGGATCTGCCGGCCGCCGTGGCGGCGGCCGATGTCATCTGCACCCTGACCGGTGCCAGCCAGCCCGTGCTGTTCGGTAACTGGCTGCGGCCGGGGGTGCATGTCAATCTGGTCGGGTCCAGCGTGCCCGGCCCGGTGGAGGTGGATGGCGACCTGGTCCGCCGCAGCCGCTATATCGCCGACAGCCGGGCCAATGTCCTGCTGGCCGGGGCGGAATTCCTGGCGGCCAAACAGGCAGGCCTGGTGGATGACGACCATATCGTGGCGGAGATCGGGGAAGTGCTGCTGGGCCAAGTGCCCGGCCGCCGGGGCACGGACGACATCACCCTTTACAAATCGCTGGGCCATTCCGTTCAGGATCTGGCCGCCGTCAAATATCTATATCGGAGCCTGCGGACATCATGATCGCGTCCCCCCTGCGCTGCGGCCTGTTGGCTGGCACCATGATCGCCGGCCTGCTGTTCGCTCCCCTGGCCCTGGCCAAGACCGAGCGCCTGAGTGTCATCGCCGGTGGGGAGAAGGTCGGGTTCGTGGAGGCGCAGGTCGAGGGTGACCGCGTTGAGATCCGCTATGACGTCAAGAATAACGGCCGTGGCCCGACCATGGCCGAAAAGCTGCTGCTGGACCGGGCCACGGGCCTGCCCATGCATTGGACGCTGGATGGATCATCGCTGTTCGGTAGCGCCGTGTCGGAACGGTTCGCGGTGACGGGCGGGGGTGCGGCCTGGACCGACAGCATGGGCAGCGGCACCGGCCCCGCCGCCGGCCGTGTCTATGTCGGGCAATATGCCAGCCCCTGGGCGCTGGGCGCCTATGCCCGGGTCTTGCTGAAGGACAAGGACCGGCGGCTGCCGGCCCTGCCGGCGGGGGAATTGCAGCTGGAACCCGTCGGCAAGGTGCAGGCGGGGGAAGGCAAGGGTGCGAAAAGCTATGATGCCTATCTGATCAAGGGCATTGATCTGGAACCGGCCATCGTGCTGCTGGACCGTGATGGCAGCCTGTTTGCACAGATCTCCGCCGATGAGGTGGTGGTGCGCGAGGGGCAGGAGGCGGCGGCCGACACCCTGCGCCATGCCGCCGAACGGATCGAGGCCGACCGTTATGTCGATTTGCAGCGCCGTCTGGCCCACCGTTTCGACCAGCCCGTGCGCATCCGCAATGTCCGTGTCTTCCAGCCGGAGACGGGCACCCTGTCCGCTCCCGTCTCCGTCGTCACCTTTGGCAACAGGATCAGTGCGGTGGAGCCGCTGGACAGCCCGGCCACGCCGGGGGAGGTGCTGGTCGATGGGGCGGGCGGTACCCTGCTGCCGGGGCTGCATGACATGCATGCCCATGTCAGTCTGCAATCGGCCCTGCTCTATATCGCGGCCGGGGTGACGACCGTGCGCGATATGGGCAACAGTAATGATGTGCTGCTGACCCTGACGCGGCAGATCGAGGAAGGGCAGGTGGCGGGCCCGCGCATTGTGCGCAACGGCTTCATCGAAGGGCGCAGCCCCTTTTCCGCCCGCAACGGCTTTGTCGTCGACAGCGAGGCGGCGGGGCTGGAGGCTGTGCGCTGGTACGCGGCGCGCGGCTATACCCAGATCAAGATCTACAACTCCATGAACCCGGCCTGGGTGCCTGCATTGGCGGCGGAGGCGCACCGGTTGGGCCTGGGCGTGACAGGCCATATCCCCGCCTTCACCAATGCCGACGCCATGATCGCCGCCGGCTATGACGAGGTCACCCATATCAATCAGGTCATGCTGGGCTGGGTGCTGACGCCCGAGGAGGATACGCGCACGCCGCTGCGCCTGACGGCCATGACGCGCACGGGCGGGCTGGACCTGAACGGGCCGGCGGTGCAGAAGACGCTGAAGGCCATGCTGGAAGGCAACATCGCCCACGACCCCACGGCCGTGACCCTGGAACTGCTGATGTTGAGCCGCAATGGTGTGGCTTGCCCCTGCGTGGCTGACTATATTGACCATCTGCCCATCGGGTTGCAGCGCCGGCGCATGAATGCCATCGCCCCGATCAAGGGGCCGGACGATGACGCCGCCTACCGCGCCGGCTATGCCAAGGTGCTGGAGCTGCTGAAGCTGTTCCATGACAAGGGTATCCGGCTGCTGCCGGGCACGGACGACCATACGGGCCTGTCCCTGCACCGGGAACTGGAGTTGTATGCCAAGGCCGGCATTCCGGTGGCCGATGTGCTGCGCCTGGGCACGCTGGGGCCGGAACAATATCTGAAGCGCGACCAGCAACTGGGCAGCATCGCCAAGGGCAAGCTGGCCGATTTCCTGCTGATCGACGGTGACCCGCTGGCCGAGTTGGGGGCCATCCGGCGCATTCGCATGGTGGTGAAGGATGGGACCGTCTATTACCCGGCTGAAATCCTGGATGCGGTCGGCATCAAGCCTTTTGCCGCCCCGCCGACGGTGACCCTGCCCGACGCGCCCGTGCGCAAGGCGGAGGAAGGGCGTGCGGGCCGGCATGACCATGCGGGGGAATATGGGGTGGGGTTTTAGGGGGGGAAAGGCGTGTGGGCTTTGCCAATGTCACCCTGGCAAAGGGGGCTACAGGTAGTCTGTTAGCACGCGACAGTCATCGACACGCGGCACGCCCCGTGGTTTGTTAAGCAAGAATGGCTCGATTGTTCGCCACAGAAATTTCGGCGATAGGGAAGGCTTCAATGGCGAACGCAAATCTTGCGGCCGTGAGCCGCGTGATACCCAGCCGCAAGGCCATGTCTGTTCGTATGATGGTGGGTGCCGCCATTCTCGCGCTGTGCGTCACACAAGCTGCTGCCTATACTTCGGATTGCAGCAATCCCAAACGGGCGCGGACCCTGGCCACAGCGATCATTGCTTTGCCTGACGATGACATCACAAAATTAAAGGCCACATTTGACACGCTATCCCCGCGGGTTGGAATGGGCATGTGGAGCGTCGGCGTTGAGGACGGAGGGAGGATTGTTAAGCAGACTTTGGGGCTTCAAAGCCCGAAGGTCAGCGTCAGCATCACCGCCGATTGGAAGCTGGGACAGCGCAACGCGCTGCTGAAGGTGGAACGAACGTGCATTACCGACGACCTTGAGCCTTGGGCAGGATATTGGAAAAAGGTGCGGATTGAGTTGGGTCAAGCTAGCTACAAATTGCAATAGATTGCCCCATTCGTGAAAGGCGTGCTTCTACCACTCCCACCCTCACCGCCGCGTCGCCACGTAATACCCGGCCCCCACCACGCCCCACACGGCCAGCATGGCATAGGGGCGCCAGTCGGCCTCGAACCCCACCACGATCAGCACCAGGGCGCTGACAGCCCCAAGTGCGGCGACGGCCACCTGCTGCGTCTTTGGCAGTTTGAACCCGGCCCTGTCATAAAGGTCGGGATGGTGGCGGGTCACGCGGGCGGCGGCCAGGCAGATGGTGGCGTATTTCACCAGATTGGGGATGTTCACGGCCAGGAACAGGAAGGTCAGTTCCATGGGCAGCAGCAGGCCGACACAACCCAGCCCATAGACGGCGAACAGGGCCATGTAGGGCGTCTTCCAGGTCGGATGCACGCGGGCCAGCGCTGCCGGCAGCACACCGGCCCGCGCCATGGCGAACAGGCTGCGGCTGAACAGCATGAACAGACCGTTCAGGGACTTGCCGATGGACGCCACGGCCGCCGCCACGATCAGCGGTACCGCTGCCGGGCCCATGAAACGCTGTGCCGCTTCCAGGATCGGCGCGTCGCTGCCGCCCAGCGCGTCCGAGCCCAGCACCCCCAGCGCCACGAAGGCCACGCCCAGATAGAGCAGGGTGGCCGATCCGATGGACAGCGCAATGCCCAGGGGGATGTTGCGGCGGCTGTTCTCCACCTCGTCCCCGGCCTCTGTCGCCGCCTCGATCCCGGCGAACAGGCCGGTCAGGACGGGGGCGGCGGCCAGCACGGCCATCCAGCCATGGGGGACGAACGGGGCCAGATGGGCCGTGTCCACAGCCGTCCCCGCCCCCCAGACGATGAAGACCGCGAACAGCACCAGCACGGCCGCCATCAGCACCTTCTGCGCACGCGCCGCGATATGCACGCCGAACAGGTTGGCCAGCAGGGCCAGCGTGAACAGGCCCAGCATGGTGGGCTTGGTTGGCAAGGGCACGATCATGGAGACATAGCGCACCAGCACCAGGGCCAGCACCACCATGGCCCCCATATTGGCGACCAGCCGCAACCAGGTGATGGCAAAGGCAATCTTGGGATGGACGAACCGCGCCGGCCATTCATAGGAGGCGCCGGACACCGGCAGGGTCGATCCCAGGAAGGCATAGGAAATGGCGATCAGAAAGACCGGCAGCGCCCCCACCAGCACCGACAGCAGCATGGCCGGCCCTGCCAGCGCCGCCGCCGGCCCCATGGCGGAGAAGATGGCCACCCCCACGGCCGAGCCCAGCCCCAATGCCACGACACCCCAGAGATCGATGCCCTTGCGCAGTTCCGCGCGGGCGGGGGATTCAGGGGTAGGGTTGGGCATGATCTATCCTCAGGGAATGCGTCTGACAGGAACAAATAACCGGTGCTGGCGGATCGACCGGTCGATCCTGGCAGGATAGGCCAGGGGGACGGGCGGTTTTGTGCCGGATTATGCCGGTTCGGGAAATCGCTATGCGCGGACGCCGCCGGAGCGCCCCGGTTGTCGCAATGTCATTCCTGCCGGTAAAGCGGGGTGCCTGGGCGGAAAATGCCCTGGTTTGGGGGTGAGGTGGGACAGATACGCTTTTGATTGCCACTTTGGCGGCATATCCAGCAGCCTATTGCGGTGCATCAATGATAGGATGGCAAAAAGTGGATATGGGAGGGAACGGGACACCGGTGCGGACCATTCGCGCCGGGGAGGGGGATTTCATGGCACCGACCAACCTGTCACCGCATCGCCTTTACGAAGATGCTGCCGCCCTGGCACTGGGCACGCTGCTGACGTCCTTCGGCACCGTGATCTATGCACAGTCGATGCTGCTGGTGGGCAGCATGGCGGGGCTGGCGCTGCTGCTGCAATATGTGACGGGGGCTGGATTCTGGCTACTGTTCTTCCTGCTGAACCTGCCCTTCTATGTCCTGGCCTGGAAGCGCATGGGGGTGGCCTTTGCCGTGCGCACCTTCATCGCCGTCTGTATCGTCTCGGTCCTGACGCGCTGGATGTCGGACTGGGTCGGGTTCGCCAATCTGAACCCTTTGTTCGCGGCGCTGATGGGCGGTGCCTTGATCGGGACGGGGCTGCTGGTCCTGTTCCGGCATCGCATCGGGCTGGGCGGGGTCAATATCCTGGCGCTTTATATCCAGGAACATGTCGGTATCCAGGCGGGCTATGTGCAGCTGGCCTGGGACGGGATGATCCTGCTGGCCGCCTGCTTCGTGCTGCCCATCGACCATCTGGCCCTGTCGGTGCTGGGCGCTGTCATTGCCAACATGATCATCGCCATGAACCATCGGCCCGACCGTTATGTGGGGCGCAGTGCCGATCAGGTTCCCTTATCCCCGGATCGGCAGCAGACAGCATAAAAATTCCCCCAATCTGCATTGCCCCGATCAACATCCTGTTGCTGTTCCGTGAAGCCGGCGATTATCGTTCCTGCACAGCAGGGGGGATGCAATGTCGGAAGAATTGTCGGCGGCGGATATCCGCATTCTGGAGCAGTTGCAAAAGGACGCGTCACTGTCCACGGGTGAACTGGCGGACAAGGTCGGCCTGTCGCAATCGCCTTGCTGGCGCCGCCTGCAGCGGCTGAAGGAGGAAGGCTTTATCCGCGGGCAGGTGGCCCTGCTGAACCGGGAGAAGCTGGGGCCCAGCATGATCATCTTCGCGGTGATCAAGATGTCGACCCTGACGGAGGAACAGCGGGCCCAGTTCATCCGCACCATCGAACTGACCCCGCAGATCCTTGAATGCTATACGATTTTCGGGGAGATGGACATCATGATCAAGGTCGATGCCATTTCCATGTCCTGGTATCAGGACTTCATCTTCAATGTGGTCTTGAAGCTACCGGGCGTGGTGGATGTGCAGTCCACGGTGACCCTGAAGGAACTGAAATACACCACGGCCCTGCCCCTGCGCGGGTCGCTGGCGCTGTGATCAGGCCCGACGCCGCACCTGCACCAGCAGGGCCAGTGCCGACAGCAACCCCGCCAGCAGGCTGACCCCGGCCCAGCCGCCGCCGGCCTGCCAGATCTGCATGGCGCCGGCCGAACCGGCGGCCCCGCCCAGGAACATGCTGCCCATGAACAGGGTGTTCAGCCGGGCGCGGGCCTGGGGACGCAGGGCATAGACGATATGCTGGTTGGAAATCAGCGCCGCCTGTACGGCCAGATCCAGGATGACGACGCCCACCACCAGCCCGGCCACGCTGTGCCACAGGCCGAAGACCAGCCAGGACAGCAGGGTCAGCGCCGCACCGATGCGCACCATCACCTGCGGGCCATGCTTGTCGGCGATGCGGCCGGACAGGGGGGCGGCGAAGATGCCGACCACGCCCAGCACCCCGAACAATCCCGCCGCATCGGCGCCCAGGCCCAGATCGGGCTGTTGCAGGCGCAGGGCCAGGATGGTCCAGAAGGCGCTGAAGGCAGCGAACAGCAGGGCCTGGGTGAAGGCCGCCACGCGCAGGGTCGGGAATTCCCGCCACAGATGGGCCAGAGAGCGCAGCGCATGGGTGTAGCGCAGACCCGCATCCGCCCGATGCCGCGGCAGGCGCAGCGCCATCCAGCCGGCCATCGCCATCACCACGGGCACGGCCAGCCAGAACATGGCGCGCCAGCCGCCATGGCTGGCAACGAACCCCGCCACCGTGCGGCTGAGCAGGATGCCCGCCAACAGGCCTGACATGACGGTGCCGACCACGGCACCGCGCCGGGCCGGCGGGGCCAGATGGGCGGCGAACGGCACCACCTGCTGCGCCACCGTGCTGAACAGCCCGATCAGCAGCGACGCCGCCAGCAAGGCCCCGGCCGTGGGGGCCACGGCGGCGGCCGCCATGGCGACGGCCAGCAGGGTGAAGGTGGCGATGATCAGCCCCCGCCGTTCCACCATATCGGCCAGCGGTACCAGCAGGAACAGGCCGGCGGCATAGCCCAACTGTGTCGCGGTCGGGATCAGGCTGGTCAGCGGGCTGTCCAGATCCTGGCCGATCAGGCCCAGCATGGGCTGGTTGTAATAGATGCTGGCCACGGCCACACCGGCCGCCGCCGCCATCGAAAAGGTCAGGCCCCGGTCCAGCCCCCGATCCTGGGGAACCGTGTCGGCCGTCGCGGCGGCCACCGATTGGGTATCCATCACCATCACTCCACATGGGAACATGGGCGTGAAGATGGATTGGATCGCGTTTTGATGATAGTCGGTAAGGTTGATATGGCAGCCTATCGAAAATCGATATGATCGACCTGGACGATGTGGAAGTGCTGGTGGCGGCGGTGACGGCCGGCAGTCTGGCCGCCGCAGCGCGTCGCCTGGGTCTGGCGCCCATGGCCGCGTCGCGTCGTCTGTCGGCGCTGGAGGCGGAACTGGGTGTGCGGCTGGTCCATCGTACGACGCGGGCCTTGTCCCTGACCACGGCGGGGGAGGCGTTCCTGCCCCATGCCCGGGCGATGCTGGAAGGGGAGAATGCGGCCCGCGCCGCCGTGCGGCCGGAAGCGCTGGGCGCATCGGGCCTGTTGCGTGTCACCACCTCCAGCGCCTTTGCCCGCAAGGTGGTGGCGCCCTTGCTGCCGGCATTCCTGGCAGCCAATCCGGCCTTGAAGCTGGATCTGCTGATCACGGACCATCGCGTCGATATCGCGGCCGATGGGGTGGATCTGGCCATCCGCATCGGCAAGCCGCTGGATAACAGTCTGGTGGCACGCCGCCTGGCCGACAGTCCCCGGCACCTCTACGCCGCCCCCGCCTATCTGGCGGCAAGGGGCCAGCCGCAAAGCCTGGCGGACATGGAGGGGCATGATTGCCTGGTCCTGTCTGGCAATCCTTATTGGGATTTGATCGTCGATGACCGGCCGATGCGCCATCATGTGGCCGGGCGCGTGACGACCAACGCCATCGAAACGCTTTATACAGCCTGCGTCGCGGGGGTGGGCATCGGCTGCATGGCCGATTGGAACGCAGCCCGCGCCGTGGCAGACGGGCTGCTGGTGCCGCTGAACCTGACGGATGCGGCGGTGGAGCCCATCGCCATCTGGGCCATCACGCCCACGGCCCGGCTGGTCCCGCCCAAGGTGCGTCTGTTCATTGCCGCCGTTCAGCAGGCGCTGGCGGGTCTGGTCATATCGGCCTGATCTATCGGTTTTGTGGGTTAAAAGTTCTAAAAGACCTTATTCCAGGCAAGCCAAGGCGGAAACGCCGGACTAGGATCGTTTTCGGGCAGGCAACGTCCTGTCCGGCATCCATACCCCGCTTCCCCCCTCCCAAATCAGGCCGGCACGGTTTTGGTAATGCCCGGTCGTGCCCTGGCAGAAGGAACCCATTGCCATGTCCATCGTCGCGACCCCGACCCCCGGCCCGCTGCTGCTGTCGCCCAAGGATCACACGCTGATCCTGATCGATTTCCAGTCGCAGATGGCCTTTGCCACCAAGTCGATCGACGCGGTCGAACTGCGCAACAATGCCGCCCTGGTCGCCCATGCGGCCGCCGGCTTCGGCGTTTCCACCATCCTGACCACGGTGGCGGAAAAGAGCTTCTCCGGCCCGATGTTCACGGAGATCACGGCGCCGTTCCCGGGGCAGAAGCTGCTGGACCGCACCTCGATGAACACCTGGGAAGATGCGGCCGTCATCGACGAGGTGAACCGCATCGGCAAGGACCGTCTGGTCTTCGCGGGCCTGTGGACGTCGGTCTGCATCGTCGGCCCCACCCTGTCGGCCCTGGCCCAGGGTTATGAGGTCTATGTCATCACCGATGCCTGCGGCGACGTATCGACCGAAGCGCATGAACGCGCCGTGGAACGCATGGTCCAGGTCGGCGCCCGCCCGATGACGGCGTTGCAGTACATGCTGGAACTGCAGCGCGACTGGGCCCGTGGAGAGACCTATGAACTGACCACCGGCATCGCCAAGAAGTTCGGCGGCGCCTATGGCCTGGGCATCATCTATGCCAAGTCGATGTTCGGCGCGTCGGAAGGGCATTAACGACGCTGGGTTCCGAAAGCGGCGATTTCGCCGTTTTCGGAACTGTCGTTTCAGGATTCCATATAGGTCTCCGTCCATCCGCGCTTCGAGATCATCGCACCCGTGCTGCCTCCCCCGCGAAAGCGGGGGTCCAGGGGCCAAGGGCACCGAAGCGTTGGTCCATGTGGCCCCTGGACCCCCGCTTTCGCGGGGGAGGCATTATTATGTGATCCGCCATCCCTTGTTCCCGGCGGGTCTTTGCGGCGACCTTGCCCCCCCCCCCAACCACAGGAGCCACCATGAAGCCCTATCTGCTGTCCCTGGCTGCCGGCCTGTTGGTCGGGGTGATCTACAGCCTGCTGAACGTGCGGTCGCCGGCCCCGCCCGCCATCGCCCTGATCGGGCTGCTGGGCATTCTTCTGGGCGAACAGGTGGTGCCGCTGGCCAAGCGCGTCTTTGCGGGGGAGGCGGTGACCGCCTATCTGCGCACGGGCTGTGTCGAACATGTGCTGGGTCGCCTGCCCGGCGATGAAAGTCGCAAGACATGAGCGACCTGACCCGCCGCGGCACCCTGAAGGGGGCCGCTTCCCTGTTCATGACCCCGTTCCTTGCCGACCCTGGGAGAGCTGCCATGCCGGGCGCCACCGACCTGATCCTGACCAATGCCAAGGTCACCACGCTGGACCGCGCCAACCCGCAGGCCCAGGCCGTCGCCATCCGCGATGGCCGTATCCTGGCCGTGGGCACGGAAGCCGACGTGCGCGCGGCGGCGGCCCCGGATGCGCGGCTGATCGACGCGAAGGGACGCCGCGTCGTCCCCGGCCTGATCGACAGCCATATGCACATCATCCGCGGTGGCCTGAATTACAATATGGAACTGCGCTGGGACGGGGTGCCCACGCTGGCCGACGCCATGGCCATGCTGAAGCGCCAGGCGGAGGTGACGCCGCCGCCGCAATGGGTGCGCGTCGTTGGCGGCTTTACCGAACATCAGTTCGTGGAAAAGCGCCTGCCGACGCTGGAGGAACTGAACGCGGCGGCCCCCGATACGCCCGTCTTCATTCTGCATCTTTATGACCGCGCCCTGCTGAACCGGGCGGCGCTGCGCGCCGTCGGCTATACGCGCGACACGCCCAACCCGCCGGGCGGGGAGATCGTGCGCGACCGGAATGGGGAGCCGACGGGCCTGCTGCTGGCCAAGCCCAACGCCACCATCCTTTATTCCACCCTGGCCAAGGGGCCGAAACTGGCGCCCGAATACCAGATCAATTCCACCCGCCATTTCATGCGGGAAATGAACCGGCTGGGCGTTACCGGCGTCATCGATGCCGGCGGCGGTTTCCAGAATTATCCCGACGATTACCAGATCATCGAGAAGCTGCATGCCGATGGCGAGTTGACGCTGCGCATCTCCTACAACCTGTTCACGCAGAAGCCCAAGCAGGAACTGGCCGATTTCGCCGGCTGGTCAAAACAGGTGAAGCCGGGCCAGGGCGACGATACCTATCGCCATAATGGTGCTGGCGAAATGCTGGTCTATTCCGCCGCCGATTTTGAGGATTTCCGCGTGGAACGGCCGGAAATGCCGCCCAACATGGAAGGCGATCTGGAACCGGTGGTGCGGCTCTTGGTGGAGAACCGCTGGCCCTGGCGCCTGCACGCCACCTATAACGAGACGATCACCCGCGCCCTGGACGTGTTCGAGAAGGTGAACCGCGACGTGCCCTTTGACGGGCTGCACTGGTTCTTCGATCATGCCGAAACCATCGATCAGCGCAATATCGACCGGATTGCCGCTCTGGGCGGCGGCATCGCCGTGCAGCACCGCATGGCCTATCAGGGCGAATATTTCACCGAACGCTATGGCGCCAAGGCGGCCGAGGCGACGCCGCCCATCGCGAAGATGCTGGCATCGGGTATCCCTGTGGGGGCCGGCACTGATGCCACGCGCGTCGCCAGCTATAACCCCTGGGTGTCGCTGTCCTGGCTGGTGACGGGCAAGACAGTGGGCGGCACCAGCCTGTACCCGTCCGCCAACCGGCTGGACCGGGAAACGGCCCTGCGCCTGTGGACGGAGGCCAATACCTGGTTCTCCAACGAACAGGGCAAGAAGGGGCAGATCAAGGCGGGGCAGCTGGCCGACCTGATCGTGCTGTCGGACGATTATTTCAGCGTCGCGGAAAGCGAGATCGCCCATATCACGTCCGTCCTGACCCTGCTGGGCGGCAAGGTGGTGCACGGGTCGGGCGATTTCGGCACCCTGGCCCCGGCCCTGCCCAAGCCCATGCCCGACTGGTCGCCCGTTGCCACCTTTGGCGGCTATTGGCAGCCGGCGCGCGACAAGGATGGCAAGCTGTTGAAGATGGGATCGCTGTGCGGCTGTGCCGCTTCCTGTGCCGTGCATGGGCATGATCACGCTGCTGCCTATGCCAACCGTGCCCCCGTGGCGGACGAGGCCGGGTTCTGGGGCGCGTTCGGCTGTGGCTGCTGGGCGGTGTAGTGCCGATGGGTCGGCGGTCTTCCTTCCTGCCTCCCCCGCGGAAGCGGGGGTCCAGGGGCCAAATGCCCGACATTGATTGGCCACTGACCATCTGATCCCCAGCGTCTTTCCTGATGGCCCCTGGACCCCCGCTTTCGCGGGGGAGGCACAAAGCAGCGCGGCATGAAAAGATCGTGCTGCGTACAGCCATGAAAGTCCTGCTCATGCGCGACACCCCCGCCCCCCTATCCGCCCTGCTGGAAAGCCCCGTCCTGAACCTGGGCGGGCGCATCCTGCTGACCCTGCCGTTCTGGACCAGCGGCATTGCCAAGCTGCTGGACCTGGAGGGTGCAGCGGCGGAGGCGGCGCATTTCGGGCTGGAGCCGGTCTGGCTGACCGTCATCGCCACCCTGATCGTGCAGTTGGGCGGGTCGGCGGCGGTGATTGCCGGGCGGTTTGCCTGGCTGGGGGCGGGGGCGCTGGGCGTGTTCACGGCGGTGGCGACGCTGATCGCGCATCCATTCTGGGACATCGCCGAGCCTATGGCCCGCTTTCACGAGCGCAACACCTTTCTGGAACATGCGGGCCTGATCGGCGGGCTGGTCCTGGCGGCCGTGCTGACCCACAGGCGGAGGCGGATGTGACGGCGGAAAAGCCCCAAAGCCCCCTGCGCCTGCCCCTGTTCCGGGCGCTGTGGATCGCCACCATCGTGTCCAATATCGGCACCTGGATGCATGATGCGGGGGCCGGCTGGCTGATGACCAGCCTGTCGGACGCGCCCATCATGGTGGCCCTGGTCCAGGCGGCCACGACCCTACCCATGTTCCTGTTCGCCCTGCCCGGCGGGGCGCTGGCCGATATTATCGACCGGCGCCGGCTGCTGCTGGGGGCGCAGTTCTGGGCGCTGCTCTGTGCCGGGCTGCTGGCCGTGGCGACGTTCCAGGGGATTACTGGGCCCGGTCTGCTGCTGGCCCTGACCTTTGCGCTGGCCGTCGGGGCCGCTTTGTCATCGCCGGCCTTTCAGGCCATCGTGCCGGAACTGGTCCCGCGCGAGGTGCTGCCCGAGGCCGTGGCGCTGAACAGTCTGGGCATCAACATTTCCCGCGCCATCGGCCCGGCGCTGGGCGGGTTCATCATTGCCGCTTCCGGCCCGGCCGCCGTCTTCGCCCTGAACGCCCTGTCGGTGCTGGGGGTGGCCGCAGTGCTGCTGCATTGGCGCCGTCAGGTGGCGGCACCGACATTGCCGGCGGAACGGTTCGTGGGGGCGCTGCGGTCGGGTGCGCGCTATGTCCGCCATTCACCGGCGCTGCGTACCGTGTTGATCCGGTCGGCGGGTTTCTTTCTGTTTGCATCCGCCCTGTGGGCCTTCATCCCCATCATTGCGCGGCGTGAACTGGGGCTGGGGGCGGCGGAATATGGGGCGCTGCTGGGCTGCATGGGGCTGGGCGCCATTGGCGGGGCCGTGCTGCTGCCGCGCATCCGCCATCATGTCGGGCCCAATGGCCTGACGATCGGGGCCAGCCTGCTGTTCGCGCTGGTCTGTGTGGGCATGGCCTTTGCCCATGGTTTCGCGCAGGCGGCCCTGGCGCTGACCTTTGCCGGCATGGCCTGGATCACCATGCTGTCCAGCTTCAATGTCGCAGCCCAGATGTCGGCCCCGGCCTGGGTGAAGGCCCGCGCGCTGGCCATCAATCTGCTGGTCTTCCAGGGGTCCATGGCGGCGGGCAGCACGGGCTGGGGCTGGGTGGCGGGCCGCGTCGGCATCCAGCAGACGCTGCTGCTGGCGGCAGCCGGCATGGTGCTGGCCCTGGGCCTGGCGCTGCGCTGGCGCATCGCCGGCGACATGGCGGGCAATCTGGCACCGTCGTCGCACTGGCCGGCCCCCGTCGTGGCGGGGGAGGCACCGGTGGACCGGGGGCCGGTGATGATCACGGTCGAATACCGCATCGACCCGGCGCGCACGGCCGACTTCACCGCCGCCATGCAGTCCCTGCGTCGTATCCGCCACCGCGACGGGGCGTTGAGCTGGGGGCTGTATGAGGATGCGGCGGAACCGGGTCGCATGCTGGAAAGTTTCGTGCTGGAAAGCTGGCTGGAACATCTGCGCCAGCATGACCGCGTCACCCATGCCGACCGGGAGAACCAGGAAGCCGTGAAGGCCTTCCATCTGGGACCGGAGCCGCCCGTCGTCCGCCACCTGATCGCGCCTTTATGAGCTATCGTCTGCTTGTTCTGCTGACCGCCGTGCTGATCCCCCTGTCGGCAGGGGCGGCGCCGGCCGATGGGGTGACGGGGGGCATCGACCTGCGCCTGCGCTGGGAGGACCTGGACCATTCCGATGCGACCGACGATCCGGCCGATGCCTATCTGTTCCAGCGCGCCATGCCCTGGCTGCGCTATCAGGGGGACGGGCTGCGGGCCAACCTGCGGGTCCTTGCCGCCACGGTCCATGGCCTGCGCGCCGATCCCGGCCCGCCCGACCGCACGGGGCTGGACCTGCTGGAAGCGACGGTGGGGGCGGATCTGCTGCGGGCGGAGGATGTCACCCTGTCGGCCACGGCCGGGCGGGAGATGCTGAAGCTGGGGTCGGAACGGCTGATCGGCCGCCGCTATGGCGCCAATGTCCCGCAGCCCTATCAGGGCGGTCGCCTGACCCTGACCGGTGCTGACTGGCAGGCCGACATTCTGGCTGAACGGCCCATCGCCACCAGCCAGGGAGATTTCGATGACGGGCCGGCGCCGGGCCGCCGCCTGTCCGGTGCCTATGGCACGCTGAACGGGGCTTTTGGGGCGATGGACCTGTATCTGCTGTTTACGGGCCAGGACAATGCCCGCTATGCCCAGGGCAGGGGGCGGGAAAGGCGGCGGACGGCAGGGATGCGCCTGTCCGGCACGCGCGATGCCTGGTCCTGGAACTGGGAAGCCATGATCCAGCGCGGGCATTTCGCCGGCACCGACATCCGGGCCTGGTCGCTGGCCAGCGAGACGGGCTATGTCCTGGCGAACCTGCCGCTGTCGCCGCGCCTGCTGCTGCGCGCCAATATCGCCAGTGGTGACCATGATCCGGGCGACGGGCGGCTGGGCACCTTCAACCCGCTCTACCCGCGGGCCAAATATTTCGGGGAACTGACGCCCATCGGGCCGCGCAACATGGTCAATCTGCATCCCGGCCTGGAACTGGATCTGGGCGGCGGCTTCGACCTGCAACTGGCGGCCATCGCCTATTGGCGGGAAAGCCGGGGGGACGGGGTCTACAGCCTGCCGGGCGCCTTGCTGCGCCCCGCCAATCCACAGGCCGGCCGCCATGTCGGCAACCAGGCGGAGATGGTGTTGGGCTGGGAAAAGGATGGGCTGTCCCTGGCCGCGTCCCTTTCCGTGTTTGAGCCGGGCCGCTTCCTGGCGGCGACAGGCCCGGCCCGGACCATCCGCATGGCCGGCGTGGAACTGGGCCTGTCACTCTGACAGTCGGCGATCTACGGACATTGAGGAAGGGTCAGGGCGTGGCGGTGATACCCAGCAGGCGCACGGGATGGATGTCGGAGACATTGTCCTTCCAGCCCGTCACCCGCGGCGCCACCATGTGCAGCGAACTGGCAAAGGCGATGGGGACGACGTGATGGCTGTCCAGCACGGTCTGCTCCAACCCCCTGATCTCCGCCTCCTGTTCCCGGCTGTCGGTGGCGTTGATCCGGGCATCGGGGGGCAGGAACGGGGCCAGCGCGTAGAAGGGGGAATAGGAAATCCAGGTGTTCAGCGCGAACCCTTTGTAGGTGCCCTGCTTGATATTGGCGGTCACCAGTCGGGCTTCTACCGGCACCAGATCGGTATCGATGCCCAGCACCTGCTTCCATTGGGCGGCGATGGCGACCACGCGCCGGCGGACAACATCGGTGGACGCGTGCATCAGTTCAATGCGCGGCGGCGGCTTGCCCTCGCCAAAGCCGGCGCGGGCAAGGGCGTCACGCGCGGCCTGACGCCGGGCATCGCCGGGTACCCCTTCGGCCGGTGGTACCGGGAACTGCCACAGCTCGGGGGGCACCAGCCGATCGGCGGGCACGGCGCGGCCCTGCGTGTTCATGGTCAGCTGTTCACGGTCCAGCGCCAGGGCCAGCGCTTCCAGAAGGGCCGGATTGTCGCGCCATGGCCCGGCCGGGTTGGCCAGCAGATAGGCCAGCGCCGTCCAGGGATAGATATGCAGATTGGCCGGCATGTTGGCGCGGACCCATTCCACCATGGGTGTCGGCACCGTGCTGGTGATGTCCAGTTCGCCGGCGCGGAACCGCGTCAACTCCGCCTCCGCCTGATCGACAATCATCATGTCGACCCGCTCCGCACCGACGGGAGCATAGTAGGACGGGTTGCGGACCAAGCTGTAACGGTCCTGCAACCGGTGTTCCAGCAGACGATAGGGGCCGTTGCACATCAGGTTGGCCGGGGCCGCGTAGTCCGCGCCCCTGGTCTGCAAGGTGGGGCCGTGGACGGGCAGGCTGATGCGGTGGGACAGGACAAGGTCCAGATCGGAGGTGGGGCGGGCCAGCCGCACGACCAGGGTCTGCGCATCCGCCGCCTGCACGCCCAGCCGGTCCGGCGGCAGCGCGCCCAGCCGGATCTCCCGCGCATTTTCCAGGACATCCATCAGGTCGGCGATGGGGGAACTGGTGGCCCGGTCGACGGCCCGGCGCCAGCCGCGCACGAAATCCTGCGCCGTCACCGGTTCCCCGTTCCACCAGCGGGCGTCGGGACGCAGATGGAAGACATGGGTCAACCCGTCCGCCGAAACGTCCCGGCGGGCCGCCATGCCCAGGACGGCCCGCCCATCGGCATCGCGGGTCAGCAATCCTTCGCACAGATCCAGCAGCAGCCGCGCCGTGCCCAGACTGGTGCCGCGATGCGGGTCCAGGCTGTCCGGTTCCGGCCCGATGGCGACACGCAGCGGCGCTGCCGCCTGGACATTCATGGCCAGCAGGGCCGACAGGACCAGAGCGGGCAGGCGGGGCAGTCGCATCATGGGGGCGTCGCGGGGCTGAGGGCGCAGGCACGGACGAGCGGATTCAGCGTAAAACGGTCGCCGTTGCGCTCCAGCATGGATTTGCCATGCAACAGGCCCAGACCGCAACGGGCTTTTGACGGATCGGCCCGGTCAAGGGCTTGAAGCGCCTCATCGACCGAGAAATCGACGGGAAAGGCCGACAGCACGCGCAGGGCATGGCGTTCGGCCAGTGTCAGCAGGCCGAAGGCCCAGCCCATGGCCGCCGCGATGGAACGATGGCGCGCCGGGCCCGGCCGGCGCAGGTCGGGCAGGGCGCGCAGCGGGTCGCGGCTGGCATCGTCCGCCGCCGCCAGACCCAGACGGCTGGCTGCGCGGGCGGCGATTTCCACCCCCAGCGGCACGCCGCCGACATGCTGGCAGATGCGGGCGATGGCCGGGCCGGCCAGGGCGTCATCGGCGATATCCATGCCGGCGGCACTGGCCGCTTCCAGGAAAAGACTGGCGGCCGGTGCCGGCCCCGCCGCGTCTTCCACTGCCAGCGACAGGGGCGACAGCCGCACGCAGTGCGCCTTCAGCGGCCGATGGGTCAGGTGCGATGTCAGCAGCAGCCCGACGCCCGGGCAATCATCCAGCACGCGTCGGACCAGATCCAGCGCCGCGTCGGCCAGCATCTCCACCCCGTCCAGCAGCAGCAGGCATTGACGGTCCTTCAGCGCGTCGGTGACGGCCGCGACCGGATCGGATGATGGCCGCAATCCCAGTGTGGCCCCGATGCGCAGGGCCAGACCCTCCCCGTCGGTCAGCACCAGGCTGGACAGGTCGACCAGCCATTGCCCGTCGGGATAATCGACGGCCATGGCATGGGCCGCCGCACAGGCCAGCCTTGTCTTGCCCGTGCCCGACAGGCCGGTGATGACCAGCAGCCGGTCACGCCGGACCCGCTTCACGACATTGGCAAGGGCGACGTCGCGCCCGGACAGGGGGGCCAGCGTCAGCGGGATGTTGCCGATGGAACGGGAGGACCGCAGCGGGGCGGTGACGGCCAGACGGTATCCGCGGCCATGCACAGTCAGGATCACCGATCCGTCACTGTCACCAATGGCCGCCCGCAGGCCGGAGATCTGTACCGCGACATTGGCCGGGTCCACGATCTGGCCGGGCCAGACACGGTGCAGCAGATCGGCGGCGGACACTTCCTGCCCGTCATTTTCGGCCAGGACGGACAGCATGGCGGCGGCACGGCGTCCCAGCGGCACCGGCATGCCGGCGCGGCTGGTCAAGCGGCCGCTGGCCCGGTCGAACCGGTAAGCGCCGATGGTCAGTTCCGCCCGGTGGCCATCCGGCATCCCACGGCTCGCATCCCGGTGCATCGCGTCCCGCCTGTTGACGATATCCGTTGAAGGGATACCGGTCCCCACCCGACCGACAGGGACCGGTACTTTAACCTCAGCCCTGGATGAAGGCCAGAAGGTCGGCGTTCAGCCTGTCTTTATGCGTATCCGTTACGCCATGCGGCCCGCCTTCATATACCTTCAGGACAGCGTGCGGCACCAGCCTGGCCGCAGCCTTGCCGGCGGCATCGATCGGCACGACCTGATCGGCATCGCCATGCACGATCAAGGTGGGCAGGTCGAACTTCTTCAGGTCCTCCGTGAAGTCCGTCTCGGAGAAGGCCTTGATGCAGTCATAAGTGGCCTTGTGGCTGGCCATCATGCCCTGCATCCAAAAGGCATCGATCATGCCCTGCGACGGCTTGGCCCCCGGCTGGTTGAAACCGAAGAAGGGGCCGGACGCGATGTCCTTGTAAAGCTGCGACCGGTCGGCAAGGCTGCCGGCGCGGATACCGTCGAAGACCTCCATCGGCAGGCCGCCGGGATTGGCGTCGGTCTTCAGCATCTGCGGCGGCACGGCCCCGACCAGCACGGCCTTGGCGACGCGCGCCCGGCCATGGCGACCGATATAGCGCGCCACTTCGCCCCCGCCCGTGGAGAAGCCGACCAGAACGGCGTCGCGCAGATCCAGCGTTTCCATCAGCTGGGCCAGATCGTCGGCATAGGTGTCCATGTCGTGCCCGTGCCAGGGCTGGCTGGACCGCCCATGGCCGCGGCGGTCATGCGCGATGGCGCGATAGCCGTTGCTGGCCAGATGGAACATCTGGTTTTCCCAGCTGTCCGAATTCAGCGGCCAGCCGTGGCAGAACACCACCGGCTGCCCGTTGCCCCAGTCCTTGTAATAAATCTGCGTGCCGTCATCGGTGATGATCGTGCCCATGGTCGTTCTCCGGGTAGGTGCAGGCATGCTGAATGCCGATTTGCCCCATCCCGGATGGGTTTCCGGCGGGGTCGGCAGAAAAACAATTCAGTCAGAGAACGGGCAAAAGTGGTGTTAAAATAAATAAATTCGGTTATCAGATGGGCCATTCATCGCTAAACGCCTCTATTTATTACGGAAATCTTTCAGGGGGCCATTGTTGGACAACCAGGGGCGATATCTGCTGGACCCGGTGCGCCGCCAGTTGCTGCGCGATGGGGCGGTCGTTTCCCTGGGCGATCGCGCCTTCGATCTTTTGCTGGCCCTGGCGCAGGCAGATGGGCGACCGGTTCCCGCCGATGGTCTGATTGCCCGCGTCTGGCCAAGGACGACCGTGGCCGCCGGCAATCTGCGGGTGCAGATCCGGGCCCTGCGCCGGGCATTGGGGGATGATGCCGTCGAAAATGTACCGGGCAGCGGCTATCGGCTGGCGATATCGCTGGCACCGGGGCCGCCGCACAGCACCGCCCCCGACGGCCCCTTGCTGGTGGGGCGCGCGGGCGACCTGGAACGGGTCAAGGAATTGCTGTCGCGGTCGCGGCTGGTCAGCATTGTCGGCCCTGGCGGTGTCGGCAAGACCCGGCTGGCGCTGGCGGCGGCAGCCGAATGCCAGGGGATGCGCGTTGTCCATCTGGATCTGGCGGCCCTGCGGCAACGCGGCCTGATCCCGGTGGCCGCGGCGGCGGCCCTGTCGGTCAATCTGCTGGGCGTCGGGGTGATGGAGGCGCTGATCGGTGCCCTGGCCGGCCAGCCCGTCCTGATGGTGCTGGACAATGCCGAACATCTGCTGGACGAGGTGTGCGAGTTTGCCGAAGCCATCCTGGGCGCCTGTCCCGGCGTGCAGATGCTGCTGACCAGCCGGGAACCGCTGAACCTGGGGGGCGAGATGCTGCTGCATCTATGCCCCCTGGGGTGCCCGCCGCCGGAGGTCACCGATCCGGCAGCCATCCGGAACTATGACGCTGTGCGGCTGGTCTTGCGTGATCAGAGGGTCCCGGGGCGGCCGGACCCGGACGACGCGCAGATGCCGGCCCTGGCGCGCCTGTGCCGGCATCTGGACGGCTTGCCGCTGGCCCTGCTGCTGCTGGCAGCGCTGCTGCGCGACGGCACGGTGGAGGGGGTGGCGGGTGTCTTTGAAGGGCGCCTGCGCGATGTGCCCCTGCCGGACAATGCCGGCTATCGTCACGACAATCTGGGCCGCATGCTGGATTGGAGCATCGACCTGCTGTCGGAGGAGGAGGCGTTGCTGCTGGGCCGGCTGGCCGTCTTTGCCGAAAGCTGGACCGTCGATGCGGCAGTGACCGTCTGTGGTCAGGCCCCGCTGGCGCCCATCGCTGTGCCGGGACTGGTGGCCAGTCTGGTCTCCCGATCGCTGGTCGCCGGGCCCCTGCAGACACAGCGCCCAGGCATGCGTCTGCTGGAAACGGTGCGCGACCATGTGATGGCCCGCAATCCGGGGCTGATCGACTGCGAGGGTTTGCGCCAGCGCTTGGCAGCGTGGCTGACCGGCGAGTTGCGGAAGCGGGAACGGGAGGCCGTGGCCCGGGTTGCCCGTTACTCGCTGAGTGCCCTGGATGCCGCCGACATCCACAATGTCCTGACCTGGGCGTTGGGCGGCGGCGATGTCGTTCTGGGGCAGCAATTGGCGCTGGACAGCGCGCGATACTGGAACCTGCGGGGCCTTTATACCGAAGGCGTGCGCTATCTGGAACTGGCGTGGAGGCTGTGTGGGCCCGACACGCCACCGGCCGTGCGTGCGCAGCTGGGTCTGGCGCTTTATGGCGAATCCTTCCCCATCCGTCTGCCCTACCATTCCGACCGCGAACGCTATGTGCGGGAGGAACTGGATGCGGCGCTGGCGGCGCTGCGCGACGGGGATGTGGCGCCGGGCCGCCTGTTCGATGCCTACCTGTCCGCGGGATTTCTCCGCCGCTATACGGGCGATCCCGCCGGCTGCTTTGCCCTGTGGGATGAGGCACTGGCCGTGGCGCAGCGCAATGGATATTGGGGCGACGAGGTCAGAGCCCTGACCCTTTCCGGTACCTTCAAGGCCAATCACGGGGACTTGGGCGAGGCAAGGCGGCGGTTTGCACACGCCCTGGAAATGGCAGAACGCCATGATCTGAAACGATATATCATCCTGTTGCGGCTGGCCGATGTCGAATTCGTGGCGGGCGATATCGACAGGGCTGTGGCGGCGGCGCGGGAAGGGCTGGCGTTCGATGGGGTACTGCCGCCGGCCGTCGATCATACGCTGAAGGCCAATCTCTCCTCCTATCTTCTCATCGCCGGCCGGCTGCGGGAAGCGGTGGTGCAGGCGGAGGCGGCCTGCGAGTTGGTCATCAAATACACCTACAGCCAGGCATGGACACTGGAGCGCGGGGCCCTGGTCCTGTTGCGACTGGGCCAGACGTCCCTGGCCCGGCGCATGGCCGCGATGGGGGATATGCTGGTCCGCGAACTGGGCCTGAACAGGACAGGCCCGGAACTGGCCGTGCATCAGCAAGTACTGGAAGGCCTGGGCCCCGTGGGGGAACCGGAGGCCGGTGACAGCCCGGAGGCGCTGATATCGACGCTGGGCGACTGCTATGCGGCCTATCTGGCGCAGAACGATCAGGGCAGCGGCGCGCCCATTGATGCCTGAAGCACTGCGTACCAGTCAGCATCGGTCAGGGTGACCGTGAAGGCGTCAGCCGCGTCGCGGATACGCTGCGGGTTCTGGCTGCCGATCAGGGGCACAGGGGCGGCCGGATGGGCCATGACCCAGGCATAGGCCACGGCGGCGCGACTGACGCCCTGCGCCTGGGCGATACGGTCCAGTTGGGCGATGGTGGCGGACAGGCGGGCATCACCCGCCGCGCCCAGCAGGCGTCCGCCGGCCAGCGGCGACCAGGCCAGCACCGCCAGCCCCCGCTCCATCGCCTGGTCCATCACGCCGTCGAAAAGCGTGAAGGTTGCGGCGGCGGAAAATTCCGGCTGGATCGACACCAGCTTGAAGGGCAGATGCGCCTGCAGGGCCGCGACCTGGGCCGGCGTATGGTTGGATACGCCAGCCGCCCGGATCTTGCCGTCGCGGCGCAGCTTGTCCAGGGCTGCCGCCACCTCCGCCGGATGCGCCAGCAGGTCGGGGCGGTGAACCTGATAGAGGTCGATCACGTCCGTGTTCAGCCGCTTCAGGGACGCTTCGCAGGCCCGGATCAGATAGTCCCCGCGGGAGATATAGGGGATGCCGGGGATGATGCCGCCCTTGGTGGCCAGGATGACGCGGTCGCGCAACTCCGGCGCTTCGGCCAAGACGCGGCCGAACAGGGCCTCTGACGAACCGAATCCGGCCGGTGTGTCGGCGCCATAGATGTCGGCCGTGTCGAACAGGGTGATCCCGATCATCAGCGCGGCATCGGCCAGGGCGCGGGCGGCGGCCACGTCATCCCCCTTGAACCGCCACATGCCCCAGCCCAGCGGCGACAACGGCGGGACACCGTCGATGAAGGGACGGTTGTCGCGGCGGATGGTCAGGGTGTGCATGCGGGCTCTCCGATTGGGCGGCCTTCTTCATAGGGAAGGTGGGCGGGCTGCTTCAAGCCCGGAAATGCAACGCCCCCTGGCAGCAAGGCGACAGGGGGCGTGACCGGTCCGGTTGGCTCGGGGTCAGCCCTGCGGCCGACCCCGCTCCGCCGCATCTTCCCGCATCTCGAACCACATGGCGTTCAGGACGGCGAAGGCGGCGGCCAGGGGAAGGCCCAGCATCCAGGCGAAATACCACATGATCGGTCTCCTTTTGCGTCGCGTTCAGTAATGATGGCCTTGGCCCTGGCGGATGGCGGCGGCATCGACCTTGCCCCACAGGATGCGGTAGGCCCAGGCCGTATAGGCCAGGACCAGGGGCAGGAAGATCACCGTCACCACCAGCATGATGAACAGGGTCTGATGCGAGGATGAACTGTCCCAGACCGTCAGGCTGCTGACCGGCTGTGTTGAACTGGGCAGGATGAAGGGGAACATCGACACGCCGACGGTGGCGATGATGCCGAACAGCGACAGACCCGACAGGATCAGGGTCGATCCTTCCCGCCGTGCCCGCAGGCCGGCCCAGACCAGCAGCGGCCCCGCCAGCCCCAGCGCAGGTGCGATCAGCAGGAAGGGCATGCTGGCATAATTGCCGAACCACAGGCCGGGGGCGGTGGAAACACTTTTCAACAGCGGGTTGGACGGGCCGGCGGGCACGATGTCACTGGTGATGCGGAACCCGTCAACCCAGAGATAGAGCGCCAGTCCCGCCAGCGCGAACAGCAGCGTCGACAAGGGTGCCGCCGCCCTGCCGATGGTGCGGGCCCGGGCCGCCACGGCCCCGTCCGTCTTCAGGGCCAGCCACGCCGCCCCATGCATGGTCAGCATCGCCACCGACAGCAGGCCGCACAGAAGCGCGAACGGGTTCAGCAGGCCGAAGAAGCTGCCCGTGTAGAAGGCGCGCAGGTCGTCATCCAGATGGAAGGGCACGCCTTGCAGCACATTGCCCACGGCCACGCCGAAGATCAGCGCCGGCACGAAGCCGCCGATGAACAGGGCCCAATCCCAGGCCGTTCGCCAGCCGGCATCCGGCCGCTTCGACCGGTATTTGAAGGCGACAGGGCGCAGGATCAGGGCGGCCAGCACCACGAACATGGCCAGATAGAAGCCGGAGAAGGACACGGCATATAGCGGCGGCCAGGCGGCGAAGATGGCCCCGCCCCCCAGGATGAACCAGACCTGATTGCCTTCCCAGACGGGGCCGACGGCATTGATGATGGTGCGGCGTTCGACATCGTCGCGGCCGACGAAGGGCAGCAGGATGGCGCTGCCCATGTCGAACCCGTCGGTGGCGGCGAACCCGATCAGCAGCACGCCCAGCAGCACCCACCAGATCAGGCGCAGCGTCTCATAGCTCAGAAGTTCATGCAGGATCATGATCGTCACTCCGCGCCCTGAAGGGCGGCAGGGGCCGGGGCCGGAAGGTCTTCATCCGGTTCCGGTCCCTTTTTGATGGCGCGGACCATCAGCGCCATCTCCACCACGAACAGCACGCTGTAGAACAGGGTGAAGCCGGCAATGGTCAGCAGCAGGTCGGTCACGCCCAGGCTGGACACGGCCAGCGCCGTCGGCAGCACGCCTTCGATGATCCAGGGCTGGCGGCCGAATTCCGCCACCACCCAGCCCAGTTCCGCCGCGATCCAGGGCAGCGGGATGGCCAGCACGGCCAGTTGCAGCAGCCAGCGCGGCTGGCCCAGCCGTTGCCGCGCCGATTGCCAGAAAAAGGCCGCCATCAGGGCGATGAAGAAGAAGCCCAGCCCGACCATCAGGCGGAAGGACCAGAACAGCGGTGCCACCTGCGGCACCAGATCCCAGGCCGCCTTGTCGATCTGTTCCGCCGTCGCCTGACGCGGATCATCGACATAGCGCTTCAGCAGATAGGCATAGCCCAGGTCGCGGCCATATTCCTCGAACGCCGCCTTCACAGCCGGGTCGGCCTTGTCCACGCCCTTGGCGGCGCGGATGGCCTGCAGGGCGTCGTAGGCCAGGATGCCGTTCTGCACCCGCTGCTTGCCATGGGCCACCAGATCGTTGATGCCGGACACTTGCGTGGTCAGCGACCGGGTGGAGATCAGGCCCAGCGCCCAGGGGATCTGCAAGACATGGTGCGTCTCCCGCGCCGCCTGATCGGGAAAGCCGATGGCGGTGAAGCTGGCGGGTGCGGGTTCGGTTTCCCACATGCCCTCGATGGCGGCCAGCTTCATCTTCTGATGTTCGGTCGCCAGATAGCCGCTTTCATCGCCCAGCACGACGACCGACAGCGACGACAGCAGCCCGAAGGAGCAGGCCACGGCCATGGACCGCTTGGCCAGCAGCACATGCCGCCCCTTCAGCAGGTACCAGGACGAAACGCCCAGCACGAACACCGCCGCCGTGACATAGCCGGCCGACACCGTATGCACGAACTTGGCCTGGGCCACGGGGTTGAACAGCACGGCGTAGAAGTCGGACACTTCCATGCGCATGGTGGCCGGATTGAACACGGCCCCCACCGGGTTCTGCATCCAGCCATTGGCGATCAGAATCCACAGGGCCGAGAAGTTCGACCCGATGGCGACGGCCCAGGTGGCGGCCAGATGCTGCACCCTGGTCATCCGGTCCCAGCCGAAGAAGAACAGGCCGACGAAGGTGGCTTCCAGGAAGAAGGCCATCAGCCCTTCGATGGCCAGCGGTGCGCCGAAAATGTCACCGACATAATGGCTGTAATAGGACCAGTTCATGCCGAACTGGAATTCCATGGTGATGCCCGTGGCCACACCCAGCACGAAATTGATGCCGAACAGGCTGCCCCAGAATTTCGTCATCTGCCGCCAGATGGGGCGGTCGGTCATGACATAGACCGTTTCCATGATCGCCACGATGATGGAAAGGCCCAAGGTCAAGGGTACGAACAGGAAGTGATAGAGGGCGGTCAGCGCGAATTGCAGGCGCGACAGCCCGACAATGTCCAGTTCCATTCTTTTTCGTCGCCGGGCGCGTGCCGGCGCTCCCCACTGCCGGGCCCCGTCCCGATGGCGGGGCCCCCGTCATTCAGGGGCGTGAGGAAGCAAGGGGGTCAGTCCGGGCGCAGGGTCGACATCGCCTCCTCAAAGGCCGGGGTGCCCCGCACCACATCCAGAACTGGCTTCCCACCCTGCAACCGGATCAACCGGTCGGCCAGGGCCGCCTCACGCCGCAAATGCGTGACAGTGAGAATAGTTCGGTTGGCACCCAACTCTTTGAGTTTTGTCAAAATCTCCCCTGCGACAGAAAGGTCGATGCCGTCGGTTACCTCATCCAGCAGCCACAAGGGCTTGTCCTGCAACAGGAAACGGGCGAGCGCCAGACGGCGGCGCTGACCCGATGACAGGCCGGCCCCCCCCTCCGTCAGGGGCGTATCCAGCCCGGCAGGCATTTCGCGCACGACTCGTTCCAGCCCGGCCAGACGCAGCACCTGCCACAGACGATCGTCATCGGCGGTGGGATCGGCCAGACGCAGGTTGGCGCGGATATCGTCCTGGAACAGGTCGACGCGCTGGCCCATCAGGGACCAGTTCAGGGTGGCGACCGACCCTGACTGCGGGGCTGCTTCGCCCGTCAGCAGGGCGATCAGGCTGGATTTGCCAGCCCCGCTGCCACCGATCAGGGCCACATGCTGGCCGGCGGGCACGGTGAGGGACAGACCGTCGAACAGGCGTGCCGTCGCGCCATCATGGCGGAAATGCACGCCGTCCAACTGTACGGCCAGCCCCGCGGGCGGGGCGTTGACACGGATGGCGGGTGCGGGGGCCAGATCGGCGGCGACGCGGCGCGCGGCGCGCAGCAGCCGGCCCAGTTCCACCCCGCCCCGGCGCAGCAGGGCCAGGGGTTCCACCATGGCCATGGTGGTCAGCAGCAGCAGGGTGGCCCCACCAGCCTCAATCCGCCCGTCTGCGACCATCCAGGCCGCCAGCAGCAGCCCGCTGACCAGCAGGCCGGTGGCGGCCAGGGACTGGATCAGGCCCGACGACACGTCCATGCGGTTCAGGCGGTCATCGGCCTGGGCCAGACGGCGGTCGGCATCCAGGGTCAGATCGGCCATGGCATCCAGCCGGCCCGCCAGGCGCCAGTCCACACGGCCCGACGTCAGGTCCAGCAGGCGCAGGCGCAGGGTTTCCAGCAGGATGGCCCGCTGCCCCCCCGGCCCGCGGCTGGCCCCCGCCAGCCAGAAGAGCAGGGCCAGGCCTATGCCCAGCAGGATCAGGGCCAGCACCGGCCCCCACAGGCCGATCAGGAACCAGAGGCCGGTGCCGACCGCCAGTGACAGCAGGGCCAGCACCGACAGCGGCACCAGCAGACGCAGATACAGCGTGTCCAGCGCATCCAGATCGCCCGTGATGCGGAACAAAAGCCGGCCCGGCCGTTGGGCCAGGGCGCGGGCCAGACCGGGGCGGGCGGCCGCGCGGAACATGCGCACGCGCAGATCGGCGATGACGGCCAGCGTCGCCTCATGCGTCACCAGCCGTTCGGCATAGCGGCCGCCCGTGCGCAGCAGGGCCAGGAAGCGCACGCCGGCGCCGGGGCGGAAGGTGTCGAAGGCCAGCGCGGTGGCGGCAACGGCTCCGGCCATGCCCGTGGCCGTGATGAACCAGCCCGACAGGCCCAGCAGAGCCACACCGGCCAGCGCCGTCAGCGCCGCCAGCAGCACCCCGCCCAGCATGGGCCGCCCCGCAGCGCGGCGGAACAGGGTCAGGATGGTCAGCAGGTCGCGGAACATCACGCCATCTCCACGATGCGGTCCATGCGCGCGGCCAGCAGCGGGTCATGCGTGGCGACGATCAGGGTGCGGCCGGCGGTGGCCGCAATCAGGGCGTCGACCACCTGCCGGGCCGTATCGGCGTCCAGATGCGCCGTCGGCTCGTCCGCCAGGATCAGGTTGGCCCGCGGATCGGCCAGGGCACGGGCCACGGCCAGCCGCACCAGTTCCCCGCCCGACAGGCCCACACCATTCTCCCCCACCCGGCGGGCGGGATCATGGTCGGGCAGCAGCGTTTGCAGCAGGGGTCGGGCGTCCAACCCCCTTCGACCCAGTGTGACGTTGGCCGACAGCGAGGCGTTCAGCAGATTGGGGCGATGACCGATCCAGCCGACAGCGCCCGCGCGCCCGACCTGGCCGGCATCGGGCGATAACAGGCCGGCCAGCAGCGCCAGCAAGGTGGACTTGCCGCAGCCGGACGGGCCGAACAGGGCGACGCGCTCGCCCGGTTCGATACGCAGGTCAAGGCCTTGGAACAGGGGGGCGACACCGGGATAGGCAAAATGCAGGGCAGTGACGGTGACACCGTCGCCTGTCTCCGCCATGGCGGCGGGGGGCGGGGGCGTCTCAGCGCCGGTCAGTGCCTTCAGGGACTTGATCGCGGCCTCCCCATTGGCGCGGTCGTGCCAGACGGCAGACAACTCCCGCAGCGGTTCAAAGAAGGCCGGCGCCAGCAGCAGGATGAACAGGCCCTGGCCCAGGTCCAACTGCCCGCCCCAGGTGCCGAAACCCACCGTGCCCAGCAGATGGAAGCCGATATAGACGGCCACCATGGCCACACCGACAGCGGAGAACAGTTCCAGCACGGCGGAGGACAGGAAGGCGATGCGCAGCACAGCCATGGTCTGTCGCCGCACCCGTTGCGCCAGACCGCCGATGCGGTCGGCCACCCCATCCACGGCCGACAGCGCGCGGATGGTGGGCAGGCCGCGCAGCCGGTCCATCAGCAGGCCATTCATGCCGCCCACGGCCTGCAACTGTTCCTCCGACGCGCGCTTGGCCCGGATGCCGATCAGGGCCATAAACAGCGGGATCAGCGGGGCCGCGACCAGCAGGATCAGGGCGGCCAGCCAGGACAGCCAGCCCACCACCAGCAGGATGGCGGGCGGCACCAGCATCAACCGCCAGCGCACAGGCACATAACGTTGCAGGAAGGGCGTCACCGCCTCCGCCTGTTCGGCCAGCAGACCGGCGACGTGACCCGACGGTGGCAGGGATGGGTCCAGCGGCGCGCGGCCCGTGATGGATGCCACCCCGTCGCGGCGCAGGTCCGACAGGATGCGCCGGGCACCGTGGAAGGCGAGCCGCCCGCCAACGCTATCCAGGAGGGCGCGCAGGATGCCGATGGCAGCGATGCCGGCCGCGTGTGGCAATATGGCCGTCATGCCGGCATCCGCCAACGTCAGGTGCCGCACCGCATCGGCCAGCAGCCACGCCTGTCCGATCCACAGCATCGCCGCCAGGGCCTGGGCAAGGGCGGCCGACCGCAGGGTCTGGTTGGTCGGTGTCGGGGCGCGGTGTCGTTTCATCTCTGCTGGTCAAAGCCCATCCGGAAGGCGGGCGCATTCATGGACCGTCCCGAACCATTCGGCAAGGGCAAGGGAGACAACATGTCCCGCCCATGGTCAGCGCATCAGCCCTGCCGCATTGGCGCGCGGCTATGGTCATTGTTGGCGTCGACCAGCTGTCGCAGCAGGGTCAGGAAGGTTTCCTGCTCCGCCGCCGACAGCGGCGCCAGCACGCGCGCCGTCGTCCGGTCCACCGGTTCGCGCGCCTGTTCGACCAGGGCAAGCCCATCCGGCGTGGGATAAAGCAGACGGGCGCGGCGGTTGCTGGGGTCCACCTCCCGCCGGATCAGACCACGCGCCGACAGCCGGTCCAGGATGCCGGTGATGGTGGTGCGGTCCAGCGCGGTGCGGCAGGACAGCCAGGTCTGATCGCGGCCCGGCTGGGCCGCGATCACCAGCAGCACGCCGAATTGCGGCGGCGTCAGATCCAGGCCCGCCGTTTCTTCCAGGAACAGGGCCGTGGAAATCTGACCCAGCCGCCGGATCAGGAAGCCGGGCAGTTCCTCCAGCAATTGTTGGTTCTTTGTCATCACCGCTGCCGCCATCCGTGTTCCTTTCATTCAATATCCTGTCGCCGCCGCCCTGTCGCGTCTGCATGCGGCGGAACCCGGCCATGCCGGATGCGCGATTCACGAAGCGGCTTCGCCAGAACATATTCAGCATACTGAATATCAGTACACAAAACATATATCCTCCCGAGAGGAAGTCAGCATGTCCGTTGAGCCCCTGCCGATCAAAGAAGCCGTCAATCCCCAGGCGACGCCGGTTGGCAACCCGTCCAGCCCCCGTGACCACGGGCCCGGTGCCCTGGGGGCCAAGCCGCGATCGGCGCTGGTGGGCAGTCTGGCGCGCATCGCGGTACCGCTGCTGGCCGTGGGGTCGGTGGCGACCCTGGCGCTGCTGGCATCGGCGCGCTGGGACGGCTGGGTGGGCGGGGCTGATGCCCAGGTGACGGACAATGCCACCATCCGGGCCGATGTGACCCGGCTGGGCGCGCGCATCGCCGGAACGGTGGCGCGCGTGGCCGTGGCCGATTACCAGCCGGTGCAGGCGGGCGATCTGCTTATGGAACTGGACCCGGCGGAGTTTCAGGCCGCGGTGGCACAGGCGGAAGCGTCCGTGGCCGGCGCGCGGGCGGCCCTGGCCAACCTGTCCAACCAGATGGCCCTGCAACAGGCCGCCATCGCCCAGGCCGATGCACAGGTGCAGTCCATCCGCGCCGGCGAAAAGCGCACGGCCCTGGAAGCCGCGCGCCAGCAGGACCTGTTGCGCCTGGGGCTGGTCGGCACGAAGCAGAAGCTGGAACAGGCCAGCGCCGACCATGACAAGGCCAGCGCCGATGTCCACGCCGCCGACGCCTTTGCCCAGGCCCAACGCCGGCAACTGGATGTGCTGCGTGGTCAGGAACAGCAGCGCCAGGCCGAACTGGCCGCGGCGGAGGCGGCCCTGACGGCGGCGAGGCTGCGCCTGTCCTATACGCGCGTCGTTGCCCCGTTCGACGGGGTGGTGGGGGAACGGAACGTCCAGGCCGGTGACTATGTCGGCGTCGGCGCGGCCCTGGTCGCTGTCGTCCCCCTGCCATCCGTGCATGTCACCGCCAATTACAAGGAAACGCAGTTGACGCGCGTCGCTCCCGGTCAGCCGGTGGAGGTCCGCGTCGACATGTTCCCCGGCGCCGTGCTGCACGCCCATGTCGCCCAGATGGCCCCGGCCAGCGGCGCCACCTTCGCCCTGCTGCCGCCCGACAATGCGACGGGCAATTTCACCAAGGTGGTGCAGCGCATTCCCGTGCGCATCGAATTCGATCCCGGCCAGCCCCTGGTTGACCGGCTGCGCCCCGGCATGTCGGTGGAAACCCGCATCCAGGTGGGCACATCATCATGACCGCCCCCGCCATCGTCTCCGCCGGTCCCATCTCCGTCGGCCGGCGGTCGCATCACCCGTTGCTGGTCGTGCTGGCCGTGCTGCTGGGCGCCTATATGACGGGGTTCAACACGCGCCTGTTCTCCGTTGGTCTGACGGATCTGCGCGGGGCGCTGGGGCTGGGCCAGGATGAAGGGGCGTGGCTGTCCACGGCGGCCCTGGCCCCGCAGATCCTGATCGCGCCCTGTGTCGCCTGGCTGGTCACGGTCTTCGGCGTGCGCCGTGTGCTGGTGGCGCCGGCCCTGCTCTATGCCGGGCTGTCGCTGGTCATGCCCCTGATACACTGGCCCTATCTGGTGTCCGCGCACATGCTGCATGGGCTGCTGCTGGGCCTGTTCGTGCCGGCCACACTGACCGTCATCCTGCGCAATCTGCCGATGAAATGGTGGGTGGCGGGCATTGCCGTCTATGTCTTCCGTCAGGCCTTCACGCTCAATTCCGGGGTGGAACTGGTGGGGCTCTATACCGCGCAATGGGGCTGGCAGTGGCTTTACTGGCAGGATGTCGTGCTGGCGCCGCTGATGGCCCTGTGTGCCTGGTATGGCGCGCCGCCGGAACCGGTGAACCGCAGTCTGCTGGCCGATGCCGACTGGGGCGGCATGCTGCTGTTCGGCAGCGGGCTTGCCATGCTCTATATTGGTTTCGACCATGGCAACCGGCTGGACTGGCTGGAATCGGGCCTGGTAGTCAGCTTCCTGGCCGGTGGTGCGGTGCTGATGGCGCTGTTCTTCGTGAATGAAGCGCTGGTGAAGCAGCCCTGGGCCAGCCTGTCGGTTGTGCTGTCGCGCAATGTCGGCATCTTCCTGCTGGTGGCCTTCCTCTACACCTTCACCTCGGCCTCCAACTCCTCACTGGTGCCCAATTTCCTCGCCAATGTTGCGCATCTGCGACCCGAGCAGTCGGGCCCGCTGCTGATGGCCTGGGGGGCGGCCCCGCTGTTCCTGCTGATGCCGGTGGCGGTCTGGCTGCTGGGCCGTATCGATGGGCGCTATATGGTCATTGTCGGGTTGACCTGCTTTGCCATCTCCGCCCTGTGGGGCACGCGCCTGACCAATGAATGGCGGACGGAGGATTTCACCGGCATGGTGCTGTTGCAGGCCATCGGTCATTGCCTGACCTTCCTGCCCATCGTCATCCTGTCGCTGGCCAACAGCAATCCGGCGCGCGCCACCTCCATCTCCGCCTATATCCAGGTGCTGCGCATCGACGGGCTGGTCATGGCCACGGCGCTGACCAGCACCTGGCTGCGCCTGTCCGAACAGGTCCATTCCAACCTGATCGGGCAGCACGTCCTGAAGGGCGACCCTACGGTCACGGCCACCCTGTCCGGCCTGACGCACAAGCTGGGCAGTGCCGACCGGGCGCTGACCACCCTGTCGGCCATGGTGCAGGGGCAAGCGACGGTGCTGTCCTATATCGATGGCTTCTGGCTGTGCTTCTTCATCGCCCTGGTCGCCATCTTCCTGGTGGCCTTCATCGGGCCGACACCCAACGGACCCTTGAACCCGGCGCGAAAATAGGAAACCCGCCCGTCTTGCGACGGGCGGGTTGTTTAGTTTTGCTGTACCTCAAGCGCCGGCGCCAACATCCGTTGGCTTGGCTGACGCGGCATGTGCCGCGCGGCGGCGGTCGCCGCCGTGCCACCGGTCTTTTGACCGGTGGCCGTGGCCCCAGTCGGGGGCCTGTTCTTACGACCCGATGCGGCCGCCATCCGTACGGCGGACCCACACGACGGACGGGCGCGGATAGTCGCCATCCGGCCACTTGGACTGGCTGTTGTCGTAGACGCCGCTGACATCTTCGCCCGGATGCTGGACGGCGACGAACAGCGAGGTATTGTCCGGCGACAGCAGCGGGCCGCAGCATTCCGCCCCGGCCGGAACCGCCAGGAAGCGCTTCACCGGCACCGGCTGGCCGGCCGTGACCGTCAGCGGGGCGGCGTAGAGACCGTCATTGAACGGGTAGCTGCTGGGCGTGCCGTCCGTGGCGATCCAGATATTGCCGCTATTGTCGAAAGTGATGTTGTCAGGCGAACCGAACCGGTCACCGGTGAAGGTGGACATGCCGTTCAGCGCATTGTTGTCGACCGCACCCGTGGCCGCGGCCGGGTCGCCCGCCAGCAGGAAGATGCGCCAGGTGAAGGTGGTGGCGGCGTGGTTGGCGCCGGTCTCCGTCACCTCGATGATGTGACCCGTGCGATTGGGGCCGCGCGGGTTGGCAGCGTCGGCCTTGGCCGGCACACCGCGACCGGCACCGGAACGGGCGCTGCTGGCATAGGTGGCCGTGCTGGTGGCGGCCTGACGGCTGCTGTTGTTGGTCAGGACGATGTACATCTTCCCGTTGCCGTAGAAGTCGTCATCGACCGGGGCCTGCAGATCCTCCGGGCGGTCCATCGGGGTGGCGCCCACGGCGTCGCCGGCGCGGCGGCTGTTGATCAGCACGTCGGCCTGGGTCTGGAAGCGCTTGGTGCCGTCGGGATAGGTGGAGGCGGCCAGCAGCGGACCGGACACCGGATCGTTCAGATCCAGCGGCAGCCACACGCCCGTGCCATCGGCGTTGAAGCGGGCGGCGTACAGCGTACCGCTGTCCAGCAGGTCCATGTTGGCGGCGCGGTTGGCGGCATTGTAGGTGCCGGACGACACGAACTTGTAGACATATTCAAAGGTCGTGTCACAGCCGGAATAGGCGGTGACCTTGTTGGTGCCCTTTGTCAGGGCGATGGTCGCGGCCTCATGCTTGAAGCGGCCCATGGCGGTGCGCTTCTTGGGCTGCGAGGTGGGATCATACGGGTCCAGTTCGACCATCCAGCCGAAGCGGTAGGGCTCGTTCACGCCCTCCGCCTTGGCGCAGTCGAAGCGGGCGACATGGTTTTCCCACTTGCGGCCCGACGCACCGGTGCCGATCGTATAGTCCTGGTGATCCAGCGCCACCTTGGCGTCCGTGATCTTGGACCGGTTGGCGAAATACTGGTCGAAATTCTCTTCCGCCGACAGGTAGGTACCCCAGGGCGTGAAACCACCGGCGCAATTGTTCAGCGTTCCCAGAACGACAGTGCCCGTCGGATCGGCCGGGGTCTTCAGCTTGGCATGGCCGGCGGCCGGGCCCGTGATCTTGATCGGCGTCGTGCCGGTGATGCGGCGGTTGTAGGGCGACGTGACGTCATAGGTCCAGCGGCCGTTCAGCACACGGGCGTTCAGAACGCTGACACCATGCGCCTCGATCTCCGTCAGCGCCTCGTTCTCCGTGGCGCTGTAGTTCGGGAACATGTTCGTGCCCGACGTGTATTCGTGGTTCACGCACATCAGATAGGACGGGTAGGGCAGGCGGCCCAGCTTGGCCGGCGCGCCGAACCGTTCCGGGAACATGGCGACCATGTCGCAGTTGAAGCCGAAGCGCTTGGCCTGATCGGCCGGGCTCTGCTTGGTCGGGTCGAACGGGGCCAGGCCGGGGACCAGCGGATCGCCCCAGCGGATCAGGGTGTTGGCTTCATAGCCGGTCGGCACCACCACCTTGTCGGCCTTGGATTCGCCGATCGAGGTGAAGGTCAGGGCCGCGGTGGCGCCGTGGGCCTCGTTGCCTGTCAGGAAAATGCCGGACGTGGCCAGGGCGGCGGACGCCGCAGCCGTGGCGGCCGAACCGCGCAGGAAGTGGCGGCGGCCGACGCTGGCTTCCAGCACCTTGTCGAAGGTCTTGTCCGCGCCGATGCCGCGCTCTTCAAGGTTATCGCGGTCGATTTCGGGGACGTCGATCTGGCTCACGGACTTGCTCCCTGGATGTAGAGGTCGCTGACACCGGGGGGTGTCATGGATCGGGCATCAACTACACCCATAAACAAGTCGATAATTTTGGAGATGTATGAAGTTTATGCGTCAGTTTTTTGATCTGACAGATAGATCAAATTCGAAATGCCTTCCCGGGCATAATCCGATCTGCTGCTGTCTTTAGCGCCTATACATCCCGAAACTCTCATGAATCCGTAACATAATCCCGTTAGAAGCCAGGACAGCTTAGGCGCATCTCCTGCACATGGACGGGGGATGGTCTGTCTTCACGCTGCCCCTGGGGGCGGCCCTGGCGGACGCCGGCTCGCGGCGCATCGCTTCGGAAACTGGGGAAGGTTGGCGGCAACCATGGGTATTGCGCATTCTTCGCGGCATCTCCGTCGTTCGGGTGGGGCATTGGCGGCCGGTACGGCCATGGCGATGTTGATGGTGTTGTCCGCTGCGGCGCAGCAGGCATTGCCGCCGGCGGCCGAGCCGCGCCGCCCTGATCTGCCGGCGCCGACGGCCCCCCGCACCGGATCGTCGGGCGGTATCGAGATTGTGCCGACGCCCGGTGCCGCGGCGGTTGCCGGGGCCGCCGGCATGACCTTGACCCTGACCAGGGTGGTGGTCGAAGGCGGGTCGGTCCTGGGTGAGGCCGCGTATAAGGACATTACGGCCGGCATCACGGGCCGCCAGATCACACTGGCCGATCTGACAGCGGCGGCCGACGCGATTACGGCCCGCCATCGTGCGGCCGGCTGGGTGCTGACCCGGGCCGTGGTGCCGGCCCAGCGCATCAGCGACGGTGTTGCCACCATCCGCATCGTTGAAGGCTACGTCGCCAAGACCGTCATCGATGGCGATGCCGGCAACCAGACGGGCCGTGTCCAGGCCTATCTGGACCATCTGACGGCCACCAAGGGACCGGTCAATATCCAGGACCTGGAACGCTGGCTGCTGCTGGTCAACGATCTGCCGGGCATTCAGGCCCGCGCCGTCCTGTCACCGGCCGCCGGCCAGACGGGCGGAACCACCCTGACTTTGAAGATCGAACAGGATGTCGTTCAGGCCTATGCCGGCATCGATAATCGCGGGTCCGTCTATACCGGTCCGTGGCGGCTGACGGCCGGTGTCGCGTTCAACGGTGCCAGTGATGGCGGCCGCTTCGTGCTGAGCGGCATCACCGCGCTGGAGGATACTGAAGAACAGCAGGGCATGACCCTGGCCTGGGATCAGGCCGTGGGCAGCGCCGGCACGCTGATCGGCGTGCGCGCGTCGGTGCAGCGTGGGGAACCGGGCGACAGTCTGGCGGTGCTGGATGTGGTCACGCGATCGAACAGCCTGACCCTGCGCGCCGCCCATCCGTTTGTGCGCTCGCGGGCCCAGACGCTGATCATCGACAGCGAGTTCACCGCCTATGAGACGCGCACGGCCTTTTTCGGCCAGCGTTTCGCGGCCGATACGCTGCGGACCCTGTCCATTGGTGCCGATTACCGGCTGGTCGACAAGGCCGGCGGGGCCAACCGCATTGCCGTGCGCGCCGTGCGTGGCCTGGATCTGCTGAACGCCACGCCGGACGGGTCGCTGAACAAGTCGCGCGCCGCCGGATCGTCGGACTTCACCCGCATGACTCTGGATGCGGAGCGGCTGCAGGCTCTGGGCGAGGGCTGGTCGGCCCGCATCGCCCTGTCGGCCCAGATCGCCGACCGCGCCCTGCTGGCGTCGGAGGAATTCAAGCTGGGTGGTGCCGCCTTCGGCCGGGCCTTCGACGATGGTGAATTGTCGGGTGACGAGGGTGTCGCCGGTCTGGTGGAACTGCGCTACGCCCTGCCCGTGGGTGAGGCGGTGGCCGCCCAGCTTTATGGTTTCTACGACCAGGGCAAGGTCTGGAACGATGATCCGGTGACGCGCATGGACGGCGTGGACCTGGCATCCGTCGGTGTCGGTCTGCGCGCCAACCTGGCCGACAGCCTGTCTGCCGATGTCCAGTTCGCCAAACCTTTGCGCCGTGACGTGGCGACGAAGGGTGACCGGGATGGTCGCTTCTTCGTTTCCGTCACCAGCCGCTTCTGATCCGACCGCTTGTGCCCGAGGGGATGTCCCATGGTTCGTGACATGATTTCCGCCCGTGGCCGCCTGCTGGCCGGCACCGCCCTGACCGGCATGGTCCTGGCCTTCGCCGGGTCCGCTGCCGCCAACCCGACCGATCCGACCGTGATCAGCGGCACCGTCGGTTTCGGCACTGATGGTTCGGTGCTGGAGGTGCGGCAGGGCAGTGACAAGGCCATCATCGACTGGCGCGGCTTCGACATCGCCGCCGGGGAGACGACGCGTTTCGTCCAGCCGGGGGCGGGTTCCGTGGCGCTGAACCGCGTGACGGGGGGGCAGGCCTCCAGCATCGACGGCGCCCTGACCGCCAATGGCCGCATCTTTCTGATCAATCCCAACGGAATCCTGTTCGGCGCCGGTTCGTCCGTGGATGTAGGCGCGCTGGTGGCCACCACGGCCGATATCGCCAATGACCGGTTCCTGGCCGGGGATTACCGGTTCGACATCGCATCCCCTGTGGCCGGCGCCAGCATCGCCAATGCCGGCACCATCAATGCCGGCATGGCCGCCCTGGTGGCCCCGCAGGTGCGCAACAGCGGCACCATTCAGGCCACGCTGGGCAGCGCCACGCTGGGGGCGGCCCAGCGCTTTACCCTGGATCTGGCCGGCGATGGCTTGATCAGCTTCGATGCGTCCTCCGCCATCGATGGTGCCCGCGTCGTTCAATCGGGCCTGGTCCGTGGCAGCAGCGTCCTGCTGTCGGCGGCGACGGCCTCCCGCGTTGTCGATAATGTCATCGACATGTCGGGCGTGGTGGAAGCCCGGTCGGCCCGGCAGGATGGCGGCGACATCGTTCTGGATGGCGGGCTGGGCGTCGTCGCCCTGGGCGGCACGCTGGACAACAGCGCTGCTGCCGGCGGCGATATCCGCGTCCTGGGTCCCGTGACGCTGACGGGTGACAGCACCCTGGTGACGGCCGGCGGTGCCGGTGACGATATCCGCATCACGGGCACGGTTAATGGCGCCAACGCCCTGATCGCTGACGCTGGCAAGGGTACGGTGACATTCGACAGCGCCGTGGGCGGCACCAGCGCGCTGAAGCTGCTGTCGGCGGGCGGTTCGACCGTGTCGCTGAAGTCGGTCACGACAACAGGTCTTCAGGATTATGCCGGGACCGTGACCCTGGCCGGCGATCTGGTCAGCACGGTCGGCGGTGGCATCCGCGTCGGCGGGCCGGTCACCCTGGCGGCCGACAGCGCCATCGTCACGGCCGGCAATGGCGGCGATGATGTGAAGGTGACGGGGGCCATCAACGGTCCCTATGCGCTGCTGGTCGATGCCGGCAAGGGCAAGGTGGCGCTGGATGGCGCTGTCGGTGGCAGCAGTGCGCTGAAGCTGCTGTCGGCGGGCGGTTCGACCGTGTCGCTGAAGTCGGTCACGACGACGGGTCTTCAGGATTATGCGGGTGCCGTGACCCTGGCCGGCGATCTGGTCAGCACGGTCGGCGGCGGCATCCGCGTCGGCGGGCCGGTGACCCTGGCCGCAGACAGCGCCATCGTCACGGCCGGCAATGGCGGCGATGATGTGAAAGTGACGGGGGCCGTGAACGGCGCCTACGTGCTGCTGGTCGATGCCGGCAAGGGCAAGGCGGCCCTGGATGGGGCCGTTGGCGCTACCAGTGCGCTGAAGCTGCTGTCGGTCGGCGGGTCGACCGTGTCGCTGAAGTCGGTCACGACGACGGGGCTTCAGGATTATGCGGGGACCGTGACCCTGGCCGGCGATCTGATCAGCACGGTCGGCGGTGGTATCCGCGTCGGCGGGCCGGTGACCCTGGCGGCCGACAGCGCCATCGTCACGGCCGGCAAAGGCGGCGATGATGTGAAGGTGACGGGTGCCGTGAACGGCGCCTACGCGCTGCTGGTCGATGCCGGCAAGGGCAAAGTGGCGCTGGATGGCGCTGTCGGTGGCAGCAGTGCGCTGAAGCTGCTGTCGGTCGGCGGGTCGACCGTGTCGCTGAAGTCGGTCACGACGACGGGTCTTCAGGATTATGCGGGTGCCGTGACCCTGGCCGGTGATCTGGTCAGCACGGTCGGCGGTGGTATCCGCGTTGGCGGGCCGCTGACCCTGGCCGGTAATGCCAAGCTGGCGACGGCCGGTGCGGGGGCCGACAATGTCAGTCTGGAAGGCCCCGTCTCCGGCGCGTACCAACTGTCGGTGCAGGCCGGCAAGGGAGCCGTCACGGCGGCCGGCGCGGTTAACGGGCTGAGCGGTCTGGATGTGGCGGGCGGTGTTGTCAGCCTGGCTTCGCCCATATCGGTCACGGGGACCCTGGGCCTGGCTGGCACCACGGTAAAGACCGGGACCTTGTCCGGCCGCAGCGTCGTGCTGACCGGAACCGATATGTTGACGGCCGGGGCGATCACGGCCACGGAAACGGCCACGGTGACCGCCGGCAAGGCTGCCAGCCTGTCCGGCATCACCGCCAACCAGATCACCATTGGTGCCGGTGAGGCATTGACGGTGGGTGCCCTGGTGGCAACCAAGGATCTGACCGTTACCGGCGCCAAGGCGGTGACCCTGACCACCGCAACGGCGGAATCGATCGCGGTGACGGCGGGCGACGCGCTGACGGCCAACAGCCTGACAGCGGTGAAGTCTGTCACTGCGACCGGTGCCAAGGCGGTTACGCTGACCAATGTCGCCGGGGCGCAGGTGGCGGCTACGGCCGGTGGCGTCTTGTCGCTGGCCAGTTTGACGGCCGATACAGCGTCGCTGTCCGGTGGGATGATCACAGGCAGCGGGACGCTGCGGGTCAAGGGCGTGCTGCGGGTCGATACGGCGGGGCGCGCGACGCTGAGCGACGTGCAGGTGGGTGGCCTGGCCTATCGCGGTGCGGGAACTTTCAATGCTGATGGTTCCGTGGCGGGCGTCAGCGGCGTCGATGCGGCCGATCTGGTCACCGTCCTGGGCGACCGCAATGGGACCTATCTGTTCGCCGGACGCCCCGTCTTTGGCATCGCCAGCACGGTCGAGCGCCATCGCCTGGACGTTCCGCTGGTCCAGACGGTGCCGACCACGGATCGTGACGATGATGCGCGTGCGGCGGCGCCGGTGCTGGACCCGGCACGGGCGGCCGAGGAGCGGGACGGACTGATCGAAATCCGGGACTGACGGGAAAGGGCGGGGGAGACCCCGCCCTTTCCATATCATACCTCAGGCGCCGGGCGCCCACATCCGTGGGCTTGGCTTACGCGGCATGGGCCGCGCGGCGGCCGTCGCCGCCGTACCAACGGTCAAAATTCTTGACCGCTGGTATCAGAATCCGGCTCAGCGCTTCACATCCAGACCCTCTTCATTCACCAGGCTCATCACATCGGCGATGCCGACCAGATTGGCGTCGCCGGGCACGGAATGCTTCAGGGCGGCGGCGGCGGCGGCGAAATTGATGGCCGCATCGGTGGCCATGCCCTTGTCGACGGCATGGATCAGCCCGGCCGCGAAAGCGTCACCGCCACCGATCCGGTCGACAATGCCGTTCAGCTTGTAGGTTCGGGAATAATGGACGCGGTGGTCGCGGGCGACGACTCGGCCCGTGATTTCCTGATGGTCGACATCGTGATGCGCCCGGATGGTTGAGGCCAGCCTCTGCAGATCCGGCCAGGTCTTGAAAGCCAGTTCGGCCGCCGCCAGGAAACGTTCCGACGGCGACAGCGTATGGAAATCAGCCCCCAGGATCAGGGCGATGTCGCGTTCGTTGCCGAACATCAGGTCGGCCGTCGCGGCCAGCCGGGCAAAGACGGCGGGCGCATCGCCGCCCCGATCCTGCCACAGCTTCGCCCGGTAATTGCAGTCGAAGGAGACCTTCACGCCGGCGGCCTTCGCCGCTTCGGCCGCCGCGACCACGGCCGCTTCGGCCTGGGCACTGACGGCCGGTGTGATGCCGCCGACATGCAGCCACTGCGCCCCGGCCAGCAGCGACGGCCAATCATAGGCCGCCGCCTCCGTCTGGGCGAAGGCGGAACCGGCACGGTCATAGATGATTTCCGACGGGCGCTGCATGGCGCCAACCGTCAGGAAATAGAGCCCCATGCGGCCGTGGCGCATGTGGATGGCGCGTGTGTCGACGCCATGGCGGCGCAACTCGCCGCGGCAGGCCTCGCCGACGCCGTTTTCCGGCAGGGTGGAGACGACGGCGGCATCCCAGCCGAATCGGGCCAGGGAGACGGCGACATTCGCCTCTGCCCCGCCAAAGCTCACGTCCAGGCGGGGAGTTTGCAGCAGCATTTCCCGTCCCGGGGCCGTCAGCCGCATCAGCAATTCCCCGAAACACACGATACGGCTGGTCATCGACATTTCCCCCTTGGACAATCTATCCCCCTGAACCTGCGGGATTTGTGCCACATCTTGATACAAACTTGGCGAAATCATTGCAAAAGCCTATTGCCACCGGTGTCAGTTCGGGACATTAATGGGCCTGTCACCGGTGTCAATGCCATCAAGGCAAAGCCGGCAACAGTATACGCGAATCCGTCCGGCGCTCCTCCATCCCCCTGCCAGGCAGTGGGTCCAAGGCGGGGGAAAAGACCAGGGCGATATAACTTTGAAGGGGAAGGAAGCTATGAAGAAGCTCGCGGGTACGCCCTGCATCCGTCGTCGTCTGGCCGGTGCCTCCGCCCTGGTCGTGCTGGCCGGCCTGATCCCGGTGGCGGCACAGGGGCAGCAAGCCACAGATGGCCAGTTGGAAGAAATCGTCGTCACCGGCTTCCGCGGCAGCTTGGCCAGCGCCATCAACAAGAAGAAGAATGAGAACGACATCGTCGATGTCGTCAATGCCGAGGATATCGGCAAGTTCCCGGACACCAATCTGGCCGAATCCCTGCAGCGCATCCCTGGCGTGTCGATCGACCGCGACGGCGGCGAGGGCCGTTCGATCACTGTGCGTGGTCTGGGCGCGCAGTTCACCCGCGTCCGCCTGAACGGGCTGGAAGCGCTGGCGACGACGGGCGGCAAAGATGGTTCGGGCGGCGCCAATCGCGGCCGCGGCTTCGACTTCCAGGTCTTCGCGTCGGAACTGTTCAACAGCCTGACCGTGCGCAAGTCCGCGTCGGCGGAGACCGAAGAAGGCTCCCTGGGCGCCACGGTCGACCTGCAGACGGCCCGGCCCTTTGATTACAACAAGTTCGTTTTCACCACGGCCGGCAAGATCGGTTACAACGACCTGTCGAAGTCGAAGGACCCGCGCGGCACCCTGCTGGTCTCCGACACCTTCGCCGATGGCAAGATCGGCGCCCTGGTTTCTGTCGCCTATGCCCAGACCAACCGGCTGGAGGAAGGTTCCTCCACCGGTCGTTGGGAACGCGGCATCGATACGATCGGCACCATTGGGACCAACGGCAATGGCAGCGCCACCAGCAACTTCCTGTTCGGTGGCCCTGGCACGACGACGACCAACACGCCGACCAACCGCGCCCTGCCGGAACAGTCGGCCTGGCACCCGCGCATTCCGCGCTATGGCCGCCTGGACTATGACCAGGATCGGCTGGGCGTGACGTCGGCCCTGCAGTTCAAGCCGTTCGAGACGACGCAGATCGATCTGGACCTGCTCTATGCCAATCTGAAGGGCACGCGCCAGGAACAGTATCTGGAAGTCATCTCCTTCAGCCGCAATACCGGTGCGGGCGGCATGGGCGGCACCACCGTTGTCAACGCCAAGTATGACGACATGGGCAACCTGATCGCCGGCACCTTCAACGGTGTCGACGTGCGTACCGAACAGCGCCTTGACGAGCTGGAAACCAAGTTCCTGCAATATTCCGTGGGGCTGAACCAGGAATTCACCGATACGTTCCGCTTCAAGGGGCAGGCCGGCTGGTCGTCGTCCAAGCAGGATAACCCCGTTCAGACCACGCTGTCGCTGGATGCCTATAACGTCAATGGCTACAGCTATGACTTCACCGGCAACAAGAACCTGCCCTCCTTCAATTACGGGTTCGACGTCACCGACCCGTCCAAGTATCTGTTCAGCCCCTCCACCCGCCTGTCGAAGACGGGGGGCGTCGTCGGCGACCAGTCGCTGATCCGCATGCGTCCCAACAAGACGGATAACGAGTTCCGCACCTTCCGTGGCGACTTTGAATGGGATGCGAATGACTGGCTGCAATTGCAGGCCGGCGGCATTTTCAAGAAGTACGACTTCACGACGGTGGAACAGCGCCGTTATGCCACCATCGACCCCTACGGCAATGGCACGGCAACCCTGACCGAAGCGGCCGTTGCGCTGCCGGCCGGCACGACCGTCGCCAGCATCTCCGATCTGGTCACCGGTTTCGGCCGCCATCTGGGCATGCCCGACGGCACACCCACGTCCTGGGTTGTGCCGTCCATCGACAAGGTGGCCCAGATCCTGGACATCTATTGCAACTGCAAGAACGCCTACGGCGATTTCCGCTTGGACAAGTCCAACCAGCTGGGCGCCAACCGCTCGGCGGGGGAGAAGAGCCGCAGCTTCTATGTTCAGGCTGACTTCAACACCGAACTGGCCGGCATGCCGGTGCGCGGCAATATTGGTGTCCGTCAGGTGAAGACGGAACTGACCTCGGTCGGGTATGTCGGCACGACTCCGGTCACCATCGAGCGTGAGTATAACAACACGCTGCCGGCCCTGAACGTGACTCTGGAGCCGGTTGATGACTTCCTGATGCGCTTCGGCGCCGCCAAGGTCATGGCCCGCCCCGACCTGCCAAACCTGACCCCCGGCGGTTCGATCAACAACAATGCGCTGACCCTGTCCATCGGCAATCCTTATCTGGAACCGATCAAGGCCGACACGCTGGATCTGTCATTCGAATGGTACCCGGAGAAGGAGACGCTGATTTCCGTCGGCCTCTTCTACAAGAATATCAAGACCTATATCCAGAGCGTCTCCGAAACCGTGGCCTTCAAGGATACGGGCCTGCCGTCGGTGCTGCTGGCCAACGGCAACACGGTGGACAGTGTCTTTACCGTCACGCGTGCGCAGAACACCAGCGGCGGTCCGCTGAAGGGCCTGGAAATCTCGATCCAGAAGCCCTTCACCTTCCTGCCTCCGCCGTTCGATAATTTCGGTGGCATCGCCAACTTCACCTATGTGAAGTCCGATATCGATTACCTTGTCGGCAAGAACACTGTCACCGAAGCGCTGGTCGGCCTGTCGCCGAAATCCTTCAACGCCACGCTGTATTACGAAGTGGAGGGGTTCAGCGCCCGCGTCTCCGGATCGTTCCGTGATCAGTACCTGACGCAAATCTCGCCGGGTAACAACAACGATATCCGTGGCAAGGCTTCCACCTTCAACCTGGACGCGTCGGTCAGCTATGACGTGACGGATCAGGTGTCGGTGACGTTTGAAGCCATCAACCTGACCGACCAGTTCGACGAACGCTGGGTTGGCACCAGCAGCCGCCAGAACCTGGAAGAATATGTCCATTACGGCCGTCAATTCTTCCTGGGCGCCAAGTACAAGTACTGATCCTCGTTATCCCTGTTCCTGAAACTCCATGCGGCCCCTCCGGACAGGAGGGGCCGTTTCCTTGTCCGTCCTTTCATTTCTGGGGAGTATCGGTTCCGTGAACATGTCGGCTTTCAGCGCCCTGCTGCGCACCTCGCCCGTCATTCCCGTTCTGACGATCGAGCGGGTGGAGGATGCAGGGCCCCTGGCCGTGGCCCTGCATGCGGGTGGCCTGTCGGTGGTTGAGGTGACCTTGCGTACGCCGGCCGCCCTGGACGCCATCACGGAAATGAAACGGGCCGTGCCCGGCCTGGTGGTGGGTGCCGGCACCATCCTGAAGCCGGCGGACCTGGATGCCGCCATGTCGGCTGGTTCGGATTTCATCGTCACGCCGGCAACCACGACGGCCCTGGTGGCGCCGCTGCGCGCCTGCGGGGTGCCGGTCGTTCCCGGTGTCGCCACGCCCAGCGAGGTGCTGGCCCGTCTGGATGACGGGTTCGATGTGCTGAAGCTGTTTCCAGCCGAACAATATGGCGGGGCGGCGACCATCGCGGCCCTGGCGGCACCGCTGCCTCAGGCCCGCTTCTGCCCGACGGGCGGCATCGGCCGCGACAAGGTCGCCTCTTATCTGGCGCTGAAGAATGTCGTCGGCGTCGGTGGTTCCTGGATCGCCACCAACAAGCAGATCGCCGCCGGCGATTGGGCCGGCATCACGGAGAACGCCCGCGCGGCGGCGGCCTTCGCCGCCACCTGATCAGCATCGTCACAGGCTGTTCAGATAGTCTTCAAGGTTGGTGTAGCCATCGCCGTCGCGGTCCTTGGCCCCATCGGCCGGGTCGGCGGGGTTCAGGGCGTGCGCCTGTTCCCAGGTGTCGGGCATGCCGTCGCGGTCGCTGTCGACCGGGGCCGTGCCCGACGCCAGCACCGGCCAGCCGCCGACATCGTCCTGGCTGTTGATCAGCCGACCTTCACCCTTGGCTACGCCGGCGATGATGCGTTCATCCACATTGTCGCGCGTGCGTCCGGCACCGGCCCTGGCCAGCACCGCCTTGAAGGCGTCTGCTGCGGGTTCCGTTGGCACCGCCGCCATGGGGATGGGGGCGGGCTGGCGATATGCCGGCGCCTGCACGCCGCTGACCAGCGACCAGGGGTCGGCCGGTTCCGCATGGTTCATCCAGTTGCCGGCGAAATAGGCCCTGGCCACCGGGCTTTTCTCATCAAAGGCCATGGCGCCCTTCGAATTGGGGCCGGCAATGTAGTAGTTGTTCACGAAATTATAGGCGGAGACGGCGTCCGTATCGGCATTGTAGCCCGACGCTCCCTCCTTGCCTGCCCCCTTCCAGTTGAAGAAGACATTGTTGCGGAAATCGATGAAGGGGCCGGTCGGGTCGTCCGCTGCGCTCTCGAAATTGCCCGGCCGCGGCATGCGCGACGAATGGTTGGCCCAGAGATTATGATGGAAAGAATAGCGGGCGCCGAAGGAACCGCGCACCAGAGAGCCATAGCCATGGTCGCCCTTGGCGTGGATGGAATGGTTCAGGCTTTCGGCGATGACGGACCATTGCACCGTCACCTGATCCAGCCCGGTCATCCCGTCCTTATATTTCTGGGAGACGGAAAGGCTTTCATCCGTCGACCAGCTGGCCGAGACATGGTCCAGGATGATGTGTTTGCCATCGGTGATGGAGATGGCGTCGCCTTCCTGACCGCCGGCACTGCCCAGACGGGAGCGGATATGGCGGATCACCACATTGTTGGCCGACACCAGCAGCGGATAATCGCGCAGGCTGATGCCGCCGCCGGGGGCGGTCTGACCCGCGATGGTGATGAAATCGTTGCGGACATGCAGGGGCGATTTAAGCTGGATCGTGCCGGATATGGCGAAGACAATGGTGCGGGGCCCCTTGGCCTTCACCGCCTCCCGCAGGGTGCCTGGCCCGTCATCATCCAGGCTGGTGACGATGAAGACGCGGCCGGCGCGTCCTCCCATCGCATAGGCCCCGGCCCCTTCCGCGCCCGGAAAGGCCGGGATCGTGGCAGGTACCACATCAACCCCAGCGGCAAGGGTGGCGGGAACCAGTAGGCAGGCGGTGGCCAGCAGGCCAGAAACGACATGGTGACGCAGCATCCTGGCATCCTCCCCGGCGGACATTTTCGGCGTTTACAGCCATTCTGATACAAGATACCCTGACACCGGTTACCATTCCCGGCCCCATGCAGGCAATTGTTTTAAATCCACGCGGCCTGGTGAATTCGTATCATCCGTTAAGTCATTTTGTTTTCAGGGTTGCTTCCGCCCCACAGAGGGTGCAGTAAGTCAGCCATTGTCCCGGGGGACAATGGTCACGCATACCCAGCAAAGGGATGACGCCGCATGCCCGGTGCCCGCATTTCCGCCCCGCCCGCGCCCGAAACGGAGGGGGGGACCCGCGTCTATGTCTGGGACCAGAAGCGCCGGCCGACGATCAATGACGTGGCGCGGCTGGCCGAGGTATCGAAGAAGACCGTGTCGCGCGTCATCAACCAGTCGCCGCTGGTGAATGAGGAAACACGTCAGAAGATCGCCAAGGTGATCGATGATATCGGCTATGAGCCCGATCCCCAGGCGCGTGGTCTGGCGTCGCAGCGATCGTTTCTGCTGGGCATCATCTATGACAATCCCAACAGCCAGTATGTGGTGAATATCCAGAGCGGAATTCTGGAGGCCTGCCGCAAAAGCGGGTTTGAACTGGTCGTTCATCCCTGTGCCCGCACCAGCCCCAGTTTCCTGAAGGAGATGCGGCAGTTCGTGGAGCGGCAGAAGCTGGACGGCGTCATCCTGCTGCCGCCCTTGTCGGAGGATGACGCGCTGGCCGCCATGCTGACGGAGGTCGGGTGCCGCTTTGTGCGCGTGGCCTGTGTGCCGCTGGACGTGGCGGCCCATCTGGTCGTCTATGAGGATTACAAGGGAGCGGCGGAGGTGGCCGACCATCTGGTCGGGCTGGGCCATCGCCGCATCGGCTTCATCGCCGGCACACCGCAATACCGGTCGGCCCAGGAACGCCGCCGGGGCTTTGCCGATGGTCTGGCGCGGCACGGTCTGGCGCTGGACCCGGACTATTACGCGCAAGGCGCCTACACGTTTGAAAGCGGGCAGGAATGCGCGGAAAAGCTGTTGTCATTGCCCAATCCGCCCACGGCCATCTTTGCCTGTAACGACGAAATGGCGGTCGGCGTCTATCGCGTCGCCTATCGGCGGGGCATCGCCATTCCCCAGCAATTGACCGTGGTGGGCTTTGATGACAGCCCGCTGGCGTCCCGCATCTGTCCCGCCTTGTCCACGGTACGATCGCCCATCCGCGACATGGGCCGGATGGCGGCGGAAAAGCTGATCCAGCGCATCGCCCAGCCCGACGCCAAGCTGCGCGAAACCATCGTGCAGCCGCATCTGGTTGTGCGCGAAAGCAGTGGTCCGGCACAGTAGGGCCCTTGCGCCTGCCTTGCCAGGAAACCGGTGTCATCGTAAGGTGGCGCCCTGATCCCCGATCCCTTCAGGAGCCCCCCGGTGTCCGTGTCCCAGGAAATCGCCCAGCGTTTTGTCGCCGCCCGCCGTGCTGCCAGCAGCCTGCCCGACTATCCGGGACAGATCCCGGATACGCTGGCCGCCGCCTATGACATCCAGGATGCGGCCCGCGCCCTGTGGCCCACGCCCGTGCGCGGCTGGAAGATCGGCATGGTGCCGCCGTCTTTCCGGGAGAAGCTGGGGGCCATGCGCCTGGCCGGGCCGGTGTTCGACGGTAATATCTGGGATTATTCGTTGGGTGACACTGTCGACCTGCCCATCATCCCCGGCGGCTTCGCTGCCGTGGAGGGGGAGTTCGTGGTGAAGCTGGCTGCCGACATGCCGACCACCGGCACGGGGGACGAGGCGGAGGCCCTGTCCCTGATCGCATCCGTCCATGCGGGTATCGAGCTGGCGGGCAGCCCGCTGGTCACCATCAATGATCTGGGCCCGACCGTGGTGGTCAGCGATTACGGCAACAATGCCGGGCTGATCGTCGGTCCGGCCCTGTCCGGCTGGCGTGAAGCGGCGGCGGAAAGCCTGACCGTGGGGACAAGCATCGACGGCGCCACGGTGGGTACCGGCAGTTTTGCCAGCATCCCCGGCACGCCCGTGGCGGCCCTGGTCTTCCTGATCAACCATTGCCGGGCCCGCGGCATTGCCCTGCCGGCCGGCACGCTGGTCACCACGGGGGCTGTGACGGGCATCCATAAGATCGGGTTGGACCAGTCGGCCAGCGTCACCTTCAACGGTAATGTCACCATCCAGGTCCGCACCGTTCAGGCCAAGCCGCGCTGAACGCATCAGCGCGTCGCCGATTGGGCCAATTCGGCGTCCGTATCGATGACGATTTCCACGCGGCGGTTTTCCGACCGCCGCGCGGGATCGTCCGTGACCGGACGGCTGTTGGCCAGGCCCAGGGCGCCCAACCGGTGGGATGGCACGCCGAAGGCTTCCAGCGCACGGACGACGGCCGCCGCACGGGCGGCCGACAATTCCCAGTTCGACGGGAAGCGCACCGTCTTGATTGCGACATCGTCGCTATGGCCTTCCACGGTGATGGAGCCGGGAAGGGCCAGCAGGTTGGGCGTCAGCTTGCGCAACAGGTCCAGCGCTTCCGGTTGCAGGGTCGCGGAGCCGGAATTGAACAGGATGCGGTCGCGCACGACGATGGAGACCTTGCGATCCTGGGTCGTGATATCGACTTCCGGTGGCAGTCCCATGGCTTCCAGGTGCGCCAGCCATTGCCGGGCGCCCGGCGACAGCTCGCGATTCTTGGCCGGCGGCGGCATCGCCGCATTGGCTGCGGCGGGCGCCAAGGGGACCGGGGGGGCGGTTGGAAGGGTGGGCGCGTTCGCTACGGGTGCGGGTGAAACCGGCTCTACGATGGCGACGGGATGCGGTTCCTCCAGAACCTTTTCCACGACGGCGGCGTCGGCGCGTTCCTTGTCCGTCGGGTTGGCGATGCGCCCGTCCATGCCCATCAGGGCCAGCATGCCCAGAAACACGGTCATCAGCACGGTCACCATGTCCATATAGCTGACGACCCACTCCTCCGTTTCCTCGGCCGGTTCGGCGGGTTTGATACTGGTCGCCTTCACGTTGGCGGCGCGGCGGGCGCGTTCAGCGTCCACCGGTTTGCGCAGGGGTTCAGCGGCCACTGCGCACCTCTTCATGCGCTTCCAGCAGATAGGTATCCAGGGTCTCCTGGATCACCGACGGGGAGCGGCCGAGATGGGCCAGCACGATGCCTTCCAGCAGGACATTCATCTGCGCCACCTGTTCGGTGGTGCGCTGTTCCAGCTTGATGGCCAGCGGCTTGAAGACAAGATTGGCCAGGATCAGCCCGTAAAGCGTAGCCAGCATGGCCACCGCCATGGATGACCCGATCAGGCCGATATCGCCGGAACCCAACTGCTTCAACATGCCGACCATGCCGGCCAGGGTACCCAGCAGGCCGAATGCGGGCGCGAAGGAGGCCAGCACGCGGAAAAAGCGGGACTTGGCCTGTTCGGCTTCCACCATCTTCTGGATGCGCCAGTTCATGATGTGCATCAGGTCGTCCAGCGACGCCCCGTCCACCACCATCTGCATGCCCAGGCGCAGAAAGGGGCTGGCCACCTTGCGCACCCGCTCGTCCGCGGCCTGGATATTCTTGCCGTAGAGCAGCTTGCCCACTTCCACCAGTTCGGCCACGTCACGGTCTGCGCCGCCGGGCCGGCGGAAAACGGAGGCGACGGCGCCCAGGGCCGCGCCGATCTCGTCCCCGCGGAATGCGAGCAGCGCCACGCAAGTGACGCCACCGCCGACGATGATCAAACCTTCCTGATTATAGAAAAAGCCGGCGTCACCGCCCGAGTGGGTGACAAACCAGAGCAATCCTGTCGAAGCTGCGATGCCGAGAAGGCTGGTCAGGATGAAGCTGGAACGACGGGATTGGGCCATAACCGGTTAACGCCAAATTTAAGGAAAATTAAACTGTTTCCCAAGAGTAAAGCATACCGTCATGTGCATCAACAAACCGAAAGGTCACACCGTGCAGATCAGCCAGCGGTTGTCGCCAGGGCTGAGCGACCAGCCCAAAGATCAGCGATCTCCTGGCTGATGGCATCCTGGCGCGCGCTGGTCAACTGGCTGGACAATTGCTCCAGCCGTTCCCGTATCCGCTCACGCGCGCCCGTCAGGGTAGATAGTCGTGCCAGTTGTTCAGCCAGATAGGCATTCAGCAGGATGGCCGTCAGGCGGGCCAGACGGTCCAGCCGGGCGGCGCCGGCCAGCACATTTCCGGACGGCAACTGGATCAGGCAGTCGGGAGGGCGCGCCAGATGGGGCAGCGGCGGCAGCCGCACCTGGGCGGGGCCCGTGGCGGCAGCATGGGTGATGTCGATCGCCTGGTTCTCCGGCAATTGCCGGTTCAATGCCGCCGCCAGATCGGCCAGGGCCGTGACCTGCCCGGGGGAGGGCAGCCAGCGCGAGGTGTCGATGCCGCGCGCCTGTGCTGCCGATAAAGTGCGGCTGCCAATGATCAGCGGTTGGCGCACCGCGGCGGGCAGTGCTTCGACGACGCGACCGGCCAGCCCGCCGGTGAAGCCCTGTTCCGGACCGATCAGCAGGTGCAGGGCGGGGGTGGCATTGCTGACGGCTTCCGACGGACCGAAGACGGCCAGTCCCTGTCCGGCGGCATCGGCAAAGCGGCCGGCCTCCGGCATCAATGACTGGGCCCGCTGCTGCTTGGCCGCCGCCAGCGACCGCAAAGCCTCCACTACCCCCAGCAGGCTGCTCAGCGTGGCCTGACGATATTCCAGGGCCGCAACGCTCATCCTTCGACCGCCTGGATCAACCCACGCAGCAGGGACAGGTCGGCCTCGTCCGCGCCGTGCGGGTGGGTCAGCCGGCCGGCCAGTCCCTCATGCGCATCGGCGGCATCGGCGATGGCGTCGCGCCGGCCGGCGACATCCGGCAGGTCCAGCCCGGCCAGCAGCCCTTCGGCGTGGGCCAGCAGCAGCGCCACTTCCGCCGCCAGACCACGGGGATGGCCCTGGCGCTGCTGCAAAAGGGTGCGCAGCCGGCGGCCATTGTCGACGACGATGCGGGTGCGTTCATCGACCAGCCCGCCGAAGCGGGTGAAGGCCTCCAGTTCCAGGAACTGCGCATATTCCAGCTTCAGCCGCTCGGCCAGGCTGCGCAGGGCGGGCGGCTGGGTCCGCGCGCCGACGCGGCTGACGGAGCGGCCGACATCGACGGCAGGCCGCTGGCCCGCCTGGAACTGGCGGGCATCCAGCACGATCTGCCCGTCGGTGATGGAGATCAGGTTGGTGGGGATATAGGCCGACATGTTGCCGGCCTGGGTTTCCACCACGGGCAGGCAGGTCAGCGACCCGCCGCCCTTGTCCTCCGACAGCTTGGCCGCGCGTTCCAGCAGGTGGGCATGCAGGTGGAAAATATCCCCGGGGAAGGCCTCACGCCCCGGCGGGCGGCGCAGCAGCAGGCAGATCTGCCGGTGCATGGCCGCATGCTTGGTCAGATCATCCAGCACCAGCAGCACATGCCGGCCCGTATCCCGGAAATATTCCGCCATGGTCATGGCAGCCGAAGGGGCCAGCCATTGCAGGCCCGGCGGCGCATCGGGTGGGGCGACGACCACGACGCTGCGGCCCAGCATGCCGCCCGTGCGCAGGGTTTCCACCACTTCGCGCACGGCCGATGCCCGCTGCCCGATGGCGCAATAGACGGGGATGACGTCGCCATCCTTCTGCCGCAGCATGGCATCCACCGCGATGGTCGTCTTGCCCGTGCCGCGATCGCCGACGATCAATTCCCGCTGGCCCCGTCCGATCGGGTACAGAGCGTCGATGATGGTCGTGCCCGTGGCCAGCGATTGGGCCACGCTGCCCCGGTCGGTCAAGGGTGGAGCGGGCTTTTCCACCGGGTCCTGACGTTCGGGTCGCAGCGGGGCGCCCCCATCCAGGGGCCGGCCCAGCGGGTCGATGACCCGACCCAGCAGCGTGTCGCCCACCGGCACGCGGGCGACGCGGCCGGTGCCGCGCACCACGTCGCCGGCCTGGATATGGTCGCAGGGGCCCAGCAGCAAACAGCCAAGCCGATCGGCGGCCAGATCCAGCACCAGACCCGGTACACCGCCGGGAAAGCTCAGCAATTCATCGGCGCGGGCGTCCGACAGTCCCGTCACCTGGGCAATGCCGTCGCTGATGGCGCCGACGCGGCCGACGGCTTCCCAGCCCGGCGCGGGCGGGACATGGTCCAGCCGGTGCCGCGCCGTCGCCGCCCATTGCTCAAGCGCCTGGGAGAGCGTGGTCTGCATGGGTCACCCTGTCACGCGCCGCCGCCAGGGCCTCGCGCCAGCTATGGCGGATGAAATGGTGGCGGAACTGCAGTTCCACCCCGGCGATCAGCGACGGGTCCAGCCCCCAGCTGAGATGCAGCCCGTCGCCCAGCACTGCCTTGATCCGGCGGGCCAGGGCCGTTGCCTCCGCCTGGGGCAGGGGGAAGGCTGTCAGGATCTGGGCATCACCCTTGCCGTTCAGCAGCCGCGCGCGGCCCGCCTCGTCCAGGGCTTCCAGATCGTGGCACAGGCTGTCGATGAACAGCCGCGTCGCCATTTCCGGCCTTGTGTGGGCCAGCAGCTTGGTGGCGATGGTGACCGCCACCTCTCCGGCCTGGGATTCCAGGGCGCGGCGCGCATCGGTGCGTTCCTGTTCCAGCCGGGTGCGGCCGGCGTCGCGCAACTGGTCGGCGATGGTGCGCGCATCGGCCAGGATGGCGGATCGTTCCGCATCGGCCGCGGCCCGCGCGCCAGCCCGCAGACGGTCGGTTTCCGCGGCCAGGGCCGCCCGCTCGGCGGTCAAATCCTCACGCTCCCGGGCGGAATTGCGCAGGGCGGCATCGGCCTGTTCCCGGCGTTCGGCCAGGGCCGTTTCCCGCCGGTCGATGGCGGCCAGCACAGGCTTGTACAGAAACTTGCCCAGGAGCCAGACCAGCACCAGGAAGTTCAGTGCCTGCAAGGCCAGGGTGGTCAGGTCGATATGCATGGGCTTATTGCACGAACGGGTTGGCGAACAGCACCAGCAAGGCCACGACCAGACAATAGATGGCCGTTGTTTCGATCATGGCCAGACCGACGAACAGGGTGCGCGATACCGTGTTGGCGGCATCCGGCTGTCGCGCGATGGCATCCAGTGCCGCCGCCACGGCGCGACCTTCGGCCAGTGCCGGGCCGATGGCCCCGAAACTGACGGCGAAGGCGGCGGCCAGGATGCTGATCATCTCGATCGTCATGGCATCAACCTTTCTCGATGGTACCGACGGCCCCGCCAATGAAGACGGCGGCCAGGATGGTGAAGATATAGGCCTGGATCAGGCCCAGCATGGTTTCCAGCGCCATCAGCGGCACCGGCACCATGAAGCCGGCCAAGCCCAGGACGATGGCAATGACGAATTCCCCGCTCATGACATTGCCGAACAGGCGCAGCGTCAGGGACAGGGTGCGGGTCAGGTCCGACAGGATGTTCAGCGGCGTCATCCACCAGCGCGGATGGGCGAAACTGGCCAGATAGGCCCAGAAGCCCCGCCGCGCCACGCCCAGCACCTGGGCGGCGCCGAAGGTGACCAGGCCCAGCGCCATGGCCGTTTCCAGCTTGGCCGTGGGCGACCCGAAGCCCGGTACCAGCCCCGCCAGATTGGCCGTGGCGATGAAGATGAACAGGGTGCCCAGCAGTGGCAGAAAGGGCCGGCTGTCCGTCTGCATCACCTCGTCCAGCTGTGCCTTGACCGTGGTGACGATGGCTTCCAGCACAATGCGCACGCGGCCGGGATTCTCGGCATCAATCCGGCGCGTCAACAGCCAGGACAGGCCCGTCAGCAGCACCGTCAGCGTGACCGATTCCACGACGGACCAGCTGATGGCCAGCGGCCCCAGCGTGAAGGCTGTGGCGGATTCGAAGGGGGACGGCAGGTTCATGCTGCCCCCCTTTCCCGGCGCAGCATGAAGGGCCGCGCAATCAGGAAACCGCCCAACAGGCCCAGCAAGGCCCAGGCCCCCTGCGTGGCGGCCAGCACGAACAGGCCCGCCGTCGCACCCACGCGCAGCAGATGCAGCCCGGCCGCCGGCGCCACCCGCCCCTGGGCGTAAAGCCGTGTGTTCAGGGCCAGCAGGTGGAAGAACAGGGCGCCCAGCGCGGCACCCGCGGGCAGTGCCAGCAGGCCGGCGACGGCACCCGGACCGTTCAGGGTTTCAATCATGGCCATTCTCCTCCGTCACACGGCGCCAGGCCATCCAGCAGCCGATGGCGATGCCCGTGAACAGCAGGGACAGGGTCCAGAATTGCCCCGACCCGTTGCGCCCATCCAGCCAGCGACCCAGGAACAGACCGCCCAGCGGCGGCAGCACGATAAGCCAGCCCAGTGTGCCGATCAGGGCCAGGGTGGCGCCCAGACCGCGCTTCTTCTCCGCCAGCGCCCGTTCCTGGTCGCGCTGGTGACGGCGGATCGGGTCGATCAGGGGCGGTTCCGTCATGGTCCGGTTCCCCCCGCCGTGTGCCCGTTCTCCGCCACGCTGTCCAGCATATGGCGAATCAGGGCGGCCTGAAGCCGGTGTTCGGTTGTGGTGTCCTGCTGTCGCTCCGCCGCCTCCCGCGCCGTGCGTGCCCGGATCTGGTCGATCAGAGGGCCCAGTTCGGTACCGATATCGGCCTGCGGTGTGGTAACCATGATGTCGCCGCCCGTCACCTGAAGCAGCCCACCGGATACCGCGCAGTAGCTTTCCACCCCATCATCGCCGCGCAGGGTCAGCACGCTGGGTTCCAGCACGGTGATGAAATCGGCATGGCCGGGCCTGATGGCGAAGGCGCCGCTGCTGTCCCGTCCCGCGACCTGGAACAGGTCGCCGCGGTCGACGATGGTGGAAAGCGGGGCCAGGACAGTCAGCCTCATGATGTGCGGCTCCGTTTTTCCCGCTCCCGCGCCTGGGCCAGCGCCCCCACCATGTACAGCGAGCTTTCGGCCCAGCCGTCGGTTTCCCCGTCCAGGATGGATTCGCACCCGTCCAGTGTGTCCTGCACGTCGACCGACACACCCTCGCGCCCGGTGAAGCCGCCGGTGACGAAGAAGGGCTGGGTCAGGAAGCGCAGCAGGCGGCGGGCCCGCGTCACGGTCAGGCGGTCGGCCGGGCTCAATTCATCGATGCCCAGCAGGGCGATGATATCCTCCAGCGACCGATAATGGGCGATGGCGCCGCGCACGGCCTCTGCCACCCGATGGTGGCGTTCGCCCACGAAGGACGGGTCCATCAGGCGGGAGTTGGAGGCCAGTGGATCCACCGCCGGGTAGAGCCCCTCTGCCGCCACAGCGCGCGACAGCACGATCGACCCGTCCAGATGGCTGAACAGTTCCGCCACGGCCGGATCGGTGAAATCGTCGGCCGGCACATAGACAGCCTGGATGGCCGTGATGGCCGCACCGGGGACGGACGCGATGCGTTCCTGCAATTCCCCGATCTCCCCCGCCATGGTCGGCTGATAACCGACGCGCGCCGGCATATGGCCCAGCATGCCGGAGATTTCGGCGCCGGCCTGCACGAAGCGGAAGACATTATCCATCAGCAGCAGCACGTCGCGGCCCATGCCGTCGCGGAAATGCTCGGCCAGGGTCAGGGCTGTCAGACCGGCGCGCCAGCGGGCACCCGGCGGTTCCGCCATTTGGCCCAGGACCAGGGCCGTGCGCGACAGCATGCCCGACCCGCGCATATCCTCCAGCAGTTCCTGCGCCTCACGCGAGCGTTCGCCGATGCCGGCGAAGACGGACAGGCCATGGTCGCGCTCAGCCACGGTGCGGATCAGTTCCATGATCAGAACGGTCTTGCCCACGCCCGCCCCGCCGAACAGGGCCGCCTTGCCACCGCGCACCAGCGGGGCCAGCAGGTCGATGATCTTGATCCCCGTCCATAGCGGCGACCGCCGGGCCGACCGTCTGGACAAGGATGGGGCCGGCCGATGGATGGCCCATTGTTCCAGGCCATCGGGCAGGGGCCCCATGCCATCAACGGGCCGGCCCAGCACATCCACCACCCTTCCCAGCATGGGCTGGCCCACCGGCACACGCAGCGGCGCCCCGGTGCGGCGGGCCGTCGCACCGCGGGCAAGGCCTGAAACGCTGTCCATGGCAATGGCCAGTACCTGTGTCGGGCTGGCATGGGCGCGCACCTCCGCGACCAGCGGCCCGTCGCGCGTTTCGACCTCAACCACTTCGTCCAGGGCAGGCAGGCCGGCGTCGAAACTGATCTCCAGCACCGACCCGTGGATGGCAGTTACCATGCCTTGGTTCAGCACCTTGTCGCCCAGGAACTTCGTCAACGGCAAATCCACGGTGGCTATTCGCTTCCTTCGATCCGGGGACAGGTTCGCACGGGCACAGGGCCGGGCGAAATGATCCAGGGCAATTGGTGATGGGTAAATTATTCACTCGGCATGTTGTTCGGCGGGCGGCTCCTGGGCCCGGCTATTCCGTCTTCGGTGGGGGATTGCGTTGGAAAAGGCTGGACAGCCAGGACAGAGGTCCCTTGGGGGCTTCGGCTTCGGCTTCCGTCGTCGGCCCGCCGGCGCCGTCGGTGACCAGGATGGCGGCGCGGCGCTCGGCTTCGACCCGAACGCCGTCGCGCACCATCTGTACAGCGGCGGCGCCTTCGACATGCAGGATGCCGGCGCCTTTCGCGGCGGCGATGGCATCCGGGCTGGTGCAGCGGGTCAGGATGCAGCGCTTCTTGTCCACCGGCCCCAGCCAGGCGATGCCCTGGGACAGGTCTGGCGCCGTGCCATCATCGCCAATCCAGGGAATCCGGTACCAGTCGACGCGGGGCAGTTCGGTGTCGGACGGGGCGGAGATCGGCACATGGTCCAGCGCGACCTCGATCTCCTCCACCCGCGCGACCTGCAAGGCCTGCTGGAAGGTCGGGCGCAGGGCCGTCCATTCCAGGAAAGGCAGTTCCAGCACCAGCTTCCCGTGCAACCGGGCGGGGAAACGGGCCACGATGTTGCGGAACTCATCCCCCACGACCGTGGCGGCATGCAGCTTTACGGCCAGCGGCAGGTCATGGGCCCCTGTGTCACGCAGCAGGTCGTACAGCATCCGCCGGTCCAGCAGGCTGGTCACCTTGTCGTAAAGCCAGGGATTGCGGACCAGGTTGGTGCCGAACAACCGGTCCAGCGCCTGGATCGACACGGTGCGTTCCACCATCACCGGGTTCAGTTCACCATCCTCCTCCAGCCGGAAGATCGGCGTTTCCCGTAACAGGGAGGAGAGATCGACGGCGTGCAGGGTACGTTCTATGGACAAGAACCGCTCCAGCGCGCCAGCGCCCGGGGGCGCGTCGGGGAACCGTTCTGCCCCGTCGGCGGCCACCAGTTCCTGCACGGTGGTCGCGAACCGCTCCGCCTCGCGCGCCAGATCATACCAGTCCACGCTGATCAGGCCCCGCCGGTGGTTGCCCATCAGTGAAGCGATCTGCGCCATCGCCTCCCGTCGTGCCTCCAGCTGCTCGTTCGGGATGATCATTACGACGCGGGCATGTGCCAGTTCGAAGATATCGATGGACCGTTCCTCGCCGGCCAGCCAATGCAGCAGGGTGCGGCGGAACACCGGCTCGTCGATATGCAGAAGCGACGACAGGTCAAGGATGGCTGCGTGCTTCTGCGGCTTGTCGCGGCGGATGCGCGCCGCCAGCGTCAGCAAATGCGCGTCGTCAGTGGAGAGACTGGGGTCCATCTTTACGACCGGCCTGCGGAAAATATTCGATAATCATAGCGTTACCGGTGTGGCAGCGCAAAAGCTGATTGCCGGTGTATGCTCAAGAATATCGCTACCCCCGCTCCAGACCCGAAATCCTGCCGATTTGCGGGGGGCAGTCCTGTCGGACTTGACAGGCGGCATCAACTTGAACAACGTTCAAGGTCTGTGGCATGGCCTGCCGCCGGAATTGCTGCTCGTGACCCGCGGGGCGAGGGGCTATAGTGCGCTGATTGGTTGGAGGACGCTGATTCCATGAAGAAGATCATCCTGCTTGTCCTGGCGCTGCTGGTACTGATTGGTGCCGGCGTCGGCGGCTATGTGATGTTCGGCCCGAAGCCGGCCAAGGACGGCGAACATCATGAAGAAGAAGCGCCGAAGAAGAAGGAGCGGGTGGGGCCGCCCGTCTTTGTGCAGGTGGGCCCGATGATCGTGCCTGTTCTGGGTGCCAAGAAGGTGGAACAGAACATCATGGTCACTGTCAGCCTGGAGGTTGACGACGATACGGTAAAGGAACAGGTCCGCAATCAGAGCCCGCGCCTGATCGACGCCTATGTGCAGGCGCTTTACGGCGGTATCGACAAGGGACAGGTCATCGACGGCCAGGTCATCAATATTCCAGCCTTGAAGTCGAAGCTTCAGGAGACGACGGACAAGGTGCTGGGCCCTGGTGTTGTGCATGACGTCCTGATCCAGTCGGTCAGCCAGAGACCCGTTTACTGATCCAACCAGTTGCCAGACATTCTGGATGCCGTCGGAAACACGCTCCTCCATGCGTGCTTTTCAATGACGGCGTATTGCCGCATTTAAAAACGCATGGCATGCTTCCACCTGCCAAATGCCGCCGGCCGTTCGGGTCACAAAAATCAGAAGCGGCATCTTCAACAGGGTAAGGAAACGACATGACCACGCAAGTGTTGTACTTCGTGCTGGCATGTGGGGTGCTGGCCATCCTCTACGGAATGGTCACGGCCCGTGCCGTGCTCTCCGCCAGCCCCGGCAATGACCGGATGCAGGAAATCGCCCACGCCATCCAGATCGGCGCGGGTGCCTATCTGAACCGCCAATATACGACCATTGCCATCGTCGGCGTCGTCATCGCCATTCTGGTCGGTGTGCTGCTGGGTGTGCATGTGGCCATCGGCTTCGTGCTGGGGGCTGTGCTGTCAGCTGCTGCCGGCTATATCGGCATGAATGTGTCCGTGCGCGCCAATGTCCGCACCGCGGAAGCCGCGCGCCAGGGTCTGGCGCAGGGCCTGTCGCTGGCCTTCCGCGCCGGCGCCGTCACCGGCATGCTGGTGGCCGGTCTGGCCCTGCTCGGGGTTGCCGGTTACTATTTCGTGCTGACCAGCATGGGGGTGGAAGGCCGGCCGCTGGTCGACGCGCTGGTGGCGCTGGGCTTCGGCGCCTCGCTGATTTCCATCTTTGCCCGTCTGGGTGGTGGCATCTTCACCAAGGGCGCGGACGTGGGCGCCGATCTGGTGGGCAAGGTCGAAGCCGGCATCCCGGAGGATGATCCGCGCAACCCCGCCGTCATCGCCGACAATGTCGGTGACAATGTTGGCGATTGCGCCGGCATGGCGGCCGACCTGTTCGAGACCTATGCCGTGACGGTGGTGGCCACCATGGTGCTGGCCAGCATCTTCTTCGCTGGCCAGGATGTGCTGGCCTCGGCGCTGGTCTATCCGCTGGCCATCGGCGGCGCCTGCATCATCACCTCCATCATCGGCACCTACTTCGTGAAGTTGGGGTCGAACAATTCAATCATGGGTGCGCTGTATAAGGGCTTCATCGCCTGCGGCGTGCTTTCCCTGGTGGCGATCGCCGGTGTGACGGCCTGGGTTCTGCCCCAGGGCTTCGATACCGCCTTCACCACGGGCGGCGGTGTGTCCTTCACGGCGCGCGATCTTTACTATTGTGCCGTCGCCGGCCAGGTGGTGACGGGGCTGATCGTCTGGATCACCGAATATTATACGGGCACCAACTACCGCCCCGTGAAGTCGGTGGCGCAGAGCAGCACGACGGGCCATGGCACCAATGTCATCCAGGGTCTGGCTGTCTCCATGGAGTCCACAGCCCTGCCGGCCTTGGTGATCTGTGTCGCCATCGTCGTCTGCTTCCTGTTCGCTGGCCTGTTCGGCATCGCCATTGCCGTGACCAGCATGCTGGCCGTGGCCGGCATGGTGGTGGCGCTGGACGCCTATGGTCCCGTCACGGACAATGGCGGCGGCATCGCCGAAATGGCGGACCTGCCCAAGGATGTCCGCGTCACTACCGACGCCCTGGACGCCGTGGGCAATACCACCAAGGCCGTGACCAAGGGCTATGCCATCGGTTCGGCAGGCCTGGGTGCCCTGGTGCTGTTCGCGGCCTATAATGAGGATCTGAAGTTCTTCATCGCCAATGCCGCCACCTATCCCTATTTCGACGGCGTGACGGTGGATTTCAGTCTGGCCAACCCCTATGTCGTCGTCGGCCTGATCCTGGGTGGCCTGCTGCCCTATCTGTTCGGTGCCATGGGCATGACGGCCGTCGGCCGCGCCGCCGGGTCGGTGGTGGAAGAGGTGCGCCGCCAGTTCCGTGAGGACAAGGGCATCATGGCCGGCACGTCCAAGCCCGATTACGGCCGGGCTGTCGACATGCTGACCAAGGCCGCCATCAAGGAGATGATCATCCCCTCCATGCTGCCGGTGCTGGCGCCGGTGGTGCTGTATTTCCTGATCGCCGCCATCGCGGGCAAGGGTGCGGCCTTCTCCGCCGTCGGCGCCATGCTGCTGGGCGTCATCGTCACGGGTCTGTTCGTCGCCATTTCCATGACGTCGGGCGGCGGCGCCTGGGACAATGCCAAGAAATATATCGAGGAAGGCCACCATGGCGGCAAGGGCTCGGACGCGCATAAGGCGGCCGTGACCGGTGACACCGTGGGCGACCCGTACAAGGACACGGCCGGCCCGGCCGTGAACCCGATGATCAAGATCACCAATATCGTGGCGCTGCTGCTGCTGGCCATTCTGGCCCACGGCTGAGGCTTCACAGGTTTTGTGCGCGCCCCGGTCCAACGGATGGACCGGGGCTTTTTTTATGCGTCGTGGTCGATGACGGGACCTGCGGCTACGTCGTCCGGGGTGACCGGTGCGACCTTGTGACCTTCCAGCCAGGCGCGTGCCCGTTCCCGATGTTCCGTGCGGATGGCGCCGGCCGCCGTGCGCAGGGCCAGGGTCAGCACGGCCAGATCGTCCGTATAGCCCAGCACGGCGATGAAATCGGGGATGGCGTCCACGGGCGCGATGAAATAAGCCAGCGCTCCCAGCAGCACCGCCTTGTCACGCAGCGGCGTGGCTGGGTCGGTGGCGGCATAGCGTGCGGCGACAATCCGGTCAGCGAACGGAATACGCGCCAGCGACCGGCGCAGCTTGTCCCAGAAACGCCGGCGCACAAGGTCGGCATCGCTGCGCATCTTGATCGGATCGATGCGCAAGGCTTCGGCCTGATATTTGTCGGCGGGGTCGGTCATAGGGTGCATATGGAGGGTCGCGTACCCGGACGCAAGTCCGGCGTCACCCCGGTCGCACACCGGTATAGCGGGCGCGCGGCCGGATCAGCACGGCGGACCGCGACTGTTCCAGCAGATGCGCCACCCATCCGGCACTGCGCCCGACTGTAAACAGGGTCAGCGGCGCATGCGCTGGCAGACCCAGCCGTTCGGCCAACAGCACCAGGGCGAAATCCACCGTCGGGGCCGACCCAGCCATGTCGGTGGCCGCGCGCGCCAGCCCCATGGCGCGGCGCAGGCGCGCATCCTGCGGCCAGGTGGCCGTCATCCGCTTCAGCAGCCAGGCCGCCCGCACATCGCCATGGGGATAGAGCGGATGGCCGAACCCCGGCAGTTCATCGCCGCGTGCCAGCAGGGCTGACAGCGCCTGCACCGGATCGGCACTGTCCAGCAGGCCGGGCAGGATGGCCGCCACCCGCGCTGTCATGCCCCCGTGGCGCGGACCCCGCAGCGCGCCGATGCCGGCAGAAAAGGCGGCGTAGGGGCTGGCGCCGGTGGAGGCGACGCAGCGCACCGTGAAGGCGGACGCGTTCAGCTCATGATCAGCGCACAGCACCAGGGCGGCCCGAATCAGTTCCGCCGCTGGTCCCGACACGCCCCAGGCGCTGGCCAGTTGCAGATGGATGGGGTGGGATGACGGCGCGGTGCCGGCCAGCACGGCCGCCGTCAGGCGCAGGATGCGCGCGCCCGTGCGCGCCAGACCGGCCGGTGTGCGGTTCACCGCCTTCAGGTCCGCCGCTGCCGCCAATGGCAGCAGGGCCAGCAGCCGGTCCAGTGGATCCAGCCCTGACGGCAATGTCACGAAGCCTGGCAGGGATGGCGGCTCCTCCGCGAACGGATCATCGGACGCGTCCCACAGCAGGGTGGCCACCCCTTCCAGCGTGGCGCCTGCCGCCAGATCGCGCGCATCGCGACCCCGGTAGTAAAGCCCGTCGCCTGTGATCAGCGTGATCGCCGATTCCAGCACGGGTGCGCCCCAGTCCAGGGCGCGGTCGTTTGCCGCCTCTGCGGGACGGTCGCGCCTTGTCACCAGATTGCGCACATCCTCGGCCCGGTAAAGCCGGGTACGTCCGCCGGCCGGCGCCTCCGACCGGATCAGGCCGCGGCTGACATAGGCATAGAGCGTGGGCAGGCTGACGCCCAGTTCGGCCGCCGCTTCCTTTGCAGACAGGGTCAAAGGCTGGCTCATCAGTACATCCATCGCTGTATATATTGATTCATTGAATCAATATTGACTGTATATCGAAGCCGGCCGACGCTGTCCATCGATGAGACACGGAAGAAAGGAGCCGGAAATGTCGGCTGGATTGGATGGGATCGTCGCGGCGGAAACGGTGCTGAGCCATGTGGATGGACTGGCCGGCCGTTTGGTCCTGCGGGGGCTGCCCGTGGAACGCGCGGCGGCAAGCCTGGATTTCGAAGGGGTGACGTCCTTGCTGTGGCAGGATTTCCACCCGCTGGGCGGCAAGCCGCACAACCTGGCGGCGGCGCTGGGCGAGGTGCGGGTGGAGGTGGCGGCCCTGCTGCCGGCCCTGCTGCCCGCGACGGTGGGATTGAGCGATGTGGAGGCACTGCGCCTGATGCTGGCGGCACTGCCCGATATCGACCCCGCCGATGACGCGGTGCGCGCCGTGGCGGCGGTGCCGGTCTTCATCGCGGCTCGGGTCCGGTATCAGGTCGGGCTGGCACCCGTGGCCCCGGATGCGTCGCTGGGCCATGCGGCGGATTTCCTGCGCATGATGAAGGGCGCCCCCGTCGATCCGGCACTGGCCCGCGCGCTGGACACCTATCTGGTGACGGTCAGCGACCATGGGCTGAATGCCTCCACCTTTGCGGCGCGCATCGTCGCCTCCACCCGCGCCGGCACGATCAGCAGCGTGGTGGCCGGCCTGTGCGCCCTGAAGGGGCCCTTGCATGGCGGGGCGCCGGGGCCGGTGCTGGACATGCTGGATGCCATCGGCACGGCGGACGCGGCCCCTGCCTGGCTGTCGGCCGAGTTGGCGGCGGGCCGGCGGCTGATGGGGTTCGGACATCGCATCTATCGCGTGCGTGATCCGCGGGCGGAGGTGCTGAAACACGCTGTGGCGGGACTGTCCAGTCCCCGCATCGATCTGGCGGAAAAGGTGGAGAGGGCGGCCCTGGCAGCACTGGCCCGTCACCGGCCCGACCGTCCGCTGGAAACGAACGTGGAATTCTATACCGCACTGCTGCTGGATGCCGTGGGACTGGACCGGTCCCTGTTCACGCCCATCTTCGCCATGGGCCGTGTCGCCGGCTGGACCGCGCATGTCATGGAGCAGGAGGCGACGGGCCGGCTGATGCGGCCATCGTCACGCTATATCGGGCCTTTGGCTGCCTGAATGATAAAGCCCCGGCCGCAAGACCGGGGCTTAACATTTGCGTGTTCTCGCACCAGCAGCGCCTGCATCCGCAGGCTTGGCTACGCCGCAAGAGCGGCGCGAACCGCCCTGTCCAGCTCCGCGACGGCGCAGGTGATGTGGTAGAAGCTGCTGGCCGGGGCCGGTTCGTCCGTCATGCGGCCGTCCGGGGCCATCTTGTCCCACCACAGGCCCTTGACGGGTGTGGCCAGATAGCGTTCCAGCCCGTCGGCGGCGCGGGCGGCCTGTGACCAGCAGGCTGCATCGCCAGTAATCTCGGCGGCCAGCACGGCGGCCTTGATCCGTTCGGTCTGCGGCCACAGGCGGGCGCTGTGATCATGGATGGAGAAATCGTCCAGCAGGCTGTTGAAGGCCACGCCACGCGCCGGGTCGACGCCGTGTGTTTCCCCGATCTGCAACAGGCGAAGGCCGGCTTTGATCGCATCCTCCCGCCCGCGCAGGCGGCCCCAGCGCAGCATCAGCCAGGCCCATTCCAACTGGTGCCCCGGTTCGACAATGCGGCCTTGCGTACCGGGGGCCGGATGCCAGTCAGCATCGAAGAATTCGCGCAGCGCCCCCGTCTGCCCATCGATGAAGTTCGACAGGGCCAGACCGGCGATGCCGTCGGCCATCGCCGTCCAGCCGGCATCGCCGCCATTGGCTTCCCAGGCCAGCGAGGCCTCAAACAGGTGCATGTTGGGGTTGGATTGCAGGGGCAGGCCGGCGGGTGGCAATTCGGTAAAGCCCCCCATGCGCCCCACCGCGGCCAGCAGCCGGTCGCGCAGGGTGACGGCCGTGTCGTGCAGGGTGTCGAAAGCGTTCAGCGGCCCGGCGGCCGCACTCAACCCGAACAGGGCGAAGGCCTGGTCGTAAAGATCGGCGCGATCATCCAAGGGAGCGCCATCGGCGGCGACCAGGGTGCGGAACAGCCCGTCTTCGCGGCGATAGCGTGCCAGATAGCAATCCAGCGCCTGACGCACGATGTCCGTGGCCGGGCCGTCCCAACCCAATGACGGGGCCAGGGCATAGGAGAAAATCTGACGCGGCTGGACCCGCGCACGCCGCGGTGCCTGCACGGGCTGGCCTTGCTGATCCAGCTTTTCATGGAAGCCGCCGGCTGCATGATCGTAACCGGCTTGCCACCACAGGGGATAGGCATAGCCGTTCAGCCAGGAAACCAGCCGGTCACGGCGTGCGACAGCCTCTTGCAAGGGCGACAGGGACATGGGTTCCACCATTCCTAGATAGGATCGCTCTGTTACCGCCAGAGCTGCGCCGCCCCGCGCACGCCCGAGCTGTCGCCCCAGCGGGCCGGCACGATGCGGGCCTGCCAAGTATCACAGAACACATGCGACCGGACCACATCCTCCAGCCGCCCGTACAGTTCCGCGACATTCGACATCCCGCCACCTAGCACGAACACATCGGGATCGACAATGTTGCAGATCACGGCGATCCCGCGTCCCAGCCTGTCGATATAGCGATCCAGCGCGGCCCCCGCCCCGGCATCGCCGCTGCGTGCCGCGTCGATGATCCATTCACCCGGCATGTCGCGGCCGGTCACTGCGGTGTGATCGCGCCGCAGGCCTGTGCCCGACACCCATGTTTCCAGACAGCCATGCTGTCCGCACCAGCAGGCGGGACCTGGTACCTCATCGGCGCGGGGCCAGGGCAGGGGCATGTGACCCCACTCGCCGCCGATACCATTCGCCCCTTCAACCAGCCGGCCATCAACCACCAGCCCGCCGCCGCAGCCCGTGCCGATGATGATGGCGAAAGCGGTATGGGCGCCTGCCGCCGCCCCATCCGTGGCTTCCGACAGGGCCAGGCAATTGGCATCGTTGGCCAGCCGCACCGGCCGGCCAAGGGCAGCGGTCAGATCGGCGGCAAAATTGCGACCGTTCAGATAGGTGGAATTGGCGTTGCGCATCAAACCGGTGGATGGGTTGATGCTTCCGGGGACCCCCAGTCCGACGGAAGCGGCGCGACCCACGGCAGCCTCTGTGCGGGCGATCAGATCACGAACGGCGTCGATGGCAGCATCATAGCTGCCGGGATTGGGCACGCGCAGCCGCGACAGGAATTCCCCCTGTGCCGACAGGGCGGCGGCTTCGATCTTTGTGCCGCCGAAATCAACCCCGATCCTGATCATCGACCCGAACGCTCCCGTCCCCGGAATGTTATGAAGCTGGGCGCAAAGGCCCCCGCATTTGCCCGGCAATTTAGCAGGGCATCATTAAATAGACAATTTGAAATAAGAATTAACTCGCACCACTCATTCTTCAGCCGTCTTCATCAGGACCGAACGGCCGGGCAGCAGACGCTGATTAAAGGGCAGGATGGCGGCACCAACGGCCGGCGCGTCGGCCGCCATTGCGGCCGGTCGAACCTTGGCCAGCATGGGTATACGGTCGCTGAAGGGGGACAGGCGTGCGTTCAAGGCCTGGATCAACGCATCCAGGATGACGCCGGGCAGGCGTCCGCCGATGAACACGGTTTCCGGATTGATCAGGCAACTGATGGCCAGCACAGGGTCTGTCAACAGGCTGGCTGCCAACGCCACCCATTGCGCAACCAGTCCCTGGCCCCGCTCGTCCAGTCCCAGTAGATCATCAGGCAGGGACAGTTCATAGCCATGCCGGGCCATGTGATCGTAAAGGGCCGACAGCGACACCGCGTCCTGTAAGGTGCGGGCATCGGTGTCCGGATGACGAACAGGCAGAAAACCGATTTCGCCGCTGCGGCCCTGTGCGCCGCGGTAATATTGTCCATCCAGGACCAGTCCGCCGCCCAGGCCGCGGCTGAACAGGATGTAGAAGAAGCTGGGATGGCGCAGTCCCAGCCCGAACTGTAATTCACCCAGCGCCGCCGCCGTCGCGTCATTTTCCACCAGGACCGGCAGGGTGGGGAAGTGATTGGCGAACAGCGCGCTGATGTCAGTCTGGTTCCAGGCCGCGTAATCGGCGGGTTGCTGGGGCAGATGCACGCGGCCCAGGTCGTCGGGCAGGGCCACGCCCATGCCGATCAGCCGCTTGGCCTTCAACTCGCCGCGGGCCAGGATGGCGGACAGTTCGGCTCTTACGAATTCAGCCACTTCATCCGGCAGGGCGAAGTTCACCTCCCGCGTGGCGCGGGCCCGGACCTGACCCATCAGGTCCAGCACGACCAGCGTGATATGGTCACGGTCGATATTGACGCCGACGGAGAAACAGCCGTCGGGATTGATGGCCAGCTTCATGGCCGGCTGCCCGCGCTGTCCCATCAGGCGCCCGGCTTCCAGGATCAGATCCTCCGTCAGCAGCCGCTTGGTGATGTTGGCGATGGCAGGGGCCGTCAGGCCCGTGATTTCTGCCAGTTCCGCCCGGGTGATGGGGCCGCCGACGCGGATGGCCTGCAAGGTCACACGCTGGTTGTGATCGCCAGCCCGTTCCAGATTGGTGCCGGACAGGCTTGCGCCCACGGAGGCCGGGATGGGAGAGGTGTCGGCGGGATTGGACATTGGCGGGGGAAGCCTTCGGCTGCTTGGTGGAATTCGATTACAGTGGCCGGGGGCTGACGGCAACGGCGCTGTTAAGTCGACTGCGCAGGAGTGACGCAGAGGCTTGACTTACACCACCCAATAGGCGGAACCTGAGGTAAATCTACATAATTTCTTCTGTTGTTCGGGGGAATCATGAGCGCCACGCCCTTGCCGCTGTCGCGGGAGCTTCTGCCCAAGCTGGTGACCTGTCTGCGGGAAGGCTATGGGCTGAAGGACCTGCGGGCGGACGCCATTGCCGGGCTGACGGTTGCCATCGTGGCGTTGCCACTGGCCATGGCGCTGGCCATTGCGTCCGGTACGACGCCGGACAAGGGGCTGGTGACGGCCGTGGTGGCGGGTTTCCTGATTTCAGCACTGGGCGGCAGCCGGGTGCAGATCGGTGGCCCGACGGGGGCCTTTGTCGTGGTGGTGGTCGATGTCATCAACCGGCATGGCTATGATGGTCTGGTGCTGGCCACGCTGCTGGCGGGGCTGATCCTGATCCTGGCGGCGGTTTTCCGCCTTGGCCAATGGATCAAATATATCCCGGAACCTGTGGTGACGGGGTTCACGTCGGGCATTGCCGTCATCATCTTCACCAGCCAGATCAAGGATCTGCTGGGCCTGTCCATGGCGTCGGTCCCGGCGGATTTCCTGGAGAAATGGCCCGCCTTCTGGGCGGCGCGCGATACGATCGGGATTGCCGCCCCCCTGGGCCTGGGCTCCCTGGCCCTGATCATCGCACTGCGCCGCGTGGCACCGCGGGTGCCGGGGTTCCTGGTCGCGGTGGTGCTGGCGTCGGTCGGGGCGCTGACCATGGGGCTGGATGTGGAGACCATCGGGTCGCGCTTTGGCGGCATTCCCGACCATCTGCCCGCGCCGGTCATGCCGGTGGTGACGATGGCCAAGCTGCGGGAACTGATGCCGGCGGCCCTGACCATCGCCTTCCTGGCGGGTGTCGAGTCGCTGCTGTCGGCCGTCGTGGCGGACGGGATGACGGGGCGGCGGCATCGGCCGAACGCCGAGCTGCTGGGTCAGGGCGTGGCCAACACCGTGTCGGCCCTGTTCGGCGGGCTGCCGGCCACGGGGGCGATTGCGCGCACCGTGACCAATATCCGGTCGGGCGCGAAATCGCCGGTGTCGGGCATGCTGCATGCGGCCTTCCTGCTGCTGTTCATGCTGGCCTTCAGCAAACTGGCCGCCTTTGTGCCGCTGGCGGTACTGGCGGCCGTGCTGGTCGTCGTCGCCTGGAACATGAGCGATGCGCCACGGTTCCTGCACGCCGCTCGCGTGTCTCCCATCAGCGACCGCATCATTCTCCTTACCACTTTCATCCTGACGGTGCTGATCGATCTGACGGTAGCCATTGAGGTGGGGGTGATCCTGGCCGCCGTCATGTTCATGCATCGCATGTCGGAAACGGTCAGCGTGTCGGAAAGCGGAGAGGAGCCGGACCTGGCCAAGGGGCTGCCGCCCGGCACCGTTCTCTACCGTATTGACGGGCCCATGTTCTTTGGTGCCGCGCGCAAGCTGCTGGATGTGCTGGACCGCACCGGCGGGGCGCCGCGCGTGCTGATCCTGGACATGGAAACCGTGCCCATGCTGGACGCCACCGGGGCCGACGCCCTGTCCACGCTGGTGGCGCGGGCGGGCAAGCGCGGCGCCTTCGTGGTGATGGCAGGCTTGCAGCGCCAGCCGCTGGGCGTACTGCACGGGCTGGGCCTGCGCCATCGCAAGGGGCCGGTTGTCTTCGTGGGCGACGTGGCCCGGGCCAAGGCGGAAGCGCTGCACCTGCTGGAGGTGGCGGAGGACAGCTCTGGGCCGACCGTGCATTGACAGGCGCGCCGCTTTCGCGGTCAATGCCCGGCTTGCAAGGATTTATCCCGGTTGATGATGACCAAGCTTGTCTATCTGTGCGACTGGCTGCCACCCGATTTCGGCGCCGTCGGCCAATATGCCGTTATGCATTGCCGCGAGCGCGCGGCGCGGGGTTATGACGTCACGCTGGTCGGCCTGACCTCTGCCAAAGAGGCCAGTGAGGAGCAGGAAGCGGTCGGCCCCGGCACTGTCCGCACCCTGCGCCTGCCGGCCCCGCCGCTGGACCGGGCCAGCCTGGGGCGCCGTCTGGCCTGGACCGTGCGCACCAATGCCATGCTGATATCCCGTGCCTGGAAATATCTGGCCGCGGCGGACGAGATCCTGTTCACAGGCTCCCCTCCGTTCCTGCTGCATTTCCTGGTGCCGCTGAATGTGCTGTTGCGCAAGACGCTGATCTACCGCATCGCCGATTTCCACCCGGAATGCCTGATCGCGTCGCGGGAGAAGCCGTCACGGGTGCTGGATGCAGCGCTCGCCCTGACCATCTGGCTGCGCCGCCGGGTACAGCGGTTCGAGGCATCGGGCGAGGATCAGGTGCGGCTGCTGCGCCGCTATGGCATTCCAGCCGACCATATCCTGCTGAAGCGCGACCCGCCGCCCGTGGAACTGACGGGGGATGAGGTGCCGCTGCCGGTGCCGCCGGGGCTGGAAGGCAAGGTCGTCCTGCTTTATTCCGGCAATTGGGGCGTGGCCCACGATACCGACACCTTCATCACTGCCTATATCCGCCACCACCGGCAGGGCAGCGGTCGGGTCGGCCTGTGGCTGAACGCCATCGGGGCGGGGGCGGATGTGGTCGAACAGCGGTTGAAGGCCGAAGGGCTGCCCGTGGTCCGCGGCCGCCCCGTGCCGTTCGGGGACCTGGGCCGGCTGCTGGTCACGCCGGACGCGCATTTGATCACCCTGCGCGACGGGTTCGTGGCCTATGTCATTCCGTCGAAGACCTATGGCTGCATCGCGTCGGGCAAGGATGTGCTTTATATCGGTTCGCCGGAATCGGATGTCGATCTGATCTGCCGTGAAGGGCAGCGGAGCGGACAGCGTTATATCCGCACCGATGTGGGGGACGTGGACGCGGTTTTCCACGCACTGGAGGCCTTCGCAGGCCCATCGCGCTGACGGCTGGGGTTCACATTGCGTCGCCGACGCGGTATGAGCAGCGTTTAACGCCGCTGACGGGGCGGTCAGGCGGTAATCTTGACAGAAGGTGATGGGTCCCCATCGCCCCGGAGAGTGGAAGCATGTCGCGTAAGGTTGCCTTGATCACCGGCGTCACCGGACAGGATGGTGCCTATCTGGCGGAACTGCTGCTGTCCAAGGGCTATATCGTCCATGGTCTGAAGCGCCGTTCCTCTTCGCTGAACACCGCCCGCATCGATCACCTGTACCAGGACATCCATGAACAGGATGTGCGGTTCCAGTTGCATTATGGCGACCTGACGGACAGCACCAACCTGATCCGCATCGTCCAGGAAACCCAGCCGGACGAGATCTATAACCTGGCAGCTCAGTCCCATGTGCAGGTCAGTTTCGAGACGCCGGAATATACAGCCAACGCCGACGGCATCGGCACGCTGCGCCTGCTGGAAGCCATCCGCATCCTGAAGCTGGAAGACAAGACCCGCTTCTATCAGGCTTCCACGTCGGAACTGTACGGTCTGGTGCAGGAGACGCCGCAGCGGGAGACGACGCCCTTCTATCCGCGCAGCCCCTATGCCGCCGCCAAGCTCTATGCCTATTGGATCACGGTGAATTATCGTGAGGCCTATGGCATGCATGCCAGCAACGGCATCCTGTTCAACCATGAAAGCCCGATCCGCGGGGAGACCTTCGTCACCCGCAAGATCACGCGCGCCGTGGCCGCCATCCATCATGGCAAGCAGGATTGCCTGTATCTGGGCAATCTGGACGCCAAGCGCGACTGGGGCCATGCCCGCGACTATGTCGAGGGCATGTGGCGCATCCTGCAGCAGGACAAGGCAGAGGATTTCGTGCTGGCCACCGGCGAGACGCACACGGTGCGCGAATTCGTGGAGCGCGCTTTCGGCCATGTCGGCAAGAATATCGCATGGAGCGGGGAGGGCGTGGACGAGATCGGCCGTGATGCCGCAACCGGTGCCACGCTGGTGCGCATCGATCCGCGCTATTTCCGCCCGACCGAGGTTGATCTGCTGCTGGGTGACGCGTCCAAGGCCAAGGCCAAGCTGGGCTGGACGCACACGACCAGCTTCCCGGATCTGGTGAAGGAAATGGTCGAAGCCGACGTGAAGCTGCTGGCCTGATTCAGGGAAAGACGAAGATGAGCGATCTGCGTTCCTATGATCTGGCCGGCAAGCGCGTCTGGGTGGCCGGCCATCGCGGCATGGTGGGCGGTGCCGTCGTGCGCCGCCTGGCGTCGGAAAATTGCACCATCCTGACCGCGGGTCGCGATGTGCTGGACCTGACCCGCCAGCAGGCTGTCGAGGAGTGGGTGGCGGCCAACAAGCCCGACGCCGTGGTCGTGGCGGCCGCCAAGGTCGGCGGCATCCATGCCAACAACACCTATCCGGCCGATTTCCTCTACGATAACCTCGTCATTGAGACGAATATCGTCCAGGCCTCCTTCCGCGCCAATGTGGAAAAGCTGCTGTTCCTCGGCTCCTCCTGTATCTATCCGAAGCTGGCACCGCAGCCCATGGCGGAGGATGCCTTGCTGACAGGGCCGTTGGAGCCGACCAACGAGTGGTACGCCATTGCCAAGATCGCCGGCATCAAGCTGTGCCAGGCCTTCCGCAAGCAGCATGGCTGCGACTATATCTCCGCCATGCCGACGAACCTTTACGGGATCGGCGACAATTTCCACCCGTCCAACAGCCATGTGCTACCGGCGCTGATGGCCCGCCTGCATGACGCCAAGCGCGACAGGCTGGCGGAGGTCACCATCTGGGGATCGGGCAAGCCGCTGCGTGAATTCCTGTATGTCGATGATCTGGCCGATGCGCTGGTCTTCCTGTTGAAGAATTACAGCGGTTACGACCATGTGAATGTCGGTACCGGACAGGAAGTGTCCATCCGCACGCTGGCGGAACAGGTGGCCGCCGCTGTCGGCTGGCAGGGGCGCTTCGTCTTTGACAGCACGAAGCCCGATGGCTCGCCGCGCAAGCTGATGGACAATTCCAAGCTGGCCAAGCTGGGCTGGACCGCCCAGACCAGTCTGGCTGACGGCCTGCGCCAGACCTATGAATGGTTCCTGGAAGAAGGGACCAAGGGCGGCCTGCGGGGCATCACCCCGTAAGTTACGGCCCGGTCTTGATATGGGGCGGCGCGGAGCATCCGCGTCCCCCCATATCAAGCCGTCACTTTCGAAGCACCGGGAAACCGGTCGACCGTGCGCAGGGCGGGAAACAGCACGCACCACAGGCCGACGATGGCCAGCGTGCCGATGCCGCCGATGATGACGGCGGGGCCGGCGCCGAACCACGCTGCGGTGACGCCGGATTCGAATTCCCCCAACTGGTTGGACGCACCGATGAACAGGCTGCTGACGGCACTGACGCGGCCGCGCATGTCATCGGGCGTTTCAAGCTGAACCAGCGACTGGCGGATGAAGACGCTGACCATGTCGACCGCGCCCATTACGATCAGGGCGACGCCGGCGATGATGGCCGAACTGGTCATGCCGAAGATGATGGTGCCGATGCCGAAGATGGCGACACAGACATAAAGCACCGGCCCCACCCGCCGCTGCACGGGCCAGAAAGCCAGGGCTAGGCCCACGGCCAGGGCCCCGATGGAGGGGGCGGCGCGCAGGATGCCGGCCATGATCGGGCCGGCATTGAACTGATCCTTGGCCAGCACGGGCAGCAGGGCCGTGGCCCCGCCCAGCAGCACGGCGAACAGGTCCAGCGAAATGGCGCCGAGCACGATGGGCTTGCCCCAGATGAAGCGGAAGCCCGCGAACAGGGTTTCCAGGCTGATCTTCTTCACGGCGGCGGGCGTGGTCTTGGGCGGCACGCGGATCAGGGCCACCAGGGTAAAGGCCACGGCGAACAGCCCCGCGCAGACGGCAAACACCCAATGCCCGACCAGGCCATAGATCAGACCGCCCAGGGCGGGGCCGACGATGCTGGACGCCTGCCAGGCCGCTGAATTCATGGCCACGGCGCGGGGAAACACGGCAGCTGGCACCAGATTGGGCACCAGAGAGGAGGCGGCCGGCATTTCAAAGGCCCGCGCCGTGCCCAGGATGGCCACGGCCACGAAGGCCGGCCACAGGGCCCCGCCTTCGTCCAGCAGCGCGGCCCACAGGACCAGCATGGCCACGATTTCCAGCGCCTGGCAGACATTGATGACGCGGCGCCGGTCGAATCGGTCGGCGACATGGCCGGTGACCAGCACCAGCAGGATCGAAGGCAGGAATTCCGCCAGACCGATGAAGCCCAGCGCCATGGGGCTGCCCGACACGTCATAGACGCGCCAGCCGGTTGCAACGATCTGCATCTGCAAGGCCAGGATCGCCGAGATGCGGGCGAACCAGTAAAGGCGATAGGGGCCGTAGGCGAAGGGGCTGTTCGACGGTTCGACAGCGGAAGGAGCGGCGGTCATGATACCGGTCTGGTGGCGGGCGACGGCCAAGACTATGCGCCCGACCCTTCGCCCGGTTAACGGATCATCCTGCAAGTCAGGGCCGCGCCGACCGCCACCCATCGCCCCATTCCGTCATTCGTCGCATGAGGGCTGCCATGATCGGCCTTTCCCGCCAGTCTGGCCCGGCCATGCAGGGGAGGGTGATGACGATGGTGATGGCGGGATCGATGCAGGTGGAGCCTGTTGGGAAACAAATGCTGCGGGCTGACCGCTGGCTGGTCAGGGCCGGCGGCCTTTGGCTGCTGGTGGCCGTGGCGGGGCAGATGATCTTCGCGCTGTATGTCGCCGCCATCTATGGCGGCGTGCTGCTGGGCGGCGGGCCGGAAAGCTGGAACCGGTCGCCGGCCAAGGCCTATGTGCCCGGGGACGCGCTGGGCAACCTGATGTTCGGGCTGCATGCGCTGTTTGCTCTGGTCATCATCGTCTTCGGCGCCTTGCAGTTGCTGCCGGCCCTGCGGCGCCGGCGGCCGGCGCTGCATCGCTGGATGGGGCGGACCTATATGGGGGCCGCCGCCATCCTGGCGGTGGGGGGCATCGCCCTGATCGCGTGGCGCGGCACGGTGGGCAGCACGGCCATGCATGCGGGCACCATCAGCAATGGCATCGCCATCCTGATCTGTGCCGGCATCGCCTGGACCTTTGCCCGGCAGCGGCAGTTCGACCGGCATCGGCGCTGGGCCCTGCGCCTGTTCCTGTGCGTCAGCGGGGTCTGGTTCTTCCGCATCGGGCTGATGTGCTGGCTGCTGATCTTGCGGGCGCCGGTCGGCTTTGATGCGAAAACCTTCACGGGGCCGTTCCTGGTGTTCCTGGCCTTTGCCCAGTATCTGCTGCCGCTGGCCGTGCTGGAGATGTATTTCCGGGCGCGGGACGGGGGGACGGCGGCCGCGCGGATGGGTATGGCCGGGCTGTTGTGTGGGCTGGCGTTGCTGACGGCCTTTGGTATCTTCGGTGCGACGATGGGCATGTGGCTGCCCCGGATGTGAGTGGCGATGGCGGACGGAACGGATCAGGGGGCGGCGTCGCCCCCGGCGGGATGGCGGTCGCGGCTGCGCACCCTGCTGGGCTGGCGGCGGTTCCGGACGGTGGGCATCACCTGCCTGCTGATCTTTCTGCTGCTGTTGCCCACCTGGGCCGGCAGCAAGGCCGTGCTGGCGACCCGCGTGGTCACCATTGGGCTGATGGCCATGCTGGCCTTCGGGTTCTGGGAACAATGGCCCCGGCGCCTGCCGCGCTGGCTGCCGCGGTGGGTGGTGCAGGTGGTGGCGGTGGGTCTGACCATCCCGCCTGTGGTCCTGGCGCTTTATGTCTATTCGTCGTCCGAGGGCCGGCCGCCCTTGTGGCAGGACCGGCAGCGCCTGGGCGGGCTGGCGTCGCTGATGGTGACGGGGCTGCTGATCGGGCCGTGGGTGGCGCTGGGCGCGCTGGTCCGCCAGAAGGAGGCGTTCGCGCGGCATCAGGCGCTGGGTTTCGCGCTGGAACGCAGTGAGCTGGAACGGCGGGCGGCCGAGGCGCGGCTGCAGCTGATGCAGGCGCAGGTGCAGCCGCATTTCCTGTTCAATACGCTGGCCAATGTCCGCGCCCTGGTGGAGACGGGCTCGCCCCGGGCCGTCGCTGTGCTGGACAGCCTGATCGCCTATCTGCGCGCGGCGGTGCCGCGCCTGAACATGCCGGTGGCCAGCCTGGGGGATGAGATGGCCCTGGTGCGTGCCTATCTGGACATCATGCAGATGCGCATGCCCGACCGGCTGTCGGTGGCTGTGGACGTGCCGGAGCCGTTGCTGGCCCTGTCCTGTCCGCCCATGAGCGTGCTGACCCTGGTGGAAAATGCCGTGCGCCATGGCATCGACCCGGCGGAGGAAGGGGGCGAGATCCGTATTTCCGGCCGGCAGGAGGGGGGCGTCTGCCGGATCGAGGTGGCGGACAGCGGGGTGGGGCTGCGCGCCGGGGCGGGGGGCCTGGGCACCGGCCTGTCCACCCTGCGCCAGCGCCTGTCGCTGGCCTTTGGCGGCGAGGCCGGCCTGTCGCTGGAGGAGCAGGCGGGGGGCGGGGTTTTGGCGCGGCTGTTCTTCCCCGCGCAGAAGGGGCCGGCATGAGCGCGCGGCCGCCAACCGCCCTGGTGGCGGAGGATGAACCCCTGCTGCGCGACGCGCTGATCCGGCAGCTGGCCGCCGTCTGGCCAGAGTTGCGCATCGTGGCGGAGGCGCGCAATGGTCGGCAGGCCGTGGAACTGTTCGAAGCGCTGACGCCCGATATCTGCTTTCTGGACGTGCATATGCCGGGAATGTCGGGGGTGGAGGCGGCACAGCGCATCGGGCGGCGGGCGCATCTGGTCTTCGTCACCGCCTTTGACCAGTATGCCGTGGCCGCCTTTGCGCAAGGGGCGCTGGATTATCTGGTGAAGCCGGTGGCGGCCGAACGGCTGGCCGATACGGTGGGGCGGTTGCGCGAACGGCTGTCGGCGCAGCGGCCGGCGCTCGATACCGACGCGCTGCTGGCCCGGCTGGCCGAACAGTTGTGCGCCGGGCCGGCGGCGGCGCACCTGCGCTGGCTGCGCGCATCGGTGGGGCAGACCGTGCGCCTGATCGCCGTGGAGGATGTGGATTTCCTGCTGGCGGCGGAGAAATACACCCATGTCGGCTGGCGCGGGGAGGGCGGGCATCCGCAGGAGGCGGTGATTCGCCTGTCCATCCGGGACCTTGCCGAACAACTGGACCCCGACCTGTTCCAACAGGTGCATCGCGGCGCCATCGTCAACCTGCGCGCCGTCAGCCATATCGTGCGCGGTGAGAATGAGACGGCCACCATCCATCTGAAGGGCCGGGCCGAGACGTTGCCCGTCAGCCGCGCCTACCTGCACCTGTTCCGGCAGATGTAGGGGCCCCGTGCAGGGCACCTCGACCCGGCCGCGCGGAAATGCCATGGTGCGCGGACCAAGGCGGAAAGGGGACATGAATGTCGATCAAGGATGATGTCGTGGTGCGCACCGCGCGGCGCCAGGACGTGCCCGAACTGGTGGCGCTGTTGCAGGACGACATGCTGGGCAGCACGCGGGAAAGCGGCAGCGACCTGGAACCCTATTACCAGGCCTGGGACGAGATCGCGCTGGACCCCAATGCCGGGATGCTGGTGCTGGACCTGGATGGCCGGGTGGTCGGCATGGCGCAGCTGAACTATGTCCGCCAGCTGGGCCGCAAGGGCATGCGCCGCTGCACCATCGAGAATGTGCGGGTGGCCAGCAACCTGCGCTCCCAGGGGTTGGGCGCCGTTCTGATCGAAAGCTGCGTCGATCTGGCCCGCGCCCATGGCTGCGGTCTGGTGCAACTGACCACCGACAAGAAGCGGACCGATGCACACAGGTTCTACCAGCGCCTTGGCTTTGATGCTTCGCATGAGGGCATGAAGCTGTATTTGTAACGTATGGATGCGAAGTTCAGGAAAAGCGCATCCGCGTTGCCCATCAAGGAGATATCAGCGTCATGACCGCAGCGTCCGTCCATTCCCCCGTCCGCGTCGCCATTCTGGGCGCTTCCGGCTATACGGGTGCTGAACTGATGCGATTGCTGCTGCGCCACCCGCGGGTGCGCATCACGGCGCTGACGGGCGAACGGGCGGCGGGCAAGCCGGTGGCCGAGGTGTTCCCGCATCTGGCCCCCTATGACCTGCCGGCCCTGACCAAGATCGCCGATGTCGACTGGACCGAGGTGGATTTCGTCTTCTGCGGCCTGCCGCATGGCACGACGCAGGAGGTGATCGCAGGCCTGCCCGCGCATGTGCGCGTCTGCGACCTGTCGGCCGATTTCCGGCTGTTCAATGTCGATACCTATGCCGAGTGGTATGGGCATGCGCACAAGGCGGCGGCGCTGCAGGAAACAGCCGTCTATGGCCTGTCGGAAGTGGCGCGTGCGCAGGTGGCCACGGCCCGGCTGGTGGCCAATCCCGGCTGTTATCCCACGGCGTCGCTGCTGCCGCTGCTGCCGCTGTTGAAGGCGGGGCTGATCGCGGCCGATGACATCATCATCGATGCCAAGTCGGGCGTGTCGGGTGCCGGCCGTGATGCCAAGCAGGGCAGCCTTTATTGCGAAGTGGCGGAAGGCATGCATGCCTATGGCATCGCGTCCCACCGCCATGCGCCGGAGATCGAGCAGAGCCTGGGCTGGGCCGCCGGCCGTGACGATGTGCGCATCGCCTTCACCCCGCATCTGATCCCCATGAACCGGGGCATGATGGCAACGACCTATGTCAAGCTGAAGGACGGGGTCACCGCCGCCGACCTGCGCGCGGCCCTGGAACAGGCCTATGCGAATGAGGCGTTCGTGAAGCTGCTGCCGGCCGGGGTGGGCCCGCAGACGCGGCATGTGGCCGGGTCCAACCTGTGCCTGATCAATGTCTTCGCCGACCGTATCCCCGGCCGCGCCATCCTGACGTCGGTCATCGATAATCTGATGAAGGGCGCGTCGGGGCAGGCCGTGCAGAATTTCAACATCATGAACGGCTTTGCGGAGACGCTGGGCCTGGACGTGGTGCCGGTGTTCCCGTGATCCAGACGCGCCCCATCCCCACCATCCTGCCCTTCAAGGGCAAGGTGCCCGTCATCGACCCGACGGCATTCCTGGCCAACGCCGTCATCATCGGTGACGTCGAGATCGGTGCCGGCAGCAATATCTGGTTCAATGTCACCGTGCGCGCCGACGTGCATTTCATCCGGATCGGCAGGAATACCAATATCCAGGATGGCAGCGTCGTGCATTGCACGAAGAACCGGTTCAGCACCACCATCGGCGACAATGTCACGGTGGGCCATCTGGCCCTGCTGCATGGGTGCGTGGTGGAAGATGGCGCCTTCATCGGCATGAAGGCCTGCATCATGGATGGCGTGGTGGTGGAAGCGGGCGCCATGGTCGCGGCCGGCGCCCTGGTCACGCCGGGCAAGCGGGTGAAGGCAGGGGAATTGTGGGGCGGCAGCCCGGCGAAATTCCTGCGCCCGCTGACGGAAGACGATATCCGCACCCAGATGTCCATCGCCCCGCATTACGCGGAAATGGCGCGGCAATATCTGGGCGAGGTGGGTGGCGGGCCGGGGTGAGGGGAGCTGTTGGGCGAGGCTTTTGGGGTTGTGCGGTTGGGGTTGAAATCAACTTTCCCGTCATCCCGGCGAAAGCCGGGACCCAGGGGCCACAGGATCGAACCTAAACGCAGCGTCGATGGAAACTGCCGAAAGGTCGGGCGTTTGGCCCCTGGGTCCCGGCTTTCGCCGGGATGACGGGAGGTCCCGCTTCAACCTGAACCGGACAAACCCTAGCACGCCACCGGTCGGGACTGGACGGCCGGCGCCAGGAATTCCTGTTCCAGCCGTTCAACGGGCAGGGGGCGGGCCATCAGGTAACCCTGGGCCAGCATGCAGCCTTCCGCCCGCAGCCAGTCCCACTGCTGCTGCGTTTCCACCCCTTCCGCAATCGTGGTCAGGCCCAGGCGCTTGCCCAGCGCGATGACCGTGGCGGCGATGGCCGGGTCGTCGGGCAGGTCGTTCACGAAGCTGCGGTCGATCTTCAGCATGGTCACGGGCAGCTGCTTCAGATAGGCCAGCGATGAATAGCCCGTGCCGAAATCATCCACGGCCACGCCGAAGCCAAAGCCGCGCAGGGCGTTCAGCACCGTCAACTGGTTGGCGACATCGCGCATGACCACGGTCTCCGTGATCTCCAGGATGAATTGCCGCGGAGATAGGCCCGCTTCCGAAACGATTCTTACCGCGCGGTCGGGAAAGTCCGGTTCGGCCAGTTGCCGGGCCGAGACATTGATGGCGACGGTGATGGTGCCCAGCCCGGTTGCCAGCCAGCGGGCGGCGTCCAGGCAGGCGCGGCGCAGTACCCAATCGCCCAGTTCCACGATCAGGCCCGTTTCTTCCGCAACCGGAATGAATTCCGCCGGGGAGATCATGCGGTCGCCATGTGGCCAGCGGACCAGCCCTTCCACGCCGGCCAGCCGGCCCGTCGCCAGATCGATCTTGGGCTGGTAATAGAGGCAGAGCGCGTCGGAGGCCAGTGCATCGCGCAGGCTGGCTTCGGTGCGCAGCATGACCAGGGCGCGTTCGGTCATGACCCGGTCAAAGAATTTGAACGCGCCGCCGCCCATGGCCTTGGCCGCGTACATGGCGACATCGGCATGGCGCATCAGGCTGATGGCGTCGGCACCATCGGCCGGATGCATGGCGATGCCGATGCTGGCCCCGGCATGCACGGCCTGCCCGTCCACCATGAAGGGACGGGAGAGCGCGTTCAGCAGCCGGGCTGCGGCCTGTGCGACCTCTTCCACGCCGCTCACATCTTCCAGCACCACCAGGAATTCATCACCGCCCAGCCGGCCGACAATGTTCGCCTGCCGCAGGGCGCCGCGCAGCCTTTCGCCAACCTCCCGCAGCAGATCGTCGCCGGACGCGTGGCCCAGACTGTCATTCACATGCTTGAACCGGTCCAGATCCAGGAACAGCACGGCCAGCAGGCGGCTGCTGTGGCTGGCGCGTTCCAGCCCGCCCGTCAGGGTTTCCATCATCAGGACGCGGTTGGGCAGGTCGGTCAGGGGGTCGCGCGTGGCCAGCCGGCGCAGTTCCGTCTGTGACCGGTGCAACTGCGCCAGCAATTCATTGATGCGGGAGGCCACATAGCCCAGTTCGTCATTGCGGTGGCCGCGCGGCACCCGGATGGGGTTGGCCAGCGGCTCCGCCGGCTGTACCCGGATCAGGTCGCGGCCCAGTGCGATCAGCGGCCGGGTCAGGAACATGTGAAAGACGACAGCCAGCAGCGCCCCCAGCAGCAGGTTGCGCAGCAGCCCGCCGATGAAGGAACCCAGGACGAAGGTACGCAGATCGGCGCCGATGGCGTGGCCGTTCAGGAACAGGACCAGGGTGCCGATGGTCGTCGTAGTGCCGTTTTCCGCGATATTGACCAGGGGCCGGCGGGCCGTCAGCAGCCCATCGAACACGGTGGCGGCCCAGCCATCGGCCAGTTTCGCCTGTCCATCGGCCGCGAACACGGCATCGCGATTATCGCGGATTTCGATGCGGTCGACCGTGTCCATGGCCAACACGGGGGCAAACAGGTTGCGGGCCAGCGCATCATCGAAATTCCACAAAGCCGTGGCGGCGGAACCCGTGATGAGGTTCATGATCTGGCCGACATGGCGTTCGGCCTTGTCGCGTTCACGCGCGATGGCGAATGCCGCTTCCACGCCCGTCAAGGCCAACCCGATCAGCAGGGCGCTGACCAGGGTCACCAGGGCCTGACGCCCCGTCAAACTGCGCAATGTGCCACGGGCCAAGGATCACCGTTTCCGCCAGGGGTGGCCTTGAGACACCGGCAAGGGCCACCCGTGCCGCCATACTGCATGGCGACGATGACGGGGTGATGACAGTCTGGAAACCGCGGGTGCACAAATCAGCGCGGGCGCATGCCGTCGAACAGGATGCCGATGGAGGTTTTGATCCAGCGATCGACGGGGGTGAAGTTGCTTTCGCCCTTGGTCAGGATCAGGGACACCAGCCCATGGCCCATGGCCCAGACACTGTCGGCGAAGCCTTCGGGATCGTCGTTGCGCAGCATGCCGGCCGCCGCCAGCCGTTCGATCCCGGTTTGCAGCAGCATGAAGGAGGATTGACCCTTGCCGGGGTCCTTCAGGCAGATTTCCGCCGGTTCCCCCGGTCCCTTGGGCAGGCCGCGATGGCCCAGGCTGGGCACGAAACGGGTCAGGCTGTTCATGAAGACCAGCCGATATTCATTGGGATGCGCCAGTCCGTAGCGCACGTAATTTTCCATCAACTGGGCCAGCGCCGACAGCGGGTCGGCCCAGGCAACAGAATCCACATTCATCGCTGCCGTCAGACCATCGAAGAATTCGGCCGCAATGGCGGACAGCAATTCTTCCTTATCCGCGAAATGATCGTAGATGGCTGTGGGCGTGATGCCGGCAGCATCCGCGATGCGCCGCATGGAGGCGCGTTCGAACCCTTCGGCAACGAACAGGTCGCGGGCCACAGCCAGAATCTGCGCCCGCCGTTCGGCCGCGGGCAGGCGGGTACGCTTGGGCGCCGGGGGGTTGCCGGCGGGCGACAGAACATTCATGGCCTGAACCTTACAAAACCTATTGACCAATAGCGCAATCGACATAACCTAACACCGTAAACTTATCACTGTTAGGTCGATCATGCTGCGGATATCGCTTCCCCTGTTCCTGGTTCTGGCCCTGGCCGGGTGCGGCAAATCCGACGAGCCGGCGGCCAAGGCCGCCATCGCAGCCCCGCCTGTGCCCGTCACGGTGGCCACCGCGCGGCCCGCCCCGGAGGCGCAGATGGTCAAGGCCACGGGCAGCGTCGCCTTCAAGCGCGAAATACCGCTATCCTTCAAGGTGGCGGGCAAGGTGGAGGCGTTCCAGGTCGACCTGTCGGATGTGGTGACCAAGGGGCAGCGACTGGCCCGCATCCAGGTGGTGGAGATTGATGCACAATTGCGGGCGGCCGAGGCGCGGGTGACCAAGGCGCGGCAGGACCTGGACCGGCTGCTGCCGCTGGTCGCCAAGGGGTTTGTGGAGACGGCGCGGGTGGATGCGGCGCGCAGTGCGCTGGAAACGGCGCAGGCCGACCGCGATGCCATCGCGTTTAACCGCGGCCTGTCGGAGATCCTGGCGCCCGCCGATGGCGTGGTGCTGGCCCGGCCGCTGGAGCCGGGGCAAATCGTGCCGTCGGGCACCACGGCCCTGGTCATCGGTGACCGGGAAAGCGGCGTCATTGTGCGCGCCGGCCTGTCCGACCGCGACGTGGCCCGCATCGCGGTGGGCAACGCGGCCGAACTGCTGCTGGAGACGGGGGCGCTGCTCGGCCGGGTGACGCGCATCGCGGCCAAGAGTGCCGCCGGCACCGGCGTGTTTGATGTGGAGGTGACGGTGGAGAACCCGCCGCCCGAACTGTCCAGCGGGCGCATCGTCAATCTGCGCATCGCACCGCGGGCCGGCGGCGGGCGGCCGCCCCTGGCCGTGCCGGCATCGGCCCTGATCGAAGGGTTCGGCGATATCGCCACGCTTTATATCGTCAATGCCGACGGCAAGTCGGTGACGCGGCGTCAGGTGAAGCTGGCGGGGCTGCAGGGGCCGGACCTGCTGGTGGCGGATGGGCTGCAGGACGGCGACCGGGTGGTGGCCAGCGGCGGCGCCTATCTGCGGCCCGACAGCAGCATCAGCATCGCCGGGACGGGGAACTGAGCCATGGGCAATATCGCCGCCTTTGCCGTGCGCCAGTGGCAATTCACCCTGGTGCTGTTCGCCATGCTGGCCGCCATGGGCATCAGTTCGCTGCTGTCCATCCCGCGCGCCGAAGATCCCAGCTTTCCCATCCCCAATGTCATGGTGGTGGCCGTCCTGCCTGGCGCCGATCCGGTGGATCTGGAAAAGCAGGTCACCGACCCGATTGAGGAGGCGATCGACGGGCTGGACGATGTCATCAAGATCACGTCGCGCACCCGCGACGGCATCGCCGTCATCACTGTCGAATTCGACTGGTCCAGCGATGCGGAGCGCAAATATGACCAGGTGGTGCGCGAGGTGAATGCCATCCGCGGCACCTTGCCGGCCGGTCTGGTCCGGCTGGACGTGAAGAAATTCAACACCGCGCTGACCAATTTCATGCAGGTGGCGCTGATCGGTGACGGGGCGTCAGACCTGGAACTGCGCAAGCGGGCCGATGATCTGCGCGACATGATCGACCGGGTTGCCGGTGTCTGGGAAAGCGATATCTGGGGGGAGGAGCGGGCGGAGGTCCGGGTGGCCGTGGATAGCGGCCGGCTGGCCGAACTGCGCCTGCCCGTCAATGCCGTGGCCGATGCGTTGAAGGCGGAAGGGGCCAGCGTACCGCTGGGCGCCCTCCATGCCGGCGGGCGCCGGTTCACCGTGAAGACGGAGGGCGATTTCGACACGCTGGACGATATCGCCAACACCGTCGTGCGGGCCGCCGATGGGCGCGTGGTCAAGGTGCGCGACGTGGCCGATGTCGCCTGGTCGGCGGATGAACCCAACCATCTGGCCCGGTATAATGGCCAGCGCGCCGTGTTCATCACCGCCAACCAGAAGCCGGGGCAGAATATCTTTGAGTTGAAGACCCGGGCCTATGCGGCGCTGGATGATTTTGAACGCACGCTGCCGCCGGGGATCACGCTGGAACGCGGTTTCGACCAGTCCGAAAACGTGGCCCATCGCCTGTCGTCGCTGTTCCGGGATTTCGCCATTGCCCTGGGGCTGGTGCTGGTCACCCTGATCCCGCTGGGCTTCCGCGCGTCGCTGGTGGTGATGCTGGCCATTCCGCTGTCGCTGGCCATTGGCGTCACGGTGCTGAACCTGACCGGTTTCACGCTCAACCAGCTTTCCATTGCGGGGTTCGTGCTGTCGCTGGGTCTGCTGGTCGATGACAGTATCGTGGTGACGGAGAATATCGCCCGCCACATGCGCATGGGCAAAAGCCGGGAGGAGGCCGCCATTGAGGGCACGCGGCAGATCGCCGTGGCCGTGCTGGGCTGTACCGCCACGCTGCTGCTGGCCTTTCTGCCGTTGATGTTCCTGCCGGAAGGGTCGGGCAAGTTCATCAAATCGCTGCCCGTGTCGGTGCTGGCCACGGTTGCGGCGTCGCTGTTCGTGGCGCTGACCATGATCCCGTTCCTGGCGGCCCGGCTGTTGAGCCGGCATGAGGACCCCGAGGGCAATCCCGCCCTGCGCGCCGTGATGGGCGGCATCCATGCCGTCTATCGCCCGCTGCTGCACCGGGCACTGGACCGGCCGGGAGTGACCGTTCTGATTGCCGCCCTGCTGTTCGCCGGTTCGATCATGCTGGTGCCGCGCATCGGGTTCAGCCTGTTCCCCACGGCCGATACGCCGCAATTCCTGGTCGAGATCGACATGCCCGATGGCACGCCGCTTTCCGAGACAGACAAGGCCGTGCGCTTTGTCGAGGACCAGGTGCGGCAGATGGGCGATGTCCGTTTCTTCATGGGCAATAGCGGCCATGGCAATCCGCGCATCTATTACAACATCACCCCGCGGGAGGATGACCCCGCCCATGGCGAGGTGTTTGTCAGCCTGAACGCCTGGAAGGGCAAGGACAGCACGGCGGCGCTGGACCGGCTGCGGGCGAAACTGGCGACATATCCCGGCGCGCAGATCATCGTGCGCGTGTTCGAGAATGGCCCGCCCATTGAGGCCCCCATCGCCGTGCGCATCCTGGGGCCGGAACTGCCCGTGCTGAAGGAACTGGCCGGCAAGGTGGCGGCTATTATCGAGGGCACGCCGGGCAGTCGCGATGTGGTCAACCCGCTGCGGCTGGACCGCACGGATCTGGACCTGAATATCGACATGGACAAGGCGGCCGTTCTGGGCGTGCCGGCAGGCGCCGTGGACCGGGCCGTGCGCCTGTCGCTGTCGGGCGAAAACGTCGCCACCTTCCGCGAAAGCGATGGCGATGATTATCCCGTCACCCTGCGCCTGCCCATGCAGGGCCGGCATGAGCTGGATGTGCTAGGCGATATCCGGGTGCCGGGGGCGGCGGGGGCCGTGCCGCTGTCGGCCATCAGCGATCCGAAGCTGACGACCGCCCCCGCCCGCATCGACCGGTTCAACCGCGAACGGGCGGTGACGGTGACGGCCTTTACCGCCACCGGGTTCAATACCGACCGGGTGACCCGCGCCATCGGGGCGCAGCTGTCCGCCATGACCCTGCCGCCGGGATATAAGCTGATGACGGGCGGGGAGGCGGAGACGCGGTCCAAGAGCTTTGCCGGCCTGTCGGGCGCCATCCTGGTGGCCATTTTCGGCATCCTGGCCGTGCTGATCCTGGAATTCCGCAGCTTTTCCGCCACGGCCGTGGTGGCGGGGGTCATTCCGCTGGGGGTGGTCGGCGGCATGGTGGCTTTGTTCCTGGCCGGCTATACCCTGTCCTTCACGTCGGTCATCGGCTTCGTGGCGTTGATCGGGATTGAGATCAAGAATTCGATCCTGCTGGTCGATTTCACCACGCAGCTGCGCCGCGCCGGTACGCCCTTGAAAGCCGCCATCGAGGAGGCGGGGGAGGTGCGGTTCCTGCCCGTGCTGCTGACATCGGTCACGGCCATCGGCGGGCTGCTGCCGCTGGCCTTGGGCGGGTCGGGGCTCTATTCGCCGCTGGCCGTGGTCATCATCGGCGGGCTGGTCTCCTCCACCATCCTGTCGCGGCTGGTGACGCCGGCCATGTACCTGCTGCTGGCGCCGAAGGAGGTGGATTGACCCCCTACCCCAGTGCCCGGCCGATCATGTCGGCCGCCTTTTCGCCGATCATGATGGCGGGGGCGTTGGTGTTGCCGCCGATCAGGGTGGGCATGATGCTGGCATCCGCCACCCACAGCCCGTCGATGCCGGGCACGCGCAGGGAGGGGTCGACGACGGCGTCGGCGTACACGCCCATGCGGCAGGTACCGACCGGGTGATAGATGGTGTCGGAGCGGCGGCGCAGCTCGGCCCGGATATCGGCGTCGCTTTCCGACATTTCGCCGTAGAGGGCCTGTGGGTTCAGGCCTTTCAGCGGTTCGGCATCCAGGATGCGGCGGGTCAGGCGGAAGCCGTCGACCATGGCGTCCAGATCGGCCGGATCGCCGAAGAAATTCGGGTCGATCAGGGGGGCGGCCAGCGGGTCGGGCCCGGCCAGCCGCAGGGTGCCCCGGCTGGCCGGGCGCAGAAGGCAGACATGGCAGGAAAAGCCCTGGCCCGGCCGCAGCTTGCGGGCATGGTTTTCCACCATGGCCACGACGAAATGCAGCTGGAAATCAGGCGCCGGGCTGTCGGGTGTGCGCCGCAGCAGGGCGCCGCCTTCGGCATAATTGCTGGACCACAGCCCGTCGCGGCTGCGGCCATAGCGCAGGAATTCCCGGGCGAAGCGCACGGCCCCCGGCAGGGTCAGGCCCACCAGTTCAGGGTGTGCCGCCTTGAAGGCGAAGACGTAATCAATATGGTCCTGAAGGTTCTGGCCCACGCCCGGCAGGTCGTGCAGGACGGAAATGCCCGACGCCGTCAGGTGCGCGCCCGGCCCGATGCCCGACAGCATCAGGATCTGCGGCGATTGCAGTGCGCCGGCCGCCAGCACCACCCCGCCGCGCGCCATCACCACGCTTTCCCGCCGCCCCTGGCGGATGACGGCGCCCACGGCGCGGCCATCACGCAGGATCAGGCGCAGCACGCGGCTTTTGGTCAGGATGGTCAGGTTGCGGCGGGACCGGACCGGGTCCAGATAGGCGCGCGCGGCGTTCCAGCGTTCGCCATTCTTCTGGGTCAGCTGGTAAAGGCCGATGCCTTCCGGCTGTGCGCCGTTGAAATCATCCGTGACGGGGAAGCCTGCTTCCTTGCCGGCTCTCACGAACAGGTCGGCCCCCTGGCTGCCCGTGCGCGGGTCGGCGACATTCAGGGGGCCGCCCTGGCCATGCCATTCATCGGCGAAACGTTCATTGTTTTCCGCCTTGCGGAACCAGGGCAGCACATCGTCATAGGACCAGCCCGTGTTGCCCAGCGAGGCCCAATGGTCATAGTCCCAGCGGTCACCGCGCAGATAGATCATGGCGTTGGTGGAACTGGACCCGCCCAGGACGCGGCCGCGTGGCTGATAGCCCCGACGGCCGTCCAGCCCCGATTGCGGCACCGTGCTGAACCCCCAATTGTTCCAGCGCGTGGGCAGCATGGCGACCAGGGCGGCCGGCGTGCGCACCACCCATTGGTCATGATGCCCACCGGCTTCCACCAGCGCCACCTGGCGCCGTTCATCCGCGCTCAACCGGTTGGCCAGGACACAGCCGGCGGACCCGCCGCCGATGACCAGCACATCGACTTCCATTCCCGTCTCTCCCTGCGTCGGCCTCTGCGGACCTTACGTTTCCGTAAAGGTTCGCATGGGTTTGCCGGGAAGGGAAGGGGGACGATCACCAAGCGGGGACGACGGCGCCCTTGAAACTGGTGTCGACAAAGGCCTTCACCGGGGCGGAGTGGTAAATCTCCACCAGCTTCTTGACCCAGGGCTTGTCCTTATCGGCGGTGCGCACGGCGATGATGTTGGCGTAGGGGCCGTTGGCCGGCTCGCGCGCGATGGCGTCCTTGGTCGGGTCCAGGCCGGCTTCCAGTGCGTAATTGCCATTGATGGCGGCGACATCCACATCGCCCAGGCTGCGCGGCAATTGCGCGGCATCCAGTTCGACGATGGTCAGCTTCTTCGGATTGGCGGTGATATCCAGCACGGTGGCCTTCAGCCCCGCCTTGGGATCGACGGAGATCAACCCTTCGCGCGCCAGCAGCAGCAGGGCGCGGCCGCCATTGGTCGGGTCGTTGGGGATGGCGACCTTCGCCCCCTTCGGCAGCAGGTCCAGCGACTTGATCTTGGTGGAGAACAGGCCCAGCGGGAAGGTCACGGTCTGCGCCACCGACACCAGCTTGTAGCCGCGATCGGCGATCTGGTTGTCCAGATAGGGCTGGTGCTGGAAGCTGTTGGCGTCCAGGTCGCCGGCATCCAGCGCGGCATTGGGCACGACATAGTCGCTGAATTCCAGGATCTGGATGTCCAGGCCCTGGGCCTTGGCCTGTTCCTTCACCTTTTCCATGATCTGCGCGTGCGGGCCGGCCGACACGCCGATCTTGATGGTTTCGGCCAGCGCGTTCAGCGGCGACAGCAGGGCAATGGCGGCAACGGCCAGCAGGGCGGAAATGCGCATGATCTTCACTCGGCCTCTCAGTATCTGTCCGGAAAGTTATGGTTCATCCAATCCCATTACCGTCATTTCCGCGAAGGCGGGAATGACGGTAATGGGATTGGAAAAACGGAACAGGTTCTTGGACGGACTCTCAGTTTATACCAGTTCCGGGTGAGTTAGCCTCACCGCGATCCGGGGTTACGCTTGTCCAGGCGGCGGGCCAGCGCCTCGCCACCCGATTGCAGGGCCTGCACGACGATAATCAGAACCAGCACGACCGCCAGCATCATTTCCGGCATGAAGCGCTGATAGCCATAGCGGATGCCCAGATCGCCCAGCCCGCCGCCGCCCACGGCGCCCACCATGGCGGAATAGCCCACCAGATTGACGGCGGCGAGCGTCAGGCCGCGCACAATGCCGGCGCGGGCCTCGGGCAGCAGGATCTTGGTCACCACCTGGCGGGGTCTGGCCCCCATGGCGCGGGCGGCATCCAGCAGGCCGTGATCCACCTCCCGCACCGCCCCTTCCACCACGCGCGCGATGAAGGGGATGGCGGCCAGCGTCAGCGGCACCGTGGCGGCCGCGGTTCCGATGGAGGTACCGGTCAGCGCCCGGGTCAGCGGCACGATGGCCACGACCAATATGATGAAGGGCGTGGAGCGGGTGGCATTGACGATCAGGCCCAGCACCCGCTGCACCGCGGGCCGGGGCATCAGGTCGCCCGCCCCCGACAAAGCCAGGAACAGGCCCAGCGGAATGCCGGCCAGCGTGGCCAGCGTGCCGGCCACGACAACCATCAACAGCGTCTGCAGGGTGGCGTCAGCCAGCAGCGACAGCATCTGTGGCGACATGGCCCAGAACCTCGATCTCCGCGCCCTGGGCGCGCAATAGGTGGATGGCGGTATTCAGCGCGTCGGCCGGACCGGACAGGGCGGCGATCAGGCCGGCAAATGGCTGGTCGCCCAAGGGCTGCACCCGGCCCGCAACCAGCCGTACGCCGATGCCGGCCCCGCCCAGATCGGACAGAAGCGGGGAGGCGGCCAGATCGCCCACGGCATGCAGGCGGATCAGGGTGGCCCCGCCGGCAAGGGGCATGGGCGACAGGCGGGCGGCCAGCCCATCGGGCAGTTCCGTGCCTGTCTCCCCCAACAGGAAGCGGCGGGTGGTGGGATGCTGGGGATGGGCGAAGACCTGGGCTACCGGCCCCTGTTCGATGATGCGACCGGCTTCCAGCACCACGACCTGATCGGCCACTTCGCGGACCACGGCCATTTCATGGGTGATCAGCAGCACGGTCAGGCCCAGATCGCGGTTGATGCGGCGGATCAGGGCCAGAATCTGACGCGTGGTTTCCGGGTCCAGCGCCGATGTCGCCTCGTCACACAGCAGCAATTGCGGATTGGGGGCCAGCGCGCGGGCGATGCCCACGCGCTGTTTCTGCCCGCCGGACAGGGCGGCCGGATATTGGCCCGCCTTGTCGGTCAGCCCGACGAGCGCCAGCAATTCGGCGACGCGCGGGCCGATCCGGTCCGTGGGCCAGCCGGCCAGTTCCAGCGACAGGGCCACATTGCCGGCCACCGTGCGGTTGGCCAGCAGGTTGAAATGCTGAAAGATCATGCCGATGGACTGGCGCGCGCGGCGCAGCGATTCTTCATCCAGCGTGGTCAGATCGACGCCGCCCACCATGACCGTGCCGGCATCGGGCCGTTCCAGCAGGTTGACGGCGCGCAGCAGGCTGCTTTTGCCCGCCCCGCTGGGCCCGACAATGGCGGTGATTCCACCCTTGGGGATGTCCAGGTCCACGCCGGCCAGGGCGGCCACCTGCTTGCCATCCTTGGTGTGGAAGGTCTTGGCGATGCCCGACAGCCGCACCATCGCGGCGTGGGGTTCACCCGTCGCCTGTTCCGTCAAAATCCGATCCATCATGCTCTTGCCGGGCGGTCGTTGGCCGATCCTGCCCTGGATTGCTGCTTTGCGCAAAGGGTGAAGTGGTTGGCGGGACGGAACAATCAGCGAATTCACGCGGCTGGTATGTGTTGGGGTTTAAATGACATTTATAACTTGTTGTTTGTGCGAGCGATGGGGAGACCCAACCCAATCGGCCTATTCGAAACAATCCTGTTGAAATCCGCTATGACACCGGTTACCAAAGAGGGGCTGTCCAGACGGGATCATTGCGTCCCGTCGCGGGCGGCCCGCCCCCCGAAGGTAGCGCCCATGTCCAAGCCCCTGGTTCTGCACGAAGACCGCCTGTTTCCCGCCGATCCCGGCACGCGCGACATCGCGCGGCGGCTGTATCGGCTGGTGAAGCATCTGCCGATCATCAGCCCGCACGGCCATACCGATCCGTCCTGGTTCGCCGGCAATGCGCCGTTCGGCAACCCGACGGAACTGCTGCTGTCGCCAGACCATTACATCTATCGCATGCTGTACAGCCAGGGCATTGCCATGGGCGATGTGGGTGTGGGTGACCGGTCGGGCCCGTCCAAGGCCGATCCGCGCGCGGCCTGGCGCCTGTTTGCGGCCAATTTCCACCTGTTCCGGGCCACGCCAAGCTGGCTGTGGCTGAACTATGTGTTCGTGCATGTGTTCGGCATCGACGTCGCCCTGTCGGCGCAAACGGCCGATCATTATTACGACACCATCGATGCTGCCCTGAAGACCGACGGTTTCCGCCCGCGCGCCCTGTTCGAACGGTTCAATATCGAACTGATCGCGACGACAGAGGGGCCGACGGATACGCTGGAACATCATCAGGCGATCCGCGACAGCGGCTGGAAGGGCCGTGTTGTCACCGCTTACCGTCCCGATGCCGTCATCGATCCGGAGCATGAGCAGTTCAGCAGTGCCATGCGCGCCTTTGCCGAGGTGACGGGGGAGGATGTCTATAGCTGGAAGGGCTATCTGAACGCCCACCGCAAGCGCCGGCGTGATTTCATGGATGTTGGCGCCACCAGCACCGACCATGGCCATATCACGGCCAACACCGCCGATCTGTCGCCGGCCGAGGCCGAAGCCCTGTTCCAGAAGCTGCTGAAGGGCGATTTCACCCCGGCCGAGGCGGAGACGTTCCGCGGGCAGATGCTGACCGAAATGGCAGGGATGAGCATCGAGGATGGTCTGGTCATGCAGATCCATCCCGGCGCCTTCCGCAACCATAATGGCCAGGTGTTCGACCGGTTCGGCCGCGACAAGGGCGCGGATGTGCCGTCGCCGACCGAATATATCCGCGCGCTGAAGCCGCTGCTGGACCGGTATGGCAATGACACGCGCCTGTCGATCATCCTGTTCACCCTGGACGAGACCACCTATTCGCGTGAACTGGCGCCGCTGGCCGGCCATTACCCGACGCTGAAGCTGGGCCCGTCCTGGTGGTTCCATGACAGCCCGGAAGGCATGATGCGCTTCCGCGAGCAGGTGACGGAGACGGCGGGTTTCTACAACACCGTCGGTTTCAACGACGATACCCGCGCCTTCCTGTCCATCCCGGCCCGCCATGATGTGGCGCGCCGTGTCGACAGCGCCTTCCTGGCCCGCATGGTGGCCGAACACCGTCTGGACGAGGATGAGGCGGCCGAGATCGTGGTCGACCTTGCCTATAACCTGCCCAAGCGCGCTTACAAGCTTTGATGAAAAAAGACGGTGTCAGGTCCGTCGGCCCAGGCGGGGAAAATGTCTGGCCGGTCCGGTGGCACCGTTGCAACCAACGACGATAAACGGGAGTAACCCCATGTTCGCCAAAACCTATCACGCCACGCACCCGGTCATGATGCAGGGCGCCAGCAATGACGATCTGCGCAGCCGTTACCTGATGACCGGCTTGTTCGCGGCCGATCAGGTGGTGCTGAATTACAGCCATAATGAGCGGTTTGTTGTCGGCGGCGCCTCGCCCGTGGCGGGCCCCGTCGCCCTGCCGCGCCAGACGGAGCCGGCATCGGCCGCCGGCAAGCCCTTCCTGGAACGCCGTGAGCTGGGCATCGTCAATACTGGCGGCGCCGGCACGGTGACGGTCGATGGCACCATCTATGATCTGGGCAACAAGGACGGGCTTTATGTCGGCATGGGCAATGCCGATGTGACCTTCGCATCGGTCGATGCGGCGGCCCCGGCCAAGTTCTATCTGGTGTCCACGCCGGCGCACGCCACCTTCCCGAACAAGAAGATCGGCATCAAGGATGCCGTCGCGCTGGACCGCGGGGCGCTGGAAACCAGCAATGAGCGCACGATCTATCAATATATCGTGCCGGCCACCTGTCAGTCCGCCCAGCTGCTGCTGGGTCTGACCATGCTGAAGCCCGGTTCGGTGTGGAACACCATGCCGCCGCACCTGCATGACCGCCGGTCAGAAGTCTATCTCTATTGCGACCTGGCCGGTGACAACCGCGTGTTCCATTTCATGGGCGAACCGGAAGCCGCCCGCCACATCGTCGTGGCCGATGGCGAGGCCGTGATGTCCCCGCCCTGGTCCATCCATATGGGCAGCGGCACGGCCAATTATTCCTTCATCTGGGCCATGGGCGGCGAGAACCTGGACTACACCGACATGAAGGTGATCGATATCTGCCAGCTGCGGTGAGAGGGCTGCGGCGTCCGGCGTTAGGTTGTCGGGCGCCCGTGACAGCGGACAGCACAACAGTGCCTTCCCCGCGAAAGCGGGGATCCAGGGGCCACAGGCACCAAAGCGTTGTTATCGGTGGCCCCTGGACCCCCGCTTTCGCGGGGGAGGCAGGTTTGAGCCAAAGGGGGCGCGTGGTGCCCGCCGGTAAATTCTTGCCCAAGCCTATCCTCTCCCATCCCTTGGAGCCCTTCCCATGACCCATCCTTTCGACCTTTCCGGCAAGGTGGCCGTCGTTACCGGGGCCAATACCGGTATCGGCCAGGGCATTGCCGTGGCGCTGGCCCAGGCGGGGGCGGCCATTGTGGCCGTCGGCCGGTCCACACCCACCGACACCCAGGCCGCCGTGGAGGCGGCCGGTGGCCGCTTCGCCTTTGTCTGCGCCGATCTGGGCACGGGTGCGCCCATTGGGGAGATCGTGGACAAGGCGGCGGCTGCGTTCGGTCGCCTCGACATCCTGGTCAATAATGCCGGCACCATCCGCCGCGCCGACGCGCTGGAATTCAGCGAGAAGGACTGGGATGATGTGCTGGACGTCAATCTGAAGACGCCCTTCTTCCTGGCCCAGGCCGTGGCCAAGCATTTCATCGCGCAGGGGTCGGGCGGCAAGATCATCAATATCGCGTCCATGCTGTCCTTCCAGGGCGGCATCCGCGTCGTGTCCTATACCGCGTCCAAGAGTGGGATTGCCGGCGTCACCAAGCTGCTGGCCAATGAATGGGCGGCCAAGGGCATCAATGTGAATGCCATCGCGCCGGGATATTTCGCCACCAACAACACTGAAGCCCTGCGCGCGGACGAGAACCGCAACCGCGACATCCTGGCCCGCATCCCGGCCGGCCGCTGGGGCTCGCCATCCGATCTGGGTGGGGCTGCGGTGTTCCTGGCGTCTGCCGCGGCCGATTATGTCCATGGCGTCACCTTGCCGGTGGATGGGGGCTGGCTGGCCCGCTGATCCGGACTATATGGCTCTGCAATTCTCCCAGCAGCGTTATTCATCGCTGCACTCGTCCCCCCGCCTTCCCCATAGGGCGGGGGTTTCTTTTTTTTGACATTTGCCCCCCCCTCAGGCGCCGGGCGCCGCCATCCGGCGGCTTGGCTCACGGCGCATGAGCGCAGGGCCGGCAGTCGCCGGCCTGCAACGGCATGAACCAGAAATCATGCCGTTTGTATGATAGCGGCGGGATGCGCCCTCAGCCCATGCCTGCCCCGCGTCGGCCTATCCTTCAGCAGTCTTTACAAGCATGTTGCGCTGCGGGAATATAGGAGCGCATGAAAGATGATGTGTTTAGCGCTTTGCTTGAAAGCGCAACCGCCGCCCCCCGTATCGGGGCCGAGGCGGAGACGACCGACCGGGCCGACGCCACGGTCATTCCCTTCCACCGTTATACCGATTTTGACCGACGCTGGCCCGTTCCGGGACATGGCGAAGTGCTGGTCGTGCCGCTGGGCGGCCTGGGCCGCATCGGCATGAACTGGACCCTGTACGGTCACGATGGCGCCTGGCTACTGGTTGATGCCGGCATCGCGTTTCCCGACCAGGGTGTCGAAGGCGTCGATTGCATCGTTCCCGACCCCGCCTTTCTGGCGCCCATCCGTGACCGGTTGCTGGGTCTGGTTGTCACCCACGCGCATGAAGACCATATCGGCGCCATCGATCGGCTGTGGCCGCAGGGTGTGGATTGCCCCATCTGGGCCACGCCGTTCGCGCTGGGCCTGATCACCCGCCGGCTGGAAGAGGCCGGGGTGCTGGAGAAGGTGGTGCTGAACAGCTACCCGGTGGGTGGCACGTTCGATATCGGCCCCTTCCATATCCGCACCATCCGCATGACCCACTCCATCCCGGAGCCTGTGTCGCTGGCCATTGATACGGCGGCGGGCACGGTGCTGCATACCGGTGACTGGAAGTTTGATACCAGTCCGCTGCTGGGTCAGCCCACCGATATCGAGGCGCTGCGCCGCCTGGGTGACGAGGGCGTGCTGGCCATGATGTGCGACAGCACCAATGCGCACAAGGACCTGCCCTCCACCTCGGAATCGCAGGTCCGCCGCGCCTTTGACCGGCTGTTCGCCACGCGCAAAGGGCAGATCGCCATCTGCTGCTTTGCCACCAATGTCGCCCGCGTCTCTTCCGCCGTTTCGGCGGCGGTGGCGGCGGGTCGGCAGGTGGCGCTGGCCGGCCGTTCCATGCGCAATTGCGACGAGACGGCCCGCGACCTGCATATGCTGGATCATGTGCCCATGCCGCTGGCCGAACCCGCCCATCTGAAGGGCCTGGACCGTAGCCAGGTCGCCCTGGTCTGCACGGGCGGGCAGGGTGAGGAAAAGGCGGCGCTGGCCAAGCTGGCGCGCGGTGATCGCCGCTTCCCGCCGTTCGGGGCCGGTGACACCGTCGTCCTGTCCGCCCGCATCATCCCCGGCAACGAGGAAGCGGTGGAAAAGGTCGTGTCCAAGCTGCGGTCGCGCGGCGTGGAAATCCTGATGGGCACCGACCTGTTGGATGGGGAGCCGCTGCACGTCTCCGGTCACCCCGGCGCCAACGAACTGCGGGAACTCTATGCCCTGGTCCGGCCGCAGATCGCGCTGCCGGTGCATGGCACCGACATGCATCTGGCCGCCCATGCCCGGCTGGCCCGTGCCGCGGGCTGTGAAGCCGCCATCGTCGCCGAAGAGGCAGAGGTGATCCGCCTGTCGGCCGCCGGTTCGCGCGTGCTGGGCCGGGTCAATGCGCCCCTGCTGGCGCTGGAATCCGACCCCAGGGGTGACCGGGTCACCTATGATCCCGGTCGGGCACTGGTGGCCGGGAAGGTCTGATCACCTTCCCTTGGTATTGACCAGGGCCACGCCGCCCAGTGCCAGCGCCCCACCGGCCAGGGTTGTCCACACGGGCAACTCCCCGGTCAGGGGCACGGCCACGGCCGAGGCCACGACGGGCACGAGGTAGAGGAAGTTGGACCCCCGTGCCGCGCCGAAATGGCCCAGCGCCAGGGTCCAGGCGGCATAGCCGATGGCGGCGGGGAAGACAGCCAGGAACAGCAGCGCGGCCTGCACCGGCACCGGCGCAGCCAGCGCCTGTTCGATGCCCTGCGGCAGCCAGGGCGACAGCCAGATGGCACCGGTCAGGATGGTCAGCGCCGAACAGGTCAGCGGACCATAGCGCCCGACCAGTGGCCGTTGCAGGGTGAAATAGGTCGCCGTCGCTACGGCGGCGCCCAGCAGCAGGCTGGCCCCGCTGCCAAAGCGCAGGCCGCCCGGCTGGCCCGACGCGATCAGGGCCACGCCCGCCAGGCTGATCCCCATACCGATCCAGGCCCAGCGGCGGAACCGTTCCTTCAGGAACAGGGTGGCCAGCACCACCGTCAGCACGGGCGCCACATTGACGATGAAGCTGGCGGCACCGGCCGACACGGTCTGCTGCGCCGTGTTCAGCAACAGATTGTAAAGCGCGATGCCGATGCCGCCACACAGCACGGCCCGCATGGCATCACGCCCGCGCGGCAGGGTGGGGCGTTTCAGCAGCAGATAGGCCAGCGCAAACAGGCTGGCCAGGGCAAAGCGCGTCGCCGCCAGGGGCAACGGCCCCAGCCCACCCAGCGCGATGCGGATGGCGGGAAAGGCCGATCCCCAGCTGACCACCGTGATGCCCACGGCGATGAAGGGCAGGGCACCGGCGCCGGGCCGGCTGTCCAGGGCGGTATTGCTGGCGGTCATGGAAGGTCCTTGCTGGGTTGGCTGTTGGATATCCGTCATGGTGCACAGTCGCGAGCTGTTGACATAGCGCACCGTTGGGGAAGAAGCTGTGCGTATGACGTACAGTATCTCCCTGCCGCCGCTGGAAAGTCTGACGGCCGTTCTGGCCGCTGGACGCACCGGCTCCTTTTCTGCCGCAGCATTGGAACTGGGCGTGACCCATGCCGCCATCAGCCGGCGCGTGCAGGCGGCGGAGGCCTGGCTGGGCGTGGCCCTGTTCGAGCGCCATGGCCGCGGCGTGCGCACCACGCCCGATGGCGACCGCTTCATCGCGCGCGTGGGCGAGGCCTTCACCATGATCGCCCGGTCGGGCGACCAGTGGCGGCAGCGGCGCGGGACGGAGATCGTCCGCCTGTCCATCCTGCCGGCCTTCGCCAAGCTGTGGCTGTTCGGCATGCTGGACCGGTTGCAGGATGCGCATCTGCGCTTTGACATGGTGGTGGAACACCGGCTGGCCGATCTGGACAAGGGCGAAGTTGATATCGCCATCCGTTGCGGTAATGGCCAGTGGTCAGGCGTGACCAGTACGCCGCTTTTCCGCGAAATGGTCTATCCGGTGGCGGCGCCCTCCCTGGCCGCCCTGCTGGGTGACCGGGCCGGGGTGACGGAGATCCTGGCCCAGACGCTGATCCATGACAGCACCGTCACCTCCTGGCGGGCGTGGCTGGCGGCAAATGGAGTGCCCTATGCCAAGCCGCGCCCGCAGGACATAAGGTTCGAGGATTACGATACCGTGCTGGCCGCGGCAGAGGTGGGGCTGGGCATTGCCATGCTGCGGGCCCCCCTGGGCGATGCCTGGGTGGCGGATGGACGGCTGGTGCCGGTCAATCCGCTATGGGTGCCCAACCCCTATCTCTATCATGTGGTCACCCGTACCGGCACGCCGCGCCCCGCCGTGGCGGAAGCGCGGGACCGGATGCTGGCCCTGGCGGCGGAGGTCAGGCTGATGCCGCCATCAGGGCATTGATGTCGCGATAGGGCATGGCGTCGGCGCAGATCGGGTCCGATGCGCCATCGGTCAGGAAGGCACCGGCGATGGCGGCCACCCGGCCCCAGAGATATTCGGGCAGCGCCGACCCCGCCGACAGACGTTTCACGCCCAGAGGCGCCAGGGCTGCCGCATCGGCCAGCCCAGGGCGGGCCATGACATTCAGCGGTACTTTAATATTATTGGATATCATCTTGATTTCCAATGGATCGGTCACGCCAGCGGGGAACAGGCCGCTGGCCCCGGATGCCGCATAGAGCGCGCCGCGGCGGATCACCTCTGCCGCGCGGTCGGCCGGAGCGGCCAGCCCCTTCAGATAGACATCCGTGCGGGCATTGATGAACAGGCCCGGCCCCACGGCGGCGCGGATGGCGCGGATCTTGTCGGCCAGCAGGTCGGGCGTGCCAGCCCCATCCTCGATATTGATGCCCACGACGCCGGTGGCGACGATGCGGGTGGCGAGCTCGGCGACGGCGGCGGGATCGTCGCTGTAGCCGGCTTCCATATCGATGCTGACGGGCAGAGCGGGCACGGCGCGGACGATATTGGCGGCGGCGGATAGCAGCAGGTCAGCCGGCAGCCGGTTGCCGTCGGCCACGCCCAGGGCCCAGGCCAGACCGGCGCTGGTGGTGGCGATGGCCTTCGCACCCAGGCTGGCCATCATGCGGGCAGAGCCGGCATCCCAGACATTGCACAGGATCAGTGGGGCATCACCCTGATGCAGGGCGTGGAAAATGGCGAACTTATCGATGGTCATGAGGCGATATCCAAGGTCTGGATGAAGGGGGCAAGGTGGCGATGGGCGTAGGCACCCCAGGGATGCCATCGTCGTTCCCCATCATGGATGGGAACGGGCCCGTCCCAGGGGGCCGGTACGCGCAGTCCCGGCCGGTCCGCCACCAGCGGCGCCAGACGCGGGTCCTGCGCCAGATGGGCATTGATGGTCACCATGTCGGCCGACAGGTCGAACCGCCGCCGGATGCGCGGTACGATGGCCGACAGGCCGGCGATGGAGCCAGTGCGGATGGTGGCGCGCAAGGCGTCCTGATCAGCCAGGGCGGTCACCGTGACCTGTCCGTCGGGCAGCAGGCGGTGCCAGGTGCCGTCGATGATGTGTTCGGCGGGGTCGGCCTGTGCGGCCACGGCCTGCAACAGGTCGGGCCAGTCCAGCGGCGGGCGGTAGCGCAGGCGCAGGATGACACCATCCGTCGCCACGCTGCCTTCCGGCCGGTCGGCCGCAATCTGCCGCCGCAACTCACGGGGCGGTCGGCCATAGAGCGCCTGGAAGGTCTCGTTGAAGCGGCGGATTGATCCGAAACCGGCGGCCAGCGCCACCTCTGCCATGGGCAGGCTGGTCTCGTGCAGCAATTGCTTGGCGAACAGCACACGGCGCGTCTGGGCCACGGCGATGGGGCTGGCGCCCAGATGCTGTTTGAACAGTCGGCGCAATTGCCGCTCCCCCACGCCCAGCCGGCTGGCCAGCGCATCGACACTGGCATCATCGCCGTCCAGGGCGCCGTCGGCGATCAGGGCCAGACCCCGGCTGACGGTATTGGAGGTGCCGCGCCAGACGGCCAGATCGGGGGCGGCTTCCGGCCGGCAGCGCAGGCAGGGGCGGAAACCCGCTTCCTGTGCGGCCGCCGCACTGGGATAGAAGCGGCAATTCTCCGCCTTGGGCGTGCGGGCCGGGCAGATGGGACGGCAATAGATGCCGGTGGTCACCACGGCCGTGAAGAACCGTCCGTCGAAGCGGGCGTCACGGGTTTCAACGGCGCGGTAACAGGCGATTGGGTCGAGCGTTTCCATGGGCATGATCCTGCCACGGCCTGCCCCCGCCGGCTCGCGGTTTTCGGACATGGAGGGTTCAGGTCCCCTCAGGCGCCGGGCGGGCGCATCCGCGCCCTTGGCTTACGGCGCACGAGCGCCGGGCCGGCGGTCGCCGGCCTGTGTAAGGCGCATTCGTCCATAGGCATGACTTCTGTATCACCGGCTGGCCGGTCGCCCGTAAAGCAGCAGGCCCGCGATGCCGGCACCATTCAACGCCAGCAGCAGCGGCAGGGACCAGAGGGGGGCTGCATAGACCAGAACCCCCCAGGCCAGCCCGAACAGGATGAAGCCCAGCAGCATCTCTCCGATCAGCGGCAGGATGTTGCCCTGGTAACGCTTCTGGAAGGCCTTGCGCCCGCCCACGGGCGGCTCCTGGCGCATGTCGAAGGCCAGATAGAGCTGCACGGCCAGCAGCGAGACCAGCCAGACCTGCAGGGCGGCGATGGGCGTGCGCAGGGCGACATAGAGGCACAGCGCCGTCACCAGGGCGACTGACGGCAGGCTGGCGGCCAGCAAGCGATCGGCCGTCAGGCGCCGCGTGGAGACGGGGGCCGTGCCCAGCAGGTCGGGCGCGTCTTCGCCCGCGAAGGCCAGCCAGACCAGGGAACCGGCCAACAAGCCCGCCACCGGCACCATGCCCAGCCAGCCGAAGGCCATCGCCTCTCCCGCCGCCGTCGTCACCGTCTTGCCGATCGTCGGCAGGACGATGGGCGCGGCCACCAGCAGGATGGAGATGACCTGGGTCAGCAGACCGGGATCGCGCAGGATCAGGCGCCATTCCTTCCATAGAACCGAACCGGTCACGCCGCGGACTCGCATGGACAGGGCGCCGTCCTTTGCAGGGCGGCGCTTGGGGCTGGCGTCCGCGCCGGCGGCGGCGTTGACGCTGCGCACGAAACTTTGCCCCAGCAGGCTGGTGGCCAGGATGAAGCCGCCGAAGGCAATCAGCAGCAGCAGGATGGTTGCCATCCCGTCACCCGTGATCGCGGCGCCCAGCCAGCGCAACGGGGCGGCGGCCGGACTGTCGGCCAGCGCGATCAGGCCCTCGAAGCCGCGCCGCCGGGGACCGTCCTCGGCCGCGCGCTGCATGTTGGGGATCTGACCGGCCAGGGCGGCGCCGATGCCGATGACGCCGCCGATCACCTGGGTCGCCGTGCGTGCCCGGCGCGGGCCTACCAGCCGGACCAGCAGCAGAACCAGCAGGAAGGACAGGGTGACGGACAGCATGGCCAGGGCCGGCAGGGTCAGGTACCCGATCAGCCAGCGGGCAGAGATGATGATGGCACCGCCATTCATGAAGCAACCAGCCATCAGAATCGACCCCGACATGACCGACAGGGCCACGGCCAGGAGCCGGATGGGCAGAATGATCCCTGGTCGCAGGGGGGAAGAAAGCAGCAGGTCCAGGTCGCCGCGCGTATAGATGGCCTGCACCGTCAGTTGCATGGAGGCGGCCAGCATGATGGCCATGGAAAACAGGCCGACCCCGCCGAACACCATTTCCACCGCTGCCGGTTCCAGCTTGATGCGGGCGAAACCGAATGCGGACAGGATGCCGATGCCCTGCAGGAACAGCAGCCCCACGATCAGCAGCGCCCAGGCCCAGGGACCGGTGCGCTTGGTGCGCAGGGCGAGGCGCATTTCATGTTTCAGCAGCCAGGGCAGGCTGCCCGGCGCCAGGGCGATCATGCTGCCACCGCCTTGCCGGAGACCAGATCCAGGAACAGATCCTCCAGCGAGGCGCCGTCGCGCCCATGCTGCTGACGCAGCGCGTCCAGCGTGCCTTCGGCCAGCAGCAGCCCGTGCTGGATGATGCCGATGCGGTCCACCAGCCGTTCCGCTACCTCCATGATGTGGGTGGTCAGGATGATGGTGCAGCCGGCGCGCGCCTTTTCCGCCAGCAGGTCCTTCACCTGCCGCGCAATGGCGGCATCCAGGCCGGTCAACGGCTCGTCCAGGATCAGCAGCCGGGGGTCGTGGATGAGCGCACCGGCCAGGGCCGCCTTCTGCTTCATGCCGCGCGAGAAGCCTTCGCAGCGTTCATGGCGATGGTCATGCAGTTCCAGGCGGGTCAGCAGCTCGTCTGCCCGGTCGGCTGCCGTGCTTGCATCAATGCCCCAGAGCCCGGCCACGAATTCCAGATATTCGACAGGCGTCAGCTTGTCATACAGCATCGGCTCGTCCGGCAGCCAGGCGATCTGGCGCTTGGCGGCGATGGGGTCGGTGGCGGTGTCCACCCCGAAAACCCGGATGCTGCCCGCCGTCGGGTTCAGCAGGCCCACCACCATCTTCAGCGTCGTGGTCTTACCGGCACCGTTGGGGCCCAGAAGCCCGTAGAATTCACCCGGCTGGATGGTCAGGTCGATGCCCTTGACCGCCTCCTTCTCCCCATAGGATTTGCGCAAGGACCGGATTTCCAGGGCAGGGGGAGGGGCGTTCAGGGTCATGCGGGCGGCTCCGTCCTTGGTTCCTGCCAGAGTGGCGGGAATCGGCACGGAAGGATTAACCAAATTGATTGCGCTGTCACGCGCGGCGCGGGGGTGTTTGCATGTTCCCTCATGCGCCGGGCGCCGCCATCCGGCGGCTTGGCTTCACGCGCACATGGGTGCGCGGGCCGCCGGTCGGCGTCCACCAAGGGTCATG
>CALRTC020000002.1:0-355336 GCA_943371025.1 Hydrogenophaga intermedia
AGGAGGCCGGCAACATCTTCGATCCGAAGCTGGCCCAGAAGCTGTACCAGGAAGTCTACAGCGCCGGCGGGTCGAAGGACCCGATGGACGCCTATGTCGCCTTCCGCGGCCGCGCGCCCAAGGTGGATGCGCTGCTGCGCAACCGTGGCCTGCTGGGGGTTGGTTCGCGGGTGAACTGATCGACGGCTTGGAGCGGATATGACAAGGGCCGGCGGAGCGATCCGCCGGCCCTTCTTTGCCATCCTGCTTTCCCCTGCTCCTCGTCACCGGGATCACGGGGGAAAGCAAACCCCCTTACACCGCTGCCGTCGCCTGTTCCAGCCAGGCCAGATCGGCACCCGTCACCAGCGGCGACAGTTCGGCCCGCACGCGGGCGTGGTAGGCGTTAAGCCAAGCCAGTTCTTCGCCCGTCATCAGGGACGTGTCCAGCATGCGCGTGTCGATGGGGCAGAGCGTCAGCGTCTCGAAGCCCAGCATGGGACGCTCGGCGCCCGGAATGGCGACAGGCACGACCAGTTCCAGATTCTCCATCCGCAAGCCATAGGCGCCGGCCAGGTAATAGCCGGGCTCGTTGGAGAAGATCATGCCGGGCAGGATGGTAACGCTGTTCAGCTGCTTGCCGATGCGCTGCGGCCCTTCATGCACTGACAGGTAGCTGCCGATGCCGTGGCCCGTGCCATGGTCGTAATCCAGACCGTTGGCCCACAGGAACTGCCGGGCCAGCGTGTCCAGCTGGCTGCCGGCCGTGCCGGCGGGGAAGCGGGCGCGGTTCAGCGCGATATGGCCCTTCAGCACCAGGGTGAAGTGACGCCGGGCATTGGCGCCGACATCGCCCACGGCCAGGGTGCGGGTGATGTCAGTGGTGCCGTCCAGATATTGCCCACCGCTATCCAGCAGGAAGACGCTGTTCTGCTCCACCCGGCGGTTGGTGGCCGCGTTGGCGCGGTAATGCACGATGGCGCCATTGGGGCCGGCCCCGCTGATCGTGTCGAAGCTGGGGCCGCGGAAATCGGCCCCGCCGCGGCGGCACTGCAGCAGCGTGTCCACCACGGTCAGTTCGTCCAGATGGCCCTTCGGCGCCTCCGCGTCGAACCAGCGCAGGAAGCGGACCAGGGCCACGCCGTCGCGGCGGTGGGCGGCCTTGGCCCCGTCGATTTCCACCGGGTTCTTCACGGCCTTGGGCAGGACGCAGGGGTCGCCGCCCGGATCGACCTTGGCCCCCGCCTTAGTCAGCCGGTCCACGACCCACAGCGCGGCCGTGGCCCCGTCCAGCCGCACCTTGGCACCCGACGCCCCCAGCGTGTCCAGGGCGGCGGCCAGCTCCTCGGGTGCCCGGATCGAGACCTGATTGCCCAGATGTTCCTCCAGCCCCGGGGCCAGCTTGCGCCGGTCCACGAACCAGTCGACCTGACCGTCGGCATTGATGGTGGCAAAAGACAGGGGCAGCGGCGTGCAGGGCACATCGGCCCCGCGCACATTCAACAGCCAGGCGATGCTGTCCGGCTGGGTCAGCACGGCGGCATCGGCCTTCAGCCCCGTCAGCGCCTGGGCGATATCCCCGCGCTTTTCCGTGGCGGACCGGCCGGCGACGGAAACGGGCTGGATATTGACCACGCCCAGCGGGGCCGGCGGCTGGTCCGTCCACACGGCGTCGATGGGGCTGCCCTCGGTCGCGACCAGTTCGATCCCGGCCGGGGTCAGGCTGGCGCGCATCTTGTCGGCCCAGGCACCCGTATGCATCCAGGGATCAAAGCCCAGCTTTGCCCCTGCCGGCAGGTTGGCCGCCGCCCAGTCGCCGTGGAATTCCTCGATCAGATGGTGATAGCTGAACAGGGCGGGAGAAACCTCCTGCCGCACCTGGATGGTGTAGCGGCCATCGGCGAAGACGGCGGCCTTGTCCGCCAGCACGACCACGGCCCCGGCCGACGCGGTGAAGCCGCTGATCCAGGCCAGGCGCGACCCGCGCAGCGGCACATATTCACCCTGATATTCATCGGCGCGCGGCACCACGAACCCGTCCAGGCCCCGGCGCTTCAGTTCGGCGCGCAGGGCCGCCAGCCGGGCGGCATGGTCGCCCCTGGCAGGGTCGGCGGGCCGGTCGATGGTGGCGCGAAGGGCCAGCAGCTGCTCGCTCAACGTCTCGCTGCGGCGGGCGGAGACCAGATCCAGCCAGGCATCGGGCAATTCCCCGTCGGGCGCGGCATTGACGCCGGCAATCAGGTCACGGATGGCGGCGACGGACCGGTCGATCCCGTCGGCATGCAGCAGATCGGCCAGGACGGCATCGCCCTGATAGGCAGCGGTATTGGTGCTGACAGACACTTTATGGCTCCCGCGAGCTTTATTGGTGCCGCCACGCTAGTGCGCCGGACGCAGGCGCGCAAGGGGGGGGGAGGGGTGGTGCGGCATCTACCATCGCTGCGGCAGAGCCTTGTGCATTCTGTATCGTCTGGCCGCCACTACGCAATCATGGGCGTCAATGACGGCTCGTTACGTGCCGTCTTAGGCGTTCTCACTGTCATCCCGGCGAAAGCCGGGACCCAGGGGCCAAGCGCCCGACCTGTCGGCAGCGTCGATCGATGCAGTGTCGACCGTCACCCCTGTGGCCCCTGGGTCCCGGCTTTCGCCGGGATGACGATAAAATTCAGCAGTGCCCTTTAAGCACCCCGCGGCCCCCACAGGATCAGTGCCGCCCCCATCAAGCATAGCGCCGCCCCGCCCAGGTCCCAGCGGTCGGGCATCTTGCCTTCCACCAGCCATAGCCAGCAGAGCGAGGCGGCGATGTAGATGCCGCCATAGGCCGCATAGGCGCGGCCGGCAGCATCCGCGGGCACGCGGGTCAGCAGGGCGGCGAACAGGATCAGGCTGAACATACCGGGCAGCAGCCAGAGGGGCGAGCGGCCGTCGCGGGCCCAGGCCCAGAAGGCAAAGCAACCGGCGATTTCCGCCAGGGCGGCCAGGACATAGAGCAGCAGCGTCCCGGCCGCCATGGGCCGGTCAGCCCTTCAGCACCAGGGTCGACCAGTCGCCCAGCCGGTAACGCTTGACCAGGCGCAGGCCCTGGGCGCGGTGGGCGTTGATGACCAGCGGTTCCTGATGGTGCAGCAGGCCGGACAGGATGGCCGTGCCGCCGGGTGCCAGATATTTGCGCAGATCCGGGGACATCCGGGCCAGCGGACGGGCCAGAATGTTGGCGACGATCAGGTCGAACTTGCCATGTTTGCGCACGGCCTCGGCCGCGTAGCCATTGGCGGCGTACAGCTTCACCAGCTTGTGCACGCGGTTCAGCTTGGCATTTTCCGTCGCGATCTCGATCGACAATTCATCGATATCGACGCCGATCACGGGCTTGTGCGCCAGCTTGGCGATGGCAAAGGCCAGGATGCCCGACCCGCAGCCCATGTCCAGCGCGTCGCGGAAGCCGCCGCGGCCGCGCGCCGTCAGTTCGGAAATGGCGCGCAGGCAGCCCTGGGTCGTCGCATGTTCGCCTGAGCCGAAGGCCATGGCGGCTTCGATCTGCAGGCCCAGCTTGCCCTTGGGCACCGGCTTCTTGTGGTGGCTGCCATGGATGAAGAAGCGGCCGGCCGTGATGGGCGGGAAGGACAGGTAGGTCTGGGTCACCCAGTCGATGGGGGCCAGCGGTTCCTTGGTCAGTTCCGGTTCGGCAATGCCATGGGCGGCGGCCAGCACGGCCAGCTTCAGCCCGATGCGGCTGATGTCCGGCTCGTTATAGGAGGTGCATTCGATCAGCCATTGGCCGCCCTCCTGCAACTCGAAGGTCGAAACGGCATCGACATGGGGTTCCACCATATCGGCGAAAACGGGAACCAGCGCCTCCGGCACCTCGAACGCGACACGCCACATCGGCTGCATGAACCCTCTCCACCTGATCCGGAACGGAATGACTGCAACATCGGATGGGCTGTTCTATCCGCATCACCCCCTTGCCGACAATGGGGGCTTGTGACAAGGCCGTCCCTCTAAAATGGCGATCCGTCAGCGACTTACCTTCCGTAAGGGAAGGCGTGCGTGGGTGTTTCCTGTTACGCAACTGCTCAACATAACCATCATCTTTCTGGCGTTAACATGTCAAATCACTGAAATGGAACAATGATATCCGCCCTTTTGTGCGCCGCAACATCCATGACGGCGACCAAAGGGATGCCCATAATGAATCATCATCGTCTTGTGCTGGGGACGGCGCTTGCCACCCTGTTCGCCTTCTCCCCCGCCGTCGCGCAGACCGCGACCCAGGTGGCCGACGCCTCTGCCACGACGGATATGCTGGAAGAGATCGTTGTTTATGGCCGCGGCCAGACCCGCCAGGTACAGGGCGTCACCGCCGCCGCCATCGCCATCGAGGCGCCGGGCAGCAGCCCGCTGAAGGCCATCGAGAACCTGCCGGGCGTCAGCTTCCAGTCGGCGGACCCGTTCGGCGCCTATGAATGGTCGACCCGCCTGACCATCCGCGGCTTCAACCAGAACCAGCTGGGCTTCACCCTGGACGGCGTGCCGCTGGGCGACATGTCCTATGGCAACCATAACGGCCTGCATATCAGCCGCGCCATCAGCTCCGAGAATATCGATCTGGTGACCGTGGCCCAGGGTGCCGGCGGCCTGTCCACCGCGTCGTCGTCCAACCTGGGCGGCACGGTGCAGTTCACGTCGCGCAACCCGTCGGACAAGGCCGGCGCCTATGTCGCCGGCACGTTCGGCAGCGAGAAGACCGGCCGCGGCTTCGTGCGGCTGGAAACGGGCGAGCTGGAGACGGGCACCAAGGCCTATCTCAGCTATACCCGCCAGAATGCCGACAAGTGGAAGGGCGACGGCACCCAGCGCCAGGACCAGCTGAACTTCAAGGTCGTGCAGGATGTCGGCGAAGGTCAGGTCAGCGCCTGGCTGAACTGGTCCGACCGCGCCGAAAACGACTATCAGGACCTGTCGCTGGCGATGATCAACCGCCTGGGCTATGACTGGGACAATTTCGCCAAGAACTGGGCCCTGGCCGTCAAGGTCGGCGACATTTACAACGGCAACGTCAAGGGCCCGTACCCCGCCCCGGTCCAGACCGTGGACGATGCCTATTATGACGCCGCCGGCCTGCGCAAGGACACGATCGGCGCCGTCAACTTCACCTATCCCATCACCGACGCGGTGAAGGTGGACGTCACCGGCTATGGCCACAAGAATGACGGCCAGGGCCTGTGGTACACGCCCTATGTGGTGACGCCGGGCGGCGCGCCGATGTCGGTGCGCACCACCGAATATGCCATCGAGCGCTTTGGCGGCATCGGCCAGCTGACGGCGGAAGTGGGCGACCACACGATCAGCGGCGGCGTCTGGTTCGAACAGAATGATTTCAACCAGGCGCGCCGTTTCTATGCCCTGACCAGCCGCGACTACAACACCCGCTCCTCCACCAAGTTCCAGAGCGGGCCGATGGCCACGCAGTGGGAATATAGCTTCGACACCGACACGACCCAGTTCAACCTGGCCGACAGCTGGAAGGCCACGGACGAGTTGACCGTGACGGCCGGCTTCAAGTCGCTGAAGGTGGAAAACACGGGCACGACCATCGTCGGTCCCGTCAAGAACGGCACCATCCAGGCCAAGGACAATTTCCTGCCCCAGGCCGGTTTCGTCTATGAACTGAGCGACGAGTACCAGTTCTTCGGCTCCTATGCCGAAAACATGCGCGCCTTTGAAAGCTCCGGCACGGGTGGCCCCTTCTCCACCACCAAGGAAGGGTTCGACGCCATCAAGAACAAGCTGAAGCCCGAAACCAGCCGTACCTTCGAGCTGGGCTGGCGCTTCAATGTCGGCATGGTCCAGGGTGTCGTCGCCGGCTATGACGTGAAGTTCGACAACCGCCTGCTGGGCGTGTCGCTGGGCTCCGGCATCCAGGGCAACCCGTCGGCCCTGCAGAATGTCGGCTCCGTCTCGCTGCGCGGTCTGGAAGCGGCCGCCACGGTGCAGATCACCGACGATTTCTCCGTCTTCGGTTCCTACACCTACTCCGACAGCCAGTATGACGACAATGTCCTGGACAGCACGGGCAAGGTCATCGCCGCCATCGACGGCAAGACCGTCGTCAACTCGCCCAAGAACCTGCTGAAGGGCGAGGTGAAGTATGACGACAAGAACCTGTTCGCGTCGCTGTCCGCTGCCTATACCGGCAAGCGCTACTACACCTATCTGAACGACAGCCCCGTCGACAGCTACACGCTGGTCGATTTCTCCATGGGCTATCGTTTCGAAGGCAATGCCTGGCTGGAAGGCACGGAGCTGCAGGCCAACATCACCAACCTGTTCGACAAGAAGTATGTGTCGACCATCGGTTCCAACGGCTTCAGCAACAGCGACCCGACGGGCGAGTCCCAGACCCTGCTGGCCGGCGCGCCGCGACAGTTCTTCGTATCGCTGAAGAAGCAGTTCTGATCGGTGGGCGGCAGGCTCAGGTGAAGGCCGCTATTCCCTTGAAGGCGCTAAGCTGAGGATTTTGCACAATATTGCTTTCCCCTTGATGAGCGGGGATCCAGGGGCCAAGGGCACCGAACTGTGGTTCATGTGGCCCCTGGACCCCCGCTCATCAAGGGGGAGGCAGGAAAGTGCTGAAGACTGAGATGCTGCTCACGCGCCTTGCTTGGGGGATCCCGGTACCGGTTCGTTTCGGTTCCATCTGAACCTGACGCTTTTTGCTGCTTCCGGGGCCGGCTCGCCAGCCCCGGCTTCGTCTTCTCTTTACCCCTTCATCATCGCCTTGATACGGGGCGGGCCTGGCCCGTCCCGTCTTTTCTTTTTATAGACAGGATGATGCCGTCATGACCCGTTCCCTGCTTGACCGCCGCATGCTGCTGACCGGCATGGCGGCCGCCCCCCTGGTTGCCAGCGCCGCCCAGGCCCAATCCGTCCGCCGCCTGCCAGCCGACAAGGCGCTTGCCCGCATCGCCTTTGGTTCCTGCGCGCATCAGAGCAAGGAACAGCCGATCTGGGACGCCATCCTGGCGGCCAAGCCCGATCTGCTAATCCTGTTGGGCGACAATGTCTATCTGGACACGCGCAATGTCGACGACATGAAGGCCAAATACGCCCTGCTGGCGGCCAAGCCGAATTTCCAGAAGGTGCGGAATGAGATCCCCATCGTCGCCATCTGGGACGATCATGATTTCGGGGAGAATGACGCCGGCGGCGACTATCCGATGAAGGCGGAAAGCCGCAAGCTGTTCTGCGATTTCTGGGGAGAGGCCGCCGACAGCATCCGCCGCAGCCGCGCCGACGGCATCTATACCGAATACCAGTTCGGGCCCAAGGGCCAGCGCTTGCAGATCATCCTGCCCGACCTGCGCTGGAACCGCACGGCGCTGCAGACCATCGACATGGGCGGCAAGGATTACGAGACCTGGGCCAAGGCCCGCCATGCCGCCGGCCAGACCGTCCCCGGCCCCTATGAACGCCTGCCCGAAGATGCGGCGACGCAACTGGGGGAGACGCAATGGCGCTGGCTGGAGGACCGGCTGGCCCAGCCGGCGGACCTGCGCATCCTGGCGTCCAGCCTGCAGGTCGTGTCGGACTTTCCGGGCTGGGAGGCCTGGATCAATTTCGTCCATGATCATGAACGGCTGATCGACGCTATCCGCCGCAAGAAGGCCCATGGCCTGTTCTGCATTTCCGGCGACACGCATTATGCCGAAATTTCCCGCCTGGACCTGAATGTTCCCTATCCGTTGTGGGACTTCACCTCGTCGGGCCTGACAGAGGTGTGGCCCGTACTGCCGCCCAACGCCCGCCGTGTAGGCGAGGCGTACCGGGCGCAGAATTTCGGCCTGATCGACATTGACTGGAAGGCGAAGTCTGTCGATGTGAGCATCCGCGACGTGGCGGGGGCGGAACAGCTGCGCCAGGGGTTGAAGTTCGCGGATCTGCGGGTGGGGTGAGGGGGCGTTGCTCTCTCCTGTCCCTGCTTTCTGCCTCCCGTTTTCCTTTAGGGGCGCTGACTTAGTCTATTGCCCCTCCTTGCCTCCCCCGCGAACGCGGGGGTCCAGGGGCCAAGGGCACTGACATGTGGTTCCTGGTGGCCCCTGGATCCCCGCGTTCGCGGGGAAGGCACCCTATTCCAAGGGACGAAGTCAGCGCCTCTGCGTGACGGCGGGGGAGCCTCGCGTGGTGCCCAGGGCTGAACGATGTGCTTCGCCCCCGCTCACCCTACGGGCACGCCCCCCCTTACAACCTGACCTTCACCCCCGCCATCACCTGCCGTTCCGGGCCGATATTGGTCAGCCCGTCGCTGCGCCGGCCGGTTTCCACGCGTTTGCCGGTGATGTTCTCAGCCGTCACGTAGAATTCCAGCTCCGGCCCCACCCGCCAGCCGGCATAAAGGTCGCCCACCACATAGCCCGCCAGCGTGCCCAGGTTGCGGCTGTCCTCGAACTGTTTGCCCGACGCGCGGGCCTGGGCGCGCAGGGTCAGGGCGGGCACGGGTGTCCAGGTGAGGTCCAGCGTGCCGGAATGGCGCGGGGACTGGCCCAGCCGGTTGCCCTTCAGGGCCGCCATGGACCCCGGATCGGTGATCTCGCTGTCGCTGAACAGATAGGCGGCGTGCAGGCGCAGGTCAGCCGTGGCCTGCCAGCCCAGTTCCAGTTCCACCCCATTGACCACGACCCGGCCCAGCCCGCGCCGCTGCGCCAGGCTGCCGCCGGCCGGCACGAAGATGCCCAGCTCGGCATTGGTGCCGGCCGTGGTTTGCAGCACGACATTGTCCACCGCATTTTTCACCAGTACGTGGAAGGCGGTGGCGCTGGCGGTCAGCCCGGCGGCAGGCGTCAGACGCACGCCGCCTTCGATGCCGCGCATCCGTTCGGGTGCCAGCGCGGCATTGGCCTCCGTAATGTCATTGCCGACGCGGAAGGGGCGGTACAGCTCGTTCAGGGTGGGCAGGCGGAAACCGGTATAGGCGGCGGCGCGCAGGCCGAGCATCTCACCCGCCTGCCAATCCACCCCGGCGCGGCCATTGGCGACGGTGCCGTCACGCTTGGCAAACTGGTCATTGCGCAGCACGGCCCCTGTGGCGATGTCGCTTTCCGTGCGGTGCCCGTCCTTGTTGGTCCAGGCATCCAGCCGCCCGCCGGCAGAGATTGTCAGGCCCGGCACGCCCGTCCAGGCATGTTCGATGAACAGCCCGGCCAGATCCTGCTGTCCGCCGGCATCGCGCAGGCGGGTATATCTGCCGGCACTATAGGTGAAGCGTTCCTTGGTCCGCCCATCGGTCGTGCGCAGATCCGCACCGATATCGGTTTCATGCCCGTCAGCAGGGCTGAAACCCACCTGCACGATGCCGCCCTTGGCCGTGGCGGGCACGTCATACTGGTCCAGCGACGGGGTTTCGGCCGTGCGTGTGGCGTTCACGCTGGAAAAGGTGCTGGCAAAGGACCAGTCGCGCCAATAGGCCACGGCCTGCCAGTCGACCTTGCCTGCTTCCCCCACCAGACGCAGGCTGGCCTCCTTGGCGTCGGTGCTGTTTTCCGTATAAGGCGTGCCGTTGCCGCGGCTTTCCTTGAAGCCCGACAGTTTGGCCGTGGCCGACACGCCGCCGATGCGGGTGGCGATGGTGCCATCCACGGCATAGGCGTCGCTGCCGGCGCGGATATCGATGGGGCCGCGCCGCGACGGTTCCATCAGTTTCACCCCGTCGGTGCGAAAGGCGCTGCCGGCGACGCCGACATGCCAGCCATCGGAAGTGCCGCCCACCGACGCCTGACCCAACCAGGTAGACTGGCTGCCGCCCGCCACTTCCATGTCCAGCCCGTCACGTTGCTTGGTGTCGATGCGGATGGTACCGGCCAGGGCGGAATTGCCCCAAGGTCCGGCCCCGCCGCCGCGCGTGATGGTGACGCTGTCGGCCATGCCGGTGGGCAGCCGGCTCCAATAAACCCAGCCGCCGAACGGGTCGTTGGCCGGCACCCCGTCCACCAGCACCAAGGTGCGCCCGGCGCCGTTGGGACCGATGCCGCGCAGCGACACGCCTTGGGCCGTGGGATTGGCCGTGCGCGATCCGGACCGTCGGAACAGGCTGAAGCCCGGCACGGCGCGCAAGGCCTCGTCCAGCCGCCGTTCCGGGGCCGTTGCCAGGGTGGCGGCATCAATCACCGTGGGGCCATAGGCGCGTTCATAGGGCTGCACGCGATCACGCCGGCCGGTCACGATGATCTCCGCCACCTGCAATTCGTCGGCGGCCTGCGCGGCCGGAACGGCCAGCAGCAGCAGGACGAGCGCGGCGGCGCCGGTTGCCGGGCGGGGGGTGGGGGCCATGATGCTTCCTTCCCAATTTGCTTGCCCGGTCAGATCCGGGGACCGGCCGAGGCCGTAAGCTGTTGATGCAAGCCGTGGATATGGTCAAGCGCCGTCGTCAGTTGCGCGCCCGTGCGGGCACCCCGTTCGCCGCCGGGCCGGCATTCGCCCAGCACACGGGCGGGCTGTCCGTCCAGAAGCAGCACGCGGTCGGCCATCTGCACCGCCTCCTCCAGATCGTGCGTGACCAGCAGCATGCCGGCCCCCGGATGCCTCGCCAGCCAGTCCAGCAGCAGCGCGCGCAACCGTTCGGCCAGGGCGACATCCAGCGACACCAGCGGTTCATCCAGCAGCAACAGGTTGCCCCCGGCCGCCAGCATGCGGGCCAGTGCCGCCCGGCGCTGCATGCCCAGGCTGACCTCCGCCGGGAACTTGTCCTGGCTGGCGGTCGGCAGCCCCACCTGTTGCAGCCAGTCGGCGGCGACAGGCACCTGCCGGTGAGCAGGGGGCAGGGCCAGCAGCACATTGGTCGTCAGATCGCGCCAGGGCAGCAGGCAGGGTTCCTGGAACTGCACGGCGACCGTCAGATCCGGCGCTGTTATCCGGCTTCCCTGGAAATCCTGATCCAGTCCGGCCGCGATCATCAGGGCGGTGCTTTTGCCGCAACCGCTGGGCCCGACCAGGGCCACCACTTCGCCAGCCGCCACGGTCAGGGTCAGGCCGGCCAGCACGGGCGCGTCGGCAAACCGTTTCTCCGTGATCTCCAGGTGCAGCAGGGTCTCAGCCATGGGAACCCCGCCAGCGCCCGGCCCGCCGTTCCAGCGGCGCCATCACGGCCAGTTCCAGCCCCTGCGCCACGGCCACGAAGGCGAGCGTGTAGGCCAGCAGCGTGGCCACGTCGAAAAGCTGGAAGGCCATATGGATCTTGAACCCCACCCCGTCGCCGCGCCCCAACAACTCCACCACCAGCACGATCTTCCAGACCAGCGACAGGCCGTTGCGGGCGGCTGCGAACAGATAGGGTTGCAGATGCGGCAGCAGCAGATGGCGCAGCCGGTCCAGGCGCGTGAAGCGATAGGCATCGGCCATGCGCGACAGGGCGGGGTCCAGGGCGCGGGCCCCGGCACGGACCTGCACCACCACGTTGGGGATCTTGTTCACGGCCACGGCGGCGATGGCGGCGGCCTCCGTCAGGCCAAACCACACATAGGACAGCACGATCACCACCAAGGCCGGCAGGTTCAGGGCCAGCATCAGCCAGGGGCCCAGCAGCCCGTCGATGCTGCGTGACCGGCCCATGGCGATGCCGATGAAGGTGCCCAGCGACAAAGCCAGGGCGAAGGCGGCGGCCACGCGCGCCAGCGTGATGCCCAGATGCAGCCAGAGCTGACCGCTGCCCGCCTCCCGCGCCAAGGCAGCGGCCACGGCGGCGGGGCCGGGCAGGGTGGGGCCGCCCACTGCCAGGGCCGCCCCCTGCCAGATCAGCAGGATCAACAGGATGGACAGGCCGGCGCGCAGCAATTCCTACCCCCAGGACAGGGGCCAGAAGGTGCCGTCGGGAATGGCGGCGGCATCGCCCACCAGATCCCGCCCGCCCAGTTCGGCCAGGATGGCGAACAGCCGGGCCGCATCCGCCCGCTCGGCTTCCGTCCAGCTGCGCGGGATACCCTGGCGGAAGCGGTCGCGCAGATGCGTCGCGGCGGCATCGTCATCGGCCCCCAGCAGCGGGCGGATCTCCGTCCAGGCGGTATCGTCCGCCGCCATGATCTCCTTGGCCTGCCGCGACAGGCGGGTGAAGGCGGACAGGCCATCGGCGTTGCGCGCGGCCCAGTCGGCACGGAAGACATAGCCCAGCGACGGCACCTCCGTCCGCAGGCCCAGATCGCGGGCCAGATCGGCCACGCCGATCAGTTGCCGCATCCCCGCCGCTTCCAGCTTCGCCGCATAATGCCAGTAGGTCAGCACGGCATCCAGGCGGCCGGCCTGAAGCTGCTGCGACAGCAGCGGCGGGGCTGCGAACAAGGGTGTGGATTGGGCGGCGAGATCCATGCCGTGCTGGCGCGCGGCCTGGGCGCGCAGCAGCAGCCAGCCCTTGTCGACGGGGCCGCCGGCAATGCCGATGCGCCTGCCCGCCAGATCGGCCACGGACCGGATGGGGCTGTCGCCCGGCACGATGACGGCCCCCACGGCGCAGGAATAGGGGATGAAGGACAGGTCGAGGCCGGCTGCGCGTTGGCGCGCCACCCACAGCCAGTCGCTGGCGATGATATCCACCCCGCCGGCCAGCAGCGCCACCTGGGCGGCCTGCGCGCCCGCCAGTTCCTGGATGGACAGATCGACGCCCAGCACCCGGTCCAGCCCGCGCGCCCGTGCCACGGCGATTTCCCATTGCACGGTGCCAAAGGGCAGAAGGCCCAGGCGCAACGGTGGTGCAGCACTTGCGGCCGGTGCCGCCAGCATGGCGGCCGCCCCCGCCAGGAAGGCCCGGCGGCAGACCCTGATGCCCATCGCTTCCTCCCCGGAAGATTGTTCGTTGCGGTCATGCTACGGGGGGGATGCCGGGGGGCCTATTAGACCATGGGATAAGGGGGGGAGGGAGGCGCCTTACTTGCCGGCGCCGGGAAGACGCGGTTTGAAAATGATCCTCTACCTACCTTCTGTCCTTCCTTCCCCGCCAACTAATCCATCCAAAGTCCAATAAACCAACGTCCAATATCACCGCCCCTGCATCCTCCCTAACGTAACGGCGCGATTACTTCGCCAATTTCATCAATGCCTGCGACGGCCCGGTTTCCTGCCGGTCCGAACGGGATCGTCTTGCCCGATGCTTCGGGCCAATCACCGACTGGGAGGGAGAAATGCGTCTGCGCGATGTGCTGCGTCTGGGGGCGTGCGGTCTGGCGCTGGGTTTTGCCGTGGCGGGGCCGGCGGCAGCCGACACCACGGACGACCTGCTGAAGCAGTTGAAGGCCAAGGGCATCCTGTCTGAGCAGGAATTCCAGGCCCTGTCCGCCCGCAAGGCGGAGGAGGAGAAGACGACCAAGGCAGCCCCGGCCGCGGCTGCGGCGCCGGCGGGCAAGACCATCCAGGCCAGCGACAGCGGCGTGGGCTTCAAGGTCGGCGGGGTGGAGGTGAAATTCGCCGGCTCCGTCAACGGCTTCTACGTCTATGACAGCGCCGACAGCCCGGGCGCCGCCAAGACTGTCGTGGGCGGTCTGGCCAGTGTGGCCGGCAACGACACCAGTGCCGTGCGCAACGGCCTGCTGCCCGGCTTCCTGAAGGTCGATGTGACGACACAGCAGGCGGGCTGGGACGTGGGGGCGCATTTCGGCATGTATCCCGGCATCAACAGCGTCAATTGGGCGGGCGGTGCCAATTCCGGCGGCCAGCCGACGGCGCTGACCACGTCGGGCATCGATTTCCGCCAGACCTATCTGACCTTCGGCAAGAAGGATCTGGGTGAATTCAAGATCGGTCGCGATATCGGCCTGTTCGGCCAGGATGCCATCCTGAACGACATCACGCTGCTGGGCGTGGGCACGGCGGCCGGCAATGCCACCCCGTCCAACACCTCGCTGGGCCGCATCGGTCTGGGCTATATCTATACCGACTTCCAGCCGCAGATCACCTACACCACGCCCAGCTTCGGCGGTTTCACCCTGTCGGCCGGTATCTTCCAGCCGCTGGCGACGGCGGGCCAGAACGAGTTGAACGATACGCCCGGCTATCAGGCCCGCGCCGCCTATGACATGAAGTCCGGCGGGGTGACGCTGCATGCCTGGGCCGGGGCCATCAGCCAGGATCATGACCCGGCGCTGGCCGGTGGCCCGGATTACAAGGGCGAGGCCGTGGATGTCGGCGCCAAGGTCGGCTTCGGCGGGGCCAGCCTGCTGGGCTATTACTATACCGGCAAGGGCGTGGGCACGACGGGCCTGTTCGTGCTGTCGACCGATGCCAAGGGCAACCGCCGCGACAGCGACGGCTTCTATGTCCAGGGTGCCTATACGATCGAGAAGCTGACGCTGGCCGCGTCCTACGGCGAAAGCCATCTGGACCTGGCCAAGGGTGAGGTCAACCCGACCCTGCTGGACGCCAACAAGTCCTGGGTGGGCACGATCCATTACGGCCTGACCGACTGGGTGACCCTGGTGGGCGAATATATCAACACCAAGTCCACGGCCCATGGTGGCAACGAGGCCACGTCCGACACGCTGGCGCTGGGTGCCATCCTGTTCTTCTGAGGGTGGTCCGTTCGGAGGGCGCCATTCAACACAGCGCGGGCCCATAGGCACTAAGTTAAGCTATGGGCACGTCGTTTTCCGCTCTTTCTCCCGTCACCCCGGCGAAGGCCGGGGCGACGGGGAGAGAGGGCTGAACAGGGGTAACGGACCTCATAACTTGGCGCCTATGGGCGGGTGAGGGCGGCCATCCGCAAACACGCAAAGGGCCGCCCGGTGCGAACGGGGCGGCCCTTCTTCTTATCGCACTGTCACTGCACGTTGGCGCGCTGATGCGTCTGGGCGGCACCGGCGGGGGGTGTAAAATTGACCTTGTTGGCCAGGATCACGGCCTGGGTGCGGCTGAACACGCGCATCTTCTGCAAGATGGCGGAGACATGGGCCTTCACCGTCGTCTCCGTCACATCCAGTTCGTAGGCGATTTCCTTGTTCAGCCGGCCGGCGACAACCAGTTCCAGCACCTTGCGCTGCTGTGGGGTCAGGGTATCGATGCGGCGCAGGATCTCCTGATCCTCTCCGGTCGGGCCGGCGGGTGCGGGCGCATCCTCCAGATCGGTCGGCATATAGACATCGCCGTTCAGCACCTGGCGCAGCGCCTCGGCGATGGCGCCGCGGGGCAGGGATTTCGGCACGAAGCCTGCAGCCCCGTGGCGCAGGGCGTCATTGACCAGTTGCCGGTCGCAGGTGGCCGAAACCATGACCACGGGCAGGGCCGGATAGCGGGCCCTTAACGACGAAAGGCCGGCGAAACCATTGTTTCCCGGCATGTTCAGATCCAGCAGGACCAGATCGAAATCGCCTTCGCGATCGATGATCCGCACCACCTCGTCCAGGTCCGATGCCTCGAACAGCTCGCACCGGTCCAAGGCCACGGCCAGCACCGTGCGCAACCCGTCGCGCACCAGCGGATGATCATCCGCGATCAGCACCTTGCCCATCTCTTTCCTCCCCGTCGCTCTGTTGCCGAGCTGTATTTTGTGGGCGGAAGTCAGAGTACAGCCGGGGGCAGAAACTGCGCACAATCCTTTAGTATGAGCGTGACAAAAGACGGGGGCATCCGCCGGACGCCCCCGTCTTTTTGCAGTTCCCTCAAGCGCCGGGCGCTGCCGTCCGGCAGCTTGGCTTACGCCGCATGGGCGGCGCGGCGGCGGTCGCCGCCGTCTTTTTGCTGTTCCCTCAGGCGCCGGGCGCCCGCATCCGCGGGCTTGGCTTACGCCGCATGGGCGGCGCGGCGGCAGTCGCCGCCGTCTTTTTGCTGCCCCCTCAAACGCCGGGCGCTGCCGTCCGGCAGCTTGGCTTACGCCGCATGGGCGGCGCGGCGGCAGTCGCCGCCGTCGAACGGTCATGGGGAATGACCGTTCGCGGGAGGGACCTCAGGCGGCAGGGCCTGCGATCAGGCCTTGGGCAGCTTGAACACCCAGAGCGAGCCGCCCTGGTTGATATGCTGGATGGACTTCGCCACCTCGCCACCCCACAGCGGGACGGCACCGCCCCAGCCGGACAGCACGGCCACATATTGTTCTCCATCCTGTTCCCAGGTGATGGGGCTGCCCACCACGCCGGAACCGGTGTTGAACTTCCACACTTCCTGGCCGGTCTTGGCGTCGAAGGCCTTCAGATAGCCTTCCGGCGTGCCGGTGAAGACCAGATTGCCGGCCGTGGACAGGACGCCGCCCCACAGCGGGGCCTTGTTCTTATATTCCCACTTGATCTCGCCTGTGGCGGGATCGATGGCGCGCAGCACGCCGATATGATCCTCATACAGCGGCTTGATGTTGAAGCCGGCGCCCAGATAGGCGGCACCCTTCTTGTAGTTGATGCCTTCGTTCCAGATATCCATGCCCCATTCATTGGAGGGGACATAGAAGAAGCCCGTATCCTGGCTGTAGGCCATGGGCATCCAGTTCTTGCCGCCCAGGAAGGACGGGGCGGCGAAGACAGACTTGCCCTTGGTCTGGCCCTCGGCCGCTTCCATCGGGTTGCCGGGGCGGTTGGCCGGGTCGTAGATCGGACGGCCCTTCTTGTCGAAGCCCTTGGCCCAGGTGACCTTGGACACGAACGGCGTGGCGGAGATGAACTTGCCGTTGGTGCGGTCCAGCACGAAGAAGAAGCCGTTGCGGTCGGCCTTGGCGCCGGCCTTGATGATCTTGCCGTCCTTCTTCAGGTCGAACGGAATGAATTCATTGACCCCGTCAAAGTCCCAGCCGTCATGCGGCGTGGTCTGGAAATGCCACTTGATCTCGCCCGTAGTGGGATCGATGGCCAGCGTGGAGGAGGTATAGAGATTGTCGCCGGGACGCAGATGGCTGTTCCAGGGGGCGGGGTTGCCCGTGCCCATATAGATCAGCCTGGTTTCGGGATCATAGGTGCCGCCCAGCCAGGTGGCCCCGCCGCCCTGCTTCCACATGTCGCCCGGCCAGGTGGCGTTCTGCTTGCCGGTGACGGTGCTGTCCTTGCCGTTCAACTGCCCCATATGGCCTTCGATGGTGGGGCGCGACCAGACCAGCTCGCCCGTCTTGGCGTCACGCGCCTCCACCTTGCCGATGATGCCGAATTCGCCGCCGGAATTGCCGGTGATGATCTTGCCATCCACGATCATCGGCGCGGCGGTATAGCTGTAGCCCGCCTCATACTCCGCCATCTTCTTGGACCAGACGACCTTGCCCGTGTCCTTGTTCAGCGCGATCAGCTTGGCGTCCAGCGTGCCGAAATAGACCATGTCGCCATAGATGGCGGCACCGCGGTTCACCACATCGCAGCAGGGCATGATGCCGTCGGGCAGGCGCGCATCATATTGCCACTTCTCCTCACCCGTGCGGGCATCCACGGCCCACAGGCGGCTGTAGGAGCCGGTGATGTAGATGACGCCGTCATGGACGATGGGCTGGGCTTCCTGGCCACGCTGCTTTTCCCCGCCGAAGGAGAAGGAGAAGGCGGGCACCAGCTTCGCCACGTTCTCCGTGTTCAGCGTCTTCAGCGGGCTGTAGCGCTGGGCCTGCGGTCCCATGCCATAGGTCAGCACGTCGCCGGGCGTGGCGGCGTCGTTCATCAGGTCGGCGTCGGTGGGACCGGCGGCGAACACGGGCGTGGCGGCGGCCAGCCCCAGCACGGCGCAGGTTGCCAGCAGAATGCGCTTCATGGCGTCTTGTCTCCCTGTTGGGTCCGGTGGCGGCGGCACGGTGCCTGCAACCCGCGTCCGGTTTCAGCAGAACCCGCCCGCAAGCCCCCGTCCGCGACAGGGGCTCGACCCTGTACGGCCAGATATTTCAGGGGGATGGGAAGGCGGTATGGTTTGTTGACGGGGCCCAAGGTAACGCCGCCGGGCAGGGGGCAAAATTGAACCTTGGTATCAGCGGGCCCGGGACGGGGCGGAAACGGCCCTGGCCGAAGAATGTATTTGCCCGAGGTAATGCCAATGTATGATAGGCAGACCATCACCGGCTGTCCTTCATGGCCGGGCCACATGCATTGGCCGGCCGCCGCCAGGGGATATTCAGGGACCGACCGTGACCGAAACACCATGCCGCCCCGCGCAACGCACAACGTCGCCGACCGAACCCGCCCGGTTCCTGCCAGCCTTGCTGCGGTGCCTGCTGGTTCTGCTGGCCGTGGCCCTGCCGGTCGGTGCCCAGACACCGGCCGATCCGCCCCCCATCCCCTATTGCGTCGATCCCGACTGGCCACCTTACGAGGTCATCAACCCGCACGGCGTGCATGAAGGGATCGCCGCCGACCTGCTGCGGCTGGCGGCGGAGCGGTCCGGCCTGTCGGTGCGGCTGGTGCCGACCAAGGACTGGGACGACAGCATCGCCACGGCCCAGCGCGGCGATTGCGCCTTTCTCAGCTTCCTGAACCAGTCGGCCAAGCGGGAAAGCTGGCTGGTCTTCACCGCGCCCTTGTTCACCGACCCCAATGTCATCATCACGCGGGAGGACCAGCCCTTCGTCGCCGATCTGGCGGGCCTGTCGAACAAGACCATCGTATTGCCCAGCGGTACCGCGATCGAGGAATGGGTGCGCCGCGACTTCCCCAACCTGCGCGTCATCCTGGCGCCCAGCGAGGCGGTGGCCTTCGAAATGGTATCAAACCGCGAGGCCGATCTGACCATCCGGTCGATGGAGGTTGCCGTTTATACCATCAAGAAGCAGGGCTGGTTCAACCTGAAGGTCAACGGCCTGGTGCCGGGGTACGAGAACAAGCTGCGTATCGGCGTGCGCAAGGACCAAGCCGGCCTGCGCGATGTGCTGAACCGCGGCATCGCCACCATCACCACCCAGGAACGCACGGAGATTGCCAACCGCCACGTTTCCATCAATGTACAGACGGCCATCGATTACCGGCTGCTGCGCAACATCGTCCTGGTTTTTTCCGTCCTGCTGCTGACCAATCTTCTGTGGGCGATGAAGCTGCGCAAGGTGAACCGGCAACTGCGCCGCCTGTCGCGCCGCGACAGCCTGACCGGCCTGCACAATCGCACCGCCCTGGATGAGCAACTGGTGACGGAGATCGATCGGGCCCTGCGCCATGACAGCCCGCTTTCCATCATCATGATCGATCTGGATCTGTTCAAATCGGTCAATGACCAGTTGGGCCATCTGATGGGCGACCGGGTGCTGGTTGCCATCGCCGGATTGCTGAAATCCGCCACGCGCAGCATCGATACGGTGGGCCGCTGGGGCGGGGAGGAATTCCTGATCCTCTGCCCCGACGCCAATGCCGCCCAGGCGATGGTCATCGCCCAACGCATCTGCGCCACGGTGCGGGCCTTCGGCTTTCCCACGGGCTGGACCCATACGGTCAGCGCCGGGGTCGCCGAATTGCAACCGGGGGAAAACCAGCAAAGCCTGCTGCAACGCGCCGACGCGGCCCTGTATCGGGCGAAGAATGGCGGACGTGACCGCGCGGAACTTTAGCCCCTATGCCCCCGGCGGGACGTGGGTGATGGCGTAGCGGGCGAAAGTGGCGGCGACGGTGCCGTCGGCCAGCAGGCCGGCCACCACATCTTCCAGGCGGTAGCCCAGGTCGCGGCTGTCGGCCTTCACGGCCAGTCCAATGTCCCAGCCCTGCTTTGCCAGACCGGGGAAGGGGCCGCGGCGGACGGACAGGTTGTGGTCGGCCCCTTGCAGGCCCAGTTCCACCTGGGCCAGGGTCGCCATCACGGCGCCGGCCTGTCCCTGGGTCAGGTCCCGCATGGCGGCCGACGCCGTCAGGTGATGGACCACATCGCCGCGCAGCCGCCCGCCGAAGGCGCCGGTCAGGTAGAAGTCGGGCACGCTGTCGGTTTCCACCGCGATGGGGCTGCCGGCCAGATCACCCATGCCGCCACGGCAGTCGGTGCGCTGCGGATCGCAGGCCAGCGCGAAGCTTTCCCGGTGATAGGGGGCGGTCAGCACGGCCATGTCGTTGCGCAGGCCGAATTCCCGGTCGATGGGTACATGCATCATGACGTCAGCCACGGGCTCGCCCAGGACGGAGCCCTTCCAGACGGCGTTGCGCAGATCGTCATCCATATTCTCGTCGGCCGTCAGTTCCATGAATTCCGCCACCACACCCAGCCGGGCCGCCAGTTCCCGGCCCAGATCGACATCGATGCCGACCAACTGCCCGTCACGGCGCCAGGACCAGGGCGGGTTGTCGCGATAGACGGCGATGCGCAGGCTGCCCTTTTCCATCACCTTGTCCAGGGGCGCGGCCGTGCCGGGACGCGCAAACCCCGCCGCAAGCGGCAGGGTCGCGAAAAGGGCCATGAGCTGGCGTCGGGTCATGGGAAATTCCTTGAGAGCGGTTGACGGGACCGGAAACCGCTCCGGCGGCGACTGCCGCCGCGCCGCTGGTGCGGCGTGAAGCCAAGCCGCGGATGCGGCGCCGGCGCCTGAGGAACATGAAAGGCTTCACTGTGGCTGGGTTTCCAGCCAGGAACGGATGGCCCAGCCGGCTTCCTGGCCCAGAACGGGACCGAAGGCGGGCATATAGACCTTGCCGTCGCGCGACGCGCCCTTGCGGAAGCGTTCGGAGAACCATTCATCGCCCGGATCGCCTTCATCCAGGAAGCGCAGGTCGGGGGCGATGCCGCCGGAAATGGCACCCAGCCCGTGGCAGCGCGCGCAGTTCTGGTTATAGGCCGACGCCCCGATTTCGATCGCGCGGGGATTGCCGCGATAGGGGTTGCTGGCGCGCCAGTCGGGGCCCAGCTTTTCCAGCCCGTCAGTATTCACGGGCTGGGGCGTGACATCGCCATGCGCGCCGGCCGGCAGGACGGCAAGGGTGGAGAGCAGGGCGGCGGCCAGCAGGCCGGCGACGAGACGGGACGACATCGGCAACATCCTCGGGTGATGGCTCGGGTTTGGGCGACCGCACTGCCTGGGACCCGGGGGCCGGGTGCGGCGAACGATCGGAAGCCTAACGATTCCGCCGCCCTGTACTTATTGGACTTTGGTGCCACGCCGGTTTCCGCCCACCGAAACCGACGTGGCGGTCTGATGCCATAGTCCTATGGCCCGTTCCCATGGCTGCCGGATAGGCTTGGTGCCAAGGGCTGGCAAAGGCCCACCCGCAGGGAAGGAATATGGGATGCGTGCGCGATGGCTTTTGCCCACCCTGGGTCTGCTGGCCGCTGCACCGGAGGTGCCGGCCGGCACGCTGTATGTCACCAACGAGCGGGATAACAGCCTGTCCGTCATCGATACCGACACGCTGACGGTCAAGCAGACCCTCAAGGTCGGCGCCCGGCCACGCGGCATCACGCTGAGCCGGGATGGCAAGCAGCTTTACATCTGCGCCAGCGATGATGACACGGTGCAGGTGCTGGACATTGCCAGCGGCAAGGTCATCCACAATCTGCCGTCGGGCGACGATCCCGAACAATTCGCCCTGGCGCCCGACGGCACGCACCTGTTCATCGCCAATGAAGACAATAATGTCGTGACCGTGGTGGATGTGCCCAGCCGCACCGTCGCCTATCAGATCGATGTGGGCGTGGAGCCGGAGGGCATGGCCGTCAGCCCCGATGGCAAATGGGCCGTCAACACATCCGAAACCACCAGCATGGTGCATTGGATCGATACGGCCACACGGCAGTTGGTCGACAGCACCTTGGTTGACGCCAGGCCGCGCCATGCCGAATTCACGGCCGATGGCAAGGCACTGTGGGTATCGTCGGAAATTGGCGGCACGGTGAAAATCATCGATGTCGCCAGCCGGCAGGTGACGCGCACCATTCCGTTTGCCATCAAGGGCGTGCAGGCCGACAAGATCCAGCCCGTGGGCATCAGGCTGTCGCGCGACGGCGCGCTGGCCTTTGTGGCGCTGGGCCCGGCCAACCATGTCGCCGTCATCGACACGGCCAGTTTCACGGTGAAGGCCTATCTGCTGGTCGGCCGCCGGGTCTGGCACATGGCCCTGTCGCCCGATGGCAAGACCCTGTTCACCACCAACGGGGTCAGCAACGATGTCTCCGTCATCGATGTGGAGGGGCTGAAGGTGGTGAAATCCATCCCGGTCGGGCGCTATCCCTGGGGCGCGGTGGTGGTGCCGTGACGGGGCCGGCGCTGGCGGTTGAGGGTCTGAGCTTCGCCTATGGCAAGGGTGGCTTCGCCCTGGACGGGGTCGGTTTCACCGTGGCACCGGGCCGGTTCACGGCCCTGCTGGGCGCCAACGGGGCCGGAAAATCCACGCTGATGGGTCTGCTGACCCGGCTGTTCACCCCGGCATCGGGGACTATTAGTATCTGCGGCCATGATCTGCGCCGCCACCCGCGCGCCGGACTGGCCGCCATGGGCGTGGTGTTCCAGCAGCCGACCCTGGATCTGGACCTGTCCGTGCGCCAGAACCTGACCTATGCCGCCGGACTGCGCGGGCTGTCGCGCGCCGAAACGGCCCCGCGCATCGCCGCCCTGCTGGAAAGGTTCGGCCTGTCGGCGCGGGCCGGCGACAAGGTGCGGCTGCTGAATGGCGGGCACCGGCGGCGGGTGGAACTGGCCCGCGCCCTGCTGCACCGGCCGCGCCTGCTGATCCTGGACGAACCGACCGTGGGGCTGGACGCGCCGTCGCGCCGCGATCTGGTGGAGCATGTGCATCGCCTGTGCGCGCAGGATGGGGTGGCCGTGCTGTGGGCCACGCATCTGTTCGACGAGGTGCGGGACGGCGACGATGTCGTGCTGCTGCACCGGGGTATCGTGCGGGCCACGGGGGGCGTGCCCGATCTGCTGGCCCGTACGGGGGCGGACAATCTGGCCGATGCCTTCCAGGCGCTGACGCCAGGGGGCGGGTCATGATGATCTATCCGCGCGCCCTGTCGGCCATCATCGGGCGGGAAATGCTGCGCTTCCTGCATCAGCGGGAACGGTTCATCTCCGCCCTGGTGCGGCCCCTGGTCTGGCTGTTCATTTTTGCGGCCGGGTTCCGGGCGGCGCTGGGCATATCCGTCCAGCCGCCCTACGACACCTACATCACCTATGAAACCTATGTGCTGCCGGGGCTGGCCGCCATGGTGCTGCTGTTCAACGGCATGCAGAGCAGCCTGTCCATGGTCTATGACCGGGAGATGGGCAGCATGCGGCTGCTGCTGACCAGCCCGCTGCCGCGCGAATTCCTGCTGATGGCCAAGCTGCTGGCGGGCGCCGTGGTCGGGCTGGCGCAAGCGGCGGCGTTCCTGGGCATCGCGGCGATTGCCGGGCTTACGGTGCCGCCGCTGGGCTATCTGACCGTGCTGCCGGCGCTGCTGCTGGCGGGGTTGATGCTGGGGGCGGTGGGCATGCTGCTGTCCAGCACCATCCGGCAGCTGGAGAATTTCGCCGGGGTGATGAATTTCGTCATCTTCCCGGCCTTCTTCCTGTCATCGGCCCTCTATCCCCTGTGGAAGATGCGGGAGGGCAGCGAGCTTCTCTATCACCTGGCCCGCTACAACCCCTTCACCCATGCCGTGGAGATGATCCGCTTCGCCCTTTACGGACAGGTGGCGTGGGCGGCGGCGGCCTGGGTGGCGGGGGCGACATTGCTGTTCCTGGGTCTGTCCTTCTGGGCCTACAACCCCGCCCGCGGGCTGATGCCGCGCAAGGCCGCGGGCGGAGAGGGGTAGGCGGGTAATATCACTCCACCGTCAGCACCGTGACCGAATGCGCGGGCAGGGTGGCCGACAGGGTACCGCCCGACAGCTTGGCGCCATTGAACGAAACCGGCTTGACCGTGTCGGGCTGGTCGAAGCTGTTATGGCTGTTCAGTGCCGGTGCCGTCAGGATGCGGCCCGACACCCGCTTTGCCTTCACCCCATCCAGGCGGATGTCGGCCGGCAGCGCCCGGTCGGGATGGACATTGACCAGGGCCACCAGCAGCTTGCCATCCTTGGTCCTGGCCGCCGACACGCTGACCCCCGGCACGCGCCGGTCGCCCTGCACGTAATCGGGTGCCAGCACGGCGACGGGGAAGGACGTCGCCCCCTGGAAGCCCTGATACATGTCGAAGACATGATATGTCGGGGTCAGGATCATCTTCGGACCCTGGGTCAGGATCATGGCCTGCAGCACATTGACCATCTGGGCGATGTTGGCCATGCGCACGCGGTCGGCATGGTGGTGGAAGATGTTCAGGTTGATGGCGGCCGTTACGGCATCGCGCAGGGTATTCTGCTGTTCCAGGAATCCCGGATTGGTGCCCGGTTCCGGATCGTGCCAGTTGCCCCATTCATCCACGGCCAGGGCCACGCGCTTCTGCGGATCATACTTGTTCATCACCGCAGCATGGCGGGTGATCAGATCATCCATCTTGTAGGCGCCGACCAGGCTGGCGAACCATTCCGGTTCCCCGAACTGGGTGGCCGATCCCTTCTTCTCCCAGGTGCCGGCCGGGATCATGTAGGCCGAGGTGACGTCGTAGAAATGCAGGCTGTAGGCGTCGATCATGTCGCCTGCCCCGGACATCACGGCTTCGGTCCATTTCACGTCGCCGGCATTGGCGCCGCTGGCCAGGATCTTGGTCGGCTGGCCCGGGGCCGGCTTCACGAAGGTGCGGATCTGGCGCAATTGGTCTGTGTAATATTCGGGCCGCATATTGCCGCCGCAGCCCCAGGTCTCGTTTCCGATGGCAAACCAGTCCAGCGTCCAGGGCTTGTCCCGGCCATTGGTCCGGCGCATCTGGGCGAGCGTGGAGCGGGTGGTGCCGGTCATGTATTCGACCCATTCCGCCATCTCGCGCGCGGAGCCCGTGCCGATATTGCCGTTCACATAGGTCTTGGCGCCCACCAGCTCGCTGAACTCCATGAATTCATGGGTGCCGAATTCGTTGGTCTCATTCACCCCGCCCCAACTGGTATTGACCGTCACCGCGCGCTGGTCGCGCGGGCCGATGCCGTCACGCCACTTATATTCATCGGCGAAACAGCCGCCGGGCCAGCGGATCAGCGGCACATGGATGGCCTTCAGGGCGTTCAGCACATCGGTGCGATAGCCCTTCACATTGGGGATGGGGGACCCTTCACCGACCCAGATCCCTTCATAGATCAGCCTTCCCAGATGTTCGGCGAACTGGCCCTGGATCTCCGGCGCGATCACGGCCCCCGGCCGGTCCGCGCCCACGGTGACGACGGCGTCCTGTGCCGCTGCCGGTGCGGCGGTCAACAGGCCCAGGCAGATCAGCAGGTGGCGAAAATGTCCCTTCATACGCGCGCACTCCCCCATTTTGTGACCGGAAACGGTTGGGTCAGGAAATATCCGGCCGGTGGCCGAACCATACTTGGCATCGCCGCAATATTGTAGGAGTATACGATATTCTTTTTGGAGGGAAGGCCCCCAGGCCCCACCCGCCTGAAACGACGAACAGGAGGATATGCAGTGGTTCCCGCCCTTTCCCGGCGTGGCTTCGTCGCCGGCACCGCCGCCGGCGTGGCGCTGGCCGTGCCCGCCGCCGCGACCCTGGCCCAGACGGTCGCGTCCGCCGATCTGGTGCCCCTGACCTCGCGCACGGGCGTCTACACCCCGCCGCGCGGCGATGCCGTGATGCAGTTCAGCTTCGATTTTCCCGAAGCGTCGGTGAAGGTGGGGCCGCTGCTGGTGGGTTTCCGCGTCCTGACGTTCGAGAATACCTACGCCATCGACCCGGCCGCGACCCAGGTGCTGCGCGACGGGGACAAGGTGCGGCTGGTCTGTTCGGGCCTGCTGGGCGCCGGCGGTCAGGAAAAGGCCGCGGGCACCCTGTCGGCGGAATTCAGCGTCGGTGCCGATGGCGTTGTGCAATGGCGGGCCACGGCCACCGCCCCGCAGAAGGTGAAGGCCATCACCAGCATCGTGCGCGGCCTGCCGCGTGGCGAACTGTCCATCTCCTGCGGGGCGTTCAGCGATCCCAAGGATGATGAGAAGCTGTACGAATATCCCCAGCTTTTCGGCGGCATGAGCACGCCGTTCGCCATGCTGAAGGCGGCCGACGGCCAGTTGTATGAACTGTCGGCGCGTCAGCAGACGGTGCTGCCCGCCCGCTTCTTCTTCCAGCCGGGGTCCGATGGCTACCGGGTGGAACTGGTGCATGAGGCGCCGGGTTGGGACCGGCAGGAAAGCGTGACCACGGCCCTGTGGCGGGTGGGACCAGCCGCCAGTTACGCGGCGGCGGCCGGCGCACATTTCGCGCATCTGGAAAAGACCTATTCCATCCCACCCTTCGCCAGCCGGGCGGATGCGCCGCGCTGGATGCAGGATGTGGATCTGGTCCTGTCCATTCATGGGGCGCACTGGACGGGGTATATCTTCAACGATTACCGCCGCATGCTGGATATCCTGATGTGGGCGGCCAAGCGCATCGACCCCAAGCGGGTGATGGTGTTCCTGCCGGCCTGGGACGGGCGCTATTACTGGAACTATCCGCTGTATCAGCCCGATCCGCGCATGGGCGGGGCCGCCGGGTTCCAGAAGCTGGTCACATCGGCGCAGAAGCTGGGCTATCGCATGGTGCCCATGTTCGGCACCAATTCCGCCAATGCCACGTTGGCCGAATTCAAGCAGTTCGCCGATGCCACCACAGAACATGTAGACGGTGACCATTTCGACCTGAACTGGGTCGACTGGGACAATGACCGGGCCAATGATGGCTGGATGCCCTTCATGAATCTGGGCGTGGAAAGCTGGCGCAAATTCCTGACCGAACGCATCTCCGCCACGGTGAAGCAGTTCGGCGTCGACGGCTATTTCCTGGATATTGCCGGCGGCTGGGCCAACAACCAGAAGGCCGACATGAATGTCGGGACAAGGATGATGGTGGAGGAACTGCGCCGCCGCCATCCCGGCATCCCGCCCGTGGGCGAGATGCTGTATGACGCGCAGATGGCCTATATCCCCCTGTCGCAGGTGACACGCTATGCGCTGCACCCGGCCGGCCATGACCGCTATGTCCGCTCATATGAGCATCTGAGCCGGCCGGCCCCCGGACGCGGCAGCACCGGCGTGCATGAGGCCGGCTTCGGCCATTACAAGCCGGAGATTGCCGCCGATCAGCGCGCCATCCCCACCATCACCATCGTCGATGACACGTTCGACAAGGAACAGGCGACGATGGAAAGCTACATCGCCCAGGCCAAGGCCTGGGGCGATCGTCGGCGCAAGGGATAGCGATCGACCGCAACCGGGCCGTCGCCCTTCCCCATCCGTCTGCGTCCGCGTCCGGGTGGGGAAGGGTGGCGTCCGTCCTACTTCAGATGCACATACCGCCCCGGTGCCGGTTCCAGCGGGGGCAGGCCCGCCTTGGCGTTGCCCATGGCGGGCGGCGGGACCGGCGCACCGGAATGCCGGTCCAGCCAGTCCACCCAGGACAGCCACCAGGAACCGGGACGCGGTTCATTGGCCGTGAACCAGCCTTCGGCATCCGTGAACGGCTCGTCGATGCCGATGGTGGCGATGCGGTGGCGGCGGTGGGGATGGTCGGCCTGGCTGACGATGCCGGCATTATGGCCGCCATTGGTCAGGCAGAAGGTCATCTCCGTATCCAGCAGCAGGCGCACGCGATAGACCGACCGCCAGGGGGCGACATGGTCCGTTTCCGTGCCCACGGCGAAGACGGGCACACGGATGTCCGACATGGCGACGGGCCGGCCTTCCACGCGATAGCGGCCGGCCGCCAGTTCATTATGCTGGAACAGGCGGCGCAGATATTCGGAATGCATGCGGTAGGGCATGCGGGTGGGATCGGCGTTCCAGGCCATCAGGTCGGACATGGCCTCGCGCTGGCCCATCAGATATTCGCGCACCATGCGCGACCAGATCAGGTCGTTGGAGCGCAGCAGCTGGAAAGCGCCGGCCATCTGGGTCGTGTCCAGAAAGCCCTGGCTCCACATCCCGTCCTCCAGAAAGCTCAGCTGGCTTTCATCGATGAACAGGGTCAGTTCACCTGCCTCGGTGAAATCGGTCTGGGCGGCCAGCAGGGTCAGGCTGGCCAGCCGGTCTTCGCCATCGCGCGCCAGCGTGGCGGCGGCGATGGACAGCAGGGTGCCGCCCAGGCAATAGCCGACCGCATGCGCCTTGGCCCCCGGCACGATGGCGCCCACGGCGCGCAGCGCGTCCATGATGCCCAGGCGCTGGTAATCCTCCATCGACAGGTCGCGGTCTTCGGCGTCCGGGTTCTTCCAGGAGATGCAGAAGACCGTGTAGCCGCGTGAGACCAGATAACGGACCATGGAATTGTGCGGCGACAGGTCCAGGATATAATATTTCATGATCCAGGCGGGCACGATCAGCACCGGCTCGGGCTTCACCTCCCCCGTCGTCGGCGCATACTGGATCAGTTCGATCAGCCGGTTGCGGAAGACGACGCGGCCCGGCGTGATGGCGACATCCTCGCCAACCTTGAAATCCTCCACCCCCGCCGGGCCGCGGCCGCCCGTCTGGCGGCGCATGTCCTCCATCCAGTTGCGCCAGCCGCGCACCAGATTGGCGCCGGATTCGCTGACCGTCTGGCGCAGCAGTTCGGGATTGGTGAACAGGAAATTGGTGGGCGACACCATGTCCAGCAACTGGCGGGCGACGAAGGTCACCGCCTTTTCATGCCCCTGTTCCACGCCGCGCACGCCGGTGGTGGCGTTGTGCCACCATTGCTGCTGCAACAGGAACGCCTGATGGATCATGTTGAACGGCGGCAGACGCCAATCCGCGTGGTCGAACCGGTGATCCTGGGGCAATGGTTCGATGCAGCGGGGCGCGTCAGGCTGGTTGCCGCAGGTGGCGGCATATTCGGCCATGCGCGCCGTCTTGCGCAGGGCCTTGTTCACCAGTTCCACCTGCTTGCCAGGGGCAGCCGACAGATGGATGGCCCAGTCGGCCCAGGCCAGCGCCAGGGCCGCCGGCGACACCGATCCCGTCACCCGGCCCATGGCGGCATGGACCAGCCGGTCCAGGATGGACAGGGTTGCCGACACCTGCGGCAGCGCCTCCGCCTCTTCCGAAAAGGTGAACGGTGCCGGCGGAGGGGGTGGAACCGGGGCGGGCAGGGTCTTGGGCAGGGTGACGATATCGGGCATCAGGGGTCTCCCGGATTGCTGCATTGCGGCAGTGTGCCCAGGAAATCGTGACGGCACCATGACGTGCGTCAAGGGTGCGGTGCAAAATGGCTTAATTCAGAAGCTGTATTGTGGACTAATTAGACCATTTTCAATATATTAGTGTCTGCATCGTGCCCTCTTCAGGCGTTCGGAACATGGATGTCAAAACCTTTATCGTGTGGATGACGGCACTGGTTATGATCGCCATCAACATCACGATATTCGTTTCCGTTAATCCCAAGGGAGGCGAGGTGGCGCATCCCTGGACCTATGCGGAGTTCATTTCGGTATCGCTAACGGCGGTCACTGTTGTCCTGGCGGCACTGGCACTGGGTGTCGGCATCCTGGCGATATGGGGCTTCAAGCAGATCGAAGACAGGGCCAAGGAGTCGGCGGCCGTGCAGGCTGGCGATGTTGCCAGCAAGCGCATAGAATCCTATCTACAGAGTGAAGAGTTCCAGGTCCTGGCCAAATCGGCCCTGCGGCAGTTGGAAGCCGAAAAGGCTGTTCAGGCTGTCACGGGGGACGCGAACGGCAGCGGACGGAGAGACGGAAATGCCAGAACAGATAGCGATATTCCGCCACGCCCCAGACCTGCCGGTGGCGGGGGGAGCGATTGAGCGGTCGCGGGCCGACAGGATCATTGCCCAACGTCAGGTGACATGTCCAGTCGATGTCGTCGCCATCGCCCGGGACATGGGGGTGGCTGTCTATGCCGACCAACTGGGACCGGCCGTGTCCGGCCTGATCCGACGCGATCCTGAAGGGGGGGAGTCCGGGTACCTGATCCTGGTCAATCAGGATCATCCGGCCAATCGCCAGCGCTTCACGGTCGCCCACGAGATTGCCCATTTCGTCCTGCATTGCGGCGGGGCGCAGAGGGAAATCCGGGATGACCAGTTCTACCGCGCCCTATCGGGTCCGCTGGAACGGGAGGCGAATGAGATGGCGGCCGACATTCTGATGCCGTGGCACCTGATCAACGGTTTGCAGGAACGGGGCATCACCGACTTGGTGGAGCTGGCGCGTGAACTGCGTGTATCGCGGCAGGCCCTGGCCATCCGCCTGGGCCTGCCGTTTGATCAGGACTGGTCGTAGGCCCCCTTACCGCGGGGACCAGCCGCCGGCGGGGACGGCGGCCAGGGCCGGGATGGCGGCGACCACGTCGGCCCAGGATATGTATTTGAAATTGGTGGCCTTGGGCTCGCCCGACAGACCGTTCAGATCGTCATTATAGCCGTCCTGCACCATCAGCAGCCCCTGCGGAAAGCCGGGCAGGGGGATGGAGATCAGTTCGGCGCCGTCGCATTCCTGGCCGGCATCGATGGGGCCGTTGGCGGTCAGGCGGAAGCTGCCGATATAGCGGTTCTGGCCGCCGCGTTCGAAAATGGCGAAACTGTCATCCAGGCCGCCATTGTCGGACTGTTTGCCATCATCGCCATGGGCGTCGCCCTGGCTGGAGGCGATCAGGAAGCCGGTGCCGTCGGCCCCGCGATAGAGCGCCAGCCCTTCGACATCGCGGGCGATCCGGCTGTCCTGGTTGTTGAAGGGGCTTTTCACCGATCCCCGCGTTTCATAGAAGGGCTGGTCGTCGGCCTTGCCCGTGCGCAGGTTCACGCGCCACAGGCCCACATCCTCCTGCCCCGCGAACAGGATACCGGCCTCTTCATCCACCACCAGCCCTTCGAACTGCGGCTGCCAGTCCTGTTCGGGGTCATCCTCACTCTCCACCCGCAGATCCTGGCCCTTGTGACTGGTGGGGAAGTCCCAGTGGCGGGTGCGTTCATGGCCCACGGTGCCATCGGCGCGCACCACCAGCCGTTCTTCGGCCAGGCGTGCTGCCTTGCGCTGGGCGACGACGGCCCGCACCTCCCCCGTCACCTTGTCCTGCCACAGGGTCAGGCCATAGGCGCTGATCTGGTCGTCGACGGGATTGGCGATCTCTTCCTTGCCGTCGGGCGACAGGCGGGTGGGGAAGACCTGGGGCTGGGCCGGGTCGGTAATGTCGGTCAGGGGGGCGTCGACATTGCTGGCGTCGATGGCCCAGACCATCAGCCGGTCGCGCCCCCGGTCGCTGGCCACCGCAATGTCGAGGGTGGAGCCATCGGGACGTTTCAGCCCATAGGCCACGTCGACATTGTTGTAACGCCCGTCGGGCACGGCATCGATGCGCTGCACCAGCCGGCCCGACAGGTCATAGACGCGCAGGCCCGCGCCCTTGGCCACCGTGATCACCAGGCTTTTGCCCGGATCGGACGGGTGCAGCCAGAAGGCGGGATCGTCGGCGTCGCCCTTCACCCCCCCGCCGGGTCCATTGTCGGGCAGGCCGGGGGCCGTTTCCGCCACCGGCTTGACCAGCGGCAGGGCGGCGGCGACCGGCGCGGCCGGTTCCTTGCCACAGGCGGTGAGCAGCAGCAGGGCGGCGGCGAGGGGGATCAGGCGGCGCATGGGGGCTCCGAAATGGCAGGGGGGGGCTGGACAGGGGAGAGGGTCGGGTATCAGAAGGTGGCGCGCAGGGTGATCTGGAACAGGCGGCCGGACTGTTCGCTTTCGCGCTCGCTCTCGTCCACCTTGCCCTTGGTGTGGTTGGCCTGGATCTCGGCCACGCTGTCGCCGTCGAAGGTGCGGAAATATTCTACCTTCTTGCGGTTCAGCAGGTTGGAGGCCGACAGACGCACCACGAACCGGTCATAAAGGCGCTTTTCAACAAAGGCCTCCAGATCCTTGCCATAGGACAGGTCCACCTCTTCGTCCAGCGACACTTCCTTGGCCTTGGACCGGCCCGACAGGGACGCGCCGACGCTGGCATCCAGGCTTTCAAGCGTCTGGATGAAGCCGACATTGTAGACATGGTGCGGCTGGTTGTTGAACCGGCGCTTGATGCCCAGGGCGGGGTCGCGCACCTCGCTGTCCAGCCAGGTGTAATTGGCGAACAGGCCCGTATCGGGCAGGCCGGCAAAGTCCAGCGGGGTGGAGAAGTCGATCTCCAGGCCCCAGCTCTTGCCCTTGCCGGCGTTGCGCGCCTCATAGACGTTGCCGCCGGCCTCGGCCTCCTCGCCGGTATTGTACAGCTCGATCAGGTCGCTGACATCGCGGTAGAAGAAATTGGCGCCGACGATGCCGCGCCGGCCCAGTTGCCGTTCGTACCCGACATCAATGCCCCAGGCGCGTTCATTGGCCAGCAGCGGGTTGCCGATCAGTTCATCCTCGTCCGCCGGCTCCTCCTCCTGCCGATAGGGGGAGACCAGATCGTAATCGGGCCGGCGCACGGTACGGGCCACCGACAGCAGGAAACGGTCGGCGCTGGTGGCCTGGAATTTCAGATGGGCGGACGGGTTGAAGGCTTCGGCATCGTAATCGGCCTTGCCATCGTCGCTTTCCACGTCGCGGCGCGTGATCTCATACCGCGCGCCGGCATCCAGCGACAGCCGCTCCGTCAGGTCCAGGGAAAAGCGCACATAGGGGTCGAAGCGCTTTTCCTTCAGGGTGAAGACGGCACCGGGGGCCGTCTGTTCCTCCCATTCATCATCATCCAGTTCAAAGGAACGGTTGGCCGTGTCGCGCTTCTTGAACAGCACGTCGCCGCCGATCTTGGTCTTCACCCCATCGCCGAACTTGTAGAACAGGGTGCCGCTGAATTCATTGTCGGTGGTGTCCAGCGTCTCGCGCTCGGTCAGTTCCGTATCGCCGATATCGTCGCCTTCCTCATTCTCCGTGTTGCTGTCCTCGCGATAGCCGGCCCAGCCGGCATCCAGGCCCAACTCGCCCATCCCGACCGGATGGGTGAAGGCGCCCGACAGGGCGTAGGTCTGCTGGCTGATGCGTTCGCGCTGCACTTCCACCTCGTCCAGTTCCAGCGCTGACGGGTTGTCCCCTTCATAGGTCACGGACAGTTCATCCTCGTCACGGTCGGTGTCGACGATCAGGCCGGTCAGGCGCAGGGCGCCTTCACCAACCCTTGTCACCAGCTCGCCATTGGCGGAGATGTCGACGCCGTCACGGGTGTCATCCTGCAATTCCCGACCTGAATATTCGCTGAACGAACCATCATAGAAATCGGTGACCTTCTTTTTCGGATTGCGGCGGCCCTGATAATTCACCGCCGCCCAGTAGGAGGTCTCCGCCAGGCTGTCGGCATAGGCGGCGGCGAAGGAGGGGCGGACCTTGCCATCCTTGTTGATCAGGGCGCCGGCCTTGGCAAAGCCGCCCTCGAAGGCCTCGCTTTCCTTGGTGACGACATTCAGGGTGCCGGCCACGCCTTCGCTGGGCTGGTCGGCTCGGGGCGCACGCACGATCTCCACCCGCTCCACCAGCTCGGCCGGGATGCGGTCGACGAAGAAGGAACGGTCAGCCTCGCCACCGGGCGGGCGGCGGCCATTGATCAGCACCTGGGTGTAGCCCGGCGGCAGGCCGCGCATCTGCACCGCGTCATATTCCAGCACGTCCGCGGCGAAGGTGACGCCCGGCACGCGCTTCATCATCTCGCCCACCGACACCGGCTCGAACCGCTGGAAATATTCCAGGTCGTAGGACAGGACGGGGTTGGGCTCGGCCGTGCGGTTGCGGAAGAAGATCTGGCCAGTGACGATGATCTCCTCGATCTTCACAGGCTCCGGCGCGGGGGCGGTTTCCGCGGGGGCGGCCGATGCCGTGCGGGCCGTCTGCGGGCGCGGCGTGGCCGGGGTGGCGGCGGCCTGACGCGCGACCAGGGTTACCGACCCGTCGGCGCCGATATCGGCCGACAGGCCCGTGCCGGCCAGCATGGCCTTCAGCGCCAGATCAAAGCCGGCGGCATCCGCCACAGGGGCCGACCGCTTGCCCGCCACCTGGGCCGGGGTGAACAGCACATTGCGCCCGAAATGCCGGCCGACCGCCACCAGCGCATCGCCCAGATCGGCGGATGGCAGGGTGAATCGGGCCGTAGCCGCCGCGGCAGGCTGGGCCAGGGCCGGGGCGGACAGCGGGGCCAGCGACAGAAGGGCCAGGGCAGAAACGCCAAGGGCCAGGGAACGCAGCATCATGATCGGAACTCTCCCGTGGGCAGCCGTTGCGTGAACGGCATGGTCAGCGGGGTAGACGCAGCGCCCATCCGGTTTCCGGGCAGGATTAAAACTTTCATCCAGGCTTCATGGAACTGTCACGGGTGGTTGTGCCCGTTTGCCTTGATCAGAACCATATGGTTCTGATCAAGGCCCTCAATTGCCGGCGCCGCCATCCAGCGGCTTGGCTACGCGCCACGAGGTGCGCGGCGGCCGTCGCCGCCGAACCAGATCCCGTTGAGTAGAACTTACCGGGATCTGGTGTTACGCCCCCTTGCGTCCCGGCTTCACCGACAGCGCCAAGGCGCCGTCGGGGCTGCTGGTCAGGGACAGGCCGTGCAGTTTCGCGGCCAGGGCCACGAATTTCTCCACATCGCGGGTGCCGAACACGCCGCTGACCTCCAGCCCGGCCGTGCCGTCGCCCAGGCTGACCGGCGGGCCGCCATAGCGGGCGAAGCGAGCCAGGGCGTCGGTCAGGCTGGTGCGGCGGAAGACCAGATGCCCCTGGCGCCAGGCCGTCTCCGCCTCAAGATCGGCGGGGGTGATGCGGGGCGGGTGGATGGCGTCGGCCAGGGCCAGCTGGCCGGGCGTCAGCCGGGCGGTGGCGGCACCACTGGCCGGGTTCCGCAGTTCCACGCCACCTTCAATCAGTACCACGCGCGTGTCGGCCCCGTCCGCCACGATGAATTCCGTGCCGGTGGCGACCACGGTCGCATGGTCGGCGGCCACGGCGAAGGGACGCAGCCGGCTTTTCGCCACCTTGAAGGACGCCTGACCGCGGGTCAGGCGGATGTCACGGCGCAGAGGGCCGAAAGCGACATCAATGCCGGTACCGCTGTCCAGCCGCACCTCGCTGCCATCCTCCAGCAGGACCAGCCGCGTCTCCCCCACGGCGGTGTCGTAATGGGCGCGCGTCCAGACCAGCCAGTCGGGCGGGGTGGCGACCAGCAGCAGCAGACAGGCGGCCAGGGCCGCCAGACCAGCGACCACGGGCCGGCGCACCGGCGCCGGCAGGCGCAGCGGCGGGCGGCGGGTGGGGCCCGTGCCGTCCCAGACCTGCGCCACCCGGTCCATGGCATCGGCATGGGCGGGATCGGCCTGCAGCCAGCGACGGAAGGCGGCGCGGGTGGCGGCATCCTGGCCGGCGCTCAACCGCGCCATCCAGGCGGCGGCCCGCTCCTCCAACACCTGCCGGTCGGGGTCGGGCCGGGTCATGCGGCCCCCCGTCCGCCCATGCGGCGGGTCAGATGGATCAGGGCGCGTTCGACATGGCGGGTGACGGATGCCGTTTCGATGTCCAGCCGGGCGGCGATGTCGCGGTGGGACAGGCCGTCCACGCGGCAGAGCAGGAAGGCCTGACGGCAGATGGGGTCCAGTTCGTCCAGCGCCGTCTGGATATGGGCCAGTTGCTGACGCGCGGCGACCACCCTTTCCGGCGTAGCCACATCCTGGCTGCCGGCGTCAATCCCGTCTTCCAGGGGGACATGCCGGCCGCCGGCGCGGGCCTGGTCGCGGCGAAAGCGGTCGGTCAGCAGGTTGGCGGCGGCGCGCAGCAGGAAGCCCTGCCAGTTGGCGATGCCGGTACGCGGCGCCGTGGCGGCGATGACGCGGGAATAGACCTCCTGCACATGGTCCTCCGCTTCCTGTGGACAGCGCAGGCGCGACAGGAAATAGGCACGCAGCATGTCGCGGTGGCGCGGCAATGCCGTTTCCAGCAGTTCTGCCCCCGCCGCCAGCGCCCCTTCCGCCTCGCTTCCCGCCATGTCCCTTGCCCGGTCTGTTCCTGGACAGGCCAGGGCTAACACGGGGATCAAGACAGTTTCGTGACGCCGGATATTGCCGGCCGGGGCGGGCATGCGGTGCCCCTGTGGCTGTGGGCTTGCAAACGGGGCTGCAAACCAACTGCAATTGCAGTTGGTTTGTCTTTGCAGGTCCTCCGGCCAACCTCCCGGACTTTGTTTTTACGTCTGCAAGTATACGTTTGAATACTTGTGGCCGGGTGATGGACATAGGATTGTGTGGAAATGAACGTCGATCGTCGAACGCCCGCCTTCCAGGTAACATCCTGGGGGAACGCCCGGTGTTTGCCTGTCGGCCGGGTGGAACGCCCGTTGAGGGGCAGAATAGTTAAAGGTGAGGCATGTCGCTGGATAAATTGAAGATCGGTCAACGCATCGCCGCGGGATCGGGCGTTCTGCTTCTGATCCTGGTGATCATGTCCGGCGTCGGAACCTATCTGCTGATGAATATTTCCAGCAACTTCGACGAATACCGGCGCATCGCCCGTAATTCAAACATCGTCGGCGAAGTGGATATCGGTTTCGCCAAGGCCCGACTGGCGGTGAAGGATTTCCTGGTCCAGGGGGATGAGGCGCAGTTGCAGCGCTTCACCGAAGCGACCACGGAGATCGATGGGCTTCTGAAGCAGGCCGATGCCAATATCAAGCATGAACAGCGCCGTGCCTGGCTGGCTGAAGCGACGGCCGCCTATGGCAAGTACCGGGATGCCTTTACGGATGTCGTGAAAGGCTATCGTGAGAATAACCGCATCATGCGCGACGTGCTGGACAAGAACGGCCCCATCTTCGAGCAGGCCCTGGATCGCGTCGTCCAGACGGCCGCTGCCGACAATGATGTCCGGGCGTTCCAGGCCGCCAGCACGGTGCTGCAAGAGATGACGGGCGTCCGCATGCAGATGCAGCGGCTGCAGGCGCGCCGCGACAAGGACAGTGTGCAGAAGGTGGAGGCAGCCCTGGGTGATATCGATCAGGGTCTGCGCACCCTGGTCCCGGCCATGCAGAACCCTGCCCGCAGGGCGCTGGCGGTGGAGGCCGTGAAGGCGGCGGAAGCCTATGTCGGGGGCGTGAAGCAGGCCGTCGCCGTGGTCGAGGCGGTGCAGGCCACCGTCAATGACCGTCTGAATCCCAGTGGCGCGCAGATCAGTGCGCTGACCGCCCAGATCCGGCAGTCGCAGCGCGCCCAGCAGGATGAGATCGGGCCGCGCATCGTGGAGGAGATCTGGGAGTCGGAATTGATCTCCGTCGTGCTGGCCGTGGTGGGCCTGGTCATCGGACTGGTATCTTCCTGGATCATCACCCGCTCCATCACCCTGCCCGTGAAGGCCCTGACCGGCACCATGACCGAACTGGCCGCCGGCAACCTGTCGGTGACGGTGCCCATGGCCGCCAACCAGGACGAGATCGGCGACATGGCCCGCGCGGTGGAAGTGTTCAAGACCAATGGTCTGGAACGCCGCCGGCTGGAGGCCGAACAGGCCGCGGAGCAGGAGGTGCGTGATCGCCGCACGGCCAAGCTGGAACAGTTGATGGCCGGCTTCGACAGCGAGGTGCAGGCGCTGGTGTCACAGCTGTCATCGGCCAGCACGCAGATGCGGTCTTCCGCCCAGTCGCTGTCGGCCCTGTCGGAACAGACCAGCCACCAGTCCGTCAGCGTGGCGGGTGCTGCCGAGCAGGCATCGGCCAATGTGCAGGCCGTGGCCACAGCGACGGAGGAGCTTTCCGCCTCGCTGGAGGAAATCACCCGCCGTGTGGCCGAAAGCGCCACTGTCACCCGCCATGCGCATGAGGAGGCGGAGCGCACCAACGTCACCGTTGCCACCCTGGCCGACGCCGCCGACCGGATCGGCACGGTCGTGCAACTGATCCAGGATATTGCCGGGCAGACCAACCTGCTGGCGCTGAACGCCACCATCGAGGCGGCACGGGCCGGGGAAGCCGGCAAGGGCTTCGCCGTGGTGGCGTCGGAGGTGAAGAGCCTGGCCAACCAGACCGCCAAGGCCACGGAGGATATTGCCGGTCAGGTCCAGCAGGTGCAGACGGCCACCCGCGATGCCGTCGCCGCCATCCAGTCCATTACGGCCACCATTGCCAAGGTGAACGAGATTTCCGCCGCCATCGCGGCCGCTGTGGAAGAACAGGGTGCCGCAACGCAGGAGATCGCCCGCAACGTGCAGCAGGCCGCCATGGGCACACAGGATGTCAGCGAGACCATTACCTCCGTCCGCGCCGCCGCCGGGGAGACGGGTACCGCCGCATCCGAGGTTCTGTCCGTGGCATCGGGCGTGCAGTCGCAGTCCGATCGGCTGACCGGTGCCGTGGGCAGCTTCCTTGTCAATGTGAAGGCCGCCTGAGGCCGATACGGGTTGCAGGACAGACCCCTGCAACCTATTCGCCCGCCGAAGCGTTTGACCTGCATCATGGACCTGTCACAGCGACAGGCCATAGATAGGGTGAAACAGCGACCGGCGGGCGGATATGGATGAAGCGGAACGGACGGACTGGCACGGGCTGACGGCTGACGATGCCGTCGCCCGGCTGGGCAGCGGGCCGTCGGGCCTGTCGCGGGAAGAGGTGGCGGCGCGGTTGGCCCGATATGGCAGCAACCGGCTGCCGGAACCGGTGGGCCGGTCCGCCCTGCGCCGTTTCATCGACCAGTTCAACAATCTGCTGATCGGGTTGCTGGCGGTGGCCGCCGGCATTGCCGGGGCCATGGGCCACGGGCTGGATGCCGGGGTGATCCTGGGCGTGGTGCTGATCAACGGCATTGTCGGCTTCATCCAGGAAGGCCGGGCCGAACAGGCGCTGGCCGCCATCCGCACCATGCTGCAACCCAATGCCGCCGTTCTGCGCGGTGGGCACCGGCAGAGCGTCGATGCGGCCGATCTGGTGCCGGGCGATCTGGTCCTGCTGGAAGCGGGCGACCGGGTGGGGGCCGACCTGCGCCTGACCCGCAGCCTGGGCCTGCGCATCGATGAAAGCGCCCTGACCGGGGAATCCGTGCCGGTGGAAAAGGACACGGGCGCCCTGCCGGCCGATACGGCCCTGGCCGACCGCACCTGTCTGGCCTTTTCCGGCACTTTGGTCACGGCGGGCCAGGGCTGGGGCGTGGTCACGGCCACGGGCACGGCCAGCGAGCTGGGCCGCATCAGCCGCCTGATCGAAAGCGTGGGCGACCAGCGCAGTCCGCTGTTGCGCCGCATGGATGAATTCGCCCGGCGCCTGTCCTGGGTCATCATCGGCATCTGCGCCCTGCTGCTGCCCTTTGCCCTGCTGGTGCAGAAGATGGAGCCGGCGGAGGGCTTCCTGCTGGTGGTCGGCATCGCCGTGGCCGCCATTCCCGAAGGGCTGCCGGCCGTGCTGACCATCACGCTGGCCATCGGTGTGCGGCGCATGGCGGCGCGCAATGCCATCATCCGCCATCTGGCGGCTGTGGAGACGCTGGGGTCGGTCGATGTCATCTGTTCGGACAAGACCGGCACCCTGACCCGCAACGAAATGATCGTGGACGGCGCGCGCACCGGCGACGGCACCATCTGGTCCGTGGCGGGCGAAGGCTATGCCCCCGTGGGCAACATTACCGGCCCTGCCGGCCCCGCGACGGCAGCCGACAATAAGGGGTTGGACGCGCTGGCCCGCGCGGCGCTGCTGTGCAACGACGCCAGCATCCAGCACCAGGACGGGGAATGGCGTCTGGCCGGCGATCCGATGGAAGGCGCGTTGGTGGCCTTTGCCATGAAGGCCGGGCTGGAACCCGCCGCCGAACAGGCGCAATGGCCCCGGCGCGACGCCATCCCGTTTGATGCCGGCCACCGGTTCATGGCCACCCTGCATGACAACCGCCAGGACCAGGCCCTGCTGCTGGTCAAGGGCGCGCCGGAGCGGGTGCTGGCCCTGTGCGGGCCGGGGATCGACCAGACCGCCTGGACCCAGGCCGTGGAGGATTTCGCCGCCCGGGGGCTGCGCGTCCTGGCCCTGGCGCACAAGCCCATGTCCTATCCCCCGCCCGCCCTGTCCTTTGCCCAGGTGGAAGCGGGAGATCTGATCCTGCTGGGTCTGGTCGGCCTGATCGATCCGCCGCGGGCCGAGGCGACGCAAGCCATCGCCGAATGCTTTGCCGCCGGCATCGATGTGAAGATGATCACGGGCGACCATGCCGGCACGGCGGCCGCGATTGCCGCGCAACTGGGCCTGCGCCGCACCGATCCCGTGGTGACGGGCCGCGACCTGGAAGGCCTGGACGCGGCCGCGCTGCGTGAGCGGGTGGCAGAGAGCGACGTGTTCGCCCGCACCACGCCGGAAGACAAGATGCGCCTGATCGCGGCGCTCCGTGACGATGGGCGCGTCATCGCCATGACCGGCGACGGGGTGAACGACGCGCCGGCCCTGAAATCGGCCGATGTCGGTATCGCCATGGGCAAACGCGGCACGGAAGCGGCCAAGGAGGCGGCGCGCATGGTGCTGGCCGACGACAATTTCGCCTCCATCGTCGCCGCCGTGCGCGAGGGCCGTACCGTCGGCGACAATATCCGCAAGGTCATCGCCTGGACCCTGCCCACCAATGGGGCGGAGGTGCTGTGCATGATGGTGGCCCTGATGCTGGGCACGGCCCTGCCCATGAGTGCGGTGCAGATATTGTGGGTCAATATGGTCACCGACATGACCCTGGGCCTGACGCTGGCGTTTGAGGGGACCGAGGACCGGGTCATGCGCCGTCCGCCGGCGGAACGTGGCGGTGCCATCCTGACCCGGTTCCTGGTCTGGCGCAGCGTGCTGACCTCGCTGATCTTCCTGGCGGCGGTGCAGGCATCGCTGCTCTATGTCCAGTATCGGGGCGGCAGCGCGGAGGAGGGGCGGACGCTGGCCGTGAACAGCGTCGTGCTGCTGGAACTGTTCTATCTGTTCTCCATCCGCTGGCTGGGCGTGACCCGCTGGAACGGGCCGGCTCTGCTGGGCGGTCGGGTGCTGTGGCTGGGCGTGGGCACGACGCTGGCGCTGCAGGCTGCTTTCACCTGGGCCCCGCCCTTCAACCATCTGTTCGGCACGGCCCCGCTGCCGCCGTCCGATCTGCTGCTGCCACTGGGCTTTGGGGCGGGGATGCTGCTGCTGTACGAGGGGGAGAAGTGGGTGCGGAGACGCTGGCAGTGCCGGGGACAGGTGCGACCCCGGTGAAGGCCGCCGGCCATGGTCAATGTACCGGCCGTCCCCTTGCCGTGCAGCCGCTTTCCCCTTCATCGTCGCCCAGGCTGTCCAGCGGCGTGCGCTGGTGCAGGAAGCCGTCCTGGGGGGAGACGGAAACCAGAAGGCGGGGATTGGCGATCAGGATGGGCTGGCGCAACTGCCCGTCCCAGCCCCGGAAGCTGAGGGCCTGGCCCTTGAAAGCCGCCAGCGTGAAGCCCGGATCGCGCAAGGTGGCCAGCACGGAATCCACATCGCCGCCCGGCACGTTCACGGCGGCTTCCGTCACGGCGCGCACGGCGACCCAGGCGGCATAGTCACGTTCATTCATCACGCGGCCGGCCAGGGCCTGGAACCGGTTCTGCAGCTGGGTGCCACCCCATTGTTCAAAGACCCGCGACCAGGCGGTGGGCACCAGTTCAGCCGTGCCGACCACGGGTCGGGGGCGGGCCGTGCGGTGGCTCAGATAATCGCCAAACGCCCCCTCCTCATCCGCCACGATCAGCACATCATGGTCGGCCCCGCGCGTGAAGGTGGCGACGACATCGCGTTCATTGCTGAACCCGTCATCGGTGCGGGCATGGCCGACATCGAAGGTCCAGTCCTTCTCCTCCACGATCTTCGCGCCCAGCCGTTTGGCCGTGCGGCGGATGGCGTCGGCATAGGGCTTGTCGCCGGGCCCGGCGCCGGTGACCAGGAACCAGTCGGTCCAGCGCCGTGTCACCAGATACTGGCCCAGCGCATCGGCCAGCATGCGGCGGCTGGGGATGGTGTGGAACAGGTTGGCCCGGCATTGGGCGTTGCGCAGCCCATCGTCACGCGCCCGCGCGTTCAGCACCACGGCCCCCCGTGCCGCCGCCAGATCGGCCATGCGCAGCAGGGCATCGGCCGGCAGGTCGGCCACGATGACGCGCACCCCCTGGGCCAGCAGGCCGGGCACATCCCCCTCCCGCCCTTCGGCCAGGATGAATTCCCGTTTCAGAAAGCGGCCCGTGCTGTTGCCATCCTGCACGCCCAGCCGCGCCCCCTGTCGCCCGCCATCGCGGATGACCGGGTCCAGGAAGGAGAGCGGGGTGGCCGGCGGATCGTCGGTGCCGATGAAGCCGATGGTCAGGCGGTTCAGGGCCGGGACCGGCTTGGCGTCGATCCGGTCCGGAGCCTTACCCGGCGGGTCGGCGGCCAGGGCGGGGAAGAGAGGCAGCGACAGGGCGGCGGCCAGGGCAAGCGCGCGGAGCTTCATGGCATCTCCCGCAGGGGCCAAGGGTGCGGATGTGCAGGTCATCGCATAGACCCGCCCTGTGCCCCGCGACATTGCACTATCGTCTAAGCGTCGGGCGGGGCGGCAGGCTTGGCAAGCGGGTATGTGCGGACATACGATTGATATTCTTCAATCCCGGCCCCGGCCGGGGGTCCCGCTGCCGAGGTCCATGGCGAATGTCGCCCTTGCCCGCCCGGCCGCTGGTCCGGGCCTGCACCCATCTGGCGGACCCGGTCGCGGCCATCGATGACCTTCATGACACCCTGGTCATGGCCGACCCGGCCCTGGTCGTGCTGTTCTGTTCGACCCATTACGACCTGTCGGCCGTGGCTGATGCCCTGCGCGACCGCTTCGCGGGCATCCCCGTCATCGGCTGCACCACAGCCGGCGAGCTGACGCCGTTGGGCTATATGGATGGGGCGATCACGGGTGTGGCCTTCCCGCGCGGCGACTTCGCCACGGCCATCGCGCGCTTCGACAATGTCAGCCGGTTCGAAATCGGGGATGCCAAGCCCACCGTGCGCGATCTGGTGGTGCAGGCCGAGGATGCGGCCCTGGAACTGGGCCCCGACGCCCGCCATGTCGCCCTGTTCCTGGTCGACGGCATGTGCGTGAAGGAGGAGCTGATCATCAGCGCGCTGCATGACGCGCTGGGCGGCATCCCCCTGATCGGCGGGTCGGCCGGCGATGACATGCGCTTTGAAAAGACCTTCGTGCTGCATGATGGAGATTTCCATCATGATGCCGGCGTGCTGCTGATCCTGACCACGACGCGGCCCTTCAAGGTGTTCCGCAACCAGCATTTCGTGCATTCCGACCAGAAGATGGTCGTCACCCAGGCCGACCCCACCCGCCGCATTGTCACCGAGATCAATGCCGAGCCGGCGGCCCGCGAATATGCCCGCATGGTCGGGCTGGAAGGCGAGCCGCTGACGCCCATGATCTTCGCCTCCTACCCCGTCGTGGTGCGGGTGGGCGGGGAATATTATGTCCGCTCCATCCAGAAGGTGAACGAGGATGAAAGCCTGACCTTCTTCTGCGCCATCGATGAGGGCATCGTGCTGACCGTGGCGACGGGCGTCGATATCGTCCGCAATCTGGAGGACCTGTTCGACGGGTTGACGGCGGAACTGGGCAAGCCCGACCTGATCCTGGCCTTTGACTGCGTGTTCCGGTCGCTGGAACTGGAACAGAAGCAGTTGAAGCATGCCGCGTCCCGCGTGCTGGCCAGCCAGAATGTCGTCGGCTTCTGCACCTATGGCGAACAGTATAATGCCATGCATGTGAACCAGACCTTCACCGGTCTGGCCATAGGTGCGCGATGAGTGCGCTGCCCGATCCCGCCAACGACCACCCCAGCCCCGAACAGGAACGCATCGCCGCCCTGGAACGGGAGAACTGGAAACTCAAGCGCATCAACAAGGCACTGATGGACCGGGTGGAACGGTCCATGGATTACCATGGCAACGCCTTCTCCCTGTTCCAGACAGCCATCGTCCTGGAAAGCCGGGTGCGGGAGCGGACCCAGCAGCTTCAGGACACGCTGCGCGAACTGGAAGCCTCCAACACCGAACTGGCCCGCGCCAAGGAAGCGGCGGAGACGGCCCAGACGCGGCTGGCGGAAGCCATCGAGAGCGTGAATGAGGGCTTTGCCCTGTTCGATGCCGATGATCGGCTGGTCCTGTGCAACAGGACCTATCTGTCGCTATGGCCGGCCATTGCCGATCTGATCCGCCCCGGCATCAGCTTTGGCGAGATTGCGAAGCTGGCGGCGGCGCGCGGGTCGGTGCTGCCGGACAGTGCCGGGCCCGACCGCTGGGTGCGCGAACGCGTGGCCCAGCATGCCGGTGCCGATGGCACCCATGTCCATGCCCTGGCCGACGGGCGCTGGATCCAGATCAATGAACGGCGCACCCGCGATGGCGGCATTGTCGGCATCTATACCGACATCACCGATGTCAAGGAACGCGATGCCCGCGACGGGCAGGAACGCATCCGCCTGATCACCGATGCCATGCCGGCCCTGATCGCCTATGTCGACGCCGACGAGACCTATCGGTTCGTGAACCGCCGCTATGGGGAGATGTTCCGCCGGCCCCGGCATGAGATCGTGGGATCAAGCATGCGCGAACTGCTGGGGGCGGAGGCTTACGCCATCCGCCAGCCGCATATCGGCACGGTCATGGCGGGCCACGAGACGCAGTTCGACCTGGAGTACGAGGGAAGGTCGGGCAAGCGTTATTCCCAGGCCACATACGTTCCGCATTTCGCACCCGATGGCACGGTGCTGGGCTTCTTCTCCCTGATCCAGGACGTGACCGAACGGCGCTGCGCGGCCGAGGCCCTGCGCGAGGCGAATGAGGGGCTGGAGCGTCGCGTGGCCGAGCGCACGGCGGCGCTGAAGCAGGAAATCACCGAACGCCAGCAGATCGAGGAAAAGCTGCGCGAAGCGAAGACGGCGGCTGAACAGGCCAACCTGTCCAAGACCAAGTTCCTGGCCGCCGCCAGCCACGACCTGTTGCAGCCGCTGAACGCCGCCCGCCTGTTCGTTTCCGCCCTGACGGAGACGGAGCATGAGGCCGGTGCCCGCGTGCTGGTGGAAAAGACCGATGCGGCCCTGTTGTCAGTGGAAGATCTGCTGGAAGCGCTGCTGGACATTTCCAAGCTGGATGCGGGCGTGGTGCAGCCGCAGCCCGATGATTTCCCGCTGGCCCTGCTGCTTTCTTCCATGCAGGCCGAATATGCGCCGGTGGCGAAGGAGCGGGGGCTGGACCTGCGCGTCCTGCCCTGCCGGGCCATCGTCCATACCGACATGCGCCTGCTGCGCCGCATCCTGCAGAATTTCGTGTCGAACGCCCTGCGCTATACAAGGACCGGTCGCGTGCTGGTCGGCTGCCGGCGGGTGGGCGACGGGGTGCGGATCGAGGTGCTGGACACCGGCCCCGGCATTCCGCCCGACAAGCTGGACGCCGTGTTCGAGGAATTCCGCCGGCTGGAGGGCGACCGTCCCAATGGCCGCGACCGCGGCATGGGGTTGGGTCTGGCCATCGTGCAGCGGGCGGGGCGCATGCTGAACCACCCGATCGGCCTGCGATCGATCCCGGGCAAGGGCTCCGCCTTCACCGTCACGGTGCCCCTGGGCAGCCGCACCCTGCCCGGGCTGCCGGCCCAGCCGCGGGTGACCCAGCCGGCCAGCCCCCTGACGGGCGCGCGTATCCTGGTCATCGATAATGAACAGGCCATTCTGGACGGGATGGGTGCCCTGCTGCGCGGCTGGGGCTGTCAGGTGCAGGTGGCCCCCAGCGCCGACAGCGCCATGGGCGTGCTGCCGGCGCTGGGCGGCTGGCCCGACGTCATCATCGCCGATTACCACCTGGAAGACGGGGCGCTGGGCATCGACGCCGTCGCCCGCATCATCGACGCGCGCGGCCACGACATCCCGGCCATGGTCATCACCGCCAACCGCACGGCCGACGTGCATGAACGCGTGCAGGCCTGCGGCTATGCCCTGCTGACCAAGCCGGTGAAGCCGGCGCAGTTGCGGGCGCTGGTCACGCAGTTGATGGGGTGAATGAAAAACGCGGAGCCGGTAAGGAACCGGCCCCGCGTTCAAACCTTCTCGTCGAAGATCGAACGGCTTACTTCCCCGGCTGCCCCTGCTGCTGCGGGATCATGGCCAGGCAGTTCTCCACGATGCGATAGCACTGGCCCAGGCGGGCTGATTGGCCGTCAGAGGCGCTGTTATAGACGATGCGCGACACGATGCCGTCCTTCAGGGTGAAGGTGGCCTGGCAGTCGCGCGTTTCCGTTTCCGGATAATCGTCAAAACCCATGCCCCAGCCATACCAGGGCGACCAGGGGCGGCCATAGCCATAGGCGGCGGAGAAGCGCGGCGCGCCGGGCGTCGTCACCAGCCGTTCGCTGGTATAGGTGTAATATTCGACATTATCGACCGTGGCGCTGCGCGTCGGCACACCGGCGCAGGACAGCAGGAACTGCTTGGGCATGCCGATGAAGGCCTGCTGCGCATACATTGCCTGATCGGCCTGCGGATTGGCGCAGGCGGCAAGCCCCAGCAGCGCGCCCGCGGCGATCAGGCCCCGGATGGTCGTGGAACGATTGAACTTCATGACCTACGCTCCTTGCTTCGCATTGCCGGCATCCGACCCCGTCGGGGACACCGGCCGCACCGCCCCTTCAAGTTCCACGGTGGCGACGTCCATGTCCTGTCGCTACCTTGTCCTTAAACTGACATTAGAAAATGGCGGATGCTTGGCAAGGATGCAATCGTCAGGTCCCATGCGACGAAATTGCCGCATGGGAAACGTGGACGCATTGGTATCAGCCCACATCGATCACCAGCTTGCCGACCGCCTGTCCTGATTCCAGCCGGCGGTGGGCGTCGGCCACGGTTTCCAGGGTGAATCGGGCGGGGTCGATCAGCGGCCGCAGCTTGCCCGACAACTCGGCCAGCACCCGGCCCTGATGGGCGCGGTCAATGGCAAAGCCGTGGTCGTACAGCATGGGCAGCAGCATGAACACGACATGCAGGCTCAACCCCTTGCCATGCATGGGGGCCAGATCGGCCGTATAGCCGGCGACGATGGTCACCACCTGCCCGTTGAAGCGCGCGGCGGCGAAGCTGGTGCCAATGTCGCTGCCGCCCGTGGCGTCCAGCACGATGTCGAAGCCCTTGCCGCCCGTCAGCCGGGCCACATAGGCCTCTACGCTTTCCTGGCGGTAATTGACGATCTCATCCGCGCCGAAATCACGGGCAAGGGCTGCCTTTTCGTCGGACGAGACGGTCGCCGTGACATGGGCGCCCTTCATCTTGGCGATCTGGATGGCGACATGGCCCACGCCGCCGGCCCCGCCATGGATCAGCACCTTGTCGCCCGGCTGCACGCGCGCCCGGTCGACCAAAGCCTCCCACGCCGTCAGACTGACCAGCGGCAGGGCGGCGGCGTCATGCAGCGACAGGGTGGAAGGCGCCGGGGCCAGCAGGCGGGCATCGGCCGCCACATGGTCGGCGTAGGTGCCCTGAAGCCCCGCAACACCGCCGACGCAGCCATAGACGGCATCGCCAACCTGGAAGCCCGTTACCCCATCGCCCAGGGCCACCACCGTGCCGGCCATGTCGCAGCCCAGAATGGCGGGCAGGGCGGGGGCCACACCGCGCCCGGTATTGCGGATCTTCACATCCACCGGGTTCACGCTGGCCGCCGCGATCTTCACCAGCACCTGGCCGGGACCGGCCAAGGGTGTGGGCACCTCTGCCAGGGTCAGGTTGTCGGCAGGACCGAAAGCATGCAGCAGGACGGCCTTCATCATCATCTCCATCATCTTCATTCGGGGGTGGCGCCGCGCGGCGCCCGTTTTCATGAACGGAAGATGGGCTTGACGGGATGATAATGGAAACGAATTATATTGATGGTTAAGATCAAGGATGTTGATGATGTCGCCGCGCACCCTGGACCTGGATATCGACGCCCTGCGGGCCTTTGTCGCCATTGTCGACCATGATGGTTTCACGGCCGCGGCCGATCGTCTGGCCCGCACGCAATCGGCCATCAGCATGAAGATCAAGCGGCTGGAAAGCCAGCTGGGCCGCACCCTGTTCGACCGTACGGGCCGGGCCATGACCTTGACCGCGGACGGGGAATTGCTGCTGGGCTATGCACGCCGCCTGCTGGCCTTGAATGATGAGACGGTGGCGCATCTGAGCGCGCCGGACACGGCCGGGCTGATCCGCTTCGGCGTGGCCGAATATTTTGCGCCGGAACATCTGCCGGTGCTGCTGGCCCGGTTCCGCCGCGCCCATCCGCGCGTGCGCCTGGAAGTGTCCGTAGGCATGAGCAGCGATATGGTCCGCGATCTGGAGGCGGGCCTGCTGGATGTCGTGGTCGGCAAGCGGGATGAAGGCGGGCCGCAGGGCCGGCTGTTATGGCGGGAACCGTCCTTCTGGGTGGCATCCCATGACTGGATGCCCGATCCCGAAGGCGGGCCGGTGCCGCTGTGCCAGATCCCGGCACCCTGCATCTATCGCACCCGCGCTGTCACTGCCCTGGACCGGATCGGCCGGCCCTGGCAGACGGTCTATACCAGCGGATCGATCTTCGCCGTGCGCGCCGCCGCCCTGGCCGGGCTGGGGGTGACGACGCTGGGGGCGGGGTCGCTGGTGCCGGGGTTGCGCGTGCTGGGCGCCGACGATGGCTTCCCCGACCTGGACCCGGTGGAAACGGCCGTGTTCGGGGAGGACCGGGCCAAATCCGGCCCCATTCGCCCCCTGATTGATTTCCTGGTGCGGGAGGTGCAGGCCATCAGCCTGCCACCCCCGCGGGCTGTGGCGTGATCACCCCTCAAACGGCAGGATGACGATCCCGTCTTCGTCGCTATAGACCCAATGGCCGGGCTGAAAGGTGCAGTCACCGAAGCTGACCGCGATGCCGGCATCGCCCGCACCTGTCTTGCCGCTTTTCAGCGGATTGGTGCCCAGTGCCTTCACGCCCAGCGGCAATTCGCCGATGGCGACGCTGTCACGGATGACGCCATTGACGATGATCCCGGCCCAGCCGTTCTTCACGGCCAGCCCGGCGATGACATCGCCGACCAGGGCAGAGGCCAGCGAGCCGCCGCCATCCACCACCAGCACGGCGCCGTCGCCCGGTGTGGACAGGATGGATTTCAGCAGCGCATTGTCGCGGTGGCAGCGCACCGTGCGGATCGGCCCCTTGAACCGGGGATGGCCGCCATAATTGCGCAGTTGCAGCCAGCAGCTTGCGATGATGCCTTCATGGGCGTCGACCAGATCGGCGGTGGCGAATGTCATGTGCAGGGGACTCCTTCCAGCGGGAGACAAGGACGCCTAGACTGACCTGCGCCCGCCCGCCTGTCTATCGCGACCAATTTCCGAACGATCGGACTTTTTTTGATTGAGTCGAACGGGCGTTTGAACCATGCTGCGCCCATGATCCAAGGCGGACCGCCTCCGCGGCCGTCCAACCAACCTTACCGGGGGAAACATGTCCGACGCCATCAATCGCCACTGGCTGCTGCTGGACCGTCCCAAGGGCGGCAATTTCAGCGAAGTCCTGTCCCTGCGCGAGGCTCCGGCCCCGGATGCGGGCGAGGGCCAGATCCGTGTGCGCACCATCTATCTGTCGCTGGATCCGACCAATGCGGTGTGGATGCAGTATGACAGCTATCTTCCGGCCGTGCCGCTGAACACCACCATGCGCGGGCTGGTGCTGGGCGTGGTGGATCAGTCCAACCATGCCAAATTCAAGGTCGGCGACATCGTCACCGGCATGGGCACCTGGGCCGACTATACGGTCGGCGACGGGTCCAGCTTCGGCCGCGTGCCCAACATTCCGGGCCTGCCGCTGACGGCCTATATGGGCCCGCTGGGCATGACGGGGGCCACCGCCTATTTCGGCCTGCTGGATATCGGCCGGCCCAAGGAAGGGGAGACGGTGGTCGTTTCCGCCGCGGCCGGCGCCGTCGGTTCGCTGGTCGGGCAGATCGCCAAGCTGAAGGGCTGCCGCGCTGTCGGCATCGCCGGGTCGGCGGACAAGTGCGCCTGGCTGACGGGCGAGCTGGGCTATGACGCGGCCGTGAACTATAAGGAAAAGGGCTGGCAGAAGGCGTTGAAGAATGCCGTGCCCGACGGCATCGACATCTATTTCGAGAATGTCGGCGGGGAGATCACGGAAGTGGCCTTGAGCCTGCTGAATGTGAAGGGCCGCATTCCCTTCTGCGGCGCCATCAGCCAGTACAATTCCACCGAACCGGCTCCCGGCCCGCGCAACCTGTCCGTCCTGGTCAGCCGCCGCGCCCGCATGGAGGGCTTCCTGGTCCTCGACTATGCCCCCCGCATGGCGGAAATGTATGCCGAGATGGGCCCCTGGCTGGCCGCCGGTCAGATCAAGTGGAAGGTGGAGGTGGACCAGGGCCTGGAAAACACCCTGACCTCCTTCAACAAGCTGTTCACCGGCGGCAATACGGGCAAGCTGGCCGTGCAGGTGGCGGCAGAGCCGGCGCGGTAAGTTTTCGGCTACAGCAGGGCGTGGGGGAGACTGCTGCCCACACCAAACTGCCTCCCCCGCGAAAGCGGGGGTCCAGGGGCCAAAGTGCACTGAATCGACGTTCCAAGTGGCCCCTGGATCCCCGCTTTCGCGGGGAAAGCAGCTTAGTTCAAAGGGTTAGCTAAGCCCCCCACTATCGCCACCAACTGGCCGACGTCCTCCCCTTACTCCGCATCCGGCTGGTTGCCCGGCGCCGCTGCCTTGAAGGCGTCCAACGTCTGGCAATGCGCGTCGATGGCGGACAGCTTCGGGAAGGCGGACAGGTCCAGGCCGAAACGCCGCGCGTTGAACATCTGTGGCACCAGGCAGATATCGGCGAAGCTGGGCACATCGCCCCAGCAGAAACGCCCGCCGTCCGCCACCATCTTTTCCAGCGCCGTGAAGCCCTCAATGATCCAGTGGACGATCCAGGCTTTCACCGCCTCTTCCCCCTGGCCCAGGGTCCCGCGCAGGTAATTCAGCACCCGCAGATTGTTCAGCGGGTGGATGTCGCAGGCCACCGTCAGGGCCATGGCCCGTACCTGCGCGCGTCCCGCCGCATCGGCTGGCAGCAGCGCCGGGCTGGGGTGGGTTTCTTCCAGATATTCCAGAATGGCCAGCGACTGCGGCACCACCGCTTCGCCATCGACCAGAGTGGGGATCAGGCCCAGCGGGTTCAGCGCCTTATAGGCCGGCGCCCTCTGCTGCCCGCCATCCTTCAGCAGATGCACGAAGGCCGGTTCGTAATCGATGCCCTTCAGCGCCAGGGCGATGCGGGCGCGATAGGCGGCGGACGATCGGTAATAGGTGTGAAGCTGCATGGCTGTGGTATCTCACCGGTCTGGCATGGAAGGGGGAGGTGGGCGATGGCCCGTCCGTTGGAAGGCAGGATAGCACTGGTCACGGGGGCCTCGCGCGGCATCGGGGCGGCGATCGCCGAACGGCTGGCCCGCGACGGGGCGGATGTCGCCCTGCATTACGGGTCGAACCGTGTGTCGGCGGAGGAGCTGGCTGAACGGTGTCGCATCGCCCATGGCGTGCGCGCGGCCGTATTCCAGGCCGATCTGGCCGACCTGTCGGATGCGGGCGGGGCCGTTTCCCTGTTCCGGGCTGTGACGGCCGTGCTGGGTGTGCCCGACATCGTCGTCAACAATGCCGGCACGGGCCGGTTCGCGCCCGTCACCGACATCACGGCCGAACAATTGGCCAATCTTCTGGCTGTCAATGCGGCCGCCCCCCTGCTGATGGCGCGCGAAGCGGCCAGGGCCATGAAGCGCGGCGGCCGCATCATCAATATCGGCAGCGTCATCACCGACATGCCCGTGGCACAGCGTGCGGCCTATGCCGCGTCCAAGGGGGCCGTGCATGCCATGACCGGCGTGCTGGCCCAGGAACTGGGGCCGCTGGGGATTAATGTGAACACCATCGCGCCCGGCGTGACGGCCACCGACCGGTTCCGTGCCGGTGACCGGTCGCGCGCGGCGGAGATCGTGTCCCGCACGGCACTCGGCCGCATCGGGGAGCCGGAGGATATCGCCGCCATCGCCGCCTTCCTGGCCGGCCCCGACGCCGCCTGGATCACGGGTGAGGTGATCCGGGCCAGCGGGGGCTTGCGGGGGCTGTGAGGAGGAGGGGGCGGCAAAAGGCATTTCGCCTTTCCGGCCATCCCCCGAAGGCGCAAACATCGGCCCTTGGAATAAGCTGTCTTCCCCGCGAAAGCGGGGATACAGGGGCCATTTGGAACGACACTTCAGTGCCCCTGGCCCCTGGACCCCCGCTTTCGCGGGGGAGGCAGGGCACGCGCGATGAACGACGTCAGCACCCCCGCGCCAAAGTCGGGAGGGTGATGTTAGTGGGTAGGAGAAGCCCTCACGCCCCCTCATATTTCCGCACCACCTGATCGATGGCGCCGAAGAGGCTGTTGCCGTCCTTGTCCTGCATTTCGATGCGCACCCGGTCGCCGAAGTGCAGGAAGGGCGTGGTGGGCTTGCCGTCGCGGATGGTTTCGATGGTGCGGATCTCCGCGATGCAGCTATAGCCCAGCCCGCCCTCGGCCACGGGCCGGCCAGGGCCGCCATCCGGGTCCTTGTTGGACACCGTCCCCGACCCGATGATGGTGCCGGCCGACAAGGGCCTTGTCTTGGCCGCATGCGCGATCAGGGTGGGGAAATCGAAGGTCATGTCCACACCGGCATCGGGCTTGCCGAAGGGCTGGCCATTGATGAAGGACAGCAGCGGCAGATGCAGCCGGCCGCCATCCCAGGCGTCGCCCAGGCTGTCGGGGGTGACAGCCACAGGGCTGAAGGCGCTGCTGGGCTTGGACTGGAAGAAGCCGAAGCCCTTGGCCAGCTCGTTCGGGATCAGGCCGCGCAGGCTGACATCGTTGACCAGCATGATCAGGCGGATATGGGCCCTGGCCTGTTCCGGCGTCACGCCCATGGGCACGTCGCCCGTGACCACGGCCACTTCGCCTTCCAGGTCGATGCCATAGGCTTCATCGGCCATCAGGATCGGGTCATGCGGCGACAGGAAACTGTCGGACCCACCCTGATACATCAGCGGATCGGTCCAGAAGCTGGGCGGCATCTCGGCATTGCGCGCCGTCCGCACCAGTTCGACATGGTTCACATAGGCCGACCCGTCCGCCCACTGATAGGCGCGCGGCAGGGGGCTGGCGCAGTCGGCCTCCTCAAAGGGCTGGCCGTCGATCTCGTTGCTGTTCAGCTTGGCGGCAACGGCGGCCAGGGCCGGGGCGACGCTGTCCCAATGGTCCAGCGCCTGTTGCAGGGTCAGCGCGATGTCCGGCACGGGCACGCAGCGGGACAGGTCGTCGGACACCACGACCAGACGGCCGTCACGGCCCTGCTGCTGGGAAGCGAGTTTCATGGGGGGACTCCGGAAGACAAGGGTCGTGGATGGGTAGTTCAAGTGCCGCATGCTTACCGTCACCCCGGCGAAGGCCGGGGTCCAGAATCAAAGGCACTTCACTCGACAAATGGACGCTGGTCTGCGTCGGGGTGACGGTGGTGAAGGCGACGCTGACGCCGCCTAAACCGGATGGGCCTTACGGCTTCACCCGCCAGCTGTCGGCATAGGCGGGGTTTTCCACGCCGTCGGGCAACCCAGCCACCTCCAGCGCGTCGCGCGTATCCACCATCACGGCATATTCATCCGTGGCCGGCTTGTTCTGCACCAGCATGCGCGACAGGGCCTTGGGGTGCGGGCCATGGGTGAAGCCCGACGGGTGGAAGGTCATCATCCCGGCCTTGATATTGTCGCGGCTGAAGAAATCGCCGGCATGGTAGAACAGCACCTCGTCATAATCGTCGTTATTGTGGAAGAACGGGATCTTGATCGCGCCCTCGTCCGTTTCGAACGGGCGCGGGGCGAAGGTGCAGATGACGAATCGGTTGGCGACAAAGGTGGTGTGGGCGCTGGGCGGCAGGTGATAGCGGTGGCTCATCAGTGGCCGCACATCTTTCACATTCAGGCGGACGGGCGCCAGATCGCCCTTCCAGCCCACGGCATCCAGCGGGTTGAAGGGATATGTCACCGTGCTGATCGCACCGCGCCGCTTCACCAGCACGCGCCAGGACCCGTCCGGCCCCTTGTCCGACTGCTGGGACAGGAATGCCTCGTCAATGGCCGGCACGTCCAGGATGGCCGGATCGAACACGGCATGCGGGCCGATCATGCCCCGGTCGGGCAATTGATAGATCGATCCCGTCGCTTCGATCAGCAGGGCGGTGACGGGCTGGGTCGGCGACAGGCGCCACATGGTCCCGCGCGGCAGCACGACATAGTCGCCCGCCGTGATGGTCAGGTGACCATAGTCGCAGTAAAGCTCCCCTTCGCCTTCATGCACGAAGATCAGGTCATCGCCGTCGCCATTGCGGGCCAGATGGTCCATGGGCCGGTCACAGCGCCACATGCGCATGCGGCAATGGGCGTTGAACAGCACCTCCTTCGCGGCCCAGGGCCCGTCCGACAGCCCCTCTACCAACTGATTCAGGTCGAAGGCGCGCGGGCGCAGCGGGCCTTCCCAACTGGTCCAGCCTGTGGGCGCGTTGCGGTGATACATGTGCGTGGCGGGCCCGAAGAAGCCTTCGCGACCCAATTCCCGTTCGAACGTGCCGGGCGGCAGGTCGGCATGGGCCTGACGGGACGTCGTCCCCTCAATCCGGGGGAAGGAAATATACTGGCGCATGGACGCTCTCCCGCACGGTGTCGAATATCGTTTCACATGAAACGAATATGGCGGATCAAGACGGGCCTTGCAAGTCCGCTTTGCTCACGCCACCCTTGCGGCATGCTCGACCTTGACGATTTCCTGCCCTATCGCCTGAACGTCCTGGCCAAGCGCGTCAGCCGCGAGCTGGCGCGCCGGTATGAGGCGCAATTCGGCATCACCATCCCCGAATGGCGCGTCATGGCCATCCTGGGGCGCGAACAGCCTTTGTCTTCCAATGACATTGTTGAACGCTCGGCCATGGACAAGGCCAAGGTCAGCCGGGCCGTCACTTCCCTGGTGGAGGCGGGGTGGCTGTCACGCGACACGCATCCGTCGGATCAGCGGCTGCTGCGCCTGTCCTTCACCCCGGCCGGCAAGGCGCTTTACGAGCGTATCGCGCCCTTGGCCCTGGAATGGCAGCGGCGCTGGCTGTCCTGCCTGGATGATGGCGAACTGGACCAGTTCAAGGCCTTGTCCGCCAAGCTGGAGGAGCGGCTGGAACAGCTGGCGCGTGACGTGTCATAATCTCAATCTTCCCTCAGGCGCCGCTTGCGGCCATCCGGCGGCTTGGCTCACGCCGCATGTGCGGCGGGCCGGCGGTCGCCGGCCTCCCAGCCACCAGGGTACATGCCCTTGGTGGCTGGGGTTAAGGCAAGCCCGCGTGCAGATGCCTATTCTTGCCGCACCGTGAAATCGGGCATAAAAATTGTCGCGATTGTGCCCCTTGCGGGGTTGTTTCAGCGCGGTAATGAATGCTTAACTGCTTGACATGCAAGGGGCCGGAAAACGGACATCCGGAACCGTTGAACAGGGGACTGAAAAGATGAGCCTTCGCCTTCGGGGTGCGGCCGCCATTGCCGCGGCTTGCGTTGCCTTCGTCGCCGGGCCCGCCATGGCCGGGCCGACGCTTGACGCGGTCAAGAGCAAGGGGCAGTTGGCCTGTGGCGTGAATTCCGGCCTGCCGGGCTTCAGCAATCCTGACAGCCAGGGCAAGTGGACGGGCCTGGATGTCGATATCTGCAAGGCCGTGGCTGCCGCCATCCTGAACGACACGACCAAGATCCGGTATACCCCCCTGTCGGCGCAGCAGCGCCTGACCGCCCTGCAATCGGGCGAGATCGACATTCTGACCCGCAATACCACCTGGTCGCTGACCCGTGATGCCCAGGGCCTGGATTTCGCCCCCGTTGTCTATTATGACGGCCAGGGCCTGATGGTGCCGAAAAGCCTGGGGGTGACCAGCGCCAAGCAACTGGACGGCGCCACCGTCTGCGTGCAGCCGGGCACCACCACCGAACTGAATCTGGCCGACTGGTTCCGCGCCCACAACCTGTCCTTCAAGCCCGTGGTGATCGAGGCACTGGACGAGGTGAACGCCGCCTTCTTCGCGGGCCGCTGTGACGTGTTGACCACCGACATTTCGGGTCTGGCCGGGGTGCGCGCCTCGGTGGCGCCCAAGCCTGACGATTTCATCATCCTGCCGGAAATCATGTCGAAGGAGCCGCTGGCCCCCGTCGTGCGCCATGGCGACAACCAATGGCGCGACATTGTCAGCTGGACCGTCTACGCCCTGATCGAGGCGGAGGAGAAGGGCATCACCCAGGCCAATGTCGATGCCAAGCTGAAGGACACGGATCCGTCGGTGCAGCGCCTGCTGGGCGTGCAGGGCGACCTGGGCAACGGGCTGGGTCTGGACAAGTCCTGGGCCTATCGCGCCATCAAGGCCGTGGGCAATTATGGTGAGATCTTCGAGCGCAATGTCGGCAAGGCGACGCCGCTGAAGCTGGACCGCGGCCTGAACGCGCTGTGGACCAATGGCGGGCTGATGTACGCCCCGCCCGTGCGCTGATCCCGGACCGGATATTCAGACCCCGATGACGGATCGCCCGGCGTCCAACCAGACCAAGGCAGCGCTACCGCCCGGTGGCGCTGCCTTTCACCTGTCCATCAACAATCCCGTCGTGCGCGCCGTGCTGTGGCAGGTGGCGGCGGCCCTGGCTGTGGTACTGATCGCCTGGTATCTGGTGGACAATACCATGTCCAACCTGGCCCGGCTGTCCATCGCCTCGGGTTTCGGCTTCCTGGACCGGGAGGCCGGGTTCCAGATCGGCGAGGGGCTGATCGAGTCCGGACCCCAGGACAGCTATGCCCATGCCTTTCTGGTCGGCCTGCTGAACACGCTGAAAGTGTCGGGTATCGGCATTGTGCTGGCCACGGTGCTGGGCGTGGTGCTGGGCATCGCGCGGCTGTCATCCAACTGGCTGGTGGCGCGCATCGCCGCCTTCTATGTGGAGACGGTGCGCAATGTGCCGCTGCTGTTGCAGCTTTTCCTCTGGTACGGGCTGCTGACCGAAGGGTTGCCGGGACCGCGGCAGGCGTTGCAGCCGCTGCCGGGCGTGTTCCTGTCCAACCGCGGGCTGAAACTGCCGGCCCCGGCCGATGACCCCATCTGGTCCTGGATCGCCGTGCTGTTCGCGCTGGGCATCATTGCCACGCTGGCCGTGTCCGCCTGGAACCGTAAGCGGCAGACGGAAACAGGCAAACGCCTGCCCATGCTGCCCGTCGGGCTGGGCCTGATCGTCGGGCTGCCGGCCCTGGTGCTTCTGGCAGGTGGTGGCGGGGCCATTGATGTGCCGGTGCTGCAAGGCTTCAATTTCAAGGGCGGCATGACGCTGACCCCGGAATTCGCGGCCCTGCTGTTCGGTCTGGTGGTTTATACCGCGACCTTCATCGGCGAGATCGTGCGCAGCGGCATTCTGGCTGTGCCCAAGGGGCAGACGGAGGCGGCGACGGCGCTGGGCCTGACGCGTGGGCAGTTGCTGCGGCTGGTGGTGCTGCCGCAGGCGCTGCGCGTCATCATCCCGCCCACGACCAGCCAATATCTGAATCTGACCAAGAACAGCTCGCTGGCGGTCGCCATCGGCTTCCCGGACTTCGTCTCCATCGCCAATACCACCATCAACCAGACGGGCCAGGCGGTGGAGGGCGTGTTGTCGATCATGGCGGCCTATCTGCTGATCAGCCTCAGCCTGTCCTTCTTCATGAACTGGTATAATCGCCGCGTGGCGCTGGTGGAGCGGTGAGATGACGGCGACCGATACCCAAAGCACGGCACGCACCGCCCCCATCCGCCCCAACCAGGGGCCGGTGGCCTGGATGCGCGCCAATCTGTTTTCCACCTGGTACAACAGCCTGCTGACCGCCCTGATCTTCTATCTGCTGGTCCGGATGATCCCCGGCATCATCGACTGGGCGCTGGTCAAGGCCAGCTGGTCGGGTGATGCCGCTGCCTGCCGCACGGCGGGCGGCGCCTGCTGGGCCTTCCTGGCGGAGAAATGGCGCTTCATCCTGTTCGGCACCTTCCCGGGCGATCAGCATTGGCGGCCGACGCTGGCCATGCTGGCCATCATCGCCATGCTGGTCGTGTCCGCCGACCGGCGTTTCTGGAGCCGGGCGCTGCTCTATATCTGGGGGGCGGGGCTGGGCTTTGCCGCCCTGATGATGTTCGGCGGCATCCTGGGCCTGGATTTCGTGCCCACAGGTTTGTGGGGCGGCCTGCCGCTGACCTTGGCCTTGTCCGTCGTGGGGCTGGTGGCCAGCTTCCCGCTGGGCGTGCTGCTGGCGCTGGGCCGCACGTCGGAACTGCCGGTGATGCGCTCCCTCTCGGTTGTCTATATCGAGCTGGTGCGCGGCGTGCCGCTGATTTCCATCCTGTTCATGGCCTCGGTCATGCTGCCGCTGTTCCTGCCGGCGGATGTGTCCATTGACAAGCTGCTGCGTGCCCAGATCGGCATCATCCTGTTCTCCGCCGCTTATGTGGCAGAGGTGGTGCGCGCCGGCCTGCAGGCCATCCCCAAGGGGCAGGTGGAGGCGGCCAAGGCCCTGGGTCTGGGTTACTGGCAGCGCCAGCGCCTGATCATCCTGCCCCAGGCCCTGGCCCTGGTGATCCCGCCGCTGGTGAATTCCTTCATCTCCACCTTCAAGGATACCAGTCTGGTCATCGTCATCGGCCTGCTGGACCTGCTGTCCACGGCCAAGTCGGCCCTGACCGACCCGGCCTGGCGCGGCTTCTACAAGGAAGCCTATCTGTTCGTGGGCGTGATCTATCTGGTCTTCTGCTACGCGCTGTCCCGCTACAGCCGCTATCTGGAGACCGTCCTTGGGCAGGGGAGGCGGCGGTGATAGGCTGTAAGCCCCCATCCGCCTCACGCCCTGGAGGGATGCCATGACCCGGCCAGTCGAGACCTTGACGGACGAAGAGCGCACAGAAGCCGCACGCCGCCGCCAGGAAAAGCTGGAAGCCCTGCGCCGGGATATCCAGAAGGGCATCGACAGCGGCAGCGTCGGGCACATCCCTTTGGAGAAAATGCTGGCGGACGCCCGAAAGCGGCTTTATGGCGAATTATGAGTTCAGTGCCCTTGCCGAGGCCGATGCGCTGGACATCTGGTGCCATATCGCGGCCGACCGCCCCCTTGCCGCCGACCGGATGCTTTCCCGCATCCATCAGGCAGCTGCCCGTTGCGTTGGCTTTCCCGGACTGGGCCGCCGGCGGCGGGAATTGGGGGAAGAGACCCGCGTCCTGCCCGTTGACGCTTATCTCCTGATCTACCGCCCCATCCCCACCGGCATCATCATCGACCGTATTCTTCACGCCGCGCGCGATATCGACACGGAGTTTAGCGAATGACCACGGAACCCATTATCGAACTGCGTGGCGTCAATAAATGGTATGGCGCCTTCCATGTGCTGCGCGATGTGAACCTGTCTGTGAAGAAGGGGGAGCGGATCGTCATCTGCGGCCCGTCGGGTTCGGGCAAGTCCACCACGATCCGCTGCATCAACCGGCTGGAGGAGCATCAGGCGGGGGAGATCATCGTCAAGGGCGTGCCGCTGGACGATGACGTGCACCATGTGGAAGCCATCCGCCGCGATGTCGGCATGGTGTTCCAGCAGTTCAACCTGTTCCCGCACCTGACCGTGCTGGAAAACTGCATCCTGGCACCCATGTGGGTGAAGAAGCAGCCGCGCGCGGAAGCCGAAGCCAAGGCCCGCCAGCTGCTGGAACGCGTGCGCATTCCCGATCAGGCGCTGAAATATCCGGGCCAGCTTTCGGGTGGGCAGCAGCAGCGCGTGGCCATTGCCCGCGCGCTGTGCATGGACCCGTCCATCATGCTGTTTGACGAGCCGACCAGTGCCTTGGACCCCGAGATGGTCAAGGAAGTGCTGGACGTGATGACCGATCTGGCGGCGTCGGGCATGACCATGCTGGTGGTGACGCATGAGATGGGCTTTGCCCGCCGCATGGCCGACCGCGTTGTGTTCATGGACAAGGGCGAGGTGGTGGAGATGGCCCCGCCCGACCAGTTCTTCGACAACCCGCAGAATGAACGCACCCGCGCCTTCCTGGGGCAGGTGTTGAGCCATTGAGGCTGTGGCGGGCGCGGGGTTGTTCACCCCGCCCGTTGCTTGTCGAAGGCCATCCGCAGCACCTGTTTCAGCGGGGCCCAGGCCACCAGCGCCTCGGCCTCCGCCTGCGTTGCCCAGCGCGCGTCGAGCGCGTCGTCGCCGGGTACCGGTTGCCCCACGATCCAGTCCGCTTCCACATCCACGATCGTGTAGTGGAACAGCAAGGTGCCATCGGCATCGCGGGTGATGCCGTCCACGGCCGTCAGCACGGAGCGGGCCCGTGCCGTGACGCCCGTTTCTTCCCGCACCTCCCGCTCCGCCGCCTCAAACAGCGTCTCCCCCAGCTCCTGGGACCCGCCGGGCAGGGACCATTCGCCAAGGCCCGGCGGCTTGCCCCGCCGGATCAGCAGCACCAGATCGCCTTTCCAGACCAGACAGCCGACGCCGACGCGGGGATGGGTCAGGGGGACAGGGGGCATGGTGTTTCCGGCCAAAGGGGAGGATGATGAAAGCCGCCGGTTGACCCGCATCAAGGAAGCCGGCGCTGCGTGATCCTATCCTGGGACCATCTGGGGACGGAGGGGATTTCCAACATGGCGACCATCACCCTGATCCACGGCCATCCCGACGCGGGCAATGGCCATCTTCTGGACGATCTGGCCGACGCCTATCTGGATGGGGCGGCGGCGGGCGGGCACAATGCCGAGCTGCTGCGGCTGAACGCGCTCAATTTCACCCTGATCCGCTCCAAGAAGCAGTGGGAGGAGGAGGAGCCGCCGCCCGACATCCAGGCCGCCCAGGCCGCCATCGAAAGCGCCAGCCATCTGGTCTTCCTGTTTCCGCTCTGGCTGGGCGATGTGCCGGCGCTGATGAAGGGATTCCTGGAACAGGTGGCGCGGCCATCCTTCCTGCTGACCGATCCGGCCAGGGGCTTTGCCAGCCCCCGCCGGCTGGCCGGGCGCAGCACGCGCTGCATCGTCACCATGGGCATGCCGGCCATCATGTACCGGCTGTTCTACTTCTCCCACGGGGTGCGCGCCTTCAAGCGCAACGTCCTGGGTTTCGCCGGCCTGGGCCCCAATGCCGACACGCTGATCGGCATGGTGGAGAACATGCCGGCAGACCGGCGCGATCGACTGCTGAAGCGGATGGAGGAATTGGGGAAGGCGGGGGCGTAGGGCCCGATAAAGCAAAGGGCGGGCGCCGTTGTCGGCGCCCGCCCCAGCATGTCCGCACAGGTGCGGATCAATACATGTGCTGACCGCCATTGATTGACAGGGTCGAGCCGGTGATGAAGCCGGCTTCGTCACCCACCAGGAACAGCACGCCGCGCGCGATCTCGCTGGCCTTGCCCAGACGGCCGACCGGCACCTTGGCGACGATCTTTTCCAGCACGTTGGGCGGCACGGCGCGGACCATGTCCGTGTCGATATAGCCGGGCGCGATGGCGTTCACGGTGATGCCCTTGGCCGCCCCTTCCTGGGCCAGTGCCTTGGTGAAGCCATGGATGCCCGACTTGGCGGCGGCATAGTTCACCTGGCCATACTGGCCGGCCTGACCGTTGATCGAGCCGATATTGACGATGCGGCCGAAATTGCGCTCCCGCATGCTGTCGATGACGGCACGGCAGGTGTTGAAGCAGCTGGCCAGATTGGTCTGGATGACGGCGTTCCACTGCTCGAAATTCATGCGGTGCATGACGCCGTCACGGGTGATGCCGGCATTGTTGACCAGCACTTCAATCGGGCCTAGATCGGCCGTGATCTGGGCGACGGCCGCCTTCACCGCCTCGAAGTCCGACACGTCGAACTTGTAGGCCTTGATGCCCGTGCGTTCGGTGAATTCGCGGGCGGCTTCGTCATTACCACCGTAATTGGCGGCGACGATATAGCCGGCATCCTTCAGCGCGACGGAAATCGCCTCGCCGATGCCGCGGGTGCCACCAGTGACCAATGCAACGCGTGCCATAGTTTCCCCCATTGTTGCGGCCATAGGGCCTTTGAAATACATGCGTAAAATGCGAACGGGGGTGACTGGCACCCCCGTTCGGTCTTCGGCGTCAGTCGCGTTCGACGCAGAGAGCGACGCCCATGCCGCCGCCGATGCACAGCGTCGCCAGACCCTTCTTGGCGTCGCGGCGCACCATTTCGTGCAGCAGGGTGACCAGCACGCGCGCACCCGACGCGCCGATCGGATGGCCCAGCGCGATGGCGCCGCCATTGACATTGACCTTGGCCGTGTCCCAGCCCAGATCGCGGTTGACGGCGATGGCCTGGGCGGCGAACGCCTCGTTGGCTTCGATCAGGTCCAGCTGGTCGATGGACCAGCCGGCCTTGCGCAGCGCTTCGCGCGTGGCCGGGATCGGGCCGGAACCCATGATGGCCGGATCGACGCCGGCCGTCGCCCAGGCGGCGATGCGGGCCAGCGGGGCCACGCCGCGCTTGGCGGCATTGTCGGCGGACATCAGGACCAGGGCGGCGGCACCATCATTGATGCCCGACGCATTGCCGGCCGTGACCGTGCCATCCTTCTTGAAGGCTGGGCGCAGCTTGGCCAGGGTGTCGATGGTGGTGCCATGCTTGGGATATTCGTCGGTGTCGACGATGACGTCACCCTTGCGGCCGGCCACGGTGACGGCGGCGATCTCCGCGGCGAACCGGCCTTCCTTCTGGGCGGCTTCGGCCTTGTTCTGCGAACCGGCGGCGAACGCGTCCTGCTCCTCGCGGGTGATACCCCACTTGGCGGCCACATTCTCGGCCGTCTGGCCCATATGGTAGTTGTTGAAGGCGTCCCAGAGGCCGTCCTTGATCATGGTGTCGATCATGGCGGCATCGCCCATCTTCGTGCCGCCACGCAGATACATGGCGTGGGACGACAGGCTCATGCTTTCCTGGCCGCCGGCGACGATGATGTCGGCATCGCCCAGCTTGATGCCCTGATAGCCCAGGGCCACGGCGCGCAGGCCCGAACCGCAGATCTGATTGATGGAATAGGCGGTGCGGCCGGCGGGGATGCCAGCATTGACGGCGGCCTGACGGGCCGGGCCCTGGCCCTGCGCGGCGGCCAGCACATGGCCCAGCACCACCTCGTTCACTTCGGCCGCGTCGGTCTTGGCGCGTTCCAGCGCGGCGCGGATGGCGACCTCACCCAGCTTGTGGGCGGGCACGCTGCCCAACGCGCCGTTGAAGGCGCCGATGGGGGTGCGGGCCGCACCGGCAATTACCACTTCGACCATGCTTCCTCTCCTCAAACGTGCTGCCCGGCACTCTTCTCCGGACTATGGCGTTCCGACATAGAGATTAGGCGGAACGGATGGCGGGGCGCAAGCAACGGGTCTATGACAGCCGCCGCATCCCGGTATTATTGCCCTGCGTCAATATCGCCCGTGCCGTCATCGGCTGGGCCATCGGGTTCGCGCATGCGCGCGGGGCTGACGCGCGGGAATTCCAGGACGAACTGGGCCCCGCCCCCGTCCGCGGCAGCAACCCGCACTGTCCCCCCCATGCGCACGGTGACGATATTGTAGAGAAGATGCAGCCCCAGCCCCGATCCGCCCATCCCCCTTTTGGTCGTGAAGAACGGTTCGAAGATGCGGGGCCATAGCGCGCGGGGGATGCCGGCGCCATCGTCGCTGTAGGTCATCTCCACCCGATCTCCCGGCAGCAGCCGGACCGACAGGCGCAGGGTGCCATGGCGGTCGTCGGGGTAGCCATGCATGATGGAATTGATGATCAGGTTGGTGACAACCTGGGCCATGGCCCCCGGATAGCCATCCACCTCGACCCTGTCGGGAATGTCCAGTTCCACCTTGTGTCCGGCATGGCGGATGCGGGGCGACAGGCTGGACACAATCTCCGCGACATAGGGGCCCAGTTCGAAGGGGCGACGGGCGTCGGAGGACTGGTCGACGGCCACTTCCTTGAAGGACTGGATCAACTGGGCGGCGCGCGTGGCGTTCTTTTCGATCAGCGTCGCCAGTTCGTCCACCAGCGTCAGATAATCGTCAAAGGTGCTGCGCCGCAGCCGGCCGGCCGCAGCGTCTGCCAGAACCTGCGCCGTCTCTGTCCGCAACTGCGAGGCGCCGGTGACGGTCAGCCCCACGGGGGTCGCCACCTCATGCGCGACGCCGGCCACCAAGCTGCCCAGGCTGGCCATCTTTTCCTGCAAGATCATCTGGGCCTGCGCCTCGCGCAGGTCGACCAGCGCCTTCTCCGCCGCGGCCTGCGCCTGTTCGGCCCGGCGCTGGCCGTCAATGGCGGCGTCGCGCGCCTTTTGCAGCATGCGGCGTGTCTTGCTGCGGGCCGACTGCGCCGACAGATTGGCCAGCACCAGCAACAGCAGGGCCGTCAGCAGGAAGCCGAATCGGCTGTGGATGTCGGGGCCATGGTCACCGGTATAGATCTGCCAGGCATAGGTGGAACCGACCACGCCCAGAAAGCCGGAAAAGAAGATCAGGATGGCCTTGTTGCCACCAAAATTCCCCGTCGTGGCCAGCCCGGTGAAGAACAGCACCAGCAGGGGAGAGGCGATGCCGCCGGTATAATGCAGCAGGGTGCCGATCATCAGCAGCCCGCCCAGATTGTTGGCGATCGTCACCTCATGGAACCGGCCGGTCTGGCGCACCAGCAGCAGATTGCCCGTCATCAGCGCCGCATAGGCGGCCCAGGCCAGGCTGGGCGGAGCGAAGGGACCGTGATCGATGCTCCAGATGACATAAAGGACCAGGATGCCGGCCAGAATCAGTTCGGTGATGCGGATGAAGGCGCGGGCGCGCAGCAATTCCTTCTCGTCCACGCCGGGCTGGCGCAGCGATGCCGGCAGGAACAGGTCGATGACCGTCCGCAAAGCCTCTGCCGGCCATAACCGCCAGCCCCCAGCGCCCATGCGCCACCCTCCGCAGCCGGTTCACACACCGGAAGGCTGGATGAATTTGCGCTAAAACTCAATGGCTTAAGCGGCACCTGCCACAGAATTTACACGTTTGTCATGTGCGGGCCGAAACCGGTTCGGCGCCCCCCATCCGGTCACGCCCGCCCGGTCATCCGGGGATGACCAGCCGCCAGACATCCACCAGTGACACCCGGCCGCGCAGGGAGAAGGCGCCGATTTCCGTCAGCGGCATGTCGACGGTGCAGGAACCAGCGGCCCTCACGGTATCGTCGCTGACCAGCACGACATAGCATTCATCGCCCATCAGCTCGCCACCCAGCGCTTCCAGCCGGGCGGCCGTGTTCACGGTGTCGCCGACGATGGTGTAGTTGATGCGGTTGGTGGCGCCGATATTGCCGACAATGACGGGGCCGGAATGCACGCCGACGCGCAGGCAGACGGGCGGCAGACCGGCGGCCTTGGCCTCGTCCGCCTCCTCCTGCACGACGCTGGCGATGGCGTGGGCGGCGCGCAGAGCGCGGGCGGCATGGTCGGGCTGTTCGTCGGGCGCGCCCCAGAAGGCCATGACGGCATCGCCGATGAACTTGTCCACCGTGCCGCCTTCCGCCTCAATACAGGCAGCGATGCGGGTGAAATGGCGGTTCAGCCATTCGGCCGTGTCCTGTGGCGACATCTTCTCCGCCATGGCGGAGAAACCCTTGATGTCGGTGAACAGGACGGTGACTTCGCGTTCCTCCGACGGGATCTCTGCCTGGGCGCCGTCGCGGCGGATCAGGCGCAGGACCAGGGATTTCGGCACATAGGTTTCGAACCAGCGCAGGCCGCTGACCATGGCGTTGAAGGCGGCGGCGGCGTCCGCCACCTCCCGGAACCGGCTGTCGGGCAGGCGGGGGACGTTCTGGAAGTCCAGATCGCGCAGGGCCACGGCGGCGCCTGACAGCAGGCGGATGCGCCGGCTGATCATCTTGCCCAGCCCCATGGCGATCAGAACTGACACGACCAGGATACCGAATCCGACGACCAGCAGATGCTGGAACCGTTCGATCTCACGGTCCACATCTTCCGTCCGCATGGCGACGACCAGGGTGAAGGGATGCTGGCCATAGTCGCTGATGCTGCGCAGCAGATAGAAATAGCTGACGCCACCGACCGTGGCCTCGCGGATCTGCACATCGCTGCGCCGTTCGTTCAGGCGGCTGTCGACCTGCTTGCCGGCGTTCCATTTCGCCAGGGGCGTGCCCACCCCGTCGGGGCCGATCATGGACCAGATGGATGCGGCGACGGGATCGCCCACCTCCTCCAGCGTCGGCAGGGGCGGGCGTCCCTTCACCTTGGAGAAGTCGAACTTGCGTTCCGCCAGATCGGGATGGGCCAGGACGTAATGATCGTCGAACAGGATGAAACTCAACAGCTCCGTATCCTTGTCCGCATCGCGCAGGAAGCGGGACAGGCCGTTGAAGCCCACGGCCGACATGACGGCGCCTAAGAACTTGCCATCCGCCCGGCGCAACGGCGCCTGCACCGGCATGATCGTGGTTTCGATCTCGTCCGCCCAGATCGGGTCCATCCAGTGGGCCGACCCGCTTTTCAGCACATCGTCCAGAATCTGGCCGGCGTCCTTCACCCTGTCCATGGCGAAGGCCGATTCCATGTCGCCGACCCGGGCGGAGCCCAGCAGGCGGCCGTCATCGGCGCGCAGAAAACCCACGCCCGCCACCTGTGGCGTGGCGGCCAAGGTGCCGCGCAGCAGCGATTCCAGCCGGTTGGCATCATGGATGTCGTAATCCCCGCCGGACAGGATGCCGGTCAGATATTCGACCTGGTTGCGGGCGGGGTCCAGCTGCGCGCGAACCTTCGCCTCCGCCAGGTTCATGGCCAGCTCGGCCTTGTCGGTCAGCAGGTTGTAGGTGTTCTTGCCCGATGTCTGCACACCCAGCCAGAAGACAGACGCGACCGCAACCAGCATCAGCCCGCCGAATCCGGCAGTCATCACCACCGTGATCGGCAGGCGCCAGCGGCCCTTGCGCGCCGTGGTCTCCTCGCATTGGGGCAGGGTCAGCAATGTCTTCATGATGGGGAACCGTACAGGAGAGACGAGGATGGCGGCAACAATCGGACCCGCCCTATCCTTCCTGAATGGTCTTCACCCAGATGCCGGGCCGGGGTTCCGTCCCGGGCGGGATGTTGTTCAGCACGCGGAACCGCTCCTCCGCGTGATCCTTCAACGGCATGGCGGCCACGAAGTCGGCCACCTTCTGGCCGGGCTTCACCTGCACCACCTTCAGGCGATAGGGCTTCAGGCCTGCCTTTTCCTCCGGCTTCAGGCGGCGGAAGCCCTGGGCCGTGGCCTGGAAGCCCGCCATGTACCGGTCGGCGGTGGAAAGCGGGCAAAGGAACAGCAGGCGGTGATACCGTCCCGGCCCCGACACGATGGCGACCAGACGGGCAAAGACAGGGCCGTCCTTCCCGGACAGGCGGGTCACCGCCGTCGCCGCCGGCAGGCCATCGATGGTCAATGGCCGCAGATCGGTGAGTGCTGTGCCATTGGCCCAGACATTGGCGATATAGTCGGCCGCACTGAAGGCGCCCTGGGCCTGCCCCTGCGAATAGACGATCTGGGCGTCGTCGGGGCCCAGGGCGATGACAGCCTGTTCCCCGTTCAGCAGCCGGAAGCCGTCGGGCACCTCGAACCGGATGCCCAGGCCCGGATGGGCAAAGACCCGGCCGCGCACCAGGCCATGATCGGGACTGTCGCCATAGATCATGCCGTCGATGGCCTTCAGATACGCATCCTGATTGACCAGGAAATGGGCCGACGGCATCTGTGATGCCACCGCCGCCGCGCGTTCAGCCCGGTCGCCCGTGGGCGGATGGGTCTGAAGATAGGAGAACTGGTCGGCCTTACCCGGCTGCCCGGCCAGAAGCGCCTCCAGCTGCGCATGCCGGCCCATGCTGGCCAGGAAACCCGCCATTTCGCGCGGATCGTAATTGGCGGCCGTCATGTAGCGGATGCCCAGATTGTCGGCCTGCAGCTCCTGCCCGCGGGAAAAGCTGGCCAAAGCCGCCTCTGCCCCCTTCTGCGCGATCTGGCCCGCACCCTGTCCCAGAAAGATGCCGGCGATGGCGGCCCCACCCTGGGCCAGCACGCCGCGTCCATAGCGGTCGGCGGCATGGCGGGCTGTGACATGGCCGATCTCGTGCCCCACGACGCCGGCCAGTTCCGCCTCGCTGCTGGCCAGCGCCATCAGGCCGCGGCTGACATAGACATAGCCGCCGGGCAGGGCGAAGGCGTTGACGATGGGGCTGTCCAGGACGGTGAAGGTGTAGCGGGTGCCCGGCACCTCCGTCCTGGCGGCCAGTGTCTGGCCCAGCCGGTCGACATAGGCCTGCAGCTTCGCATCCTCATACCGGCCACCGAATTCGCGCAGCATCTCCGGATGCTGCTGGGCGCCGATCGCGGCTTCCTTTTCAGGGGGCATCAGCCCCGTCAATTGCCGGTCGCCGGTGACGGGGTTGGTGGAACAGGCAGCCAGGAACAGGGGCAGGGCCAGCGGCAGCAGGCGGATCAGACGGGCCATGGGGTGTTTCCCGATCTTGAATCATGTTCACTGCGCCTTATGCCAAAGAATTGTGGCGGCAGGAAGCCCTCCGCACGGCATAGCGGCCCTTGTCACCGATGCGGGTTCAGCTTCTGGCGCGGGCCAGTTCCCGGGTGGTGAAGTCCAGGCGCATGGCGACATCCCGCAGGATGCAGACGGCCATCTGCGGGAATTCGTCGATCAGCCGGAAAAAGGCGTCACGGTTGATGCGCAGCGTCACCACGTCGCCGACCGCCCGCGCCGTGGCCATGCGCGGCCGGTCACACAGCACGCCGACCTCACCCACGATGCCGGAACCGTTCAGGCTGCTCAGCGGCATCGTTCCGCCGGCCGTGGCGATTTCCACGTCGATGCGGCCCGACAACAGGACGAAGGCGGCGACCGACGGCTCCTCCTGCGCGAAAAGCGCTTGGCCATCGGCAAAGCGCACCACCTCGCTGGTGAAGGCCAGCAGTTTCAGTTTCGACAATTCAATGGCGGCAAACAGGGGGAGGCGGCGCAATGCCTCTACCTGCGTGGTCAGATCGGCGCTCAATCCACCCTCCCTGCGGTACCTGTTCTTTTGTGGTACCTTGTGGTCATAGTGGACCCCAACCATTCCCGTCTGTCCAGCCCTGCCATCTGTCCTATCACCGGCCTGCGACCATTGTCCGTGACCTGCTACCCCCACGCCATCCTGTTTCGCGCACAGCCGATGCGGCCTGATCAGGCGGCGGCGCGGCTGGAACTGGCCGCCCGGCTGGCGGCGGCGGGGCAGCAGATGGGGGGACAGGGTGTGCTGCTGGCCTGGGGTGGTCTGCCGCCGCCGGGTGCCGTGCCCGACGGGGTCACGCTGGCGCCGCTGCCACCGGCCTGGGTGCGGGATGAGGCGCCGGAGGTCATGCTGGACGCCGATGGCAACCGTGCCGACTGGTCCTGGAAGAAGCGGCGGGCGGCCGCACTCCTGGCGCTGTTCGCGGGCGTGCGGCCAGGGCTGATCGTGCTGGACGGGGCCCCGTCCCTGTTCCGGTTTGAATTACGGCCGCTGCTGGAAATGGCCCGGCGCCGGCCGGACCCGCCCCGGATCGGCCTGTGGCCTTCGGGGGCGGCGGTGGGCCCGGAACTGGCGCCGCTGCTGACGGATGCCGTTCAGCTGGACGGGGTGCCCGACGGGTCCGCGGCGGCCATGGCCGCCCTGTAGGTATCGACATAATGGCGGGCGGACGCGGCCCAGGATACGTCGCGCGCCATGGCCGATTTCTGCACGCGGCGCCAGCGGTCGGTCTGCGGATGCAGCGCCAGCGCCCGGTCGATGGCGTTCAGCAGGGCCGGCACCGTGACGGGGCCGAAAGTGAAGCCGGTGGCCGTGCCGTCGGTCAGGGCATCGTCGGTGCAATCGGTCACGGTATCGGCCAGCCCGCCCACGCGGCTGACCAGCGGCAGGGTACCGTAGCGCAGGGCATACATCTGGGTCAGGCCGCAGGGCTCGAAGCGCGACGGCACCATCAGCACATCCACGCCCGCCTGCAACCGGTGGGACAAGGCCTCGTCATAGCCCAGCACCAGCCCGACGCGACCGGGATAATGCCGCGCCGCCCCGGCCAGCGCCTGTTCCAGCGACGCCGTGCCCGTGCCCAGCACGGCCAGCTGTGCGCCCCGCGCCATCAGATGCGGGATGGCCTGGACCACAAGGTCGATGCCCTTCTGGTCGGTCAGGCGGCTGACAATCCCGAACAAGGGCGCGTGGATATCGGGTGACAGGCCGAAGGCGCGTTGCAGGTCGGCCTTGTTGGCTTCCTTGGCGGGCAGGCTGCCCGCATCGTAATGGGCACTGATCTGCGGGTCGCCGGCCGGGTCCCAGGCCTTCGTGTCGATGCCGTTCAGAATGCCGTCCAGCACGTCGGCGCGGGCGCGCAGCAGCCCATCCATGCCGAAGCCGAAAATCTCCCCCTGGATTTCGGTGGCATAGGTGGGGCTGACCGTGGTCAGCCGGTCCGAATAGACCAGCCCCGCCTTCAGGAAGGAAAGCTGGCTGTAGAATTCGAAGCCCTGCGGCGTGAACCCGTCCCAGGGCAGGCCCAGGGTCGGCACGGTGTCGGCCGGGAACAGGCCCTGGAAGGCCAGATTATGGATGGTGAAGACCGTGCCCGGTCGCTTTGCCCCAGCCAGCGGCCAGAGCGGGAAATGCAGATGGGCCGCCGCCAGGCCCGCCTGCCAGTCATGGCCGTGCAGCACGTCGGGCTTCCAGGCGGCCCGCCCCGTCCCGCCATCGCCGGCCAGCCCGATCAGGGCCGCCACCCGGCCCAGGGCCGCGAAGCGCAGGTGATTGTCGGACCAGTCCTTGCCATCCGGCCCCAGATAGGGATTGCCCTTGCGGCCGAAGAAGCTGGGAATGTCCAGCGCATAGACGGTGCCGCCATCCACCCCGCGTCCCGACACCAGCCGGGCTGGAGAGGCCGAAGGCAGGCCCGGCAGGCCGCGCAGATCGCGCAGCACCTTGGTATTTTCCAGCCGTTCCAGCACGCCCGGATAGCCCGGCAGCAGCATGCGCACATCCACGCCCACTTCCCGCAGGGCCGCGGGCAGCGCGCCGGCGACATCGCCCAGCCCCCCGGTCTTCACATAGGGCAGGCATTCCGACGTGACGAAAAGAACGCGCATGATGGGGTCCGGGATGGTTGATCGGGGGTGACGGGCCGCACTCTATGAGTGAACGTATCCGCCGCTTTCAGCAAGGGGGTCGTCGCCCCAGATATCGCCGGCGCAGACGGCGCGCACCAGCCCGCGCAGCCAGCGATGGGCGGGATCGGCATCCAGACGCGGATGCCACAGCAGCGAGACGCTGACCGACGGGATAGGGATGGGCAGGTCGAACGTGGCCATGCCGGCCCGCAGCGCGGCCGTGTGCCGGTCGGATACGGTTGCCACCAGGTCGCTGCCGCGCGCAACGGCCAGGGCGCCTGCATAGCCGGCCACATAGGCCGCTACCCGGCGTTCCAGTCCCAAGGCCAGCAACGCCCGGTCGACCGGGCCTGGGTCCGGCCGCGCCCGTGTTACGGCGACATGGGGCGCCGCCGCATAAGCCGTCGCCGTCACCGGCCCGTCCAGCAACGGGTGACCGGCGCGGACCACGCCGATGAAATGGTCGCGGAACAGGGACTGCACCCGCAGTTCGGGGCCCGTGTCCGACCCCACCACGCCGGTTTCCAGATCGACCGTACCGTCGCGCAACTGGGCGCTGTCCCGTTCCGGCTTGGCCATGAAGCGCAGGCGTACACCGGGGGCCAGGGCCGCCACGCGCGTGATCAGGGGCGCACCGAACGTTTCCACGAAACCTTCGCTGGCCCGCAGGGTGAAGATGCGGTCCAGGCGGGACAGGTCCAGCGTGGCAGCCGGGCGCAGGGCGGCCCGCGCCTGATCGACGATGGCGCCCACCTGTTCGCGCAGCTCCAGCGCGCGCGGCGTGGGGACCAGGCCGCGGCCCGCCCGCACCAGCAACGGGTCGCCCGTCGCCTCGCGCAGTCGGGCCAGGGCCCGGCTCATGGCCGACGGGCTGAGCCGAAGGCGGCGGGCGGCCCTGGCCACGCTGCCTTCCGCCAGCAACACGTCCAGGGTGACCAGCAGGTTCAGGTCAGGCGGATTCATGGGGCCCGGCATATATGGCGTTTCATGCACGAATATAGTGTGACTGCTGCGCCTTCCGCCACATCAGACTGCCCCGTAGCGTCATCACGTCGAAGAACCAGCAGCGGAGCGGACAATGGCGGGCCAAGGTGAACAAGTGGAAGTGTCGGGTAATCCGGGCGGACGGTGGGTCCTGCCCGCCCTGTCGCTGTCCATCCTGCTGTCATCGCTGGGTACCAGTATCGCCAATGTCGGGCTGCCGACCCTGGCGCAGGCCTTCGCGGTGCCGTTCGCTCAGGTGCAATGGGTGGTGCTGGCCTATCTCCTGGCCACCACCACCCTGATCGTCAGCGCGGGCCGCCTGGGCGACCGGATTGGCCGGCGCCGCCTGCTGCTGACGGGCATCGGGCTTTTCACCCTGGCATCGGCCCTGTGCGGGCTGGCGCCGTCGCTGACGGCGCTGATCGCGGCGCGGGCGCTGCAGGGGTTGGGGGCGGCCATGATGATGTCCATGTCCATGGCCCTGGTGGGCGACACGGTGGACAAGGCCCGCACCGGCCGGGCCATGGGCATGCTGGGCAGCATGTCGGCCGTGGGTACGGCACTGGGCCCGTCGCTGGGCGGCGTCACCATCGCGCTGGCCGGCTGGCCCGGCCTGTTCCTGGTCAATGTGCCCTTGGGTCTGGCAGCGCTGGCGCTGGTCCGGACCCAGGTGCCGGCACCTGGCCGCAGTACGGCCGGTCAGGCGGGCGGTGACCTGCTCGGCACCCTGCTGCTGGCGGCGACCCTGGCCGCCTATGCCCTGTCCATGACCATCGGACAGCGTGCGGACGGGACCGGTCCGGTGCTGCTGACGGTCACGCTGCTGCTGGCCGGTCTGTTCATCCTGCGGCAGGTCAGCGCGGCCAGCCCGCTGCTGCAGCTTTCCCTGTTCCGGGATGGGGGCCTGTGCGGGGGGCTGTTCGCCAATATCCTGATTTCCACCATCATGATGGCGACGCTGGTGCTGGGCCCTTTCTACCTGACGCGGGTCCTGGGGTTGAACCCGGCGATGACGGGGCTGGTGCTGGCGACGGGGCCCTGCATCTCCGCCCTGGCCGGGATGCCGGCGGGCCGGGCCGTGGACCGGTTCGGCCCCGACCGGATGACCCTGGCCGGCATGGCGGGTGTGGGAGTTGGCTGCCTGCTGCTGTTCGCGTCGCGGGTGGAATGGGGTGTCGCGGGCTATATGCTGCCCATCGCTGTGATGACCAGCGGCTACGCCCTGTTCCAGGCGGCCAACAATACCGGCGTGATGGGCGGGCAGCCGGCGGACCGGCGCGGGCTGATCTCCGGCCTGTTGAACCTGTCGCGCAATCTGGGCCTGATTACCGGGGCTGCCTGTCTGGGCGCTGTCTTTGCGCTGACTGTGGGTACATCCGATCTTGCCGCCGCCTCCCCCGGTCAGGTGGCGGACGGGATGCACAGGGGCTTTCTGGCGGCGGGCCTGCTGGTCGCTGCCGTGCTGTGCCTGCTCCGGTTCGGCCGCCTGGCCGCCACCCGTCGCGTGGTCAGGCCGGTACCGGGCAATGCAGCCCCGCCGGGGAAAGGGTGAAGATCTCCACCCCATCTTCCGTCACGCCGACCGTATGTTCGAACTGCGCCGACAGCGACAGGTCGCGGGTGATGGTGGTCCAGCCATCGGGCAGGGTGCGCACGCCGGGGCCACCCTGGTTGAACATCGGCTCCACGGTAAAGACCATGCCCGGTACCAGCTTCATGCCCTTGCCGGGCTTGCCGAAATGCAGCACGTCGGGCGCGTCGTGGAAAACGCGCCCGATGCCATGGCCGACATAGTCGCGGACCGTGGAATAGCCCACCGCCTTGGCCGTGCGCTCCACAGCGTGGCCGACATCGCCCAGATGTTTACCCGGCGCCACCTGACTGATGCCGGCCATCATCCCGTCATAGGTGGTGCGGACCAGATGCGCGGCCTTGGGCGTCACAGTGCCCACCAGATACATGCGGCTGGTATCGCCGTACCAGCCATCGACGATGGCGGTGACGTCGATATTGACGATGTCCCCATCCTTCAGCCGCGTCTGCGCCGACGGGATGCCGTGATTGACGACGTGGTTGGGGGAGATGCAGCAGGATTTGGGATAGCCGTGATAACCCAGCGTGGCCGGGATGGCGCCATGGGCCCGCAGGAATGCCTCCACCCGGTCATCCAGCTCGCCCGTGCTGACGCCTGGCACGACGAAGGGGGCCAGATGGTCCAGGCAGGCGGCCGCGACCCCACCCGCCCGGTGCAGGGCGGCGAAGGCCGTGGCCCCGTGCAGGACGACCCGCCGGCCCAGCGGGTCCAGCACGAAATTGCCCGGATAGGTCTTCATCCTGTTTTCCCTTGTTCGCTTGCGCCCTCACGCGCCGGGCGCCGCCATCCGGCGGCTTGGCTTGCGCCGCACGGGCGGCGGTCGCCGGCCTTGTTTCTGGCGCCCGCAGCCGCCGGCCTGTGAGTCGGTGCCTCACTTGCCGGCGTGCCCTGGTATCAGCCCTCCAGCTTGTCCAGCATCTCCTGCGTGATCAGGACGACGCCACCTTCGGACCGGTAGAAGCGGCGGGCATCCTCCTCCGGATTCTCACCCACCACCAGACCGGCGGGGATCACGCAGCCGCGGTCGATGACCACCTTGGTCAGCCTTGCGTTACGGTTGATCTCCACCTCCGGCAGGACGACGGCGTCCGTCAGTTCGCAATAGGAATGGATACGCACCTTGTTGAACAGCAGCGACCGGCGCACGATGGAACCTGAGGTGATGCAGCCGGCCGACACCATGCTGTCCACGGCCATGCCGCGCCGTCCATCATCGTCGAAGACGAACTTCGCCGGGGGCAGCTGTTCCTGATAGGTGAAGATCGGCCATTCCCGGTCATAGAGATCCAGGTCGGGCGAGACCTTGCACAGGTCCAGATTGGCTTCCCAATAGGCATCGACGGTGCCCACGTCACGCCAGTAGGCGACACCCGGCATGGCGCGGTTGCGCACGCAGCTGTCGCTGAAATGGTGGGCCATGACCTTGGAAGTCTGCACCAGATAGGGGATCAGGTCCTTGCCGAAATCGCGCGAGGAGGTCTGGTCGGCAGCGTCGCGTTCCAGATGCGCGTACAGGAAATCGGCATTGAAGATGTAGATGCCCATGGAAGCCAGGGCCATGTCGGGCTTGCCCGGCATGGCGGGCGGGTCGGCCGGCTTTTCCAGGAAGCTGACGATGCGGTTGCTGTCATCCACATGCATGACGCCGAAGCCCGTCGCCTCCATGCGCGGCACCTCGATGCAGCCCACGGTCACATCCGCGCCTGTGCGGATGTGGCTGGCCAGCATGTTGGCGTAATCCATCTTGTAGATATGGTCGCCGGCCAGGATCAGCACGAACTCCGCCTTGTGGGAGCGCAGGATGTCCAGGTTCTGGTACACGGCGTCGGCCGTGCCCTGATACCAGCTGGTCTCGTTGATGCGCTGCTGGGCGGGCAGCAGATCAATGAATTCGCCGATCTCACCACGCAGGAAGTTCCAGCCGCGCTGCAGGTGCCGCAGCAGGGAATGCGACTTGTACTGCGTGATGACGGAGATTCGGCGGAAGCCGGAATTGATGCAATTGGACAGCGCGAAATCGATGATGCGGAACTTGCCGCCGAAATGCACCGCCGGCTTGGCGCGCCGGTCGGTCAGCTGCTTCAGCCGGCTGCCACGGCCGCCGGCCAGCACCAGGGCCAGGGCATGGCGCGGCGCCTGCCGCAGATCGCGGTCCAGACGCGGTTCGGACTGACTGGTCACCAATTCCCGATCCTCCCATCCATTGATGCTATGCGCCGCCGCTTCGCGTGGCGGCTGTATCGATGGCGTGATGCTCGCACAGGCCGCCCCTTCCGGTCATCCCCGGATACGTATGCACCGCCGCTTTTCCAGGCAGGGCAGGCAGCGAAATGGCGAAGACAGGGGGCTCCGGCCCCCGGTCCCCAGCGCGTGCATTGCCCTCAATCGATCTGCCTATTTTTTAGCCTGTCACATTTTTGACCGCTGATTCCTGTCCGACGGGGTGGGGGATTTTGGGGTAATACTTTGAAATAAATGAATATTGCTGGTTTTTATCCCATTTGGAATCGCCTAAAATTTATGCATTTTACCCTGTTCGGAGGGGGTTTGATGGGTGCGTGCGTGGATTCCGGTCACAGGCAGGCTGAGGGATTCCGCCGCTTTGCGCTGCGGCACGGACTTTGAATAAGGGAACATCGGCGTGTGCGGTGGCCCGGTCGGCCCCGTGCCCACAAGAATGGGGAGCCACATGAATCGTATGTTGAAGACCCTTATCGCGGCGTGCTTGGCGTTGGCCCCGAGTGTGGCGCTGGCTCAGGACGCGGCACCGACCCCGACCCTGGACACCGGCAACACCGCGTGGATGCTGACCTCGACAGCCCTGGTGCTGTTCATGACCATTCCCGGTCTGGCGCTGTTCTATGGCGGCATGGTCCGCAAGCCCAACGTCCTGACCATGGTGATGCAGTCCTTCGCCATCACCGCGCTGGTCACGGTGCTGTGGGTGGTCGCCGGCTTCAGCCTGGCCTTCGGGGCGGGCAATGCCTATATCGGCGATCTGTCCAAGGCCTTCCTGTCGGGAATGGAGGTCGGTTCGCTCTGGCCGGCCACGACGATCCCGGAATCGGTGTTCGTCACCTTCCAGATGACCTTCGCCATCATCACCCCGGCCCTGATCACGGGCGCCTTCGCAGACCGCATGAAGTTCTCGGCCCTGCTGCTGTTCATGGGCCTGTGGTCGCTGCTGGTCTACAGCCCGGTCTGTCACTGGGTCTGGGGCGGCGGCTTCCTGGGCGGTGACGGCGTGCTGGATTATGCCGGCGGTACGGTCGTGCATATCAATGCCGGCGTGGCCGGTCTGGTCACGGCCATCTTCCTTGGTAAGCGCAAGGGCTATGGCACGTCGGACATGAAGCCGCACAACCTGGTCCTGTCGCTGATCGGCGCGTCCATGCTGTGGGTTGGCTGGTTCGGCTTCAATGCCGGTTCCGCCGTGGCCGCCGACGGCCGTGCGGGCTTCGCCATGCTGGTGACGCAGGTCGCCACCGGTACGGCCGCTCTCGCCTGGCTGTTCGTCGAATGGGGCGTGAAGGGCAAGCCGTCGGTCCTGGGTGCCATCTCCGGCGCCGTGGCCGGTCTGGTCGCCATCACCCCGGCCTCGGGCTTCGTCGGTGTCGACGGCGCCCTGGCCATCGGTGTCGCCGCCGGCGTCATCTGCTACTTCGCCTCCACCTCGCTGAAGCATGCCCTGAAGTATGACGACAGCCTGGACGTCTGGGGCGTGCATGGTGTGGGCGGTATTGTCGGCGCCATCCTGACGGGTGTCTTCGCCAAGGCCTCCATCACCGGTGCCTCCAGCCCGCTGGGTGCCCTGGAAGGCAATGTCGGTCAGATCTGGACCCAGATCTACGGCATCGGCGCCACGGTCATCTGGTCGGCCGTCGTCACGACGATCATCCTGTTCATCGTGAAGGCCATCGTCGGTGTCCGCGTCGACGAGGAAGCCGAGCGTGACGGCCTGGACATCGCCCTGCACGGCGAATCGATCCAGTAAGTCTAAGTCTTCGGGCATCAGCCTGAAATGGAACCGCCGCATCGGGCAACCGGTGCGGCGGTTTTGTTTTTGGGGGCTTTGTTGTTCCCTCAGGCGCCGGGCGGGCGCATCCGCGCCCTTGGCTTACGCGCCATGTGGCGCGGGCCGGCGGTCGCCGGCCTGGGCCGTGGCTTGACGGCCGCTCAATCCAGCGTCAGCACGACCTTGCCCGTGGCCTGCCGGCCCGACAGCAGGCGCAGGGCCTTGGCATAGTCGGCCAGCGGCAGCGCGTGGGAGACATGGGGGCGCAGCTTGCCCTGACCCCAAAGGGCCAGCAGTTCCAGCAGGCTCTGGCCCAGGCGCTGCGGGTTATGCTTGCGGTAATTGCCCCAGAACAGGCCCAGCACGGCACAGTTCTTCACCAGCAGAATGTTGGCCGGCACCTGCGGGATGCGGCCCGCCGCGTAGCCGATGGTGATGATGCGCCCGCACCAGGCGATGTTGCGCAGGGCCGCGTCGAAATAATCACCGCCGACGGGGTCGAACACCACGTCCACGCCCTTGGGCGCCAGCTCCTTCAGCCGGGTCTTCAGATCCTCGGCCGTGTAATCGATCACCTCATCGGCGCCATGGTCCCGCGCCACCGCCAGCTTTTCCGGCGATGACGCGGCGGCGATGACGCGGGCGCCCATGGCCTTGCCGATCTCCACCGCCGTCAGGCCGACGCCGCCCGACGCGCCCAGCACCAGCAGCGTCTCCCCCGCCTGCAGCTGCGCCCGGTCGGTCAGGGCCAGATGCGAGGTGCCATAGGCGACGGGGAAACTGGCGGCAATGGTGAAGTCCATGGCATCGGGAATGGGCAGGACGGCGCCGGCCTCCACCACCGTTTCGCTGCGGAAGGCGCCCTTGGCCGACAGGGCCATGACCCGCTGCCCCAGCTTCAGGTGACGCACGCCGTCGCCGACCTCTGTCACGATGCCGGCGCATTCCATGCCGGGCGTGAAGGGGAAGGGCGGCTTTTCCTGGTACTTGCCCTCGATGATCAGCGTGTCGGCGAAATTCAGGGCGGCGGCCTTGATGGCAATCCGCACCTCACCGGCCGCCAGCGGCAGGGAAGGCACCTCGGCCAGCGACAGTTTCTCCGGCGGGCCGAACTCGGTGCATTGCAAGGCGACGGGCATTGTTTCCTCCCCATGGTTCGTTCAAACAATTGTTTGAAGGGTGCGGGGGAGGGAAGCCGCGGTCAAGTGTTTAGCGCTGATGGGTCAGCGCTTGATCCCCTCGTCCGTCAGCACCGTGACGGGATAGCCCCGATATTCGGCCGGGGCGCCATGGTCGGGGCCGGCGACGCGCAGATAAATGCGCCCCTCGCCAATGCCGGTGCCCACGACGGGGCGGCCCGCGTCGGTCAGTTCCTTGAACAGGGTGCGGGCGGCATCGGCCAGCGGGTGCTTTTCGGGGATCTGGGGCTCGGTCATGGGTCCGGACAATGTGGAAATCGACTGGTGCCACTGTGCGACGGAAGCGCGTGGCGGGTCCAGTCCGTCCTTTGCACGCAAGGGCTGGGCGCAAGGGCCCCCCCAGGCTTTCGCATGGCAAATCGGGCCTGCCGTTGGGAGTCTGCCGCGAATCCTGGCAAGCCGGACCTTGGTCGCAAGGGTGGGAATGTAGTTCCACTACAAAATCGGTCCGGCGCGCAGCCTGAAATTCCAGTCCTTGCAAAGGGTGGCCCGTGTTTCGGCATCTTCTGCATGTGAAACGGCGTTAGCAAACAAGGCTCCCCCGGCCCGTCGCGACCGCCAACGGAATTATCTGTCCGTGATCCCGGTACCTTCATTCCGCCTGATGGTCGGTCACTTCAACTTCATGACAAGGCAGCCCCGGAAAGCTTCACAAAGATTACCGGATGCGTCATCGTGCAGATGCAAAATGAACGGCCGGCATAATCCTTAAAGGAACCCCGGCCACCTGGGTCGCCTTACGGGCACGAGGACTTAAGAGGGGGAATCGGATCGCATGAAAATCGCCATTCCGAAAGAACGCCGGGCGCATGAAATGCGCGTCGCGGCGACACCGGACACGGTACGCAAATATATCGGCCTGGGATTCGAGGTGACCGTCGAGTCGGGCGCCGGCCTGGGCTCTGCCATCACTGACGACGCTTTTGCTGCTGCCGGTGCGACTGTGGCCCCGGATGTGACGGCCACGCTGTCGGGTGCCGACATCGTGCTGAAGGTGCAACGGCCGCTGTCGGCCGGCGAGGGCGAGGTCGATGAACTGGCGCTGATCAAGCCCGGTGCCATCCTGATCGCCGCCCTGTCGCCCTATGGCGCGCCGGAGACGGTGGCCGCCTATGCCACCGCCAAGATCGACGCGTTCGCCATGGAGTTCATGCCGCGCATCACCCGCGCGCAGAGCATGGATATCCTGTCGTCGCAGTCGAACCTGGCCGGTTATCGCGCCGTGATCGAGGCCGCGAACGAATTCGGCCGCGCCTTCCCCATGATGATGACGGCGGCCGGTACCGTGCCGCCGGCCCGCGCCCTGGTCATGGGTGCCGGCGTGGCGGGCCTGCAGGCCATCGCCACGGCCAAGCGCCTGGGAGCCGTGGTGTCGGCCACCGACGTGCGTCCGGCCACCAAGGAACAGGTGGAAAGCCTGGGGGGTACCTTCGTCGCCGTCATGGATGAAGAGTTCCAGCAGGCGCAGACGGCCGGCGGCTATGCCAAGGAAATGTCCAAGGAATATCAGGCCAAGCAGGCGGCCCTGATCGCAGAGACGATCAAGAAGCAGGACATCGTCATCACCACGGCCCTGATCCCCGGCCGCAAGGCCCCGATCCTGGTCACTGACGACATGCTGAAGACCATGAAGCAGGGGGCGATCCTGGTGGATCTGGCCTGTGAACAGGGCGGCAATGTCGAAGGGGCCGTGGCCGGCCAGGTGGTGGAGAAGTACGGCGTGAAAATCGTGGGCCGCATCAATATGCCCAGCCGCATCGCCGTCGACAGCTCCGCCCTTTACGCCAAGAACCTGCTGAACTTCATCACGCCCTTCGTCGACAAGGAGACGAAGGTGCTGAAGATGAACTGGGAGGATGATGTGGTGAAGGGCACGGGCCTGACCCGTGACGGCGCCGTCGTGCATCCGTCGTTCAACAAGCCCGCCGCCTGAGGAGGAACGAATGATCCTTGCTGCCAATGCGGACAGCGGTGCTGAGCTGCTGAACAACCTGCAGGCTGCGCATGACAACGCGCTGCAGCTTACCGAACGCGTCGCCCAGCTGGAGGCGCAGCTTGCCAATGCCGGGGGCATGCCCTTCATCGTCATCGGGCTGACCGTCTTCGTGCTGGCCTGCTTCGTCGGCTATTACGTCGTCTGGAAGGTGACGCCGGCCCTGCACTCCCCCCTGATGGCCGTGACCAACGCCGTGTCGTCGGTCATCATCGTCGGCGCCCTGATCGCCACGGGTGCCGCCGATAACGGTTTCTCCGCCCTGATGGGTTTCCTGGCCATCGTGCTGGCCAGCGTCAACATCTTCGGCGGCTTCATGGTCACGCAGCGCATGCTGGCCATGTACAAGAAGAAGGCGCCATCCGGCGCCGCCAAGAAGTGATCGGGGAGGAAACATAATGCTCGTCACCGCATCGCTTCTCTATCTCGCCTCCGGTGTGCTGTTCATCCTGGCCCTACGCGGCCTGTCCAGCCCGGAAACCGCCCAGTCGGGCAACCGCTTCGGCATGATCGGCATGGCGCTGGCCATCGTCACCACCCTGGTGGCGCTGCCGGCCCTGACCGGCAAATCGCTGGAATTCACCCGTCTGGTCATGATCGTGGCCGGTATCGCCATCGGCGGTGCCGCCGGCGTGGTCATCGCCAAGCGCATCCAGATGACGCAGCTGCCGCAGCTGGTCGCGGCCTTCCACTCTCTGGTCGGTCTGGCCGCCGTGTTCGTGGCCGGTGCCGCCTTCTATTCCCCGGAAAGCTTCAATATCGGCAAGCCGGGCGACATCCATGTCGGCTCCATCATCGAGATGAGCCTGGGCGTGGCCATCGGCGCCATCACCTTCACCGGTTCCGTCGTCGCCTTCCTGAAGCTGGACGGCCGGGTCAGCGGCAAGCCGCTGGTCTTCGCCGGCCAGCATCAGCTGAATGCCGCGCTGGGCATCGGTCTGGTCGTGCTGATCGTCCTGCTCTGCCTGACGCAGTCGCCGCTGCTGTTCTGGGTCATCGTCGCCCTGGCCCTGGCGCTGGGCTTCCTCTTGATCCTGCCCATCGGCGGAGCCGACATGCCCGTGGTCGTGTCCATGCTGAACAGCTATTCCGGCTGGGCGGCGGCGGGCATCGGCTTCACGCTGCAGAACAACCTGCTGATCATCACCGGTTCGCTGGTCGGCGCTTCGGGCGCCATCCTGTCCTACATCATGTGCAAGGGCATGAACCGATCGATCGTCAACGTCATCCTGGGCGGGTTCGGCGGTGACGCCGCGGCCGGTCCGGCCGGCGGTGCGGGCGCCATCGACCGCAGCTTCAAGGCCGGTTCGGCCGACGATGCGGCCTTCATCATGAAGAACGCGTCCAAGGTCATCGTGGTCCCCGGCTATGGCATGGCCGTGGCCCAGGCCCAGCACGCGCTGCGTGAAATGGCCGACCTGCTGAAGAAGGAAGGCGTGGAGGTGAAGTACGCCATCCACCCCGTCGCGGGCCGCATGCCCGGCCACATGAACGTGCTGCTGGCCGAAGCCAACGTGCCCTATGACGAGGTGTTCGAACTGGACGAGATCAATCGTGATTTCGGTCAGGCCGACGTGGCCTATGTCATCGGCGCCAATGACGTGACCAACCCGGCCGCCAAGACCGACCCGGCCAGCCCGATCTTCGGCATGCCCATCCTGGATGTGGAAAAGGCCAAGACCGTGCTGTTCATCAAGCGGTCCATGGGTGCCGGTTACGCCGGCGTCGAAAACGAACTCTTCTTCCGTCCCAACACCATGATGCTGCTGGGCGACGCCAAGAAGGTGACCGAAGAGATCGTGAAGAACCTGTCGGGCGGCGGCCACTGATCGCTTGCCACGGTTGATGAAGAAAGGGCCGCTCCGGCGACGGGGCGGCCCTTTTCCTTGTTGATTGGCCTTATTCCGAAATCGTAACGATTATTGTGCCGCCGGTCGCGATGTTCCAGCAAGGGTGACGCGATCGCCTGGCAGCCAGAATTCGGAGAAGGTGCAGATCCGGCCGCCCAGGCGCGCCGTGCGTGTCATCAGCAGGCAGGCGCTGTTCGGCCCCAGGCTCAGGGCGTCGGCAATCTCTGGCGGCGGCAGGGTGGCGCGCAGGGAATGATCGACCTGTTCATGCGGGACCAGGATGGATGGGCTGGCATTCGGGGCCTCCGGCGCCAGCGCCGGCAGAATCCAGCGATCTTCCACCATCAGGGCCTGACCGTCGATCCGGTGGCGCCAGCGGCCGCGGAACAGGGCCGTGCCTGCGGTCAGGCCGAAGACGGCGGCGACAGCGGCGGGTGCACGGGCGGGACCGGCAAGCAGCGTTTCCAGTTGGTGGCGCGAACCCCCGGCGATGGCGTCGGCTACCGGGTCGGGGATTTCCAGCACGGTGGCGGACGCGCGCTGCGGGGCGACGAAGCTGCCCAGGCCGGGTATGCGGAACAGCCAGCCTTCCGCCGTCAATTCCCGCAAGGCGCGGTTCGCGGTCATCCGCGATACCTGGAACAGGCTTACCAGCTCATGCTCCGATGGTACGCGGTCGCCCGGCCCCAATTGGCCGCGGCCGATCAGGCCGGCCACATGGTCCTTGACCCGCTGATAGAGCGGAGCCTCGCCGGGACTGCTGACGGGCGGCCGATCCAAGATGGCGTTTCCTTATCGTTTCCAATATTGGATACGATCATATGCCTTTATGCAGCCCGGCGGAAGGGTTCAGCGGGCGCGTGATGTGGGCGGGGACACTTCTCGCCACTGACCTGGCGCCAGACCGTCCAGCGTCCAGTCGCCCACGGCCCGGCGGATCAGGCGCAGGGTCGGAAAGCCGACCGCGGCGGTCATGCGCCGGACCTGACGGTTCTTTCCCTCCCGCAGCACGATCTCTACCCAGCTGGTGGGAATGGCCTGACGGAACCGGACGGGCGGGTTGCGCTGCCACAGCCATTCCGGCTCCGGAATGGTGCGCACTTCCGCAGGCAGGGTGGGGCCGTCCTTCAGGGTCACCCCCTGGCGCAGGGCATCCAGGGCCGCGTCGGTGGGGATGCCTTCCACCTGCACGCAATAGGTCTTGGGCCATTTATGGCGCGGCTGGCTGATGCGGGCGATCAGGCCGCCATCATCGGTCAGCACCACCAACCCCTCGCTGTCGCGATCCAGCCGCCCGGCCGGATATACACCGGGCACATCCACACATTCGGCCAGGGTGCGGGCCGACGTGCCTTCATCCGTGAACTGGCACAGCATGTCGTAGGGCTTGTTCAGCAGGATGACGCGCGGCATGGGGGAACCTGTGCGGGAAGGGGCTTGACCGGTGGGCGGGGCCGTCCAGATTGTCAGATATCATGAGCCGCCTGAAACCTCTGCCGCCCGATCTGCCCCTTCCCGCACCTGCCAAGCCGGCGGGAAGGTCATTGGGCGAATGCGGCCTGTGTGGGCGTCCCCTGATCGCCGGTCCCAGCGTGGAGGAGCATCATCTACTCCCGCGCAGCCAGGGCGGCAAGCAGACCGTGCCGCTGCACCGCGTCTGCCACCGCAAGATCCATGCAGAACTGTCGGAAAAGGAACTGGCGCGCGGCTACACGACGCTCGACGCGCTGCGCGCCCATCCCGACATCGCCGCCTTCATCCACTGGGTGGCGCGCAAGCCGCCGGAATTCACCGCCGTTACCTTCCGGGCCAAGGATCATGTGAAGGCGGGGAAGAAGTACCGGGATTGAGGTGAGGCCCGGCCAGGGCAATTTCCTTCAATACGCGCAGGCCGGTGGATGGCGATATGGACGGACCCCTGTCCGGCCGGAGACCACCCCATGATTGCATCCCTGTTCACGCTCGACCCCGCCCTGCTGTTGGCCATGGCCAGTTTCGCGCTGGTCGCGTCCATCACGCCCGGCCCCGTGAACAGTCTGGCGCTGGCCAGCGGGGTACACCATGGGTTCCGCCGCTCGCTGGCCTATGTCACGGGCGCCACGCTGGGCTTTACCGCCCTGCTGCTGCTGGCGGGGCTGGGCATGGCGGAGATGGTGGCGCGGGTGCCCCTATTGGACCTGCTCATCCGAGTCGCCGGCACGGGCTTTCTGCTCTATCTCGCCTGGCGGCTGTGGGGAGCCGATGGCGGGATGGCGGCGGGCGGGGCGGTGACGCCACCGTCGCTCTGGGCCGGGGCCAGCCTGCAATGGCTGAATCCCAAGGCCTGGATCGCGGCGCTGGCTGGCATGGGGGCCTATGGCCTGTCGGGCGGTATGCCCGCCATCCTGGCCTTTGCCGGGCTCTATTTCCTGATCTGTTATGCCGCCATCGCCCTATGGGCCTTCGCCGGTGCGCGGATGGCCGTCATGCTGGCCCGGCCGGGCCGCATGCGGCTGTTCAACCGGGTGATGGCGGCCCTGCTGGCGGCTGGTGCCATCCCCCTGCTGTCGGGCGGCTGAAGCGGTGAACTGCCCCGGCGTGGCGGCCACATGCGCCTTGAATACCCGCTGGAAATGCGCCTGATCGGCAAATCCGGCTTCCAGCGCCACATCGACAATGGGCAGGCCGCGGCGCAGGGCCTCACGGCTGAAGCGGATGCGCCGGTCCGTCTGATAGGCGTGCGGGGTCAGGCCATAGCGTGCCTTGAACGCCCGCACCAGATATGATGGGGAAAGCCCGCTGGCCGCGGCCACCATGTCCAGCGGCAAATCTTCCGTGCAGTGCCGGGCGATGTGATCGGCGGCCCGGTCCAGGGCGGCATGATCATCCGGTCGGGGCGGATAGGGGCCGTCGACCCGTGCCGAAAGGTCGGTGAAGAACTGGACGGCCGCCTTTTCCTTGGCCGCCGCATCCAGATCCGCCGCGAACAGGTGATCGAACAGGGCCATCAGGTCGGCAAAAAGCCCGGCATCGGTGGACAGAACGGCGCCATAGGGCCGGAACCCGGCCTCCCCCTGCACCCGGCCCAGCCAGGTGGCATCCACATGCAGCATGCGATAGGACCAGGGCTGGCCATCGATGGGGTTGCAGGCATGCACCGCGTCGGGATTCATCAGCACGGTGGTCCCCGCCATCACCAGATGGCGTTCGCCCCGGATGACGAAATCACTGTGACCGCCCGTAATGGCGCCGATGGAAAAGGTGGCGTGGGAATGGGGGACGTAGCAGACCGTGCGCCCGTCCGCGACGGCCCGTGCTTCCAGATGCGGCAGCGCGGGATGACGCCAGAACACATGCGGGTCGACGGGACGGCGGGGCATGGGCAATTCTCCTGCGGCACGAAACCCGGATGATAACCCGACCCCGGAAAGACCAAAAGCCGCCCGCGGGTATCCCCAGGGGCGGCATTCAATCCCGTGGCCGCCAGGCCGACTGGAACCCCATCTGAAGATGGGGAGGGCTATTAGTAGCCCTCGCGCTCCAGACGCTTGCGCAGCAGCTTGCGGGCGCGGCGGATGGCTTCAGCCTTCTCGCGAGCGCGCTTTTCCGACGGCTTCTCGTAATTGCGGCGCAGCTTCATTTCGCGGAAGATGCCCTCACGCTGCATCTTCTTCTTCAGCGCGCGCAGGGCCTGATCGACGTTGTTATCACGAACCAGAACTTGCACGGGACATCCACTCCAATGGGTGCGCTGACCGGACGGACCGGCGCCACGCGACTAGGGTTGAGAACAAAGAAACGGCAACGCGAGACCATGAAGGTCGCGCCATCGCCCGATCCAGTCGGCGGGTTTATACACAGGCAGGGGGGGCTTGTGAAGACCCGCAGCGTCGGAATGTGACGATTCATGCGGAATGGCCGACATGCGGGCGGCTGGGACACGGTTTTCCTTGCCTTGCATCGGCTCCGTCGGGGTCGCAGAATGGGGGAGAAACCCGAATCGCCCCCTTTGGAGCCCTGGTCCATGGCCGTTCTTCCCATTGTCCGCATGGGCAATCCCGTGCTGCGCCGTGTCGCCGATGCCATTGCGGTCCCCCACACGGGGGGATTCCCCGATGATCTGCGCCAGCTGGCTGCCGACATGGTGGACACGATGTTCGATGCGCCCGGTATCGGCCTGGCAGCGCCGCAGGTGGACGTCTCCCGCCGTATCATTGTTTTCCGGGTGCCGCCGGAGCGATCGACCGGCATTGCCGGTGATGCGCCGACGGGTCCGCAGGTGCTGATCAACCCGGAATTCCTGCCCATCGGGTCGGAGATGGTGTTGGGCTGGGAAGGCTGCCTGTCGATCCCCGGCTTGCGCGGCGTCGTGCCGCGCTACCAGCGCATCCGCTACCGCGGCTATGATCTGGACGGCCATCTGGTGGAACGCGAGGCCGCGGGCACCCATGCGCGGGTGATCCAGCATGAACTGGACCATCTGGATGCGGTCCTTTATCCGGACCGCATGGAAAGCCTGGCCACGCTGACCTATATCGATGAGCAGAAATTCTTCGGCGCAGAGGTTCTGGCCCCGCGCTGATATGCCCGATCCGGGCCAAAGGGGATGTTGAGATGATCGAGACCGCCGCCGACGCCGTTTCCGGCCCCGCCCCGCAACGCGACGCCCATGCAGAGGCGCAGGCAGCCCTGGCCGCGCGCCGCGACGCCATCCTGCTGGCGGCCCTGCCTGATGTGGCCTTCGATGGCTGGACCTGGGGCGTTCTGCGTCGGGCAGCCGATGCGGCGGGGTTCCATGCGGGGGAAGCCGAGGCCGCCTTTCCCGGCGGTCCGGTGGAGGCCGTCTGCTGGTTCAGCCAATGGGCCGACCGGCAGATGGCGGCGTCGCTGGCCCACACGGACCTGAAGGCCCTGAAGGTGCGGGAACGGATCACCCTGGCCGTGCGCCGCCGACTGGAAGCGCTGGTCCCCTATCGGGAGGCCGTGCGCAGGGCAGGCAGCCTGCTGGCCCTGCCGCCTTATGCCGGCCGCGCCCCACAGCTGGTCTATGATACGGTTGATGCCGCCTGGCGGGCCGTGGGTGATGGCTCCACCGACTATAATTTCTATACCAAGCGGCTGCTGCTGGCCGGCGTCGTCACGTCGACCACGCTCTACTGGCTGGATGACCGGTCGGAAGGGCTGTCGGACAGCTGGTCCTTCCTGGATCGGCGCATCGCCAATGTCATGACCCTGGGCCAGGGGATCGGCCAGTTGACAGGGCGGATGGACAAGGTGGGCACCCTTCTGTCCCACGTCCCCTCGCCGACACGGTTCATGCGCCGCCTGCGCGGGGCGGCGACGCGCTGACGGGGCTTATGCCGCCCCCTCAGACGCCGGGCGCCAACATTCGTTGGCTTGGCTTACGCGGGCACGGGCCCGCGCGGCGGCAGTCGCCGCCGTACCAAGGTTCATGAATTATGACCCTTGGTTTTGGGTCAGGCCGCCACGGGGCCGATGGGGCGGGCGGCCTGGATCTGTTCGTTCAGCATGTCGCGCACGGCACGACCGCGGTGTGTCAGCTGTACCGTGCGCAGCCGGCCATCGCGTGTCCAGGCCTTGCGTTCCACCAGCGGGCCGGCCTCCGCGCCCTCATTCTCTCCGGCGGACAACTCATCGATGGCGCGGCTGATGGTGCAGGGCGCCTCGCCCATCAGATAGGCCAGTTCCGCCTGACTGATCCCTTCATTCTCGCAGATGGTCAGCAGGGCCGCCGCCGTGCGCAGCGACATGCGCGGGTTGATGGTCAACAGGGCCCGGGCGATGGCCAATGCGGTGCTGGGATGGCGTTCCATGGCGCAACCTCCCGTCAGGCGACGTCGGCATAGGGCAGCAGGCGGCCCGTGCGGGTTACGGGGACCTGACGCTTCGTGCTGTTGCCCGGCGTGGCGCGTTGGCGCATCTCGCGCAGGTCCAGCGTGCAGTCCGGGTAATGGCGCCGCACCTCATCCAGCAGATGCATCAACTGTCGCTGATGGTCACCGGCTTCCACGAAGTTGCTGGTCTGGAATTCGATGGTGATGCATGCCTTCAGGCGGAGTTTCCCGTCCTTCATTTCCTGTCTCCAATGCGGGTGATGACAGGAACGGCGGAACCGGGGGGCGATACTGGGGCGATGGTTCCGCCGCCCTGTCGAGACCAACTATTGCTGGTCTGCATCGATCCCACCATGATGGAGACCTGATTATTGGCTGAGTGGCATCCATCAGCCGTGAAACCCTGCTAACATATTGATATTATGTTGGGAAATTCCTTCCAGCCGGCCGGGTGCGGCAGATGATGGAAAGATGATGGAGCCGACATTCCAGGGATGGTGGCCTGATTCCAGCCGCTGTCGGCGTGCGGGCAGAGGCCCCGCCCGCATGCTGAAACATCCGTCGCCGCTGCCCGGCCTGGCGATCAGTTCGGCAGGATGGGGGTCAGTTGGATGATGTCCGACTGCTGGTCGATATATTGGGTGGTCAGGACGCTGCCCTTGGCGCAATCGACGGACAGGCGGCCATCGGGTGCGATGCGGGGGATTTTACCCAGCAGCTTCTCCACGCCCGTCCGGCGGTCCAAAACGATGATCTCGCCGGAGGGAGGGTCCAGCCGTACGGCATAGATCATGTCGGCACAGACCCCCACATTATGATCCCTCAGGGGCACCGGCAGTGCGACCGTGCCGCTCTCCTTCCCGTCCAGGCTGGTCCAGGTGAGCTGGCGTTCGCCGATCTCCCCTGTCAGCAGCCGGGAACGATCGGCCGAGAGTTCGACATATTCCCCGGCCTGTCCCGTCGGGACCGGTGCGCCGCCCTTGCCGTCCAGGGCCCAGATCTCCCATCGGGAGCCGATGCGCACGGGTACGCGGATGCTGCCATCCGGCAGCCAGGCCGGCGGGGTCTTGGTTTTCCCATCCTGGGTCAGGCGGATGGTTTCATCCTTGTCCACCGAGACGCGGTAAAGGTCGGAAGCCAGCCCGACCTCCGCGATGAACAGCAGTGATCGGCTGTCCGGTGACCAGCGCAGGCTGGACAGGGCGGCGCCGCGTAAATCGGTCAGGGGTCTGGGCGGATTGCCACCCTGGCTCAACCACACCTGGGCGTCGCCGGTCCGGTCGCTGATGAAGGCGATGTCGCGCCCGTCGGGCGAAACCTGGGGTTCATATTCATTTGCGGCCGAGGGGACGGGCAGGTCGCGTTCCCCGCCGGCACCAAAGCGGACGATGTCCGCATGGCCGGAATAGATCTCCATGGCGATATTGCCGTGGCTACGCGCGACGGAAAGACGGCCCATGACGCCGATGCCGGGAATGATCTGCTGCCATCGGGCCGACTGGATATCGACATACCAGAGACCGCGCCGCCCCGGCCCGTCATGCGCCAGATAGAAGCCCTGGCCGTCCGCCGACCAGTCGTAGTAGAAGCGCATCGTGTCGATGGGCAGCCGGTTCAGTTCCCGCCCGCTGGCCGCGTCCAGCACCAGGATCGACATGCGGCCGTCCGGCCAGCTGCGGGCGATGGCCAGCTTTTTGCCATCCGGGGAATAGGTGGGCATGGTGTCGCTGACATCCTCACCCGGCGGCACCGGCAGCAGATAGGGCTTGCGCCCGTCCAGGGGCATCACCTTCAGCTGTGCCAGGCGCGTGGCCGGGTGGGGCATTGTTGTGTAGACCAGGGCCTTGCCGTCGGGCATCCAGGCCATGCCGGGCAGCATGTCCCCTTCGCAGTCTCCCAGGCGTCTTTCCACACCGACCGAGACGTTGGCGACGTAGAAGGCGCAATTCCACTGGGCGTCGCTGCGCAGGAACGCGATGCTGTCATCCTGTGGCGACCAGATGGGTGACCGGTCCTGATCGGGGGTGGAGGCCAGGGGCACCGGGCGGCTGTTGGCCGCGGTACCACGCAGCATGATGTCGAAATTCCCCGCGGCGTTGCGGCCCGCATAGGCCAGCCGGCGCCCGTCGCGCGACAGGGCGGGAAACAGTTCCAGCCCCGGATCGACGGTCAGCGGAACAACATCGAAGGCCGGCGCCGCCGTCAACGCCCGCCCGGTATTGGCATTCCGGGCATGGAAGAAGTAGGTACCCGCCGCACCCAGCAGCAGCGCCGCCATCAGGGATGCCGCCAGCATCAGCCGCCGCGGCCGTGGCGACCTTGTCACCTCCTGGGCGTCGGCGGCGGGTGCGGGGACCGCTGCCGGGGCCGCCGGAGGGGCCGCATCCTCCCCTTCCGCGTCATCGGATGGGGGATCGGCGGGAGGCGCATCGGTAACGCCGGCTCCGGCTTCCACGAACAGGGCGTAGCCGAACTTCGGAATCGTTTCCACGCGGACGCGCGTGCTGCCGACATCGCGCAGGGCGCGCCGCAGCTGAAAAATGGACCGGTTCAGGCTGTCTTCGGCCACGAAGACGCCGCCCCAGCACAATTGCAGGATCGTATCGCGGGGCACCGACTGTCCCTGATACTGCGCCAGCAGCAGCAGCACCTGCATGATTCGGGGTTCGACGCGGCGCTGCCGATTGTCGATGGCGATCCGGTTCAGGGAAGGGGAGACAAGCACATCGCCCAGCACGATGTCCTGGTCCGGGCGAAGGTCAAGGTTAGGGGCAAAATGATTCATTCCCGCGTCCCACGCTACGGGTGCCGCACGCATGCAATAGCTTATGCCTCGCGGCCAAACATGGCTGCGATCAGCGTCGCCTTCGATGGATCGTCGCCCCTTGCCCGTCGATCCTTCCGCATTCTAGCTGAAATGATTGTGGCCGGGCCAGTCCTTAGGGACCGGTCCGACCACAAAGTTGTAGGAATATCCCCTTATACCAAGGGTCATGGGACATGGCTCTTGGGTCAGTTCATGTTCCCTCAGTCGCCGGGCGCCGCCATCCGGCGGCTTGGCTTACGCGGGCACGAGCCCGCGGGCCAGCGGTCGCTGGCCTCCAAGGGGCATATTTCATGCCCCTTGGTATACCCCCCCCGGCGCCCGATCAGAACCGGACGTTCATGCCGATGCTGAACACGCGACCCAGCGGGTCATACATGCTGGGATAGGTGTTGCCGGAATTGGCCGTCGTGGAACCGGTGGTGTCGCCGATGATCGGCGGGTCCTTGTCGAAGACGTTGGTCACGCCGGCGCTGATCCGCACTTCCTCCAGCACCTGATAGGAGGCCTGCAGGTCGATATAGTTGTAGGCCTTGATATGTTCGAACTTGTCGAAGGTATTGGCCTTCTGCGTGTCCTCCAGCTCTGACCCGCCGATATGCCGCCAGGTGTAACCCAGCGACAGGTCGCCGACATTCCAGTTCAGGCGCTGCACCCAGCGCACCTTGGGCAGCGGGTTGCCAAGGCTGCTGCCGGTGCCGCCCGGGCAGCTCTTGCCGTAACGGCCCAGGCAGTCCAGCACAGGGGTCTGCACCGAGCTTTGCGATTCCTGGGTCAGGTAGTAATTGACGTTCATCTGGAACGCCAGCTGACCCCAGTCGCCGGTGGCGCCCAGATCCTCCATGTCGACATTGAAGCTGGTGCCCAGTTCCAGACCTTCGGCCCGCAGATAGTTCAGGTTGGTGGTATAGGCCTGGATGCCGGCGCCCGGCAGGGTCAGGGTGCCACCGATGCGGATGATCTTGGCGCACTGCGTCGCGTCACCGGCAATATAGCAGGCGTCCAGGATTTCCTGCGGGGCGAAGGCGCCGATCACGTCCTTGATCTTGATATTGTAGTAATCAAGCGAGATGTAGCCGTTCTTCAGCACGCCGAGGTCGGGGGTCAGCACAAAGCCGATCGTCGTGGTGTCGGCCCGTTCCGGCTCGGGCAGGGCGGTAAGATCGGTGCCGCCGAAGACATTGACCTGGCCGGCGGCGATGTCATTGACCTTGCCGACCTGTGCCGCGGACATGCCCGTGGACACGCAGCGCTGACGCAGAGTGGCGTCGGTTGCCAGGGCGTTGGCGTTGGCAATGGAGCAGGGGTCGATTTCGGCGTTCTGCAGCGCCGTCACCGACGGGGCGGCCAGTTCACCGACATTGGGCGCGCGCGCGGCGCGCTGCTGTGAACCGCGCAGGCGGACATTGTCGATCGGGGTCCAGTTCAGACCCAGCTTCCAGGTCTTGTTGACGCCGGTCGGATCATAGTCGGAGTAGCGATAGGCCGCTTCCAGGTCCAGCGACTCGAAGCCCGGCTTGTCAGCCACCAGCGGCACCAGCGTTTCGGCGAAGATCTCCTTCACATCGAAGCCGCCGGAGACAGGCAGGATATTGCCGCCGGCGCCGCCCAGGCAGGAGGCGGGCTGCAGGCGCCAGCATTCGTCGGGCGTGCGCGTGCCCTTCTCCTTGCGGTATTCGGCACCCACGCTGATGGCCACCGAATCGTTGGCCAGCGGGCTTTGCAGCCCATGAATGGGGCCGCTGACGGAGCCGGTGACGATGGTCTGGCTGTAAGCCTGCTTTTCGATGGCGCTGGCGGTGGCGTAGGGCACCATGTCCGGCGTGATCGTGCCATAGCCGCCGAAAAGGTTGATCGGCACGCAACCGGCGGCACCGCTGCGGCATTCGGTCTTGCTGACCGCGTCCAGCGCGTTGCCGATATTGGTGACGTTGGTATAGCCCGCGGACACGTTGGTGCGGTGGCTTTCGCCATGCTGCACCGACAGATCATAGGTCCAGCCGTCGGTGATGTCACCGCGCAGCCCCGTCAGGAACTGGAAGCTGTCATTGCTGTAGGAGGTGCTGCGCGGCCCCAGTTCCTCCGTCCGGCGGCTGATGGCCAGCATGATGTCGTCGGCCTGATCGACCACACCATTGCCGTTCACGTCGCGCCAGTTGGGGAAGTCGCCGCTGGTCATCACGGTGCCATCGGCGCGGCCGGCATTGGCGGCCGTGATGATGGTGTTGCGGGCGGCTGCCGACAGGAACGGATTGGCCAGCGGCACGAAGAAGGCCGAGCCGAAAATCCCCGACGGGGCGACCTGCTGGGTGTTCTTGGTGCTGGAATAGGAGAAGCGGCTGTAGCTCTCCACATGTTCATTGATCGTGTATTTGCCGGCCGCAAAGCCGCCAAACCGCTCCAGCGGCGTCTGATAGTAATTATAGGGGCTGTAATTGAAGACGGAGCAGTTGGCACCGATGGAGCCATCTTCACGGAACTGGCCCAGACCCGGACCGCCGGCAATGCCGACGCGGGTCGGGATCGTGGTGGGCGAACCACCGGAGACCACGGCGTTGGGGCCGCCGCAGCCGGCGGGTGCCGGGTCGGGCGCCTTGCCGTCCAGATAGTTCTGCAGGCCGGCACCACTGGCGCTGGCGATGCCCAGGCGGCCCAGCGGGCGGTCGCCCAGCTTCACGGCGTCGCGCTTGGAATAGTTGATGCCCAGCACGACATTGCCGCGGCCGCCATCCAGGTTGGAACCGACGGTGACATCGGCGGAATGGACGCGGCCATCGCCCTTGCCCGTGACGGAATGGTCATAGTTGGCGTCGATGCCTTCGAAATCATCCTTCATGATGAAGTTCACGGCGCCGGAGATGGCATCCGACCCGTAAACGGCCGAGGCACCGCCCGTCAGGATGTCGACGCGCTGGATCAGCGCCGTCGGGATGATGGAGACGTCGACCAGACCGTTGACATTGTATGGTGTCAGGCGCTTGCCGTTCATCATGATCAGGTTGCGCTGGGCGCCAAGGCCACGCAGATCGACGGTCGACACACCGGCCGTACCGTTATTCACGTTCTGGCCATCACCCGGCACCGTCACCGGCAGCATACGGAAGATCTTCTCCACCTCCGGCTGCTGCATCGCGTCGATCTCCGCCGCGCCCACCGAATAGACGGGGCTGGTCGAGGTGTCGTTCGGCCGCGCGATGCGCGAACCGGTGACCACGATTTCCTCAATCGCTTCCTGAGCCATTGCCTGGGGCAGGGGGGCCAATGTGGCGGCCAGGGCGGCGCCCAGCAGCAGGCGGGTGCGCATGGATCGACGCGGATTTGCGGTGGGTGTCATGATTGCCTGTTTCCCTTGTTCCGGAACGGCATCTCCTTTTCTGTTTTGTGGAGCATGCCGCGTAATAGTCGTGCCATTCGGCACCGAAAGGAGACTGTTATATGAAGGTGGAGTGGACAATATATAATCGAAACAAATCCGTCGTATTGCTGGTTGTTGTGGCAAAACGGACATGACGATTTCATATTCACTATTTTGGTCTGATGTTGTTTCTGTTTTGAGTTCATTGCATTCACGCAATTTATCTTCTAGTTGATATCAGGCCGGCTTCATCGATGGGGGCTGCATCATCGGGTTCAGCTGGTGTTTTGCAGATAATAATGAGTTGCATTTGTATGTGTGGGCGCATAGGGTGCTGCCGATTTCAAACGGGGGCAGAGAATGCGCAAAACCCTTTCCGTCCTGATGGCGGGCGCCAGTCTGATCGCGGCTCCGGCCTGGGGCCAGGCGATGGCACCGGATGTTGCGGTGGAAGAGATCGTGGTGACGGCGGCCCGCACCAAGCTGCCGGCCAATGCCCTGCCGCTGACGGTCGATGTCATCGGCAGCGCCGACCTGGCGCAGCAGGCGGCCATCGGCGGGTCGGTGGTGGATGCCGTGGCGACCCTGATCCCGTCCTTCTCCCCCACCCGTCAGAAGTTGTCGGGGGCGGGGGAGACGCTGCGCGGGCGGTCGCCGCTGTACGCCATCAACGGCATTCCGCAATCCACGCCCCTGCGTGACGGGGCCCGCGACGGCTTCACCATCGATCCGTTCTTCGTGGACCGGGTGGAGGTGATTTTCGGCTCCAACGCGCTGCAGGGCATCGGCGGCACGGGCGGCATCGTCAATCAGGTGACGGTCGGCGCACCCAGGGCGGATGGCACCAGCGGCCGCGTCCTGGTCCAGGGCACGGCCAATGACGGATTTGAGGGCGACAGTTTCGGCGGCAAGGTTGCCGCCCTGGTCAGCCACCGCGAGGGCCGGTTCGACGCCACGGTGGGTGCGGCCTATGAAACGCGTGGCGCCTATTACGATGCCGACGGCCGCCGCGTCGGCATGGACAGCACCCAGGGCGAGACGCAGGATTCGCAGAGCACGAATTTCTTCGGCCGCTTTGGGTATGAAGTGTGGGAAGGCGCCCGCCTGGACCTGACGGCCAGCCGGTTTGAGCTGAAGAGCGATGGCGACTATGTCGCCACCCCGGGCAACCGCGCCACCCATCTTTCCGGCACGTCCATCAAGGGCACCCCGCCCGGCACGCCCGCGGCCAACCGTACAGAAAGCGTGGCCCTGTCGCTGACCGATGATGATCTGGCCGGCGGCACCCTGACCTCCCAGATCTTCTTCAACCGGTCGCGCGACACCTATGGCGGGGAACCGGAGCCCATCGCCACCTTCCAGGATGTGAGCATCGCGCCCAAGAACACCCTGTTCGACCAGTCGCAGAACCGATCGCGCAAGCGTGGCGGCAAGATCGCCTATGAACGCGGCATGCCGGGGTTTGAGGATCTGACGGCCACGGTCGGTTTCGACGCCATCTGGGACACGACCGAACAGCGCCTGATCGCGACGGGCCGTTCCTGGGTGCCGCCCACCGATTTCCGCAGCCTGGCGCCGTTTGCCCAGGCCAACCTGGCCCTGTTCGACGAAATGGTGCGTCTGGCCGGTGGCGTGCGGTCGGAAAATGCCCGCATCACCATTGATGATTACACGACGCTCGCCTCCTACGGTTCCCGCTTCGTGTCCGGCGGCAGCCCGACCTTCAGCGATACGCTGTGGAATGGCGGCATCATCGTGGAACCCGTGAAGGGCCTGCGTGCCTATGCTTCCTATGCCGAGGGCTACACGGTTCCCGATGTGGGCCGCATCACCCGGTCCATCACCAAGGCCGGCATCGACCTGGACAGCTACCTGGATATCAGCCCCATCATCTCCAACAACAAGGAGATCGGGGTGGAGGGCGATTACGGCCCCTTCAAGGGCAGCGCCACCTATTTCTGGTCCAGCTCCAGCAAGGGTCAGTTGCTGGTCCTGCTGAACGGCGTCTATGAGGCGCAGCGCCAGCGCATCGAGATCGAAGGGCTGGAACTGAACCTGTCCTATGCGACGCCGCTGCCTGGCCTGACGCTGTCCGGCGGCTATGCCCACCTGAAGGGTCGCAATGACAGCGACGGGGACGGCAAGGTCGACAGCAGGCTGGACGGGGCCAACATCTCCCCCAACCGCGTCAATCTGGCCGCCACCTATGTGGCCGACAAGATCACGGCACGGCTGCAGGCGCAGACCTATCTGTCCGGCGATGTCGGGGGTGGCACCACTTTCGCCAGCTTCGGTGGTTATACGGTGGTCGACAGTTCCATCCGCTATGAACTGCCCGTGGGTGGGGTGACGCTGTCGATCCAGAACCTGCTGGACCGGGACTATATCGACTATAACAGCCAGACCCAGCGTCTGACCGACAGCCAGCGCTACTATGCCGGACGCGGCCGGACGCTGACGCTGGGCTGGGATTACAGCTTCTGATGAAGACACTGGACCTGCTGCATCGCTGGGCTGGGGGGATTGTCGGGCTGGTCCTGATGATCCTGGGCCTGACCGGGGCCTTGCTGGTCTACAAGGATGACTGGGTCACCGCACCCGGTGCCGGCGATGCGCTGGTCGGCGATCCCGCCATCGTCGGCCGGACGGTGACGGGGCTGCTGTCCGATCCGGCCGTGCGACCGGACAGCATCGTCTTCGCCAGTGATGATTTCGGCCTGCACCGGCTGCGGGTGAAGGACGGTGCGGGGGCCTATGCCGACCAGGCGGGCACCATCGTCGCCCGCTGGGACGGGATCTGGGACCGGCCGGAACTGTGGCTGTTCGACCTGCACCATTACCTGCTGGCGGGTGAGGTGGGGGAGACCTTCATCGGCATCGTCGCCCTGATCGGGCTGTTCTTCGTCATCTCGGGCGTCATCCTGTGGTGGAAGCTGCGCCGCACCTTCCAGTTCAAGCTGTGGCCCGCCCGGATGTCGCGGCCGGCCATCATCCGCCATCACCGCGACCTGGGCGTGGTGGTGGCGCCGATCCTGTTCCTGTCCTGCCTGACGGGGGCCATGATCACGCTGCGGCCGGTCGCCGACCTGCTGCTGCGTCCGCTGGGTCCGGCGGCGGAATGGCGGGCATCCACCGCGGCCCCCAAGGTCAAGGGCGGGCCGCTTGCCGACGCGCCGGACTGGGCCGCCATGCTGTCGGCGGCGCGGGAACGGTTCCCTGATGCGCAGTTCCGCATCCTGTCCCTGCCGCGCCGGCCGGGCGACCTGATTTCCCTGCGTCTGAAACAGCCGGCGGAATGGCTGCCCAATGGCCGCACCCTGGTCTGGTTCACGCCCGAGGATGGCCGCATGGTGGAGGCGCGATCCGCCCTGGACCTGCCGGCCGGCATGCAATTGTTCAACAAGGTTTATCCGCTGCACGCCGCCAAGGTGGGCGGGCTGGCCTGGAAACTGGTGATGACCCTGTCGGGCTTGGCCATGGCCATGCTGGGCAGCTTGGCCGTCTGGACCTTCTGGTTCCGCCGGCCCAAGCCGCAGCGGTAGGAGAGGGCAACGCTGACGCCCGTTCTTCCCGTCACCCCGGCGAAAGCCGGGGCCCAGGCGCAAAGCGGCGTCTGCCGCGATATTTGTCATATCGGCGCTGACCGCGCCTCACGCTGGGCCCCGGCTTTCGCCGGGGTGACGGGAGATAGTGACGGGGGGATGCTTCACGGGCAATCGGACAGAGCCTGGTCGTGTGCCCCTATCGCTACCCACCCCCCCGCTCAGATATGTCCAACCCCTGCCGCCCAATCATCGCGCAGGATGGCGTAGAGCAGGTGGTCGGCCCATTTGTCGTTGATGCGCAGATAGGCGCGGGCATAGCCTTCGCGCGTAAACCCGACCTTTTCCAACACGCCGCTGCTGGCCTCGTTCGTGGGCAGGCAGGCGGCTTCCACCCGGTGCAGGCCCAACTGGCCGAAGGCGAAGGACAGCAGCAGCCGGGCCGCTTCCGACGTATAGCCGCGCCGGGCAAAGGGACGGCCCACCCAATAGCCCATGCTGCCCATCTGGGCCACGCCGCGGCGGATATTGGTCAGGCCGATGCCACCCACCACCTGTTCGCCATGCTGTTCGAAGGTCAGAAAGCTGTAGCCTTCATCATCGCGCCATTCCCCGGCCTGCCGGCGCAGGCGGCGGGTGAAGGCGGTCTGGGACAGGGCGTCGGGCGGCCAGGTCGGCTCCCACGGCACCAGGAATTCGCGGCTGGCCTCCCGCAGATCCGCCCAGGATTTCCAGTCCCGCGGCTGGGCGGGGCGGATGAAGACATTGGGGCCGTCGACACGCAGGGGCGGGGGGCTTAACAGACCGTCAGGAATCAAGCGGATCATCCTGTTGCCGTCTCCCCGCCCAAGCTGTTTGTGGTTATGCCGTCAGCATAGGCGCGAACGGCCTATGCCGCCAGACGGCTCGTGACCTGATCCAGGCTTTCCAGCCCGTCCAGTGGCCCCAGCGCCGTCAGGGTCGGCGCACTGCTGAACAACCGTTCGGCACAGGCGGCCACGGCGGCCAGATCGACGGCGTCCAGCTTCGCCACCGTTTCGGCCGGCGGGATGGGACGGCCATAGACCAGCAATTGCGACCCCAGCTGTTCGGCGCGGTTGGTGGTGCTTTCCAGGCCCATCAGCTGGCTGGCCTTCAGCTGCGCCTTGGCGCGGACCAGTTCGACTTCCGTCAGGGTCCCGGCCAGCTTGCGCACTTCCTCGCAGATGACGGGCACCAGTTCGGCCGTGCGATCGGGTCCTGTGCCGGCATAGATGCCGAACACGCCGCTGTCGGCCATGGACCAGTTGAAGCTATGGACGGAATAGACCAGGCCCCGCTTCTCCCGCACCTCCTGGAACAGGCGGGACGACATGCCGCCGCCCAGCAGGGTGGAAAGCACCATGACCGTGTGCAGGTCGGGGCTGTTATTGGCGATACCGTCAAAGCCCAGCAGCACATGCACCTGTTCCAGGTCGCGCTCCTCCCGGAACTCCCCGCCCTGGTACAAGGCCTGTTCGGCCAGCGTCGCTTCACCCGTCGGCAGGTCGGTGAACAGGCGTGCGGCCAGTTCCACCACCTGTTCGTGGGTGATATTGCCGGATGCCGCCACCACCATGTTGGCCGGCACATAGCGGCCGGCCACATAATCGACCATGGCCGCGCGCGGCAGGCTTTCCACCACATCGGCCGTGCCCAGCACAGGCCGGCCCAGCCGCTGGCGCGGGAAGGCGGTGGCCAGGAAATGGTCATAGACGATGTCGTCGGGCGTATCTTCCGCCTGGCCGATCTCCTGCAGGATAACCTGGCGTTCCTTTTCCAGCTCCCCTTCATCGAACAAAGGATGCTGCACCATGTCGGCCAGGATGCCCAGCGCCAGACCCAGATCCTCCTTCAGCACCTTGGCGTAGTAGCAGGTCTGTTCGCGGCTGGTATAGGCGTTCAGATGGCCGCCGACATTCTCGATCTCCGCCGAAATGGCGAAGGCGTCGCGCGTCGGCGTGCCCTTGAACAGCATATGTTCGACCAGATGCGCCACGCCATTGGCCGTCAGCGGCTCATGCCGGCTGCCGACGCCGATCCAGACGCCGACCGTGACGGTTTCGACATGGGGCATGGCGTCGGTGGCGACGCGCAGGCCATTGGGCAAGGTGGTGACGCGGGTGCCGGGGGCGGCGGGGAAGGGGCTGTTGCTCACGTAATCTCTGTTCCGGTTCAGGCCTTGTCGCGCGCCACACGGGACCGGGCGCGCACATAGTCCTTCAATATCTGGATATCGTTGGGAAGGATATCCATACGTTCCGTCCGTTCATAAAGATCGGCCAGATGGCGGGGCAGGGGCGGACGCACGCCCGTGGCCCGTTCCACTGCGTCGGGGAACTTGGCCGGATGCGCCGTACCCATGACGATGACGGGAACGGCCGGGTCCAGATCGCTGGCCAGGGCCGCCGCCACGCCCACGGCGCTGTGCGGATCAACCAGATAGCCCGACCCTTCATAGGCGGCGCGCATGGTGGCCAGCGCTTCGTCGGTGTCGCAGCGATAGCCCGTGAACAGCTCCCGCACGCGGGCCAGCTGGCCCTGGCTGACCGCGAACCGGCCCGTCTCCCGGAACCCGGCCATGCAGGCGGCCACGGCCGCGCCGTCGCGATCCATCAGGTCGAACAGCAGCCGTTCGAAATTGGAGGAAACCTGGATATCCATCGACGGTGACAGGGTGGGCACCACCCCATCGGCCTTCATCTCGCCCGAGGCGAAGAAACGGGCCAGGATGTCATTCTCGTTGGTGCCGACGATCAGGCGCGCCACGGGCACGCCCATCTGACGGGCGGCATAGGCGGCATAGACATTGCCGAAATTGCCCGTGGGCACGGCGAACGCCACCTGCCGGTCGGGCGCACCCAGGGCCACGGCGGCCGCCACATAATAGACGATCTGGGCCATGATGCGGGCCCAGTTGATGGAATTGACGGCCGACAGGTTGAGGGCGTCGCGATAGGCCTGGTCGTTGAACATGGCCTTCACGGCGTCCTGGCAATCGTCGAACGTGCCCTGCAGGGCGACATTATGGACGTTGGACGACAGGACCGTCGTCATCTGCCGGCGCTGCACCTCCGATGTGCGGCCATGGGGATGCAGGATGACGATATCCACGCGTTCGCGGTCGCGGCAGGCCTCGATCGCGGCCGAGCCTGTGTCACCGCTGGTGGCGCCGACGATGGTGACGCGGCTGTCCTTGGCGGACAGAACATGGTCGAACAGCTGCCCCAGCAGCTGCAACGCCACATCCTTGAAGGCCAGGGTGGGGCCGTGGAACAGCTCCATCATCCAGGTGCGGGCGTCCAGCTGCACCAGCGGCACGATGGCCTTGTGCGCAAAGGTGCCGTAGGCGGCGTTGACCAGGCGGGTGAAGTCGGCACGGTCGACGGTGCCGCCCAGGAAGGGCAGCATCACCTCAACCGCCAGCTGCCCATAGGTCAGGCCGCGGAACCGGCGCAGATCGTCGGGTGTCAAGGTCGGCCATGCCGCGGGAACGTAAAGACCGCCATCGCGGGCCAGACCCGCCAGCAGGACATCGTCGAACGCCAGGGCGGGCGCCTGGCCGCGCGTGCTGATATAGGACACCTTCACCTCGGACCCGATACGGCTGGAATTCAAGGCGCACACCCTAGCCAGGGGCAGCCGGCCCCGCAAGGGGACGGGGCCGGCTTCGGGGTGTCATTGGCTCATGCCTGCCCCGACGGGTCGGGGACAGGGGGCTCATGCCTGCCCCGACGGGGCGGGGACAGAGGGGGGCTCATGCCTGCCCCGACGGACCGCGGAGGCGCGCGCGGGCCCGATCCAACGCGCCGGGGCACCGGGTCGGGCACCACCAAAAGCGGTATGGTTCGGTGACCAGCATGTCGCATCCCTGCGCTTAGGTGGTACCAGATCGTGGGTTTCCTTCGCGGCCGCGAACGTTTATCTTAAATGCCAGATAGAGTTTGTACCTTCAGGTTGCATATTTATTGCGCAAACGGGCAGGGGTGGCGGCACGATGGGATGGACGCAGGCCTTGATGATGGGGATGATGATGGGCTTTGGCGCCTATCTCTTCACCTATCTTATGGGGCGCTACGCTGAAAGCTCCATCCAGTCCGGCCATGACTTGAAACGGATTGAGGAAGTTTTGCCCCGCCGGTCGATGCTGGAGGCAAAGTTTGATCTGCGCCGCAGCGACCGCAAGACCCTGCTGACCCAGCTGCAATCTGAACTGGCGGAATTGCGGCGCCGCCGCTTCCTTCAGGAAAAGGCCCTGGTCGACGCGCGGCGGGAGGCCAACTCGCCCGTCCGCATCGTCGGGCCGGAGGGGCAGACGGTCGTGAAGTTCCGCGCCTGGATGGTGAACCGGCAGGTGCAGCAGGCCCTGACCGATCGCAAGCGCCACCCGACGCTGGACATGGAATGGGCCAATCCGCAGGTGGTGGAGATCTGGGCCGACAATCTGTCGGACGCCAAGCGTGAGGCCGGGCGGATATACCCGATGCCATTGGGCTATAGCCTGTTGAACATCACACTGGAAGTCAAGGAGCCGGCGGCCGAGGCCGTCGCGGGCTGAGGGAACCGGCGATGAGCGGGCCGATTCTGCTGGTGGTGATGATCGTGGCGATGGCCTTTGCCCTGGCGCTGGAACAATCCATGCGCCGCGTGCGCGGTACCCGCAGACGTGTCAGCCAGTTGATCACCAAGAAGCAGCAGCAGGTGGACCGTCTGCGTTTGGCGGGGCGTGAAAGTCTGGCCCTGGGCCGGGAGGTGCGCAACCAGCAGCGTACCGTCGACATGCTGATTGAAGAGATCAGTCAGGTCGATACGGAGCTGCAGCGCCTGGCCCATCCCGCCAACCGCACCTTCGTGCTGGAAGAAAAACGCGGACCCGCCGATGCCGGCTGGCATGTCACGGTGGAGGCACCGTTGGTCGCCGTCGGCCGCGACCGCCCGACCTGGGAAGGACAGCGCCGTTTCCGCGTCTGGGCCCCCGACGAACATGCCGCCCGCGCCAAGGTGCAGAAGCGCTATGGCGTGGAACAGGGCTATAACGTCGTCGCGGTCTTCCCGGCACCGCCGCCGGTGGCCAACCGCAATGGCGACCCGGCCATGGTGTGATTGCCCCGGTGTGTTACCCCGCCGCCTTCGCCTCCAGCACGGCCTGGCGCAGCAGGGGCAGCCGGTCATTGCCGAACACCATCTCCTTGCCGGCCACGACGAAGCTGGGCACACCGAAGCAGCCAGCGGCCACCGCGGCCTGCACATGGCCGTCCAGGATGCGCTGCGTTTCCCCATCGTCCAGCATGGGCTGGAACAGGTGTGGTTCGATGCCGGCCGTGTCGTTGGCGATCCTGACGCACAGGGCATCATCGGCCGGGCTGGTGCCGTCGACGAAGATGGCCTTCATCAGGGCGCGGGCGAACACCTGTCCCGCATCGAAACGCCGGGCTGCTACACAGGCCAGCGCCAGACGCGGCGGGTTGGGCATGACCACGTCCTTATAATCGCGGAAGGGCACGCCATAGAGCCGGGCGAAGCGGGCCAGGTCGGTACGGCGATAATCGGGGCGGAACTGGCCCGAATGCGGCACGGCCTGTTCCAGGTCATAACCGGCGGCCTTGATCAGCGCACGGGCCGACACGGGATACCAGTCGACCCGGCAGCCGGTTTCGACCTGCAGCTTCATCATCTGCGTACCGGCCAGATAGGCGAAGGGGCTGGCCGGCGAGAAATAGAAATCGACGGTGACGGGACCCGGCATGGCGGCTATTTCTCCCTGGGGCGATTGCGTCTGCTGGCGGCAAGGCTTGCCAGCCTTGACGACGGGATGCAAGCCCGCCGGGGCCGCGCGCACCACAGAAGCACCGGCCCGACAACGGAAAAGGTGAAAACCCGGCCACGAAAACCCGTATTGCCATAGGGCGGTGCTTTAGGGCATTGTGCCGCCCCGCACATGGTGGGGGCCTGTAGCTCAATGGTTAGAGCCGGCCGCTCATAACGGTCTGGTTGGGGGTTCAAGTCCCTCCGGGCCCACCAATCTTTTCAAGGGGTTAGCGTCGCCACGTTGGCGACGCTAACATTCCGTAAGTGAGCTGTAAGTGCAAAGGGCGTCGGCGGACGCTCGCGAACCGGGGCGAATCCTAACTTTTCCATGGTTGCCAATGACAACGCGAGGATCTCCAACCTGCTGAATGGCTGATGAGGGGCCGCGTACGTTGATCGGAGCAACTGGGTTCAAGTCCTTAGATTCCCTGTCGGCATTGGCTGAGGCGTTTTGTGTTAGCCAACTTGAGATGACACTCAGCGCTTAAAACATCTCCGATTTCGGGCTGCCCAGGCTATTGAAATGTAAATAGAATTGTTGCTTTAGTGATATGTATCTGGTTCAAGCGCGATTCGGAAAGATAAGCGGGGGGAAAGTGGCACACGACCCGATACACATCGCGGAAGAGTTCTTCGAATCAGTGCGAAAGGTCCGAGCACTAGGCGCAGGTACGCCAGAGACGGCATACTACCCCGCTCTACATACGCTGTTTGAGCGCATCGGGAGCACGCTATCGCCCAAGGTGCTCACGCTGTCTCAGTTGGCTAACACGGGTGCGGGCAGTCCGGATTTCGGCTTGTTTGTGGCCAGCCAATTACAGAAGGGCGAGCCTCGCCCTGGGCAAATGCCGGAACGCGGTGTAGTTGAGGTCAAGGCGATTAATGACGACACTTTGTTTAAGTCCACCCCCGCTCAGTTGAGTAAGTATTCTGTATATGGATTGGTATTGGTTACAAATATACGTACATTTCAACTGGTTGGGAAGGGAATTGCGGGTGAGATATCTCGACTTGAAACATTCAAGCTTGCAGAATCGGCCCAAGAATTTTGGCTATTAATTCAATCTCCATCTGTTTTTGCTCGCGATATAGGTTTTCAGTTTGTTGAATATCTTCGACGGGCATTTACTCAGAATGTGTCTCTTGTTCAGCCGAAGGACGTGGCTTGGTTCCTCGCATCGTATGCACGCGATGCTTTGGCCCGTGTTGATGCAGCGGGTGGCTTACCTGCATTGAAGACGGTAAGGTCAGCGCTTGAGGACGCATTAGGCATCGCTTTCGACGATGAAAAAGGTGAGCATTTCTTCCGCTCAACGTTGGTCCAAACTTTATTCTATGGCCTTTTCTCATCATGGGTGATCTGGGCACGGACAACGCCGCGCGATCCCTTGCGTTTTGACTGGCGCCAGGCTGCTTGGAACTTACACGTGCCATTTGTCGCCACCCTTTTTCAGCAACTCACAGCGCCGAAGCACCTCAAGCAGCTAAATTTGGTGGAGGTGTTAGACTGGACGGGAGATACGCTCAACCGGATTGATGCTGGCGAGTTCATGACTCGGTTCGAGGAGGGACAAGCGGTTCAGTACTTCTACGAGCCTTTTCTTGAAGCGTTCGACCCTCAACTGCGTAAACAGTTCGGTGTCTGGTATACGCCGACTGAGGTCGTTGATTACATGGTTGCCAGGGTAGACCGTGCTTTGAAGCATGAACTCGGCATCGCTGACGGCTTGGCTGATGACCGCGTTTACGTCCTCGACCCATGCTGCGGTACTGGCGGCTACTACAATGCTGTGCTGCGGCGCATCCGATCCAATCTTGCAAGTCATGGCCTGGGAAGTGCCTTGGGGGATCGAGTTAGGGCTGCCGCAAAAGGCCGTGTTTTTGGCTTTGAGATTATGCCGGCACCGTTTGTCGTGGCGCACATGCAGGTGGCAATGACACTGACGCAGTTGAATGCAGCACTAGACGAGGAATCCCGACCGGCGATCTACTTGACCAATGCTCTTACTGGCTGGGAACCGCATACGAACAAGCCGTTGCCATTTCCTGAACTGGAGGAGGAACGGGCTTCGGCCGATGCAGTGAAGCAATCACGCCCGATCCTAGTGGTATTAGGTAACCCACCATACGACGGCTTTGCGGGAATATCTGACAATGCTGAAGAACGCGCATTGTCCAACGAATATCGTAAAGTGAGTAAGGTCGCGATACCTCAAGGCCAAGGGCTCAATGAGCTTTATGTACGCTTCTTTCGTATGGCTGAACGCCGTATCGCCGATAAGACTGGTGAGGGGGTTATTGCTTTTATTTCCAACTACAGTTGGTTGGATAGCCTAAGTTGCACGGGTATGCGCGAACGCTTTCTGGAAACCTTTGATAGCATTGCAGTAGATTGTCTGAATGGGGACAAATTCAAGACAGGAAAGAAAACACCTGAAGGATTTCCTGACCCGTCGGTGTTCTCGACACCGTCTAACCCAGTGGGCATACAAGTTGGTACGGCCATTGTAACTATGGTGCGTCGGCGCAAGCACAAACCCAATAGGACGATTGCGTTTCGGCATCTTTGGGGGATTTCAAAGCGGCAGGCACTCGTCGAGACCGCAGAGGCGGACTCAGCGCTTATCTATGAAAGCATCACCCCTTCATTGCCGATGCGGCTTCAGTTCATGCCCTCCAATGTCGGCACATCATATTTCAGTTGGCCTACTTTGCCAGAGCTGTTGCCTATCAGTTTTCCTGGTGTGAAGACCAGTCGGGACGAGTTTTTGGTCGACATCGATCGGAATGCACTTGAGCTGCGGATCAAGCAATATTTCGACCCGAAGGTCAGCAACAGCGATCTCGCGAAATTGCATTCGATCGTCCTTCGCACTGCTGGAAGATTCGATGGACCTTCGGTCCGCGCGAATCTGTTAGCTCGCGGAAGTGGAGCAGGGAAAATCGTGAGGTATGCCTATCGTCCTTTCGATGTGCGTTGGTTGTATTGGGATCCTGACGAAAAGCTTTTAGACGAGAAAAGACCGGAGTATTTCAGTCAAGTACCCGTCGGTGTACCCACCATCTCTGCGCAACAGAAGGCCCGGGGCGAATGGGAGTCTTCGCAAGTTAATTCGGTTTATGTGTGTCTAGATCTTCTTGATCGCGGATCGACAAACTTCCCCGCCTGGGTGTCTGACATATCTACAGGTGATAGCCGCCCAAACGTTACTGCGTCAATCGCAGACTGGCTGAAAAAATCTGATCTTGATGCCAGCGATTTATTTAATCACATAGTGGCAACGCTTCATACACCATCTTATGCACTTGAAGCTGTCGATGCATTGCGCAATGATTGGCCAAGAATACCGTTGCCAAGCGACCCGAATATTCTGCTAAAGTCATCAGCTTTCGGCTCTCGCGTTGCGAAGTTGCTTGATTCAGAGCAAGACGTACTCGGTGTTAGCGCTGGCGCACTCGAGGATGGGCTTGACATTATCGCATTACCAACAGGACATAATTTCAAATTAATGGGAGGTTGGGGCACTGTGCAAATAAATAAGAATGGAAGTCGTATAGTGATGCCTGGCGTAGGTACAGTAAATGTACGGGCATGGAAAGAGGAAGAACTCAAGAGTCTGCAAAAATTAGCGGATCGTCACGGAATCACGCTAGACGTCCTTGCCAGTCTAATCGGCACCGAGGCGGTTGATGTTTATATTAACAACGATTCAGCTTGGGTAGGTGTCCCTTGTTTCGTTTGGAGTTATTGTCTCGGTGGTTATCAAGTATTGAAGAAATGGTTGTCTTATCGTGAATTTGATGTTCTTGGCCGTGCGTTGCGCGGCGACGAGGTCCTATATTTCTCGAAGACCGCGCGCCGGATTACGGAGATCTTATGTATGGGGCCTGCCCTCGAGGCGGTTCATGCATTGGTACGTACCGATGCGATTGCCACAGGAAATTAGCCGGCGGTAAGCAGGTGGGCGCGCATGGAGAGAGCGACCATCTTCGCCATGCCTTTGATCCGCTGGCGCTCATGGTCGTTGACCACGACATATAGGGTCCGTTGTCTATACCAGGGTGCTTGCTCTTGATCATTGGCTCGGCCCCTCATTGTCATAATCATCCGTCTCTAGCGCTTTGATGGGCGGACACCAGCTCTTGGGGGCGCTACAACAAGCCCAACTGGGTGTGCCCAGCGCAGGGATGTTAAGCTGACAGCGCCTCAATCTTCCTAAACAGTACCCCCCTCAGCTCTCGCAACTCTTCAAACGCCGCATCGACCCTCTCCGCCGACACGACTTCTCCCCGGCGGTCTGCCAGCCACAGTTTCAACAGGCCGCCGACGCGGCCGAGGTCGGCGTGCAGGCGGATCAGTTCCATGATGGCGTCGTAGTCCAGCATGCTGCGGATCGGGTGGTTCAGGCCGGCAGTGCGCAGGTAGGCGGACAGGGAAAGGCCGGCCATCTTCGCCATGGCTTCGATCCGTTCCCGCTCATGGTCGTTGACCACGACGCGCAGGGTTCGTTGCCGGTCCCTTGGGGCCTGGGCTGGATCGTCGAGCCGGTCTGTCATTGCCATTTCCATCCTTCTCCCGCTCTTAGCCCGGCGGATGCCGGATCGCGTCGAGCCGTCGGCGAGTAAGCTGTAATGTTGGGCTGTTGGCCAACATTACCTATCCTGCCCGGCTTCGCATATAGTTCAGGTGTTCGTCGGAATGCCGAATTATTCGCGACTATTCGATATTAGTCAGAAGTATGTATTATTGTTCGCCTCTGTTCGTGTTCGTTCTGAGCAATTTTTAGACTATTCGCGCCAATGTGGTTTTACGTTACCGACTGTTCTTGCCGATTCGTATCGGTGAGCCAGAGGTGATTACATGACAGCAAGACGACAATTGACGGCGGGCAGGGTGGCGTTCCTGGCCCGCCGCGATGCCATCATGGCGGAGTTGGAGAAAGGCTGGTCGATATCGGCCGTCTATCGCCAGTTCGCGCCGCATCTGCCCTTGGGGCTGCGCCAGTTCCAAATCTATGTGCGGCGGTATCTGGTCGAGAAGGTCATGCCGCCCTTCGTACCGCCATCGCTCGGGCGGCCGGTCGTGCCGCCGTCGGCTCCCGTACCATTAACGATCTCGCCGCCGCCGCCCGTCACGCCCAAGCCGGTTCTGTCCGGCCCGGAATTCGGCCCGGCGGTCAAGGTCAACCCAACCAATCTCTACTGACAGGGGCATGAAAATGAAGAATGTGCATGTGGTGTTTCAGAGCAAGGGCGGCGTGGGCAAGTCCCTGGTGGCGTCATTTCTCGCCCAGTATCTGTGGGAACATCGGATGGCCGCCAGCCAGGTCCTGGCGGTGGATGCCGATGGCCTGAATAACAGCTTTGCCAGCACTCACCGGTTCGGGGCGGCGGTGGTAGGCGCGGACATGACAACCCTCACCGCTGCCATCCTGGCCCATCATGGGGACGTGGTAGTCGATACCGGCCCCAGTTCTTATCTGGCCATGGGAGCGTGGCTGACGGCACCGGAGACGGTGACAACGCTCATGAACGAGGGCTGGACTCTGACCGTGCATTCCATCGTGGTCGGCGGTGGAGCCCAGGCGGAGACGCTGCAGGGTCTGCTGCAAGCCATACAGGTCCTGCCGCCCTCAATCCGGCTGGTCGTGTGGCTGAACGACTATTTCGGGTCGGTGGTCAGCCCGACGGGGGGCGAGTTTGAGACTATGAAAGTCTATACCGAAAACAAGGCCCGGATATGGGGGATCATCCGCCTGAGAGTGCGAGGCCGTGATCTGTTCGTGCGCGACCTGTTGAAGATGCTGGAGCGTCGGCAGACGTTTGCCGAGGCGATCATTGATCCTGCCATACAACTCACAGCCCGCCAGCGATTGACCATGTTGCGAAGGGAGATTTTCGGGGCAATCGCGCTGGTGCCGTGACTTATCCACAGCCGTGCAGGCCGCGAAGACTCTTTTCTATTCTTATTCTTCTCTTCTCCGCGCAAGTTGCGGTGCAGGTGGTTGAGCAATCTGCACCGCAACTGGCTGAGCAACCTGCAAACTGACTATCGTTATTTTTCAATAGGTTGATCGTCCTCTTCTCGTTCTTTGCATCCCATTTGTCTTCCCTCTTGCGGACGCCGCTGCTGCCGCTGTCAGCTTTTCATCCAACATGGGAATGCGAAGCTGGCCAGCATCGTCAGCATAAATTCGGCCCAACCGTTTCAGTTTCTCCAGCAAGTTTGAGGTCTTCGCGGCATCCAGAGGTAAGATATCCACAAGGGTGGCAGGACCTATTGGACCGGGCGTAGAGATGTAGAATGCGATTAACAACGCCCATGCGCCGATGTCCCGCATCTCCCGAAGCCCGTGAAAGAGCGCAGTCAGGTCGTGTCGGCCAAGCTTGATCCAGTCGACCGTTACGGGGGCTGTTCGATCCCCTGGTGATGGCGGCGGGGTGCCCGCGTCCCTGGGGCTCATTGATCTGCCCGTGGGGATCAAAGTGTATCATTCGGGCTCTTACCGGTCTTCCCGGTGGCCTGGGCGGCATCGGCGAGGCGCTTCAAGTACGCTTCGCGCTCGCCGATGGGGACAAGTGTTTTGCGGCCAGATTTCAGCACCTTGATACGGCCGGCCTTCACCTCGGCATAGAAGCGGGTCTTCCCGATGGAGAGCGAATGGCAGAATTCAGCCACGGTGCAGGCCACGGGGGTGATGCGGAGTTTGTCAATCGTCATTGGGGTACCAGTGTTCGGGTTGCACTGGTCCCCAAACGTACATGGCGGTTCGCTATTGACCATTGGAGTCGCTGGGTAAAATGACTATTTTTTATTCACCACCATTTTGCGCTCCAAAAGCCGTTGACGAATATTACCTTTGTATCGGATCGAGGCTTGCCATAAACATGATGGCTTCCGTCGTAATTGGCTTCCACCTTTTACTCTGGTTTTTTATCATAGGCTCTGTATTTTTAGCCCAGGATTTCCTCCCTTTGGGGAGTTCTGCAATCAAATTTTCGACTTGAGAATGTGTAATATATGGGTCTATCGACCTCATTATATGAAGAACCCAATATGCTGACCCCTTGTCCCCGCGAGTTAGGTATCCGCCACCGCTTTCATAGCAAAATCTGTCTATGTAAAATATGGCTCTGCGTCGAACTTCCATTTGACGCTTCTTTGTCATGCCTGTCCTTTTGCTTGGTGATCTTCTTATCCCGTCTTTTGCCATAGCTATAAGCAATGGAAGTGCTCTCTTGCGTATGTGGTCGTAGTAATATGAATATACACGCATCTCATCATAAGTTGATATATCGTCCATATCGGCGGATTTTAATATTTCTTTATTGTTTGGTTCATCAACGAGAATATTTCTTGTATGATCCTTAATGTTCACTAATAAGAAATTCAATTCCTCGGATAAGCGGAGAATTTTTTCGATATCCGCTCTTATACAAGGATATTGATCTGGATCGTTGAACTTGGAAGCCACCTCCTTCCATGTTTCAATCACCTTCTCGAGGTCATCACGAAATCTGATATCTGGATTACATGAGCGGCAAATATTTTCCCAAACACTGTCGGAGACATTATTCGACATCTGAAAGCTCCTTCACCCAACCAACCGTGCCACTGCCGCCGCCTTATGCTCTGGTGCCAAGTGAGCATAACGTAGTGTCATCTGATAATCGGAATGCCCCAGCAACTCCCGGACGGTGTTCAGGTCCACGCCGCGCATGACCAGCCAGGATGCGAAGGTGTGGCGCATGTCGTGCCAGCGGAATTTCGTGATGCCGGCATCCTTCAACACCTCCTCCCACGAACTGCGAACATTGTCGAAGGGGCCGCCGTCGCGGCTGGGGAAGACGAGGGGGCTGGTTTCCATCCGCTGGGTATTCCAGGCGGTCAGCACCTCCATGGCGGCGCTGTTCAGGGGGATGTGGCGGGTCTTCTGGCTTTTGGCCTTGAAGCCATGGATGGTCAGGATGGCGCGATCCAGATGCACATCATCCCAAGTCAGGTTCGCCAACTCCCCATAGCGAAGCCCGGTGTGCAGGGAGACCAGCACCATGGGTTTCAGATGGTCGGCATAGGGCACGGCTCGCAGGTCCGGCAGCAGGGGATATTTGCGCACGGCCCGCCACGCATTGGCGCTGTCCCGGCCCGTGCGTAACCGCTCCTCCCGGTCGTCCAGCGCGGTCAACAGGCGCTTATGCTCGTCATCGGTCAGGAAGCGCACCGTGGCCCGGTCATCCACGCGGGTGCGCTTCACCTTCTCAATGGGATGGGTTTCGATGAAGCCCCATTGCTGGGCTTTCCCCAGTGAGGACTTCAGGTCGTCCAGATCGCGGTTGACGGTCGATGGCTTGGTGCCGGCCTTCAGGCGTTCCGACCGCCAGCGCTCCACTAGCAACGGGGTGATCTCGCTGAGTTTCAGGGGGCGGAACTCCGCAAAGCTGGTGTTCAGCCGTCGTAGGGTGCCCTTGTGGGTGCGGACATTGGCGATGGCCCAGCTTCCATATTCCCCATCCACAAAGCTGCCGAATGTGTGTTCCTGGGCGGGCTTGGCCACCTCAGCCGCCGGGTCCTTACCCTGGAAGGCAGAACCCAGGATGTCCTTCGCCTGGTCGCGGGCCTGCTGCGGGGTGACGACGCTGGTACGCCCCAGGCTCATCCGTTTGCCGCGCGCATATTCGACGTAGTAGGTCATCGCCCCGCTGGGCTGCACCCGCAGCAGCAAACCCTTCAGGCGGGTGTCCCGGACCTCATAGGGCCGATCAGCCGGTTTCAGGCTCTTGATCAGCGGCAAACCCAGCAATCCTTGCACGGCGAATCCCCGTTTAAGTGCAACGGCCGGAGCCTGCCGTAAGTGCAGTGTAAGTGCAAGATTGATTTTGAACGGCGTTCTGTGCTGATGTTCGCCAAGGATCGCGGTTGGCCGGTTAGTGTCATATACAATTGAAAATATTATGTTTTCTGGCGATCCTCTGCGTTCGCGTCCGTTCGCCAAAATCTTGAAGAATGCCGCTCATAACGGTCTGGTTGGGGGTTCAAGTCCCTCCGGGCCCACCAATCTTTTGTTCCCGCGGCCGCTCTCATGATCGGCTTGGCAATGCGGCGGGTGTGCAGCGTGGCATGGGACGCGCTCCCAGCAGATGATTGTCGCCAGCCCTGCCACTGCGTTACCATCAGGTCGAGCCTGAATGGATTTTCCGACCGTGAGCGTGATGATGCCCCGTTATTCGGACTTGGCCAGCTATCTGGATACCGGGGGCAAGCCGATCTTCTTCGTGCATTGCGTGAAGACGGCGGGCACCTCGCTCAACGGCTATCTCACCCGGCTGGACGGGCGCAGTCGGATATCCACCTTTTATATCGATCGGCAGTTCACCGATATCCTGCTGGCCGAGGCAGCGCAGCCCGGCTTCTATGACAGCCATCACGCCACCCATTTGCCCTTTTCCGTGCTGGCCCCGGTTCTGGACCGGCTGGATGCCAGCCGGTTCCATTGGATCGTCTGCGTGCGTGATCCGGTGGCGCGGCAGGTTTCCCATTACCGCTTCCTGAAAAAGATGCGGGATCTGCCGCTGATCCAGAATAACTGTATCGATTTTTCCAGCCTGGAAGCCTTCACCGACAGCATGCCCCGCAACAGCCAGTGCCGGTTCTACCACCCGTCAGGGCAGGCGGATGATGCCATCGCCTTTCTGGATGGGCTGGGGGTGCAGGTGGTGCCGGTGGAGTTCATGCGGGCGGTGATCGACAGCATCTATCAGCAACGTGGTCTGCCGCCCTTGCAGGAGATCCGTGCCAACCGCACCGATCAGGAACCGCCGGCGCGCGACCTGTCGCCCGCTGCCGCCGCGCTGATTGCCGAACGGTTCGCGCAGGATGATCGGCTTTACCGCACCTATCATGGGCGGGTGGCGCCGCTGATGGCCAGCCTAGCTCCACCGATGGCGGTGGAAACGCTGGGGCCGGAAAGTGACCTTGCATCACTGCGTCCAGCGGCGTCCGGCGGCAACCTGCATATTTTCGGCAGCAGCGGCGTGGCGGAAAAGCTGCTGGCCCGGCTGCGTGCCGCGGGGGTGGAGCCCGCCGGCTTCATCGACAGCAGCCGCAGCGGCACCATGGCCGGCCTTCCCGTGCGGCGGCCGGACGGGCTGGATGCAGCGCAGTGGCGGTCGGCCAGCATACTGGTGGCCGCCGAGGCCTTCGGCCCCGTCCACCGCATCGCCAGCGCCCATGGCTGCGGCCGGATCATCGACGCGTTCGATTTCGCGCTTCAGGCGGAAGTCTGGCGTGTCTGAGAGCAGTGCCCCCGCATCAGCCGTGACAGCGCCCCCACGCTACCAGGATGCCGCCCGCTTCCTGAGCACGGGCGGCAAGCCGCTTTACCTGCTGCATTGTCTGAAGACGGCGGGCACCTCGCTGATCCACTATTTCATCCGGCTGCATGGGCGGGCGAATTGCCAGTTCCATTATGGGGATGCGCAGTCGGTGCCGCTGTTGCTGCGATCGCTGGCCGACCCGGCGGAGCAATGTCATCACCGGGCCAGCCACCTGCCGCTGGCCTATCTGAACCCTTTCCTGGACCGGATCGGCCGGGATCATTTCCACTGGCTGGCCTGTGTCCGTGACCCGCTGGAGCGTCAGGTATCGCTCTACCATTATCTGCGTGGCCGGCAGGACAGGCCGGCGGTGCAGGCCCAGGGGCTGGATTTCAGCAGCCTGGAAAATTTCATCGATGGCACGCCGCGCAACAGCCAGTGCCGCTTCTACCACCCGTCCGCCACGGCCGAGGCAGCGCTGGAAGCGCTGGATGGGCTGGATGCACAGGTGGTGCCGCTACCCTTTCTGGGGCTGGTGATCGATGCGATCTATGCCGAGATGGAGGTCGCCCCCCTGGCACCCATCCGTGCCAACCAATCCCGCCGTGACGACGCCCCCGTCAGCGATACGGCCCGCGCCATGATCGCGGAGCGGTTCCAGCAGGATCAGCGGCTGTTCGATATCTGCCATCGGCGCGTGGCCCCGCTGCTGGCCGGATTCCAGCCCGCCCTGGCGCCGGTAGAGACACTGACGATGCTGGAACAGCTGCAGGGCGGCGGCGGGCCGCTGTACATTTTCGGCAGCAGTGCCGTCGGGCAATCGCTCTGCGCCCGGCTGGACCGGGCGGGCATCCAGGTTGCGGGCTTTATGGACAGCCGGGCGGTTCCCGGCCAGCGGGTGCTGAACCGGCCGGTGCTGCGGCCCGTGACCTCCGCAGCTGCCGGCGGGCCCCGCCCCACTCTGTTGATCGCGGCGGAGACCTATGGCCCGTCATACCGCGCCCTGCATGCCGGCGGCGGCGGCCGGATCATCGACGCCTTCGATTTCGCCATGCAGACGATGGTCTGACGCCCGGCCCTGGTGCGTTTGATCGATCCGGACCGGGTTCGGTTGCACCGGCCTGCGGCGCGCAGTGCCTGGGCGGGATCACGCCTGTGTCGGGGGGCCACCCTGGTTGGAGTCCGTTTCAACGCGATTGCGGCCGTTCAGCTTGGCGCGGTACAGGGCGGTGTCGGCGCGGCTGTAGAGTTCGTCGAAATCCTCGCCTGCGCGAAGCTGTGCCAGCCCCTGGCTGGCGGTCACGCGGATGAGGGTGCCATCCAGGTCGGTGTCGGCGTCTGCGATGGCACCGCGCAGCCGCTCGGCCAGCAGCCCGGCACCGTCCAGATCGGTATGCGGCATCAGCAGCGCGAATTCCTCTCCGCCGACGCGGCCGACCAGATCGGTTGTGCGCAGGTGCCGGTGCAGCAATTGTCCGGTCTGCGCCAGCACGGCATCGCCGGCCGGGTGGCCGAACGTGTCGTTGGTCTGCTTGAAGTCATCCAGATCCAGAATGGCCAGGCTGAGCGGTGTGGCGTGCCGGCCGGCCAAGGCCACCATCTCTGCCGCGCGTTCCATGAAATGCCGCCGGTTGGCACAGCCGGTCAGCGTGTCGGTCATGGCCAGCCGTTCCAGTCGTTCATTGGCGGCGCGCAGGTCCGCAGTGCGGTCGGCGATCTGCCGTTCCAGGGCCCGCTGACGGCTTTGCAGGAAACGGGTGCGCCAGCGTACCAGTCCCAGCACGGCCAGGATCAGCATCAGCGTCGCCAGTGCCATGACCCAGCCATGCTGGTACCAGGCCGGCAATACCCGGATGGGCAAGACCAGATTGCGGTCGGTCCAGACGCCGTCGCGATTGGACCCGCGCAGGCGCAGCGTGTAATTGCCCGGCGGCAGATTGGCATAGATGGCCAGCCGGCGGCTAACATCGGTTTCAATCCAGTCGCTGTCCACCCCGTCCATGCGATAGGCATAGCGATTGCGCTCCGGTGCTGTGAAATCGAGAGCAGCGAATTCCACCGCCAGGCTGTTGGTCCGCGGGGTCAGGATCAGAGGAGCCCGGCTTTCCGGGCTGTTGACCTGTCCCACCGGCACGGACACGCCGCCGACGCGCAGATCGGTGACGACGATGGGGGGGCGTAGACGCCAGGGCGGCAGGGTGCCAGGCTTGGTGACGGTGAAGCCGCCTTTGGCACCCAGCAGCCCCTCGCCCTCCAGGCTGGTGGCGCCGCCGCCGGCGAAATAATCGACCAGCGGCGCCCCGTCCGCGCGGCGCAGGGGCCGCACGGTGCCCGCTTCCGGGTCGATCATGGCCAGCCCGTCGTCGGTGCCGGCCCAGATGGTGCCGCCCCCGTCCATCTGCAGGCTGTCGACATTCAGATGCGGCAGTCCGGCCTCCAGCCCGATGCGCTGGAAGCGCAGCCTTCCGTCGGGTGTGCGCCCCGTCATCCGGCCCAGGCCATTGCCAAAGGTGCCGACCCACATCCGGTCCCGGGCATCGAACAATATGGCTGTCACAAAACGGCCGGGCAGCGCGTCAGGATCGGACGGATCGGCATGGATCTGTTCCACCTTCATGTCCGCAAGGTCGATCCGGTTCAGCCCGTTGCGCGTGCCGACCCACAGATCCCGGCCGGGTCCGCGGCGGATCGTCTGTACGCCCGGGTCGGACAGGGCCGGACGCAGCAGGGGGCCGGCCAGTGGCTGCCCCGGCTGCCCCGTTGCCACACCGGTCAGGCCATCCTCCTCCCCCCCGATCCACAGCACGCCATCGGTCCAGGTGATGGCCCCGACGGCGGCCCGCGGGTCGCGCCCAGGCAGGGTGATCAGATGCACCTCTCCGGTCGTGGGGTCCGCGCCATAGAGGCCGCGGCGGGTACCGACATAGACCCGGCCATGGTCATCTTCCGCGATGCCGAAGATGATCTCCGGCGGCAGGGCCTTGTCCCCCCGATTGGGATCGGGATGCATCGACAGCACGGTGCCGCGCATCGGGTCGATCACGTCAATACCACCGCCGAGATAACCCAGCCAGATCCGGCCGTCATGGGTGGGCAGGATGGCGATCACGTCCGATCCGGTCAGTCCGCCGGGTCGTTGCGAGGGCCCGAAAATCGTGGAGATCAGCCCGGGATCGGCCGGGTGGTAGCTGAGACCACCCGTGCTGCCGACCCAGACCGAGCCGGCATTGTCGCGCAGCAGCGCCCAGACATCGTCATGGGCCAGACTGCTGGGCAGGGTGCGGTCATGCCGGATCTCCCGGACCTGCATCATCCGGCTGTCGACGGCGACAATGCCGCGGCCGCGCAGGCCGGCCCAGACTTCATGCGGGCCCGCAAGACAAAGGGAGGAGATGGACGCCGCCGACAGGGCTGGTCCGCCATCGACGGGCCGCGGGACCGCGCCGGGGGTGTCGATCACATACAGGCCCTTGCGCATGGTGCCGATCCAGAGACGGCCATCGCCATCGGCCAGCAGGGCCGTTACGCTGACTGTCCCGTCGGCCATCGGCACCGCGGTGAAGGCCGTGCCGTCCGGGGTGCCGCGGGCCAGCCCCATCGTGGTGCCAACCCACAGGGCGCCCGTGCTGTCGCGGACCAGGCTGCGGACGGGGCCTGCCGGCAGGCCCGCGCCGTCGCCGGTACCGGCCTGGATCAGCACACGCTGTCCTGTGGACGGATCCAGATGGTACAGCCCCTCGTCGGTGGCGACCCACAGGCCGCCTTTCTCATCATCCAGCAGGGCCGCAATATGGGTGCGGCCCGCCGGTTCCGACCGCAGCGGGACGGGCACGAACAGGTCCTGCGTGGCATCATAGCGGGCCAGTCCGCCAGCCCCGCCCCCGATCCACAGCCGGCCGGCCGGATCGACATGCAGCGTCTGCACCCAGTCATCATTCAGTGAACCCGCGAGCCGGGGATTGGCACGGTAGGCGCGGAAACGATAGCCGTCCCACCGTGCCAGCCCGCCCTGCGTGCCGATCCACAGGAAGCCATCGCGCCCCTGTGCCAGGGCCGTGGGCACCGGGTGCGGCAATCCCTGATCGCGGCCATAGTTCAGGAAAACCGTTTCCGCCAGCGCATCCCAGCGTTCATCGGCGCGGGCATCGACACCGAATGGCGCACAGAGCAGCATAAGCAGCACAACCACTGTTACGCCAAGCCATGCCGGCCCTCGTGGGGTCGATTTGTCATGACAAGTTGCGCTCAAGATAATGCCGTCCTGCCTTCGTCTCCGGACAGACCATAGCAGAAGCCGTGCCGGATGACAGCCGCATGCTGATTATGGGCAATATTTCAAGCCTGTACAGGCATCCCTTTCCTTGTGCTTCGATTGGAAACCCAGCGCCATCGGTACCTTGGTCGACATTTCCGGCCGCGGCGCATTCCCTTGTGGGTCGGGAAGAAAGGTGCATGGACCCTTCGCCGTGCGGGCCGGCGGGTTGTGGATCGGTGCGGCATCGACGGAAATCCTGCGTCCTGCGCTGGGTGTCGTGATTTTATGTTTATTATCAATAACTTGATATTTCAACAGGACAGATTCCCACGAAATTCCATTCGCTGTGGCTGGAGATGTGAAATTTGGCTTTGCAATCCCCATTAAAACAGTAGATATATAAATTGCATGACGGCCGAGCGTCCCTGCATAGTTTGTTCAGATCCGGCTGAATGGCCGCCATTGGGGAGAAATAAGAGATGAAGTCCCGCCTTTCCCTCACCACGGCACTGGCCATCGGTACCTTGGCCCTGCCGTCCGCTGCCACCGCCCAGGTCGCGGCCAGCGACACGATTGAGGATATCGTCGTCACCGCCCAGCGCCGCAGCGAGAGCGCGCAGGATGTCGGCGTGGCCCTGTCGGTCCTGTCGGGTGACGAACTGGCCCGCCGCGGCGTCAGCAATGTGAACCAATTGCAGAACGAGGTGCCGTCGCTGGAAGTGGTGCCGGCCTTTGGCGGTGGCCAGCCGCAGTTCCGCCTGCGCGGCGTGGGGTTCGAGGACTATGCCGCCAACAATTCCCCCACCGTCGGCGTCTATGTGGACGAGGTGGCCTATCCCGTGCCGGTGACGACGCAGGGCGTGCTGTTCGATATCCAGCGGGTGGAGGTGCTGCGCGGGCCGCAGGGCACGCTGTATGGCCGCAACACCACGGGCGGTGCCATCAACTTCATCTCCAAGCGGCCCACCGATACGGCCTCGGCCGGCATCGACCTGCAATATGGCCGCTTTAACGAGTTGAAGGCCGAGGGCTTCGTGTCCGGCCCCATCAGCGACAAGGTGAAGGTGCGCCTGTCCGGGGTGACCGAACAGGGCGGCGGGTTCCAGAAGAACCGCGTGACGGGCCAGAGCCTGGGCGATGCCGACCGGCTGTATGGCCGCGCCATCGTGGAGGTGGCACCGTCGGAGAATTCGACGATTGCCTTCAACCTGCATGGCGGGCGCGACCAGTCCGAACAGACGGGCCTGTATCTGTTCCGCCCCTTCACGCCGCAGGGCTATGGTGTGGGTACGCCGGGCACCACCATCGCCGCCGACAGCAGCGGTCGCCGCACGGGCTGGGGCATCAGTTCGGCCTTTGCCGCCCTGACCGGATTCAGCACCAGTGACAAGCCGCAGAAGGACAACCAGTCCTATGGTGGCAGCATCAACGCTTCCGTGGATGTGGCCGACAATGTGCGCCTGACCAGCATCAGTGCCGCCGACCATCTGGACCGGCGCGAGATTTATGACTGGGATGCCAGTGCCAGCCATGAAAGCGACACCTACTGGGCCAGCGATATCGACGTCTTCTCCCAGGAAATCCGCCTGTCCTCCATCGACGGGGACAAGCTGTCCTGGGTGGCCGGCGCCTATTATTCCTATCAGGATCAGGATGAGGCGTTCCTGACCGACTTCAGCCAGAGCCTGGGCTTCATCACCGACACCTCCTATGCCCAGAAGGTGGACAGCATTTCCGGCTTCGGTCAGGTCGGCTATGCCGTCACCGATCAGGTGAAGCTGATCGGCGGCCTGCGCTATGAGAAGGAAAAGCGCAAGCTGCGCGGCTTCCGCACCGCCATCGGGCCGACGCCCACCTTCACCAATGGTGACCGCAACCAGGAACTGGACGAGGTGACGGGCAAGCTGGGCGTGGAATTCCGGCCGCAGGACGCGCTGCTGCTCTATGCCAATGCCAGCCGGGGCGTGAAGTCGGGCGGTTTCACCGTCTACAACTCCCCCAATTCCGACCAGATCAACGCCTTTGATCCCGAAGTGCTGTACGCCTATGAGGCCGGGTTCAAGTCCGACCTGCAAAAGGCCATCCGCCTGAATGGGTCCGTCTATTATTACGATTACCGCGATCAGCAGGTGTTGGGCACACTGGTCAATCCTCAGCGCGGCCTGATCGGCCGTATCGTCAATGCGCCGAAGTCGGAGATCTATGGCGGGGAGCTGGAAATCACCATTTCACCGACCCGCAGCCTGCGCCTGACCCAGTCCGTTGGTTACAAGCATGGCAAGTACAAGGATTATGCCGCCATCGACAACACCACCCTGGTGCAGGACCCGGTCACCAAGCTCTATTCCGCCAAGACCCGCGACCTGTCGGGCAGCCGCATCCCGTTCGCCAAGTGGAGCTATCAGGGCGGTGTCAGCTATACGGTGCCGGTGACGGCGGGCTATTCTGTCGAAGCCCAGGCCGATTATTCCTATCGCGACAAGCTGCCCTCCTTCCTGGGGGCCACATATGATCTGGAAGCGCGCTGGATCGCCAATGCCACCCTGACCCTGCGCCCCGATGATGGCCCCTGGTCGGTCGGGCTTTATGGCCGCAACATCTTCGGGGAAGAGTACGACCTGACCCGCAACTACTTCCTGCCCAACGCGTCGGTTGCTTCTCCGGGGCGCCCGGCGACTTATGGGCTGCGGTTGACATATGAGCTGTGAGGGGGGGAGCCCTCATCCCCGTGGCGGTGCCGGGCGCACTGTTTGTTCGTTGCGCAAACGTGCCTTCCCGGCTTTCGCCCATAGGCGCCCACTTAGTCCCTTAGAATAACCTGCCTTCCCCGCGAAAGCGGGGATCCAGGGGCCACCTGGAACAACGGTTGGCGCGCTTGGCCCCTGGACCCCCGCTCATCAAGGGGGAGGCACGGAGGGTGCAAAGAAAGAAGTTGCGCCCCATGTGGGCAAGGGATCGGGCCGTCAAGCGGTGCGCCCCCCACTACCCCCTTCCCGCACGGCCGGGATTTCGTCAAAGCTAGGTTTCCACCCAGGCGGAGATTGGGAAATGAAGACGTTGGGTCTGATCGTGGCCGGGCTGTTGCTGCTGCTGGTTCTGGCTGCTGTCGGGGGCTGGCTCTATCTGCGCGCGCCTGACATTCCCGTGGCCGACCTGACGGCCAAGTATGGGCGTCCCCATTCCCGCCATGCCGGCCTGTCGGGCGGGGTGCGGGTGCATTATCTGGAAAGCGGGGCGGCCGATGCGCCTGTGGTCTTCCTGATCCATGGCTTCGGTGACAATGGCTTTTCGTGGGATGCCTGGACGGCGGCCCTGTCGGACCGTTACCGCGTCATCGCGCTCGACCTGCCCGGCCATGGGCTGACGGAAGCGCCGGCCGATTACAAGGCGGCCCCCGACCGCTTCGCCGATCTGGTGGATGAGTTGGCGGGTACGCTGGGCGTGGAGAAACTGGCCGTGGCCGGCAATTCCCTGGGCGGGGCCGTAGCCTGGCAATTGGCCGTGCGTCATCCGGAGCGCGTGTCGCACCTGATCCTGGTCGATGCCGCCGGCTGGCCCGCGGCCACGCTGAAGGACCCGCCGCTGGCCTTCAAGCTGATGCGCTATCAATGGGGCCGTGACTTCATCGCGTCCATCGACAACAAGCCGCTGATCCGCGAGGGGTTGAAGCGTGACGTGGTGGATCAATCCGTGCTGACGGAGGAATTCATCCAGCGCTGGGCCGATCTGCAGCGCCTGCCCGGGCATCGGCCCATCCTGATGTCGATGAATCCCGGCGCGCTGGCCGCGTCGGATGCGGTGCTGGGTACGATCAAGGTGCCGACCCTGATCCTGTGGGGGGAGGCCGACCGGATCATCGAGGTCGACGCCGCGCACAAGTTCAAGGCCGCCATTCCCCAGGCCGAACTGATCATTTACCCTGCCGTCGGCCATCTGCCGCAATGGGAGGCAGGGACAAAATCCGGGGCGGATGCCGCCGCCTTCCTGGACCGTAACCGCTGAAACAACGGGTGAAGGTGCAAGATGGCTGTGGATTTTCTGGGCAATGAAGTGACGGCGGATGATCCCGCCGCGCTGGCCGCCATCAACGACTTTGTCGGCGGCATGATCGCTTATGAGGAACGGGCACTGAACGTCCTGCCGGCGGCGCAACAGCCCGACGCCCCGGCCCTGGTGCATATCTATGCCGGGTTCCTGAACCTGCTGGCCGAGGCGACGGGGGCGGAAGACGCCGCCCGCCCGCACCTGATCGCGGCCCGCGCGCGGCTGGCGACGGCGAACGAGCGGGAGCGGCGGCTGGCCGAAGCGCTGGACGCCTGGATCGTTGATGATATCGATCGTGCCATCGCCGTGCTGACGGGCGTGCTGACCGACCATCCGCGCGATTTGGGGACGTTGAAAATCCTGCATTACCACCTGTTCAACCGCGGCGATTTCCCCGCCATGCTGAAGGCGGCGCTGCTGTCCAGGGCGGTCGATCCGGACCTGCCCTATCTGGGCGGCTGCCTTGCCTTTGCCTATGAACAATTGCACCGGCTGGGCGATGCGGAGGCGGCGGCGCGGGCGGGGCTGGCCATCGTGCCGACCGACCCCTGGGCCCAGCACGCGCTGGCTCATATCTGGCTGACACAAGGGCGCGGGGCCGAAGGGCTGCCGGCGTTGGAGGCCTGGTCGGCCGGCTGGACCGGCCTGAACAGCTTCATGGTCACCCATCTCTGGTGGCATCTGGCCCTGTTCCATCTGGCCCGTGGCAATGTGGGCCGTGTGCTGGAGATCTATGATCAACAGGTCTGGGCCTATGCCAGGACCTATTCCCAGGATCAGATCGGGGCCGTGTCGCTGCTGTCCCGGCTGGAGCTGTCGGGCTATGGCGTCGGCGACCGCTGGCAGAAACTGGGCGCCTATCTGGCCGCCCGCGCCGATGATGTGGTCCAGCCCTTCCTGTCGGTGCAATATGCCTATGGTCTGGCCCGCGCCGGCCGGGCGGAGGCGGATGCCTTGCTGGCCGCCATCGAACGGGTAGCCACAACGGGGCCGGACCATAGCCGTGCCACCTGGCGTGATGCGGCGTTGCCGCTGGCACGCGGGCTGGTGGCCCTGGCGCGCGGCGATGCGGATGCGGCCCTGCCGCTGCTGTCCGATGCCGTGCCCCGGCTGGCCCGGCTGGGCGGCAGCCATGCACAGCGCGACCTGTTCGCCCTGTTCCTGCTGGACGCGCAGATCAAGGCCGGCGCCCTGATTGAGGCGCAGCAATCCCTGGAACTGCGCCGGACGGTGGAGCCGGACAATGTGCCCCTGAACCGTGCGCTGGCCGATCTTTACCGCCGGCTGGGCCTGGAGGAATTGTCGGCTGAGGCCGAAATCCGGGCGGCGGCATGAGGGTACTGGTCCGCCTTCTGTCCCTGGCAATGCTGTCGCTGCTGCTGGCCCTGCCGGCAGCGGCGGCGGCGCGCGATGCCGTGCGCGTGGGCCTGCAACTGGAACCGCCCAACCTGGACCCGACCAGCGGGGCGGCGACCGCGACGGACGAGGTGGCCTATGCCACCATTTTTGAAGGGCTGGTGCGCATCGGTGCCGACGGCACGATCCAGCCCTGGCTGGCCAGCGGCTGGACCGTCTCGGACGACGGCCTGTCCTATCTGTTCGACCTGCGCCCCGGCGTGCGCTTCCAGGATGGCAGCCCGCTGACCGCCGATGATGTCGTCTTCAGCCTGACCCGCGCCATGGTACCCGACAGCAGCAATGCCCAGGCCCAGGCCCTGCGGACAATCCGTGCGGTGACGGCCACCGGCCCGTTGCAGGTGCATATCGACCTGACGGAACGCAATTCCGGCCTGTTGACCCTGCTCAGTCTGGGTGATGCCGTCATCGTGCCGCGCGGGGCATCGGCTGATCTGGCGACGAAGCCCGTGGGCACAGGGCCGTTCCGGCTGGCGGAATGGCGGCGGGGTGATGCCATCATTCTGGAACGGGTCGATGGGTATTGGGGCCGCCCACCGGCCCTGGCCCGCGTCATCTTCCGCTTCATCGCCGATCCCAATGCCGCCTATGCCGCCATGCGGGCGGGTGATCTGGACATCTTCCCGGATTTCCCGGCACCGGAGGTGCTGGCCGATTTGGGCAGCGATCCCCGTCTGCAACCGGCCATCAAGCCCAGCGAGGGGGAGGTGATCCTGTCGCTGAACCAGCGCCGGGGCCCCCTGTCCGACATCCGCGTGCGCCGGGCCATCAGCCATGCCATCGACCGGCAGGCCGTGATCGATGGAGCCATGTATGGCTATGGCACACCCATCGGCAGCCATTTTCCGCCGCAAAATCCCGATGCCGTCGATCTGACGGGTGTCTATCCGCATGACATCGCCACCGCCCGCCGCCTGTTGGCTGAAGCGGGATATCCGAACGGTATCGACCTGACCCTGAAGCTGCCCCCGCCTTCCTATGCAAGACGCAGTGGAGAGGTGGTGGCTGCCCAACTGGCCCAGGCCGGCATCCGTGTGACCATCCGCAATGTCGAATGGGCCGCCTGGCTGGATGAGGTCTATAAGCGGCATGATTTCGACATGACCATCGTCGACCATGCCGAGCCCTATGATTACGAGATCTATGGCCGCACCGGCTATTATTTCGGCTATGAAAGCCCCTCCTATCGCGCCCTGCTGGCCGGTCTGAAGGCGGCCCCGGATGCGGGCGCCCGGCACGACATCCTGGGCGCCCTGCAACGCCGCATCGCCGAGGATGCCGTCAATGGCTTCCTGTTCCAGTTCCCGCATCTGGGTGTGCAGGACCGGACCCTGGCTGATATCTGGATCAACAGCCCCAACCAGATGCTGGACTTCACGACCGCGCATTTCGGTGCTGCCGGGGCCGGATCGGGTGCGCCCGGGCGGGCGGGCGGCGGCGGGTTGCCGCTGGGCCTGCTGACCGGCCTTGCCACCCTGGCCCTGCTGGTCGCAGCCCTGGCCGGGTTCGGTCCCGCCTATGTGCTGTCGCGGCTGGGGGTGCTGGCGGGGACCTTGGTGGCGGCCAGTCTGGTCATCTTCCTGCTGTTGCAGGTGGTGCCGGGCGATCCGGCCGCCTTCATGATGGGGCTGAATGCCAATCCGCAGGCCGTGGCCGCACTGAACCGCGAGTTGGGGCTGGAGGGGCCGGCCTATGCGCGCTATCTGGCCTGGATCGGCGGGGTGCTGCGCGGGGATTTCGGCCTGTCCTATACCTACCGTGTGCCGGTGGCCGATCTGATCGGGGAGCGGCTTTCCCTGTCGCTGCCGCTGGCCCTGTTCTCCACCCTGTTGTCGCTGCTGGTCGGCGTGACGGCCGGCTATGTCGCGGCCATGCGCCGGGGTGGCTGGCTGGATGCCGTGCTGTCCTGGGGCCTGCGGCTGGGTATTGCCGTGCCGGGCTTCTGGCTGGCCATCCTGCTGGTGCTGGTCTTTGCCCTGGGGCTGGGTTGGGTGGCGGCGGGGGGCTTTCCCGGCTGGGATGCCGGGATCGGCCCGGCTTTGTCGGCGCTGATCCTGCCCGTGTTGGCGCTGGCCGTGCCGCAGGCGGCGGTGCTGGGCCGCGTCACCCGCGCCAGTCTGGCAGACGTGATGGACAGCGATTTCGTGCGCACGGCAAGGGCCAAGGGGCTGAGCCGCGCCGCCGCCATCCGCCGTCACGCCCTGCCCAACGCCCTGGGCCCCGTGCTGACCGTGCTGGGGCTGCAGGTGCCGTTCCTGCTGGCCGGCGCGGCCATCATCGAAAATGTGTTCTATCTGCCGGGCCTGGGCCGGCTGGTCCTGCAGGCCATCGCGCAGCGCGACCTGATCGTGGTGCAATCGGTGGTACTGCTGCTGGTCGCCTTCACGGTCCTGGCCAGCCTGCTGGTCGACATGGCCCATGCCCTGATCGATCCGCGCCTGCGCGATGGGGGTCAGCATGGGGCGTAATCTGCCGCTGCGGGTGGGGGCGATCCTGACGGGTCTGTTCATCGCGTCCGGCCTGCTGGCCCTGGTCTGGACCCCCTATGACGTGGCCCTGGTCGATGTCGGGCAGCGGCTGCTGCCGCCATCGGCGGCGCATCTGCTGGGCACGGACCCGCTGGGCCGGGATGTGCTGTCGCTGGTGCTGGCCGGGGCGACCAATTCGCTGTCCGTGTCGCTGCTGGGCGTCGGTGTCGGGCTGGCGCTGGGCGTGCCGCTGGGCCTGCTGGCGGCGGCGCGCGGCGGCTGGGCGGATGATCTGCTGATGCGCACGGGCGATCTGGTCTTCGCCTTTCCCTGGCTGATGACGGCCATCCTGCTGGCGGCCATATTGGGACCGGGGGCGACCAATGCCGTGCTGGCCATTGCCATTCTGACCGTGCCCATCTTCGCCCGCCTGACGCGCGGCGAAGGGCGGCGGCTGTGGCACCGCGATTTCGTGGCCGCCGCCCGGCTGGCGGGCAAGGGGCGGCTGTCCATCTCCGTCCAGCACATTCTGCCGAACATTGCCGGCCCCCTGATTGTCCAGGCCACGATCCAGTTCGCCATGGCCCTGCTGGCAGAGGCTGGCCTGTCCTATGTCGGGCTGGGGGTACAGCCGCCGGCCCCCAGTTGGGGCCGCATGCTGGCCGAGGCGCAGACGCTGGCCGGCACGGCACCCTGGCTGGCCATCGTGCCGGGGACGGCCATCCTGCTTTCCGTGTTCGGCCTGACCCTGGCCGGCGACGGGCTGGGCCGCCATATCACGCGGGGGGACAAAAGATGAGCCTGCTGTCCCTGGAAAATCTGGCCGTCCGTTACGGCGACCGCGTAGCCCTTTCCGGCGTCACTCTGTCGGTGGCGGCAGGCGAAATCCTGGGCCTGATCGGGGAAAGCGGATCGGGCAAGTCCACGGCGGCCCTGGCGGCACTGGGCTTGCTGCCCGACGGGGCCCGCCTGTCGGGCCGGGTCGCGCTGGACGGGCAGGACTGGACGGTGCTGGACGAAGGTGCGGGCAACCGTCTGCGCGGCCGGGTGGCCGGCATGATCTTCCAGGAACCGCTGACGGCCCTGAACCCGGTCATGTCCATCGGCGCGCAGGTGGCCGAAGCCGTGCGCACGGCCCGCGGCCTGTCGCGGGCGCAGGCACGGGCGGAGGCGGCGTCGCTGCTGACGCGCGTGGGCCTTGACCCGGACCGCATCCCGCCCGGCCGCTATCCGCACCAATTGTCGGGCGGGCAGCGGCAGCGCGTGGGCATCGCCATCGCCATTGCCGGGCGCCCCAAGCTGCTGATCGCGGACGAACCGACGACGGCGCTGGACGTCACCACCCAGGCACAGGTGATGGACCTGATCGTGCGGCTGGTGCGTGAAGAAGGCATGGGGCTGCTGCTGGTCAGCCACGATCTGGGGCTGGTCGGGCAGGTGGCGGACCGGATCGCCGTGCTGAAGGACGGGGTGCTGGTGGAACAGGGCACGGCGCGTGACGTGCTGACCCGGCCGCAGGCGGCCTATACCGCCAGTCTTCTGGACCGCGCCCGGCATGTGCCCCTGCGCGCCCACGCCATTGACCATGACGGCCCGCCCGTCCTGTCCGTCACCGGCCTGTCGCGCCTGTATCGCGGCCACCGGACCAGCCTGTGGCGGCGGGCCGATCCCGTGCGCGCCGTCGATGATGTCGGCTTTTCCATCGCGGCGGGGGAGACGCTGGGCGTGGTCGGGGAAAGCGGGTCGGGCAAATCCACCCTGCTGCGCTGCGTGCTGGGCCTGGACCGGCCGCAGGCAGGGACGGTACTGCTGACGGGACGCGACCTGCATGCGGCGCGCGGGGACGATCTGCGCGCCCTGCGCCGGCAGGTCCAGGCCGTGTTCCAGGACCCGGCTGGCAGCTTCAACCCGCGCCAGCGGGTGGAAACCATTGTGGCCGAACCGCTGCATCTGCTGGATGAACCGGTGACGGATGCGGACCGACGTGCACGGGTGGAACGGGCGCTGATCCGTGTCGGCCTGTCGCCGGCGGATGCCGACCGCTATCCGCATCAGTTCAGCGGCGGCCAGCGCCAGCGTATCGCCCTGGCCCGCGCCCTGATCGTGGAGCCGAAGCTGGTGGTGCTGGATGAGGCGGTGTCGGCGCTCGACATGTCGATCCGGGCGGACATCCTGGACCTGCTGGCGCAATTATCGGCGGAACTGGGCCTGTCCTACCTGTTCGTGTCGCACGACCTGTCGGTCATGCGCGCCGTCACCGACCGGGTGCTGGTCATCCAGCATGGCCGCATCGTCGAACAGGGGCCGACGGCTGAGGTGCTGTCTGCGCCCCGCCATCCCTATACGGCGCAGTTGCTGGCGGCCACGCCCCGTCTATGACGCGGGTGCAGGATCAATCCCAGCATTGGCGGTAGAGCGCCACCATTTCCGCGACTGTGGGCACGCGCGGATTGTTGCCGGGGCTGCCCGATGACAGAGCCTGTTCGGCCATGGTCGGCAACAGCCGCTGCCAGCGGACGGGATCGATGCCATAGGCCTTGGGCGAGGGCACCTTCAGGTCGGCATTCAACTGTCGAAGCGCCGACACCAGCGCCTGGCCGGCCGTGGCATCATCCTGGTCCGCGGTGGCCGCCCCGATGGCGCGCGCGCAGTCGGCGTAGCGGGCAGGCGCGGCCGGCAGCGACCATTCGGTCAGTACGGGCAGCAGCATGGCGTTCGACAATCCATGCGGCACATGGAAAAAGGCCCCGATGGGCCGGCTCATCCCATGCACCAGGGCAACCGACGCGTTGGAAAAGGCCATGCCGGCCAGCGTGGCGCCCAGCATCATGTTCTCCCGCGCCGCCCGGTTGCCGGGATCGGTGCAGGCCGTGCGGATATGCGGGGCGATGCGGCCCATGGCGGCGAGGCCGACACTGTCGGTGAAGGGGTTGGCCTTGACGCTGACATAGGCCTCGATGGCATGGGTCAGGGCGTCGATGCCGGTATCCGCCGTCAGCCGGGAAGGACAGCTCAGGGTCAGCTCGAAATCCACGATGGCCGCCGACGGCACCAGGGCCGGGCCGGCAATCAGCATCTTCTCTTCGCTGGCTGTGTCGGTAATGACAGTGAAGCGCGTCACCTCCGACCCGGTGCCGGCCGTGGTCGGGATGGCAATGACGGGCAGCCCCGGCTTCGGGATGGGGTTGGGCACCTTGTAATCGCGCATGCGCCCGCCATTGGCGGCCAGCACGGCCATGGCCTTGGCCGTGTCGATGGGCGATCCGCCGCCAAGGGCCACCAGACCGTCATAGGCGCCGTCGATCAGCCGTCTTGCACCGCGCTCCACCACATCGGTCGTGGGGTCAGGCACCGTATCGGCGAAGATGTCGGTGGTCAGGCCGGCCTTGCGCATCGGGGTCAGCAGATGGCCGACATGGAAGCTGTCGCGCATGAAAGGGTCGGTGACGATCAACGGCCGCTTCACCCCCAGCCTTTGCAGCACCATGCCGATGCGGGCGACGGCGCCGCCGCCGATTTCCATGATGGGCGGAACCAGGATGGTGGCGATCATGGCGTTTTTCCCGCGTGTGGTTCTTGTCGGCATCGGACCGCATGGTCGGTCAGCGGCAGGCCCTTGCCAAGCCCGCTTATGGTCCCGGTGCCGCATCAGGTGATGCCGCCTTCACATGGCGGCAAGCGGAGAATGGCAAAGGCCAAAGGGTGGTCGTGATGGACAAGAGCGCCTATGCTGAGCCGATCCATCCCAACGACGCAACGTACCGTCAGGTTTCCATGACCTCTCCCGCCCCCGATCTGTTCGCCGCCGCCCTCTCCACCCGCCGGCAGGCGCACGCGCCCTATTCCGGCTTCAAGGTGGGGGCCGCCATCCGGTCGGAAAGCGGGTGCATCCATGCCGGCTGCAATGTGGAAAACGCCGCCTATCCGCAGGGCCAATGCGCAGAGGCGACGGCCATCGGTCTGATGGTGGCGTCGGGCGACCGGCGGATCGTGGAAATCGTCGTTGTCGGTGGGGATGAAGGGGCCGGCATCCTGTGTACGCCCTGCGGCGGCTGCCGCCAGCGCATCCGTGAATTCGCCAGTCCCGACACGCCCATCCATGTCCATGATGCCGGCGGTTTCCGCCGGACCTTTACCCTGGGTGAGCTGTTACCCTTCAGCTTTGGCCCCGACAATCTGGGCTTCTGACCTGCATTCCATTATATTCCGGTATCGAAATGAACCTTATTGAAATTGCACATCGCGCCCTTCCGCTACTGGATCTGACCAGCCTGAATGAGGCCGATGATGCTGCCAGCACGGCCGCACTCTGCGCCAAGGCGGTGACGCCGGCCGGCAATGTCGCCGCTGTCTGCCTATGGTCACAGTTTGTTCCGCAAGCAAAACAATTGCTGGCTGGCACAGGTATCAAGGTGGCGACCGTGGTCAATTTCCCGGGCGGTTCGCTGTCGGCGGAAAAGGTGACGGCCCATATTGCCCAGACCCTGGCCGATGGGGCGGATGAGATCGACGTGGTCATGCCCTATGCCGCCATCATGGCTGGCCAGGGCGGGGACCAGCGGGCGGCCGATCATCTGGCGGCCTGCCGCGCGGCCTGCGGCCCGGCCACGATGAAGGTCATCCTGGAAAGCGGTGCCTTGGCGAAGCCGGCCCTGGTGGAACGGGCCGTGGCGGTGGCCGTGGCGGCGGGTGCGGATTTCCTGAAAACCTCCACCGGCAAGGTGCCGGCCGGGGCCACGCTGGGGGCCGCGCGCATCATGCTGACCGCTTGCCGCGACGCTGGCCGGCCCTTGGGCTTCAAGGCGTCGGGCGGCATCCGCGATGTGGAAACGGCGGCGCAGTATCTGGCGCTGGCTGACGAGGTGTGCGGGCCGGGTTGGGTATCGCCCTCCACGTTCCGCTTCGGCGCGTCGGGCCTGCTGGATGCCATCCTGGGCGTGCTGGGCCATGGTCCCAGGACGGAAATCAAGACGGGCTACTGATTCTCTGCCCCCTCAGGGGTCGGGCGCCCGCACAGTGCCGTCTTCCACCCGCAGCCAGGCGGTGGCCAGGTCCGCCACCTCCTCGGCCTGGTGGGTGACATAGAGCATGGGCAGCCCCGTCCCGTCGCGCAGGCGGCGCAGATAGGGCAGTAATTCGGCCTTGCGCGCGGGGTCCAGCGCCGACAGCGGCTCGTCCAGCAGCAGCAGGCGCGGGCTGGACAGCAACGCCCTGCCGATGGCCACCCGCTGCCGTTCCCCGCCCGACAGGTCGCGCGGGCGGCGGGACAGCAGCGGCGCGATGTCCAGCAGGTCGATGATGGCATCCGGCGCCGGCCCGTCCGGGGCCCGCCCACCGAACAGCCGCCCATAAAGAAGATTGTGGCGCACGGACAGATGCGGGAACAGGCGCGCATCCTGGAACACCTGCCCGATATGGCGGCGGTGCGGCGGCAACCATGTCCGCGTGCCTGTATCGACCAGCACCGCCCCATCCAGGACGATGCGTCCCTGTGTCGGCCGTTGCAGACCGGCGATCAGGGATAGAAGTGTGGTCTTGCCCGCACCCGACGGGCCGGTGATGGCGGTGACGCCGGGGCCGATGCTTATGTCGGCGGCCAGGGTGAAGGTGCCCAGCCGATGGGTCAGGGCGATCTCAAGCATCCCGTCCCTCCACCCGCCGGCGCACGCGCCGCGCCAGCAACTCGCTGGCGGTCACGGCGATGATGGCGATGAAGGCGGCCACCAGGGTCAGGCGTAGGGCCGCCGCATCGCCGCCCGGCACCTGGGTCAGGCCATAGATGGCGGCGGGCAGCGTCTGGGTGACGCCGGGAATGGCGGCGACGAAGGTGATGGTGGCCCCGAACTCCCCCAGCGCCTTGGCAAAGCACAGGATCGCACCCGACAGGATTCCGGGCAGCGACAAAGGCAGGGTGACGGTCAGGAACACGGCCCAGGGCGGCGCACCCAGACCGGCGGCCGCATCTTCCAGCCTGGTATCCACCGTCTCCATCGACAGGCGGATGGCGCGGACCAGCAGGGGGAAGGCCATGACCGAACAGGCCAGCACGGCCCCCGTCCAGTTGAAGGCCAGCACGATTCCCATCTCCGCCAGCACCTGCCCCAGGGGCCCCCTGCGCCCGAACAGCAGCAACAGCAGGTAGCCCGTCACCACGGGCGGCAGCACCAGCGGCAGATGCACCAGCGCGTCCAGCAGGATACGCCCCGGAAAAGGCCGGCGGGCCAGCAGCCAGGCGACCAGGATGCCGGGCCCCAGGCTGACGGCGGTGGCCCAGCAGGCCACCTTCACCGACAGACCGATGGCCGTCATTTCCTCCGGGGTGAAGCCCGCCATTATTTCTTCAGCACCGTGAAGCCCTGGTTGATGAAGTGGCGCTTGCCCTCTTCGGTGAACAGATAATCCAGGAAAGGCCGGGCACTGTCATCCGCCCCCTTCAGCAGGGCGATGGGATATTCGATGGGGGCATGGCTGTCGGACGGGAAGACGCCGACGATGGCCACGCCCGGTTCTACCCGCGCATCGGTGGCATAGACGATGCCGGCCGCCGCCTCGCCCCGGGCAACCAGGGCCAGCGCGGCGCGCACATTCTCCGCCGGGGCCAGCTTGTCCTTCACCTTGTCCCACAGGCCCAGTTTGGTCAGCGCCGCCTTGGCATAGCGGCCGGCCGGTACGGCATTGATGTCCGCCACGGCCAGCCGCCGGTCGCCCAGCAGCGTGGTGACATCCAGATCGGCATCGATGGTCAGGCGCTTGGCCTGTGACCGTTCCACCACCAGCACCAGCTGGTTGCCAAGATAGGTGGTGCGGCTGTCGGCCTGCACCAGCCCGGCCTTGGCCAGGTAATCCATCCATTCCTGATCGGCGGAGATGAAGATGTCGGCCGGGGCCCCCGCCTCGATCTGCTTGGCCAGCGCCGAGCTGGCGGCATAGGCAGGGGTCACGCTTCGACCCGACTGCGTCTGATAGCCCTTCACCGCCTCGTCCAAGGCGGTCTTCAGGCTGGCGGCGGCATAGACGCTGGCGTCCCGGGCGGCAGCGGCGGGCGCCAGCAGCAACGACAGGACCAGCAGCAGACGGGACCAGGACATGCGGGATACTCCGGCGGGGCAGGCTGGAGGTCAGCTTAACGTTATATCTACATGAATACAACGATTGTGGGTGTCACAGCCGGCGGAAGGCCAGCGTCAGATTGTTGGCGGGCATCTGCACAATCTCCGGGGCGGAGAAGCCGTGTGATGCGGCAAGTTCGGCAACGACCTCCAGATCGCGCACGCCCCATTGCGGATTGCGGGCACGCAGATCGGCGTCGAAGGCCTCATTACTGTCGGCCGTGTGCCGTCCGCCGCGCTTGTAGGGACCGTAAAGGAACAGCGGCGATCCCGGTGACAGCAGGCGGCCGGCGCCCGTGAACAATCCAATGGCGGCGGCCCAGGGCGCGATATGGATCATGTTCACGCACAGCATGGCATCGGGCTGCAGCGCCTGCCAGCCGTCGGGATCGGCGGCATTGAGGTGCAGCGGCGGGCGCAGGTTGGGCAAGGCCGCCTCGGCCGCCCAGGCGCGGATGCTGGCCAGGGCGTCTGCGTCGGGGTCGCTGGGCTGGAAGGTCAGGCCGGGCAGGGCCGCCGCCAGGAAGATGGCGTGTTCGCCGCTGCCGCTGGCGATTTCCAGCAGCAGGCCCTTATCCGGCAGGCGGGGGCGCAGCACCTCCAGCAAGGGCTGGCGGTTGCGGAGCGTGGCGGGCGCGTGGCGCTTTTCATCGGTCATCATGGCCCTAAGGCTAGGCATTCCGGGCGCCGTCGCCAAGCCCCCTGACGGCTGCATGTCCGGGTCGCGGGTGGAGATGGACTGTAACCTGTTGCGAAGGGGCCGATGATTGTCTACCTCTGCCCCTTGATCGATCCGCGGCGCGTGCCGGCTCGTTTGTTGGCGTGTTGGGCCGGCCTGTTTCTTGGAGTGTTGGGGATGCCCTACGTCGTCACCGAGGCATGCATCAAGTGCAAGTACACCGACTGCGTCGAAGTCTGTCCGGTGGACTGTTTCTATGAGGGTGAGAACACGTTGGTGATCGCCCCCGACGAGTGCATCGATTGCGGCGTTTGCGAGCCGGAATGCCCGGCCGAAGCCATCCTGCCCGACACCGACCCGCGCGCTGAACAATGGCTGGCCATGAATCGCGAATATGCGGGCCAGTGGCCCAACATCAACCGCAAGAAGGCCGCCCTGCCCGACGCCGACGCGTGGAAGGACGTGCCCGACAAGTTCGCCAAGTATTTCAGCCCGAATCCGGGCAAGTAGGCCGTATGGCCACCGGCGCCGGGCGCGGTCCCCGGCGTCCGGGCTTCTCCGGTCCATGCGGCCGGCGCATGACCGACATAACGAGTTCCCCGCGGAACCAACCGCGAACAGGGACTTGTTCCCCTGTCATCTCGTCGTAACATCGACTATATTGGGTCTGCGAGGATCGGCACGCCGCCCGTGTGTGGCCATTGATGTGCGTGCCTTCCCACTTCGCCAGAGCAGATGTGAAGTTCCGTGTCCCGCCGCCCGTGCGGTCGGGGCCAACAGTTTTTTGTTCCCGTGGCGCGCAGCCCCGCGCGGAAGAAGAGAGCCAACAGAACATGTCCGACAGCCAAGATTTCACCACCGGGGATCACGTTGTCTATCCGGCTCACGGTGTGGGCCAGATCATCGGCATCGAGACGCACAGCATCGCCGACATGAGCGTGACGCTGTACGCCATCCAGTTCGAGAAGGAGCGGATGACGTTGAAGGTTCCGGTGGCGAAGGCCAAGGCCTCCGGCCTGCGCCGCCTGTCCACCAAGGACCGGATCAAAGCCGCGATGGAAACCCTGCAGGGTCCCAGCAAGGTCAAGCGCATCATGTGGAGCCGCCGCGCCCAGGAATATGAAGCGAAGATCAATTCCGGCGACCCGGTTTCCATTGCGGAAGTGGTGCGCGATCTCTATCGCGGTGAAGATCAGTCCGACCAGTCCTACAGCGAGCGGCAGATTTATCATGCTGCCCTGGAGCGTCTGGCCCGCGAACTGGCCGTCGTGGAGAAGATCGACGAGCGTAAGGCCACCGAGAAGCTGGAAGCCGTGCTGAGCAAGGCCGCCTGATCCACTTTAGGGCGTATTTCCGCTGACCGGAAATACGCCCTTGTTTCTTGTGTTCCTCAGTCGCCGGCGCTGCATCCGCAGCTAGGCTTACGCGGCATGGGCCGCGCGGCGGCAGTCGCCGCCGAAGCTGTTTCCGGTCAGCCGAAAACAGCTTTCGTGGACACAAGATGAAGCATCCCATTGTTGTAATGGTGGGATATTTAGTATGAAAGAGGCGTCTCCCAGTGGGACGCCTCTTTTTTTGCGTCGCAGTAAAGCCTACACTGCGACGCCTCAATACCAACCGCCGGGTGCAGATGTCGGACGATCGCAAATACGCCCTGCTGGGACGACCCCGCCGTGTCTGGGCGGTTGGCGCTGTGCATGGCGAGGCGACGCGGCTGGCCGCCCTGCATGACGATATCGGCCGGCGATTCCAGCCGGGCGACCGGCTGGTCTATCTGGGCAACATGATCGGCCGCGGCCCCGCCGTGCGGGAGACGATGGACGAGATTCTGTCCTTCCGTCGTCACATCCTGGCCATCCGTGGTGTGGTCGTCACCGATATCGTCTATCTGCGCGGCGGGCAGGAGGAGATGTGGCACAAGCTGTTGCAGCTTCAATTCGCGCCCGATCCGGCTGCCGTGCTGCAATGGATGGTGGGGCAGGGTCTTGACGCTACTCTGACCGCCTATGGCGGCAATGCCCAGTATGGGCTGGCCTGCGCCAAGGAAGGGGCCGTGACGCTGGCCCGCTGGACGGGGGAACTGCGCGCCGCCATGCGGGCCGCACCCGGCCATGACAATCTGCTGTCGGCCGTGCGCCGCTGTGCCTATACCAGTGCGGTGGACGGGGCCCCCACCGATCTTTTGTTCGTCAATGCCGGTCTGGACCCGGCCAAGCCGCTGCATATGCAGGCCGACATTTTCTGGTGGGGTGGCAGCAGCTTCTCCCGCATCGCTTCCGCCTATAACGGCTTCCGCCGCGTTGTCCGCGGCTATGACCCGACCCATGGGCCGGGACCGACCGTCACCGACCACACGGCCAGCCTGGATGGGGGGGCCGGATTTGGCGGCCGTCTGATCTGCGCCTGTTTCGCGCCCGACGGGCGCATGCTGGAACTGGTCGAAGCCTGAGTTTTGAACCGTTCAAAAATAATTCCGTCCCGGCGGTGATCCGCCGGAACCCCGCTGCCGTATCAGACCATGACAAAGGGAAGATTGTTCCCGGATGGCGATTGGCAAGGGAGAGTGACGGATGGCGCATCTTGACGATCCGGAGACCCAGCGGGCCAACCTGGCCTTCATCCGCAATGCGATGAAGCAGCCGCTGTTGGCCCGCGACCATGAGCTGGACCTGGCCCGCCGCTGGCGCGACCAGGGCGATGAACGGGCGCTGCACGAACTGGTGCGCAGCTACACCCGTCTGGTCGTGGCGACGGCCAGCCGCTTCCGCCATTATGGCATCCCCATGGGCGACCTGGTGCAGGAAGGCAATGTCGGGCTGATGCAGGCGGCGGCCCGGTTTGAACCGGAACGCGATGTGCGCTTTTCCACCTATGCCGCCTGGTGGATCCGATCGGCCATGCAGGACCATATCCTGCGCAACTGGTCCATCGTGCGCACCGGGACAACGGCGGCGCAGAAATCGCTGTTCTTCAACCTGCGCCGCCTGCGCGCCAAGATCGCCGGCAATCCATCGTCGGAACATCTGTCCGACGATGCCCGCCAGCAGATCGCGCGTGAACTGGATATCGACGCGCATGAGGTGGAAACCATGGAAATGCGGCTGGCCGCCTGCGACCAGTCGCTGAACGCCACGGTATCGGTGGAGGGTGAGGGGGAGTGGCAGGATTTCCTGGCCGACCACCGCCCCAGCCCGGAAGATGTGGTCATCGGCATGCGCGACGGGCGCATGCGGTCGAAATGGCTGGCGGAGGCGCTGGGCGAACTGAACCCGCGCGAACGCCAGATCATCGCCGAACGCCGGTTGCGCGATGAGGGCGCGACGCTGGAGGAACTGGGCCGCGCCCTGGGCGTGTCCAAGGAACGGGTCCGCCAGCTGGAAAACCGCGCCATGGACAAGCTGCGCGCCAGCATGATGAAGCGTGTGGCCGACGGCCGGGATCTGCTGATGGAGGCGTGACAGCCGTACCGGGAGACCAGCGTCGGTCGCGGGTGAGGCGTATGCCAAACCCCGACAAGCGACGGTGCCGCTCCATGTCGGGGTTCGCTGGCCGCTCACCCACGACCGACGGCTCTGAACCAGCGGATAACCCTGGGACTCACTCTTTTCCCGGCTCCCCCGTGCCTGCGTACCACAGCCCGATATGGGACGGCCCCGCCCCGCTGTCGCGCAGATAGAGGGTCCAGAATTCGCGGATGCGGGTTTCCATGGGCCGGGGCAGGGCCTTGCGGTCGGCGCTGTGGTTGCGGCCGAAGCCGAACATCTCCACCGTAACCCCGCCCAGCGGCGGCAGCAATTGCTGCCCCGCCACGGTGCGCAGGTTGCGGGCCGGCGGCTGCTCCGACAGGGCGGCGAAGCTCAGCACCTCGGAATGTTCCAGCAGGTCGGAAAACACGATCAGCCGGGTCAATCCCTGCGGCTTGTAGGTGCGGGTGACAGTGTCGATGGTGCGCAGGATTTCGGAATGGGCGTAGGCCTGCTTTTCCCGCAGCATGCCGACCAGCACCTGGGCCAGCCGCTTGCGGAATTCCCGATTGTCGGCCTTGGCGACGGTGGGCTTGCAGCTGCTCATGATCCAGTCGGTCAGACCGCCCGTTTCCGGGCAGCCGGGCACGCAATCGCTGAACATGCGGGCGGATGCCGCCGGATTATCGGTGATCGTATGCACGATCAGCCGGTCACCGGCCTTCAACTCCCCCACGAACCGGTCCAGCCCGGCCACCAGGATATCCATATCCTGCTGGTCATATTGGGTGGTGCGGTCGACCAGCAGGGCGACGGTGCCGGCACCGGCCCGGCAATAATCCTGCCGTGCCGCCAGCGCCGGGCCCGGCAGGGCAGCAAGGCTGGTCAGAAACAACAGCAGCAGGGCCAGGACCGGGCGAAGCCTCATGCCCGCACCGACTGTTGAATCTGGGCACTGATCTGCACGGCCGATGGCACATCCCGCAGGCAGGGAGGCACGCCGTCGCGCCGGGCGCGCAGATTGCCGATGCGGTAATTGATCAGGCGGTTATGGCTGGTCATGCCCATCTGGCGCAGGCTCTGTTCGTAATCCGCGGCCGCCGCCTTCTGCTCGGCCACGATCTCTGCCAGATCCTTTTCCAGCCGGTCGATCTGGCGGTTCAGCGCCTCGATCATCTCGTCAAAGCGGCGGGTGGTCTGCATGCGCTGCTTGTTATAGGCCACCTCCTGTCGCGTCACCTGCGCCCGCGCCTTGTCCGCCTGCCGGCTCAACCGTTCATAATCGGGGTGCGGATCATGGCGGACGAAGGAGGCGACGACACCCACCGTCAGGATCACGACATTGATGATCAGCAGTGTCCAGCCGGTGGAGCCCAGATCGGTATTGGCGACCTGGGCCGCCGTGGCCGTCAGGTCGCCCTGGCGCAGCAGGTCGGCGAAGGAGGTGTTGGCATCCGTTTCCAGCAGGCGCAGGAAATGTTCGCGCACGGCCGCGATGAAATAGACCAGCGCCCCCGACAGGCCGATCAGGAACAGCGCCCCGAAATAGTAGGACAGCCGGGCGCGCAGACCCGCATGCTGGTTGGCCTGTTTCAGCCACAGCCCGATGAAATGCGCGAACAGGGCCAGCACCCCGCCGATGACGACGGAGATGAACAGCGACAGGACGGGCGTTTCCTGGAAGAAGAATTCGAACGCCATGCGGTTGACCGGCACCTCTGCCAGACAGACCAGCAGCATCAGGATCGGGTAAAGGAAGATCAGCGATACGCGCAGCGGCCGCGCCAGTTCGGCTTCCAGCCGGCCGGCCTTGGCGACGGCGGCGGTGCGGCGTTCCACCCGGTCGCGGAATTGCGGGCTGTCGGGGCCGGTCTTGTGCGACAGGTCGTGCAGCGCCTGCTGGCGTTCATCGCGCAGCGCATTGCGGCGGTTGACCAACTCCTCGTCGCGTTCCTTGATCTTCTGCCGCTCGGCGCTGTCCAGATCGGCCAGATGGGCCTGCCGCGCCTTCTCATAGGCCGCGAAATCGGCCGTCACCTGGGCGATGACCTGTTCCTGCACGGGGTTGTGCGTGGCGTCCAGGGGCGGAAATCCCTTTTCCCCGTCCCGCGCGCCGCGCGCCTCGTCTCCGCGGCGGTCGCTGTCGCTATAGACCAGATGCTTGCCAATATGCATATCGGCAATCTGCTTCATACGGTTGGCCATTGTACCTCGCTTGCAGGCACATCCTGGCTGCTGCCCACCAGTTCAGCATTTCATCATGGCCGCAAAGCGGCAAGCGCGGCCTCAGGTGCCAGGGGGCCATTTCGCCATGCCCCGCAGGATCAGGTATTGGGCAGGATAATAGCTGCCCAGCACCAGCAGGCTGGACAGCGGCAGCGGCGTGACGAAGCGGTTGACGGCCAGTGACAGGTCGGACAGGACGAACAGCAGCGCACCCGCCGCCACCATGATGCTGCCCTCGCCCGGCCGTGCGAGGTGGCGCCCCACGGCCTGCGCTGCCATCAGGCAGATGGTCAGGGCATAAAGGATGACGGGCGCCAGCATGGTGGCCGGCAGGGATGGCAGGATGAAGGCCAGGGCCGCCAGCGCGAAGCCCGCCATCGCGGCCAGGCTCTTTCGATGGGGAAACGGTCCAGCCTCCCGGATGAAGCCGGCCAGATAGCACAGATGCCCCACCAGGAAGGCCGCCAGCCCGGCCAGGAACAACCCCGGCACCAACAGCAGCAGATCGCCGGCCAGCCCGCCAACGGCACCGGCCAGCAGCCAGCGCCGCAAGCCGGACTCCATCCCTTGTGCCCGCCAGATCAAGGCGATACCGGCCAGCATGGGCAGGCCCTTCAGCAGGGCGAACCCCGTCTGCCAGCCGGCTTGCGCCGCCGCCGTGGCGACGATGGCTGTTGCCATCATGAACAGGTCGATGGCGAGAAGGCGGGGATAAGTAGTCATGGGGCCAAGCCGGCAGGTCTGGAGAGTGCTTTGAATACCATGATATTGTGACGGCTTGGGGTCCCTCACCAGCATCATGAGGGGGCTAGGAAATTTTTTATTCTGATTTACAATATTTCTTAGAAACGACGGGCTAATAAAATTTATTGAACCAGTGATTAGTTGAAATATATGTTGATAAATATATAATTCAATCTAATAATTCTACGTTAAAATTATTGTGTTTGATGGATATTTTTACGCTCTTGTGTGGTGTTCGACCGTCCCTGATTGCGTCGCTGATTTTTCGTGAAACAGGCCATGCTTAAATAGAATATTGATTTGAGTTATCATATGCTATTTCTGAATAAACCTACGTCCTGCTGTGCCTTAATGCATTAAGGATGCATCCTATCATAGGGAGACGAGTATGAGGCTATCGACGTGCCTACTTATCGCCTTGGTCTTCGTTCAGCCGGTCTCGGGCAAATCACCTTTGGAGGAAGGCCTTTCCGGCGCGCTGCGTGGATGTGAAGAATGGGTACTAAATCCGAGCAGCTGGATTGATGGACCCGAACCATTCATATTGAGTACCGGGCTCAAAAATCAGATCGTCCGCGTTAACCAAGTCTATGAAGTGAACCTTCCCCCTGAGAACTTGCGGGATGGGAATCAATTCTGGCGCATTAACTCGACCACTGGTGCCGGCTATGTACTCATCACATCTGATGTGAAACCCATGTGCCATATCACAGGCGGTGGAGATGCTGACATGCAGCCGGCGGTGGAGGCTGTTCTGACCGCGCCAGATTTCTTGAGCCACTGGGAGAAGCTAAATAGCACTACCGGCGACGAATTGGTGTCCACTCAATTTCGAAACCGTAAGGAACCAAGATTCTCAATGGTGGTGAGCCGGGCGATACTACCAGGGCAAAGCAAGGACCGCTTACAGGTTGTAGCAACTGCGATATACAAATGACAAAATGCCGGGACGGTGATCGAGGCTGCGCCTCCGGCATGCCAAGTGTGCAGTTAGCCGAGGTTTAAAGTACGCAAGCAAAAAAAAGCCCCCGCCGGATTGCGCCGACGGAGGTTTTTTGTTCCGCGAAACCGGAAGCGGTGATCAGCTCGCCTCGGCCGCCCGGTCGGCGCGCTTGCGGGCGTTGGGGTCCAGCAGCTTCTTGCGCAGACGGATCGACTTCGGCGTGACTTCGACCAGTTCGTCGTCCTGGATGTAGGACAGGGCCTTTTCCAGGGCCATGCGGATGGGCGGCGTCAGAACGACGGCTTCATCCTTGCTGGTGGTGCGGATGTTGGTCAGCTTCTTACCCTTCAGGACATTGACCTCCAGGTCATTGTCACGGGTGTGCTCACCGATGATCATGCCTTCATAGACCTTCCAGCCGGGCTCGATCATCATCGGGCCGCGATCTTCCAGGTTCCACAGGGCATAGGCCACGGCCTCGCCATCGGAATTGGAGATCAGCACGCCGTTGCGGCGGCCGGGGATCGGGCCCTTGTACGGGGCATAATCATGGAACAGGCGGTTGATGACGCCCGTGCCGCGCGTGTCGGTCAGGAATTCGCCCTGATAGCCGATCAGGCCGCGCGACGGAACGTGGAACACCAGACGGACCTTACCGGCGCCCGACGGCTTCATCTCCAGCATTTCGCCCTTGCGCTCGTTCAGCTTCTGAACGACGACGCCGGAGAATTCCTCGTCCACGTCGACGACGACTTCTTCGATCGGTTCCAGACGCTGGCCGTTGGTGTCGGTCTTCATGACCACGCGCGGACGGCTGATCGACAGCTCGAAGCCCTCGCGGCGCATCGTCTCGATCAGGATGCCCAGCTGCAACTCACCACGGCCGGCCACTTCGAACGCATCGGCGCTTTCCGTCTCGCGGATGCGCAGGGCCACGTTGCCTTCGGCTTCACGCATCAGGCGGTCGCGGATCATGCGGCTGGTGACCTTGTCGCCTTCGCGACCGGCCAGCGGGCTGTCATTGACCGAGAAGGTCATGGCCAGCGTCGGCGGATCGATCGGCTGGGCGGGCAGGGCGTCTTCCACGCTCATGTCGACGATGCTGTCGGCGACCGTGGTCTTGACCAGGCCGGCGATGGCGACGATGTCACCCGCCTGCGCCTCGTCCACCGGCACGCGCTCCAGGCCGCGGAAGGCCAGAACCTTCGACGCGCGACCCTGTTCGATCAGCTTGCCGTCGCGCGACAGGGCCTTGATCGACATGTTGGTCTTGATGCGGCCGGACTGGATGCGGCCCGTCAGGATGCGGCCCAGATAGGGGTTGGCTTCCAGGGTCGTGGCCAGCATGGTGAACGGCGCATCCACACTGTCGACCTTGGGGGCCGGCACATGGTTGACGATCAGTTCGAACAGCGGGGTCAGATCCTTGCGCTCGTCATCCAGGTTGACGACGGCCCAGCCATTGCGGCCCGAGGCGAACAGGGTCGGGAAGTCCAGCTGCTCGTCGCTGGCGTCCAGCGAAGCGAACAGGTCGAAAATCTCGTTATGCACTTCGTCGGGGCGGGCGTCCTGGCGGTCGATCTTGTTGACGACGACCATGGGGCGCATGCCCAGCTTCAGGGCCTTGCCCAGCACGAACTTGGTCTGCGGCAGCGGGCCTTCCGCGCTGTCGACCAGCAGGCAGACACCGTCCACCATGTTCAGGATACGCTCCACCTCGCCGCCGAAATCGGCGTGGCCCGGCGTGTCGACGATGTTGATGCGCACGTCGTTCCAGACAACGGACGTGCACTTGGCCAGGATCGTGATACCGCGCTCACGCTCCAGGTCGTTGCTGTCCATGGCGCGTTCAGCGACCTGCTGGTTTTCGCGGAAGGTGCCGGACTGCTTCAACAGCATGTCCACCAGAGTGGTCTTGCCGTGGTCGACGTGGGCGATGATGGCGATGTTGCGCAATTGCATGGGAACGGTCCTGCGTGCCTGTCCTGGTGCGCGCCGCCCAAATGCCAATCCGACAGGCCGGGGTTCGCGCATGAAAAACGCCCGGCCTCCCCTTCGTCTGCCCGCATAGGCAGGGTCCGGGGTGGCCGGGCTTCATCTCGCGGCGCAATATAATCGTGGTGCGGCCACACCGCTAGGGCGCGGATTGTGGGGCTGCCCTGCGTTTGCGCGCCGTCACCTTGGTATGGGTCTACCACGATTGTCACATCGCCTACCCAGGCCTTCCCCCTGGAAAGCCCGCGCCCAACCGTGCCACCATGGCGGCAACCGGGGGAGGATATGGCGAAGGCCGCGGCGCGGAAATGGGTGGTGATGGTGGCAGTGGCCCTGGCGGTCACGACGGGTGCCCATGCCCAGGACACGCCCTATGTGGTGGAAATCCAGGGGCTGGACGGCAAGCCGGAGCTGTCGCGCCTGCTGGGTGAAGTGTCCAGCTTGGTTCTGTTGCAGGAAAGCCCCCCGCCCACGCCCATCGGGCTGGGCCGCCGCGCCGATGCCGATCTGGGCCGGTTCCGGTCGGCCCTGCGCTCGGAAGGCTATTACGACGCGCTGGTGGAGACGGAGATCGAGGTCGATGGCAGCCCGGCCAAGGTGCTGGTCCGCGTCGATCCGGGGGCGGCCTACAAGGTCACCGGCGTGACCATCGCCGGTCTGGACGGGGCCCCCCTGCCCATCGAGGTGCCGTCGGCCCAGACCTTGGGCCTGCCGCCGGGCAGCGTGGCGCGCGGCCCCGCCATCACCGATGCCGAAGGCCGCATCCTGCCCCGCTTCGCCGAGAGGGGTTACGCCTATGCCAGGCTGGTCGACCGCAAGCTGGTGGTCGACCATGCCAAACAGGGCATGGATGTCACCTTCATCGTCGATCCGGGGCCGAAGGTCAGTTTCGGTCAGGTGACGTTCGCCGGCCTGGACGAGGTGTCGCTGCGCGCCGCCCGCCGCCGCCTGCCCTGGCGCGACGGCGATCCCTATCACCCGGCCACCATGGAGGATGGACGCCAGGCCCTGGCGGACCTGGGTGTCTTCTCCTCCGTCCGCATGCGGCTGGCCGACCAGCCGACGGCGGACGATCAGGCCCCCGTGCTGATCGACGTGGCGGAACGGGCCATGAATTTCGTGGGCTTCGGCGCCGATTACGGCACCACGGACGGGTTTGGCGCCAATGCCTATTGGGGCGACCGCAACCTGATGGGCAATGGCGAAAAGCTGCGTGTGGATTCCAATGTCGCTGGCATCGCCCGGCGCGGGGAGACCAGCGCCAGCGATTTCGACTATCGCCTGGCCGGCACCTATCAGCAGCCGGACTTCCTGTCGCGCAACCAGTCCCTGAACCTGTCGGCCCAGGCCCTGTCGGAACGGCCCGACGCCTATCGCCGGCAGGCGCTGGTGCTGACCGGGGCCGTGGAGCGCAAGCTGGGCAAGGGGCTGAAGGCCAGCCTGGGTGTGACGGCCGAACAGTCGCGCATCAGGGAGAATGTGCAGACCACGAAGAATACCCTGATCGGCATCCCCATCGCGCTGAGCTGGGATCGCACCGACGATCTGCTGAACCCCACCAAGGGCTTCCGCCTGTCGGGGGCCGTCACGCCTTATCTGGCCGCCTTGGGCGACAGCAACAGTTTCGCCATGGCGCGGGTGGGCGCCAGCACCTATTTCGACTTCATGGGCAATGGCGACTATGTGGGCGCGCTGCGCGGTGTCTATGGCGCGGTGGTCGGTGGCGGCCTGCTGGACGTGCCGGCCGACAAGCGTTTCTTCGCGGGCGGCGGCGGGTCGATCCGCGGTTATGGCTATCAGGATGTAGGCCCGCGCGACAGCACGGGCACGCCCACGGGCGGCGTGTCGATCCTGGAAATGTCGGCCGAGCTGCGTGTGAAGGTGACGGATGATATCGGCATCGTGCCCTTCTTCGATGCCGGCAATGTCTACTCGACCGAATATCCCAAGCTGGGCGAAACCCTGCAATATGCGGCCGGCATCGGCGGGCGCTACTACACGCCCATCGGCCCCATCCGCCTGGATGTGGCGGTGCCGCTGAACCGCCGGTCGGGTGACAAGGCGTTCCAGTTCTACATTTCCATCGGCCAGGCATTCTGAGGGGGTGGAGATGGAACCGCAAGCCAATGCCCCCGCTGCCCCGGCCAGCCCCCTGCGTGCGGTGCTGATCTGGATCGCCGCGGGTCTGTCGGGTCTGTTGGCGCTGGTCCTGCTGCTGGCCGTGTCGGCCGGCATCTGGCTGGCCACCCCGTCGGGGCGTGATTTTGCGCTGGCCCGGCTGCGCGATGCGGTGCCGGGCCTGGCGCTGACCGGGGCGGACGGGTCGCTGTTCGACCTGCGCCTGGGCCGCGTCACCCTGGCCGACGATCAGGGCGTGTGGCTGACGGTCGATCAGGCACGGCTGGCCTGGAACCCCTGGGCGCTGCTGACGGGCACGGTCAAGGTGACCGACCTGGGGGCCGCCGCCGTCACCGTGGCGCGCGAACCCCTGCCCACGCCCGACAATCCGGACGACAAGGCGGGCCCTATCCGCCTGCCCGTGGCGGTAACGGTGGACACGCTGGCGCTGGACAAGGTGACGCTGGGGGCCGATCTGCTGGGCGGCAGCCCGGCCGTACTGAAACTGTCGGGCCGGGCGCAGTTGCCGGCCGGCGCCCTGGGCGGATCGGGCGCCCTGGATGTGGCGCGCATCGATGACCGGCCGGGCACCCTGACCCTGTCGGCCGATTACCGGCCGGGCCGGCGCCTGACCCTGTCGGCCGAAGCGCTGGAACAGGGCAATGGCCTGCTGGCCGAACTGCTGGACATTCCCGGCCGCCCGCCCGTGACCCTGACCCTGAAGGGTGAAGGGCCGCTGACCGACTGGACCGGGACGGCCACGGCCAAGGCCGGCGAGGCTGCGGACGCCAAGGCCGAATTCCGTATCCGCCCCGTGGATGGAAAGCTGACCTTCGGCCTGGACCTGTCGGGCAATGTCCAGGCGCTGGTTCCGGCCGATATCCGCCCGCTGCTGGGGCCGGACCTGCGCGTGGGCGCCGGCGGTCTGATCGATCCGGGTGTGCAGCTGGCGCTGGACGGGGTGTCGGTGCAGGCAGCCGTGGGCCGGCTGGTGGGGGGCGGCGCCTATGATCTGAAGACCCGCGCCGTCAATATCGGCGCCTGGGTGGAGGTGCCGGACAGCGCCCTGCTGCTGCCGCTGACGGCACCGGCCCGCTTCACCGCGGCGCGCGGCAGCCTGACCCTGACCGGCACGCCCGACGCGCCGCAACTGGTGGCTGATCTGACGGCCGACAATCCCGCCATCGCCGATCTGGCCGCGAAAAGCCTGGGTCTGAAATTGACGGCCAAGGCCGGCAAGGGCCTGCGCACGATCGACACCAGGGCCGATATCGCCCTGGACGGGACGGTCGGTCCGCTGGCCGACCTGACGGGACCGCACGCCACCTTGTCCGCCCAGGCCCTGGTGACCCTGGCAGGAGGGCGCATCGCCCTGTCGGAAGCCGGCCTGGCCGGCAACGGCATCCAGGCCGGCGCCAAGGGGGATCTGGCCGGCTGGGGTCGCGACGGGCAACTGGCCGTGACGCTGGCCGCCCGCGATCTGGCGCCCCTCTCTGGGCTGGCCGGCCGGCCGCTGCGCGGCGCCCTGGCGCTGGAGGGCGATGTCCGTCTGGCGGCAGGCGTGCCGTCGCTGGCACTGAAGGGCCAGGTGGAAGGGCTGGGCACCGGCATCGCCGCTGCCGACGCCCTGTTGGCCGGCCGTACCGACCTGTCGGCCGACCTGTCGCTGGGCACGCCCGCCATCCTGAAGCGGCTGACCCTGAGCGGTCCGCATGTGAAACTGTCGGGCCAGGGGCGGTTCGGCGCGGGCACATTGTCGGCCGACGCCACGCTGGACATTCCCGACCTGTCGCCCCTGACCCCGGCGCTGGGGGCGGAGATGGCGGGGGCGGTCACGGTGCAGGTTCGCAGCATGGCGGCCGATACGCTGGTGCTGGAAGCCAAAGGCAGCGACCTGGTGCTGGACGGGCTGCATCTGGCCGACAGTCGCATCGATGCGCAATTGGCCGGGCTGCCGGCCGCCCCGAAGGGCCATCTGGTGCTGGCGGCCAGCCTGAACGGGCAGCGCATCGGTGTGAAGACCAGCCTGTCCATGACGGGATCGAAACTGTCCGTACCCGATCTGGAGGCCGTCATCGGTCTGAACCGGTTCGATGGTGCCGTCACCTGGGATCGGGCGACGGGGCTGGCGACGGGCCGGCTGGATGGCACGGTGCCGGATCTGGGCATCCTGGCCTTCATCGTGGGGGACGAGGTCTGGGGCAATGGCCGCGTCGGCATCGACCTGACGGCTGACAAGGGGAAGCAATCGGCCGATGTCCGCGCCGATTTCAAGGAAATCTGGCGCCGCTGGCATGGGCAGAAGATTGCGAAGATCGGGCTGACGGCCCGGCTGGACGGCAAGGGCAGGCAGCCCGCCTGGGAAGCCGGCTTCACCCTGACGGGCGTGGATTTCGGCACGCTGGATCTGGACAATGTGAAGGGCGGGATCAGCGGTCCCTTGTCGGCGGCCGCCATCAGCTTCGACCTGTCGGGCAAGCGCGGGCAGGCGCCCCTGCGCCTGTCGCTGGCGGGTCAATTGTCGGCGGGCACGGCCGACGGGGTGACGCGCCTGGGCCTGTCGCGGCTGGCCGGCACCTATGCCGACACGGATTTCCATCTGGACCGGCCCGCCGGCCTGTCCTACGGCGACGGGGTGGTGGGGGTGGACAATCTGGCCCTGTTGGCCGGCGACGCCCGCATCGACCTGACGGCCGACCTGTCGCGCAAGGGGCTGGGCGGGCAACTGGCCCTGTCGCGGGTTCCCCTGAACTGGGTGCGGATGATCGAGCCGACCCTGACCCTGTACGGACGCCTGGATGGCACGGCCACCCTGTCGGGCAGTGTGGCCGATCCGCGCGCCGCCCTGTCCCTGAAACTCTCGGATTTCGCCTTCGCCCCGCCGTCCCCCAAGGGGCCGTCGCCCCTGACGGCTATCCTGACGGGGCAATGGCGCGGCGGGCGGATGGGGCTGGAACTGCGCGTGGACAGCGCCGGGCAGGGCGTGGGCCTGTCGGTGCGTGCCGACCTGCCGCTGGAAATGCAGGGCAGCGCCACCAACATCGTCCTGCCCGATGACAAGCCCGTCAGCGGCCGGCTGGAAGGCAATCTGGCCCTGCGCCGGTTGAACGATCTGCTGGCAACGTCGGGTGACCGGCTGGGCGGACAGATGGTGCTGGACCTGACCCTGGGCGGCACGCTGGCCCATCGCGACCTGACGGGTACGGTGACGCTGGACAAGGCGCGGTATGAGAACCAGCGCTGGGGCACGCAGGTTACCGACATCCAGGCCGTGCTGACGGGCGATCCGCACGGGCTGGCCATCCAACGGTTCGAAGGCCAGACGCCCGGCGGCGGCAAGGTGACGCTGGAAGGCACCTTCGGCTTCCGGCCCGAACTGGGCGACCGGCAGGTCGATCTGCGCCTGCGCGCGACCAAGGCGAAGCTGGCCAATATCGACATGGTGGAAGCCGTGGCCGGCGCCGATATCAGTGTCACAGGCACGCCCGACGATGTGACCCTGGCCGGCCGCGTCGATATCGCCAGCGCCCATATCCGCATCCCGGACAAGCTGCCGCCCACCGTGGTCGAACTGAAGGTGGTGGAGATCAACCAGCCGCGTCGCAGCCCCCCGCCCGGTGCCGTCAGCAGCGCCGACCCCAAGACCCAGCCGACCCAGCCCGACGTCCTGGTCATCCGCTTCAACATCGACGTGGAGGCACCCAATCAGGTCTATGTCGCCGGGCGCGGGCTGGATGCGGAACTGAAGGCATCGCTGAAGCTGCGCGGCACGGATGCATTGCCGCTGCTGTCGGGTAATGTCTCCCTGGTCAAGGGCGAGATGGGGGTGCTGGGCCAGACCTTTGCCCTGTCGCGGGCCAATGTCACCTTCCTGGGCGACGGCACCTTCGACCCGGCCCTGGATGTGGAGGCGCGGACCCAGCGCGGCGACCTGACGGCCATTGTCGACATCACGGGCCGTCCATCGAAACCGTCGGTGAAACTGTCGTCGGAGCCCGTCTATCCGGAGGATGAGGTGCTGGCCCGGCTGCTGTTCAACCGCGGGGCGGGGCAGTTGTCGGCGCTGGAGGCGGTGCAGCTGGCACAGTCGGCGGCGCAATTGTCGGGCCTGTTCGGCGGCGGGCCGGGCTTTGTCGATAATATCAAGCGCTCGCTGGGCGTCGATCGGCTGGAATTCCGCGGCAGCGAGGATGGCACTGGGGCCGGCACCGTTGCCGCCGGCCGCTATATCGGCGACAACATCTATATCGGGGTGGAACAGGAACTGGGCACGGGCCAGTCCAAGGCCACGGTCGAATATGGCATCACCCAGCATATCAAGGCGCGGGGCGAGGTCGGCACGGAAAGCAAGGTCGGCGTGCAGTTCGAGTGGGATTACTGACCAGGGCGGCTGACCCTATCTTGTCCTGGTGATAAGACCGGAATTGACGGGCGGCCCGGGGGGTAGCGACTGTTCGGGCCACCCCAACCGCTGCCGGTGTGCGCGCCCATGTTCGTCCGCGAATATCCTGCTTTCCCCGCCGCTCCCATTGCTACCGACTCCATTACCCTGTCGGGTCCTGTGGCCCGGCTGGAACCTTTGCGGCCCGGCCATCTGGATGCGCTATGCGCGATCGGGCTGGATGAGCTGGTCTGGCGCTGGTACCCCACGCCGGTGCGTAGCCGGGACGAGATGGCGGCCTGGATCGATCTGGCCCTGGCGGAACAGGCGGCGGAGCGCATGCTGCCCTTCGTCACCATCGATCAGGCCAGCGGCCGCGTCGCCGGCTCCACCCGTTTTCTGGCTATCGACCGGGCGAACCGGCATGTGGAGATCGGCTATACATGGCTGGCCCCGGCATTCCAGCGCTCCGGCCTGAACCGGGCGGCCAAGCTGTTGATGCTGACCCACGCTTTCGAGAGCTGGGGGTGTATTCGGGTGGAGTTCAAGACGGACAGTTTCAACACCCAGTCCCGCACCGCACTGGCCGGCATCGGGGCGGTGGAAGAGGGGACGTTCCGCAACCATGTCATCCGTAGCGACGGCAGCATGCGGCACAGTGTCTATTTCTCTATCACCGACCGCGAATGGGCGGGGGTCAAGGCGCGGCTGTCGCCGCGGTGACGGTGGTGAAAGGCATGGGGCCGGTCAGCCCTGTTCCACCCCGTCCAGGCGCAGCCGCAGGGCCAGCAGATCCTTCCACGCTTCCCGCTTGGCGTCGGGATTGCGCAAGAGATAGGCGGGATGAAGCATGGGCATGGCCACGACCGGCTTTTTCAGCCCGCTGCTGCTGTAATCGAACCAGCGGCCGCGCAGGCGGGTGATGCCCTCCGTCCGGTTCAGCATGGCCTTGGCGCTGATGCCGCCCGCGAAGATCAGGATGTCGGGAGCCAGCAGTTCGATATGCCGCACCATGAAGGGCAGGCAGGCCGCGATCTCGCTGTCGGTCGGGCTGCGGTTGCCGGGCGGGCGCCAGGGCAGCATGTTGGTGATATAGACGGATTTGGCTGGGTCCTCGGCATGCCGGTCCAGCCCGATGGCGCCCAGCATGCGGTCCAGCAGCTGCCCCGCCGGCCCGACAAAGGGCAGGCCCTGCCGATCCTCATTCTCCCCCGGTGCTTCCCCGATCAGCATGATGCGTGCCTGCCGGCTGCCCATCCCGAATACCAGATTGGTCGCTGTCTGCTTCAGGGTGCAGCCGTCGAATGCAGCCAGGGCCGCCTTCAGCGAGTCCAGGTCGTGGGCCGCCGCCGCCGCCGCGCGGGCCGACTGCCCGGCCTCCTGCGCGCCCAGGGGAGGCATGCTCTCGTTTTTGAGCTGTTGTGCAGCTTTTGCCGGCCCGGCCCCGGTGGTGGGGGATGGCGCGGTGGCCGGGGCGGCGGCGGGCCGGGCAGGTGACGCTACGGCGCCTTGGGGTCGCGCACGCGCGGCCACGGCCGACCAGTCCGTCGGCATGTCGCTGATGGCTTCATCCACGCCTGCGTCCAGCAGGAATCGCAGGGCGGCCACGGATTCTGTAATCCCAATCATGGTTTGACCCTACCATCGGCCTATGCTGTTTTAACAGCATCGTAGAGGATCGGCCCCGCTGGAAGGGCCGGCAGCCCTGCGCTGTCTGGATCGTGCCTGTCCGGAAAACGGAACGAACGATCGTCGGGCGGGCTGAAACAAGCGGTGGGACGGGGTATGGAACGCGAATCGATGGAATATGATGTCGTGATCGTTGGCGCGGGGCCGTCGGGCCTGTCCGCGGCGATCCGACTGAAGCAGCTGGCCGCCGAAAAGGGCCAGGAAGTCAGCGTCTGCGTCCTGGAAAAGGGATCGGAAGTCGGCGCCCACATCCTGTCGGGCAATGTCATCGACCCCAAGGCGCTGAACGAGCTGATCCCGGACTGGAAGGAAAAGGGCGCGCCGCTGAACACGCCCGTGACCGATGACCGGTTCTATATCCTGTCGGACAAGGGCGGCATCCGCGTGCCGAACTTCCTGCTGCCGCCGCTGATGCATAATGACGGCAACTATGCCATCAGCCTGGGCAATCTGTGCCGCTGGCTGGCGGGGCAGGCCGAAGAGTTGGGGGTGGAGATCTATCCCGGCTTCGCGGCGGCCGAGGTGCTGTTCAACGAGGATGGCAGCGTGAAGGGTGTCGCCACGGGCGACATGGGCATCGGCAAGGATGGCCAGCCCACCCACAATTACACGCCGGGCATGGAACTGCACGGCAAGTACACTTTCTTCGCCGAAGGCGTGCGCGGCAACCTGTCCAAGCAACTGATGGAGACGTTCAATCTCCGTTCCGATTGCGACGTGCAGAAATATGGCATCGGCATCAAGGAACTGTGGCAGATCGACCCGGAGAAGCACCAGCAGGGTCTGGTCATGCACACCCAGGGCTGGCCGCTGGACAGCAGCACGGCCGGCGGTTCCTGGATGTACCATCTGGAAGACAACCAGGTGTCGATCGGGTTCGTGGTCAATCTGGATTATGCCAATCCGCATCTGTCGCCGTTCGAGGAATTCCAGCGCTTCAAGCAGCACCCGTTCGTGCGCAAGTATCTGGAAGGCGGCAAGCGCCTGTCCTATGGCGCCCGCGCCATCAACGAGGGCGGGTTGCAGTCGGTGCCGAAGCTGACCTTCCCCGGCGGCGCCCTGATCGGCTGTTCCGCCGGCTTCGTCAACGTGCCCCGCATCAAGGGCACGCACAATGCCATGAAGACCGGCATGCTGGCGGCAGAGGCAGCGTTCGAGAAGCTGGCCGGCGGCGTCGGTTCGGGCGACACCCTGTCGGCCTATGAAAAGTCGTGGAAGGAAAGCTGGGTGCATGAGGACCTGTTCAAGGTCCGCAACGTCAAGCCGGGCCTGAAGGCTGGGCTGATGCTGGGCAACCTGCATGGCGGCCTTCAGATGTGGGCGCATGATCTGGGCCTGGGCAAGTTCCTGCCCTATACCCTGCACCACACCAAGGCCGACCATGAAAGCCTGAAGCCGGCCACCATGGCCCGCAAGATCAAGTACCCCAAGCCCGATGGCGTCATCAGCTTCGACCGCCTGTCCTCGGTGTTCATTTCCAACACCAACCACGAGGAAAACCAGCCGGCGCATCTGAAGCTGAAGGACCCGACCATCCCGATCGAGCATAACCTGCCCAATTACGACGAACCGGCGCAGCGTTACTGCCCGGCCGGCGTGTATGAGGTGATGCGCGACGATGACGGGTCCAACCCGCGCTTCGTGATCAACGCGCAGAACTGCGTGCACTGCAAGACCTGTGACATCAAGGACCCGCTGCAGAACATCACCTGGACCGTGCCGGAAGGCGGCGGGGGGCCGAACTACCCGAACATGTGATTTATGCGAACCCCGGCACCGGCAACGATGCCGGGGTTTTCGTTTCAACGGTTGTCCAACTGCGGCCGGACCGCCGCCAGACCATCGCGGGTGATGCGGTACGGCCCGCCCTCGCGCGAGGAAATCAGGCGGCGGGCCTTCAGCCTGCGGAAGACCGACAGGGTGCAGTCCACCAGCAGCCAGCCCTCCCGCGTCAGGCATTCCACAGCCTGGATGTCGTGATAATCGGCTTCGTTACGGATCAGGTTGATGCGGCCACCCTGGGCCAGCGCGTGCAGCGTCCGCTGCTCCGGCTTTGAGATGTTCATGATGGATTTGTCGTCGTCCGTTCAGCAGAGGGGCTGATGCAGCCATGCACGGCCACCGGCGCGACGCGCGGCGGGGCATGGTCTTATGCGAAGACTGACCGGCCATGGCGGCGGGTCAGCGGATGACGACAATCCCGGACATCAAGGCTCCTATCGAAGCGAAGGTCGGAAAATATCCGATATAGGATTGATGGTCAAGCTTCCGTGCAGGAGCACTGACAATGGCCGGTGTGTGTTCACAAGGGATTGGCGTTGCGCGCGCGCCGCCGCCGGGACAAGAATGCCGCAGCCCTAACAGCAGCAGGCGGCCAGCGATGGGCCACAGCCTTTCCGACCTGATCGACGCCGTGCGTGCCGGCCAGCCTTTGCGCATCGCGGGCGCAGACAGCAAGCGGGGGCTGGGCCATGCCGTTGCCGGCACCGATCTGTCGCTGGCGGGTTTCGATCGTATCATCGACTACGAACCGGCCGAACTGATCCTGGTGGCCGAACCCGGTGCGCCGATGGCAGAAATTCGGGCGACCCTGACCGCAAAAGGCCAATGCCTGGCCTTCGATCCGCCAGACCTGGGGCCGCTTTATGGCGGGCCGGCGGGGCGGGGGACGCTGGGCGGCGTCATCGCCTGCGGCCTGTCGGGGCCGGGGCGGCTGCGCGCCGGGGCCGCCCGTGATCATGTGCTGGGCATGACGGCCCTGTCGGGCGTGGGCGAGCTGTTCCGGTCGGGTGGCAAGGTGGTGAAGAATGTCACCGGCTTCGACCTGCCCAAGCTGCTGACCGGCGCCCATGGCACGCTGGGTGTCATGACGGAGATCGTGGTCAAGGTGCTGCCGGCCCCGCCCGTTTCGCGCACCCTGGTCCTGGCCGGGATCGATGGAGCCGATGCCAACCGGGTCCTGGCCGACGCGCTGGCCTGCGCGGCGGAGGTGGGGGCCGCCGCCTGGACACAAGCCACCCTGCCCATGGACGGGCTGCTGCCCGACCGCACGCCCTGTGTGCTGCTGCGGCTGGACGGGGTGGAATTGTCGGTGGCGGCGCGGCTGTCCTCGCTGGAAAGGCTGCTGGAGGGCCGCGCCGCCATGGCCGTGCTGGACCCGCAGGAGACGGCGGCGATCTGGACGCGGCTGCGCGATGCGCTGCCGCTGGCGGAACGGCCCGATCTTGATGTCTGGCGCCTGTCGGTGCCGCCCATGGCCGGGATGGGCGTGCTGGAGACGGTGCGCGAACAGATACCCCGCCTGCATGGTTGGCTGGATTGGGGCGGCGGGCTGGTCTGGCTGGGCCTGCCTTCGGGCATGGCCGATGCCGGGGCCGCCATCGTGCGTGGGGCGGTGGGGGCCGATGGTCACGCCACCCTGATGCGGGCATCCGACGCCGTGAAGGCGACCGTGCCCGTGTTCCACCCGCCGGCCCCGGCCCTGGCCACCCTGCACAGCCGTGTGAAGGCGCAGTTCGATCCGCACGGTATCCTGAACCCCGGCCGGATGGGGTTCTGATCCATGCAGACCCATTTCACCCTGGATCAGTTGGTCGACAGCGGCACGGCGGAAGCGGAAAAGATCCTGCGGGCTTGCGTGCATTGCGGCTTCTGCACGGCCACCTGTCCCACTTATCAGGTGACGGGCGATGAACGCGACAGCCCACGCGGCCGCATCTATCTGATCAAGGACATGCTGGAAAGCGGCAGGGCGGCGGGGCCAGTGGAAACCCACCATATCGACCGCTGTCTTTCCTGCCTGTCCTGCATGACCACCTGCCCGTCAGGCGTGCATTACATGCATCTGGTCGATCATGCCCGCGCCCATATCGAACGCACGGGCTCGCGCTCGCTTCCCGTGCGGCTGAAGCGGCTGGCCCTGCGCCTGACCCTGCCCTATCCGGGGCGGTTCCGCGCGGCCATGGGGCTGGCGCGGCTGGCCAGGCCGTTCCGGGCGCTGCTGCCGCGCGACCTGCGCGGCATGCTGGACCTGGCGCCCGACCGTATCCATGGGCGGACGGCCCAGGAGGGGCCGGCACTTTTCCCGGCGCAGGGGCGGCGGCGGATGCGCGTGGGCCTGCTGCCCGGTTGTGTGCAGCCCGCCATCGACCCCGCCATCAACGACGCGGCCATCCGTCTGCTGACCCGGCTGGGGGTGGAAGTGGTGGTGGCGAAGGGGCTGGGCTGCTGCGGGGCGCTGACCCACCATATGGGCCATGACGGCCACGCCTTCGCCGCCGCCAATATCCGCGCCTGGATGGCGGAGGTGGAAGGGGCCGGCCTGGACGCCATTATCGTCACGGCCAGCGGCTGCGGCACGACGGTGAAGGATTACGGCCACATGTTCCGCGATGATGCCGATCTGGCCGAACCAGCGGCCCGCATCGCCGCCCTGGCGCGGGATGTGACGGAGGTGCTGGTGCAACTGGGCCTGCCGCCCGGCACCAGATCGCCCCGGCCCTTGCGCGTGGCCTATCACGCGGCCTGTTCCCTGCAACATGGGCAGCGAGTGAAGGACGCCCCGCGCGACCTGCTACGGGCCGCCGGATTTACGGTGCTGGACGTGCCGGACGGGCATCTCTGCTGCGGGTCGGCCGGCACCTACAACCTGTTGCAGCCGGAAATGGCCGGTGAATTGCGCACACGCAAGGTGGCCGCGATCGAGGGCACGCGCCCCGACGTGGTGGCGGCCGGCAATATCGGCTGCATCACCCAGATCGGATCGGGCACGGCTTTGCCCATCGTGCATACGGTGCAGTTGCTGGACTGGGCGTTGGGCGGGCCGGTGCCGCGGGGGCTCTAGCCCTATCCCAGCCGCCGCGCCGCTTCCAACGCCCGCGCCATGGTCTCGATCCGGGTCAGGCGGGTGGCTGCCAGATGCAGGTCGGACAGGCGGAACGCATCCAGCAACAGGCGCAGTTCGGCCTGCATGTCCGTCTTCACCGCCTCTATTGCTCGTGCGCGGGATGCGGCATCGGGGGCGACGGCGATGCCGATCTCCCATGCCCCACCGCCGGTCGGCGGGGGTGGGGCGATTTCCGCCAGATTCAGCAGGGCGCGGGCGCGTGCCGCCGGGTCGCGCAGGGCGACGGCGGCGCTGTTCAGCGTGTCGCGGTGGGCGGCGGCATGGGCCTGGGCCATCTCCCCCTTCGCCTGGAACCGTTCGGGCGCCAGGATGCGGGTGAAGCCGGCCAGTTGCCGGTCGATGGTTGCCATTTCCAGCTCGAACGTCGCGGCCAGCCCCAGGCGGGTGAAGGGATCGGTCGGCCCTGGCGGCTGGATCGACCCGCAGGCATGGCAGAACAGGGCGCGGGCGGCGACTGTGCCGGCGCAGTGCCAGCAGGAAAGGGCTTCGTCCAAGATCGACCTTCAGGCAGCGGGGCGGTGGCGGTTCGCCAGAGGAATATAGGTGGCGAGGAACCGGTCGACATCGGCGTCACTGCTGTCCCAGCCCAGGCTGACGCGGATGGCCGACCCGGCCACATCCTCTCCGTAACCCATGGCGCCCAGCACGGGGGAGGCTTTGACCTTGCCCGATGAACAGGCGGACCCCGCTGACACGGCGATGCCGGCCAGATCGAAACCCATCAACTGGCTGTTGGCGGGAACGCCGGGTAGGGACAGACAGGCGGTATTGGCCACGCGCGGACTGTCGGCCCCGATGATCCGCACATGCGGGGCCCCGTCACGGACCGCCGCTTCCAGCCGGTCGCGTAGCCGGGCGATGCCGGCATAGGCGTCCAGCCCTTCGCGGGCGGCCTGCGCCGCGGCACCGAAACCGGCGATGCCGGCCACGTTCTCCGTGCCGGCCCGCATGCGCCGTTCCTGCCCGCCGCCGCGCAGCAGCGGGGCCAGCGGCACGGACGGCGCGGCGACCAGCGCCCCTACCCCCTGCGGCCCGCCGATCTTGTGCGCCGACAGGGTGGCCAGATCCAGGCCCATGGACACCATGTCGAAGGGAATGCGGCCCGCGGCCTGCACCGCGTCGCTGTGCAGCCAGCCGTTATGGCGATGCACGATGGCGGCGATGGCGGCCAAGGGCTGGATGATCCCCGTCTCACTGTTCACCGCCTGGACGCTGACCAGGGCCGGGCGCGGTTCGGCGCTCAGTGCCGCTTCCAGGGCTGCCAGATCGATCAACCCGTCCGCGCCGACGGGCAGGAGGGGGGCACTGGGCGCGCATTCCAGCACGGAAGGGTGTTCGGTGGCGCCCAGCAGCAGGCGGCGACCATGACGGGCCGCCAGCGCCAGGGCCTGGTTGTTCGCCTCCGTCCCGCCGCCGGTGACGGTAATCCAGGCAGGTGGTGCGCCGGCCAGGGCCGCCACCTGTTCGCGCGCATCTTCGACCAACCGCCGGGCCTTGCGGCCGAATCCATGGACGGAGGAGGGGTTTCCGGTCACGTCCAGCGCAGCGATGATGGCATCGCGCGCGGCGGGCCGCAGGGGGGCGGTGGCGTTCCAGTCAAGGTAGAGGGGGGCCGGCATCGGCTTATTTTCCGCCAAAGGCTTGAACGATCGTGTGAAGACGCTTGAACACGAATATGGGCGCTGTGGTATAGTCCGCCCCCGTTCCTGCGCGGTCAACGCGTTGGGGCGATCCTGTGGACGGCGGGACGTGCCTTGCGGCGCGGTTCGACGGCCCACTTCCCGCCTTGAGGCTTCCTATAGAATGACAGGGATGGACGGTCAAGAATCGCGCCTCCACCGGAACCGCAAGGGTCCGGGTCGTTATATGGGCAATGTCCCCCGCCTGCCGACGCGCCACACGCATGACTGACCGGGATCGGTGAACCAATGCCTGATGTGATCATGAACGGCCCGGCGGGCCGGCTTGAAGGTCGCTATTCCCACAGCAAGGTGCCGAACGCGCCCGTGGCGCTGCTGCTGCATCCGCATCCGCAGCATGGCGGAACGATGAACAACCGCATCGTCTACACGATGTTCCACGCCTTCACGAAGCGCGGCTTCTCGGCCCTGCGCTTCAACTTCCGCGGCGTGGGCCGCAGCCAGGGCACCTATGACCGGGGGGAGGGGGAGCTGTCCGATGCCGCCTCCGCGCTGGACTGGCTGCAGACCTACAATCCCAACGCCTCTTCCTGCTGGATCGGGGGGTTCAGCTTTGGCGCCTGGATCGGGATGCAGTTGCTGATGCGCCGGCCGGAACTGGACGGGTTCCTGTCCATCGCCCCGCCGGCCAACATGTTCGATTTCAGCTTCCTGGCCCCGTGCCCGGCCTCCGGCCTGATCGTGCATGGCGATCGGGATGAGATTGTGCCGGAGGCTTCGGTCACCCGTCTGGTCAACAAGCTGTCCTCGCAGAAGGACATCAAGATCGATTATCGCCGGGTCGAAGGGGCCAACCATTTCTTCAATGAAAAGGCTGACGATCTGGGCCGGATCGTTGATGATTACCTGGACGTGGCGCTGGCCAAGCCCATGGGGGCGGCGGCCGGCTGACGCCGGCGCCTGCCCAACGCCGCCCGGACTTGCTGAAACGACGCTTTACGCGGGCCCGGCGGCTTTGTAACACATCGCCGGTTTTCCTGGTTCAAGCGGAGTTTTGGCGCAATGCCGAAGATGGTTTTCATTGAGACCGACGGCACCCGCCGCGAGGTGGATGCCCCCGTCGGCCTGTCGATCCTGGAAGTGGCCCGCCGCCACGATATCGACCTGGAAGGGGCATGCGAAGGCTCGCTGGCCTGTTCCACCTGCCATGTCATCGTCACGCCGGAATGGTACGACCTGCTGCCCGACGCGCACGAGGACGAGGAGGACATGCTGGATCTGGCCTTCGGTCTGACCAAGACCTCCCGCCTGGGCTGCCAGATCCGCATCACCCCGGAACTGGACGGGCTGACGGTCAAGCTGCCGGGCGCCAAGTAATACCATGAATTCCGGCTGCGAAAGCCTGCCGGACCTGGCGTCGCCGGGTGGTCTGTTCGACCGGCTGCGTGCCGCGTCCCGGCCGTCCTGGGATCGCTATGTCCGTCACGGCTTCGTGGCCGGCATGGGTGACGGCACCTTGCCGGAGGAATGTTTCCGGCATTATCTGGTGCAGGATTACCTGTTCCTGATCCATTTCGCCCGCGCCTACGCGCTGGCCGCCTTCAAGGCCGATAATCTGGCCGACATGCGGGCGGCGGCAAAGTCCATGGCGGCCATCCTGGATCTGGAAATGGGCCTGCATGTGAAATATTGCGCCGGCTGGGGCCTGGACGAAGCGGCCATGCAAGCCACGGCGGAGGCGCAAGGCACGCTCGCCTATACGCGCTTCGTGCTGGAACGCGGGCTGGCGGGGGATCTGCTGGACCTGCATGTGGCACTGGCCCCCTGCATTGTCGGCTATGCCGAAATCGCGGCCAATCTGCTGGCCGACCCGGCCACCACCCTCTCCGGCAATCCCTATGCCGACTGGATCGCGATGTATGCCGATCCTGAATACCGCGCCGTGGCGGCGGCCCAGGTGGCGCTGCTGGACCGATTGTCGGCCACCCGCGGCGGCGACGCCCGCTTTGCCGACCTGTCGCGTACCTTCGACGCTGCCAGCCGGCTGGAGGCGGGGTTCTGGGACATGGGCCTGGGGCTGCTGCCATGAACGCGCCGGCGCGTTCCGCCGACCGGTTGGCGCTGTTCGCGCCGCTGCTGCTGGTCCTGTCCGTATCCATGCCGCCGCTGGGGGGCGGGCTGGCCAAGGATGTGGCGCAGGGGCATGACATCCTGGCACTGGCCTTCCTGCGCAATGCCCTGGCGGCGCTGATCCTGCTGGTCATCGTGCGGCCAAACTGGCGCGGCCTGACACGGGCGCAATGGGCCGCGGCCGCCGGGCTGGGCGCGGCGCTGGCCCTGATGAATGCCAATTTCTATCTGGCCCTGGCGCGCCTGCCGCTGGGCGTGTCGGTTGCCATCGAATTCATGGGGCCGCTGGCCGTGGCCGTCATCGGTTCGCGCCGGAAGCTGGATTTTCTCTGGCCCGTGCTGGCGCTGGGCGGGGTGCTGTTGCTGACGCCGCTGGGCGGGGCGGAAAACCTGGACCCGCTGGGACTGGTCTTCGCCATCATCACAGCCGGTGGCTGGGCCGCCTATATCCTGCTGTCCCGGCAGACGGGACGGCTGATCCCCGGCATGACCGGGCTGGCCCTGGCCTTGCTGTTCGCGTCCCTGTTCACGGCGCCGTTCGGCCTGCCCGTGGTGGGGCCGTTCGTCACCGACCTGCGCATGGCGGCCCAGGTGGCGGCCGTATCCATGCTGTCCACCCTGCTGCCCTATGCCCTGGAATTCGTGGCACTCCGCCATGTCTCCACAGCTTTGTTCGGCATCATGATGGCCATGGAGCCGGCCCTGTCGGCGGTCGTCGGGCTGTTCCTGCTGGGTGAACGGCTGTCCTTGTCGGCGGTGACGGCCATCGCCCTGATCTGCGGGGCGGCCGTGGGGTCAAGCCTGACGCGGCGCTGACCCCCGCTCGATAAAGCCCGTGCGCATTCCGGCCAGCCAGTAGAAGCCGATGGCAGCCGCCTGCATGGCGGCGAATTCCAGCACATCCGTAATGCTTTCGAAATCCGGCGGGTCGGCGTCCACACGCTCCGTCAGGCCAGGAAAATCCAGCATCCCGCCACCGGCGCCGCCGACGAAGCAGGCGAACAGGATGTTGTTGGCGATATGCACGCCCATCGCCGCCTCCAGCCGGCCAAAGCGCAGCGTGGTCCAGGACAGGAACAGGGCCATGGTCATGATTTCCGCCCGCTGGGCCCAGACGGCGCGGATATCCGTTCCCTCATGCGCGGCGGTGAACAGCACGGAAGTCAGCAGCATGGTGACGATAGTGCGCCGGAAGATCACCTGCGCCCCCTGGGCCAGATATCCCCGGAACAGCAACTCCTCCGCCGCCGATTGCAGGGCGAACAGCACCATGGTCGCCGGCAGCCAGATCAGGAAGGTGCGCAGGGCCACGTCGCTGCGAACCATTTCCCCGGACCATAATCCATAAATGGTGGTCACCAGGACGGGTACCGCGAAGACCAGCGCCGACCGGGTCAGCATGCCCAGATCGAACCGCCGTCCGGGTGCGATCAGATCCATCAGCCGCATGCCGAACAGGGGCCGCATCAGCAGGGCCAGGACGGGAATGGCCGTGGCGTTGGTCAGCAGCAGCGCATAGGAGGACAGATAGGGCAAGCCGCTGACATATTTATTGATCGCGCTGATCCCGATGAAGGCCATCGCTCCAAGGGCAATCATTCCGCCCACGACCAACAATGTGCCCAGCAGGTAGGAGCCGCGCGACTGCCCCGTTTCGATGCCGGCCATCAGCAGCGGCACCGGCGCCGTCCCATCGTTCATGTCACGCATCCCGCTTTTCTCCTCCCCGCCAGCCCTGGGCGACGAACCCCGTGCGCAGGCCGATGAACCAGTAATTCGCACAGACCGCGCCATAAACCAGGGTCTGGGCCAGCAGCCCATTCAGGCTGAAGGGCGCGCGCGGCAGATCCTCGGCAAAGCCGCTGACCGACGGCAACCCCGTCTCCGGCCGCGCGGCCAGGGTGAAGACGATGATATTGTGCGCGAAATGGGCACCCATCACGGGTTCCAGCCGGCCGGCCATGGTGGTCAGCCAGGAAAAGGCCAGGCTGATCATGATGATATTGGCCTTGCGGTCCCAGCCCGTGTCCCAGCCGCCGGTATCGTGCAGCGACATGAAGATCAGGGCCACGGGCAAGGCGGCCAGGGCGGCATGCCCGAACAGCACCTGGAACCCCTGGGCCAGATAGCCGCGACAGACCATTTCCTCCGCCGTGGCCTGCAACGCCACCAGCACCAGCATGACGGGCAGCAGGGCCAGCGCCGTCTGCCAATGGCCCAGGGTCAGTTGCCCGCTCATCCAGGCCATGACCAGGACGGGAGTGAAGGAAAGGGCATAGGTGGCGGCCGACCGGCCCATCATGCCCAGGTCCAGATGCCGCTGTGGTGCCACCAGGCTCATCAGCGACCGGCCCTGGATATTGACCAGGGCGCCCAGCAGCAGGATCACCCCGCCCAGGGCCAGCAACTCGCTCAACCGTCGGATGGCAGGGGATCCGGGTGGCCAGCCCAGCGACAGGGTCACCGTCTCCGCCACCCCGCCTGCCAGCCAGCCCAGGGGCACAACCATCAATCCCAGCGCCGCCATGCCGGCCAGATAGTGCCAGAAGGACAGGCGCAGATGCACGCCGACCAGATGCACCGGCACCGGCGTCCAATCCCGCCCTTCCCGTCCTTCCCGCATGGAATGTCCAGCCCTTGTTTCCCGCCATTCGGTGTACAGGCCGGCCATGCGGCGGGCAAGGCACGCGAAGTTATTTCATACGGTCGTTGGGTGGCGCATCATGATCGGCAAAACCAGATCGAAGGAGAGACGCCACCATGATCGACCTCTACACCGCCGCCACGCCCAATGGGCACAAGGTCTCCTGCACGCTGGAGGAACTGGGCCTGCCCTATAATGTGCATGTGGTTTCGCTGTCGAAGAACGAACAGAAGGAATCCTGGTTCCTGGCCATGAACCCCAATGGCCGCATCCCCGTCATCGTCGACCGGGCAGAGGATTTCACGGTGTTCGAATCCGGGGCCATCATGGTCTATCTGGCTGAAAAGACGGGTCGCCTGATGCCGACGGATGCCAAGGGCCGCAGCCGCGTGCTGCAATGGCTGATGTTCCAGATGGGCGGCGTGGGCCCGATGATGGGGCAGGCCAATGTCTTCCACCGCTATTTCCCGGAAAAGATCCCGGCCGCCATCGACCGCTATCAGAAGGAAACCAAGCGGCTGCTGACCGTGCTGGACGGGCATCTGGCGGCCCATGAATTCCTGGCCGGCGATTTCTCTATCGCCGATATCGCCAACTGGTGCTGGGCCCGTACCCATGACTGGTCGGGGGTTGCCATCGACGATCTGCCCAACCTGCGGCGCTGGATCGCGCAGCTGGACGCGCGGCCCGGCTGTGCCGCCGGCCTGCAGAACCCGCCCAAGCAGATCAGTGCGGCCGAACTGGTGCAGTCCGCGCAGAACATCGTCGTGCGCTGACGGACGAAACCCGATCTCCGTGGCCGGCTTGGCGGGGATCGGGCTTCCGCCTGTGGAAGGCCCGCTTATTTCGACTTGAAGGCCTTCAGTTGCTTGTTGTAGTCGGCCGCCAGCTTTTCCATGGCGCTGCTGGCATCGTTGTATTTGCGGTTCCAGGCATTGTCATGGACCTTGATATTTTCCAGACAGGCCAGGAACTCCTGCGTTTCGGTCAAATATCCTTTGACGGCCGCCTGCGCCGTCGCCATCTCCGCCTCGCTTGCCGCCTTTCCGTCAGGCACGGTCGGCGGATCCTTGATTGCGCAGTCGGCCATTGCCGGTCGGCCACAGAAGATCAGCGCCAGGATTACGAAACAGGCCCCATACTTGTTCAACTCGTCTCTCCATTCGGACTGGCATCGGGAAGGTCTGATTTGGCACGGGTATCCCTCGGTCTTGTCGGTCTGGGCACGCGCTGAGACAAAACCGACCGGGTTGTCAGTATTGGTGAGAAAACACCGGTCTAAAAATTCATACATGCCGATTCTTCAAAGATGCATACGTATGCAGAGCGATTAATTTCTCTGCATCGAGAGAGTCAAGGGGGTGTTATCTGGAAAATATGGAAACATGACTACATATTTGTTTGTGTAATCGTTTGCACAAATAGATATTCTCAATTTAAATTGCTGTATCATTAGATCAAGTACTGGGGCTGATCTTCTGGCTTTGTGATTTCCGCCATTTCCCAAATCTGACTGGAAACGTCCGATTTAAGGTTAATGGTATTGCCTGTTTTATTAATGAAAATTGAAATATTTAATGTCCAAGTCCAGTCAATATGGTGGCGGCAAGGCCGCCCGGCGCCCGATCATGCGCTGGTGGTGAGAAGGTGAAGGTGTGGACCGCCATTGCGACAGGGCCGAGTCGGTGGACGCGACAATCCAACCGGACCGATCCCAACAGACCGGCGGACACGGATGATAAAGGGCAGTCCAGCGGCGGCGGGCCGGTGACGGGCCCCGATCAGCGGGACGTGGCACGGGGGGTCAGAGGCCGGCGCCGGTGGCCACTACCCCCAGGGCCACGATCAGGCCGGCCGCGATGACGGCGGCGATGGCGTAGAGTGCTGTCGCCGCCCGGAGGTCCCGGGCCATGGCCCGGGCGCGGCCTGACCCCAGCCAGGGTTCCTTCACCACCCGGTCCCCTTCTCGCCGCGGGCCGGCGACGGAAAGGCCCAGCACGCCGGCAAAGGCGGCGACGGGCAGGGCGTTGGTACCCGCGGGATGGCCCTTGGCCGTTTGCAGGTCGCGCCAGCCTTGCCGGATGCTGGCATGCGGAACGAAGGGGGCCGTCAGCAGAATGACCAGCGTCCCCAGCAGGGCCGCGGGCAAGCCGAACAGGGCGGACAGCCGCCGGGCCAGGGCGCCGAAATTCTGATGCCGGCCCGTATCATGGCCGATGATGCGGGCTGTGCCGTCAATGGCGGCCCAGCCCAGCAGCCCGGCAAGCCCGAACAGCGCATAGAACAAGGCCGGCGCCACCACGCCAAGGGTCAGGGCGCGCGCCGCCCCCTCCACACCCGCCCGCACGACACCATGATCGTCCAGGCTCCACAGCTGGCGGTCGGTCAGGGGGCCCACGGCCTGACGGGCCGCTTCCCCATCGCCCGCTTCCAGGGCCTTGATGGTGCGGCCCATGGCGCCCCAGGGCAGGCGCAGGGTCAGGCAGCGTGTGACGATCAGCAGTTCAATGATCCCGCCGGCCGGCAGCACGCGCACCAGCACGGACAGGCAGAATCCGACCAGCAGCCCCAGCAGCAGCAGCAGCGCCACCAGCGACCCGCGCGCCCGGCGCACCGCGTCGCTGCGGTCGATGCGGTTCAGCCGCCGGTCCAGCAGGATGACCAGTCGCGCCACCAGATCAGGCGGTCCCGGCAGAAAACGGCGCAAAAGTCCGCTATCGCCGATGCAGGCGTCCAGGACCAGGGCGATGACAAGCAGCAGCAGGGTGTCGACCCCGCCGGAAAAGGGCAGCAGCATCAACGATGTTCCCACCAGGGGGCGATGGACAGGGTGTAACCCGCGGGACCGCCGGTGGGGAAGGGGAGAGCGTAACCTTACCGCGCGGGCTTCGGCCAGGTGATGGTGTCCACTGCCTTGCAATGGTCGCAGACAGCATGCCAGTCGCTATGGCTGGTGCCACAACTGGTGCAGCGCCAGCGCGGGTCGGCGGGTGCCGACATGGCCTGGTGCAGCCAGGACTGGGCCTCCGCCCCTTCGCCCTTTTCCGCCCGCGCCACATCGGCCAGACGGCGGAGGACGCGGGTGCTGGGCGCCAGTTCGCGGGCCTTTTCCAGATGGCTGCGGGCCACCCCCCACAGCTTGGCCTGCAACGCCGCTTCGCCCAGGGCGAAATGGGCGTCGGCTGATCCGGGCTTCAGGGCCAGCAGCTGTTCGAAGCGCTTGACCAGCGACAGCGGGCGCTGATCGGCTGCCGTCTCACCCCAGGCGGCGGCCAGATCCGGGTGCGGACCCAGACGCCAGGCCTGTTCCAGCACGCGCGTGGCCTTGGCCGGCTTGCCCGCCTTGCCCCACAGCCGGGCCAGCAGGGCCGCAGCCGGCACGCGGGACGGGTCCAGGTCGAAGGCGGCCTGTGCCGATTGCAGGGCCGATTCGGCGCGGCCGGCGGCATGGGCCTGCCGCGCCTCTTCGATCAGCAGGGCGGCGCGGCGCTTGCCGGCGTCGGCCTTATCCAGCGCCTTCAGCTTCTGTGCCTTGGCCAGAGCTGCGTCGGCTTCCATCCAGTTGCCGCCGCCGGCCTCCAGCTCTGCCAGCGCTTTGGCGGGCCAGTCGGCCTTGGGCCGCAGTTCCAGGGCGCGGCGGGCATGTTCCAGGGCGGCCGGGCGGTCGCCGCGCTCCATGGCCTGGGTCAGCAGGGCGCGGCGTCCGGCCAGTTCCGTGGCCGGCTTGGCCAGCATGGCGGTCAAATAGCCCGCGGCGGCCTTGGTATCGCCCCGCATCTCCGCCACCCGCGCCAGCAGCGGCAGGGTCAGCGACGGCTCACGCAGCAACTTTTCTGCGGCCTTGGCCGATCTGGTGGCGATGTCGGTGTCACCGGCCGCCACGGCCACCCAGCCCTGCGACAGGGCGCGGAAACCGCCTTCGCGGCGGCGGGCATTGCGGCTGCGGCCGAAGGCGCCGGGGCCGTTGCGCAGGATGCGCCAGATCCGGCCCAGCGTGGCGGCAATCCAGGCGGCCAGCAGCACCAGCAAGGCGGCAATGCCCACCGGCATTTCCACCACATGGTCCAGCCATTCGATGGTCACACGGCCCGGCCGTTGCGCCACCCAGACGGCGGCGGCGATCAGGATGCCGATCTTCAGAAACCAGATCAGGGTCTTGCGCATCAACGGGCCTCCCCGTCCTTGCCGCTGCCCGCCGGGGTACCGGACTGGGTGCCTGCGGCCCCCGTCATGCGGGCCAGCGACAGGTCGGCCAGGGTGGCGGCTGCGGCTTCGGCGGCCATGCGCGCCTCCGCCAGCTTCAGCCATTCGGCCGCGGGGCCGGCGGCATGGGCGGGCAGCTTCTCCAACTCCTCCACGGCGCGGGGCAGGTCGTTGGCGATCAGGGCCGCTTCGGCCCGGGCCAGCACGGCGTCTGCGTCATCGCCCGCCACCTCACCCGAGGCGCGGCGGAAGGTGATGACGCTGGACAGGCGGCCCAGCACCCGGTCCTTCCAATCTGCCCCCTCCCGGTCGCGGTCGGCGCGCAGCACGGCCGGCGCCAGCAGACGGAACTTCTCCCGCAGCTCGATATCACCGGCCAGCCCGGTTTCGGCCGTGGCGCTGAGGGGGGCCAGCAAATCCTGCAGACCGGTGTCGTTGGCGGCCAGCGACTGGGCGGCACGCAATTCGCGGCCATAGGGACGGCCGGCGATCAGGGCCGACTGCAACTGACCCACGGCGATGATCAGCGCCTCGCCCACGGCGCCCATCTGGCGGCGGGTTTCCAGCATGGTGATGCGCGGGATCACCTCCGCCGTGACCTCCTCCAGCGTTTCGACGCGGTTGGTCAGCGGCTCGATATCCACCTTGGCCTGCCTGCGCGCTTCCAGGGCGGCCACGCGGTCGGTCAGATCGGTCAGGTCGGCATTGTCGGTGGTGGCTGCCGGCACCGGTTCGCTGTCGGTTCCGGCGGGAACATCCTCCCGCGCGGCAACATTGATATCCCCACCCAGCTTCTGTTCCAGCGCGTCCTGACGGCGGGAGAGCGCATCGAGCGTGGATTTCAGCTTCTGCTGCTGCGTCTCCACCGCCGCGATGCGGTCGGACAGGGGCGACAGGTCGGCTTCACCGGTGACGGCAGGCGCGGGCATGGTCAGCTGACGCCAGAAGCCGTAGCCCGACAGGCCGGCCGCGCCCAGCGCGATCAGCAGCGCGGTTCCACCCAGCAGGGCGCCACCACCACCACCCGGACGGGCCGGCGTCGGCTTTGGCGCGGGCCTGGCCGCAGCGGGCGGCGGCGGTGGAGAGGGCGGGGGGCTGCTGGCGGCGATGTCGCGTTCCAGATCCTCCAGGCTCATGCGCGGGCCCGTATTGCCGGTCTTGTCTGCGTCACTCATCCTCAACTCCCCTTCACCGCCGGCAGCAGGGCCAGCAGGCTGGCCGCGTCCGGTCTGGCCGCAATGCGCCGGTCGGCAAAACCGAAACCGCTGGCGGCCTGTGCCACGGCGGCCGACAGGCACAGGGCCGTCCAGCCGCTTGCCAGCGGTGACAGCCCGGCCTTTTCCGCCAGCCTAACAAAGCTGGCGGCCGTTCGCGGCGAAAAAAGCGTCACATAGGCCACCTGCCCGTTGCGCAGGGCGGTCAGCGCCGCGTCAGGCAGGGCCGTGGCCTCCACCGCGCGATAGGCGGTCAGCCGGGTGATTTCCACGCCCGCCGGGGTCAGGTCACCCGCCAGATCGGCCCCGGCCACATGCAGCACGCGGCGCAACCCGGCCCCTGTCAGCAGTAGCGACAGGTCGGCAACATCGCCATCGGCACTGTGGACATCGGCGAAACCCAGATCGCGGGCCAGGGCCGCCGTGCGCGTGCCCACCGCGTAAAGTGGCAGGTCGCGCCGCATGCTGCGCCCCGCCAGGGCCCGCACCCCGTTGGCCGAGGTGACGGCCACGCCGTCGAACCCCGTCAGGTCCAGGGGCGGCCCCGGCACCGGTTCGATGGTCAGCATGGGGGCGAGGACGGGCTGATGGCCCAGCAGCCGGATGGAATCGGCCGTCTCCGCTGCACCGGGTTCGGGCCTTGTGACCAGGACGCCGGTCACACCACCGGCCCGTCGGGGTTGATCCCGGCGAAGAAGGCGGCCGGCAGCTTGGATTTCAGTTCCTGCCCCGCATCCACACCCAGGGCCAGGGCGTCGGTGGCCAGACCGGCGCGGCCCGTCGTGAACCATTGCTGCCCGTCGGGCCGGATGACCAGCGCCTTCAGCGACAAGGCCTCGCCGTTGATCAGGGCGAGCGCGGCGATGGGCGTGCGGCACGACCCGTCCAGCGTGGCCAGAACGCCGCGCTCCGCCGTTACCCGCAGTTCGGTCGTGCGGCAATTCAGGGCGCGGACCCAACCATTGGTGCGGTCGTCATCCAGGCGGGTTTCGATGCCGATGGCACCCTGGGCCACCGCGGGCAGCATCTGGTCTTCCGACAGCACGCCCGTGGCGCGGTCAGCCAAGCCCAGCCGGTTCAGCCCGGCCATGGCCAGCAGTGTGGCATCCACATGCCCTTCCTCCAGCTTGCGCAGGCGGGTCTGGACATTGCCGCGCAGGGCCGCCACGCGCAGGTCCGGCCGGCGCATCAGCACGATGGCCTGCCGACGCAAGGATGCCGTGCCGACCAGGGACCCGGCCGGCAGCTCATCCAGGCTGGCGGCCTTGGGGCTGAACCAGGCGTCGCGGTGATCTTCACGCGGCAGATAGGCAATGATGCCCAGGCCATCGGGCAGGCTGGTCGGCACATCCTTCATGGAATGCACGGCCAGATCGACGCTGCCCTCCAGCAATGCCTGCTCGATCTCTTTCGTGAACAGGCCCTTGCCGCCGGCCGCACTCAAAGTGCGGTCCAGGATGCGGTCGCCCTCGGTCTTGAAGGTAACGATCTCGATGGCGCCTTCCCCCGCCAGTTCCGGGAAGGCGGCGGCCAGACGGTCGCTTGTTTCGTGGGCCTGCGCCAGCGCCAGGGGGCTGCCGCGCGTGCCGATGCGGAGTAGGGCTGTCATGGGCCCTTCATTAGCGCGGATTCGGCGCGCGGGGAAGTCGGTGAGCGTGGTGCGCGCGATCAGGCGACGGAACCGCTGCCTTGCCCTTCCTGTTCGGCCAGCAACTCTTCCAACACCTGGATCGCGCCGCTGATCCGCATCAGGGTCGCATCCAGTTCACGCATCTTCTGTTCCAGATCCTGTCGCTGACTCTTCCCACGCTCCAGGCTGTCCTTCAAATCGTCGATCTTTCTTTTGATGTGATCGGTCATGCGACGCCTTCAAATAGTAAGATTCTGCTTCGTTCGAAATATACAATATTCCCGCAGAGGTAGCAATGCGCCGCGTGCCATTCGATTCGGCCTTGGCTGGGTTGTCGCGGCAACCTTGCCGTTACGGACGCGGACGCTTAGGTTCTGCGCCATGAAAGTCCTTGGCATCGAAACAAGCTGTGATGAAACCGCCGCCGCCATCGTGGAAAGCGTTGGGGAAGGGCCGGGCCGCGTCCTGTCCAATGTGGTGTTGAGCCAGTTGGATGATCACCGCCCCTATGGTGGCGTCGTGCCGGAAATCGCCGCCCGCGCCCATCTCCAGCACCTGGATCGGCTGGTGCGTCAGGCGCTGGACGATGCCGGTGTGGGCCTGGGTGACCTGGACGGGGTGGCAGCGACGGCCGGGCCCGGCCTGATCGGCGGGGTGATGGTGGGGGTGATGACGGCCAAGGCCATCGCCGCCGTCACCGGTCTGCCCTTTATCGCCGTCAACCATCTGGAGGGCCACGCCCTGACGGCGCGCCTGACCCACGGGGTCGCCTTTCCCTTCCTGCTGCTGCTGGTGTCGGGCGGGCATTGCCAGTTGCTGGCCGTGGAAGGGGTGGGGAAGTTCCGCCGTCTGGGCACCACCATCGATGATGCGGTGGGCGAGGCCTTCGACAAGTCGGCCAAGATCATGGGCCTGGGCTATCCTGGCGGACCTTTGATGGAAAAGGCCGCGGCGGGTGCCACCCATCCCGGTCGCTTCGACCTGCCCGTGCCCATGAAGGGCCGGCCCGACTGTGATTTCAGCTTCTCCGGCCTGAAGACGGCCGTACGCCGGCATGTGGAGATGCTGGGCGGGACCCTGACCGATGCCGACCGCGCCGATCTGGCCGCATCCTTCCATCAGGCGGTGGGTGACAGCCTGATTGACCGCTGCAAGCGGGCCATGGCGCAGTTCCGCGCGGATTTTCCCGAAGGCTGCACCCTGGTCGTGGCCGGCGGTGTCGCGGCCAATCAGGTGTTGCGCGGCCGGCTGATGGACCTGTGCCGGCGGCAGCGCTTTGATTTCGTGGCCCCGCCGCTGGGCCTGTGTACCGACAATGGCGCCATGATCGCCTGGGCCGGGCTGGAACGGCTGCGGCTGGGCCTGACGGACGGGCTGGACTTCGCGCCCCGTCCGCGCTGGCCCCTGGACCCCGGCGCCAAGGCTGCGCCGTTCGCGGGCGTGAAGGCTTAATCCCCCAGGGCTGCCCCGTCGCGGCGGGGGTCGGCGCCACCCTGAATGCCCTTGGGGGTGACGCGGATGACGTGGATGCCGCTGTTGGTGCCGTCGCGCTTTACCTGGTGTCCCATGGCGGTCAGGGCGGCGGCCAGGCTGTCGGCAGCGGCTGTGCTTTCCACCATGGTGGGGCCGTTGCGGTTCAGCAGGATGGGCAGGTTCACGGCCGCCTGCGGGTCCAGATCCCAATCCAGCATGGCGACCAGCGTTTCCACGACATAACCGATGATGGCGGTGCCGCCGGGGGAACCCACGGCGATGATCGGCTTGCCGTCCTTGTCGAACACAATGGTGGGCGCCATGGAGGACCGGGGACGCTTGCCTGGCCCCGGCGCATTGGCGACGGGCTTGCCATCCTTGGTGGGGATGAAGGTGAAGTCGGTCAACTGGTTGTTCAGCACGAAGCCGGCAGCCATGATCCCTGACCCGAAGGCGAATTCGACCGATGTCGTCATCGACACCACCCGCCCGTCATCATCGATGATGGAGAAATGCGAGGTGGAGGGGATGTCCGGCCCGTCCGCAGCAGGGTAGAGCGCGCCCGTGCGGAAGGGCGGATTGCCGGGTGCCACCGGCCCCTTGGCCGCCTGCACCGGGTCGATGGCCCCGGCCCGGCCGGCAATATAGCCCCGGTCGATCAGGCCGCGCACAGGCACGGAGACCTGATCGGGATCCCCGACAAAGGCTTCACGATCGGCATGGGCCAGACGGCTGGCCTCCATCAGCAGGTGCCAGGATAGCGGATTATCCTTGCCCAGGGCCTTCAGATCATATTGCGACAGCATGCCCAGGATCTGCAGGATGGCGATGCCGCCGGACGAGGGCGGGGCCATGCCGCAGACTTTCCAGACCCGGTAGGGCACGCAGATTCCGTCCCGCTCCACCGACCGGTAGGTGGCCATATCCTCCAGGCTCAGCACCGGGGTGCCGCTGTCGCCGGCAGCTTCCTGCAGCCGCTTGACGATGGCCTTGGCGATGGGGCCGCGATAGAAGGCGTCGGGACCGGCCGCGGCCAGCAGGCGCAGGGTCAGGGCCTGTTCCGGCATGGGGATGCGTTCCCCCAGCGCCGGCGGGCCGGCGCAATCATGATAATAATAGTGTGTCAGGTCGGTCGACCGCCCCAGCATCTTCTGCCAGTCGGTCAGCACGGTGACGATACGGGGCCACGCCGGCACGCCGGCATCGGCCAGCGCAATGGCCGGTTCGAACAGGGTGGCCCAGGGCAGCTTGCCATGGGCGGCATGGGCCTGCGCCAACAGGGCCACCACACCCGGCACGCCCACGGCACGCCCGCGCGGCAACGTGTCGGGAAAGGCCATGGGTTTGCCGTCCGGCCCCATCAGCAGGTTGGCGGTGACGGCAGCACCCGCCTTTTCCCGCCCGTCATAGCTGGTCAGTTTGCCGCCCGGTTCCGCCAGCAGCATGAAGGCACCGCCGCCCAGCCCCGACGATTGCGGCTCCACCAGACCCAGCACCAGCTGGGTGGCAATGGCGGCGTCCACGGCATTGCCGCCCCGGCGCAGCATTTCCCGGCCCGCTTCCGCCGCCAGCGGGTTGGCGGCGACCACCATGTGCCGCTGCGCCGTCACCAGCTCCTTGGGCCGGGGTGCCGATGGCGGCTCCGGTGCCGGGGTGGGCTGGGCCATTGCCGGGGGCAGGGCCAGCCAGACGGAAAGCAGGCCGGTCAGCAGCCGGCGGGTGATCAATCGGGAAACGGGGAACGGCATGACCTGTCCGGGCAAGGGGCGACGGCCCATGGTTGCCCGGTAACAGACCGATGGCAAGCGGAAGGCGGAAAATACAGCATGCACGGTGGTAAAAGGGTGTGCTGTCCGCCATCAGCAACGCCAGGGGGCGCCCGGGCCCCCCCGAATCGAAAAGCGGGCCACGAGGGCCCGCTTCTGGACAGTCTTTCAACAGAATTGAGTTCGAGCGCGGAAACCGGAAAACGAACGCAACAGAAGGACTGGAAAGAAGGTGCTTAACGGCAAAAAAGTCCGGCAACGCCATCCGCCGGGATGACGCTGCCAAACCTTTCAACCACTTGACGCAAGAGCGTCAGGGCAACCGGTCAGGAGATCAGAGGATCTCGACGCGGTTGGCCTGCGGGCCCTTCTGACCCATGCTGGTGTGCAGACGCACGCGCTGCTCCGGGGTCAGGGCGCGCACACCCGAACGCTCCAGCGCCGTGATGTGCACGAACACATCCTTGCCGCCGCCGTCGGGGGTGACAAAGCCGAAGCCCTTGTCAGCGCTGAAGAACTTCACAACGCCCTCGATGGTCTCGGTCGGGCCGTTGTCGAAGCTGCGGGCCACGCGCGGGGCGCGCGGGGCGTCGCCGTAGCGGTCACCGCCGAAGCGGTCTCCACCGCCGAAGCGATCACCGCCGCCACCAAAGCGGTCGCCACCGCCACGACGGGCCGGCTGGGCCGTCGAGGTGTCGACGCTGTGGATGGAGGCGACCTGCGGACCCTTCTGACCCTGCGACAGATCGCAGACGATGGTCGTGCCATCGGCCAGGGCGTCATGACCAACGGCCTGGACGACCGAGGCATGCAGGAAGGCATCGGGCGACCCGTCGGACAGGGTCACGAAGCCGAAGCCCTTCGTGGGGTTGTACCATTTGACCGTGGCGGTAACGCTCCGGCGGGTGATCTGCGGGCTCTGCGGAGAACGGCGCTCGTACATGTGGTCTCGAACTCGACTGTCATAGTGTAGGGAACTTCACCGGCGGACCGGCTGCAAGGACAGTACCCTGTTCCGCGCCGCGCGGAAAGCCTATCCGCGAGGAGCCGGTCAAGCAGCCATCCCAACTTGACCCTACACTGGATATCGCGCGGATGCACTATCAAAGCCGCCGATTGTTACCGAATGATAGCAGGGCTGAGGCCGCCGCCACGCAAGGACCGCATGGCACCGCAACCTGATTTTGCCCGCGCTTATGTCGAATTTTTCCATATTTTTGCTGGAAAATACCAGAACTTGTGGTCGCTCTTCACTGGAACGGCTATTAGAAAGGCGCTAAAAGGATTTCAGGTTCGGCGTCGGTTCGTACGCCAAGACTGTTTCCCGCCGCTGGCGGAAAGGCTACTCTTAACCAAGGTCAACCAAGGTCCGCGCCCCACGCACGCATGGCCGCCACCCGCACCACCGAAGACACGGTTTCCCCGACCCCGACGCTGAAGGAGCGATTCCTGGCGTGGTGGGAAGGTATCGACTTGCCGCGGCGGGAAGGGGATGACGGTTCTGACGAGGTGACGGTACCCGGCGAGGTGCCGTCTGCGGATGGCAAGAACTTCAACCGTCGCGGCAAACCGTTATGGACCGCCACCCGTATCGAGGTGGTGGAGAAGATCTGGGGGCCGGGCTTCTCCTCCCCCGGCGGGGACGAGTTCATTCCCACCATCGTGAAGCCGCTGGGCCTGAACCCGGCCATGAGCGTGCTGGATATCGGCGCCGGTCTGGGCGGCGCCAGCCGCGCCATGGCCAAGCAGTACGGAACCTGGGTCACGGGGCTGGAGGCGAATCCGGTCCTGGCGGAAGCCGGCATGTTCCGGTCACAGAAATCCGGACTGGCACGTCAGGCCCCCGTTCAGTCGGCAAACCTGGAGAATTTCGCCTGGACCAAGCGGGTGGATGCCATCTTCTCCAAGGAGACCTTCTATACGATCCGCAACAAGGACAAGCTGATCGACAGCATCGAGGCCATCCTGAAGCCGCGCGGGCAGCTGCTGTTCACCGATTATGTCATCGACCGGGAACAGGCGCGTGGGCGCGATTTCGACGGCTGGATGAACCACGAGCCGGTGGAGCCCCACCCCTGGACGGTGGAGCAATATGCTTCCGCCTTGGCCCAACGGAACCTGGACATCCGCATCACCGAGGATAATTCCGAAATCCAGCGCAGCCTGATCCTGACCGCCATCCAGGAACTGGCCCGGCATCTGGAGACGGTGGCCATGGACCGCGATACCAAGCTGGCGGTGGTGGAAGAGGTGGAGATGTGGGCCCGCCGTCTGGCCGCCCTGTCATCGGGCCTGCGCTACTACCGATTCTATGCCATGAAGCCGGCGGAACTGACCTGATCCCCCGGATGGCGGCGCCCGGCGCCTGAGGGGGCAAATACATACCAAGGCCGGCGACCGCCGGCCCGCGCCACATGGCGCGCAAGCCAAGCCGCCGGATGGCGGCGCCCGGCGCCTGAGGGGGCAAAGTACACATGCGGGTGGGGGTTGCGCGCCATCATGGGTGCATGCGGTTGACAGGGGGCATCGCCGCGACTATGTTCCGCGCCTCGCAAAGAACCGCCTCCAGCGCCAGAGTTTTAATCATGAAGATCGTCAATTCGCTGAAGTCGATGAAGACCCGTCACAAGGCTTGCCGCGTCATCCGCCGCAAGGGCCGGGTCTACGTCATCAACAAGCTGAACCCCCGTTTCAAGGCCCGTCAGGGCTGAGGTCAGGGTGTTTGGATTGGCCGGGGCGGCTTCGTCCCGGCATGTGAGGAACCGCGCCCCTGGGCGCGGTTTTCGCTGTTTGGGGTTCCGTTCGCGCCCGCGCTGACGCATGATTCGGCCCGATCCTGATCGGGAAAGCCCTTCATGCCGTCCATGCCGCCGCCGGACCCTGACATTCTCGCCAAGCGACCGGTATTGCTGGCCCGCCTGCGTGCGGCCGTGCCCGGCGGCGTTATCGCCGACGAAACCTCGCTGCGCGCCTATGATACGGATGCGCTGGTGGCCTATCGGCAGATGCCGATGCTGGTCGTCCTGCCCCGCAACACGGGCGAGGTGGCCGAATCCTTGCGCATCTGTCACCAGATGGGCGTGAAGGTCGTGCCGCGCGGGGCCGGCACGGGCCTGTCGGGCGGTGCCCTGCCGCTGGCTGACGGGGTGCTGCTGGTCCTGTCGAAACTGTCGCGAATCGTGGAGATCGATTACGACAACCGTGTCGTCGTGGCCCAGCCCGGCGTCACCAACCTGGCCATCAGCCAGGCCGTGGCCGCGCGCGGCTTCTATTACGCTCCCGATCCTTCATCGCAGATCGCCTGTTCCATCGGCGGCAATGTCGCGGAAAATTCCGGCGGTGTGCATTGCCTTAAATATGGTGTCACGGCCAACAACCTGCTGGGTGTGGAGTTCGTGACCATGGCGGGAGAAGTGCTGCGCCTGGGCGGCAAGCATCTCGATTCGGCCCACTACGACCTGCTGGGCGTGCTGACGGGGTCGGAGGGGCTGCTGGGTGTCGTCACGGAGGTGACGGTGCGCATCCTGCCCCGGCCGGAAACGGCACGCGCCCTTCTGGTCGGATTCGACCGCACCCATGATGCCGCTGACAGCGTGGCCGCCATCATCGCCGCTGGCATCATCCCGGCGGGCATGGAGATGATGGACCGTCCCGCCATCCACGCGGCGGAGGATTTCGTGCAGGTGGGCTATCCGCGCGATGTCGATGCCCTGCTGATCGTGGAACTGGATGGGCCGGCGGCGGAGGTGGATGCGCTGATCACCCAGGTGGCCGCCATCACCAGCGCCCATGGCGGCCGTCCGCCGCGCCTGTCCACATCCGAATCGGAACGTCTGGCCTTCTGGGCGGGGCGCAAGGCGGCCTTTCCCGCCGTGGGCCGCATCAGCCCGGACTATATGTGCATGGATGGCACCATCCCGCGCAAGGCACTGCCCCAGGTGCTGGCCCGGATGACGGCGATGGAAGTGGAATTCGGCCTGCGCGTGGCCAATGTCTTCCATGCCGGGGACGGCAACCTGCACCCGCTGATCCTGTTCGATGCCAATAAGCCGGGCGAGTTGGAACGGGTGGAGGCATTCGGCGCCGCCATCCTGCGCCTGTGTGTGGAGGTGGGCGGCGTGCTGACCGGCGAACATGGGGTGGGCATCGAAAAACGCGATCTGATGCCGGCCCAGTTCAGTGAAACCGATCTGGCCGTGCAGACCCGCCTGAAATGCGCCTTCGACCCGGATGGTCTGCTGAACCCCGGCAAGCAGTTCCCCACCCTGCATCGCTGCGCCGATCACGGCTGGATGCGCAATGGCGGGCCGCCGGCGTTCGAGGCGATTCCGCGGTTTTGACGGGGGATGGGGAGGTTTCAAGGGAGCCGGCATTCAGGCAGGAGTGATCCTCGGTCTGGTTGTTAATGCATAATTGATATAGTTCTATAGGGTGTATATCCTGACGTAACCCATACGCTCTGCACGTACAAAATGATGGACGCCGATGCCTGGTTGGGACAGGATAGAAATCGACTTGGATCATTTATCTGAGCATCCGGTTTGGGTGATTACGGCCCGCATGTCGGCTGGAACCCTGCGCCTGCTGGGTTTGGTGGAGATGCAGGGAAGACGGTTGCGCATCGAGGATGTGCATGTGGAAGGGCTATCGCCGGGGGCTTTGGGGCGCGCCGGTTTGAATGCCCTGGGCTATGCGTTGATGGAGGTTGCCGATGTCGACGAACTTGTCGTTCAGGGAGCGATTAGAACAACCGGTGCCCGTCCCGGCCGCCGCCCCGCTGCCTTCCGGCTCATCCGCCCATGCGGTTTTGACGCGGCAGGGTCCGTTGGATCGGCCCGTGACGGTGGCGGAGACCTTGCGCAATCTGGGGCTGACCCTGCGCCAGGCCCATACGATCCTGAATCGGCTGGTGGCTGATGAAGCGGTTGTCGTCAGCCTGCCCATGGTTGCCGATCCAGTTGCTACCGCTGCGGACCTTTGGCGGTTGGGTGTCGGGGTTGAATGGCGCCGCGCACCGGACAAGGTGGATGTGAAGGCCATCCGTGGGCGGCTTGGCCTTACACAAGCGGCGTTCGCGGCCCGCTTCGGTCTGGAGCTGGACAGCGTCCGCAACTGGGAGCAGGGGCGCTATGCCCCCGACCCGATCGCCCGAACCCTGCTGAAGGTGATCGACCAGTCACCCGAGGCCGTGGATCGGGTCGTAGCGGCATAGGCATAACCTTTAATAAGGCCGGGTTATCCACAGCCATATTATAGGTTTCGGCTAGATTGGATGGGGGCGGCCCCATGGGACCGCCCCGCACCATTCCTCAGTGCCGGAAGTGGCGCATGCCGGTGAAGACCATGGCCAGGCCGCGTTCATCGGCCGCCGCGATCACTTCCGCGTCGCGCATGGACCCGCCCGGCTGGATCACAGCCGTCACGCCGGCGTCGGCTGCGGCCAGCAGGCCGTCGGCAAAGGGGAAGAAGGCGTCAGAGGCCACGACGGACCCCTTGGTGCCCGCCTCGCTCAGGCCCGCAGCCTTGGCGGCGTCGGCGGACTTCCACGCGGCGATGCGGCTGCTGTCCACGCGGCTCATCTGGCCGGCGCCGATGCCGACGGTGGCGCCGCCCTTGGCATAGACGATGGCGTTCGACTTCACATGCTTGCCCACGCGGAAGGCGAACAGCAGGTCGGCCAGTTCGGCATCGCTGGGCGCGCGCTTGGTGACGACCTTCAGGTCGGCCAGGGTGATGCGGCCATTGTCGCGGGTCTGCACCAGATAGCCGCCGGATACCGACTTCACGGACAGGCCCGGCTCGGCCGGGTTCGGCATGGACCCGGTCAGCAGCACGCGCAGGTTCTTCTTGGTGGCCAGGAAGGCCTTGGCCGCTTCGTCCGCGTCGGGGGCGATCACCACTTCGGCGAACAGCTTGGCAATCTGTTCGGCCGTAGCGGCGTCCAGCGTACGGTTCATGGCGATGATGCCGCCAAAGGCCGACACGGGGTCACAGGCCAGGGCGCGCGTGTAGGCGTCCAGCAGGTTCTCGCCCTCGGCCACGCCGCAGGGATTGGCATGCTTGATGATGGCGATGGCCGGGCGGTTGAATTCCGACACCAGTTCGAACGCCGCATCCGTGTCGTTCAGATTGTTGTAGGACAGTTCCTTGCCCTGCAACTGCGTGGCCGTGGCGATGCCGGGGCGCTGGGCGCCGCTCGTGTAGAAGGCCGCCGACTGGTGCGGATTCTCACCATAGCGCAGCGTCTGACGCAGTTCGCCGCCAAAGGTCAGGCGCTGGGGGTAATCCTCGCCCAACTGACCGGCGAACCAGCGGGAGATGGCGGCGTCATAGGCACCGGTACGGGCATAGGCCTTGGCCGCCAGTTTGCGGCGGAAGGACAGGGTCGTCTGACCGTCATGGGCGTCCAACTGGGCCAGCAGCTCGGCATAGTCCGACGCATCGGTGATGACGGACACGAAGTCGTGGTTCTTGGCCGCACCGCGGATCAGGGACGGGCCCCCGATATCGATATTCTCGATGCAGGTCTCGAAATCCGCGCCCTTGGCCACGGTGGCTTCGAACGGGTACAGGTTCACGACGACCAGATCGATGCCGGGGATGTCATGGGTGGACATCGCCTCGGTATGGGTCGGGAAATCACGGCGGGCCAGGATGCCGCCATGGATCTTCGGGTGCAGGGTCTTGACCCGGCCGTCCATCATCTCCGGGAAGCCGGTATGGTCGGACACTTCCGTCACGGCAATGCCGGCATCGGCCAGCGCCTTGGCGGAACCGCCCGTGGACAGGATGTGAACGCCGCGCGCGGCCAGTGCCTTGCCCAGATCGATCAGGCCCGTCTTGTCGGAGACGGAGATGATGGCACGGCGGATGGGGACGAGATCGATGCTCATGGTCGTGGATCCTGGCGGATGATACGGGATGCAAAGAGGACCGGGCCGATCCATCTGGACCGGCCCGGGGTGAATGCCGACCTGATCGGCGTTAACTGTCTATATCGCTGCCTTCGCGGCGCAGGCCCCATTTGACCAGGGTCTCGCCCAGTTGCGTGAAGCCGCGCAGCACGATCTGGGTGGTCGGCCGCGGTTCGGCGCCCTGTCCCAGATAGATGCTGTCGGTGGTTTCGATCTCCGCCCCGCTGGCGCGGAACTTCCACAAGGCTCCCGACGGCAGACGCAGCAGCAAGGCCGCCTCATCCTCCAGCGTCGCCACGCGCACGCCCGGGTGCAGGTGGAAGCGTACGGTGAATTCATGGCCCGGCGTGCCGGTCAGCTTGTCCTGACCGCGCAGATCCTCCCCGCTTTCGGCCAGGAACAGGCGGCGGTGATGAATCATGCCGCCCCGGTCGAAATAGCCGTCATGATGGGCATCGACCAGCGTGCCTTCCTCCGCATCCTGGCGCAGGCAGGTCACCTTCTGCGGCCGGCGGCCCAGCCCGCCCTCGTCATTGATGCCGCTGGAGTTGATGTCGTCGATGGTCAGCGTGGAATGAGCCGCCGTCGCCGCCAGCGCTGCGCGCCACACACCCTGGTCCCCCGGATGGGCGCCGCAATTCACGATCAGCCGTTCGCGCCCGATGCTCATCTCGAACGACAGGGTGCCGGCATGGGCATGCTCGTCCAGGCCAGGGGCCGGCGGCACGCCGACATCCATCAGCACGCAGGTGCGGCCGGCGGTGATGCGTTCGAACCCGATATGCGGCGTGGATTTCAGCGGTCGGCCGCGTGCATCGGCCTGGCCCAGGACCGTGTCGATCAGCACCGCTTCGCCTTCCTGCGCGCCGTTGAACAGGGCAAGGCCCCCGTCGCCATGGCGGAAGAAACGCAGGGTCGGTGTCATGCGGTCGATGGCGTGCTGCAGCGCCTCCGGCACGTCGGCACGGGCCGCGCGGAAGCAGCCGCGCATATCGATCAGATGGCGCAGCACCAGAAGCTGGCTGGCCGGTGAATGTTCGACATGGCCGCCATCGGGCAGCACCTGCTTGGGCAACTCCCGCGTCAGCAGGGCGCGGGCGCGTTCCGTTACGCGCGACAGGCCGGGCAGGCACAGGCCGCCATAGACCATGCCCTTGATGGCAGCGATCAGGGGTTCCCCTTTCAGCCGGCCGGGAACGGTATGTTCCAGGAAGCGGACCTGCCGCGCCAGACTGTCGAACACGCGCAACCGCAGCTGGTCATCGGCGCTGGCCAGGAAGAAATCATGCTGGCCGATCCAGGCGGTGATGCGCGTCGCCACCAGATCCGGGGCCCAGGCCACGGGGTGCCAGCGCCGGCCGAACAGGTCCAGCCAATGGCTGACCAGCACGCGGGCCTGCCGGCGGGCGGCGTCGCCCCCCGTGGCGCGCAGATGCCGCAGCCAGTCGAACCCGTGCATTTCCGCCAGCCAGGGCGCCGAGGCCGACGGCTCCAGCCAGGGCGGCAATTCGCCCGCGAAGCTCTGCCCGGCGAAACGGAAGCGGTTGTTCAGCAGTTCCTGGCCGCGATGGGCGTCACCGGGCCAGGGCTCGGGCGGCACGAAGCCCAATTGCGCCGGCGCCGGCCCGGACAGGGCCATCATCTGGTAAAGCGCGGTGCCGCGGTACCAGCCGCCGGAGCCGGGCTTGAAACGCTTATGCGCAGCACCCGCCGTCATCGTGTCCGATCAACCGTTCTGGCCGCGCAGGGCGCGCATATTGGCCGCATAGGCCGATGGCCCGCCGACGAAAGTGGCAGTGCCTGCCACCAGGACATCGGCACCGGCCGCGATACACAGCTTTGCCGTCTCGACATTCACGCCGCCATCGACCTCCAGATCAATGGCGCGGCCGCCCTGGGCCTCTGACACCGCATTGATGCGGCGGCGCAGTTCCGTGATCTTGGGCAGTTGCGAGGTGATGAAGCTCTGCCCGCCAAAGCCGGGATTGACCGACATGACCAGCACCAGATCGACATCGCCCAGCAGGTAATCGACCATGGACAAGGGCGTGTGCGGATTAAGCACGATCCCCGGCTTCTTGCCCAGGCCGCGGATCAGCTGCACCGTGCGGTGCGGGTGCGGGCCGGCCTCGGGGTGGAAGCTGATGATATCCGCGCCGGCGTCGGCAAAGGCCTGCACAAACGGGTCGACGGGTGCGATCATCAGATGCACGTCGAAAATCTTCGCTGTGTGCGGGCGCAGGGCCTTCACGACACCGGGGCCGATGGTGATGTTGGGCACGAAATGCCCGTCCATCACGTCGATATGGATGTAATCGGCACCGGCCGCATCAATGGCGCGCACTTCCTCGCCCAGTCGGGCAAAGTCAGCGGACAGGATGCTGGGGGCGATCTTCACGGGCATGGTCGTCATGGCGGGCTTGGTACCAATAAGCGCGCGCGCAGACAAGCCGGGTTCGGCGCATGAAAGGGCGGTTCCGGGCACATGGCGGCACCTGGAACCGTGCTTCCGTCCGGCGTTACTTTACCGGATACAGCCATTGCAGTCCCTGGATCAGCCCGACAGGGAAGGTCGTTTCGTGGAAAGTGCCGGCGGACACGTCCGATATCACCTGCAAACCCGGATATTTTCGGGCGCGCAAGCGCTTTGCCATTTCCTGCTGGTCGCCGACCATGTCGTTTTCACGGTTATAGCGGCTGTCCTTCGATCCCGGCTTCACCGTCTCGAACGATCCGGTCATCATATAAAGTCTGGCCTTCAGGTCCTTGTGTGTCTTGGCATAGTCGGTCTCCAGCCTCCACAGCGCATGGTCGGCGTACCAGATGGACGGGCTGGTCAGGATATAGCTGCTGAAATGCTGGGGCTGGGTGAACAGAACCCACAGGCCGAACAGGCTTCCATAGGACTGCCCCACCAGGGTGCGGCGCGTGGGGTCGATGCGATAGGCACCTTCGATCACCGGCAGGGCCTGTTTCACCAGGAAATCCAGATAGGCCGCTGCCCCGCCCGAAACACCTGACAGGCTGGTGTCGACCCAGGGTGTCAGGTCGCGGCGCCGCGCGTCGGCCGGCGGCTCCCCCTTGGCGTTGGCAATGCCGACAATGATGAATTCCTCCAGCCGTTTCTGGCTGTGGCCCAGGGCGCTGATCCCGGTGGCGACCAGGAAGGTGTAGCCGCCGTCGGTCATGTACAATACCGGGTAGCGTTTTCCGGCATTCTTAGGCTCGGCATAGCCTGGCGGCACCCGCACGAACAGCTCATAGGTCCGGCCCGACACGGTGTCGCGGATGCTGTGGGTCGCGCTGCGCTCCATCTGATAGGCGGGCGGCGCGTCTTGGGCCTGGATCGTTGGCGGGGCGAGCAGCAGGGCGGCGGCCAGCAGCCAGGGCAAACGCATCGGCGGTATCTCATTCAGGTTGAATTCAGGTGGATTACTTAGATTTCCTCTCAATCCCCGGTCAAGCCGATACGGCGCCGGTTGACGTCAAACCGCCGACAACCCACTCTGTTGTCACAGCCGATCACCTGCCAGAGGCGGCCATGGATAGCGTCAACCTTGCCGATGTCGCCAGCAACCTGAACCGCCTGATCGAACGGGCGGCAGCGGGGGAGGAGATCATCATCTACCGCGCCGGCCGCCCCGTGGCCCGGCTGCTGCCGCCGGAGGAACGGCCGGAGACAGCGGAGAAGCCGAAACGCGTATTCGGGCAATTGGCCGGCCAAGGCTATTGGATCGGGGATGATTTCGATGATCCCCTGCCCGAAGAAATCGCGAAGGCGTTCCGGGGTGAGGGGACATGAACTATCTCATCGACAGCCATATCCTCATCTGGTTGTCCTTGATGCCCCAGAAAGTGCCGGCAACCGTCCGCGCGCTGCTGGCCGATACAAACGCAACGGTACTGGTCAGCGTGGCGAGTCTGTGGGAAATCGCCATCAAACACGCTGCTGGTCGTCTGGCGTTCCCCATAGATCGGCTGGACGCCCAGTTGGCTGACATGGGCATGCGCGTGCTGGACATCACCATGCCCCACGCCCTGGCCGCCGCCGCCCTGCCGCCGCACCACAATGACCCGTTCGACCGTATGTTGATCGCGCAGGCCAGGATAGAGGCTTTGATGCTGGTGACGGCCGATCGCATCATTCCAACCTATGACGTGCCAATCCTGTCGGCGCGGATGTGAGAAAGGCGGTGGGCCATGGTGGAGGTGCATGTCATCCCGGCGCTGACCGACAATTACATCCACGTCGTGCATGACGCCGCCCACGGCCTGACCATCGTCGTCGATCCGGGAGAGGCGGAGCCGGTGCGCACCTTTCTGTCCGCCAAGGGCTGGCGCCTGACCCATATCCTGAACACCCACCACCACGGCGACCATATTGGCGGCAATGCCGACCTGCGGGCCGACAGCCACGCCATGCTGATCGGCCCGCGTGCCGAGCTGGACCGCATTCCGGAGATGGACGCCACCTATGGCGATGGCGACAGTTTCCAGCTGGGCAGCCAGACGGTGCAGGTTTTCGACACGCCGGGCCATACGCGCGGCCATTGCGCCTTCTATTTCGAGCAGGCGCGGCGGCTTTTTCCCGGTGATACCCTGTTCTCGCTGGGCTGCGGCCGCCTGTTCGAGGGCACGCCCGCCCAGATGTGGGACAGTTTGTTGAAGCTGCGGGCCCTGCCCGGCGACACCATGGTCCATTGCGGGCATGAATATACGGCTGCCAATGGCCGCTTTGCCCTGACCATCGATCCCGACAATGACGCGTTGAAGGCGCGGGTGGAGGAGGTGGGGCGCCTGCGCGCCAAGGGCCTGCCCACCGTGCCCTCGCGTCTGGGGGAGGAGGTGGCGGCCAATCCCTTTCTGCGCGCCGACGATGCGGGCATCGCCGCCCGGCTGGGCCTGTCCGCAGCGCCTGTCACGTCCGTCTTCGCCGCGATCCGCAAGGCGAAGGACGATTTCCGGGGCTGATGCCGAAGTCCCACCTTCCCACCTCCAGACAATCCCGAGCTGACCCATGAAGCTGCATTACAGCCAGACCTCCCCCTTCGTGCGCAAAGTGCTGATGGTCGCCTATGAGATCGGCATCGCCGACCGGATCGAGCTTTGCCCCACCGATGTCTGGTCCCCCAACAGCACCGTCGCGCGTGAAAATCCCCTGTCCAAGATCCCGACCCTGCTGACCGAAGATGGCCTGGTGCTGTTCGACAGCCCCGTCATCGCCGAATATCTGGACAGCCTGCATGACGGCCGCAAACTGTTCCCGCCCGCCGGGCATGATCGCTGGGTGGCGCTGCGCCAGCAGGCGCTGGGCGATGGTATCTGCGATGCGGCCGTGCTGCGCCGGATGGAAAGCCTGCGCCCGCACAGCCTGCAATCCGCCGACTGGGATACCCGGCAGCGCACGGCCACGCTGCGCGCCCTGGACCGGCTGGAGGTGGAGGCCAAGGACCTGCCGCCGGCCGACCAGCCGACCATCGGCGGCCTGTCCATCCTGGCGGCCCTGGGCTATCTGGATTTCCGTTTCGGTCATGAACATTGGCGCACAGGGCGCTCCGCCCTGGCCCACTGGTTTGAAACGCTATCGAAACGGACGAGTTTCCTGGCTACCCTTCCGCCAACGGAATGAAGATGGACATGTTGACGCCGGATCAGATCATCGACCTGCTGGGTATGAAGCCCCACCCGGAAGGGGGCCATTATGTGGAAACCTTCCGGGCTGCGGCGCAAGGCGGCGGCAGGGCGGCGCATACGGCCATCTATTTCCTGCTGCGGGCGGGGGAGTGCTCGCACTGGCACCGGGTGCTGGACGCGGATGAGATCTGGCATTTCCATGCCGGATCACCCTTGGCGTTGCGCCTGTCGGCCGATGGGCGGGAAAGCGAAACCCGGTATCTGGGCGCCGATCTGGCCGCCGGTCAGCGGCCCCAGATCCTGGTCCCGGCCGGCCATTGGCAGGCAGCATCCAGCCTGGGGGGCTGGACCCTGGTCGGCTGCACCGTGGTCCCGGGCTTCGAATTCTCGAAGTTCGAAATGGCGCCGCCGGGATGGGAACCGGGGTCCCCGGTTCTCTTCGCTTAAACCGTCTCCGTCTTGAACGGCCTTGTCATCAGCGCGTCGATGATATCGTCCAGCTGCGCGCCATGGTTCAGCAGGGCATCGACCGCCTGGCACAGCGGCATGTCCACGCCCTTGGCCGCCGCCAGTTTGGTGACGGCGCGGGCGGTATAGACGCCTTCGGCCACCGACCGCCGCTCGCCCAGCACGTCTTCCAGCGTGCGGCCCTGGCCCAGGGCCGCACCCAGCGACATGTTGCGCGATTGCAGGGATGAACAGGTCAAGGTCAGGTCACCCAGACCCGACAGGCCCATCAGCGTTTCGGCCCGTGCGCCCAGCCGTGCGCCCAGGCGGGCGATCTCCGCCAGGCCGCGGGTAATCAGGGCGGCGCGGGCATTGTCGCCCAGATGGCGGCCATGGACGATGCCGCAGGCGATGGCCAGCACATTCTTCACGGCCCCGCCCACCTGCGCCCCGATCAGATCGTCGGACAGATAGGGGCGGAAGGTGCGCCCGCCCAGGGCAGCCAACAGCTTCTGGCCCAGCCCCGTGTCGCGGATGGCCAGCGTCACGGCTGTGGGCAGGCCCTTGGCCACTTCCGCCGCGAATGTGGGGCCGGACAGCACCGCCAGCGGATGGTCACCCAGTTCCGCCTCCGCCGCCTCGCTCATCAGGCAGCCTGTATCGATCTCGATGCCCTTGGCGCAGATGACCAGCGGCACGCCCGGCTTCAGGTCGGGTTTCAGCGTGCGGCAGGCGGCGCGCAGATGCTGGGCCGGGGTGACCAGCAGGATGGCGTCGGCGTCGGCCGCTTCCGACAAGTCCGCCGTTGCCCGGATGGCCCGGTCCAGCGCGATGCCGGGCAGGAACAGGCTGTTCTCTTGCCGGCTGTTCACGCTTTCCACCACGTCGGCCTCGCGGGCCTGCAACACCACCTCGGCCCCGGCGCGCGCCGCCGCCATGGCCAATGCCGTGCCCCAGGCTCCCGCCCCGATCACACCGATGCGCCGCATGGGTCCGTTCCCCTCTTCCAATACTTCATCCGGGGCATGGCAGCGCCCGTTCCTGCACAGGCTTAGCGCGCGGACAGACAAAAATAAACAGGGCCGGGCGACATCGGCCGCCCGGCCCTGGCTTTGACGCAGGATGCCGCCCCTTACTGCTGTGCGGCAGAGGCCTGGATCTGGCAGTTCTGGCCGCGGGTTTCGCATTGCTGCAGGGCGGCGGCACGCGCCTCCTCCTCGCTGTCGCGCACGACCCAGCCAAAGGCGCCGTCATCCGACATGGCCAGGGCCTTGGCCCCCTGGGCCTTCTCATAATCGGCCAGGACCTCTCCCTTAAGGTCGGCGGCGTCGATATGGTTGCGGGCCACCTCGCCCAAGGCGGTGCCGCCGGCCACCGCCTGGCCATCGACGGAGATGACGCGGCAGGTTTCGACCGACACCTCGGCGCACCGCGTCAGGGCGGCCACGCGCGCCTCGCTGCTGTCCACGCCGGAACTGTAGCCCACGGCACCGTCATCGGCGATGGCCAGCGCCTTATGGCCCGGCAGCTTCTCATAGAATGCGATGGCCTCCTGGCCCACGCCGCTGAGATTGTCCAATGCCTTGTCCGGCGCGCTGGCGGCCAGGGCCAGCACGGGCAGGGCCAGGGTGATGGCCGCGGCGGTCAGAGCGGTCTTGATGGTCTTCATTGCTGCCTCCTCGCTTCTCGGACCAGGCCGCCCGGTGTCGGGCGGCGTCAACAGCCCAACATCAGGCGGATGGCTGGGTTCCCGGCCCGGTGTCGATGTCATGAAATCACCTTGCTTTGGCCGGATTGGCCTAAATCCTGCCACCGCTGCGCCATTGGCAGAGGGCCGGCCGACGGGCATGATGGGTGTTCATCCGCAATAAGAGCGGGGAGGGGGTGACCATGCGCCTGTTCGACGATGCCATCGCACCAACACCGCGCCGCGTGCGCATGTTCCTGGCCGAGAAGGGGGTGGAGATCGACCGGGTGCCGGTCACCATCGGCAAGGGGGAACATCTGTCCCCCGATTACCGGGCCAAGGTGCCCAGCGGCCGGGTGCCGGCCCTGGAACTGGACGATGGCACGGTGATCAGCGAAAGCGTCGCCATCTGCCGCTATATCGAGGAACTGCATCCCGAACCCAATCTGATGGGCCGTGACGCCAAGGAACGCGCCCTGATCGAGATGTGGCAGCGGCGGATGGAGTTCGAGCTGCTGCTGCCCTTTGCCGGCGTCTTCCGCCATACCCACCCCAAGATGGCGGCCCTGGAACAGCAGGTGCCTGCCTATGCGGAGGTGCAGAAGCCGCAGGCGGAAAAACGGCTGGCCCGGCTGGACCGCGACCTGTCGCTGACCCGGTACGTGGCCGGGGACCGGTTCACGATTGCCGACATCACGGCCTTCACCACCCTCACTTTCTTCCCACGCCTGTGTGGTATCAGCATCGATGACCGTTATCCGCATGTGCGTCGCTGGCTGGATGACGTATCGGCACGGCCGTCGGCGGCGGCGTGAACAATCCTATCCGGGTATCTCCATCGGACAGGTTGTTGAAATGCGGCCATAATTCGGCTTTGGTAAAGGCGATTTCTCAACGACTTCCTGCTAGACATTGATAATCATCGCCTTTAGCTTGGCGACAACGCGGGACGTTTTTCAGGTCGAAGGGGGATTGGGGCATGGCATTGACGACCATCTGGCGGCGATCGGCTACCTCGTCCAAGCGGCTGGTTACGGCCGCCGCGCTTGCCGCCCTGGTCGCCATCGCCTCGCCCCTGGCAGCCCTTGCCAAATACGCTTCCATCGTCATCGACGCCAAGACGGGCGAAGTGCTGCACGAAGCCAGCGCGGATACGCGCAACTTCCCCGCCAGCATGACCAAGATGATGACCCTGCATCTGGCCTTCGATGCCCTGGATGCCGGCAAGCTGCGCCTTAACCAGACTTTGCCCGTGTCGCGCCATGCCTCCTCGATGGAACCCAGCAAGCTGGGTCTGCAGCCGGGTGACACGATCACGGCCGAACAATGCATCCTGGCCCTGGTGACGAAGTCGGCCAATGACTGCGCCGTTGTCCTGGCCGAAGCCCTGGGCGGCAGCGAGCCGAATTTTGCCCGCATGATGACGGAGCGTGCGCGGCAGCTGGGCATGACGCGGACCACCTTCCGCAATGCCTCGGGCCTGCCCAATGCCGGCCAGCTGTCCACCGCGCGGGATTTTGCCCGTCTGGCGCAGAGCCTGATCTATGACCACGCGAAATACTATCCGTACTTCGCGACACGCAGCTTCACCTACAAGGGTGGGGTGAATATCAACCATAACCGTCTGATGACGCGCTATGACGGCATGGACGGTCTGAAGACCGGTTATATCCGGGCTTCCGGTTTCAATCTGGCCGCATCGGCCGTGCGTGACGGACGGCGACTGATCGGCGTCGTGTTCGGTGGCCAGACCGGGACCTGGCGCGACAATCACATGGCTGATCTGCTGGACGATGCCTTCACCGGCAAGCGGGTGGCCCCGATGCTAGTCGCTTCCAACCAGTCGAAGCCCGCCAAGGGCAAGGCGCGCAAGCCGGCACCGGCAGCCGATGAAGGCGTGGTCGCCGCCGTGTCCAGCAGCATTGTCGGCACCGCCAATGCCGCCCCGGTTCAGGCCAGCGTTGCCGCCGCCCCGCGTGCGGCCGGGGGCTGGGCCATCCAGGTCGGCGCCTATAATGACAAGTCGTTGGGCCAGCGCGCCGTCAGCCAGGCCACACAGCGGGCCGGCACGCTGCTGGACAATGCCACACCGCAGGTGATGGAAGTGTCCACGTCCAAGGGTTTGCTCTACCGCGCCCGACTGGTCGGGCTGGATGAAAAGACGGCCCGCCGTGCCTGCGCGCAACTGGCCAAGTCTGGCCAGAACTGCCTGACCCTGCCGCCGTCGGCCGGTCTCTGACCTGGACAGGCCCCATTCGACATCCTGTGCGGCACGGCCCGTCCCCATGACGGGCCGTTTGCATTTGTTGCGCTGTAATCGATGTCTTTTTGTCCCATTGGCGTACCGTTCCCCGCTTGCCCGTTGACGCGGCCGGGCTTTGGTCCGTAAAAGCTGCAATGTTGTTAACCATATGCAGTTCCCCGCCTGTCGGCGGGATCAGGCCCCCGCGGGCGAATGACGGGTGGCGAGGATTGGGGAATGGATCGGGTGCAGACCATTGCGGTCATCGAGGATGAGGTCGATCTTCGTCAACTCCTGACCGGATTCCTGGACAGTCATGGTTATCGGGTTGTCGCGGCCCCGGATTGGGCGACCTTCCGCCAACAACTGGCTGTGCAGGAGCCGGATCTGGTCATCCTGGATATCGGGCTTCCCGATGCCAGCGGCTATGAGATCATGCAATGGCTGCGTGAACGGCCGGCCGGCGGTCCCTCCATCATCATCGTCACCGGCGCCAGCAGCCCGCAGGACCGTTCCATGGGGCTGGATCGCGGCGCCGATGATTATGTCTGCAAGCCGTTCGATCTGGGTGAACTGCTGTCGCGGGTCCGGGCCGTCCTGCGCCGGACGGCACCGGCTAAGACCGCCGGCGGCAGCGCCGGGCAGGACCTGCATCTGCGCTTCGGCCCCTGGCTGCTGAAACGGGATGAACGTGTCCTGATCCATGAGGCTGAACAGCGCGTCGTCGATCTGACGGCCATGGAATTCGATCTGCTGCTGGTCATGGTGCAGCGGCCGCATCAGGTCCTGTCGCGGGAGGATCTGCTGCACCTGGCCCATACCCGCCGCGCCGACCCGTTCGACCGGGCCATTGATGTGCGTATCACGCGCCTGCGCAAGAAGCTGGAAATCAACCCCGCGCATCCCGGCTATATCCGGACCATCCGCGGCTGCGGCTATCTGTTCGATCCCGACGGCACGGTTTAAGGCTTGTTGCGCCCCAGCCGCCGGACCGCATCCACGGCCACGGCTGCCGCGTGCAGGGCCGCCGTGGCCGCCCGGTTGATGATGGCGATTTCCCCGCGATAGATCTGGGCCAGGGCGGCCCGCATGCTGCCGATGCCGTTTTCGGCCAGGGTGTGGAAGCGCCGGGCGCTGACCAGCCAGATGGGGCTGAACAGCCAGGACAGCGCGATCACGGTCACCGCCAGCTGGTGTGCCTGGGCGTCAATGGCGGCGATCGACAGGCCGGCGGCCGACAGCACGAAGCTGAATTCGCCCAGGCCGCCCATGATGACCCCGGCGGGAAAGGCCCGTTCCCACGGCTCGCCCAGCAGGTGCAGGGTGGCGACGTTGATGGCCGACTTCACGGCCGTCACCGCGAACAGGACCAGCAGCACTTCCGCCAGGTTCCGCCAGACGAAGCCCAGATCGATCATCAGGCCGATGGACAGGAAGAAGACGACGATCAGGACCGACTGGATGGGGCGCGTGGCCCGCAGCGACAGGGCGCGGCCGTCAGAATTGCCCAGCATGAAGCCGGCGATAAAGGCGCCGAATGCCGCCGACAGGCCGACGACGCCCGTGGCCGCCGCCATGGTGAAGCAGAAGGCCAGTGCCGCCAGGGGAATGACCTCTTGGTTGCGCTTGAACCACTCGCCATGGGGGACGGTCAGCCGGTCATGGCGGGACAGGAACCAGACCAGCCCGCCCAGGGCCGCCATGGCCGCCCCCAGCTTGGCCAGCACGGCGACCGACAGGCCACCACCGCTGCCCATGCCGTTGGTGATCAGCAGCAGGGGCACGAAGGCCAGATCCTGCGCGATCAACACGCCGACGGTGACGCGTCCCGTCTCTGTCTTCAGTTCCCCCACATCCTCCAGCATCTTGATGGCGACGGCGGTGCCGGACAGGGCCATGATGAAGCCCATGACGATGGCGCGCGGCCAGGGCCAGCCCAGCAGCAATCCGGCCAGCCCGGTAACGGCCAGCGACAGGCCGATCTGGCAGGCCACGGCCCCCAGCGCCAGTTTCCACACGGCCTGGAATGCCTTCACCGACAGTTCCATGCCGACCAGGAACAGCAGCATCAGCACGCCCAGTTCGGCCAGCGTCTGGATGCCGTCCGACGTCTCCACCAGGCCAAAGCCGCCCGGCCCCAGCACAATGCCGGCCACGATATAGCCGACAATGGCCGGTTGCCGCAGGCGCGACAGCACCAGACCGCACAACAGGGCGACGGAGGTGACGATGGCGATACCGGTCAGGTCGAAATGATGCTGCACCCGTGTGTGACCCTGGGTTCCGGGAAAGGCTGGCAGCGATTGTCACCATCCGGTTGCCGCACCGCAACCATCAATCGTCGTCCCGTGGGTCCGATTACAGGAATGGGACAGGGTCAGTCGGCCAATTCCCAGTCGACGGTGGACACGACGCGGACGGTCTTGTCCACCTCCTTGCCCTCAAAGCTGCCTGGCACCTCATTGCGGGCCTGGATCTGGAACACGCCTTGATTGGCGCGGCGGATGGCGCCCAGATGCGTGCCGCTGTCGGCCGCGAATTGTTGGGCGGCGGCGCGGGCATTCTTCGTCGCCTCCGCGATCATGGCGGTCTTGATATCGTTCAGCTTGGTGAAGGCGAAGGTGGGGCCATTGCCCGACCCGCTGCCATCGCCGGCCAGCACGACGCCCTGGTCCAGCAGCGTTGCCATGTTCTGGCTGGCCTTGACCACCGCGTCGACATCATTGGTGCGCAGCACCAGGGTGCGGGTGACGATATAGCGACTGTCGACGGGGCCCTGGCGATATTGCTGGGCCAGCAGGTCCACCACCTCCACCCCGCGCGACGCGATGGCGTCGGCATTGATGTTGTAGCGGGCCAGGAAGGCCAGCACCGTAGCCTCGTCCTTCACGATCTTGGCCTGGGTCTGCGGCAGTTCATTGCCGGTGGCCACGAAGCGCAGCGGCCAGATGGCCAGATCGGCGCGCACCTCGCGTTCCGCCAGCCCCTTGACGCTGACCACCCGGTCGGCCAGCCGGAAACGGGCTGTCTGTTGTCCGGCCAGATAGCCGCCAGCGGCAATGCCCGCGGACAGAAGCAGGGCGGTGGCAAGAATGACGGGGGTGCGCATGGTCATGGCCTCGGATCGGGGCAGGGAAGCCCCGATCCTCCGCCACGATCATGTCAGTCGCAAGGCGTCACGCCGGGGCCGTTCCGGGTGCACACATTTCGACCACGGCGCCCGGCTTGCTGGGCGTGGACAGGGACCAGAGATGACCGAACGGGTCGCGCACCTGACCATAGCGGTCGCCCCAGAACATGTCGGCCGGCGGCATCACCGCTTCGGCCCCGGCGGCCACGGCCTGGGCGAAGGTCGCGTCCACGTCCGGCACGGCCATGTGCAGGGTCACTGGTGCGCGTTTGGGAAATTCCGTGGCCTGACCGCCGCAGAAATCCGGGAAATCGTCGCACAGCATCAGCGGGCCGCCATTGACCAGAAGCTGGGCATGCATCAGCCGCTCGCCATCCTGTGCCGGCATTTCCATGATCTTGGTGGCGCCAAAGGCGGCGATGTAGAACTCAATGGCCTTGCGGGCCCCGTTCACGATCAGGTGGGGAATGACGCCCGTGGTGTTGTGCACGGTATCGGTTTGCGCCGTCATGGCTTCCTCCGGTCGGTTTGGTGAATGAACGATAACCCAAGGACGGGCGACGCGGGTTCGTTCCGACAGGGACTCCCGAAAAATTCACATGGGCCCGCAGTCGGCCTGCAACCGGTCCAGATGCTGGCGGATATGCGCCGCCTCCGCCGGACTGTGGGCGAGCGCGATGGCCCGGCCGAAGGCGTCGCGCGCTTCCCCGTTCCGACCCAGTTGCATCAGCAGCGCCCCGCGCAGCCCATGGAAATGGAAATACCCCGACAGGGCGCCGGCCAGCGGTTCCACCAGGGCCAGCGCTTCCGTTGCTCCGCGCACCTTCGATACGGCCACGGCCCGGTTCAGGGTGATGACGGGCGACGGGGTCAGTTGCTCCAGCCCGCCATACAGAAGCTCGATCTGCGTCCAGTCGGTGTCGGCCGGTCCGGCCGCGCGGGCATGCAAGGCTGCGATGGCGGCCTGCAATTGATAGGGGCCGGGGCGGCGGTGGCGCATGGCCTTGTCCAGCAGGGCCAGTCCTTCGTCGATCTGCGGCCGCCGCCACAATCCCCGGTCCTGATCCTCCAGCAGGATCACCGACCCGTCGGGACCGAAACGGGCAGGCAGGCGCGCATGCTGCAACAGCATCAAGGACAGCAGGCCCATCACCTCTGTCACCGTCGGGAACAGACGCAGCAGCAGCCGGCCCAGGCGGATCGCCTCATCACACAGCGGTGCGCGGGCCCGGCTTTCATCGGCCGCGGCCGAATAACCCTCGTTGAAGACCAGATAGACCATGGACGCCACGGTCGACAGCCGCTCCGCCCGTTCCGGCCCGCCCGGCGGTTCGAAGGGCACGGGATTGGCGGCGATGCGCGCCTTGGCGCGGGTGATGCGCTGTTCCATGGCGCTGTCGCCGACCAGGAAGGCCCGGGCAATCTGCTTCACCGACAGGCCCGACACGATACGCAGGGCCAGGGCAATCTGCTGCGTGGCCGGCAGGTCGGGGTGGCAGCAAATGAACAGCAGGCGCAGCACATCATCGCGGTAATCGGCGGCGTCTATCCGCTCGGCCATCGCCGTCTCATGGTCCGACAGATCGGAAAGCGCCGCCTCATCCTCCGGCAGGGCGACATGACGGGCAGCAACGCGGGTCCGGTCGATGCCGGCATTGCGGGCCACCATGATCAGCCAGGCCGCCGCATCGCGCGGCGGCCCGTTCTTCGGCCAGGATGTCAGTGCCCGCAGGGCTGCTTCCTGGAACGCCTCCTCGGCCAGGTCCAGGTCGCGAAAATAGCGCAGCAGCGCCCCCATGGCCTGGGGCCGGGCCGCGGCCAGCGCGGCACTGATCCAGGCCGTGTCGGTCATGATTTCGTTGGTTCCGATGGATTGTACAGCATGACGGGCCGGATTTCGTAGCAGCCCGTGCCAGGATTGGCGGCGGACAGTTCCTTGGCGCTGTCGATGGCTTCTTCCAGTCCCTCGCAATCGACGATGTAAAAGCCCAGCAACTGTTCCTTGGTTTCCGCGAACGGCCCGTCAATGACCAGCGGCTGGTCCTTGCCCTTGCGCAGGGTGGTGGCAGAACTGGTCGGCATCAAACGCGCGACGGGACCCAGCCGGCCCTGATGGGCCCAGCCTTCCTGCACCTTGCTCAGTTTTTCCATGACGCAGGCTTCCTCGTCGCTGCTCCAGGCACCGACGACATCTTCCTGATTATAGCAAAGGATCGCGTACAGCATGGGCGGTTCTCCCCGTTCATGTTCAAGGACGCTGGTGACTATGCCAGCGCCGACACGGGCTTTCAGAAAAATTTCCCGGCCGCCCTTTCCCCGCCCTGCGGATAGGAGCCCACCCGACGCTTCGTTCCCTGAACCATCGGCCCGAAGGTTTCCTCAACCCTTGTCGAGAACCAATAAACGGGTACAGCGATGATCCAGGAAATGATGTTCAGATCCCTGTCGCGCCGGTCGATGTTCGGCGGGCTGGCGGGGGCGGCGGCCATGGCGGCACCGATGCCGGCCTTTGGCGCCACGGCCAGGGCCAAGGGCGATATCCGTCCCCTGGACATCACCGACCCGCGGGAGAATCTGTACGGCTTTGGCAAGATGTGGGGCACGCTGGGCCCGAAATCGGTGCTGTCGGGCTATCAGGGCGTGCAGTACGCGATTGTCGGTGACAAGCGCGCCGTGCCCCTGTTTGGCTATTGCGGCTTCGGCAATAACCGCAACATCGTCCAGCCCGACGGGTCGCTGAAGGTGCTGGGCAAGGAATGCGGCTATTTCACCGATCTGGCGACCGGGGAGATCCTGGACCATTGGGACAATCCCTGGACGGGGGAGCGGGTGGAGGTCTTCCCCTTCCTGAACGACCGCTGGCGCGGCACCCTGACCCTGGAACAGAAGGTGTTCCGGGTGGGCGACAGTGAGACGGTCAATAATGACAAGGGCACCCAGGGGGGCACCAAGTCCCAGAAGGGAAAGCCTTTTCTGCTGCCCTGGCAGCGCATCGGCGACCAGTATCTGCTGAGCTGGGATTACGCGCATGAATATACCAACCCGGTGACGCCGGAAGGCTGGCCCAAGGCGTCCACGGGCCGGCGCGTCAACCCGTCCGAACATTTCACCCTGTTCACGCCGACGGCGGAGATCGACGACCGCTCTGTGGAAAGTGCGCGCTTCCATGCCGGCTTCATGCGCCAGGCCCCCTGGTGGCCCTGGATGCGCATGGGGCAGAGCGGGGTGCAGGGCGTGCTGATGGGCCGCATGCACAGCTACAAGATCACCGGTACCGTGGAGGATATCCCCAAAGCCGTGCTGAAGCGGGTGGAACGCGACCGGCCCGACCTGTTGGAGCAACCGACCGACGGCCCCGATGAAGGCGTGCGCGGCACCCTGGAAGCCTATGCCGAGGACGTGCCGCCGGAAGTGCCGGGCTATGTCTCGCCGCTGGCGGAGAAGCGCAAGGCGATGCTGAGGGGCGAAGGGAAGTAAGGATCGAAGAGGGGATAGGCGGACGCACACCACCCCTGTCCGCCCCTGGCCCGCAGGGAGATTGCCATCCGCCCCCTGTCCCCCTATCTTCGCGCCCAACCCTCTATCCTGGCGCGTACGAGTCCATGACCGACCTGTCGAAGATCCGTAATTTCTCCATCATCGCCCATATCGACCATGGCAAGTCGACGCTGGCTGACCGGCTGATTGAATTCTGCGGCGCCATCGAGGCGCGCGACATGAAGGAACAGCTGCTCGACAATATGGATATCGAGCGGGAGCGCGGCATCACCATCAAGGCGCAGACCGTGCGCCTGGAATATAAGGCCAAGGATGGCGAGACCTATCAGTTGAACCTGATGGACACGCCGGGCCATGTCGACTTCGCCTACGAGGTCTCGCGCTCGCTGGCGGCCTGTGAGGGCTCGCTGCTGGTGGTTGACGCGTCCCAGGGGGTGGAGGCGCAGACGCTGGCCAATGTCTATCAGGCGCTGGATGCCAATCACGAGATCGTGCCCGTTCTGAACAAGGTCGACCTGCCGGCCGCCGATGTGCCGCGCGTGAAGGCGCAGATCGAGGATGTGATCGGCCTGGATGCGTCGGACGCGGTGGAGATTTCGGCCAAGACCGGTCTGAATATCGAAGGGGTGCTGGAAGCCATCGTCACCCGCCTGCCGCCGCCCAAGGGTGACAAGGACGCGCCCCTGCAGGCCCTGATCGTGGATAGCTGGTACGATGCCTATCTGGGCGTCATCATCCTGGTCCGCGTGTTCGCCGGCGAGCTGAAGCTGGGCCAGAAGGTGCGCTTCATGGCGACCGGCGCCACGCGCGACATCGACCGCGTCGGTATCTTCACGCCCAAGAAGGTGGCGATGGAGAAGCTGGGGCCGGGCGAGATGGGCTTCGTCACGGCCGCTATCAAGGATATCCGCGATACCAAGGTCGGCGACACGATCACGGAGGAGCGCCGGCTGGCGCCCACGGCCTTGGCCGGGTTCAAGCCGTCCATCCCCGTCGTGTTCTGCGGCCTGTTCCCGTCGGATGCGGCGGAATTCGAGCATCTGCGCGACAGCCTGGGCAAGCTGGCCCTGAACGATGCCAGCTTCCAGTATGAAACCGAAAGCTCGGCTGCGCTGGGCTTCGGCTTCCGCTGCGGCTTCCTGGGCCTGCTGCATCTGGAAATCATCCAGGAGCGTCTGGAACGCGAATTCGACCTGGACCTGATCACCACCGCCCCGTCGGTCGTGTACAAGATGCACATGACCAACGGCGATGTGATCGAAATGCACAATCCGGCCGACATGCCGGACGTGGTGAAGATCGACCATATCCAGGAGCCGTGGATCAAGGCCACGATCATGCTGCCCGATGAATATCTGGGCGGCGTGCTGCATCTCTGCACCGAACGGCGCGGCGTGCAGAAGGACCTGACCTATGTCGGCGGCCGGGCGATGATCGTCTATGAGCTGCCGCTGAACGAAGTGGTGTTCGATTTCTATGACCGGCTGAAGAGCATCAGTCGCGGTTACGCCAGCTTTGATTATCAGCTGGAAGAATATCGCGAGGGCGACCTGGTCAAGATGTCGATCCTGGTTAACGGGGAGGCGGTGGACGCGCTGTCCATGATCGTCCACCGCAGCCAGGCTGAATATCGCGGCCGCCAATTGTGCGAGCGGTTGAAGGACCTGATCCCCCGCCACCTGTTCAAGATTCCCATCCAGGCCGCCATCGGTGCCAAGGTGGTGGCGCGCGAAACCATCGCCGCCATGCGCAAGGACGTGCTGGCCAAGTGCTATGGCGGCGATATCAGCCGCAAGCGCAAGCTGCTGGACAAGCAGAAGGAAGGCAAGAAGCGCATGCGCCAGTTCGGCGAGGTGGAAATCCCGCAGAGCGCCTTCATCGCCGCCCTGAAGATGGGCGACAACTGACCGCCTGTTCAACGGGACGGGAATGGGGAAGGGGCGGGCCAATTGGTCCGCCCTTTCTGTTTTCAGGCATCCAGTACGGTAATTTTGTTCCAGCACCCCGGCCTAAAGGCTTGCGCCGCCTTGCTTCTGCCGTATTATCCTATCAATCAGATTTTCAAGGGGCGGGCGACGAAGGTCACAACCCGCGGCCCTGATGATGGGTTAGATTGCGTTGGCACCGAACAGGCGGAAGGGGGGGATGATGCGTAACAAGGCTGGTCTGATCCTTGTCGCCGTTCTCCTGTCCGTCGGCCCCGCGCGGGCGACGACCACATCCAGCACGAAGAATACCGTTCCGGTGGCCCCGATGGAGGCACCGACCATCTTTGCCATCCGCTTCAATGGTGTGACGGCCTCGTCCACGCAATATGCGGGGCCCCTGCTGCCGGCGCCCTATGCGGCCCCCGGCTTCGATGCGCCGCCCACCGATCTGGCCCCGGCGACCGAACATGCCGAAGGCCGCAAGGCCATGATGGCGACGCTGAGCGAATGGCTGGGCCGGATCTATGATGGCGCACTGGCGCGGCTGTCGGGGGAAGTGCCGGAGGTTCCGGTCGTGTCCGCCGTGGCGGCGGCCACGCCGGTGAAGCTGGCGGCTGACCCGCGCGCCTATCAGGCGGCGGGGCTGAAGGCTGATGCGCAATTGTCGGCGCTGGGCCTGAATTCCAAGGTCGGCATGCGCCTGGGTACCGAAGAGGTGAAGCAGACCCTGCGTCTGTCGCGCGGCTGCGACCAGAACTGGCTGCCCAACAGCATTGCCGGCGATGTCAGCGGTGGTTTCGGCGCCATGAAGGGCAGCGTCCAGGGCAGTTGGGGCAGCGTCTGTGCCAGCGGCCAGACGGGGTGGCGCCTGACCGCCGGCATGACCGATCTGGGCACGGCCCGGCCCCTGCCCAATCTGGGCATGGAATACCGGCCCGCCGCCGGCAGCGTCATTGCCGGCCTGACAGGCCTGTCCTCCATGAAGGCGCAGGTGGGGGAAACCAGCGGTTCTGTCGGGCTGGAAGCGCCCATGCCCCTGATCCGCGTCGACCGCATGCGCCTTTCCGCCGATATGAGCTGGCAGGAAGACAGTGGTACCAAGCTGACCTTCGGCACGAAGCTGAAATTCTGATACGGGCGCCGGATGGGTGAGCAGTCATGCCCATGGTGCAGCACTGAATCGCTACAACGGCGCAAGTCCGCGGAAATCAACGGATTCCCGTGCGGTTCAGCGGGTCGGTAACAATTCTGTCGCGTGACTGGCACCGCTCTGTCATGGGCGGCGGATATCCCCCCCTGGGGACAAGTTTTCATACCAGGGGGCACTCATAATGAAGAATTCCTTGCGCGCGGCACTGCTGGCCAGCGCCGTCTGCCTGACCGCGCCGGCGATGGCGCAGACGGCGACGAACGTCACGCTGAACGGCACCACCTTCACGAACCAGGGCCTGCAGGGCGTGGGCCGCCTGTCGGCTTCTCTGCGGGACAAGTTCGGGGAGACGTTCGGGTCGGTGTCGTCGATGCAGATCGACCTGCACACCTGGCGCCGCAATGCCGACGGAAGCTATGCCGGCACGCTCTATGCCCTGCCGGATCGTGGTTATAATGTCGCCAGCACCACGAACTACATTCCCCGCTACAATATCCTGTCGCTGACCTTCAATCCCTATACGGGCACGGCTGCGGCGCCGCAGAACCAGATCGGCCTGAAGCTGGTCGATACGATCCAGTTCGTGGACACTGCCGGCACCCCGTTCAGCGGCCTGGATCCGGCCACGACGGGCAAGAACCCCACCTATCGCCCGGCGGCGGGCGGTCTGCCCAACCTGCCGCTGACCGGCACGGGCCGGCTGGCGCTGGACCCGGAAGGGTTCGTGCGCGCGCCCGACGGCACGCTGTGGATCAGCGATGAATATGGTCCCTACATTTATCATTTCACGGCCGACGGCAAGCTGATCTCCGCCATCGCCCCACCGGCCAGTCTGCTGCCCACCCGCGCCGGCGCACCGAACTTTGCCGCCGCAGAGGGCACGCCCGTCAACCCGACCACGGGCCGCCAGAACAATCAGGGCCTGGAAGGTCTGACGCTGTCGGCGGATGGCAAGACCCTGTGGGTGGCGCTGCAATCGGCCGCCGTGCAGGACCTGGATATCAGCAGCACGAACACCAGCCGCCGCAACACCCGTCTGCTGTCCTATGACATCGGGACCAGCGGCGCGCCGGTGCTGAAGGGCGAATATGTCATCCAACTGCCCATGTACAACAACAACGGTAACCCCACGGGCGCCTTGAATCGCGTGGCGGCCCAGTCGGAATTGCTGGCGCTGAACAATACCCAGTTCCTGCTGCTGTCGCGTGACGGCAATGGCTATGGCTCCGGCGCGACCCCGGACAGCAGCCCGACCAGCTATTACCGCCGCATCGACCTGATCGACATCACCGGTGCCACCAACATTGCCGGCACGGCCTATGACAACAACACCTCCATCGCGCCCAAGGGTGTGCTGGTGGCCGATATCAAGCCGGTGCAGTTCGCCAGCTTCGTGGACATCAACGACGCGTCGCAATTGTCCAAGTTCGGTCTGGTCAATGGTGGCAAGAATAATCCCAACTGCGCCACCCAGTGCCTGTCGGAAAAGTGGGAGGCGCTGGCCCTGGTGCCCGCCCTGGACGCCGCCAAGCTGGATGATTTCTTCCTGTTCGTCGGCAATGACAACGACTTCGTGACCCAGAACGGCTATCAGGTGGGCGCGTCCTACAAGGACGCCTCCGGTGTCGAAAATGACACGATGCTGCTGGCCTATCGCCTGACCCTGCCGACCTATGTCGATCCGCTGGCCAGCGAAAGCCAGCGGCTGACTGGTGCCGCCATCGGCCAGGCGCTGGGCGAAAGCGGGCTGGCCGCACAGGGGGCCGCCGCGGCCGACCAGACGGGCCGTACCCAGGCCATCCGTGCCGGTCTGGCCGCCCGCGCCGAAGGCAGCTTTGAACTGGCCGCCGGCGGCAATTGGGGGGCGCTGGCTCGTGACGATCAGGGCGGTGACCGCCTGTCCAAGCCGGAAAGCTGGTCCGTCGGTGTCGGCGGCGATTATGCCGTGTCGGATACGGTCCGCGTCGGTCTGGCGCTGGGCTATGCCGATACGGATGGCAAGTTCGGCACGCTGGGCGGGGCCAAGACCAAGGCCTGGGCCGTCGGTCCCTATGCCACGCTGTCCACGCCGTCGGGCCTGTTCGTCGATGCCAGCTATCGCTATGTCGATCTGTCCGTCGATGATGTCCGCCGCAACACCTTCGCCTATGGCCTGACCGCCACGGGCGACACCAAGGGCGAAGGCCATCATGCCGCGGTGGAATTCGGCTCCGTGGCCACGACCGGTGACTGGCGCTATGGCCCCATCGTCTCCATGACCTATGACCGGGTGACGCTGGATGCCTGGAACGAGGCCGGCGCCCTGCACCTGAACCTGGACCATCCGGAGTTTACCGAACAGCAGTTCCTGCTGTCGGTCGGCGGTCATGTCTCCACCAGCGTCGATCTGGGCAATGGCACCGTGGCCGTCCCGGAACTGCGGCTGTCTTATCAGGAAGACCTGATCAAGGATGAAGGCCAGCGCTATACGACGGTGCTGTCCAACCGCCGCAACAGCCCGCTGGGCGTGGTCAGCGCCATCCTGCCGGACCCCAAGGCCGACGGGGTGCGCGCCGGTCTGGGTCTCAGCGTCTCGCTGTCGCCGACCACGGCCCTGTTCATCAATGGCGACACGCTGTTTGCCGAGGATGACAAGCCCGATTACACGGTCGGCGCCGGCCTGCGCGTCGGGTTCTGATCCGTCCGATCATCGCGTTGACGTGAAAGGGGGGCGGGCGACCGTCCCCCTTTTTGCTGCCCGGTTCACCGCCGCAGCAGGAATTCCCGTCCCACCTTCACCCGCTTCACCCCATCATATTCCACGATATCGGCCGTGGCATAGGTCTCCGACCATTTGTCGGGCAGGTAGCTGCCGGTGCCAACGACATCGATGGGGGCCTGGGCGTCGGCCATGACCCGGCATTTCTCCGGGGAAAAGCCGCTGGAGGCCACAATCTTCACACCCGTGAAGCCCGCCTGATCCAGCTGTTCACGCAGGTAATGGATGGCCGCCGCCGACACGCCAGCCCCGATCAGGTGGCGCAGTTCGCTTTCGTCACGATAGCCGCGGATGGCGTCGGGCGCATGCCGGTCCAGCACGGCATAGGATTTCGGCGGATCCAGCCCTTCCAGGAAGCGCCCGCCCGGCGTGTCGATGCGCAAGGACAGTTCCCCGCGCGCCGCCAGATCGGGAAAGCGGCGGCAGACGGACAGCGCATCCGTCACCTCCTGCCCGAAATAATCGACCAGTACGGTCATGGGCTGGCCGGGGAAGGTCTCGTGATACATCTCCGCCGCGCGCACGGTGGAGCCGGCATAGCCGATCAGGGCATGGGGCATGGTGCCCAGGCCCTTGTCGCGGCCGAAATAATGGGCCGTGGCATCGGTGGCGTTGCCGACAAAGCCCACAGCCCCGTCGCGCCGTTGCGCGCGGGCGGACCCGACCGACGCGGCATAGGCCATGATCTCCGCCATCTCCGTGCCCGCACAATGGCGGGCATCCATGGCCAGGAACGCCACCTTGGGCAGGCCCGCGCACATCATATAAGCGTTGTAGGCGGCGACACAGGCGGGACCCAGCTTCATCAGGAACAGGGTCTCCAGCTCCGCCATCTGGCTGAACGGGCCGGTGATCCACATCATCGGCTCGCCCGCGCCGACCCACTTGGTCTCTTCATAATTCAGCTGGATGTCCGGCGCGAAGCCGCGTTCGGCCGCCACGGCGCGCAACCAGTCCAGCGCCAGCCGGGGCGCAAAGACCACGGGCCGGCGCATGAAGATGGCATAGGTGACAGGCTTGTCACCGAACCTCTCCACAATCGCTCGGGTGCGCTGAAAATAGACGTCAGTCCAGGCGGAGATGGCGTCGGCGGCGGGGGGCGTGATGGGCATGGCCGGCATATGATGGTGGGTGTCGCCACCATCATATGCCTGCTGACCGTTTCGAGGCAAACCGGCTGGCGATGCCTGACGGCGGAACGCTGGGATCAGGCAGCCGATCCAGCTTCTACTTCTTCTCGGTCTGCCCTGCCGGGGGCGGTTTGACCTCTTGGGGTGATTTCGACAGGCATTGCGTGACCAGCGACGAAACGAAGTCCGACCGTATTGGGCCTTCGCTGATCAACAGAGCGGCGGAGCGCACCTGTTCGACACAGGCATGTTGCAGATGCGCCTGGATTCCCTCGGTCAAGTTCTGCGCCGCGATACCTGTGGCGAAGATTTTGCCTGCCGTCAGGCTTGCGGCGGCGCCGTTCTTATTCCCGCCTCCGGTAGGGCTTGCGCCGCCGCCCTGGTCCTTGCCTTCGGTGTCGCGCGGCTTTTCGTCCCTGGCCGAGCTTGCGGTTCCATTGTGCTCGAATGTGCCAAAGACAGAGTAGGCGTCCGTCCGTTTGCTGTTGCTGTCCGTTGTGGCCGCGATATTCTTGGCATAATTTTGCCCAGCCTTCTGTGCCTCCTCCGCCTTTTGCACGTCGAATTTTAATTTGCTTGCAGCGTCTGTGCTGCTATCAAGGTTATTCTTCGCGCACACATAGACAAGATTGTATTTTTCCTTATCGCGTTCATTCTTGTCGAGCCCGAACTTGGGTTGATTTATGAGAGAATATGCAAATTCCAATATTTTGTTTTGTTTTGTCGTGTCCGTGTTTTCCTCGGGTGGCATTATGATTTCCTGACAATTATTGGAAAATCCAAAATTTTTGTTCAGTTCCTTGATAATTTCATTGTATGCAGGATAATTTTTTGTTATATAGTCGGTATTTGATTGGAACTTTCCGGCTTCTACCGATATTTCGGAAAACGCTTCCCTTGCCCTATCTTCATTTGCTTTTGCGCTGCCATATTTCTTTTCGGCCTCATGAAGGCTTTCAGCAAGTAATAGCGCCTCACGCACGGCCACCTCTTGGAGTTTTTTCCCAACTTCGTCCGATTTCACATCGGTCTTGTCGCCGTGCAGCCGCTCAAGACCTTTGCATTTTCCAGACCCCTTATGCTGATCCTTATCGGGGTCTGCTTTGTCGTCCGAAATGTCACAGCCATAACCTGCGGCGACGGGAACATAGGCGAAATCGTTGGTGGCGTAGCCCAGGGTGATCTTGACTTGTCCATCAGTCATGTTCGGTGTCTGCAGGTTCAACCCGCCCGACATGGCAGAGGAATAGATCAGCGCCGATTCATTTTTCGGCGCACAGCCGGCCAGAACCAGGGGCGGTATAAGCAGCACCAGACATGAATATTTCCTGACAATTTTCATTCTGCTCTCCATCTGCCTGTATTTTTGTTGATGCAGACCGCCCCGGCCGGATGACCGCAGGCCGCAAGTGCATTTGTCACGGCGTCGGTGGCATTGGCGCCATCGACGAAGATGACGACACGACAATCCTCGGCATTGCCCAGCAAGACGGTCTGCTCGCGCCGCCAGCCGAGCGTGACGCCGCTGCCGGCCAGTCCGCCGCTGACCAGACCGAACCCTTCAATCCGGGCGCTGACCGGGGACGTGGCGGCCCGGGGCGCCAAGACAACCGGGCGCAGGAAGACATAGTGGCTGCTGTAAGACGCGTGGCTCTCCTCAAGCGAAACGGCGTCGGAGATCACGATCTTCGTACAACCGCTCGTCAGCAGGGCGGCCAGCAGAGGAAGTGCGGCGGTAAGGAGGCACGGCCAAGCCGCCGGATGGCGGCGCTGGCGATTGAAGCCCGGTGATCGGCTCCGATCACGACGACGTGGTATTGCAGACATGCGGTTCCCCTTTCGGGTGGCGCAAACACCCGGTAGGGGGCCCCTGTCCGGCATGGGGATGAGTTTTGAATCAAATTTGAGGTGAATATATACACATTATTTCATAAGTGCCGATACAAGCCATGCAGTATCAACTGAAAGGACGTGCATGTGTAATCAGAATGCACAAATATTGATCATGGCTGTGAAAATACCAGCGCTACGCGTGGATCAGGTCCGGCAGTGCCGGCACGTCCCGCGCATCGGGGAAGATCGCGGCGTCCAGGTCCCTGGCTGACAGGCCCAGATGGGCAGACAGCATTCCCTTCAGCAGCGCGCGCATGTCGGTGGTCGGGGCCAGATCGCGGCCCTGATACAGCTTGTCCTGCCGCAGGCCGGGCCAGTCGCCCAGCACGCGCCCACCCTGCACTGACCCGCCGGCCAGCAGGGCCACACCGGCCGTGCCATGATCGGTGCCGCCGGACCCGTTGATGCGCACGGTCCGGCCGAATTCGGTCACCACGGCCATGATCGTCCGGTCCCAGACGGGCTGCATGGCCCCGCGCAAGGCCACCATGGTTTCCGCCAGATCGCCCAGCGCATTGGCCAGACGGCCCTTGGCCGTGCCCTGGGCAACATGCGTGTCCCAGCCCGGCAGTTCCAGCGTGGCCACGCGCGGCCCGTCTGCATCGGACAACATGCGCCCGGCCGTGGTGGCCAGCGCCATGCGGTCCTTGTTGTCGCGGGGGCGGCCGCCTTCCATGCCATCCACCATCTGCGTCACCCCCTGACCGGCCGCCAGGGCCGGCCCCAGCACGGGGTCGGCATGATAAAGGGCGGCCACGCGTTCCATAAAGTCGGGCCCGCCTTCGGGCAGGGGAGACGGTGCCCAGCTGGCGACGGGCACGGACCCGCGCAGCACCAGCGGCACACCCTGGCCCAGCGCCAGACCCAGCCCCTGGCCGCCGCCATCCAGCCGGGCCAGCGCCCGGTTCAGCCAGCCGCTGCGGCCGCCGGCCTGCGTGCCGCCATTGTCCAGCAGGTCCTGGGCATCGAAATGGCTGCGCTCGCGATAGGGTGTGGCAATGGCGTGGACGGCCAGCATCCGGCCTTCCCGCCACCAGCCCTGCAGTGGTGCCAGGGCTGGGTGCAGGCCGAAGCGGCCATCCAGATCCAGCAGCCCGTCCGCCTGGCCCGGCTCGGCCAGGGCCAGGGCACCGCGCGCCGCCTTGTAATCCGGATCGGCATAGGGGGCGATGGCGCCCAGACCGTCCATGGCGCCGCGCAGCACGATCAGCACCAGTCGGCGGTCGGTCCCGGCCGCTGCCAGCGACAGACGGGGGGACGTGGCGCTCAACAGGCCGGCGCTGCCCAGGGCCAGGAGATGACGTCGGTTCAGCATGACCTATCTCCGTTGGAAGGCGGGGGATGACAGCGCCAGTGCCAGGGCCTCTGCGGCACTGGGGGCATTGGCGACGGCGCGGCGCAACCCGTCGTCGGCCAGTCCGCCAAGGGCCGTATCGACCAGCAATCTGGCATCCACGCGCCCGACCGCGCGCTGTGCGAAGGCCAGCGACCAGTCGATGCGACGCAGCACGGCGTCCGGCCCGGTCCAGTCGGCGGCACGGTCCGGCCATCCGGCCGGGGAGGGAGCGGCAAAGGGCAACTGGCCCAGCACCGACAGGCTGTTCAACACCTGCTGATCCGGCACCTCCATGCCCGTGCCGCGCAGGGTGGCGATGACGAAGTCATTGGGCGACCGGACCTTGCCCAGCGGCTGGGCCCAGGCGGCATCCAGGCGCAGCAGGGTGCGGGTGACATGGGCCAGATCGCCATGGCTGTCGCGAAAGGCGCGTTCCAGCGCCGCCACGGCGTCCGCGGGCGGATCGTCGGCGACGAAATGGCGGGCCAGCTTGACGGCCACATGCCGGGCCGTGGCCGGCTGTGCGCACAAAAGATCGATGGCGATCGCCGCCTCCTGCACACCGCCTTCGACGATGCGGTTGCCCAGCAGGATCTTGTCGCCCGGCTGGTGCCGGTTGGGATTGAAATGGGAGGCGCCGCCATCGCCATCCACGGCCCATCCGGTCAGGATCATGGCCATGGCCTGGACATCGGCCTGACCATAGCCGCCGTCGACGCCCAGCAGATGCAGTTCCAGCGCTTCCCGGCCCAGATTCTCGTTCAGGCCCTTGTCGCGGCGCTGGCCGGCCTTGCTGTCGGGACCGACGGACCTGGCATTGTCCAGATAGATCAGCATGGCCGGGTGCAGGATGGCCGCCCGCGCCATGTCGCGGAACCGGCCCAGGATATGGGGGCGGATGGCCTCCGTCTCGAACGGCAGTCCCAGGGGGCCGACGCCCGCCCGCTTGTTGGAAACGGTGAAATGGTTGGACCAGAAATGCACCAGCCGTTCCTGCAACGGCGCCTCAGACGTCGCCGCCAGCCGGGTGCGCAGCACGGCATCGGCGCGGTAGCGCTCGCGCCCCCTGGTTTTGGCCAGTTCCTCCTGAGCCGCGGCACCGGCCTTGCGGGCGGCCAGGAATTCCGCGACACGGATGGCCGATCCCTCCTGTTCGGCCAGGGATGGCGGCAGCGGGCGGGGCGTCAGTTGCGCCTCTGCCCAGCCACGGGGATCGGCGGCCACCCGGTCCAACTCTTCTGGTCCGGCTCCCTGACCGAAGCGGGACAGCGCATGCGCCGCCAGGACGCGGGGGGCGAAGGTTGCGGCCATGGGCATTCCTCCTGTCTGCCGATCCCGGCGGGCGGGTCAGCGTTCCGGCGGCGGTGGGGGCGGGGGCGGTGCCGCGTCCGGCGGTCCGTCCATCGGCTCGGGCGGCTCCCCGCCCCGACGATCACCCCGGCCGGGCGGCGGGGGTAGCTTGCCTTCAGCCTGGGCCTTGTCCATCCGGTCGATGATGGTCTGGTGCAGCTTCTCCTGCGCCCGTGAAGTCTCCTCCCGCAGGGACGCGAAGGCGTTCACGGCCGCGGCACGGTCAAAGGGGCGGGCCCGCAGCGCCTCCACGGCATCCCGCCGCGCCTGACGCAAGGCGTCCATTTGCTGGCGTACTGCGGGGTCGCGCGGGTGCATGGCTTCATGGATGCCGGGGCGCAGCCCTTCCGGCACCAGGCCCAGCAGCCGGTCAGGCATGCCGCCCGGCGGACCGCCGCCCCGCAGGCGGTGGCCGATCATCAGGCCGGCGACGGCCAGATTGACCGATAGCGAGGCCACCAGCAGGATTGACAGGATCAGGGTGGATCGTCTCATGGCGCGCTCTCCAACTCAGCCGTATCGATCTCCGCCGTCTGCTGGTTCAGCAGCGACAGCAGATCGTCACTGGCAACCTGTTCACCGGCCGTGGCCGGCAGGGCGACCAGCTGGCCATACCCAAGGAAAAAACCCAGAAGGCCGGCGGCGGTGGCCGTGGCCATGCCGGCCGTCCAGCGGCGCCAGGCCAGCGCCATGCTGCGCCAGAGACCGGCGCGGCCCGCCGGGCGCGGATTGTCGACGGGAATGTCCAGGACCGCCCGGCGCAGGTCGGCCGATGCGGTGACGGGCGGCAGGCTGGCCAGGGCCTCGGCCAGCACCTGTTCGGCCGTCAGCATCGCGCGCAGCTGCGCATCCTGTGCCAGGGCGGCTGTGGCCTTGCGGCGCATTGTGTCGGGCCAGTCTTCCGGCCGGGCGCCGTGGCGGTCCAGCAGGGTCTGGAATTGGTCTGGTGTCATGGCTGGCACCCCCGATCTGTCCTGTGGCTCATCTCTGTCATCGTCCCGTCTCCCGTCCGGCCCATCCCGCCAGTTTCTCCCGCAAGGTCCGGCGGGCGCGGACCAGCAGGCTCTCCAGGGCCTTGACACTGATATCCAGCGCCTTGGCCGCCTCGGCGTTAGACAGGCCCGCTTCATAAGTCAGGGTCACCGCCGCGCGCAGCCGGTCCGGCAGGTCGGCGACGGCGCCCGCCACTGCGGCGCGGGTGCGCCGGTCGGCCAGCGCGTCCTCCTGCCCTGGCGTGGTGTCGGCGGGATCGCCCGCCGCGTCCAGCGGTGCCATCGGCGCCCGTCGCGTCCGGTCCAGGCACAGGTTGGTCGTCACCCGGTAGAACCAGGTGGCGAATTTCGCCGCGCGTTCATCGAAACGGTCGGCGTGGCGCCAGAGCCGCAGAAACGCCTCCTGCGCCACATCCTCCGCATCGGCCTGGTTGCCCAGGATGCGGCGGGCAATGGTGACAGTGCGGTCCAGGTGCCGGTCGACCAGCAGGCCATAGGCCCGCCGGTCCCCGGCCGCCACACGCGTCACCAGCGCCTCGTCCGTCCAGTTCTCCACCGTGTCGTCCCGCCTGTCGTACGTCCGGGTCCGGGCCTCGCCCGGAAGCCCGTCCACCGTCCCCACTCTACGTTGCGGCAGGCCGGCCGTCATGGTCATTGCCGCGACCGCTTACTTGTCGCCCTTGCGATCGCGCATCCGCTCCATGAACGGGTGGTCGCCGCCGCGCGGCGGCTTGAAGGCATCGAATTCCGCCTGGGTGACGGTGCCGTCCTTGTTCGCGTCCATCTGGTCGAACATGGCCAGCATATGGTCCTGCTTCTGCTGTTCGCGGGCGGCTTCCATGGCGGCGGGGAATTCGGCGCGGGTCACCTTGCCATCACCATCCTTGTCCAGCTTCTTGAAGTGATCGGCGCGGATGGCGGCGCGCTCCTTGTCATCCAGCTTGCCATCCTTGTTGGTGTCGTACTTATCCAGCATTTCCTGGAACATGGGGCCACGCGGACCGTCGCCGGGGCCGCCCGGGCCCATGGGCTGGGCGAAGGCAAAGCTGGTGCCGGCCAGCAGGGTGGCCAGCGACAGGGCGGCCAGGGCGCGTGTGTTCAAGGACATGTTTCAACTCCGTCAGGGCGGTGGAACGCCGGCTGGAACCAGCGTCGGGAAGAGGAGGCCGGAGCGTCCATGCGCTCGTTCAGCCGCCTTCATTGTTGATACGCGCCACGGGGAAAGTCCCTGCATCGATGAAATCATCGCGTGCTGGAAATTGATGTATTCCTTTTGGATTAGTGATAATAACAATGCGTTAATGTTGTTCCGCATGGCCATGTCCAGAGATGGCTGCCGGACACAGCGGGTTCATCTAGGCCATGGAGCCGGCACGGGAGAGCAAGTTGAGGGGGGTCGTCTACGGGCGCAGCCTGGACTTCAGGCCGCAGCCGCCCGACCCGGAAGTGTTGGGATCGCCGATCAAACTGGCCGATGTCGAATATGTTCAGCTTCCGCAAAAGGGTTGGCGCGATCATATACGTCTGTTCCTGCAGGCCAGCGGCCTGACGTCCATTCCCACCTCCGTGCGGCTGCGCTGGCAAGCGCATGAGGTGATTGAAAACCTGCAGAACTCGTTGCTGGCCCGCGGCCGCGGCAAGCGCGGCTCGATCAGCCATCCCCTGCAACTGATGTCCTCAATCGAATTCCTGATGACCCTGCCAGGGGAACTGGAGGCGGAGCGGCGGCTGATCCACACGCTGATCGGCCGGTTCCTGATCGAATATCGCAAGCGCATCAGCGCTACGCGCGAACGGCCCATGATGTTCGCGAAGGAAGCGACGAACCATTTCTTTGCCGGGTTCAAGGATCAGCAGCTTCTGTCCAAGGCCAGTGCGCCCGCCGAACAGTTCGCCATGGTCCAGCGCATCTATAACAGCTACTATTTTTTCCGCGCCCATTACATCTTCGCCATCCTGTCGCGTGAGCCGCCGGAAAGCAGCAGCAAGCTGTTTTCCAAATTCATGCGCGCCTGCTTCTTCATCTCCACCATCCAGGATGACGGCACCATCGCGCCCAAGCCCTCTTATCGACAATTGCCGCCCAAGGAACAGGTGGTGTTCCTGGCCAAGCGCGACGTTGCTCTGCAGGCCCGCCTGCGCGAGGATGAGGCGCTGCGCACGGAAATGCAGAACCTGCTGCGTTTCTTCCGCTCCATCCGCTGAGGGGCGGCCCGGCAGGGCTCGGCAGCCGGCGCGGTTGACTTGAAGATGGCCTGCCACCGTCAGGGGGACCCTATCCCGTGCGTATCGCCATCATGTCGGACATCCATGGCAATCTGCCCGCCCTCCGCGCCGTGCTGGACGATATTGACGCGCGTGGGGCCGATCTGATCGTCGACCTGGGCGACAAGCTCTCAGGACCGCTCTGGCCCGCAGAAACAGCGGACATGCTGACGTCGCGCGACATCCTGCACATTGCCGGCAATCATGAACGGCAGCTGCTGACCCTGCCGCCGGCCCGCATGGGGCCATCGGATCGCTATGCCCACGAGGTGCTGACCGATGCGCACCGGGCCTGGCTGGCGGGACTGCCGGCGGGCGCAGTGCTGCTGGACGGCGAGGTGCGGCTCTGCCACGGCACGCCTTCGACGGACATCACCTATCTGCTGGAAGAGGTGGGGGAATGGGGCAGCCGGCCGGCATCACCCGATCGGGTGGCGGCCCTGGCGGGGGATGGGCCGGCGCGTGCCATTCTGTGCGGTCACAGTCATTTGCCCCGCGCCCTGTGGCTGGATGACGGGCGGTTGGTGGTCAATCCCGGGTCCGTGGGGTTGCAGGCCTATTATGACGATCATCTTTTCGGCCATGTCCATCAGACGCGAAGCCCGCATGCCCGTTATGCCCTGCTGGAACGGGATGGCGACGGGCGCTGGCAGGCCCGGATGGTGGCGCTGCCCTATGACTGGGAGGCAGCGGCGGTGCAGGCGGCCTCGCGCGGGTCGGCCAACTGGGCCCGGGCGCTGCGCTATGGCCATCTGGAATGATGGCACCGGCGGCGGTGCAGGGTGGTCAGGCCGACAGGCGGCGTTCGATGGCGCTGTCAATATGGGCTTTCAGGTCCGGATCGCTGCTGTACAGCCGGTTGAAGTCACGCTTGTCCAGCAGCAGCAACTGGCAATAGGCGATGGCGCGGACATCGGCATTGCGCGGCTGTTCCAGGACCAGGGCGATTTCCCCGAAGAAGTCGCCCGTGCCCAGGCGGATCGGCGTTTCCAGCCCCGGTACGCTGACGGCCACGGCGCCCGATGAGATGAAATAGACGGTATCGCCCCGTTCCCCCCGGCGCACGATGACCTCTCCGGGAAAGTACAGCCGGGGCTTCAGCAGCTTTTCGATACGGGCCAGCCGGTCGGGTGCCAGGCCATTGAACAGCGGCACGCGCCCCACCAGTTCGTGCGTGGCCAAGCCCAAGTCCAGTTGCGGCGGGCTGCTGACATCCTGCCAGCGCTCCTTCAGGTCGCGCTCCAGATCGTTCAGGATCTCGCGGCTGATCAGCGCTTCGTCGAACAGCGTCTGGGTCGACCGTTCCTCCATGCGCAGGCCGGCACGGATCAGGTACTGCGACTGCACGGAATCCAGATATGCTGGATATTGCAGCCGGATACTGTCCAGCGCTTCCTCCACGATGGTCAGCCGCATGCTCAGGCGCCGGCGCACGGCCTCGCCCGCCTGCTTGCCCAGCATGGGGACCAGCCGGTCGTCGGTGAACTGGCCCAGTTCCTTCAGGCAGAAGCGCAGCACCGTCAGCATGGCATATCGTTCTGACAGGCGGGCCGACACGGGCCGTTCCAGGCCGAAGCGCCGGTGCATCCACAAGGCCAGCCGCAATGCCCGGTCGGGGCGCAGTTGCTTGGCGGCCGCCCGGTCATAGGCTTCTGCTCCGCCGGTCTTCAGGGCGTCCTGCAGGCGTCCGGCGGCCACGATCAGGGTCTGCACCGACAGGCGGGAAATGATCCCGTCGCGGAAATAGGCCAGGAACCGCTGCTCCTCATGCCGGGCCAGGGTCGACAGGCCGATATAGACCTGATCCTCCAGTGACAAGGCACCATAGCGGCTGTCCAGGTCCAGCTGTTCCTGTGCCAGTTCGGCACCACGTTCCAGCAGCGGCTCCACGGCATGGGCCACGTCGAAGCCGAAGCTTTTCGCGACACTTTCCAGGTCGCGGCGAACATTGCTGAGCGACAGGCCCACCGCGCGGTTGCGCAGATGCTGTTCCACGGGCGAGAGCTTGTGCAGGCCCAGCACACGGATCAGCGGCCGCAGGGTCGTGCCCTGCACGAACAGCGTGAACAGCACGAAGCCGGTTACAACGACGGCCACATGCTCCTGGATATAGTCTTCAAGCTGGTTATGTTCAGTCACGGCCAGGGCCAGGGCCAGCGACACGGCCCCGCGCAATCCGCCCCAGGTCATGACGATGCGGAATTTATGGCTGATCCGGTCGCTGGCTCCCATCCAGGCCAGGGCCGGCAGGATGCCGAAGATGACCAGGGCGCGCGCCACCAGCGCCGCCACGATCAGGGCCCCCAGAAGCGCGAAATGGCTCCATTTCGCATTCATCAGCGTCGGGGGAACCAGCATGGAGGCGAACAGGAAGATCAGGGAATTGGCCCAGAAACCCAGCTGGCTCCACACTTTCTCCAGTCCCGACCAGCTTTCCGGGCTGATGCGGGTGCGCCCGGCGGACGCCATCACCAGGCCAGCCACCACCACGGCCACCACACCCGACACATGCAGGTAATGTTCGCCCAGGATGAAGGAGAGGTAGGCCAGGCTCAGCGTCAGGGTGATTTCCGACAAAGGCTGGTTGCGCAGGGGCGTCACCACCAGGGCCGTCAGCCAGCCCAGGCCCCAGCCGACGGCGATGCCGCCTGCGAATTTGAAGATGAAATCGACGGCGGCTGCCCCCAGGTTCGGTTCGCCGCCCTGGGTCAACATGCCCAGCAGCAGGGTGAACAGCACGATGGCGGCCGCATCATTGAACAGGCTTTCGCCTTCGACCAGGATGGTCAGGCGCCGCGGCGCGCCCAGGTCGCGGAAGATGCCGACGACGGCGGCCGGGTCGGTGGTGGCGATGATGCTGGCCAGCAGCAGGCAGATGATCAGCGCCTTCTGTGTGGGCATGCCGTGCCACAGGCCCCAGACCCACCACATGGCAAAACCGGCGATCACTGTACAGACCAGCACGGCAACGATGGCCAGCAGCAGGATGGGACCGATATCGTCCATCATGCGCCGCACATCCACGCCCAGCGCGGTTTCGAACAGCAGCACGGGCAGGAAGATGTAAAGAAAGGCCGCGGATGTCAGTTCGACGTCGCCCACGGCGCGGATGAAGGCAGTGATGAGGCCGGTACCATTGATCATGGGCCCGCCCACATGCAGCAGCAGGCCGATGCCCACGCCCAGTGCTGCCAGCGTGACGGTGTAGGGCAGGCCCAGCCGCTTGGCCAGCGGCGGCAGCAGGCTGACCAGACCCAGCAGTCCGGCAACGGCCAGCAGCGTGTTGATCAAGGCATCCATGGAACGGGGCGGCCATCGGCAGAAGGTTCAGGCGCTGACAATGGCATGGATGCCAGCCGCGATGCCAGTGGGGCAGCCCGGCATTCGACGAAGGGCGCCCCTGCGCCGGGCTTGCCGCCCGCACAGCGTTGGCGTAGCTTCCCAGACATATGGATCACAATGATAAGTGACGGTCGTTCCGGGCACGGAACAGGCGGTCCGGTGGATGGACGGCCCAAGGCCGGTTGGGGGGCGATCGGATGGTGGACGATCTGCTTGATTTCGCGGCGGAGCCGGAACCGGCGCCGTCAACACCCGTCTTGCCGCCCTGGCTGGTCCTGATCGTCGATGATGATCCATCGGTCCACAATGTCACCAAGCTGGCGCTGCGCGACATGGAACATTCGGGCCGGCGGCTGCTGTTCCTGTCCGCCTATTCTGCGGCCGAGGCGCGGCAGATGCTGGCCGTATATCCCGACATCGCCCTGATTCTGCTGGATGTGGTGATGGAGACGGATGATTCCGGCCTGCATCTGGCCCGCGCCGTGCGGGAGGAGATGCGCAACACCCATGTCCGCATCATTCTGCGCACCGGCCAGCCCGGCCAGGCGCCGGAGCGGGAGGTGGTGGAGCGTTACGATATCAACGATTACCGCGCCAAGGATGAACTGACGGCCCGGCGCCTGTGGACATCGGTCTATACGGCGCTGCGCGCCTATGAACAGATCCGCGCGCTGGAGGCCCACCGTGCCGGCCTGACCCATATCCTTGACGCGACCACCCGCCTGTTCGGCGAGCGTGACGGCGACAGTCTGGCCGCCTCGGTGGTGGAGGCGCTGCATGGTCTGGCCGGTGCCGGTACGGCTGCCCTGCTGGTACGCAGCGACATGCGCCAAGGGGAACCGGTGGGCGAACCGCGCCTGCTGGCCGGGGTGGGGGAAGGCGGGGCCGTGATGTCACCCGGCAGCCTGTCCAGTCTGGTGCCGGCGGAGGTGGGGCAGCGCGTGGCCCGTGCCCTGACGCAGGACGGCGCCATCGGCGCCGGCGACTGGCAGGCCATCGCCACGGCCCTGTCGGCCGATGCCGCCATCGTGCTGTACCTGTCGCAGCTGTCGGCAGGCCGCGCGCCTGATGCCGGGATGATGGCCCTGTTCGCCCGCACGGTGGCCGTGGCGCTGGAAAATGCACGGCTGGTGGCGCAGCTGTCGCGCGACCGCACCCATGACCGGGCCACGGGCCTGCTGAACCGCATCGGCTTTGTCCAGGCCGTGGATGAACGGCTGGGCCGGTTGCAGCGTGGCGGGGTGGAAAGTGTCGCTGTCGGCATCATCGACCTGCGCCATTTCCGCGACATCAACCATGAACTGGGCGTGGCGGCCGGCGACCGGCTGCTGGTGACCACGGCACAGCGTCTGACGGTGGCGCTAGGGCCCGATGCCGTCTGCGCCCGCACAGGCGGTGACCAGTTTGCGGTCCTGCTGCCCGGCTCCCCCGCGCTGCCGGCGGCGCGGATGCTGGTGCAGGGGGCGGTCGCGGCGGTGGCCGAACCGCTGATGCTGACGGGGCGGGAGATGCACCCGATGTCGTCGCCGGGCCTTTCCTGGTGCAACTGCACGGGCCGTCATGGGGAGGAACTGCTGGCAAGGGCAGAGGCCAGCATGCAGGCGTCCAAGCGCGCCTATGGCCGCTTGCAGGAAGTGGTGATCGGCGCCGAAACGAGCGATGGCCGCCGCCTGGGCCTGTCCATGGAACTGGGCACGGCGCTGAAGCAGGGGCAATTCGAACTGCATTACCAACCCATCGTGGATGCCGCCACGCGGGAAGTGGTGGCGTTCGAGGCGCTGGTGCGCTGGAACCATCCGACGCGCGGTGTGGTCATCCCCGCCGCCTTCATTCCCACGGCGGAAGAAACGGGCATGATCGTGCCCATCGGCACCTGGGTCATGCGCGAGGCCGCCTTGCAGACGGCGCGCTGGACCCGTACCGCCGGCCGGCCCGTCTGGGTCAGTGTCAATATCTCCGCCGCGCAATTGTCCGAACCGGGCTTCCTGGACCATGTGCGCCAGGTGATCAGCGACAGCGGCGTCGACCCCACGCTTTTGAAGCTGGAAGTGACGGAAAGCATCATCATCGGTGATCCCGTCTATGCCGCGCAGATCCTGTCTGGCCTGCGCGATCTGGGCATCCGCCTGTGCATGGATGATTTCGGTACCGGCTATTCCAACCTTTCCTACCTTCAGACCCTGCCGTTCGACTTCCTGAAGGTCGACCGCGCCTTTGTGGCCAGCATGATCGAACGGTTCGAAAGCCGGACCATCCTGCGCACCATGCTGGCGCTGGCCCAGCAACTGGCCCTGGAAGTGGTGGCCGAAGGCGTGGAAACCCAGGAACAGGCCGACGAACTGTCGCGTCTGGGCTGCGGCTTCCTACAGGGCTATCTCTACGGTCGCCCCATGCCGGCGCAGATGGCGGGACGGCTGATCGGGGTGGGCTGACGGGCGTGCCGTCGTCGACGCTATTGACGCGGCGGGAACCGCGCCGGCGGTTCGTCAGGCGGGTGACTTGCGCGGAAAGGCGATGGTGAAGCGGCTGCCCTGGCCCGGCTGGCTGGTCACGTCGATGCGACCGCCCAGGCGCTGGGTGACCAGGTTATAGACCAGATGCAGGCCCAGGCCCGTCCCCCCGGCATCGCGCCTTGTCGTGAAGAAAGGGTCGAAGATGCGCGGCAGGATGGCGGCATCGATGCCGGCCCCATCATCACTGACGGTCAGTTCCACCCATCCGGATGTGGTGGGCGACAGGCGCAGGCCGACATGGATCGTGCCGGCCCCGCTGCGCCCGGCAAAGGCATGGGTCAGGGCGTTCATCACCAGATTGGTGACGATCTGGGCGATGGCGCCGGGCGTGCTGTCGACGCTGATATTGTCGGCCAGATCGGATTCCAGCCGGTGGGGCAGGCGGCGCAGCTGCGGCAGCAGGCTGCGCAGCACCTCCCCCAGATAGTCGCCCAGGTCGAAACGGCGGACCTGGTCGGTGGTCTGGTCGACGGCCACCTGCTTGAAGGCATGGACCAGATCGGCGGCGCGCGTGATGTTGCCCATCACGAAATCCATCGCCTCCGTGGCCGATGCCACATAATCCTCCAGCTCCGATCGTTTCAGCTTGCCGGTGCGGTAGGCGTCGGCGAAGCGGGTCGTGTCATGGGCAAAGGCACTGGCGGCGGTGACGGCCACGCCCAGGGGTGTGTTGATCTCATGCGCCACGCCGGCGACCAGCCCGCCCAGGGCCGCCATCTTTTCCGCCTGGATCAGGTCGCGCTGCGTGGCGCGCAGCCGTTCCAGGGTCAGGGCCATCTGTTCGGCCGTCAGGCGCATGACGTCGATGCCCAGCCCCATGCCGGCACAGACCCCATCGGCGTCGATCAGCACGAAACCGCGATGCAGGGCGTCTGGCTTGCGTTCGGCGATCAGGGCATTCAGGTCGGACAGGCCCGTGACCTGCGGCACCAACAGCGGCTGGCGGTCGGCCAGATGCGTGACCGGCCGCTTGGCATAAAGGTCACGGCCATAACGCTGGGAGAAATGCAGTAGGAAGGTGGCGCGGTCGGCCAGGGCCTGCGGACAGCCATCCGGTCCCAGCACGACGACGCCCGGCAGGTCGGGGTCGCGCTGGAACATCTCTGCCACCGATCCACAACTGGCATCGGGCCGGACGGCGGGGACGGAACGGCACAGGCGCGCAGCCGTCCAGGCTGCGTCGTCGTTCACACTGCCGATCGGCGGTGCGGATGACTGGTGCCGATCCACTCTAGATTTCCGTCCGGAAAAGTCTGTGGCTCTGACATGACAGAAAGCCGTGAAGGTTTTGTGAAGCTGTCACAATTGCCTCACCCGCCCTTGAAGATGGTCAGGCTTGCGTCCCAGTAGGGAACGGGCCCGAACCGCCCGGCCAGGAAGTCGACAAAGGCCCTGACCTTGGGGCTTAGATGCCGGTTGGCGGGATAGACGGCATGGACGGCCCCCGGCGGCAGCAGGAAATTGTCCAGCACCGGCACCAGCCGCCCCGCCGACAGCGCGTCCCCCACGATGAAGGTGGGCAACAGCGCCAGCCCCTGACCATGGATCGCCGCCTCGCGCAGGGCATCGCCATTATTGGCGCGCAGGCGGCCGGTGATGCGCACCGTGCGGGGTGTTTCCGACCCCGGTGCCGTCCGGAAGGTCCATTGTTCGGGATTGGGCACGTTGGTGTAGATCAGGCAGTCATGATCGGCCAGATCGGCAGGGTCCTGCGGCGTGCCGCGCCGGGCCAGATAGGCGGGGCTGGCGCAGATGACGGCGCGGGCCGGGCACAGCCGGCGGGCCACCAGCGAACTGTCCTTCAACCGGCCCACGCGCACGGCCAGATCATACCCTTCCTCCACCAGATCGACATAGCGGTCGGACAGGTCCATATCGACGGCCACCTCCGGGTAAAGCGCCATGAAATCCGCAATGGCACCCGACAGGTGGACGAAGCCAAAGGACATGGGGGCGGCCAGTTTCAGCGTGCCGCGCGGGGCCTGGTGCTGGCTGGCCACCGACCGTTCCGCCTCCTCCAGCGCTTCCAGCGCCTGGGCCACACGCGCGTGGAAGCCTTCGCCCACCTGGGTCAGGCTGATGTGGCGGGTGGTGCGGTTGAACAGGCGGGCCCCCAGCCGGGCCTCCAGTTCCCCGATGCGGCGACTGGCGGCCGATTTCGACAGGCCCAGCTTTTCCGCTGCCTTGGTGAAGCTCTTGCCGTCGGCCACCAGCGTGAACAGCCGCAGATCTTCCAGCCGGTCCAATCCGCTCCCCCTTGCTTACCCCTCCATTGTCCCGCTGGGCGGAACAAAGCTATCCGAATTTGCGTCATTATCGGACTGTCCGCAACGGCCTATCTTCCCCTCAGCAAACAACGCAACCGCCAGACAATGGAGCGCGGAACATGAGCAAGATCCTGGTCCTCTATTATTCCTCCTACGGCCATATCGAGACGATGGCCAAGGCCGTGGCTGAGGGGGCGGCGTCCGTTCCGGGCACCGAAGTGGTGGTGAAGCGCGTTCCCGAACTGATGCCCGACGAGGTCGCCCAGCGCGCCGGCATCAAGCTGAACCAGGACGCCGCGGTCGCCACCGTGGACGAACTGCCCCAGTATGACGCCATCATCTTCGGCACGCCGACCCGTTTCGGCATGATGGCCAGCCAGATGCGCAACTTCCTGGACCAGACCGGCGGTCTGTGGGCCAAGGGTGCCTTGATCGGCAAGGTCGGCTCGGTGTTCGTGTCGACGGCCACCCAACATGGCGGCCAGGAATCGACCCTGCTGTCCTTCCACACGACGCTGCTGCATCACGGCATGGTCATCGCCGGCCTGCCCTACAGCTTCGGTGCCCAGGGCCGCATGGACGAAATCACCGGCGGCAGCCCCTATGGCGCCACCACCATCGCCAATTCCGATGGTTCGCGTCAGCCGTCGGCCAATGAACTGGACGGTGCGCGCTTCCAGGGCGCCCACGTCGCCCGTCTGGCCGCCAAGCTGTCGGCGTAACGCCGTATCTCATGCGCCGGGCCGGTGGTCGCCGGCCTATGAAGGTCCTCTTCGGATGACCCTCGGTACTCTTTCCATGACCCATGGTCCCCGCGCCGTCGCCATTCCGGGACGGCGCGTCGGGAGCCGCACAGGAGAAGTGTCATGATCGAACATCGCCCCTTCGCCGGCCTGGGCAAGGCCAACCATGGTTGGCTGCGCGCCAATTTCCACTTCAGCTTCGCCGGTTACCACAATCCCTCGCGGGTCCATTGGGGACCGCTGCGGGTGTGGAATGACGACACCATCGACAGCAATACGGGCTTCGACCCGCACCCGCACCAGGACATGGAAATCATCACCTATGTCCGCAAAGGCGCCATCACCCACCAGGATTTTTTGGGCAACGAGGGCCGGACCGAGGCGGGCGACGTGCAGGTCATGTCCGCCGGCACCGGCATCGTCCACGCCGAATATAACCGGGAACCGGGTGAGACGACGCTGTTCCAGATCTGGATCATCCCCAATAAGCGCGGCGTGAAGCCCCGCTGGGAACAGGCCAGGTTCCCCAAGGGCACGGATGAAGCAGGCAAGCTGCGCGTCCTGGCGTCCGGCCGGGAACAGGACAAGGATAGCGGTGCCTTGTTCATCCATCAGGATGCGGCCCTGCTGGGCGGCGTTCTGCCGGCGGGCACGGTGCTGACCCACGCGCTGGGTGACCGCCTGGCCTATCTGGTCCCGGCGCGCGGCAAGGTGAAGGTCAATGGCGTTGTGCTGGAAGCGCGCGACGGTGCGGCCGTGAAGGATGAACCCGTCCTGACGATCGAGGTGCTTGAAGAAGCCGAACTGGTCCTGGCCGACCTGCCCCGCGCGGCCTGATCCGCCACAGATCCCGGCACCGGGCGTACCCTCCCCCCCCAAGCCCGGTTCCGGTTCAGGGCGGCGTTCCCATCATGGGGACGCCGCCCTTTTCATGTTCACGACCGATCGGCCATCATCAGAACCCGCGGGGCAGATGAAGGCAGCCCACCGGCACGCAATGGGTCCTCGGCTGCGCAGCCTGGAATGAAGGGAGCCGGGCCAGAACCAACATACAGGGCCGGGGGCCGATCAGGGCACTGGCGTGTGCCGCATCTTGTGGCATAAGGGGGCCGATCCTGCCCCTGGAACCCGGCCTCCCATGATTCGTCTTGAAAATATCAGCAAGCACAATGGTCATCGCATCCTTTTCCTGGAATCCTCGGCAGCGCTGAACCGGGGGGAGAAGGTGGGGCTGGTCGGTCCCAACGGTGCCGGCAAGACCACTCTGTTCCGCATGATCACGGGGGAGGAACAGCCGGACACCGGCCAGGTGTCGGTGGAAAAGCAGGTCACCATCGGCTATTTCAGCCAGGATGTCGGCGAAATGTCCGGCCGCAGTGCCGTCGCGGAGGTGATGGACGGCGCCGGACCGGTCAGCGAAGTGGCCAAGGAACTGGCGAGCCTGGAAGAAGCCATGGCCGATCCCGACCAGGCCGACCGGATGGACGCCATCATCGAACGCTATGGCGAGGTCCAGGCGCGTTTCGATGAGTTGGGTGGCTATGAGCTGGATGGCCGCGCGCGGGAGGTGCTGGCCGGCCTCAGCTTCAGCCAGGAGATGATGGACAAGGATGTCGGCGCGCTGTCGGGCGGCTGGAAGATGCGCGTGGCGCTGGGCCGCATCCTGTTGATGAAGCCCGATGTCATGCTGCTGGACGAACCCAGCAACCATCTCGACATTGAAAGCCTGATCTGGCTGGAAGGGTTCCTGAAGGGCTATGACGGCGCCCTGCTGATGACCTCGCACGACCGGGAGTTCATGAACCGGATCGTCAACAAGATCATCGAGATCGATGGCGGGTCGCTGACCAGCTATTCCGGCGATTACACCTTCTACGAACAGCAGCGGGCGCTGAACGAACGGCAGCAGCAGGCGCAGTTTGAACGCCAGCAGGCCATGCTGGCCAAGGAGATCAAGTTCATCGAGCGGTTCAAGGCCCGCGCCTCGCACGCCAGTCAGGTGCAGAGCCGGGTCAAGAAACTGGACAAGATCGACCGCGTCGAACCGCCCAAACGTCGCCAGACCGTGATGTTCGAGTTCCCGCCGGCCCCGCGCTCGGGTGAGGATGTCGCGGTCCTGCGCAACATGTCCAAGGGCTATGGCAGCCGGACCATCTATCAGGATTTCGACTTCACCATCCGCCGCAAGGAACGCTGGTGCGTGATGGGCGTCAATGGTGCCGGCAAGTCGACGCTGCTGAAGCTGATCGCGGGTGTCGACCAGCCCGATGCCGGGACCGTCAATGTCGGTGCCAGCGTGAAGATGGGCTATTTCTCCCAGCACGCGATGGAACTGCTCGACGGCGACCAGACCGTGTTCGAGGCGCTGGAGAGCGCCTTTCCACAGGCGGGCCAGGGATCGCTGCGCGCACTGGCCGGCTGTTTCGGCTTCTCCGGTGATGATGTGGAAAAGCGCTGCCGGGTCCTGTCCGGTGGGGAGAAGGCGCGGCTGGTGATGGCGATCATGCTGTACAACCCGCCGAATTTCCTGGTGCTGGACGAGCCGACCAACCATCTCGACCTTGACACCAAGCAGATGCTGATCACGGCCCTGGCCGGTTATGAAGGGACCATGCTGTTCGTGTCGCACGACCGGCATTTCCTGGCAGCCCTGTCCAACCGGGTGCTGGAACTGACGCCGGACGGCATCCATCAATATGGCGGCGGCTACACCGAATATGTGGCGCGCACCGGGCAGGAGGCACCCGGCCTGCATAGCTGACACCAGGGGAGGCTTCGGCCGCAGCCCGGCAAAGGCTGATGCCGGGTCGGCCAGCGCCGGCCCGCCCCACCCCACGCGACAACCCATCCCCTTGGCACCCCCGGTCCGGCATGCCAGCTTAGGGTGAGGGTAAAAGCCGAAGGATGTTCGTTTTGAGCCAGGAGATTTCGTCCGCCGCCGATCCCGTGGCCGCAAGGCTGATGCTGCTGGCCGGGTTGTTCGGGGCGGTGGCGGTGGCGGCCGGGGCCTATGCCAGCCATGGGCTGGCGGTGGTGCGCGACGGCCATGCCGTGGATCTGTGGAAGACGGCCAGCCAGTATCAGATGGTGCATGCGCTGGCCATCCTGGCGCTGGTGCCGCTGCGCCGGATGCTGGCGCGGCAGGCGCGTTGGCTGACGGCGGCCGGCCTGTGCTTTGCCATTGGCTGCCTGCTGTTTCCCGGCGCGCTTTATCTGCTGGGCTGGTACGGGCCGTCGGCCCTGGGGGCCGTGGCGCCCGTGGGCGGGCTGTCCTTTATTCTGGGCTGGCTCTGTGTCGGCGTCGCCGGCCTGCGCAGCGGCGGGGGTGGCGATGTCGGCTGAACAAGACGCGGCAGACGATGTCACGCTGGACTGTTCGGGCCTGAAATGCCCCATGCCGGTGCTGCGCGCGGCCAAGGCCCTGCGCGCCATGCAGGACGGGCAGGTGCTGGCGGTCACGGCCACGGACAAGGCGGCGCCGAAGGATTTCGAAACCTTCTGCCGTGAAGGCGGCCACACGCTATTGTCGACGGACGTCGTGGGTGACACGCCCCACGGGCAAGAGGTACGGTTCCGCATCCGTCGGGGTGGTCATGCGCCGGACAGATGATTTGGCGCAATGACAGTTCGGTCGGCGCCACCCATGATGGCATGACCGCACCTGCCGCTCCCAAGAAGCGGATGGACGGTAAGAGGAAATGACCTGGGGAATTGGCGCCGCATGAACACCCTGCTTTTCTCCCATCCCGACTGCCTCAGCCACGATACCGGCTATGGCCATCCCGAATGTGCCGACCGGCTGCGTGTCGTGCTGTCGGCGCTGGAGGATGAGGCCTTCATGTTCCTGGACCGGCGGGACGCGCCGCTGGCGACGCGGGAACAGCTGGAACGCGTGCATCCGGCCGGCCATGTCACGGCCCTGCTGAATGCCATCCCCAGCGACGGTCATGGCAGCATTGATGCCGACACCGTGCTGTCGCCGGGCACGGGCCGGGCCGCCCTGCGTGCCGCCGGCGCCGTGGTCGCCGCCGTCGATGCCGTCTGCGGGGGGGAGGCGCGCAACGCGTTTTGTGCCGTGCGCCCGCCGGGACACCATGCCGAACCCGATCAGGCCATGGGTTTCTGCCTGTTCAACAATGTCGCGGTGGGGGCGGCGCATGCGCGGGCGGAACATGGCGTGCGCCGGGTCGCCATCATCGATTTCGACGTGCATCACGGCAATGGCACCCAGACCTTCTGCCAGCACGACCCCGACCTGTTCTATGGCTCCACCCACCAATGGCCGCTTTATCCCGGCACCGGGTCGGTGAAGGAGAAGGGGGATTTTGGCAATATCGTCAATGCCTGCCTGCCGCCCATGGCCGGCAGCCCGGAATTCCGCCACGCCATCCAGAGCCAGCTGATCCCGGCCCTGGATGCGTTCAAGCCGCAACTGGTCATGATCTCCGCCGGCTTCGACGCCCATATGCGCGATCCCGTGGGCGGGCTGGACCTGACGGAGGATGATTTCGCCTGGATCACGGGCAAGCTGATCGAGGTGGCGGACCGCCATGCCAAGGGTCGCATCGTCTCCGTGCTGGAGGGCGGCTACGACCTGCGGGCCCTGGCCAACAGTACGGCCGCGCATGTGAAGACGCTGATGGTGGCGTAATTTATGTTCCCTCAGGCGCCGGGCGCCGCCATCCGGCGGCTTGGTTCACGCGCCCACGCGGGCGCTGGCCGGCAGTCGCCGGCCTTGGGACTTTACTGCGGAGCCGTGTGCAGTTCCGAATAGTGCGGCCCGGAACAATGGCCGCTGGTATGTCCTGCCTACCCCTGCGTGGCACTTGAACCGGCGGGCCGGGGGACATACAGTCCCGCCTTCCGATTGACAGTGCCGATGCCATGACCGACCAGACCCTTCCCCAAGATATTGCCGCCCTCAGCTTTGAGGACGCGCTTGCCGAGCTGGAGCGGATTGTCCGCCAGCTGGAGGAAGGCAAGGCCAAACTGGATGATGCCATCCAGTCCTATGAGCGCGGTACCTGGCTGAAGAGGCATTGCGAGGCCAAGCTTCGTGAAGCGCAGGCGAAGGTGGACCGCATCACCATCGCCGCCGACGGCACGATTGGTGCCGAACCCGCCCGACTGGATTGACGCCATGCCCTCCCTGCCCAAGACCCTGACCGCCGCCATGGCGGATACCGTCGAACAGGTGGAGGCTGCCATCGAGGTGCTGCTGCCGCACACCAATCTGATGGAAGCCCGCCTGTTCGATGCCATGCGCTATGGCTGTCTGGGCGGGGGCAAGCGGCTGCGTCCTTTCCTGGTCATGGAAAGTGCCCGCATGTTCGGGGTCAGCCCGGCCTGTGCCCTGCGTACGGCGGCGGCGGTGGAATTCGTCCATTGCTACAGCCTGATCCATGATGATCTGCCGGCCATGGATGACAGCGAGCTGCGCCGCGGCCGCAAGACGGTTCACCTGGAATTTGACGAGGCGACGGCCATTCTGGCCGGCGACGCCCTGCTGACCCAGGCGTTTGAAATCCTGGCCGATCCCGAAACGCATGAAGACCCGCAGGTCCGCTGCAAGCTGGTGGCGGCGCTGGCCAAGGCATCGGGCCCGCGCGGCATGGTCGGCGGCCAGATGCTGGACCTGATCGCGGAGACGACGCCCCTGGATATCGGCGCCATCACCCGCCTGCAGCGCCTGAAGACGGGGGAGATGATCGCCTTTTCCGCCGTGTCGGGCGCCATCCTGGGCCGGGCCGGCGCGCCGCAGCACCATGCGTTGCAGGCCTATGCCCATGATCTGGGCCTGGCCTTCCAGATCGCCGACGACCTGTTGGACGTGGAAGGCGTCCAGGATGAGGTGGGCAAGCCGGTTGGCCGCGACGACATCGCTGGAAAAGCCACATTCGTCTCCATATTGGGGGCGGAGAGGGCGCGTGACCAGGCGCGGCGGCTGGCCGATCAGGCGGCGCAGCACCTGGACATGTTCGGGGAACGGGCGGATATGCTGGCCCAGGTGGCCCGCTATGTCGTCGAACGGCGCGCATAAAAACAATGAGTGAGGTAGGGACGATGTCCCAGTCGAAGACGCCGTTGCTGGACCAGGTCAAGACCCCCGCCGATCTGCGCCGTTTGGCCCCCAATCAGTTGCGCCAGTTGGCCGACGAGCTGCGGACGGAAACCATCGACGCCGTGTCGGTGACGGGTGGGCATCTGGGTGCCGGGTTGGGCGTGGTCGAACTGACGGTCGCCCTGCATTACTGCTTCGACACGCCCAATGACCGTCTGATCTGGGATGTCGGCCACCAGTCCTATCCGCACAAGATTCTGACCGGCCGGCGCGACCGTATCCGCACCCTGCGCATGGGCGGTGGCCTGTCTGGCTTCACCAAGCGGTCGGAAAGCGAGTACGACCCGTTCGGCACGGCCCACAGCTCCACCTCCATCTCTGCCGGGCTGGGCATGGCCGTGGCCCGCGATCTGGCCGGCAAGACCAACAATGTCGTGGCCGTCATTGGCGACGGGGCCCTGTCCGCCGGCATGGCCTATGAGGCGATGAACAATGCCGGCGCGCTGCAATCGCGCCTGGTCGTCATCCTGAACGACAATGACATGTCCATCGCCCCGCCCGTGGGGGCGCTGTCGGGCTATCTGTCGCGGCTGATTTCGTCCAAATCCTATCGCGGCTTCCGTGACTTCTCCAAGCAGGTGGCCGAACATCTGCCGCGCCCGCTGCTGAACGCCGCCCGGCGGGCGGAGGAATATGCCCGCGGCATGGTGACGGGCGGCACCCTGTTCGAGGAGCTGGGCTTCTATTATGTCGGTCCCATCGACGGGCATAATCTGGACCATCTGCTGCCCGTGCTGGAAAATGTCCGCGACGATCCGCAGGGCGGTCCCGTGCTGGTCCATGTCGTCACGCAGAAGGGCAAGGGCTACGCCCCGGCCGAGGCCTCGGCCGACAAGCTGCATGCGGTGGGCAAGTTCGACGTCATCACCGGCACCCAGGCCAAGCCCAAGGCCAACGCCCCCTCCTATACCCGCGTCTTCGCCGACAGCCTGATCCGGGAAGCGGAAAAGGACGAAAAGATCGTCGCCATCACGGCCGCCATGCCGTCGGGCACGGGCCTGGACCTGTTTGCGTCCAAGTTCCCCAAGCGCACCTTCGACGTGGCCATTGCCGAACAGCATGCCGTGACCTTCGCCGCCGGCATGGCGACCGAAGGGTTCAAGCCCTTCTGCGCCATCTATTCCACCTTCCTGCAGCGCGGCTATGACCAGTTGGTCCATGACGTGGCCTTGCAGAACCTGCCCGTGCGCTTCGCCATCGACCGTGCGGGTCTGGTGGGGGCGGACGGTGCTACCCATGCCGGGGCCTTTGACGTGGCCTATCTGGCCTGCCTGCCCAATATGGTGGTGATGGCCGCCGCGGATGAGGGCGAACTGGTCCATATGGTCGCCACCTGTGCCGCCTATGATGGCGGCCCCATCGCCGTGCGCTATCCGCGTGGCGAAGGCGTGGGCGTGGACATGCCCGACCAGGGTGTGCCCCTGCCCATCGGCAAGGGTCGCATCCTGCGCGAAGGGTCCAAGGTCGCCATCCTGTCCCTGGGCACCCGTCTGGCCGAAGCCCAGAAGGCGGCGGAGGATCTGGCGGCCCTGGGCCTGTCCACGACGGTCGCCGACGCCCGCTTCGCCAAGCCCATCGACATGGAGCTGGTGGAACGGCTGGTGCGCGGGCATGAGGTGCTGATCACCATCGAGGAAGGCAGCATCGGCGGCTTCGGCAGCCATGTCCTGCACCATCTGGCGACCAGCGGCCTGCTGGATGCCGGCTGCAAGGTCCGCCCCATGGTCCTGCCCGACATCTATCAGGACCATGACAGCCCGGTGAAACAGTACGAAGCCGCCGCCCTCCAGGCCCGCGACATCGTCACCACGGCCCTGAAGGCGCTGGGCGTGGAGAGCAAGGCGGCGGCGCGGGCGTGAGCCCGTCGCTTCACCCCCAATCGGCGAAGGCCTGATCCACGCTGGTGTCGGGCAGGCCGGGGATGTGGGTCCAGGACGGCTCGCCGGGCCTGGTCTGCATCATATAGGCCCAGTGGCTGAGATTGGCGGCGGCACTGCCGGCCGTCATCTGCATCAGGAAGGCCCATTGGCCCTTGTGCTGGGTCATGCGGCCCTGGCCGATGATGAAGCTGTCTGTCGACACACCCTTGGTCAGGCTGAGATCGACCCCGCCCACGGGGGAGAAGGACAGGCGCACATCGCCATCGGGCGTCACCGACCCGACAATGCTCTGATATCCCAGATCGCCGCCATTGATGCTGGCCGCGCATTGGCCGATCAGGTAGCCGGCATTGAACTCGGTGAAATACCAGAGCGTCTGGTCCTGCACCTGGGTGAAACTGGGGCTGCTTATATTCTTCTGTTCGATGGCCAGCAGATATTCCGTCGGTACGTACCAGTAGGTGCCGGCCAGCCAGGACCAGCGATCCGCGGACAGGTCCTGTTCCTGCTGCCCGCACGGTTGATCATTGCCTTGCGTCATCCCCAATCCTTCTCAGTTATAGGTCTTATGTTGATTTATATTGGTATAAATATCATCACTCATCAACCATTACGATAGACAATAGGCCTTGCCTGAATGACCGGGATGGGGAACCCTGTGCCGATGACGGGGCAGGGGGCTGGCCATGGGTCTTGATGTGACGCGCCGCACGATCCTGGCGGCGGGTGCGGCCATGGCGCTGGCTGGCAACGCACGGGCGGAAGGGGACGGTGGCATGTATGGATTGATCGGCCGCATGATCGCGGTTCCAGGCAAGCGCGACGAGTTGGCAACGATCCTGCTGGAAGGGACGAATGCCATGCCGGGCTGCCTGTCCTATGTCATCGCGGCCGACCCCACCAACACCGACGCCCTGTGGATCACGGAGGTGTGGGACAGCCGCGACAGCCACGCGGCCAGCCTGAAGCTGCCGGGCGTACAGGCCGCCATCGCCAAGGGCCGGCCGATGATTGCGGGCTTCGACAGCCGGTCGGAGACGGTGCCGCTGGGCGGTCACGGGCTGGTCAAGGCGGGGTGATCCCGCCGTCATGCTCCTCCCTCAGGCGCCGGGCGCCGCCATCCGGCGGCTTGGCTACGCGGCACCTGCCGCGCGGCGGCAGTCGCCGCCGTATCAGCCGAAGAAATGCCGGAAGGCCAGATCGGTGCGTACCTCGAACGCATTCTCGTAACCCAGCACGCGCCGGGCCCAATCCTTCTGGCTGTCCAGCACCTTCTTGAAGAAGGGATCGGCCGATTTGGCAGCGATGACCCGGTCCCAGGCGGCCAACTGGGCCTCCAGCACGCTGTCGGGTGTCTTCACCACATTCACGCCCTCGGCCTTCAGCGCCTCCAGGTCCTTGGAATAGCGATCCATGGCCTTCCAGGACATGTCGGCCGATGCGCTTTCGGCCGCCACGCGCAGGATATTGCGCATCTCGTCGGGCAGACTGTCAAAGCGACGCTTGTTGAAGATGATTTCGAACATCTCGGCCGACTGGTGATAGCTGCCGACCATGTAGGTGGGGGCCACATTCTGGAAGCCCAAGGCCCGGTCGGAGGAGGGATTGTTGAATTCCGCCCCGTCCAGCAATCCCCGGTCCAGCGCCGGCACGATGTCGCCCGGCCCCATGATGGTGACGGCCACCCCCATTTCCCGGAACAGATCCGCCGCCAGCCCCACGGTACGGTAGCGCATGCCCTGCAGATCTTCTGGCCCCTTCACCTCCCGCCGGAACCAGCCCAGGGGCTGGCTGGGCATGGGGCCGGACAGGAAGCCGACCAGATTCAGTTTCAGCACCTGCTGCACCAGTTCATCATACAGCGCCTGCCCGCCGCCATATTTGATCCAGCCCAGCATGTGGTTGGCCTTCCAGCCCAGCGAAGGCGGCGTGCCGAACAGGGAAAAGGCGGGATGGCGGTTGTACCAATAGGCGGTGACGCCGTGCCCCCCATCCAGCGCGCCGGACAGCACCGCCTCCTGCAATTGCAGCGGTCCGACGACAGCGCCCGACGGCAGCATGTCCAGTTTCAACCGGCCGCCCGCCAGGCTGTTGACCGTGGCGGCATAGTCGCCGGCGAATTCGTGGAAGATGTCGCGGGCCGGCCAGGTGGACTGGAACCGCAGGGTCACGGTTTCGGCCCGCGACACATTGGGCATGGAAATGCCGGCGGCTGCCGATCCCACGGCCGCCGCGGCGGCGACGCCCAGGAAACCGCGCCGCGACCTTGTGTCCTTCGCCGACGGGCGGGCGGTGGTCGTGGGCTGGCTGTCCCTGGTCATGCGTCGCTTTCCTGCGGTTCGTTCCGGCTGGGCGGATGCTAGCTTTGTTTTTGAATTCGTTCAAATTTCTGTGCATTGCGGCAGAGAAAAGGATGCGCCGCACCATGGCTCGGCCTGACCGAAAGAACCCGTCCGAAAGAGATGGTTTCAGCACCGCCGATTGATTTTGCTCAACCGCTGCCCCGGCCCCTCATGCTATGATGTTGCGTCTTTTCTGTACGGAGTCTCCGATCAGTGACCTCGCCTGCCCATCCCGGACGCGAACCCGCCCCGCGCCCCGCTGCTTCCGCTGAACCCGCCCTGAACTCGGCGGATGAGAAGATTCAGTACGGCACCATGATCCCCTTCATCCTGGTCCATGTCGCCTGCCTGGGCGCCATCTGGACGGGGGTGGCGTGGCAGCATGTGGTGCTGGCGCTGGTCCTGTACGGTGCCCGCATGTTCGGGATCACGGGCGGCTATCACCGCTACTTCTCCCACCGGTCCTACAAGACCGGCCGCGTCGTGCAGTTCCTGCTGGCCTTCCTGGCGCAAAGCTCGGCCCAGCGCGGGGCCTTGTGGTGGGCGGCGACCCATCGCCACCACCATAAATATTCCGACACGGAACTGGACGTGCATTCGCCGCGTCACAAGGGCTTCTTCTATGCCCATCTGGGCTGGGTGTTCACGGCCAAGCATGAAAAGGCCGATTACCGCACCATCGGCGACCTGACCAAGTATCCCGAACTGGTCTGGCTGGACCGGCATTATTACTTCCCGGCCATCATCCTGGGCTTTGCCACCTGGGCCCTGTTCGGCTGGGGCGGCCTGATCGTCGGCTTCTTCTGGAGCACGGTGGCCCTTTACCACGCCACTTTCTGCATCAATTCGCTGGCCCATGTCATGGGCCGCCCGCGCTATCTGACGGGTGACGACAGCCGCAACAACTGGCTGCTGGCCATCGCCACCATGGGCGAGGGCTGGCACAACAACCATCACCATTATCAGTCGGCCGCCCGTCAGGGCTTCCGCTGGTGGGAGATCGACACCTCCTACTACATCATCAAGATCATGCAGGGTCTGCGTCTGGTCTGGGACGTGCACGAGCCGCCGGCCTCGGTGGTGCGCAACGAACAGCGCCTGGGCACCAAGGTGATCGAGGCTGCCGCGGCCCAGCTGGCTGCCAGCTTCCAGGTGGAAAAGCTGACGGCCCAGGTGCGTGAGGCGCTGGCCCAGACCCCGACCATGGCGGAGATCGAGGAGCGCGTGCGCCAGGCCCATGAGAACGCCAAGGTCCGGCTGGAGGCCATGGTCGCTAATATCCAGCTGCCGCACCTGCCGACCACCGACGAGTTGCGCCAGCGCGCGTCGAAGATGTTCGTCCGCACGCCCAGCATGGACGATATTGTGGAGCGCGCCCGCCAGATCCTGGTGGCCAATGTCTGCACCCGTCTGGCCGGGATGCCCGCCTGACCTGATGGCAATGACCCGGGGTGGATGGGGATTATCCCCTGTCCACCCCGCGTCGCCAACGGGAGGCGCATATCCGACCCGTTGAAATTACCACTGCCTTTCCTCTTCCCCTTCAGGGTGCCCGGGCGTTAGGTTAACGCCTTAGGGGCGCCCTTTTGATTTTTATGGATGCATGACGATGACCCGTCTTACCACTACGCTGCTGTTGGCCGCGGCATTGATCGCCGCGCCGGCCACGGCCCTGGCCCAGTCGGCTCCGGCCGGTCAGGCCGCCCCGTCGAATGCGCCGAAGGTCAGTGGCTCCGCCGCCGGTGCGCAGAAGGCCAGCTTCTTCTCTTCCGGCAATCTGGTGCCGATGGCCGGCGTGGCCGCCGTTGCCGCTGCCGGCGTGATCGCCGCGACCGTGGGCGGTGGCGATGATGAAGCCGGCCCGCCGGTTGCCACCAGCACGACCACCAGCACGGCCACCACGACGCAGTAACGTCCGGTCAAAGGCTGCTTTATCGACAACCCCGCCATCTCCGGATGGCGGGGTTTGTTATTTCACTGACAAGGGCCCTGATCAAGCCACTCATTTCCGGGTGGAAACGATCCTTCTTTCGTTAATGGAAAGTTGCAATAAAATCACCCTTCTGGTCGGACGTGCGTTGCCATTTACGAAATGACACCGGTATCGTGCAATGTGCCTAAAATTGTCTGGAATATTATGGCGGAATTTCGAACCATCATTGGGATGCATAATGAGTATGGTGGTGTTCTCATATGTAATTAGCGGTTAATCTATAATAAACTCTTGGCTGATATTGCCTTCCCGCTCAGAAAAGGGGATCGGCATGCGCATTAAATCGCTGTTCATATTGTGTCTGTCTGTCGCGGGGGCCATCGCGGTTGCCATGGGGCTGTTCCTGGTGGGCGAACAGTTCGGCCGATATCGTGATGCCAGTGCAGCCCATGACCAGGTCAAAACCCTGACGGGTGTCGCCCTGGCGCTGGAGGGGCTGACGCTGGAGCGTGGTCCCTTGAACGTGGCACTGCAGAGCGACCTGCCGATGTCCGATGCTTCCCGCCAGGAGCTGGAAGCCTTGTCAGCCAAGGCCGAGGCGGGTCTGAAGCGCATGGATGTGGAACTGGCCGGACTGCCGGAAGCTGCCAGATACATGTCCTTGTACACCCCGGTGAAGGAGCGGCTGCTGGCCCTGCGCACCCAGGCGCGGGCGCAGATTGCCAAACCGAAGGCCGACCGTGACCCCGCCTTCGTGAAAGATTACGCCACGACGGCCGCCCGCATGGTGGGCGAACTCACCCCATTGCTGGACCGGCTGGAAACGGCGATCGCCGCCGGCAGTCCCCAGGCCGGCGACTACATTTCCACCGCCCGGCTGGCCATGGATCTGCGCACTGCGGCCGGCAACAAGGGGCTGGCCATGACCAATCTTGTTGCGGCCACGACGACGGCCACACCCGCCAGTCTGGAAAGGCTGGTTGACCTCGGCGCGCGCATTGACGAGATCTGGCGCCGGCTGAAGCAACAGGCCGCACAGACGGAAAATCCCGGTGCCCTGGCGGCATCCATGGCCACGGTGGATCAGGAATATTTCACCAAGGGACAGGCCCTGTTCAAGGATGTGGAAGCGGCCGCCCGCGCCGATGGCAAGCAGTCGATGGAACTGGTGCCGTTCCGCAAGCAGCAGACGGGTTACCTGCAAAGCATCATGTCGATCCGCGACGCCGCCTTCGGCGAGGCCGATCTCTATCTGACGGAAGAGATGGCGGCGGCACGGAACAACCTGATCGCCGTTCTGCTGCTGACCTTGGGCGTCGCCGCGGCTGTCGTTGGGCTGGGGGCGCTGTTCACCCGCCGCGTCGTGCTGCCGCTGGGTGGCCTGACCGACATTATCGGCCGTATGGCCGCCAATGACCTGGCTGTCGCCATTCCCGGTGCCGACCGCACGGACGAGGTGGGCGATATCGCCCGCGGTCTTGCCGTGTTCCGGGAGGGGGCGTTGGAGCGCCAGCGTCTGGAGGAGGCGGCGCGGCTGGAGCGGCAGGCCCGCGAGCAGCGCGTGGCCCGTGTTGAGCAACTGATTGCGCAGTTCGAACGGCAGGTGGCCGACGTTCTGTCGTCGGTCGGCCATTCCGCCCAGGACCTGGACCGCACCGCGCACGGCATGTCGGGCATCGCGTCCGACACCAGCCAGCAACTGGCGGCGTCGGCGGCGGCGTCGGAGCAGACCTCCGCGAACGTGCAGACGGTGGCGGCGGCGGCAGAGGAGCTGGCATCGTCCAGCCAGGAGATCGGTCGCCAGGTGACGGAAAGTGCCGCCATCGCGGGTACCGCCGTGGGCGAGGTGGCGCGCGCCGACAATACCGTGCGCGGTCTGGCCGATGCGGCGCGGCGCATCGGCGATGTGGTCGGCCTGATCCAGCAGATCGCGGGTCAGACCAACCTTCTGGCGCTAAATGCCACGATCGAGGCAGCGCGTGCCGGAGAGGCCGGCAAGGGCTTCGCCGTGGTCGCGTCGGAGGTGAAGGGCCTGGCCAACCAGACCGCCCGGGCCACGGAGGACATTTCCAGCCAGATCACGGAAATCCAGGGCGCCACCAACGCCGTGGTCCAGGCCATGTCCGGCGTGGGGCGCACCATCGAACGTGTCAGCGAGATCGCCACCACCATCGCCGCGGCTGTGGAGGAACAGGGTGTGGCGACAGCGGAAATTGCCCGCAATGTCCAGCAGGCGGCCCAGGGCTCGCAGTCCGTTTCCGAAGGTCTGGCGCAGGTCACCCACGGCGCCCAGAAGACGGGGGAGGCGGCGGGCAGCGTGCTGGGCGCATCGGGCGACCTGTCGCGCAATGCCGCCACCCTGCGCCAGGAAATCGTGGACTTCCTGGCGGGCATCCGCGCCGCCTGACGCCGCGCAAGCATCCCGTTCCCAAGCCCCGCCGGCGCCCCCCGCCGGCGGGGCTTCGTCATTGCGGGGGCCGGCATGGCAAGAAAGCGGTCGCCGCCCGGCCTGCCGCCGGGATATGAAGAAGCCATGGAACAGACTGACGATCTTGAAATCTATGTGGTGACGACACCGGGCCTGGAAATTCCGCTGGCGGCGGAAATGCGGGAACGGGGCTTTGCCGATCCCAAGCCGGGCAAGGGCGGCGTCACCACGCGCGGCACCTGGGCCGATGTCTGGCGCGCGAACCTGCAATTGCGCGGGGCTGCCCGCGTGCTGGCGCGTATCGGGTCCTTCCGGGCGATGCATCTGGCCCAGTTGGACAAGCGTGCCCACAAATTCCCCTGGTCCGACATCCTGCGCCCCGATCAGCCGGTGCGGGTGGAGGCCAGTTGCAACAAATCCCGCATCTATCACGCCGGTGCCGCGGCCCAGCGCGTGACGCGCGCCATTCAGGAGACGCTGGGGGCGCCGATCGACGACAAGGCGGAGATCGTCGTCAAGCTGCGCATCGATGATGATCTGGCGATCTTCAGCATCGATACCTCGGGGGAGGCGCTGCACAAGCGCGGGTACAAGGAAGCGGTGAACAAGGCCCCGATGCGGGAGAATCTGGCCGCCATGTTCCTGCGCCAGTGCGGCTATACCGGCACGGAACCCGTGGTCGACCCCATGTGCGGGTCCGGCACCTTTGTCATTGAGGCCGCCGAGATTGCCCTGGGCCTGAACCCCGGCCGCGCCCGCTCCTTTGCGTTCGAGACTCTGGCCAATTTCGACCCGGCTGCCTGGGACGCGATGCGGACAGCCGGGGCCGGTACCACCCCGCCGCCGGGCGTGCGCTTCTGTGGCAGCGACCGCGATGCCGGCGCCATCAAGATGAGCGCGGCCAACGCGGAGCGGGCCGGCGTGGCCGCCCTGACCCATTTCCAGTGCCACGCCATCAGCGACCTGAACCCGCCCGAAGGGCCCCCCGGCCTGGTCATCGTCAACCCGCCCTATGGCGGCCGCATCGGCGACACCCGCCAGCTCTATGGTCTCTACGGCACCTTGGGCAAGGTCCTGCTGAACCGCTTCCGCGGCTGGCGCGTCGGCATCATCACCAACGAACCGGCCCTGGCCAAGGTCACCGAACTGCCCTTCCTGCCGGTGGGCGGATCGGTCCTGCATGGCGGGCTGCCCGTGGTTTTGTACCGGACGGGGGTGCTGGGTGGGGTGTGACGGGGTGAACGCTTCTCCTGGCATCAATTGAAGCGATCGTCCAATACGCCAGCGGATGTACTATAATGCCGTTCGTTTCAGATGAGGGAGGCGTTTGCATGAGCGGAAATCTCTACGAGACGGATTTCTACGCATGGGCCAACGAACAGGCGGCATTGCTGCGCGCCGGCAAGCTCTCGGTGGCGGACATTGAGCATATCGCGGAGGAAATCGAGAGCATGGGCAAGACCGAGAAGCGCGAACTCCTCAGCCGCCTTACGGTCCTGCTGCTGCACCTGCTGAAGTGGCATCATCAACCCGCACGGCGTGGCGCCAGTTGGGAAGCATCCATCCGCAACCAACGCCTGGACGTGACGGACCATCTTGCCGACAATCCCAGCCTGAAAGCGAGGATTGGCGAGACGTTGGCCGCCGCCTATATGCGTGCCCGCAACAGCGCAGCCGCGGAAACCGGATTTGCGGTCGAAACCTTCCCCGTGGACTGCCCGTGGCCCTTTGACCAGATCATGGATGCCGACTTCTGGCCGGATCAGCACTGAGCGACTTCGGTCGCGCCAGCCCCAATGGAAAATGCGGGGGGCACGCCAAGGCGCGCTCACAAAGGACAACATAATTTCTATGGATTAACGCACGGTCAAAAAGGTGGCGTCCCCAAGGGGATTCGAACCCCTGTTACCGCCGTGAGAGGGCGGTGTCCTAGGCCTCTAGACGATGGGGACTAGAGCCGTGCGAGGCGCGCTTTTTAGGCGAGGCGATGGGATTGATCAAGAAGTTTTTTCAAAGCCCCGCCAGTTTTTTTGCCGCATTCAGAAGCGCGTCGACATCCGCCTCCTGACTGTTCCAGGCCGTGACCAGACGCACCACCGACCCGTCCCAGCGGTAAAAGCCGAAGCCTGCTGCTTCCAGGCCCGCGATGACGGGCTCGGGCAGGGAAACGAACACCTCGTTGGCATCGACAGGATGGGCCAGCGCCGCGCCGGGCAGGGCCGACAGGCCGTCGGCCAGACGCTGGGCCATGCGGTTGGCATGGCCGGCCAGACGCAGCCACAGGCCATCTTGCAGATAGGCTTCCAACTGCGCCGACAGGAACCGCATCTTGGAGAACAGGTGCGCCGCCCGCTTGCGCCGATAGCCGAAATTCTCCGTCAGGCCGCGGTCGAAAAACACCACGGCCTCCGCGCCCAGGGCGCCGTTCTTGGTGGCGCCGAAGGACAGCACGTCGATGCCCACGCGCCAGGTGGCGTCGGCCGGGCTGCAGCCCAGCGTGGTCATGGCATTGGCAAAGCGGGCACCGTCCATATGCACGTAAAGCCCGTGGCGCCGCGCGATGGCGGTCAATGCTGCCAGTTCATCGGGCGTATAGACCGTGCCGCATTCGGTCGCCTGGGTCAGGGACAGGGCCGCCGGCTGCACAGCATGGACGAAGCCCTTATGCACGCGGCCCAGCGCGTCCGACAGGGTCTGGGGCGCGATCTTGCCATGGTCGCCGGCGAGCGGCACCAGCTTGGCCCCGCCGGTGAACATCTCCGGCGCGCCGCATTCATCGGCCTGGATATGGGCTTCGGCATGGCAATAGATGCTGCCCCAGGGCGGGGTCAATGCTGCCAGCGACAGGGCGTTGGCCGCCGTGCCCGTGGCCACCGGGAACACCGCGACGTCGCGTTCGAACAGGGTGGACAGGCGCGTGGTCAGACGATGCGTCCATTCATCGGCCCCATAGGAGGGGGCCGTGCCCTGATTGGCGGCAACCAGCGCTTCCAGGATCTCCGGGGCGGCACCGGTCACATTATCGGACATGAAATTCATTTAACGTCCCTTCACCCGGGTTTTGCGCTTTTATGTGACCGGCATCACGGCACGGTTGTCACCAGGACAGCATTGTCGCCCGTGGCCGGATCGACGAGAAGCATCTGTGTGCGCCCGTCGGCCAAGCGGATTTGTACGGCGATGCGGCCATCAACCGCAGCCAGGCCGGGCAACAGCACGGCGCCCGGTGGCAGCGCAACGGGTGATGCAGGCAAAGGCGCCGGCACTCCCGGGCGGGTCACGACCGCGGGTGCCGCAGCGGCGGCCGGTGCCTCGGCCTTCGGCCTGGTACCGAACCGTTCGGAAAATGTGCGCGGATGATCGGGGTCCGTGCTGCGTTTATAGACTTCATACCCGATGAAGGCGAAGCCGGCGGCGATGACCACGGCCATCAGGACAAGGACGGATTTCAGTGCGCGCACGTTCGGCAAATCCCCAGTTGAAGGCCACCGGCCGGACGGATACCCCGCCCGCCGGGCTGGAATTCGACCTGGATGACGATCTGGGCGACGAGGAATTCCTGTCCGCCGCCCCCGATGCCCCGGCCGATGCCGCCGGCCCGTCACAGCATCAGGCCGTGATCGCGGCCGGACAGGACGGGGATCGGCTGGACAAGGCGCTGGCGGATGCGTTGGCCGATAAGGGCCTGTCGCGGTCCCGCCTGCGCGCGCTGATCGACCAGGGTCAGGTCACCCAAGCGGGACTGACCATAGACGACGCCTCCCGCCGGGTCAAAGCCGGCCAGACCTATGACGTGCATGTCCCGGCCAGCGCGCCGGCCCTGCCCGTGCCGCAGGACATCCCGCTGTCCATCATCCATGAGGATGCGGACCTGCTGGTCATCGACAAGCCGGCGGGTATGGTGGTGCATCCGGCCGCCGGCAATGCCGACGGCACCCTGGTCAACGCCCTGCTGCATTATTGCGGCGACCGGCTGTCGGGCATTGGTGGCGTGCGCCGGCCGGGCATCGTGCATCGCCTGGACAAGGATACAAGCGGCCTGATGGTGGTCGCCAAGACCGACCGCGCGCATCAGGCCCTTTCGGCGCAGTTCGCCGACCGGTCGCTGTCGAGGACCTATCAGGCCGTGGTCTGGGGCGTGCCCAATCCGCGCGCCGGAGAAATCAACGCCAATCTCGGCCGCCATCCGACCGACCGCAAGCGCATGGCCGTGCTGGACCGGGGTGGCAAGGTGGCCATCACCCGCTACACCACCGTGCGCCCGCTGGGCCCGGCAGCCTGCCTGATCGAATGCAAGCTGCTGACGGGCCGCACCCACCAGATTCGCGTTCACATGACCCATGTGGGCCATCCGCTGGTGGGCGATCCGGTCTATGGCCGCATCCGGCAGGGCCGCACGCGCGGCACGTCGGACGCGGCCAAGCAGGCGCTGGACAATTTCCCGCGTCAGGCCCTGCACGCCGCTTCGATCGAATTCATCCATCCGGCCACGGGGGCGAAGGTCAGCTTCACCACTGTGTTACCGGATGATTTCAAGGGCTTAATTCAGGCGCTGGAGGTGCTATGATGCGTCCCGCGTGTGACATCCGGGCCTCAGTTGGACGGACGCTCCGCGTGTCCGTTCCGGACTTTCCATCATTGCCGGTGCCAGTCGGGCCGGTGATGCCGACCAGCCTTATGCAAGGGGGTTAACCATGGCCGCTTCTGTTCCCGCCATTCCTGTTGTCAGTTCCGAAAGCAGCCTCAGCCGCTATCTCCAGGAAATCCGCAAGTTCCCCATGCTGGAACCGGATGAGGAGTACATGCTGGCCAAAAGCTGGCGCGAGCATGAGGACACAAAGGCCGCCCACCGTCTGGTGACCAGCCATCTGCGTCTGGTGGCCAAGATCGCCATGGGCTACCGCGGCTATGGCCTGCCCGTGTCCGAACTGATCTCCGAAGGCAATGTCGGCATGATGCAGGCCGTCAAGCGGTTCGAGCCTGATCGCGGCTTCCGCTTGGCCACCTACGCCATGTGGTGGATTCGTGCCGCCATCCAGGAATATATCCTGCACAGCTGGTCGCTGGTGAAGATGGGCACCACGGCCGCGCAGAAGAAGCTGTTCTTCAATCTGCGCAAGCTGAAGGGCCAGATGCAGGCCATCGATGATGGCGATCTGCCGGCCGAGGTGGTGACCAAGATCGCCACCACCCTGGACGTGCCGGAGGCCGATGTCGTCTCCATGAACCAGCGGTTGGCCGCTGCCGATCATTCGCTGAATGCGCCCCTGCGCATCGACGGCGAGGGCGAGTGGCAGGACTGGCTGGTGGATGAGCGCGAAAGCCAGGAAATCCGCATCGGCGAGGAACAGGAGCTGGGCAAGCGCAAGGCCTTGCTCGCCACCGCCATGAAGGGCCTGAACGAGCGTGAGCGCCACATCCTGATCGAACGCCGCCTGCGGGACGAGCCGACGACGCTGGAGGACCTGTCCCAGCATTACGGCATCAGCCGCGAACGGGTCCGCCAGATCGAGGTGCGGGCCTTTGAGAAGCTGCAAAAGGCCATCAAGTCGGCGGCCGAGGCACAGAAGCTGGTGTGATCCCGGCGCCTGATGGTCACGGATGGCCCGACAGCCGCACGGCCAGGGCACGGGCGTAGCGCTCGTCCCCGGGGTCAAGCCTGCCGGATTCGGCATCGTCCTTCATGGCCTGCAGATCCAGCCTTGTGTCGGTCGAAATCTCCGGATGGGCCAGCAGCCCGTCCAGGACCGCGATGATGTCCCCATCCACGGTCAGCGTCGGCGCGGGCGGCGGATCGGCCTGCGGCACCGGGGCGGCCTGCGGCGTGTCAGCCGCCGCGTCGCTGGGCGCCGGCACCAGCAGGTCGGTCCAGCCGAAGCCGGAATCGGCGACGCGCGCATGGATGGTGCGGGCAGCATCCAGGGCGACGTCATCGTCCCGATCTCCCAGCCGTTCCAGCAGCGCGATGAAATTGTCCCGGTCCATGAAGGGCATGGGGCACTCCCGTTGGTGATCCTTCCCCATAGGTGGGGTGTCGCGCCATCGGCGCAATATCCGTCCGCTAGCTTGGTGCCGGCCCGCGGGCATGGCAAGGTTGGTGGTGACCTGAAGGGTGCCCCCGATGAATGCCTTGACCAGCCAACGCCATCTTTTCGAAATCCCGCGCGATATTGCCTATTTCGAGGCCGCGGCTTATGCGCCGCTGCCCATGGCCGTGCGCCGGGCCGGAGAGGCGGGCGTGGCGGCCAAAAGCCATCCCTGGTGCCACCCGCGCGATCATGACCAGAACTGGGTCGACCGGACGCGGATCGCCGCCGCCGACCTGATCGGCGCGACAGCCACGGACATCGCCATCGTCAGCGCCGTCAGCGGCGCCATGGCCGTGGCGGTCCGCAATCTGGATCCGGCCCCCGGCCATCGGGTCTTGCGGGTGCAGGATGAATTCCCCTCCGTGGCGCTGACTGTCGACCGGCTGGCGCGGGAAAAGGGACTGGTGCTGGATATCGTACCACGTCCCGCCGATGGCGACTGGACGTCGGCGGTACTGGAGGCCATCGAGCGGCCCGGGGCGCCGCCCCTGGCGCTGGCGGCGTTGACGCCGCTGCACTGGGCCGACGGCGCCTTGATCGATCTGGACCGGATCGCGCCGATGGTTCATGCCGCCGGGGCCGCCCTGATCATCGACGCGACCCAGGCGGTGGGGGCCATGCCGGTCGATGTTGCGCGGTGGCGACCGGATTTCCTGGCCTTTCCCACCTATAAATGGGTGGCCGGTCCCTACAGCACGGCCTTCCTCTATGCGGCACCGCACCGCCAGGGCGGCCTGCCCATGGAGATGAACTCCAACAACTGTCCCGATGGCACACCCGCGCCCGGCGCCCGCCGCTATGACCGGGGTGAACGCAATGATCCCATCGCCATGCCCATGGCCGGCACCTGTCTGGAACTGGTGCGCGACTGGCAGCCGGCGCGGGTGGCGGAATATCTGGCGCCGAAGACGGAACGGCTGGCCGATCTGGCGGCCGACCTAGGCTGGCAGCTGCTGCCGCGCCACTTCCGGGTGCCGCACATTCTGGGCCTGCGCTGGCCGGGCGGCATGGCCCCGGACACCATCGCCCGGCTGAACCGCCACGGGCTCTACGCCAGTGACCGGCTGGGGGTACTGCGTCTGGCCCCACATATCTGGGTGGATGCACAGGATATGGGCCGCGCCGAGCGGGCCCTGATGGCGGTATCGGGATAGAGTTCAGGCCGCCGCCGCATCCGCCGACAGGTTCAGCATGTCCAGCGTCACGCCTTCACGGGCGGCGAAGGCACCGGGGAAGGCGCGCTGGGCATCGCGTTCGATGCCGGCCATGATGGTGTCATCATGGTCCGGATCGTGGTGGAACAGGCAGAACTGCTTGGCCCCGGCTTCCCGCGCCAGCTTCACGCCCTCGTTCCAGGTGGAATGGCCCCAGCCGACACGGGTGGCATATTCCTCCTCCGTGTAGGAGCTGTCATAGGCCACGATATCGGCACCATCGATCAGGCGCAGGATGTTCTGGTCCAGCTGGCCGGCCACATGCTCCGTATCCGTGACATAGCAGAAGGCCTTGCCGCCATATTCGATGCGGTAGCCGACGGCACCACCCGGATGGTTCAGCTCCCCCGTCTTGATCACCAGACCAGGGGCCAGGTCGATCTGGTCGCCGGCATGCAGGTTCTGGAAACCCAGGCGGGCCCGCATGGTGGTCAGCGGCACGGGGAACAGCGGCTTTTCCATGCAACTGGTCAGCACCTCGCCGATGCAGTTGCAGCCCGTCAGGTCGCGGGCGAAGATATCCAGGGAAAAGTCGGGCCGGTAACCCGCCTCGAAGAACGGGAAGCCATTGATATGGTCCCAATGGGCATGGCTAAGCAGCAGGCTGGCGTGCCGGATATTGTCACGGAGCAGATGCTTGCCCAGGCCGCGCAGGCCCGTGCCGGCATCCAGGATCAGGGTGCGGTCGCCGACCGTCACCTCGACACAGCTGGTATTGCCGCCGTAACCCAGATGGGAAGGGTACGCGCAAGGGAAAGTGCCCCGCACGCCCCAGAACTTGACCTTGAACTCCATGATCCGCCCCTGCGGCCGGGCATTGGGCCCCGCCATCGACGCCCCCGTGCATCGGCGGACACATTCCGACAGATGCGGCGAAGGTTCCAGAAAAATAACGGCGACACTGCCGGTTATCCTGTGATGTTGCACACAGGAGGCATCACGAATCCGTCATGGCCGCCGTGCGCCAGGCCCCCTTTTCTGCGGGGCCGCGCGTGATTAGGCCGGGGCGTGACCGGAATGACACGCTTCCATCCGGTTGCCGGACGGGCCATTGTATACCGGCTCAGGGGCGCAGACGGTTGTCCAGCCGCTCATCCTCCAGCCCCGCCGGTTCCTGATGGATGGTGAATTCGGCGTCGGGGAAGGCGAGGCGCAGATCACGCTCGATCTCGTCCGTGATGTCGTGGGCGGCCGCCAGACTGAGTTGCGGGTCCAGTTCCAGATGGAATTCGATATGCCGCCCGATCCCGGTCGACCGGGTGCGCAGATCATGCATGCCGCGCGACTGCGCATGGCCCAGCACGACCTCTTTCACCCGGTCCCGATCTTCGTCCGGCAATTCGCGGTCCATCAGCACGCCCAGGGCCGCCTTGACGATATTGGCAGCCCCCCAGACCAGGAAGGCGGCGATGCCCAAGGCGAAAATCGGGTCCCAATAGGCCCAGCCCGTCCAGGCCGTCAGGCCCAGGGCGGCGATGACGGCTGAATTCATCAGCAGATCGCCGCTGTAATGCATGCTGTCGGCGGCAATGGCCATGGATCCGGTCCGGGCGATGACCCAGCGCTGGATGCCCAGCAAGACACCGGTCATGAAGATGGCGAACAGCATGGCCACGATGCCCAGCTCCGCCTCCGCCACGGGGCGCGGTTCCACCAGGCGGCCCACCGCCTCATAGCCCAGGAATACGCCCGATCCGGCGACGAAGGCAGCCTGTGCCATGGCCGCCAGCGGTTCCGCCTTGCCATGGCCGAAACGGTGGGTGTGGTCGGCCGGCTGCAATGCCTGCGCCACGCCCAGCAGGGTCACGATGGAAGCCAGCAGGTCCACCGAACTGTCCATCAGCGAGGACAGGATGGCGACGGCGCCCGTCGCCATATAGGTGAACAGCTTGGTCGCGATCAGGATCACGGCGACCGTGACGCTGGCATAGGTGGCAAACCGACGGTAGCGGTCGGTATTGTGGTTATCCGCCGCCGTGTCGACTATCGCCATGATCTTCGCCTGTTCAGGGATAAAGGCGGCCCTTGACCCAGCCTTCATCCGACCGGGTGCCCGACCGGGTGAAGGTGATGCGGTCATGCAACCGGAACTCCCGATCCTGCCAGAATTCGATCAGGTCGGGAACGATGCGATAACCCGACCAATGGCCGGGGCGCGGCACGGGTGCGTCACCGAACCGCGCTTCGGCATCGCGCACGGCCTGTTCCAGGGTGGCGCGGCTGTCCAGCGGGCGCGATTGCTGACTGGCCCAGGCGCCGACCTGGCTGCCGCGCGGACGGCTGGCGAAATATTCATCCGCCTCCTGTGCGGTCACCGGCTCCACCGTCCCATCGACCCGCACCTGCCGGCGCAGCGATTTCCAGTGGAAATTGATGCCCGCCACCTGATGGGCGGCCAGATGCACGCCCTTGCGGCTCTGGGTGTTCGTGTAGAATACGAAACCCCGGTCATCCAGGGTCTTCAGCAGCACGACCCGGATGGTGGGCCGCCCGTCGGGCCCGACCGTCGCCACATTCATGGCGTTGGCGTCATTGACCTCGGTCGCTTCGGCTTCGGCGAACCAGGTGCGGAACAGCGCGAAAGGGTCGGTGGCGGTTTCCAGCGTCATGGCTTGATCTTCGTCATAGTTGCGCCCGAATTAATGTCGAAGATAAAGAGCATCGGATGAATGTCCATGCCGTCCCCCGCATGGCTCCCGTCCGCGGGCCGATCAGCCCAGCGGCGAAATATTGGGGGAACGCATGTTTTCGAAAGGTGTCATGAAATGATTCGCAAGATCCTCGTCGCCGCCACCTGCGTGGCCCTGCTGGCCGGATGCCAGACCACGGGCGGCAACAAGCAGACCGGTGGCGCCGTCATCGGCGGCCTGATGGGCGGCCTGGCCGGCAGCCAGATTGGCGGCGGCAAGGGCAAGCTGTGGGCCACGGGTGCCGGTGCTGTGCTGGGGGCCCTGATCGGTTCGGAAGTGGGCGCCTCGCTGGACAAGGCCGACCAGGCCGCGCTGGAGCGTAACACCTACGCTTCCTTCAACGCGCCGCTGAACCAGCCCATCGTCTGGGACAACCCGCAGAACAATAATCGCGTCATCGTGACGCCGACCCAGGAAGGCCGCCAGGCCGGCACCGGTGCCTATTGCCGCGAATACCAGCAGACGATCATCGTCGGCGGTCGCAGCGAACAGGCCTTCGGCCGGGCCTGCCAGCAGCCGGACGGCAGCTGGAAGATCGTCAGCTGACCGGTCACTTCTGACACCATCAGGCTGGGGCCGCGCCGGACAATCCGTTCGGCGCGGCCTTTTTATACGTATGCGTCCCCTGCAAACTGTCGGGCGTGCTTGACCCCGGGTCGCTGGGGCGTAGGATGCGGCAGGTTTTCCCCTGTTGTTCCTGGTGACCATGCGCGATCCCTACCTTGTCCTTGGCGTGATGCGAAGCGCCTCCGCCGACGACATCAAGCAGGCCTTTCGCCGCCTGGCAAAGCAGTACCATCCCGATCTGAACCCTGGCCGACCCGACATCGAGCAGAAGTTCAAGGAGGTCAATGGCGCCTACAGCCTGCTGTCCGACCCGGACAAGCGGGCCCGCTTCGACAAGGGTGAGATCGATGCCAGTGGGGCGGAGCGGCCGGACCGTACCTTCCGCCGGGCCTGGCAGAATGCCAACCGCGCCACCAGTGGCAGTGCCGGTGGCGCGCGCAGCAGTAGCGGGGCCCGTCCGGGCGGCGACGAGGATGACCCGTTCGCGGACGAGTTCTTCAACGATATTTTCGGGGCCAGCAAGCGCCGCTATTCGGCGGGCGGCGGATCGGGCGTGAAGGCCAAGGGCAGTGACGTCAACTATTCCGTCACGGTCAGCTTCGCCGATGCCTGCCTGGGGGCCAAGCGCCGCCTGACCCTGTCCACGGGCAAGAATATCGACGTCAACATCCCGCCCGGCACCAAGGATCAGAGCAAGCTGCGCCTGAAGGGCCAGGGGCTGCCCGGCCTGGGCGGTGCGGGTGCCGGCGATGCCATCATCGAGGTGCATGTGGACAGCCACCCGCTGTTCACGCGCAAGGATGACGACATCCATATTGAGGTGCCGGTGACCCTGCAGGAAGCCGTGCTGGGTGCGGCCATCAAGGTGCCGACCCTGGACGGCCAGGTGGCCGTGAAGGTGCCGGCCGGCGCCAACAGCGGCACTACGCTCCGCCTGAAGGGCAAGGGCATCGCCAATCCGGAACGCAAGGTGACGGGCGACCAGTATGTGAAGCTGGTGGTGATGCTGCCGGCCAAGCCCGATGCGGAACTGAGCGCCTTTATCGAGAAATGGTCGAAGGGCAAGGATTACGACGTGCGGTCGAAGCTGGGGATGTGAGGGCCCGCGCTCGCACATGAATTCATACCAAGGTCAATAAATCTTGACCTTGGTATCCGCGCCGACCGGCGCGGCGGCTTGTGCCGCTGTAATCAGTAAATTCTGACGAGGCAGAATTTACTGACACTGGTATCAGTGCTTTTCCTCGTCCTTGGCCTTTTCGATGGCTTCTTCCACCTTGTCGGCCCCTTCCTTGATCTTCTCCTGCGCGGCGCGGCCGGCTTCGTCCAGCTTGTCGGCCGCCTTTTCTGCGGCGTCATCAATCTTTTCACCGGCCTTTTCGGCGGGGCCCTTGTTGTCGCAGGCGGTCAGGGCCAGGGGCGACAAGGCCAGCAGGGCGGCCAGCATCAGTCGGTGAATAGAACGGGTGGGCATGATCGACCTCGCGGAGGCGGTTGACGGGAATGGCAGGGATCAACAGCGGAGGACGGGATTTTGTTCCCGTCAGGCTTCCTCGCCCCAGCGACGCACGCGGCCCGTGTCGATATCGAACAGATCCAGGACACGCCCGATCGTGTGATCCACCATCTCGTCAAGGCTTTGCGGCCTTGCATAGAAGGCGGGGACGGGCGGATAGACAATGGCGCCCATTTCCGTCACGGCAGCCATGGAGCGCAGATGACCAAGATGCAGCGGCGTTTCCCGCAGCATCAGCACCAGCCGACGGCGCTCCTTCAATACCACATCGGCGGCACGGGTCAGCAGCGAACTTGTGACGCCCGACGCGATTTCCGACAGGGACCGTACCGAACAGGGAGCCACGATCATGCCCATGGTCCGGAAGCTGCCCGAGGAGATGGCGGCCCCGATATCGGCGATGGCATAATTCACATCGGCCAGCGCCCTGATCTCGGCCACCTTCAGCCCCGACTCGTGCGCAGAGGTCACCTCCGCAGACCTGCTCATAACGAGGTGGGATTCGATCCCGAGCAGGCGTAGCGTTTGAAGCAGGCGTATGCCGTAAATGATGCCCGACGCCCCGCTGATGCCGACGATCATGCGTCGCGCCGCTCCGGTGCGGGCCGGGTCGCTGTCAGGACCGGATGAACCGGCCGGCTGTGGGAGGATGTGTGCCATGGAGGTGATGTAGCGCCACTGGCCTGTTTCGTCCAGGGCATCTACCCTCTGGAAAATCCAATCACCCTATCCATATGCATAGGTACGGTCGTGACGGTTCCATGTCACGATCATGTCAGCAAGAGCCATGTGAAGGACAGGCCCAGCCGTAATTGCAGGTTCAGACAAACAGGTCCGTAGTTCCATCGTCCAACCGAAGGAGAGGCTGTATGTTGTTCCCCGAGCGTGTGGAATCCCTGCGTCAGAAGCACGAAAGCCTTGATCGGGAGGTGCGAATGGAGTCGCGCCGTCCCATGCCGGACTCAACGACCCTGACCCGCCTGAAAATGGAAAAATTGCGCGTGAAGGAAGAGATGGATCGTCTCGCCCGCGCCTGACGAAACCCCGGATGCAAGCGCCGGAAATGAAGCCCCCTCCCGGTCGCCGGGAGGGGGCTTTTATGTCAGCGGTCAGTGATGATCCTCTGGGATGGGCCTGTCCGACAGATAGACCTGCCCGCCCTTCTCCTTGAACGCCGCCGACATGGCGGCCATCCCCTCCTGTGCGGCGGCATAGTCCCGCACTTCCTGCGTGATCTTCATGGAGCAGAATTTCGGTCCGCACATGGAGCAGAAATGCGCCAGCTTGGCGCCTTCGGCGGGCAGGGTCTGGTCGTGGTACTTTTCCGCCGTCTCCGGGTCCAGCGACAGGTTGAACTGGTCGCGCCAGCGGAATTCGAACCGCGCGCGGGACAGGGCATCGTCACGCTCCTGCGCGCCGGGATGGCCCTTGGCCAGATCGGCGGCATGGGCGGCCAGCTTATAGGTGATGACGCCCACCTTCACATCGTCGCGGTCGGGCAGGCCCAGATGTTCCTTGGGCGTGACGTAGCAGAGCATGGAGGTGCCGAACCAGCCGATCATGGCCGCCCCGATACCGCTGGTGATGTGGTCGTACCCCGGCGCGATATCGGTGGTCAGCGGCCCCAGCGTATAGAAGGGCGCTTCGCCGCAGACCTTCAGCTGCTTGTCCATATTGGCCTTGATCTTGTGCATGGGCACATGGCCCGGCCCTTCGATCATCACCTGCACGTCATGCTTCCAGGCGATCTGGGTCAGTTCCCCCAGCGTGTCCAACTCCGCGAACTGGGCGGCGTCATTGGCGTCGGCAATGCTGCCGGGGCGCAGCCCGTCGCCCAGGGAGAAGGCGATATCGTACGCCTTCATGATCTCGCAGATTTCATCGAAGTGGGTGTAGAGGAAGTTCTCCTGGTGATGGGCCAGGCACCATTTGGCCATGATGGACCCACCCCGGCTGACGATCCCCGTCACCCGTTTTGCCGTCAGCGGGATATGGGCCAGCCGCACGCCGGCATGGATGGTGAAATAATCCACCCCCTGCTCGGCCTGTTCGATCAGGGTGTCGCGGAAAATCTCCCAGGTCAGGTCCTCCGCCTTGCCATCCACCTTTTCCAGCGCCTGATAGATAGGGACGGTGCCGATGGGGACGGGGGAATTGCGGATGATCCATTCCCGGATGGTGTGGATATTGCGGCCCGTGGACAGGTCCATGACCGTGTCGGCCCCCCAGCGGATGGCCCAGACCAGCTTGTCCACCTCGTCCGCGACCGAGGAGGTGACGGCCGAATTGCCGATATTGGCGTTGATCTTCACCAGGAAGTTCCGGCCGATGATCATCGGTTCGGTTTCCGGGTGGTTGATATTGTTGGGGATGATGGCGCGGCCGCGCGCAATCTCGTCCCGCACGAATTCCGGCGTCACGTAATCGGGGATGGATGCCCCGAAATCCTCCCCGTCACGCGCCGCCTGTTCGGCCCGGCGCTGCCGGCCCAGATTCTCGCGGATGGCGACATATTCCATCTCCGGCGTGATGATGCCTTTGCGGGCATAGTGAAACTGGGACACGTTCGCCCCGTCCCTGGCGCGTAAGGGTCGGCGGCCGGCGCGGTCGAACAGGGGCACGGGGCTTTCCTGGCCTTCGCGCAGCCCATTATCCTCCGGCTTCACGCTGCGGCCGTCATAGGTCTCCACATCGCCGCGCGCTTCCACCCAGGACCGGCGCAACTCGGCCAAGCCCTGGCGGATATCCGTGCGCACGGCGGGATCGGTATAGGGGCCGGACGGGTCATAGACGCGCACCGGCGCCTCGTTGGCGCTGGGCGACAGGTCGATCTCGCGCATGGCGACGCGGATATCGGGGAACCGCTCCCCCGCCACATGCACCTTGCGGCTGGCGGGCAGCGGGCCGGTGGTGACGCGGAATTCGGGATCGGGGATATTGGTATCTGGCATCTGGACCTCCCGTTGAATGGAGATCCGGGCTTGGCACGAAGGTGCGGCGGCACATCGGGGGCAAACGGGGCCCTATGCTTCCATCCCTACGCCGGTACGACCCGGATCAGGTTCGAAGGGTTCCCGCGCCGGTGCCGCCCATTGGCGGTCCATGCGGTGTCTCAGCCCCTTGCCGGGGTTCCCCTTGGACGGGATGGAAACTGCGGGAGAAACAGGCAAGGTGTCAAGGGCGGGTGTTTCGGTATCCGCACGGTTGGCGTGCTGATAGGCTGCACCGCGGATACCCAACGGAGAACCGTTTCAGATGACCCTGCGCCGCACCCTGGCCATGCTGGCCGCCGGCTTGCTGCTGATCACGATGCCGGTCGCCGCCGATGAGGGGTATGAACAGGCGATTGCCCGGATGGGCCGCGACCCGGCCGCCGCCGAGGCCGCCACCCGCAACCCGTCCACGCCGCTGATCAGCCTGGACCGGCTGCTGTTCCTGCATGCCTTCCGACCCGACGCGAAGGCGGAGATCGACCGGCTGGTGCATGACCTGACCGCGGCGCTGACCGGTCAGAACGATCCTTATCTGGAACAGGTGCTGGGCGCCCCCGCTACCTATGACGGCACGGACGACAGTCTGGTGGCGCTGCTGCGGCTGCTGTCCAGTGCCGGGGTGGTGCAGACGCAATCGGCCTTCTATGCCATTCCCTGCGACGTATTGCGGCGGCGGCCGGGTCTGCTGGCCGCGACGGAACCGCAGTTCGGCAGCAACCGGGACAATTTTCTGCCGCGATCGGGCTGCGACTGGGGGCGCGGCCATGTGGAGGGGTTCCCCGACGGGCAAGTGCAGGATTTCATCCGCGCTGCCACCCTGGCGGACGGCGGTTTCCTGGCCAACCATGGGGGCAGCCTGCGCTATGCCCTGGCAGGACAGCAGGCTGCCATCCTGGAACAGGCAAGGCTGGACCCGTCACAGATGCCACCGGCCCCCAGGCAAGGGCCGCTGCCCTATCAGACCTGGTCCTATCTGTCGGCCGGCAACCGGGTTGCCCTGTCGCGCATCCTGCCCGTCTATCAGGCGGCCCTTCTCGCGCTGACCGATTTCTATCGCCCCTTGCAGGGTGACAGGGCCGACGAAAGGGCACGCAACGCCTTGTTTGCGCTGGCCTGGGGCGCCGATTGCGGGGGCGGACCGCCGCCGGCCGACCATGCCCGCACCCTGCTGGTCGACGGCGCGCCTCTGGACACGGTGCGTGCCGCCATTGTCCGGCGGGGCGATGGCAAGGATGCCTTCAGCCGTTGCGCGGTTACCGCTGGCATCGACCCGCTGTCGCATCTGTCGGCAGCCCTGCGGCCGGAATTGCTGGCCGATACCGTGGCGATCGACGGCGTGGACGTTCGTAACGGCTTCGGCAAGACGCCGCTGATGGCGGCTTCCCAAGCGGACCAGGCAGAGGCTGTGGCCTGGCTGCTGGCCCATGGTGCCGACGTCCGGGCTGCGACGGATGTGACCGATGAATTCACCCTCCCCAAGCACGGCCAGCGCACGGCCCTGCATTACGCCGCCGCCAATGCCGGACTGGCCGTCATCGAGGCCTTGCTGAAGGCCGGGGCCGATCCGACCGTCAAGGATGATGAAGGGGTGACGCCTCTGGACTACCTCAACGGAAAGGGCCCTGTCCCGCCCAATTCCCGCCTTTCCGGCGCGGAACTGGACAGGACCAGGGTCCTTCTCAACAAGCCGTAAGGCCGGTGCTTACTTGTCCTGTTCCAGCGCCAGGGCCAGGAAGGTCTGCTCGCCCTTGCGTTCGACCAGCAGCAATACGGCCTTCTGGCCGGCCTGACGGGCCTTGGCGACGCGGTCCTGCACGTCCGTGGGCGTGGTCACCGGGGCCTGGCTGACCTCCAGCACCACGTCACCGGGACGAAGCTGGCGCGTCTGGGCCGGGGCATTCTGGTTGATCTTGGTGATGACCACGCCCTTCACGCCATCGGCCACCTCGAACTGCTTGCGCAGGTCGGGGGTGATGGTGGAGACGGTCAGGCCCAGCGCGTCGATCTGCTGCTGCACGGCGCCGGGCTTGGGCGCGGGCTCGCCCTCCTCCTCGCCTTCCTCGGCGGCGGCGATCTGATCTTCCGGGAATTCGGCGAGCGTGATGGCAACATTCATCGGCGCGCCCTTGCGGGAGATGCCGACATTGACCTTGGTGCCCACCGGCGTGCCGGCCACCATGCGCGGCAGGGTGCGGTTATTGGCAACCTCCTTGCCGTCAAAGGTCAGGATGACGTCGCCGGGCTTCAGGCCGGCGGCGGCGGCCGGGCTGCCCTCCGTCACGGTGCCGACCAAGGCGCCCTTGTGGCTGGGCAGGCTCATGCTTTCGGCGATTTCCGGGGTCACCGACTGAATCTGCACGCCCAGCCAGCCGCGCCGCACCTTGCCGGCCTTGCGGATCTCCTCGATCACGGTGCGGGCCATGCTGGACGGGATGGCGAAGCCGATGCCGACGGAACCGCCGGTGCGGCTGTAGATGGCGGAATTGATGCCCACCACGTCGCCGGCCAGATTGACCAGCGGGCCACCGGAATTGCCCTGATTGATGGCGGCGTCAGTCTGGATGAAATCATCGAAGCGGCCGGCACCGATATCGCGGGCGCGGGCCGAGACGATGCCGGCCGTGACGGTGCCGCCCAGGCCGAACGGGTTGCCGATGGCCACGACCCAGTCGCCCACCTTCAGCACGTCGCTGTCACCCCATTTCAAGGGCGTCAGCTTCTGCTTGGTTTCAACCTTCAGCAGCGCCAGATCGGTTTCCTTGTCCGTGCCGATCAGCTTGGCCTTCAGCTCCGTCTGGTCGGCATCCTGGAAGATGACCGTGATCTCGTCGGCACCATCAATGACGTGGTTGTTGGTGACGATATAGCCCGACGCATCGATGATGAAGCCGGAACCCAGCGATTGCGCCTTGCGCGGGGCACCCTGGCCCTGCTGGCGTTCCATGAAGTCGCGGAAGAAATCCTCGAACGGGGAACCAGGCGGGAAGTCCGGCATGGGCACGGCGCCGCGTCCACCCGGCTTGGCCTGGATGGTCTGACTGGTCGAGATATTGACCACGGCCGGCAGGGTCTTTTCGGCCAGGGGGGCGAAACTCTCGGGCGCACCGCGCTGGGCCAGCGCCGGGGCCGGGGTGGCGACCAGCAGGGTCGCGACCAGCGGCAAAGCCGCAAAGGCGGCCGCCAGACGGGCGGCGGGACGGGAGCGGAAGAACGCGGTCACGTCAATCTCCAGGGGCCGGTCATCCGCGCCCCGGATCGGAGGCGCGCACCGGCAGCCCGGCCCAAAGGGGACCACCGACACCAGGGAATATAGGCTGCCGAAGCCCCGCTGCGAAGCCTTCCTTCGTCGCGGACTGGAAAGGTCGGTCCCAGGCGGTCCTATCCGCGCACCACGGCCACGGCCAGAACGCCCAGAATGGCCGCGGCCAGCCCCACCCGGCGTAGCATCACCGGGTCCATGCCGGTAATGCGCCCGGCCATGTCGCGCATGGAATTGGGGGCCACGGCGTATAAAAGCCCCTCGATGACGAAGACGAGCGCCAGCGCGGTCAGGAAATCTTTCAAGGCAGAACCCGCAATTAAAAGGCCGCGCCGGCGAAAAATCGCCCGCGCGGCCTTTCCATCAACGCTTGGCGACGCCGGTGGTGTTGTTGAAATAGCGGAAGAACTCGCTGTCCGGCGACAGGACCATCTGCGTGTTCTCCCCCTTCATGGCCACCTTGTAGGCTTCCAGCGAACGGTAGAAGGCATAGAATTCCGGGTTCTTGCCGGCACTCTCGGCCAGGATGCGGATGGCCTGGTTGTCGCCTTCGCCGCGCAGCACCTGTGAATCGCGCTGCGCTTCCGCCAGGATGACGGTGCGTTCGCGTTCCGCGCGGCTGCGAATCTGCTGGGCCTGCTCGCTGCCCTGGGCGCGGGCTTCGCGGGCCTCGCGCTCACGTTCCGACCGCATGCGCTCATAGACGGCGGCCGACGTGGCATCGGGCAGATCGGCGCGGCGGATGCGGACATCCACGATCTCCACGCCGAAGCGCGCCGCCTCCTGGTTCACCTGCGCCTTGATGTCGGTCATCACCTTGCCGCGTTCCTTGGACAGGACGGCCAGCAGGGTGGAATTGCCCAGCACGCGGCGCAGCGACGAATTCACGGTCGCGGCCAGACGCTGTTCGGCGACAATCTCATTGCCGACCGACTGGTAGAATTGCAGCGGGTCGGTAATGCGGTAGCGGGCGAAGGCATCGACCTCCAGCCGCTTCTGGTCGGCCAGGATGACCTGTTCGACGGGCGGATCGACATCCAGAACGCGGGCATCCAGGAAAACGACATTCTGCACGAACGGGATTTTGGCGTGCAGACCCGGCTCCTGGATTGTCCGCTTCCATTCACCGAATTGCAGCACCAGCGCCTGCTGCGTCTGGTTGACGGCGAACAGGGAGGAGGAGGCCAGGATGGCGACGGCGGCGACGGCGACGCCTGCGGCGATCAGTTTGCTGCTCATGCTGCGTCCCCCTTACTGGCGCGGCGCGGCCGGTGCGGCCGGCGTCTGTTGGCGGAGCTGGTTGGTCAGTTCCTGCAAGGGCAGGAAGGGCACGACGCCCGGTCCGCCCTTGCCCTGATCGATGATGATCTTGTTGGAACCGCTCAGCACTTCCTGCATGGTTTCCAGATACATGCGCCGTGCCGTGATTTCCGGCGCCTGGTTGTACGCGGCCATGACCTGGGCGAAGCGTTGCGCGTCACCCTGGGCCAGACTGACCACCTGCTCGCGATAGGCGGAGGCCTGCTGGATCAGCTGCTCGGCCTCACCGCGGGCGCGGGGGATGATGTCGTTGCGATAGGCCTCTGCCTCATTGCGCAGACGCTCGCGATCCTGGCGGGCGCGCTGCACATCGTTGAAGGCGTCAACGACGGGACCGGGCGGGTCCACCTTCTGCAACTGCACCTGGCTGATTTCGATGCCCGACTGGTATTCGTCCAGCATGGTCTGCAACAGCAACCGGGTCTGCTGTTCAATCTCCTGACGCGCCTCGGTCAAGGCCGGCTGGATGTCGGTGCGGCCGATGACCTCGCGCATGGCGCTTTCGGCCGCCATCTTCACGGTCAGTTCCGGCTCGCGGATCTTGAACAGGAAATTGCCAGCATCCTTGATCACCCACATGACGGTGAAGTCGATGTCGATGATATTCTCGTCACCGGTCAGCATCAGGCTTTCGTCGATGACGTCGCCACCGCCGCGGCGATTGTCGACGGCGGAGCGATAGCCGATCTCCAGCCGGTTGACGCGGGTGACCTTCGGCGTCTCCACCGTTTCAATCGGCGCGGGCAGGTGATAGCGCAGACCCGGCTGCTCGGTACGCGTATATTGGCCGAATCGCAGGACCACACCCTGCTCGTCCGGCTGTACGCGATAGATGCCGGAAAGGCCCCAGATCAGGCCCAGCGCCACAACACCCAGCAGGATGCCCTTGCCGCCACCCAAGCCGCCGGGAGTCAGGTTCTTGAACCGCTCCTGACCCTTGCGCAGCAATTCCTCCAGGTCCGGGCCTCCGGGCTGCTGCCCGCCGCCCGGCGGACGACCCCAGGGGTTGTTGCCGTTGCCATTGCCGCCGCCCCCCGGGGGTGAGCCCCAGGGTCCGCCGCCATTGCCGCCACCTTGATTATTCCAGGGCATATTCCCGACCCTTTGGTGATTGGACCCACAAACTGCCAAACCGACAGGCCTGCCCGCAAGGACAGGACGCTTTCTATGCTGCCGTTGCCACCCTATATATCGCGGCGCGCCAGCGAAAGGCCCATGGCCTGTCGGTGCTTGCAGATATTGGGAAGAAAGCGGGGTTTTCAACCATGGCCACCGTCAATGAAGAACAGGTTCTGAACGCGCTGCGTGCCGTGAAGGACCCCGACCGGGGTGCCGACATCGTGTCGCTGGGCATGATTTCGGGCCTGGTGGTGAAGGAAGGCAATGTCGCCTTCGCCGTGGAAGTGGACCCCGCCAGGGGTGCGGCCCTGGAACCGCTGCGGCAGGCGGCGGAAAGGGCCGTGGACGCGCTGCCCGGCGTCACCTCGGTCACCGCCATGCTGACGGCCCATCGCGCCCCGCCCAAGCTGGGGGGCGACAGCCATAAGGGGCATGACCACAAGGGCCACAGCCACGGCCCGGCCCCCGCCCAACCGCCGCGCCCGACCAGGGCGGGTGTGCCCGGCGTGCGCGCCATCATCGCCGTGGCCTCGGGCAAGGGGGGCGTGGGCAAATCCACCACCGCCGTCAATCTGGCCCTGGGCATGGCCGCCAACGGGCTGCGCGTTGGTCTGCTGGACGCCGATATCTATGGCCCGTCCCTGCCGCGCATGATGGGCCTGTCGGGCAAGCCGGAGACGATGGACGGCAAGGTGCTGAAGCCCCTGGTCAATTACGGCGTCAAGGTCATGTCCATGGGCTTCCTGGTGGCGGAAGACACACCCATGATCTGGCGCGGCCCCATGGTCATGGGCGCCATTCAGCAGATGCTGCGCGATGTGGCCTGGGGCGAGCTGGATGTGCTGGTGGTCGACATGCCGCCCGGCACGGGCGACGCCCAGTTGTCGCTGGCGCAAAATGTCGCGCTGGCCGGGGCGGTGATCGTGTCCACGCCGCAGGACATTGCCCTGCTGGACGCCCGCAAGGGCCTGAACATGTTCAAACGGGTAGATGTGCCCGTGCTGGGCATCGTGGAGAACATGTCCTATTTCTGCTGCCCGAACTGTGGACACCGCAGTGACATCTTCAGCCATGGCGGCGCCCGGGCAGAGGCCGAAAAGCTGGGCATCGACTTCCTGGGCGAAATCCCGCTGGATATCGTCATCCGGGAGACCAGCGACGGCGGCGCGCCCATCGTGATGTCCCAGCAAAACAGTGAACATGCAAAGGTTTACCGCACGATCGCGGCCCGCGTCTGGGACAAGATCAGTGGCGGTGCCCGCCGTGCAGCACCCCGGATCGTCATCGATTGAGAACGTTTCCAGTTTCCGGAAACGCACGCTCGTTTGAAACTGTCTTTCAATATCAGACCGCCGGAAGACGGATTGCTGCACTGCGTATCGCGCAATGGATTTTTCCTTTCCGTCTTGAGGGGGATTTGGTACATAAAATTCGTGCTCCGGCGGAGGACGGACAGGATGTATCAAGACGAACCGATCAGAGTTGCATATGCGTTTCGCGACGGCGCCCATTCTTTCCGGGCTGCTGATCCCCGTACCGGTGATGTCCAGGTCGCCCATGGCGTACCGGAAGTCGCCTACGAGGAAGTGACGCGCACGCTAAGCGACCGGGTTGCGAGCCGTCTGGGTACCTATGCTCAGGCCCGTCCCCAGCTGGCGTTCAAGGAATTCTGGACGTGGTTGCAGATGAACCCCATCGCGGCCATGCCGAACACCCCTTGCCATGTCGAGTTCGCTTGGGAAGTCCGACCCTGAACTTGGTGTGGTGAGTCGCCATGTAGGCGGTATGTGTATGGATTGCTGAACAACTGGCGCCCGGCCCCAATCCGGGCGCCATTTTTTTGTTCTGTTATCGCAGCGCCTGATCCAGATCGGCGATCAGGTCTGCCACATCCTCCACTCCCACCGACAGGCGGACCAGACCGTCATCGATGCCGATGGCGGCGCGCTGTTCGGCCGGGATGCTGGCATGGGTCATGATGGCCGGATGTTCGATCAGGCTTTCCACCCCGCCCAGGCTTTCGGCCAGGCTGAACAGTTGCGTGCGTTCCAGCATGCGGCGCGCCGGTTCCAGCCCGCCCTTCAGATGGATGGTCACCATGCCGCCACCGGCCCGCATCTGGCGGCGGGCCAGATCATGCTGGGCATGGCTGGGCAGGAATGGATAGCGGACCTTGGCGACCGACGGATGCTTTTCCAGCCATTCGGCCACCTGGGCGGCGTTCTGGCAGTGCCGTTCCATGCGCAGCGCCAGCGTCTTCAGGCTGCGCATGACCAGGAAACTGTCGAACGGTCCCTGGATCGAACCCACGGCATTGTGCAGGAAGGCCATGCGGTCGGCGATTTCGCCGGCCTCGCGCACCACGGCGATGCCGCCCACCATGTCGGAATGGCCGTTCAGATATTTGGTGGCCGAATGCACGACAATGTCGAATCCCTGTTCCAGCGGTCGCTGGAGCCAGGGGCTGGCGAAGGTATTGTCGGCGACGGAGATCAGGCCGCGCTTCTTCGCCAGCTGGGCCAGCGCTTCCAGGTCGGCCAGTTTCAGCAGCGGGTTGGTCGGCGTTTCGACCCAGATCATCTTCGTTTCCGGCCGGATCGCGGCCTCCACGGCCGCCAGATCCGAAAGGTCGACCGTGGTCACCGACAGGTTGGCCGTGCGCCCCCGCACCCGGTGCAGCAGCCGGTAGGTGCCGCCATAAAGATCGTCCGAGGCGATGACATGCGACCCGGCATCCAGCAGTTCCAGAATCGTCGCCTCCGCCGCCAGACCGGACGCGAAGGCATAGCCGCGGTGACCCGATTCGAGATCGGCCACGCAGGCTTCATAGGCCATGCGGGTGGGGTTCTGGCTGCGGGCATATTCATAGCCCTTATGAACGCCAGGGCTTTCCTGCACAAAGGTGCTGGTGGCGTAGATGGGCACCATGATGGCGCCCGTGGTCGGGTCCGGCTGCTGGCCGGCGTGGATCGCACGGGTAGCAAAGCCCTGGCGGTTGGAACGGTCGGTCATGCTGAACATCCTTGTTTTTTGAAAAGACGTCCGGCCTCTAGCGGGTCGGATCGTTGACGGCATCGCCCAGCACCTGTTCCAGCCGGGCGATGAATTGGGCGATGTGGATGCCATCCACCAGACCGTGATGGGCCTGAATGGCAACGGGGAAATCCACCCGCCCGTTCCCATGCCGGAACTTGCCGACGGCGATGTTGGGAATGGAACAATCCCCGAATCGCGCCATCGGATGCTGGATGGAGGTGAAACGCAGCCATGGCAGGCAGGTGGTGAAGATGAAATCCCGCGTGGTCAGCGGCTTCAGGCGCAGTTCCACGGCATTGCGCGCCAATTCCCGGTCGGTCAGATAATCCGCCAGGAAGGCCTGGAAGTCCGGCCGGTAGGGGATGGAGGAGAAGTTCAGGTTCCCGTCCCGGCCGATGACCGTATAGGACAGGGTCAATTCCTTCACCTCCGACACGCGCCCTTCCAGCAGGCGCAGGCGGAAATTCGGCATTTCCAGGCTGACGCGGCCAATGGCATGCAGCACGCGGGCAAAGGGCGGGATGCCCGCCGCCTTGGCTGCCGGAACGAAATCGGCACAGTCGGCGATGGCCGCGATATTCACGGCCGGCTGGTCGTAGCGGCTGAACAGCGCCACCTGGCGGCTGCGGTCGATGGTTGTGGTATTGTTGTTCTGGCCTGTCACGGTGCCTCCCTTGCCGGGTTCCCGACCCGATCCGGGGCACTTAGTTGACGGGGTGGCCTGCACCCCACGGCTCCGCCAGAGCAGGTTTTGATTAACGGCGATGATGTCGCAGGTCAAGCCATGGCGGCCGCAGGACGGGCAATCGACCCAAACGGCACCGCTGTGACGGGCAGCACTTTCCGCCGGCAGGCAGAGAGCGTAGAATGCGCCCATGACGCACGCCACCGACACTGGAACCGGCCATACCGATATTCGGGCCGGCGATTGGATCGACCGCTACCTGCCGGTGGCGTGGCGCCCCTATGCACGGCTGATGCGGTTGGACCGGCCCATCGGCACCTGGCTGCTGCTGCTGCCCGGCTGGTGGTCCATCGCGCTGGCCGCTCCGGCCGGTGGCTGGCCCGACCTGTGGCTGATGGCCCTGTTCGGCGTGGGCTCCGTGGTCATGCGCGGGGCGGGTTGCACCGTCAACGACATCCTGGACCATAAGCTGGACGCCCGGGTGGAACGCACCCGCGTCCGCCCTATCCCCAGCGGGCAGGTCTCTGTCCGGCAGGCCATCGCCTTCCTGATCGCGCAATTGCTGGTCGGGCTGCTGATCCTGGTGCAGTTGAACGGATTCGCCATTGCGCTGGGCGCGGCATCGCTGCTGCTGGTCGGCGCCTATCCGTTGATGAAGCGCATCACCTGGTGGCCGCAGGCCTTTCTGGGTCTGACCTTCAACTGGGGTGCCCTGCTGGGCTGGGCCGCCGTGCGCGGCGACCTGGGCTGGCAGCCGCTGATGCTCTATGCCGGCGGCATCCTGTGGACGCTGGGCTATGATACGATCTATGCCCATCAGGACCGGGAGGACGACGCCCATGTCGGCATCAAGTCCACGGCCCTGCTGTTCGGCAATGATTCGCGCCGCTGGGTCGGCGGCTTCTATGCCGGGGCCTTCGCCCTGTGGCTGGTGGCGCTGGAACCGACGGGCATGTTCTGGGGAATTGCCGTGCCCCTGGCCGTCACCGGCGCGCTGATGGCCATGCAGGTGAAGGGCTGGGACATGAACGACCCGGCCGACAGTCTGGCCACCTTCAAGGCCGCCCGTTTCGTCGGCATGGCGCTGCTGGTCGCCATCATTGTCGGCATCGCCAGCCTGCCGCCCGCCAGCCATGGCGGCGGTGGCTATGCCCCCGGCGGGAACCAGGGCCTGCCCAAACCCTATATGCAGCAGATGCTGCGGGTCGCGGATCTTGCCATTATCCCCAGCCGTCACTGAACCGCCTGTCTCCGATCCCGCCACCTTCATCCGTGCCCATACCGTGCCGGCCCCGGTGCCGATGCGGCCCGATATCCAGCTTTGGCAGGCCACCGAAATCACCCCCATCTGGCAGGCGACGGAGGAGTGGCTGCAGAAGAATGGCGTGCCACCGCCCTTCTGGGCCTTTCCCTGGGCCGGCGGACAGGCCATCGCCCGGCTGATCGCCGATGACCCGGCGCTGGTGGCCGGCAAGCGCGTGCTGGATTTCGCGGCCGGATCCGGCCTGATCGCCATTGCCGCCATGAAGGCGGGGGCGACCGCCGTCACGGCGGTGGAGATCGACGCCTTCGCCATCGTGGCCACGGAAATGAATGCCGATCTGAACGGTGTCGCCGTCACCGGCATCACCGACAACATCATCGGCCGCCCGCTGCCGGACATCGACATCCTGCTGGCCGGCGATGTCTGTTACGAACGGGCCTTCGCGGAGGCCGCGCTGGCTTGGTTCCGGGACCTGACGGCGGCGGGTGTCACCGTGCTGGTCGGTGATCCCGGCCGCGCCTATCTGCCGGGCCAGGGCCTGGACAAGGTCGCCACCTACGCCGTGCCGACGACGCGGGAACTGGAGGACCGGGAGGTCCGGGTCACGGATGTGTGGCGGGTGCCCCGCTGACCTTTCGTCTTCCTCAGTCGCGGGCGGAGCTGTTTCCGGTCAAACGAAAACAGCTCTAGGCCGGTTTTCCAGCGACCGCACCATATGGTCCGCCAGCAGGTCCACGGCCTTTGACGGCGCACCCGGCCGGCGGTACAGCGCAATTTCCATGTCCGACAGGCCGGGCAGTCCGACCGACGGGTCCACATGCTGGAACCCCGCCATCAGCATGTCCCGCGACAGGATGGTGACGCCCAGTCCGGCACTGACAGCGGCCTGGATGCCGGCCAGACTGGGGCTGGTATAGGTCACACGCCAGGGCAGGCCCGCCCGATCCAGCGCTTCCAGCGCGCGGCGGCGGTAGAGATCCGGCGCCGGGGCCAGGACCAGCGGCACGGGCTGCCCCGGCGACAGCAGCAGCCGGGGCGATGTGGCCCAGACCAGCGGTTCGCGCCAGACCCGCACGCCATCGCCCGTGCCCTGCGGTTCGCGCTTGCACAGGACCAGATCGAAATCGCCCTGGGTGAACCCGTCCAGCAGGTTGGCGGTAAAGTCACAGCGTACCTCCAGCGCCACCTGCGGATGGGCGCGGGCGAAGCGGAACAGCACGTCGGGCAGGTGGGTGGTGGCAAAATCCTCCGGCGTGCCCAGCCGCACGGTGCCGCCCACCTCCGGCTCCATCAGCGCGGCACACGCCTCTCCCGCCAGGCCCAGCAGGCGGCGGGCATAGGTCAGCAGCTGTTCCCCCTCCGCCGTCATCTCGAATGACCGGCCCTCGCGCTGGAACAGGCGGCGGCCCAGCCCCTCCTCCAGCCGTTTTACCTGGAGGCTGATGGTGGACTGGGTCCGGCCCAGCCGTTCTGCCGCCCGCGTCACCCCGCCGCTATCGACGATGGTGATGAAGGTGCGCAGCAGGTCCAGGTCGAAGGGGGGCAGGGGAACCGGCATTTATGATCCGATCAGGTGCCGGCAGACCGCCAGATAGAGCGGAACGCCGACCAGAATGTTGAAGGGGAAGGTGACGGCCAGCGACAGCGGCAGCGACAGGCCCGGGTCCGCATCCGGCAGGGCATGGCGCAGGGCGGCCGGCACCGCGATGTAGGAAGCGGAAGCGCACAGCGTGACCATCAGCACCATGTCGCCCAGCCCCAAGCCCAGGGCCAGCGCCGCCGCCACGCCGATGGCAGCCCCCAGCAGGGGCATGACCAGCCCGAAGCCGACCAACCGCAGGCTGAGGGCGGCCGCCTGACGCAACCGGCTGGCGGCCAGATGACCCATGTCCAGCAGGAACAGGCACAGGGCCCCGTCCCAGGGTGCCACGAACAGGCCCGACAGCTTGGCCATGCCCGGCGGACCGATGATCACCCCCACCACCAGCGCGCCCGCCAGCAGCAGGATGGACCCGTTCAAGGCCGCTTCCCGAAAGGCCGGTCCCAGATTGCCGTCCCCCACGGACAGAGCCAGGGTGCCGTCGCCCTGCACCCCGCCGGCCCTTGCGGCCACGCCGACACGGCCAGCCAGGACCAGCCCTGTGATGATGGCCGGCCCCTCCATCACCGCCAGGGCGGCCACCATATGGCCGCCGAAACCGATGCCCTGCGCTTCCAGCAGCTTGGTGGCCGTCACGAAGGTGACCAGGCTGACCGATCCGTAATGCGCGGCGATGGCGGCGGCATTCACCCGGTCCAGCCCGACCGGCCCGCGCAGCAGGGCGAAGCCCAGTACCGGCATGGCGAAGCTGATCAGTGCCGCCGTCAGCAGCAGCGGCAGCACCGACGCGATGGACGCGCCGGACAGGGCCGCCCCGCCCTTCAACCCGATGGCGACCAGCAGAAAGGCGGCCAGCGCCTTGCCGAACCCGTCGGGAAAGGGCAGGCGGCTGCCGGCCAGTGCGATCAGAACCCCCAGGCCGAAGAACAGGATCGGCGCCGACAGCAAGACATCCATGGCAAATACCCCCAGAAGACGAACCAGCGCGACCATAGGGAGCAGGCGTCATTCTGTGAAATTGATATATTTTCCGCTATCCATTGAAATTTTCAATGTCATTCGGCGGGACCGATTGTCCCGTTGCCGGTCGCGGGCTTGACCGGCACGGTTCCGGCCCCGATGTTACGCCCCGACCATCGTCCGGAACCTGAAGGCCGCCCGATCATGCCCTATGCCTCCCTGCGAGATTTCATCGCCCGCCTGGAACAGGAGGGACGGCTGGTCCGCGTCAAGGAGCCGGTCTCCACCGTCCTGGAGATGACGGAGATCCAGACCCGCCTGCTGGCCGAACAGGGGCCGGCCGTGCTGTTCGAGAATGTGATCAAGGCCGATGGCACGAAAAGCGCCATGCCCGTGCTGGTCAACCTGTTCGGCACGGTGGAACGCGTGGCCTGGGGCATGGACCGGGAGCCGCACGAGCTGCGCCAGGTGGGGGAGACGCTGGCCTTCCTGAAACAGCCCGAACCGCCGCGCGGGCTGCGCGAGGCTTTCGAACTGCTGCCCCTGGCCAAGCAGGTGATGGCCATGCGGCCGGGATCGGTATCCAAGGCGCCGTGCCAGGAGGTGGTGCTGACCGGCGATGATGTCGACCTGTCACTGCTGCCCATCCAGTCCTGCTGGCCGGGGGAGCCGGCGCCGCTGATCACCTGGCCGCTGGTGGTGACCAAGGGGCCCAGCGACGCGCGGGAGGATAATTTCAACCTGGGCATCTACCGCATGCAGGTGCTGGGCCGGAACAAGACCATCATGCGCTGGCTGAAACATCGCGGCGGGGCGCAGCACCATCAGCGTTGGAAACAGGCGGGCAAGCGCGATCCGCTGCCGGCCGCCGTGGTGCTGGGGGCCGATCCGGGCACCATCCTGGCCGCCGTCACGCCCGTGCCCGACACACTGTCGGAATATCAGTTCGCGGGCCTGCTGCGCGGGAAACGTGTCGATCTGGTCGATTGCAAGACGGTGCCGCTGAAGGTGCCGGCGACGGCGGAGATCGTGCTGGAAGGGTTCGTCAGCCTGGATGAACAGGCGGATGAGGGGCCCTATGGCGACCATACCGGCTATTACAATTCGGTGGAGAAGTTCCCCACCTTCACCGTCACGGCCATCACCATGCGCCGCGACCCCATCTTCCTGTCCACCTTCACCGGCCGTCCCCCGGACGAGCCCAGCGTGCTGGGCGAGGCGCTGAACGATGTGTTCGTGCCGCTGTTGCAGCAGCAATTCCCCGAGATCGTGGATTTCTGGCTGCCGCCGGAGGGCTGTTCCTATCGCATCGCCGTGGTGTCGATGAAGAAGGCCTATCCGGGACATGCCAAGCGGGTGATGATGGGCGTCTGGTCCTTCCTGCGCCAGTTCATGTACACGAAATGGATCATCGTCGTGGATGACGATATCAATGTGCGCGACTGGAAGGACGTGATGTGGGCCATCAGCACCCGCATGGACCCCGTCCGCGACCTGACCATGATCGAGGGCACGCCCATCGACTATCTGGACTTTGCCAGCCCCGAAAGCGGGCTGGGTGGCAAGGTCGGCCTGGATGCCACCAACAAGCTGCCGCCGGAAACCCACCGCGAATGGGGGCAGAAGCTGTTCATGGATCCGGGCGTGGTCGACAAGGTCAGCGCCATGTGGGGCAAGCTGGGCCTGCCCGGCAGCGGCAAGCCGATCTGGAAGTGAGGGATCGCGACCCGCCGATCCCCCACACCACAGCGCGCGAGCATTACCGCCGAACCGCTTACACCGCCAGGCCCTTCACATAGTCCCGCAACTGGTCGATGGCCGTCGACCAGCCGTCATAGAATCCCATCTCCGCATGCTGGCGGGCGCCGTCGGCGTCCAGGTGCATGGCGCGCGCGGTATAGCGCGTGCCGCCCAGGTGATCCTCGAAGGTGATCTCGGCCACAAAGGGCAGAAAGCCCGGGGCCACGGGGCGGAAATCCGGCCCCATCATGTTGGTGAAGACCAGGCGCCGGCCTTCCTCCACCAGAAGATAGCTGCCGGGATTGTCCGACACGCCACCATCGGGACCTTCCATGCGGGTGTAGAACTCCCCACCCGACCGCACATCCATGCGGCAGAGGGTCGTGCGCCAGGGGCGGGGGCACCACCAATGGACCAGATGTTCGGGCTGGGTCCAGGCCTTCCAGACCAGGGCGCGGGGCACGTCCAGGATGCGGGTGATGCCCAGGTCGCGGTCGCTGACCAGCACCTGGCGTTCCAGCCGTTCCAGGTTCTGCCGACCGCCTTCCTCCGCCCCGAACTGGCGGATTTCTGCCAGCGCTTCCGGCGTCGGACAGATCATGGTCAGGGTGACCAGGGTCTTGTCCGGCCCGACCTCCTCCAACCGGATCGACCCGTCGAACAGGGCGTGATCGGGATCGTCGCCGCCATGGTCATATTCCAGCAGCGTCGGCGCCTCTACCGTGCGGTAACGGATCCAGTTCGCGAAATCCTTCCCCCATCCATGCATCGTGTAGCGCCAATAGCCGCCGACCCGCACATCCATCTCATGCACGGTCGTGGAAAATCCGTTGGGGCCCCAGAAGAAGGGGATGTGCCTGGGGTCGGTCAGCACCTTCCACACCAGCGGGCGCGGGGCGTTCAGGGTGCGGGTGATCACCATGCTGCGATCAGCGGGCGGCGGGGTCGTCATCGGGCACTTCCTCCTGTTTTTTCAAGACCTGCAGATAGGCGTCCAGCCGGTCGAACCGGGCTTCCCAGACGGCCCGTTGATGGGCGATCCATTCCCCGGCCGCGTCCATGGCATGGGGTTCCAGCCGGCAGGTGCGCACACGCCCCACCTTTTCCGTGCGGATCAGGCCGCAATCCTCCAGCAGCCGCAGATGCTGCATCAGGCTGGGCAGGGCCATGGGCAGGGGCTTGGCCAGCTCCCCCACGCTGGCCGGCCCCTCCGCCAGCCGTTCCAGCACGGCCCGGCGCGACGGGTCGGCCAGGGCGTGGAACATGCGGTCGAGGCTGGAGGTGGCTTGAAGGTTAGTCATGTGCCTAAGTATCAGGAGGACGGGGTGGATGGCAATTATCACTTTGGTAATTGCCTAACTATCATGGGATCTAAAACCACACACCCTTGCCAAGCGCTGCAGGTCGGGTCACAGTGTTGCGAATGATTTGCGATTGGCAGCAGGCAGCGGAATGACCGAGCCGACAAGCAGCCGCCGCTGGCGGCCTCTCTATATCGCGCTGGGCTATGTCTGTGTCGGCCTGGGCATGGCCGGCGCGGTGTTGCCGGTGCTGCCGACGACGCCTTTCCTGCTGGTGGCGCTCTGGGCCTATTTCCGCTCCCATCCTGAAAAGGCGCAGAAACTGCTGGACCATCCGCGTTGGGGCCCGCCCTTGCGTGACTGGCGCGAACAGGGGGCCATCCCGACGCGGGCCAAGATCGCGGCCCTGTGTGTCATGGCCCTGTCCTGGCTGTTCGTCTTTTTCACGGCGAAGCAGGCCTGGGTGCCGGTGCTGGTGGGCGCCATCCTGTGCTGCACGGCCACCTTCGTGGCCACACGTCCGGCGCCCAAGCGGGGGTGACACCCTGTCGGGGTTCGCTTATCGCTCACCCGCGACCTACGGGAATTTTGTAGGTCGCGGGTGAGGCTTAGAGCGGTTTTCCTTTGACTGGAAAACCGCTCCGGCGGCGACTGCCGCCGCGCGGCGCGTGCCGCGTGAAGCCAAGCCGCGGATGCGGCGCTGGCGTCTGAGGAACTGAAAGCAAGAGCGTGATTCCGGTCAACGGAAACACGCTCTTGCCGAACCCCGACAACGCTTCTCACCCTGCCAGCAGCCCGCGCAGCTGCCGTCCCGCCACGGCCAGCATGGCAATGTCCAGCTTGGCTACGGCCCGCAGTTCGGTCAGCAGCGACTGGATGCGCTCCAGCGGTCCCTGGCGCTGGGCGGCCCAGGCGTCGAACGGATCGCCGCCCTTGACCTGGGTCAGAACGCGCGCCGTCAGGCGGGCCTGCAGGTTGAACAGGTCATCCAGCGATGCGGCGACGGCCTGACGCTGCCAGTGGTTGTCGGTCTTCACCTCGCCCGTGCGCTCCCGCAGATATTCCAGGCCCAGGCGGTCGCCCAGGTCGAAATACAGGCCGGCCACGTCGGACGGGTCGCGCCCCGCCTCCACCGCGATTTCGGCGATGTCCGTGCTGGCCGCCAGCAGGGGCAGGGCGGCCACACGGCGGGCCAGGTCGCCCGGCACGCCGTCCTTGGACCAGTTGCCCGCCGTTTCCGCCAGCCATTTCAGGGCTGCCGGCGACAGCACATCGGGCAAATGGCCGGTCAGCGCCTCGACCACCGGGGCCAGACGGGCGCATTCCGCCGCGATATCCAACGGATAGGCGCCATGGGCCAGGACCCAGGGCACGGCGCGGCGCATCAGACGGCCGGTATACAGCATCATGGCCGTCTGCACGGCTGCCGGCACAGCCGTGTCCAGGGCCTCCACCGCGTCCCACAGCCTGCGCAGGCCGAAGGCGTCGCGGACGATCAGATAGGCGCGGGCCACGTCGCCCTCGCTGCGGCCGGTCTGCTCCACCATCTCCCAGGTGAAGGTGGGGCCGACGCGGTTGACCATGCCGTTGGTGACGGCGGTGCAGATGATCTCCCGCCGCAACTGGTGCCGGCCCACGGCGTCGGGGAACTTCTCCTGCAACGCCTTGGGGAAGTATCGCATCAGGTCGGTTGCGACCGTGGGATCCTCCGGCAGGTCGGATGCCAGCAGCCGGTCATACAGGTCGATCTTGGCATAGGCCAGCAGCACGGCCGTTTCCGGCCTTGTCAGGCCGCGCTTGGCATTGGCGCGGGAGGATATCTCCTCGTCATCGGGCAGAAACTCGATGGCGCGGGACAGCTTGCCGGCCTTTTCCATGGTGCGGGCGAAGCGCGCCTGATCCTCCAGCGTTTCCACCGAAATGGCCTGGGCGATGGTCAGCGCCTGGGTCTGCTTGTAATTGTCGGCCAGGACCAGGTCGGCCACCTCGTCCGTCATCTGGGCCAGCAGCACGTCGCGCTGTTCGCGCGTCATGCCGCCGCCATCCATGACGTCGCGCAGCAGGATCTTGATATTCACCTCATGGTCGGACGTATCCACACCGGCCGAATTGTCGATGGCGTCGGTGTTGATGGCGATGCCGGCCTGGGCAGCCTCGATACGGCCGCGCTGGGTAAAGCCCAGATTGGCGCCTTCGCCGACCACCTGCACCCGCAGATCACGGCCGGAGAGGCGGATGGCGTCATTGGCCTTGTCGCCGGCGTCGGCGTTGCTCTCGTCCGTGGACTTCACATAGGTGCCGATGCCGCCAAGCCACAGCAGTTCCACCCTGGCCCGCAGCACGGCGCGCATCAGTTCAGCCGGGGTCACCCGCTCGCCCTGGATATCCAGGGCCTGACGGATTTCCGGGGTCAACTGGATCGACTTGGCCCCGCGGTCGAAGATGCCGCCGCCCGCCGACAGCTTGGTCGCGTCATAGTCGGCCCAGGATGACCGCGGCAGATCGAACAGGCGCTTGCGCTCTGCCCAGCCCACGGCCGCGTCGGGATTGGGGTCGACGAAGATGTGGCGATGGTCGAAGGCAGCGACCAGGCGGATATGCCGGGACAGCAGCATGCCGTTGCCGAACACGTCGCCTGACATGTCGCCCACGCCGACCACCGTGAAATCCTGGTTCTGGATATCCTTGCCCAGCTCGCGGAAATGGCGCTTCACCGCTTCCCACGCGCCGCGGGCCGTGATGCCCATGCCCTTATGGTCGTACCCGGCCGACCCGCCAGAGGCGAAGGCATCGTCCAGCCAGAAGCCATATTCACGCGACACGCCGTTGGCGATGTCGCTGAAGGTGGCCGTGCCCTTGTCGGCGGCGACGACCAGATAGGGATCATCACTGTCCAGGCGCACCACATCGGTGGGCGGGACGACCGTGCCGTTCTTCAGGTTGTCGGTGATGTCCAGCAACCCGCGCATCATCGTCTTGTAGCATTCGATGACTTCGGCCATCACGGCCTCGCGGCCCGCACTGGCCGGCACGGGGTTCTTGACGATGAAGCCGCCTTTGCTGCCCACCGGCACGATCACCGCATTCTTGACGATCTGCGCCTTGATCAGGCCCAGGATCTCGGTGCGGAAATCCTCCTTGCGGTCGGACCAGCGGATGCCGCCGCGCGCCACCTTGCCGCCGCGCAGATGGATGGCTTCCACCCGCGGGCTGTAGACCCAGATTTCCCGCCACGGGCGCGGCAGGGGCAGGTCGTCGATCGACCCGCTGTCCAGCTTGAAGCTGATATAGCTCTTGGGCTTCCCGTCGGCGCCCATCTGGAAGAAGTTGGTGCGCAGCGTGGCGCGGATCACGTTCAGCATCCGGCGCAGGATGCGGTCTTCATCCAGGTTGGTGACGGCGTCCAGCGCGTGGTCGATCTCCAGGATCAGGCCCTTGCGCTTCGTATCCACCTCGTCCCGGCCCAGCTTGGCCAGCTCCGCCGGATCATGGCTGGTGCGGAACAGGTCCAGCAGCAGCCGGGCGATGCGCGAATGGGTGGACAGGGTATTTTCGATATATTCCTGGGTGAAATCGAACTTGGCCTGCTTCAGGTACTTGGCATAGGCGCGGAACACCGTCACCTCGCGCCAGTCCATGCCGGACTGTACGATCAGGCGGTTGAACCCGTCCGACTGTGCCTCGCCCGTCCAGACGCGCAGGAACGCGTCCTCGAAGGCCGCCTTCACGCGGTCCAGTTCGACGGCGCGGCCATCGGCCGTGCGCATGTCGAAATCCTGCATGAAGACATTGGGTGCGTCGCCGGGGAATTCCACCTCGAACGGGCCGCCCTCGGCCAGGATGCGCAGTCCCAGATGCTCCAGCATGGGCAGCACCTTGGACAGTTCCACGGGGCCGCCGGTCTGGTAGACCTTGAAATACAACTGGTTGGCGTCGGCCTCCACCGGGCGGTGCAGGTTCAGGGCGATACCGCCCTTGGTCAGCACCTGCTCGATCCGGGCGATGTCGACGACCGCCTGGTCAGGCGTATAGGCCTCCTGGTAGGAGGCGGGCAGGACAGCGGCATATTTGCGGGCCAGTGACAGGCCGGCCGCCTCGCCCTTATCCTCCACCAGCGCCTGGGTCAGCCGGTCGCGCCAGCCGCGCGCGGCCTCGATCAACTGGCTTTCCAGGTCAGCCACATCCACGTCCGGCACCTTGCCGGCATTGGTCTGGACGATCAGATGGACGCGGGCCAGCATGCTTTCCGACAGCGAGACATTGGCCTGGCTGCTGGTGCCGTGATAGGCCTTTTCGATGATGGATTGCAGGCGGCGGCGCAGATCGGTGTCATACCGGTCGCGCGGCACATAGATCAGGACGGAGACGAAGCGCTCGAACGGGTCCTTGCGCACGAACAGGGCGACGCGCTGGCGTTCCTGCAGATGCAGCACGCCCATGGCGATGTCGGACAGTTCCTGTTCGCCGATCTGGAACAGTTCGTCACGCGGATAGCTTTCCAGGATATGGACCAGGGCCTTGCCGTCATGACCATGCGGATCGAAGCCCGACCGCTCGATCACCTGCGTCACCTTCTGACGCAGGAAGGGGATGTCGCGGGCCGACCGGTTATAGGCGGTACTGGTGAACAGGCCGACGAACAGCCGCTCGCCGATCTCCTCCCCCTTGTCGTTGAACAGCTTGACCATGACCGCATCCAGGGCCGCGCGGCGATGTACCGTGCTGTCCTTGTTGGCCTTGGTCACCATCATGAAGCGGGGTTGGCGGACGAAGGCCTTCACCTCCGGCGGCAGAGTGGAGAAATAGCGCAGCCCGTCGAAGACACTGACATTGTCGTCGCGCAGCAGGCCCAGCCCCTCACCGGCCAGGATGTCCAGCACCTCCTCATCCTTTTCCCGGCCCAGCCGGTATTCGCGGATGCCAAGGAAGATGAAATGGTCCTCGTCCATCCAGCGCAGGAAGGACAGGCCCTCATTTACCTCTTCCTGCGCCAGCGGCAGGGTGGTGGACTTGGTGGCTGACAGGGTTTCGGCCAGGCGCGCGCGCATGGCGCGGAAATCAGTGACCGACGCGCGCACATCGGCCAGCACGGTGGCGATGCCGGCGCGGATGGCGTCCAGCTCGGCCGGGTCCGTGTGCTGGTCCACCTCGATATGCATGATGGATTCGGCCCGCGCATCGTCGGGCGTGTGGCCATTGTCATGGATGGCGGTCAGACGGCCGTCACCATCGCGGCTGACGCGGATGACGGGGTGGACGATCAGATGGACCGTCAGGCCGCGGCGGTTCAGCTCGGCCGAAACGCTGTCGACCAGGAAGGGCATGTCGTCATTGACGATTTCCACCACCGTGTGGTGGGCATGCCAGCCGTCGCTGTCGACCCGCGGGTTCAGGACGCGGACCAGAGCCTCGCCCGTCTGGCGCCTGCCACCGAATTGCATGATGGCGATGGCGGCGCCATAGAGTTCGTCCGCCGTGGAGCGCAGCATGTCGTCGGGCGACACGTTGCGGTAAAAGGCCCGGACGAATGCTTCGGCCAGGCCGGCCTTATCCTTGGACAGGCGCGCGCGCAGCTTGGCGACAACCTGATCCACCAGCTCGGACTTACGCTGTTCGAGCTTGAACGCCATGACGTATCTCCCACAATGGCACCGCGTCTTGGGTCGGGGCGGTTGTTTGCAAAGGCCCCGGCACGGTTCGCGGGGCCCACTCTGCGCTTTTTGGACTGCGGCAGAAAGTCCCGGAGGTGACAGTTTCACGAACTGAAACGCTTGTGCTGCCGGGGGGCTGGAATACGGCATTCCATTGCTTTACAAGCGACTGCGGCTTTCTTTTCGAATCCGTGTCTGTTTCGATACCCCGTCAACCTGGGAGACCGCCCCCCGTGCCCGTGGCCGACTCGACCGTGCTGGGTCTGACCGCCGTCATCGTCGCGGTGACGGACGAGGTGCCGCGCGTGCTGGTCGTGCGGCGCATGACCCACAATCTGGCGGCCCCCGAACAGCGCGACCCGACGGCGGCCCTCGACGCGCTGCCCTTCGGCCCGTTTGCGGCCGAACGCGACCGCACCCTGGAACAGGGTCTGCGCCGCTGGGTGGAAGAACAGACGGGTCTGCCGCTGCGCTATGTCGAACAGCTTTACACCTTCGGCGACAAGTATCGCGACCCGCGCGAGCTGGAGGGCGGGGCCCGCGTCGTCTCCGTCGGCTATATGGCGCTGGTACGCGAGGCGCCGCTGTCGGGCAGTGGTGCCGCCGAATGGCACGACTGGTACGATTACTTCCCGTGGGAGGATTGGCGCGACGGCAAGCCCGACATCCTGACCCGCACCATCATGCCGGCCTTGTCGCGCTGGATCGCCGCATCCCCGGACGCTGCCATCGCCGCCGCGCGGGCCGAGCGTGTCTCCACCACCTTTGCGGAGGAGGAGCTGTGGGATACGGAGCGGGTGCTGGAACGCTATGAACTGCTCTACAGCGCCGGTCTGGTGGAAGAAGCGCGGCGTGACCGCGCCATCCGCCAGCGCCTGGGTCTGTCATTGGATAACGGCCATCTGGACGATCCCGATCTGGCCGCGCAGATGGGCACGCCCATGGCCCAGGATAATCGCCGCATCCTGGCGGTGGCGCTGGGCCGGCTGCGCGGCAAGCTGAAATACCGGCCCTTGGTGTTCGACCTGCTGCCCCAGCAATTCACCCTGTTCCGCCTGCAACGTACCGTGGAGGCGCTGTCGGGCGTGCAGTTGCACAAGCAGAACTTCCGCCGCTTGGTCCTGGCCGGCGGTCTGGTGGAGGCGACGGGCACGCAGGAGGCCCGCACGGGCGGCCGCCCCGCCGAACTGCACCGCTTCCGCCGCGACGTGCTGCGCGAACGGGTGGCGGCGGGGATCGGGTTGCCGCAGGTGCGGATGGTGGATTAAAATGAAGTGATATTCTCTTGGTGGTCGTGTTTATAGTGCTTTTGAAGGTCTCGAAAACTGACTGAATGACTGTATGAAAGGTATTCTGGGTGCGAAAGAAAGTTGAGAATTACGACAATTTATTCAGTGTGAGTGGTGAGTTTATTGATTTTTATGTCACAAAAGTTAGGTTTTCGGAGATAATAAATCTTACGATAACCCGAGAGCCTCACATTATATTTTGGATCTTTATGTTGCTGGTGCATACGCCTTTAGCGCTTTCTGTTGTTGTTTATGGCCTTGGATTTGCAGATATGCCGGATATTTTATATGAATTCATGGAAAAATTTGGTGAATTTTTCATGCTTGCGTTCGCTTTTATCATTTGGATGATCTATAAATTGGGTGATTTTCTTAAAATTCCTTATTGCCTTACTGTTTCCACCAGTGCTGAAAACATTCAAATCCTGAAAAATCCTGATATTGTTTTGGTAAATGCGGTCAAAAGGGCATTGGAGCAAGCGCTCGTCCAAGCCCGCGCAAACGCTGATGCATCGAAATGACCCGGGCAATGATCGAAACCGACCGCCTGATCCTGCGTCCTTGGCGCGACAGCGACCTGGATGATTTCGCCGCCATCAATGCCGATGCCGCCGTCAACCAATGGCTGGGCGGGCCGATCAGCCGGGAGGCGACGGCGGCCATGATCGGCCGGCAGCAGGGCTATCAGGCGGCGCTGGGCTTCTGCTATTGGGCGGCGTGCCTGCGCGACGGGGGCACGCTGATCGGCATGATCGGGCTGCAACCCACCCGGTTCGAGGCGCATTTCACCCCCACCATCGATCTGGGCTGGCGCCTGGGGCCGCAATGGCAGGGGCGAGGGCTGGCCACGGAAGGGGCGCGGGCGGCGTTGGATTTCGGGCTGAGGGTGGCGAAGCTGCCGGACATTGTGGCCATCACCACTATCGGTAACCGCGCCAGCCGCGCCGTGATGGAACGGATCGGGCTGGTCCATGATGCCGACGGGGATTTCGACCATCCGTCCCTGGCCGAAGATCATCCGCTGCGCCGGCATGTACTGTACCGGCTGCCGGCGGCGGTTTAGGGATAAAACTCGAGCCGATTTCGGGAAAAAGTACGGAGTAAGGATTGGAAGCAAATCATAAAACGCATCTCTTGGCGCCGGTCAATTTCACTTGAGGCGGACATCGAGTCATGGTGTCAGTAACACTGGTAAAAAGAATGCCGATAATGCAATATTGACGCCTGGAGCGCCTTCATCGAGCATAAGGAATGTGAGATAGACGGGATATCGTGTTGGCGTTGATGGAAAATGAACAAAATACCTTGGTTAATTTCATTGCCGAAGGGCCATGCCTGGGGCAATGGAGGATGGTCCTTGTTGAGGAGGGGCCGTGGGATACGCCCATCGAAGCTGGTTTGCTTCGTCTGCAAGAGCGGCTGTACGGTTGTATAGATGCGGCTCTAGACGGGCAACTGGCGAGGGATTTTCCTGCTACAAGTGGGAGAAAGATCGCTATCCAGGTCGACTGCTATAATCTGCCAGAAATTGAGGTGCGCCGCTTTTTTGAGTGCTTCACTGCGGGCGTATTCAGCATACCCGATTATCGCGACGCCCTAAGAACTTCAATACATGTAAAGGCAATTACGTTCTGCATTACATTCGACAACATACATTAATCAGGTCCAGTTTGCTGCAATTGTTGTGATGACGAGGGTGGATAAGGTTTCGGCCATGGTGATGTCGGAAACGCGGCGATCCAGGCGGCAGCCACCTTCCCCCCATAAACAACGCCCGGCAGCGGGTCACCCCACTGCCGGGCGTCGATCCCCAGCCAGGTTCCAACGGGAACCCCAATTTCAACATCATGCAACCCGCCTGTCGTCAGCCGGTGAGAGAGCCCAATATCCCCGCGCATGTGCAGAAGGTACTTTGCTATCCGCGTGCCAAGTGCAGGGGCGCTTCAATATCAAGGGGTTATGTGCCGCGCGCCCTACCAGTCCTGGGGGTTGCTGCCCATTTTTCCGGCAATGCCGACAAAATAAGCACCTCCGGGCGCTTCAGCGCAGTTTAGCCAGACACTCCACCTCCAGCGACGCCCCCATGGCCAGACCGCTGGCGCCGAAGGCGGAACGGGCGGGCAGGCGGTCGGGTTTGAAATAGGTGACGTAGATCTTGTTGAAATCGCCCCATTGTTTCATGTCGGCCATCATGACGGTGCATTTGAACACGTCATCCATGGTCAGGCCGCGCCGGCCCAAAGCGGCCTTGATATTGTCCATGGTCTGACGGGCCTGTGCTTCCATCCCGTCCGGCAGCTTCAGATTGGCATCGGTACCGATCTGACCCGACAGGTAAAGGATGCCCTCCACCTCCGTCGCTTCAGAGAACGGCGCGCCCGGGAAGGACTTGTGATAGCGGATATCATCCGATGCCATGGCCGGCAGGGACAGAAGCCCCGCCGTCAGCAGCATAATCGCGGCCTTGGTCTTCATCATCGTCAACCCCAGGTGTCGCGCGCGAAGCGCAGGAAATTCCGGCCCATGATCTTTTCGATCTGGCGCGGGGTCATCCCCCGGGCCGTCAGCAGGTCGGCCAGTTTCTGGAACTGTCCGGGCCCGCGCAGATCCATGATGAAGGGCGTGGTGGTGGCGCTTTCACCCGCCGCCGCGATGCCCAGGGCCACGCGCCGGGCGTTCTCCTTGCGCAGTTCCTCCATATAGGCGTCCATGTCGTCATAGGAGGTGACGCCCCCGTCGGTGCCGAGGCCGATATGGTCTTCGCCCGCCACCTTCACGGCATGGACGATATGGTCGGCTACATCATTGGCCGTGGCGATACGGCCCTTGGCCAGGAAGGGCATGAAATAGATGCCGACGAAACCGCCCTTGTCGGCGATGCCGCGCATCTCTTCATCCGTCTTGTTGCGGGCCAGGTCGGTGATGGCGCGGCAGCCCGTATGGTTGACCGACAGCGGCCGGGTCGCCGCCTTGATCGCATCCAGGCAGGTCTGGCGGTTGGAATGGGACAGGTCCACCATCACCCGGTTCTGTTCGATGCGGGCCATCACCTCCCGCCCGAAATCGGTCAGGCCCTGATCCTCCGGCATCAGACTGCCGGACCCCAGATCGTTCTGGACGTTATAGGTCAGCTGCATGACCCGCACGCCCATATCGGCGAACAGGTCGACGCGCGACGCGTCTTTCCCGAACATGGTGGCGTTCTGGAAGCCCAGGATCATGCCGATCTGGCCGGCAGCCTTGGCCCGTTCCATATCGGCGGCCTTCAGCACCAGACGCAGTTCCTGCGCCTGGTTGCGGATCTGGGTCAGCGTTTCCGCCACCTCCCGCACGCTCATCTCGAACGGCTCGTCGGGGCCGGCAACATGGCCGATGGTGACATTGACGGCGTTCATGCCCGACTGGCGGGCATCGCCGATGGCGCGGCCGTCGATGCGCAGGCGTTCCTCGCGTGACGCCTTCTCATCCGGCTTTGCATTCGGGTTCGACAGGCCGCCCAGTGCGTTGACCACCAGCATCTCGCGGATCGTCGTTGCGCCCTTCGGCCCGTCGATGGGGGCAGTGGCGGCCAGGGCGCGGCTGGCGGGCAGCAGGACAGCCCCCGCCAGCAGCAGGTGGCGGCGCGCGATGTCAGTCATCTTTGGGCATCTCCTCTGGCGTAATGGGGCGATAGGCACTGCGGTCCAGGCGGGCCCCCCGCTTCACAGTGAAGCGGATGCTGCGCAGATTGCCCAGATCGGCCAGCGGATCACCCGCCAGCACGATGAAATTGGCCAGCTTTCCAGGCTCGATGGAGCCCATGTCGGCGTCCTGCCCGATGACCCGGGCGCCGTCCAGCGTCGCGGCGCGGATGACCTCGCCCGTTGACATGCCGGCGCGGGCATGCAGCAGGTCCAGTTCATCATAAAGGGCGGGCCAGGGGTGGCCGGGTGGCGGTACGCCATCTGTGCCCGTCACCACCGTCACCCCGGCCCGGCGCGCCTGCGCCGTCAGGGCGGCAGCCACGTCCAGCGGGCAATAGGGGCGGGGCTTCATGTCGGGATGGGCCGCCATCCGCGCATCATATTCCTGATAGACGCGGAGCGTGGCGTCCAGGACGATGCCCTTTTCCGCCATGCTGCGGAACAGGGCCGTCATCTCCGGATTATCGCCGCCCTTCAGCTTTTCCACTTCCACCAGCCGCCGGTCCTTATAGGTGGCAGGGCGCGGGTCGGACACCTGATAGGCCAGGTAGCAGGTGTGGGAGATGCTGTCGACGCCGGCCGCGACCACGGCATCGGGCGCGGTGGGGAACACCATGCCATGGGCCCAGACCCGCATGCCCTGTCGGTGCGCCTCTGCCGTGATGCGCTGCACGTCAACGGGGCGCAGATTGTCATACAGCTTGACGGCGATGGCCGAAGTGCCGCGCGCCAGTGTCACGGCTTCGGCCAGATCGGTCCGGTCATCCACGGCCCGCATCCAGGGGACGCTGCCGGGCTTCACCCCTTCGGCTGCGGCGGCCGTGCGCGGATCATCGAAAAAATCCGGCCCGGCGAACAGGGCGGCGGCATAGATATCGGGGCCCGGCACCTCCCCCACCCGGCTTGCGCGGGCATATTCCATGACGGCGCGCAGATCGTCGGCCATGTCACGCACGGCCGTGATACCGCCGAACAGGTCGCGGCGCATCTGTGCCTCTGCCCGCACGCGATTGGGCGGTGTCGCCATATGCTGGTGGCTGTCGATCAGGCCGGGCAGCAGGAAGGCCCCGCCCAGATCGACAATGCTGGCCCCGGCCCGGTGACCCGGCTCCAGCTTCGTCATCGCCATAACCGCGGCGATGCGGTCGCCATCGGTCAGCACGGCCATGTTCTTCTGTACCGGTCCACCGCGCCCGTCGATCAGGCTGACGCCGGTATAAAGGACGCGCGTGCCTTTCTCCGCCGGGGCGAAGGGGCGCGGCATGGCGTCCGGCGGTGCCGCAGCCAGGGCCGATGTCGACAGCAATGTCCCCAGCAGCAGCGCCCCGATCAGATCCTTGCCCGCAAATCTCATCTCATCCGATCCCTTGGTTCACGATGTTGGGGCAAGGCCGTTTCAGGACTCCAACGCCGGGTTCAGTTCCCGCCAGCCCCGCTTGCGCACGGAAGGCAGGAAGGTGGCGCTGACGGGCACCAGCAGGCCCGTTTCCAGCCGCAGGCCCCATTTGCGCCCGTCGCGCCGTTCCAGGCCGCGCACGGCCCGGCCCGCGACCCAATAGCCGCGATGCACCTGTTCGCCGTCCAGCGGGGTCAGTTCGGCCAGCGCGTCGCGCAGCCGGTACAGCACCAGCGGCTTGCGCCCGTCTGCCAGATACAGGCGCAGATAATGGTCCTCCGCCTCCACCGCCAGCACCTGGGCGGGGTCGGTGACCCCGGCACGGGCCAGCAGGCCGCCGGTCGGCGTTTCCGGCGCCATGTCCGGGGAAGGGGCTGGCGCCTCCATCGCCGCGGGTGCTGGCGACGCCTCGACCACCTTATCCGCGTTGACCGGCGCTTCCTTCCCGCGCAGCCATCTCAGGGCAAAGATGCCGGCCATCATGGCCAGACCCATGCCGGCGGCACTGCTGTAGACCGGCCAATAGGGGACGCCGTTGCTGGACCCCACGGCGCGGTTGGCCAGCGCCACCTCCAGCGGCAGCGGCAGGTTGACGACGACGATCCCGCCCAGCGCCAGCAGCACCTGCGCGGCCGGGCTCCAGCCCAGCAACCGGGCGCCGAACCGGAACCACAGGGTCCAGGTCAGGGTATTGATCCCGATCAGCCCCAGCCAATAAGGCAGGCGCAGGGACAGCGGCAGATTGATCGTGCCGAACGGTCCCGCGATCGCCACCGCGATCGACGCGGCAAGCCAGATCACCAGAAGACGGGACGGGCGGAAGGGAGCCGGCATGGATGGGGGAAGGGGCGGTTGTTGCAAATGGTGCTGCACGATAATGGATGGCTTGCCGCCACACCATCTTAACCGTTCCGACCATGGGGCCAATCTGTAACAGGGGTTTACGCCAACCCCCCGTTCCCGGCACACTCCGCCCCTCTTTTCAGATGGGTTGAATACGGGAAGGGTCATGTGATGACGGGTGGGCGCTGGCAATTCTGGATCGACCGGGGTGGCACCTTCACCGACATCGTGGCCCGCCGGCCCGACGGCACGCTGCTGACCCACAAGCTTCTGTCGGAGAATCCAGAGCGATACCGCGACGCCGCCGTGCAGGGCATCCGCGACCTGCTGGGCGTGGCGCCGGGCGCGCCGGTGCCGGCCGACGCGGTGGAGGCTGTGCGCATGGGCACGACCGTGGCCACCAACGCGCTGTTGGAACGTAAAGGGCAGAAGACCCTGCTGGTCATCACCGACGGGTTGGGCGACCAGTTGCGCATCGGCTATCAGGCGCGGCCCAAGATCTTCGCAAGAAAGATCGAACTGCCCGAGCAGCTTTACAGCAGCGTGCTGGAGGTGCCGGAACGGGTCATGGCTGATGGCACCGTGCGCCGTCCGCTGGACCTGGACGCCGCCCGGCGGGGGTTGCAGGCTGCGTTCGATGAAGGCTACCGCGCCTGCGCCATCATCTTCATGCATGGCTATCGCTATCCCGCGCATGAAGCCGCCGTGGCCGCCCTGGCCCGGCAGATCGGCTTTACTCAGGTATCGGCCAGCCATCAGGTCAGCCCGCTGATGAAGCTGGTAGGCCGGGGCGACACCACGGTGGCCGACGCCTACCTGTCGCCCATCCTGCGCCGCTATGTGGCGCAGGTGGCCGATGCGCTGCCCGGCATCCCGCTTTACTTCATGCAGTCCAATGGTGGCCTGACGGAGGCCGGGCGGTTTCAGGGACGCGATGCCATCCTGTCGGGGCCGGCCGGCGGCATCGTCGGGGCCGTGCGCACGGCGGCGGCAGAAGGGTTCGACCGCATCATCGGCTTCGACATGGGTGGCACCAGCACTGACGTGTCGCACTATGCCGGCACCTATGAACGCAGCCTGGAAACCGTTGTGGCCGGCGTGCGCCTGCGTGTGCCCATGCTGCGCATTCACACGGTGGCGGCCGGCGGCGGGTCCATCTGCCGGTTCGACGGGGCGCGCCTGCGCGTCGGTCCGGAATCGGCCGGGTCCAATCCCGGCCCTGCCGCCTATCGCCGCGGCGGGCCGCTGACCGTCACCGACTGCAATGTCATGGTCGGCAAGCTGCATCCGGATTTCTTCCCCGCCGTCTTCGGCCCCAACGGCGATGAAAAGCTGGATGCCGATGCGGTGCGGGCGAAGTTCGCCGCGATGGCAGCAGAGGTATCGGCCGCCACGGGGCGGGCGATGACGGCCGAAGCCCTGGCCGAAGGCTTCCTGAAGATCGCCGTGGAGAATATGGCCAATGCCATCAAGCATATCTCCGTCCAGCGCGGCTATGACGTCACCCGCTATGCCCTGAACTGCTTCGGCGGGGCGGGGGGGCAGCATGCCTGTCTGGTGGCCGATGCGCTGGGCATGACCACCGTCTATCTGCACCCGTTCGCGGGCGTGCTGTCGGCCTATGGCATGGGGCTGGCCGATCTGGGCAGTTTGCGCGACCGGTCGGTGGAACGGACCCTGGGGCCGGATGCGCTGGGCGAACTGACCGACGTCCTGGCGGCCCTGGGCGGGGAGGCGGCGGCGGAACTGAAGGAACAGGGCGTGGCCGGCGATGCCATCCGTCTGATCCACACGGCCCGCATCAAGGTGGCGGGCACCGATGCCGCGCTGGAGGTGCCGTTCGGCACGGAAAGCCAGATGCGCGCCGCCTTCGCCGACGCCCATCGGCAGCGTTTCGGCTTTGATGTGCCCGACCGGCCGCTGGTGGTGGAAAGCCTGTCGGCCGAAGCCGTGGCCGCCAGCGGCGAAAAGCTGGCCGATGCGGTCGTCGATGAACCGGCGGCCCGGCCGGCCCCCGCACCGCGCGCCCAGGTTCCCGTCTGGATGGGCGGGGAATGCCTGTCCGTCGCCGTGCATGACCGTGACGCCCTGGCCCCAGGTGTGACCATCGACGGCCCCGCCATCCTGACGGAGGCGACGGGCACCACCCTGGTCGAACCCGGCTGGCAGGCGCGGGTGACGGCGCGCGGCGGGCTGGTCCTGCGCCGGGTGGTGGCGCTGCCGGCGCGGGTGGCCGTGGGCACGGATGCCGATCCCATCATGCTGGAAGTGTTCAACAATCTGTTCATGTCCATCGCCGAGCAGATGGGCCTGGCGCTGGAAAACACGGCCCATTCCGTCAATATCAAGGAACGGCTGGATTTCTCCTGCGCCCTGTTCGATGCGGGCGGCAATCTGATCGCCAATGCCCCGCATATCCCTGTGCATCTAGGCTCCATGGGTGACAGCGTGCGCACCGTGATCGAGGCGCGGGCGGCGACCCTGCGCCCCGGCGACGCCGTGATGCTGAACAACCCCTATCGCGGCGGCACCCATCTGCCCGACGTGACGGTGGTGACGCCCGTGTTCGACAAGACCGGCACGGACATCCTGTTCTGGGTGGCCAGCCGCGGGCATCAGGCCGATATCGGTGGCATCACCCCCGGTTCTATGCCGCCCGACAGCACCCATATCGATCAGGAAGGCATCCTGATCGATAATTTCCTGCTGGTCCGTGACGGGGTGCTGCTGGAACGCGAAGTTGTCGATCTGCTGACCGCCGGCCCCTATCCTGCCCGCAATACGGCCCAGAATCTGGGCGATTTGCGCGCCCAGATCGCCGCCAATGCGCGGGGCCGGGACGAACTGTTGAAGATGGTCGATCTTTTCGGACTCGAAACAGTTCGCGCCTATATGGGCCATGTCCAGCGCAATGCCGAGGAACAGGTGCGCCGGGTCATCGGCGTGCTGAAGGATGGTCATTTCGATCTCGAAATGGACAGCGGCGCGCATGTACGCGTGGCCGTCTCCATCGATCCGGTCGCCCGGTCGGCCAGGATCGACTTCACCGGCACGTCCGACCAGCAGAAGGGCAATTTCAATGCCCCGTCGGCCATCGTGCGCGCAGCCGTGCTCTATGTCTTCCGCACCCTGGTCGATGATGACATCCCGCTGAACGATGGCTGCCTGCAGCCGCTGGAGATCATCATCCCCGAAGGCAGCATGCTGAACCCCCGCTATCCGGCCGCCGTCGTGGCCGGCAATGTGGAGGTCAGCCAGGCCGTGACCAACGCGCTTTATGGTGCGCTGGGCGTGCTGGCGGCGGCCCAGGGCACCATGAACAATTTCACCTTCGGCAACGACACCTATCAATATTACGAGACGATCTGCGGCGGGTCGGGGGCGGGGCCCGGCTTTGACGGCACGGACGGGGTGCATACCCACATGACCAACAGCCGCCTGACCGATCCGGAAGTGCTGGAATGGCGCTTCCCGGTGCTGCTGGAAAGCTTCCGTCTGCGCCACGGGTCGGGCGGCGACGGCCAATGGCGGGGCGGGGAAGGTGTGGAACGTCGCATCCGCTTCCTGCAACCCATGACGGCGGCCATCCTGTCCAACAATCGCCGCGTCCGGCCCTATGGGCTGGCGGGCGGCGGCGATGCAATGCCAGGGGCGGCCCGGGTGGAACGGGTGGATGGCCGCGTGGAGGTGCTGTCGGCCACGGCGATGGCGGAGATGGCGGCGGGCGATGTCTTCACCATCGAAACGCCGGGCGGCGGGGGATATGGTATACGCCTGTCTGCGCTGTGAAAAATCGTCTCGTCAGCAACAACCGGGCGTGAGAGCAAGGAAGCAGAGAAGTGCCTGGACCTGAACGGGCACCCGCGGGTCCTTGGGGCGGTATCGCCCCGGGATCGTCCTTCGTGTCCAAGGAGACAGCTTCCATGACCACCACGCCTGCACCCACCCTGGCCGTAACCCTTGATGATGTGCGCGACGCCGCCCGGGCCCTGTCCGGGCACATCATGGATACGCCCTGTGTGCCGTCGCGCACCCTGTCGCAGCTGACGGGTGCCGATGTCTGGGTGAAGTTCGAGAATCTGCAATTTACCGCCAGCTTCAAGGAGCGTGGCGCGCTGAACAAGCTGCGCAAGCTGACGGAAGATGAACGCCGCCGCGGCGTCGTCGCCATGTCGGCCGGCAACCATGCCCAGGGTGTGGCCTATCATGCCGGCCGGCTGGGCATTCCCGCCACCATCGTCATGCCCGAAGGCACGCCCTTCACCAAGGTGGAGCGGACGGAGGAACATGGCGCCCGTGTCGTGCTGAAGGGCGCCGTCCTGGCCGAGGCCGCGGCAGAGGCCGAGCGTCTGTCGCGGGAGGAGGGGCTGGTCTTCGTCCATCCCTATGACGATCCCGACGTCATCGCCGGCCAGGGCACCATCGGGCTGGAAATCCTGCATGCCGCCCCGCATCTGGACACGCTGGTCGTGCCGGTGGGGGGTGGTGGCCTGATCAGCGGCATCGCCGTGGCGGCCAAGGCCGTGAACCCCGATATCCGCATCATCGGGGTGGAGGTCGAAGCCTATCCGGCCATGGCCCAGGCCCTGAAGGGGGAAGCGATCGAGGTCGGCGGCGACACCATTGCAGAGGGCATCGCCGTCAAGAATGTCGGCGCCCTGACGCTGGAAATCTGCCGCGCCCTGGTCGACCAGATCGTGCTGGTGCCCGACGTGGCCGTGGAAGAGGCCGTGGCCCTGTTCCTCAATATCGAAAAGACGGTGGCCGAAGGGGCGGGGGCGGCCGGTCTGGCGGCCCTGCTGACCCATCCGCACCTGTTCCAGGGATCGAAGGTCGGGCTGGTTCTGTGCGGCGGCAATATCGACAGCCGTCTGCTGGCCCAGGTGATCATGCGCCAGCTGGTGCGTGAAAGCCGGCTGATCGCCGTGCGCATCGCCATCCCGGACCGTCCCGGCGTGCTGGGCAAGATCACCAGCCTGGTGGGCGAGGCCGGCGGCAACATCATCGAAGCCTCCCACCAGCGCCTGTTCACCACGGCGACCGTGAAGGCTACCGACATCGACCTGACCATCGAATGCCGATCCAAGCGCCACGCGGAAAGGGTGGTCAACACCCTGCGCACCACGGGTGGGCTGAAGGTTCAGGTGCTGGCCGGTGGGGTGGAGTGATGTCAGTACCTCATTCCTAAAGATTGCATATAAATTTGATTGAAAGTGCCCTTATGGTGCACAAGTTGCATTGTAGGGGCATTTCTATTGGAGGGGCTATGAAGCGCTTTCTAATCTTGGATACAAACATTTGGTTTTCAAGTGAGATGCTCGGTTCTGAGGTGGGCCGCAGTGTGTTTCATGCGGCGAGGGATAGCGACGTCGTTATTGTTCTTCCTGAAATTGTCGAATTGGAATTGGAGAAAATATACATTCATCAAGTCGAGTCAAAGATTAAAGATATTGATAAAATTATAGCATTTGCAGAAAATCATAGCGTTCCGGTGAGTGTTAAAACTAAGAATGATTTTTTACAGTTTAAGAATTCTGTGAAGCCCGCTTTTGCGAGCAGGATGCGGACTGTTTCTGACTCGATCCAAAGAACAAAAACGTCAGAGGTTGTTCTGAGGAATGCTATGTTGCGGGTTCTAGACCATGCCCCGCCATCTCGTAAGGAAAATGAACAATTTAGAGATTGCGCTTTATGGGAGCACGTAAAGATGCTTTCAGTAGAAGGGGAAGTCTATTTTGTTACTAACGACAATGCATTTTTCGCCGGTGAGAAATCTTCTTCACGGCGAATGTCGCAATCAGATGGTGCGTTGTCAAAGGTTGTAGACGTTTTGGAGGCTGAAATTAAAGATCTATCTAATCCAGTTTACATATATAGAAGACTAGAGGATTTTTTGATTAACTTTGGGTACAAGTCAGGAAAAGTAAATGCACAAAAAATTGGTGGTTTAATATTTAATCGTATTCTTCCTGACATTGAAAGATTACTTGTGCAATCCGGAGGAGAGATCTCTAGAGACTTGAATGTCGTGGTTTCGTCAGTAGTGCTGAAAAATCATAGGGTGCAATCTTTGCAGTTTAGCATAAAAATCCCCTATATAGTTGGTGATGTTATTTCAGGAGATGTTGGGTGTATTATTGCTTCCGGGAGTAGCTTGCACGATGTAGTCAATGATACACTTACAAGCACGCATTTAGAACAAATTAGCGCTGAATGGCAGGATGAAAACGGCAAGCATGAGAGCCGCGTACAAAGGTTTTTTACTTCCAGGGCTTATTTGTAGTTTTCTCTTATGATCTCCACGCCCACCGCTTCGCATTCGGCAAACGCGTCCAGCTTTTCCAGGCGGATCAGGGCGAGGCGGGCGCGGCCATTGTCCAGGATGGCACCGGCCAGCCGTTCGGCCAGGCATTCCAGCAGGCCCGTATGGCCCGCCGTCACCAGGTCAGTCGCCATCGCCAGCAACTCCCCATGGGTCCAGGGGCGATGGTGGGCGGGGGGCAGCAGCAGCTCCAGATTCAGGCGCAGACGCTGCGGCACCTCATGCTCGAAATCATAGATGCCGATCAGGGTTGTCACCACATGATCGCGGACGATCAGGCGCAGCTCGGCGCTCTCCCGCTGGGGGAGGTCGGCGGGGTGGCGGGGGGTCGCGCGTGGCATCAGGGCGTGCATGGCCCCCGTGCTGTAACATCGCGCCCGGCCCGTCGACAAGTCGTCCAGGGTGGGGTGCTGCAATGCGCCCTTCCGGGTGGAACACCCATCCCTTTGCGGCGCTGGCGGCCTTCGCGCTGAACGTTTACATTGCGCGTCGACGGAAGGTGGCATACGGGACCATGCAGTCATGCGGTACGAACAGGATGCGGCTCAACGGGCGACGGTATTGCGGCATCTGTCGCAATCGCTCGCCGGTGCGGTCAGCCTGTTTGAGAAGCAGGAAGGCGTGAAGCTGGCGACCTTCCCGGACTACAAGAAGGCGCGCGCCCGCTATCTTGAAATCCAGGCCTTGATCTTCACCATCACCGACAAGGCGGAGGAAGCACCCAATCGGGGCGTGCCAGGCGACCTGAAGGGCTGGCTGGTGCGCATGCGGTTGCGGGCCATCGCCAGTTTCACGCGCATGAGCCTTGCCTTCTTCCGCGACCCGCCCGACCTGCTGATCCACGCGCTGGGCGCCTATGACCTGCTGCAGGACGAACGTTCAAGCCTGATGAGTCTGTTGAACGATTTCGACATGATGCTCATGGAAGCCGCACTGGACGACAAGACCTCCATGGAACTGGACAAGGTGCGTGGCCAGATGGAAGAGATCGTCCATCTGCTGGACGAACATCTGAAGGGTGCGCCGGCCGCTCTGCGCACCTTCGACTGACCGGTCTCCATCAGAGGGTTGACCCTGGTTCGGTCCCACTCCACCCACAACCCGGCCTGATCCCTTCGATGGCCAGATGGTCGCTGCCGTGTGCTTTAGCTGGCGGCCACGCGCATGTCCGGGTGCAGGAAGCGATTTTCGAAATCATGCGCGGGCAGGGGGCGGGAGATCAGGAAGCCCTGGATCGTCTGGCAATGCATGGAACAGAGCCATTCGCGCTGCTGCTCGGTTTCCACCCCTTCCGCCACGATTTCCAGCCCCAGGCGCTGACCCAGTTCCAGGATCGTGGCCGGGATGGCGACATCCTGCGGTACGGTATGCATGAAGGCACGGTCGATCTTCAGCACGGTCAGGGGAATGCGCCGCAGATGCGACAGGGATGAATAACCCGTGCCGAAATCATCGATGGCCATGCCCACGCCGATCTCCCGCAGCACCCGCAGCATGGCGAAATCACCCGCCGCCTGGGTCATGGCCACGGTTTCGGTGATTTCCAGCGTCAGCAGATTGGCCGGCAGCGCCGCGCGGGCCAGGGCGGCGCGCACCCGGTTGGGGAATTCGGCATCGGTCAGCTGGCGCGGGCTGACATTCACGGCCACGGGCAGGTCGCCATACAGCTTGCGCCATTGTGAGGCCTGCCGGCAGGCCTCTGACAGGACCCATTCGCCAATGGGGCCGATCAGGCCCGTCTCCTCCGCCACCGGGATGAACTCACCGGGCGCGATATAGCCGTCCTCAGTCTTCCAGCGCAGCAGCGCCTCGGTCCCGCGCAGGGTCTGGCTGCGCGGATCGACCTTGGGCTGGTAGAACAGCTCGAACTCTCCGCGCAGCTCGGCGGCGCGCAGCCGTGCCTCCGTCCGCAGCCGGGCCATGGCCTGTTCCGACATTTCGGCGGAGAACATGCGCCAGCAGCCGGAACCGGCGGCCTTGGCCGCATACATGGCGACGTCGGCACAGCGCAGAATCTGGCGCGCGTCCCGCCCGTCGGCCGGCCACAGCGAGATGCCGATGGAAGCGCTGGGATGCAGCGAATGGCCGTCCAGGTCCAGGGGGCGGGCCAGGGCGGCCAGCACCCGGTCGGCCACCTGGATCGCCTCCTTCGGCTCGCCCACATCCTCCACCACCACCAGGAATTCGTCACCGCCCAGGCGTCCTACCGTGTCGGAATGGCGCAGCGTGTCGGCCAGCCGCTTTGCAATGCCCTGCAGCATCTTGTCGCCCAGGTCGTGGCCCAGGCTGTCATTGACATGCTTGAACCGGTCCAGGTCCAGGAACAGCACGGCCACGCCGCGCTTCGTCCGCTGCGCCCGGGCCAGCGCATGCTCCAGCCGCTCCAGCAGCAGCGCGCGGTTGGGCAGTTCCGTCAGCGGGTCGCGTGTGGCCAGCTGGCGCAGCTGCCCCTGGCTTTCATCCAGCTTGTCCAGCGTTTCGTTGATGCGCAGGGTCAGGCGGCCCAGCTCGTCTTCCTCATGCCCTGCCGGCAGGGCCAGGCGCGTATCGCGCGGATTGTCGGGATCGATGCCGACGACGGCCTGTTCCAGCTGGACCAGCGGCCGCGTCAGGAACCGGTGGAAGACCCAGGTCAGCAGCAGGCCCAGCAGGATGTTGCGGACCAGCCCGCCCAGCAGAGACGTGACGACAAAGGCGATATAGTCCGCCGAAACCTTGGCCATATCCAGGTCGATGCGCAGCAGCCCGATGGGTGGCTTGTCGCGCCCGTCCGGCAGGGGGCGGTACAGCATGCGGGTGCCATGCGCCAGATCGCCGAAAACCAGCCGGCCGATCACCCCGTCCCCCCCGCTCCGGTCAGCCTGGGACCGGTGTCTTGACCATAGCGGCTGGTCTTCTGAAATGCGGATGTCGATGCCGGCGATGGCGCCGATGGACAGGGCGGAATTGCCGATCTGCTGGGCCAGTGCTTCATCCACGTTCCACGCGGCGGCGGCGGCGCTGCCTTCCATCAGGTCCAGCATCTGTTCGATCAGATCGCTGGCCTTGCCGCGTTCGCGCCAGGTCGCCCAGGCGACTTCCAGCCCGCTCAACATCAGACCGATCAGGCATGCGGCCAGCACGGCCCGGGCCGCCTGCTTTGCCGCCAACGAACTGCCGAGCCTGTTCAGCATCGCCCTCCCCGGCGGTTTGTGTCTGGCTGCCGACAGGGTTCCCACCCTGGTCTTGATCCGGACCCGCGATATTCGGTCGCGGGGCATCATGCCTGAAAACGGGGAGCGATGCACAAGCAAATATTGGTGTCAGTGAAGGATAGACCAAGACCAGGGCGGGTTGCCGACCCGGCTTGTGCCAAAGAAAAAGGGCCGGCCCCATGGGGTCGACCCTTTTTGCGCCTTTAGGCTGTCATGACCTACAACCGGCCGGGGCCGGGATGGCCATATGACACACGTCAGGAGGCACTCTTCAGCTTGCGGAACTGCGCCCACATGTCGGACGGGTTCTTGTCCAGGTCGAAGGCGCGGGTCCGCTGGGGATCCAGGCCCTGGCGGCGGCATTCCAGCGCGAACATGTTCGTGTTGGCGGGGTCCAGGCCCAGGTCGCTGCAGGCCTTGTTGAAGGCGGACTGGAATTCGGCGCTGTGCATCTTGTCACCCTTACAGGTTACGTTTGTCACTTCGGGGGCCATCGGGCCGGGCCGGTGCGGGCAGAACCAGATGTCCTGGCCCTCCGCCCTCACGCATCGCAGCATCGCTGGCCATTGCGGCCGAAATGCGAAGCCTTTGATCCAAAACGATGGCATTTGCCGAACAAGAACAAATCATCGGGCAACTTGTTGCAACTGCGAACAACGCATGGCGGCCCTTCCGCGTTGCGGGACGGTGCCGCTGCGGTGGCGGCACGGGTGTGTGATCGACGTCGGGGCCGGGGCAGCCCGGACGTCGGCCCCTTGGCATGGACCGATTCGACACCCCCATCTGTTCACCTCCCAGTGTCGAGCCGCGACAAATTCGATGCCTGCCGGGCCCGGCGACCGGTCCGGCAGGGCTTTGATCGGGGGGATGAACGGTCCATATCCATATCAGTGGTGGAGAAAACGGATAGAAGAGACCGTTTCTTAACGATTTTCCGCCGTATGCTTTGACCGTGATCCGGTTTTCAGTCCATGCTGTCTCTTACGGTCCCACTGCTGGATGGGTGGTACCGGAAGGGGCGGAACAGCCCGGATGGGCAGGTGAAGGAACCGCCCGCCCACACTTTGGGATAAGCGCCGCAGCATACCTTGATATGCCTTGGGCTTGCCCCAATTGGGGATGACGATGTCAGACGTGACAGTCCCATGACGTGACATCCTTCGTGTGTTTCGTTGGTTGTAAGGTTCGTTAGTCGCTTTGGTGCCAACAGCTTGATTGCCGATTGACCCCAACCAGGGGAGTGCGCGGTGATGGGTGACGGTAGAGCCAGCAGGAACGGATCGGACCGGTCGGATCGACCGGGCGGAACCTTGCGGCCCGCCGCCGGACATACCGGTGCCGCGCATCATGTGATTGTCGCAAAAGGCGCGGGGATGGCCCTTGCCTCTCCGCTGCACGCAGGGGCGGGAACAGCCCCGCGGATCAGGATCGACCGCCACCATTTTCCAGTGCCCCCCGCCGTCATGGCCGCGCGGCGCATGGCCTGCCCGTGCCCGCCGATCCGGCCGCCGACCGGCCGTCAGGAAGGAGAGTGCCGATGAGCAGTCTGGTCACAGACCTGTTTGCCAGTTACGCCAGCACCTATGAGAGCCGCCGCGACGTGGAGATGTCGCTGCTGGACTATCTGGAAGGGTGCCGCGACGACCCGCTGATGTATGCCAGCGCCGCCGAAAGGCTGCTGGCCGCCATCGGGGAGCCGGAAATCATCGATACGGCCAAGGATGCGCGCCTTGCCCGCATCTTCATGAACCGCACCATCAAGATCTACCCCGCCTTTGCCGAGTTCTATGGCATGGAGGAGACGATCGAACGCATCGTCGGCTTCTTCCGCCATGCAGCGCAAGGGCTGGAGGAGCGCAAGCAGGTGCTGTACCTGCTGGGCCCTGTCGGCGGCGGCAAATCCTCGCTGGCCGAACGGCTGAAGGCGCTGATGGAGGACAAGCCCATCTATGCGCTGAAGGCCGGCGATCAGATCAGTCCCGTGTTCGAAAGCCCGCTGGGCCTGTTCGATCCCGTCACCCTGGCCGCCGCCATCGAGGACAAGTACGGCATTCCCCGCCGCCGCCTGACCGGGCTGATGAGCCCCTGGGCGTTGAAGCGGCTGGACGAGTTCGACGGCGATATCCGCCGGTTCAAGGTGGTGAAGCTGCGCCCGTCGCGCCTGCGCCAGATCGGCATTTCCAAGACCGAACCGGGCGACGAGAACAACCAGGATATCTCCTCGCTGGTGGGCAAGGTCGATATCCGCAAGCTGGAGCTGTACAGCCAGAACGATCCTGACGCCTACTCCTATTCCGGCGGCCTGAACCGGGCGAACCAGGGCATGCTGGAATTCGTGGAGATGTTCAAGGCCCCGATCAAGATGCTGCATCCCCTGCTGACCGCGACGCAGGAGGGCAATTATATCGGGACCGAGAATATCGGGGCCTTGCCCTTCCAGGGCGTGATCATGGCCCATTCCAACGAGGCGGAATGGCAGAGCTTCAAGAACAACAAGAATAACGAGGCCTTCATCGACCGCATCTGTGTGGTCAAGGTGCCCTATTGCCTGCGGGTGATGGAGGAACAGCGGATCTATGAAAAGCTGATCAAGACGTCCGAACTGGCCGGCGCCCCCTGTGCGCCCGCGACATTGGAGATGCTGGCGCGCTTCACCGTGCTGTCACGCCTGCGCGACCATGGCAATTCCAACCTGTTCAGCAAGATGCGGGTCTATGATGGGGAAAGCCTGAAGGAGACGGACCCCAAGGCCAAGACCATGCAGGAATACAAGGACGCGGCCGGCGTGGACGAGGGGATGAACGGCATCTCCACCCGCTTCGCCTTCAAGGTCCTGGCCAGCACTTTCAACTATGACAATACGGAGGTCGGGGCCGACCCTGTCCACCTGATGTACATCCTGGAACAGGCCATCAAGCGGGAGCAGTTCCCCGACGATACCGAGAAGAAATATATGGAGTTCATCAAGGCCGAACTGGCGCCGCGCTATGCGGAGTTCATCGGCAATGAGATCCAGAAGGCCTATCTGGAGAGCTACCATGATTACGGCCAGAACCTGTTCGACCGCTATGTCGACTATGCCGACGCCTGGATCGAGGATCAGGATTTCAAGGATCCGGACACGGGCCAGCTTCTGAACCGCGACCTGCTGAACCAGGAACTGACCAAGATCGAGAAACCGGCGGGCATCGCCAATCCCAAGGATTTCCGCAACGAGGTGGTGAAATTCGCACTGCGCATGCGGGCCAACAATGGCGGGCGCAACCCGTCCTGGACCAGCTATGAAAAGCTGCGCGACGTCATCGAGAAGCGGATGTTCAGTCAGGTGGAGGAACTGCTGCCCGTCATCAGCTTTGGTTCCAAGAAAGACAGCGACACGGAGAAGAAGCACAGCGAATTCGTCAACCGGATGACGGCGCGCGGCTATACCGAGCGGCAGGTCCGCCGGCTGGTGGAATGGTACATGCGGGTGAAGCAGGCGGGGTGAAGTTGACCCTCTTCCGTCATCCCGGCGAAAGCCGGGACCCAGGGGCCACAAGCCCGACCTCCACACCCATGTGAGGAGGATGGCGTACCGCGACTGTCGCGCCCCCTGGCCCCTGGGTCCCGGCTTTCGCCGGGATGACGGGAAAAGGTCGGTGCCTCAGGTAGTGAAAGGACGGTGCAACCTTGTTCACCATTGTCGACCGACGTCTCAATCCTTCCGGTAAAAGCCTGGCCAACCGCCAGCGGTTCCTGCGCCGTGCCAAGGAACAGGTGGTGCGGGCCGTGCGCGATGCCTCGGCCAAGCGCGGCATCCGCGATATCGACATGGGTGGCGATATCGCCATTTCTCCCGACGGCATCCGCGAGCCCAGCCTGCGCCGGTCCGGCACCGGCGGCCAACGTGACTATGTTGTGCCCGGCAACAAGGAGTTCCTGTCGGGTGACAAGATCAAGCGCCCGCCCCAGGGCGGCGGCGGGGGCGGCGGCAACCAGGGATCGGATGATGGCGACGGCCAGGATGAATTCCGCTTTGTCCTGAGCCGGGAGGAATTCATCGACCTGTTCCTGGAGGATCTGGAACTGCCCGATCTGGCCAAGCGTAAGCTGGCCGTGACCGACAGCCTGGACTGGCACCGCGCCGGCTATTCCATCTCCGGCTCGCCCACCAACCTCAACCTCGTGCGCACCATGCGCAACTCTCTGGCCCGGCGTATGGCCCTGAACCGCCCGACGGGGGAGGAGATCAAGGCCCTGCGGCAGGAGATCGAGGATCTGGAGCGGTCGGGCCGCGACCGCGACCGGCTGGCCGAGGCGCGGGCGGAGCTGGAGCAGGCCCTGCGCCGGACCCAGCGCATCCCCTATATCGACCCCGTCGATGTCCGCTACAACCGCTTCGCCGCCACGCCGCGGCCGGCGGCCCAGGCCGTGATGTTCTGTCTGATGGATGTGTCGGGCAGCATGACGGAACACATGAAGGACCTGGCCAAGCGCTTCTACATGCTGCTCTATCTGTTCCTGTCGCGCCGGTACAAGCATGTGGACGTCGTCTTCATCCGCCACACCCACAAGGCGGCGGAGGTGGATGAGGAGACCTTCTTCTACAGTCCGGAGACGGGCGGGACCGTGGTGTCGACCGCGCTGGAGGAAATGGCGCGGGTGATCAAGGAGCGCTATCCGCCCGCCGAATGGAACATCTACGCGGCCCAGGCCAGCGACGGCGACAATGCCCTGTCCGACAATATCAAGACCGCGCAGCTGATGACTGACACCATCCTGCCCGACTGCCAGTATTACGCCTATCTGGAGGTCGGTCAGGAAGGCATGACGCCCGGCCTGCCCTATGGCGGCGGTCCGCGCGAAACCGACCTTTGGCGCACCTACAAGCAGATCCAGGCCGGCGGCGTGCTGGCCATGCGGCGTGTCACGGAACGGCGGGAAATCTATCCCGTCTTCCGCGAACTGTTCGCCAAGGACAAGGCCGGGCAACCGGCGGAGGTGAGTGCATGACCCTGACCGCCTTTGACACAGGCCCCCTCTATACCGGCGCCGACTGGGACTATGACAAGGTCCGCCGCGTCTATGACGCCATCGAAAAGGTGGCGGTGGGGGAGATGGGGCTGGATGTCTATACCAACCAGATTGAGGTGATCACGTCCGAACAGATGCTGGACGCCTATTCCAGCATCGGCATGCCGCTATTCTACAAGCACTGGTCCTTCGGCAAGCATTTTGCCCGTGACGAGGCCATGTACCGCAAGGGTCAGCGGGGGCTCGCCTATGAGATCGTGATCAATTCCAATCCCTGCATCAGCTACATCATGGAAGAAAACACCATGACGATGCAGACGCTGGTGATCGCGCATGCGGCCTTCGGCCATAATCATTTCTTCAAGAACAACTACCTGTTCCAGCAATGGACCGATGCCGACGGCATCCTGGATTATCTGTCCTTCGCCAAGGCCTATATCACCCAGTGCGAGGAACGCTATGGCCATGCCATGGTGGAGCGCGTTCTGGATGCCGCCCACGCCCTGATGAACCATGCCGTCCACCGTTATCCCCGCCGCCGCGGCCCCGATCTGCGCAACGAGGAGAAACGCGCGCGCGAACGGCTGGAACATGCCGAAGCCACCTTCAATGATCTGTGGCGGACCGTGCCCACCAAGGCCGGCGGACCCAGCCCGCTGTCCGACCGCGACCGCCGCCGCGCCGTCCTGGAACTGCCGGAGGAGAACATCCTCTATTTCCTGGAGAAGAAGGCGCCGCGCCTGCATGGCTGGCAGCGGGAGGTGCTGCGCATCGTCCGGCATGTGGCGCAATATTTCTATCCGCAGCGCCAGACCAAGGTGATGAACGAAGGCTGCGCCACCTATTGCCATTACCGCATCCTGTCCACCCTGCATGAACGTGGGCAGATCACCGATGGCGCCTGGATGGAGGCGATGCACAGCCACACCAATGTGGTGTTTCAGCCCGATTTCGATGACAAGCGCTATGGCGGCATCAACCCCTACGCCCTGGGTTTCGCCATGATGCAGGATATCGAACGCATGGTGACCCGGCCGACGGACGAGGATCGCTACTGGTTCCCCGATCTGGCCGGAAAGGGCGACGCCATGGGCGCGCTGCGGGAGGCCTGGGCCAATTACCGGGATGAAAGCTTCATCCTGCAATACCTGTCACCGGCCCTGATCCGTAAGTTCCGCCTGTTCCATGTGGCCGATGATGCGCGCCAGTCGGAAATGAAGGTCGCTTCCATCCATGACGAACGCGGCTACCGTGCCGTGCGTCAGGCCCTGGCCCGGCAGTACGACATTGCCTGGGCGGAAGCCGATATCCAGATCGTCGATGTCGATCTGGTGGGCGACCGCAAGCTGATGCTGGAACATCATGTGATGAACCAGATCCTGCTGGAGGAGGAGGAGGCGCGCGCCGTCATGCAGCATCTGGCCGACCTCTGGGGGTATGAGGTGGTACTGGCGGAGGTGGAAACACCGGGCGGCACGCCCTTGCGCCGCATCGCCGTCAGCCCGCGCATCGTGCTGGGCGGGGGGTGAGGAAAGGCGCGCCCCCCTTGGATAACCAAGAGGGGCGCTTTCACGATCATGCCGCCTTCTTCTGACCCGCCTTGCCGACGGCCAGGATTTCGCGGGCCATTTCATCGGCGACGGCGCTGGTCGGGCGGTTCTCCCGGTCGGCGCGGCGGAAAATTTCCGTCAGCGTCACGGGAATGCGCTCCACCTGGCGCAGCACGGCGTCGCGGTCATAGCCCTGCGTCACTTCGGCCGACACATTGATGATGCCGCCGCCATTGATGACATAGTCGGGCGCATACAGAATGCCGGACGCGCGCAGCGCCTCGCCCATCGGGTCGGTTTCCAGCTGGTTGTTGGCACCGCCGGCCACGATTTTGGCCTTGATCTGCCCCAGCGTGCGCGGGTTGATCACGGCACCCAGGGCGCAGGGCGCATAGACATCGACATCGGCTGCGTGGATGGCGTCGGGTGCCGTGGCGGTGGCGGCGAACCGGTCGACGGCGCGCTGGACGGCATCGGCATGGATGTCGGTGACGGTCAGGATGGCGCCGTCATCGGCCAGACGCTGGCACAGATGGCTGCCGACATTGCCCAGACCCTGCACGGCCACGCGCACGCCCTTCAGGCTGTCGGTCCCCAGCTTGTGCCGGACGGCGGCCTTGATGCCCATATAGACGCCATAGGCGGTGAAGGGCGACGGGTCGCCCGACGCGTCGTGGCCCTTGGACAGGCCGGCGACATGCGGCGTGGTCTGGCCCATGGTCATCACATCGGCCACCGTGATGCCCACATCCTCGGCCGCGATATATTTGCCGCCCAGGCTGTCGATGACGCGGCCGAAGGCGCGGAACAGCTCGTCCGACTTGTCCTTGCGGCTGTCGCCGATGATCACGGACTTGCCGCCGCCCAGGGGCAGGCCGGCCATGGCATTCTTGTAGCTCATCCCGCGCGACAGGCGCAGCGCGTCGCGCATGGCTTCCGTATCGTTGGCATAGGGCCACATGCGGCAGCCGCCGCAGGCCGGGCCCAGCGCCGTGGAATGCACGGCGATGATGGCAGACAGACCCGTTTCGGCGTCGCGGCCGAACAGGACAAGCTCGTGATTATCGAAATCGGGAAAATCGAACAGCATGGGGCGGGGCCTCCGGGCCTGTGGATCGCTGTCTCCGCCTCGTTTTCCGGGCGGGTTTTGCGGTCCAAAGTCTAGGCAGACGGGGGCTTCCAGGTCGATTTCGTTGTTGGGCGGCGTCTTGCACGAAACGCACGCCAATCGGGGGGCGATGGAAAATTTCCTGTCGCAGACCCTGGTTTCTCCCTGACACCGGCCGTCTGCAGGCGCCGACCGGTGCCTGGGAGAACAAGTACAGCAATCAGATCCGGCGCTGCGGATTGCGGGCGGGGGCGGTGAAGACCGGCTCGCGCCGTCCGTCCACGGACGGCGCCGAACCGCCCAGCGTCGGTTCGCGGCGGACCGGGGCCGGCGGTGCCGCCGCGGCCGGGCGGGCAGACGGCTTGCCGGAGCGGCGGCCACTGCCCCACCAGAAACCCAGCATGCCGATCAGCAGCGCGCCGATGCCGCCCATCAGGCCATAGCGCAGCCAGTCGGGGGCCGTGATGTTGGACGGGTCGAAGCCCTGCTCCTGCTGCGCCATTTCCGGCGTCACTTCCGTTTCCACCGAACTGCGCGGAGCGGCGGCGGGGCCGACGGCGCTACCGGCGGTACCTGCGCCGCTGACCGACGGCGCCGGGCTGGCGGAAGGGGCGGGCGGCAGGGCGTTGCGCAGGGCCGGGGCCGATGTGGCGGCCGGCAGTTCGGCCCCCCCGCGCGACACGCCCAGCACCGTGCTTTCGCTGCCTTCGCCGCGATCAACCGATGCCGCGGCCGGGGCGGCTTTCGGCTTCACGTCGGCTTCGCGCAGATGCATGGGCTGGCTGGCCTTGGCGCGGCTGTTGGGGTCCAGCAGGTTGCCGATGCCCTTGCGTTCCGGCTGTGCCTTCAGCATCAGGTCGATGGTGGTCTGATCCAGCCGGCCCGTCGATTTCAGGCCGTTCTTCTTCTGGTACGCCGCGATGGCGGCGGCCGTCGCGCTGTCCAGCTTGCCGCTGGCGCGGCCCTGATACAGCCCCTGCTGATCCAGGATCTGCTGCGCCCATTGGATGGTGGCGCTGTTGGGCTGCTGTTCGTCGGCGGCGCGCACGGGTGCCGCGGCCAGAAGCAGCAGAGAGAGGGCCGCAACGCCGGCCCGATGGCGGTTGGAACGGACGGAACGGGAACGAACCGGCGCGGACACGTCGCGATACCCCTATGGCGGATCAGAAAACGAGAGCGCCAGGCCAATCATGTGGCGGCGCAACAAACAAAGGCATGACATCGTGACAGGTTGATGGCAAGGCCGACAATGGTGCGGCTCCGGCATGGCAGATGCCGGGGGATGGACCAGCCGGTCACGGCTGCCTATACTTGCCCGGGATCATGTCCTTTCGAAGGCCGATTTGTCGCTTCCCCCCACCCAACCGGCGGATCAGAACACGGCACCGCCCCCCGATCTCTGGGTGGCGGGCGGGGCGTGGCTTGTCATCATGATCCTGCTGGACATGCTGCTGCTGGGGCTGTCGCCATGGCTGCTGGCGCTGCGGCTGGCGGGGCTCCTGTGGCTGGCCGGCTGGGTGTGGCAGGCGGAACGGGCCCGGCCCTGGATGGCCGGCGCCTGGATGGCGCTGACCATGGCCGGCCATGTCGGGGCGGCCTATCTCTGGGCCGGCGCCGGTGTCAGTGCCACTGTCATTGCCGGCGGCATGCTGGCCGGCTTTCTGCTCGTGCTGATTGCGACTCCAATCGCCCGGGGGCTGTCCCGTACCAAGTCCGCGCCGCCCGCCCCGCCGCAGACGGCGGGCGTACCGCTGCCCATTCTGCGCCTGACGGCCGACAGCCTGAACAGCGGCCTCAACACCATCGCGCAGGAGTTGGAAGGGCTGGCGGCGGGAACCCTGAGCCCGGCGCAGTCGGTCCAGCTCCGCCTGCTGCGGTCGGAAGTGGCGGGCATGCAGACGCTGGTGCGCCAGCGCCTGCAGGGTGGCGCCGTCGGCTTGACGCCACCGCCGATCCGTCCGTCGGCCCCACCGCCGCCGCCGCCCGTGTCGGCCAAGCCGGTGCCGGCCCCCCCCAACGGCCTGTCGGCGCTGGTGGTCGACGACGACCCGGTGGGGCGCACACTGACCCGGCTGCTGCTGGAACGGGCCGGCTATTGGGTGGAGGAGACGGACGATGCCAAGATGGCGCTGGAGATGGCGTTGATGGAAGGGCCGGACGTGGCCCTGGTCGCCGCCCGTGTCGGTTCCCATTCCGGTCTGGCCCTGGCCTGGTGCATCCGCCGGGGCGGGGGGCCGCCTGTCGTGCTGTTGCGCGGCCGCGCGGACCGGGTGACCGATGCCAGGCGACAGCGGGCCGGTGTTGCGGCCCTGCTGGGCAAGCCGGCTTCTCCGGACAATCTGGCGGCCGTCCTGGGCATGGTGCTGCCCCAGTCCACCGGTAATGCCGCCCCGCCCCCTCCGGCAGCGCCGCCATCGCCACCATCGCCGCTCCGGCGACCGGTGGGTGGGGCCCTGCTGGATGAAACCGTGCTGGAGGAGCATCTGGCGATTCTGGGGCCGCATCGTGTTGCCCAGATCATCGACAGTTTCGTGACCAATGCGCCCGGCACCTTGTCCCAGATCGATGCGGCGCTGGGGCTGGGCGATGTGGAGGCGCTGGGCCGTGCCGCGCATAAGCTGGCGTCAGGCGCTTTGACCGTGGGGTTGCTGCAGGTGGCGCATCTGTCCAAGGCGACGGACACGGCGGCCAAGCAGCAGGATGGCGCCATGGCAAAGGTCCATGCCGCGGGCATTGCCGCCGCCTTCAATCGCGGGATGGAGGAACTGGCCCGGTATCGTCGGGAAAATCTGCCCGGCAGCGATCAGGGCTGATCGGTGACTTCTGCCGCCAGCCGGTAGCCCAGGCCCTTCTCCGTCAGGATGACATCGACAGAGCCGCTGTCCTGCATCTTGCGACGCAGGCGGCTGACCAGCACGTCGATGGTGCGGTCATTGGGGTTGCGGTCGGTGCCGCTGACGGCGTCGATCAGCTGGTCGCGGGTGACGACACGGCCGCCGGACCGCACCAGCAGGCCCAGCAGTTCGAACTCCCCACGCGTCACGCGCACTTCCTGATTCTGTGGATCGACCAGACGGCGGCGGGCCAGATCCATGGTCCAGCCCGCGAAATAGCGAACGGTCCCCTCGGCCTTGTACATCTTGCTGGGATGGGTGCGGCGCAGCAGGTTGCGGGCACGGGCCAGCAATTCGCGCGGGTTCGGCGGCTTGGTCACATAATCGTCGCCACCCGTCTCCAGCCCGAAGACCCGGTCGCCGTCATTGGCGCGCTGGGTGACGATGATGATGCCGACATTGGAAATCTCGCGGATGCTTTTGGCCAGCGTGAACCCGTCCTCGTCCGGCAGTTCGATATCCAGCAGGACCAGATCGGGCGGCTGGCGCAGCATTACCTCGCGCGTCTGCTTGCCATTCTCAGCCTCGGCAACCAGGAAACCGGCCTCATGGAAATACCCCGCCAGCAGCGCGCGCGTCGCCGGCTCATCCTCGACGATCAGAACCAAGGGGGCATCGGCGATTTCCGTCATTCGCGAACGAACTCCAGCCAGGATCACGCAACCAGGATCGCAAGGGAGGGGCCAGCATAGTGGCACCAGCGTTTCCACCTTTCGGCTATAAACGCTTTTCGCAGAAAAATGAAGCCGTTGGGCGATGTTCCCCCGCATGGGAGACCACCGCCCAACGGCGCGGTATGTGGACTGCTGTTTTACGTTTTATTTGTTCTTTGGCACGGCCGCCCTGGTTGCTGGCATCCGTGCCACCTGGCCGGTGGGGTCATTGATGCCCCACCTGACCCGGCCCCTTATGCGCCCAGTTCCAGCAGGGACGCATTTCCACCGAAGGCCGTCGTGTTGACGGTCAACGTTTTTTCCGTAACGAAACGATGCAGATAGTGCGGACCGCCCGCCTTCGGCCCCGTGCCCGAAAGGCCCTGGCCGCCGAAGGGCTGCACGCCGACCACGGCGCCCACCATGTTGCGGTTGATATAGGTGTTGCCCACGGGCAGCGCCTTGAACAGGTTCTGGGCGCGGCCTTCCAGGCGGCTATGTACGCCGAAGGTCAGGCCATAGCCGGTGGCTGCGATCTCTGCCGCCACCTTGTCCAGATCGGCCGCCTTGAAGCGCACCATATGCAGGATGGGGCCGAACACTTCGCGCTTCAGGCGCGACAGGCCGTCAATCTCGTACAGGCGGGGGCCGAAGAAGGTGCCGTTCTGCACCGCGTCGGGCACGGTCACGGCCTTGATCAGGCGGGCCTCCCCGTCCATGCGGCTGGCATGGGCAATCAGGATGTCGCGGGCGGCATTGTCGATGACAGGGCCGACATCGGTGGCCACATCCATCGGGTCGCCCAGGCGGATCAGGTCCATGGCCCCGGCCAGCATGTCGGCCAGCTTGTCGGCGATCTCATCCTGGGCGAACAGGACGCGCATGGCCGAACAACGCTGGCCCGCCGACTGGAAGGCCGACGTGACGCAATCATCCACCACCTGTTCCAGCAGGGCGGTACTGTCCACGATCATGCAGTTCTGGCCGCCCGTCTCCGCAATCAGCGGGACGATGGCGCCGTCACGGTTGGCCAGGCTGCGGTTGATGGCGCGGCCCGTCTCCGTGGAACCGGTGAAGCAGACGCCGGCGATGCGGGCATCGGCGACCAGCGCCGCCCCCACCGTCTCGCCATCGCCGGGCAGCAGGTGCAGCACGTCACCCGGCACGCCGGCCCGGTGCAGCATGCGCACAGCCTCGGCCGCGATCAGGGGTGTCTGTTCGGCCGGCTTGGCGATGACGGCATTGCCCGTCACCAGGGCTGCCACGACCTGGCCCGTGAAGATGGCCAGCGGGAAGTTCCAGGGGCTGATGCAGGCAAAGGTACCGCGCCCGGTCAGGTGCAGCTCGTTACGCTCCCCCGTGGGGCCGGGCAGCAGCACCGGCTTCAGGCCCGTGCGCGCCTGGGCGGCGTAATAGCGGCAGAAATCCACGGCCTCGCGCAGTTCGGCCACGGCGTCGGGCAGGGTCTTGCCCGCCTCGCGCACCAGCAAAGCCAGCAGGGCGGGCGTGTCCGCCTCCATCAGGTCGGCGGCGCGGTCCAGGCAGGATGCGCGATGGTCGGCGCCGGCCCGGTCCCACAGCGGCTGGGCGGCATGGGCCAGCGTCAGGGCGCGTTCGACCGCGGCCTTGTCGGCATTGACCACCGTGCCGACATGGCGGGCGCGGTTGGCCGGGTCGGTCACGTCCAGCGCCATGCCGTCCAGTTGCTGGCCGCCGACGATGGGGCCGGCGGTCCAGGTGCGCGTCAGGGCGGCATTCATCTGCGCCTGCAAGCCCTCGACCTTGTCGGGGGCGGTCAGGTCGAAGCCCTTGGAATTGGGCCGTTCGGCGCCATAGATGTCGGCCGGGGTGGGGATGCGCGGATGGCGCAGCATGCCTTCTGTCTCCAGGAAAGCGGCCGGGTCGGCCACGACGTCGGACACCGGCACATCCGGGTCCATATAGGCGTTGACGAAATTGCTGTTGGCGCCGTTTTCCAGCAGCCGACGAACCAGATAGGGCAGCAAGTCCTCGTGGGTACCCACGGGCGCATAAATTCGCACCCGCGGGAAGGCGGGCAGCACCTCGCGCGCGGCCGTGTACAGCAGTTCGCCCATGCCATGCAGGCGCTGGAACTCCAGATCGCGGTTGTCGCCGGCCAGGTGCAGGATGGCCGCAATGGTATAGGCATTGTGGGTGGCGAACTGCGGATAGATGGCGTCCTTGGCCGCCAGCATCTTACGGGCACAGACCAGATAGGACAGGTCCGTCGCCGCCTTGCGCGTGAATACCGGATAATCGCCATGGCTGGCGATCTGGGACATCTTGATTTCGGTGTCCCAATAGGCGCCCTTGACCAGCCGCACCATCAGGCGGCGGCCGGCGGCGCGGGCCAGATCAACCAGCCAGTCGACCAGCAGATGCGTACGCTTGGAATAGGCCTGGATGGCCAGGCCCAGCCCGTTCCACCCGGCCAGGTCGGGATCATGGGCCAGGGCCGCCAGGATATCCTGCGACAGTTCCAGCCGGTCCGCCTCCTCGGCATCGATGGTCAGGTTGATGTCCCAGCGCTTGGCCTGCAGCGCCAGCCCCTTCACGGCCGGCACCAGCCTGGCCATGACATCTTCCTGCTGTGCCTGGACATAACGCGGGTGCAGGGCCGACAGCTTGATGGACACGCCCGGGGCGGCCATGGGGCCGCGGCCCGCGGCTTCCGCCCCCACGGCGTCGATGGCCTTGACATAGGCGTCCAGGTAACGGCCGGCCTGTTCCCAGGTGCGGGCCCCTTCGCCCAGCATGTCGTATGAATGGACGGTGCCGGCGGGCTTGGCCTTGCGCGCCTCGGCCATGGCTTCCTTGATGGTGCGGCCCAGCACGAAATGCCCGCCCATGACGCGCATGGCCTGACCCATGGCGGTACGGATGACGCTTTCACCCGACCGCGCCACAAGGCGCTTCAGGAAGCCGCCGGCATCGCGTTCGCCGCCGCGTTCCAGATCGGTGATCTTGCCCGTCAGCATCAGGCCCCAGGCGGCGGCGTTGACAAAGGCGCTGTCGCTGCGGCCCAGATGCGCATCCCATTGCCCTTGTGCGATCTTCTCGGCGATCAGGCGGTCGGCCGTCTCCGGATCGGCGATGCGCAGCAGGCATTCGGCGATGCACATCAGGGCGATGCCCTCATTGTTCGACAGGCCGAATTCCTGCAGGAAATTGTCCAGCGGCCCCAGTTCGCTGCGGCGCAGGCGGGCCGCCTCGACAATGGCGACGGCGCGGTCATGGATGCCGGTGCGTTCCGTATTGCTCAAACCATGGCTGCGCAGCAGCTGGGTGACGACCGCCACTTCGTCGGCATGCTTGGCCGCACGCAGGCTGTCGCGCACATCATTCAGGCTGGCCGTGGACATGGGGCCATCACTCCGTCAGGGCAATCGGTGGAATTGCCCGGAGTATGGCAAAAAGCCTGGATGATTTTTCTCCAAATTAAGGGTTTTGACAGGATATAATCTGGCCGAAACGTCACTTTACCGGACGATATCATGAACGCCGATTCCGCATCCGCGAAGCTGGACCGCATCGACCTGAACATCCTGCGCATCCTGCAGGAAGATGGCCGCATCTCGAATGTGGAACTGGCCCGCCGGGTCAACCTGTCGCCCACGCCATGCCTGGAACGGGTGCGCCGCCTGGAACGCGACGGCTATATCCGCCAATACGTGGCCTTGCTGGACCCCGACCGTCTGGATCGGTCGCTGGCGGCGTTTATCGAGGTGCGGCTGGACCGCACCAACCCCGACGTCTTCCAGATCTTCGCCGACGCCGTGCGCCGGGTGGATGAGATCCAGGAGGCGCACATGGTGGCCGGCGGTTTCGACTATCTGATCAAGGTCCGCGTCGCCGACATGGCCGCCTACCGCGCCTTCCTGGGCGACAAGCTCTCCTCCATCCCCGGCGTGGCCCAGACCCATACCTACATGGTGATGGAGGAGGTGAAGAACACCCATGTGGTGCCCGTGCCGGGGCGGTGAGGGGGGGGCTTCAGGCTGATTTGGCAAACAGCGCCACACCCGGCAGGCCCCTGAAGTGGCTGTCACAGGTCAGCGGTTCCGCGCCCCGATGGCGGGCGGTGGCATAGACGGGGCCGTCACAAGCGATCGGACCGGTCACGATAGCACGCCCTTGCCCTTCGGGATGAACACGAATTCCTGCCCAGCCTCCCACTGCTGTTCCTCGCGGATGGCCTTGGGGATGGAGATCCGAAACCTGGCGGACAGGGTGGCGGTGGCAGCCATGTCATGCATCGGGAGTATCGATGGGGACTTGGTAAGACTATATCTAATAGTCATGCCCGGACAACTCTTCGGCACTCCCTAGGGCATTGCAGGTTTACAGGTCACAGTCTTGGGGACTTGTGAGTGGGAACCGGCTGGATATGAATAAGCGCTTGAGCTCATGGCTCTTAGCTTTTATGGTGTAAGCGATCGACGGGGGCTGGCGACCTTCTCGTGTAAGCTTGATTCCAGAAGTTACTGATTGTCTCTTTCTTTGTCAAATGTGCGTCTGTTGGGAGCAGTGAACACGGGCTGGCGTGTATTTTGATGTTTTGATATAATTCTCCCAGAAAATTGGGGGTGAATATGGCAAGGCATGCGGGATTTTGGGAACAAGTCAAAAAACATCCTGATCGCTTTTATATAATCCATTATTCTTCTCAGTCGTTGTTTGTCGCTGAAGCCATGGCAGGTGCCGTTGCGCTATCTCCAAGAATCACCTCGGTGGTCGTTAGGCACTTCGAGACTGGCCAAACAACGAATTTTGCAACGCATACGGTGGCTGAATATCTTGGAATCCCCTGGGGGGAGATTGAGGTGCGTTACGACGAAATTGAGAGAGAATTGTTAACGCAATTTTATGATTGGGCGAGGGATAGGCGTGAGAAATACTGGGTTCACTGGAATATGAGGAGTACTACATTTGGATTCGAGCATCTTGAGCATCGATATAGAGTTCTTGTAAAGAAGGAACCCCCTAGTATTCCGGTTGAGGTTAGGATTAATCTTAATGATTCTCTTAAAGATAGATACGGATCTGATTATGCGCCAGATCCGCGCATGATTTCTTTGATGGATATGAATGGGCCTAGGGCGCAAGGTATATTGTTAGGAAAAGAAGAATCGGAGGCATTTAAGTCAAAGGACTTTATTCGTATGAACGCTTCAACTATTGCGAAGGTCGGGTTCTTTAGCTATGTGATCTCTCTCTCTTTGAAAGGAAAACTGAGGACTAGTGGTAAAGGCATATTAAATTTTGTAGATCGCTTGTTAGAGAGTCGTAAAAGTCGAGTGGTTGCTTCGGTAAGTGCTGTTGTTGGTCTGGTGACCGCTATTGTTCAGGGTGTTGTTTGGCTTGTGAAAGGGTTCTGATGATATCCAGTCTCAGTTTTATATGAAGGTGATTCGGATGGTTACTGGAGGTTGCTGGGCTATTACAGAGTATTTATTGTGTATTCATTAACGGTGTGCCCCCATGCCCACCGACAGCCCCCCGCTCGCCCACTTCACCTTCCTCTGCACCGTCATTGAATGGCGGGGGCCGGCGCCGTTCCTGTTCGTCGCACTGCCGCCTGACCGGGTGGGGGAGGTGCGGCACGCGGCACGGCTGGCTTCCTATGGGTGGGGCGTCGTGCCGGTGCAGGCGGCGGTCAACGGTGTCGCCTTCACCACCTCCCTGTTTCCCAGGGATGGCGGCTATCTGTTGCCGCTGAAGGTCGTCGCCAGGAAAGCGGCGGTGATCGGTCTGGGCGACGAGGTGACGGTGGAAATCCGGGTGGTGGCGAAGGGCGGCGCCCAGGGTTGGTTTGCCTGACAGGAACGTCGTGGCCCCCACCCTCACGCGTCCAGATGTGCCCGAACCAGGGGGGCAACCTCCTCGGCATGGCCGCTGAACAGGCCGCCGGTCCAGGGCAGGTCCGTGACCTGGATGTTGGGGGCCATGCCGCGGGCCCGCGCCGTGACGGGCGACATGCTTTCCTGCGGGTTCAGGATCAGGACCGGCTGTTTCACCTGCCGCAACCCACCGGCGAAATCATAGGCGAAGGCGGCATCATGGCCCCAGCCGCGATGCAGCGGGTCGCGGTTCATTTCCCAGAACAGCTTCCAGGCCAGATCATCGCCAAGTTCCTGGCGCATGCGGCCAAATTTCGCCCAGAGATCGGGCAGCGCTGCGGCGGCCTCGTCCAGGCTGGCGGGATGGTTCGCGGCCAGACGGGCCTTGTAATCGGCGATTTCCTGGGGCGTGAACAGCGGGGCGGCATGCAGGACAAGGCGCCGTACCGCCCCCGGCCGCTGCCGCGTCAGTTCCACTGCCGTCGCTGATCCCGTATGGCTGCCGACCAGATCCACCTGCTTCAGCCCCAGCGCATCCAGCAGGTCGACCATGGCCCCGGCGAAGTCGGCGATGGTGGACGGTTGGGGTGGGCGGTCGGACAGGCCGAAACCGGGATTGTCGGCGGCAATCACCATCCGGTCCGTGCCCAGCAGGGGCAGGAATCGGCTGAACCCCACGCCCGACCCTGGCGAGGCGTGCAGGCACAGCACCGGCAGCCGGGCCGTCTTTACCGCCGGCTTCACGAACTGATAATGGATCACCCCGAAACGACAGGGCGCCATGCCCTGCTGCATCCCGGCGCCGGCCGCTGCCGACCCTGCCTCCGCAGCCATGGCGGGTTGACCCGTCGCGGCCAATCCGGCAACGGCCATCCCGGTCAGCAGGCGGCGGCGGTCAACGGCATCGGCAGTCATGTTGCGTCTCTCCATCCAGGGTGGGATGGGGCAACCATGACCCACCCGTACCGCCCTGGTCCGCCCCACCCCACACGGTCACCGCTGTGCGGATAGCGTGCGCCCACACGCGGATAGCCTTCCCCGCGAATGGCCCACGCAAGTAAGGATTCATTCCAGTACTTTCAACACCTTACGCATGCCCAGCGCCGTGGTCAGCACGGCATCGTCGGCGCGGTGCAGGTCTGCGACCGTCACTGGCCGTTCCAGCGCACGCCAGTTCTTCAGCAGGGCTGCGCGCATGGTGCCGGGCAGGGCGCCTTCGGAGACGGGCGGGGTGACCCAATGGCCATCCAGCGACAGGAACAGGTTGGCGGCCGTGGCTTCGGCCACGCGGCCTTGGGTATTCAGCAGGATGGCATCATCGGCACCGCGCGCCGTCGCCTCCCGCCTTGCGATGATGCTGTCCAGGTAGTTCAGGGTCTTCAGCCGCGACAGGGGCGATTTCTCGTTGCGGCAGGTGGTGCGGGCGATGATCAGGCGGGCGGGCGGCGCCTCCGTCGGGAAGGGGCCGGCCGCCAGCATCAGGGTCGGGGTCGGATGATCTGGCCGGGGCAGGCCGCGGGGGCCAGGGCCGGCTGTCAGGGTCAGGCGCACCGCCGCCTCATGCAACCCATTGGCCCCGACCAGGCCGGCGATGGCATCGTGCAGGACCATGTCGCCGTGGGGCAGGGGGATGCCTAGGAAGTCGGCCCCGTCGCGCAGGCGCTTCAGATGCGCATCCAGGCGCAGGGGCACGCCAGCCTTGACGGCAATGGTCTCGAACAACCCATCGCCCAGGGTCAGGCCCCGGTCATGGGCCAGCAGGGCCGGCTTGTCGGCGGCCACGAAATCCCCGTTCAGCCAGATCACGCTCATGCTGCCTGCTCCTCTGTCAATCCGATGGCGGGGGGCCAGGCCATGGCCGGGTCGAAGGCGGTCAGGATGGCCTTCGCCTTGGTCAGGCTTTCCTGATATTCGGCTTCCGGGTCGCTGTCGGCGACGATGCCGCCACCGGCCTGCACCTGCACCCGGTCGCCGGCGATGGCGGCCGTGCGGATGACAATGGAACTGTCCATGGCCCCGTCCCAGCCGATCCACATCACCGACCCGCAATAGGCACCGCGCCGCGCCGGCTCCAGCTCATGAATGATCTCCATGGCCCGGATCTTCGGCGCGCCCGTGATCGACCCGCCGGGAAAGCTGGCGCGCAACAGGTCAACGGGCCCCAGGCCCGGCTTCAACTGCGCCGTGACCACCGAGGTCAGGTGATGGACCGTGCGATAGCTTTCCAGCCCCCACAGGCTGGGCACCCTGACACTGCCGATGCGGGCCACGCGCGACAGGTCGTTGCGCAGCAGGTCGACGATCATCAGGTTTTCCGCCCGATCCTTCTCCGACGCCAGCAGTTCGGCGGCCAGTTCGCCATCGCGGGCGGGGTCGGCATGGCGAGGGCGGGTGCCCTTGATGGGGCGCGTCTCGATGGCGCCATCAGCGCTCAGCGACAGGAACCGTTCCGGCGATCCCGAGGCGATGGCCCGTCCGCCCCCAAGGTTCAGGAAGGCGGAAAAGGGGGCGGCCGTGCGCGGGCGCAGGCGGCGGTAGGCGTCCCAGGCGGTGACGCCGGGCCGCAGCCGGCCCAGGAACCGCTGGGTCATGTTGGCCTGATAGATGTCGCCCGCCCGGATGTAATCCAGGATGCGCGCCACCTTGGCCCGGTAGTCCGCGGGCGCCAGTTCGGCTTCCCAGCCGGGCCGGCGCAGCAGCCCGTCACCATGATCGCGGGCCAGCGCCGGGGCAGCCCGCAGCCGGTCGCGCAAGGCCCCGGCCAGACGCCGGGCCAGCGCCGGGCGGGCCGAGATATCCGCCTCCCGCTCCGCCCCCGACATCACCCAGCCTTCCCCCGTTTCGTGGTCCAGCACGGCCACCGTGTCACAAAGCCCGAAGGCCATGTCGGGCAGGTCCAGGCCTGTGGCCTGCGGCGCCGGCAGCCGCTCCAGATACCGCCCCGCCTCATATCCGATGAAGCCGATGGCCCCGCCCGTGAAGGCGGGCAGGCCGGACAGGGACGGGCGCTTGAACGGGGCCAGGGCGCTTTCCAGGGCGATGAACGGGTCGGGGCCCGCCCCCGGCACCTCAATCCAGGCAAAGGGATCGGCGGCCAGGATGCTGTAGCGCGCGCGGCCGCCATCGGCCGCACCGCCATCCAGCAGCACGGAACCCTTCTGCCCCGCCAGCACGGCAAAGGCCGCCAGCGGGTCGGGCAGGGACAAAGGCAGGATATGGGGCAGGTCGGGCAGGCTCATGCGCGACACGTTAGCCGCGGCGGCCCGCTTCAACAATGGGCAGCGTAGGGGGCCCTGACTTCAGGGCGGGTCGACACCATATCATGGCGGCCCGACCTCACCCGTGGCGGCTGCGATTCCCCCCGCCTCTATCGTAACGGGGTTGTTTCGCGGCTGGCCGAACGGGGATCAAGCGGTTAGTCTGGCATTCTTGAGTTCAATTCGGATTGGGTCATGCGCATCATCCTGCGGGTTTTCGCCATCATCGGCTTCCTGTCGGTGCTTATCGTCGCCGGTTTCATCGGCCTGGGCATTCATTTCGCCAACCGGGCGCCGAAGCTGCCGGACAGCATCGTGCTGGAACTGGACCTGGATCAGCCCCTGTCGGAGGCCCCGGCCAACGACCCCATCTCCGGCCTGCTGGGGGAAAAGAAGACGACGGTGGAGGATGTGGTGCGCACCCTGGCGCGCGCCACCAAGGATGACCGCGTGAAGGGCATCATCGCCCGCACCGGTGACGCCCGCTATTCCTTCGCCGTGACGCAGGAACTGCGCGACAGCATCGCCAAGCTGCGCAAATCCGGCCGCTTTGCCATCGCCCATGCCGAAAGCTTCGGCGAGGGCGGCAATGCCATGCAGCCCTATTACCTGTCGACCGCCTTCGAACAGGTGTGGCTGCAGCCCATGGGCGATCTGGCCGTCACGGGCCTGCGCGCCGAAATGGCCTTCCTGCGCGGCACGCTGGACAAGCTGAAGGTGGAGCCGCAGTTCCGCAAGCGCGAGGAATACAAGTCCTTCGCGGAACAATATACGGAAACCGAACCCTCCCCGGCCAACCGGGAGGCGATGGATGCCCTGGTCGGCGACCTGTTCAACCAGTGGGTCACCGATGTGGCCCAGGCCCGCGGTGTCAACGAGGCGGCCGTGCGCGCCGCCGTGGACAAGGCCCCGCTGCTGGACAAGGACGCGGTGGAAGCCAAGCTGATCGACAAGCTGGCCTATTGGGACGAGGCGGTGGATTGGGCGCTGGACAAGGCCAAGACCGCTGGCGCCACGGGCAAGCCGGAACTGGTCGACCTGCATGATTACATGCGCTCGCCGCCGCCCGGCATCGACATGAATCTGGCTGACGCGCCCATGGTGGCCATCATCGTCGGCGAAGGCGCCATCATGCGCGGTGACAGCCAGTCCGACCCCTTCTCCGGGGACGAGGTGTTCGGCGCCGCCACCATCGCCGCCGCCTTTGACGAGGCGATCGAGAATGACAAGGTCAAGGCCATCCTGTTCCGCGTGAACAGCCCCGGCGGCAGCGCCGTGGCATCGGAGGTGGTGCGCCGCAAGGTGCTGAAGGCCAAGGCGGCCGGCAAGCCCGTGGTCATCTCCATGGGCGCCGTTGCGGCGTCCGGCGGCTATTGGGTGTCGATGGGCGCGGACCGCATCGTGGCCCAGCCGGCCACGATCACCGGCTCCATCGGCGTCATCGCCGGCAAGATGGTGACGCGCGGCCTGACCGACATGGTGGGCGTGAATTTCGAGGCCATCGGCCGTGGTGCCAATGCGGGCATGTGGTCGCCCAACACGCCCTTTACGCCGGAGCAGGAAGAACGTCTGAACGCCTTCCTGGACTCAACCTACGCCACCTTCACCCAGGGTGTGGCCGCGGGGCGCAACCTGCCGCTGGACAAGGTGAAGCAGATCGCCAAGGGCCGCGTCTATACGGGCCGCCAGGCCCTGGAACTGGGGCTGGTGGACAAGCTGGGCGGCTATGTGACCGCCATGGGCGAAGTGCGGTCGCTGCTGAAGCTGGCCGAAGATGCGCCTGTGACGGCCATCCGCCTGCCGCACAAGCGGTCGCAGTTCGAGGTGCTGATGAACCTGCTGTCGGGGGATACCCGCGTGTCGCTGACCGATGCCATGGCTGCGCGTGTCACGGCCCGTACGCTGGCCCCGCTGAAGCCCGCCATGACCACCCTGGCGCCCTATCTGCATGCCAACCAGGAAATGTCCGCCGCCATGCCGCCGATGGTGGCGCACGGGTTCTGATCAAGGACAGTGCTGGAGACGATCTGTTCAGGCCCCGGCAGCGATGCCGGGGCCTGTTTTCTTTCATTCCATGCAGGCTTCAGGCCAGCACAACGCGGTTGCGGCCTTCCAGTTTCGCGGCATAGAGCGCGCGGTCGGCGCGGACCAGCAGCTGGTCCAGGCTTTCCCCGGACCGCAGGGCGGCGGCGCCGATGCTGACGGTCAGGTGGCGGCCATTGATGGCATCATTGCCGCTGCCCTCCACGGCGCTGCGCAGCCGCTCCGCCGCCAGGGCGGCCCCACCCGCATCGGTGTCGGGCAGCAGCACGGCAAACTCCTCCCCGCCTACACGGCCCATGGCATCCTGGTTGCGCAGCACGCCATGGCAGGCGTTGCAGAACAAGGTCAGGCTGCTGTCGCCCGCCGCATGGCCGAACTGGTCGTTGATGGCCTTGAAATGGTCGATATCCATCATCAGCAGCGACAGGGATGCGCCTGTCATGCCCGATCGGTGCCGTTCCGCCTCCGCCAGATCCATGAAGGCACGGCGGTTCAGCAGGCCGGTCAGGGGGTCGATACTGGCCAACTCGCGGAAATGCGTTTCCAGGCGCGCCCGCTCGGCCACCTCGGCCCGCAAACGCTGGTTCAGTCGGCGAAAGCGGGCCAGAACCAGGGCCACTGCCATTATCAGGACCAGCAACCCGGCCACGATGGCATAGAACCAGGTCAGATCTGGGCGCTGCTCGGGATTGTAGAGGAAGTCCGACAGGTCGAAATCACGCGGCATCAGGCCGGCCGCCGCGAAGCCCTCAGCGATATGGCGCCACCGGCCTGCATGCATATATCCGATCTCGACCATGTCGGGGATCATCAGCCGGGACATCTCCTCCGCCTCAAACGCCAGACGGGAGCGTTCCAGATGGGGCGCGTACCGGTCGAGGATCAGGTTGATGGCAACGCCCGGGTCGGCCAGTGCCGCCCGCCAGCCACGCAGGCTGGCCGCGCGGAAGGCGGCGACCACGGCCGGTGCCTCATGCACCAGCCGTTCGCTGGTGAAGATCGTATCACCATAGAAATCGATGCCGGCTGACCGCGGCGAAATCACCTGATAGGGAATGCCGACGACCCGCAGGTCGTAGGGTTCGCTGGTGGTATAGGCGGTCATGGCATCGACTTCGCCCCGGGCCAGCGGCTCCACCGACCCGTCATGGGGCAGGATGGTCAAGGCCGAGACCGGCACATGTTCCACCGCGAGATAAGCCAGCAGCTCGTCGGCATGGGTTTCCAGCATCAGCCGGTGGCCGGGCAGGTCATGCACATGCGACGGTCCCGTATCACGGCGGGTCAACAGCACGAAGGGTGAATGCTGCAACAGGGCCGCGATGGCCACAACGGGCTTTCCCCGCGCCCGTTCGACCAGCAGACCGGCGCTGCCAATGCCGAAATCCGCCTGGCCCGCGGTCACGCGTGCAACGGCATCAACCGTCGGCCCGCCCTCGATGATCTGCACATCCAGGCCGGCTTCGCGGTAATAGCCGCGCTCCAGCGCCATATAGAAGCCGGCCCCCTGGAACTGATGGGTCCATTTCAGCTGAAGCCTGACAGGGGTCAGATGGCCGGAATCGGCCCCCTGCGCCAGGGCGGGGAACGACAGGGTCAGCAGCAACCAGGCCAGCAGCCGGCAGGCCATGACAAAGCAACCGGCATACGCCGGAACACGCATCCCTGTACGCATCAACGCCCCGCGGAGATTTCCGTCCAGGATATAACAGGAAAGACATAACGCCCCCGCCCCAACTTGGCGCAAAAGGTTATGTCCCCTCCGGATCCATCAGGCCCGCCGGCTCGGCCTTGTCGGGGTCGGGCTTGCCCATCACCTCGGTGCCCCAGTCGGCCACCAGCAGGCTGCGCCGCTCCTCCAGCTCCCTGATCCGGCTCTGGTTGCGCAGGGTGATGAAGGCCGCGACGATCTGGGGGATGAAAAAATACATCAGCCAGCCGATGGCCGCCGCGCCGAACATGATCAGCCAGGAGCCGGGGTCGGCCAGCATGCGCAGCGTCACCGCCATTTCGTGCCCCCGCTGCCACAGCCGGACCACGAAGGGGGCGACACCGCACAGGTTCATGGCCCCCACGGTGATGGCGGCCGACTTCTCCGGGTCGCGGTCGATCAGATAAGCAACAAAGGTGGGCGCCAGCCCGGCCAGGACCAGTACACTGGTCGGCATCATCATCAGCCCGGCCGGCGCCAGCAGCACCAGCAGCATGATGGCTCCACCGCCACCGCTGTTCCGCTGCCGTCCGCGTGCGCTCATGCCATCCTCAACATGTAGATGACCGTGCCGACCATGGTCAGCCCGGCGATGATGGAGGTGATGATTGCGGCGACCTGCCGGCCTGTGCCGTCGGCCATGCCGACCTTGTCGCCGCTGGCCTGACGCAGGCGCTCGATCTGCCGCGTCAGGCTCTCATACTGGCGCATGGCGGCCAGGAACCCTTTGTCATCGGCGCGGACGGCATCGATATTGTCAACGATGCGCACCAGCCCGTCCAGCACGCCATCCTTGGCGACCTGGGTCACCTCCGCCTTGATGCGTTCCCGCGTCTCACGGTTCTTGAACCGCTTGAACACGGGTTCCATCAGGGCGACCAGCCAGCCGCACAGGTTGGGCACGCGGGCGGGACCGAAGCGATTCTGCACATCGGCCAGCACGGTGATCAGGGCGATCATGCGCCGGGCCGGGTCGTGCGGGTTGGACAGCGGCACCAGCAGCCGGTCGTTCAGCTTCTTGTGATGGGTGGTGATGAAGGCGGCCACATGGCGGTCCATCGGGTCGCGCCCCCGCGTGGGCCGGGTGGCCAGATGATCCAGGGCCATCAACAGCTCGGCCATGGTCAGCACATAATAGTCGCGCAGCTGCGGTGACAGGCAGGGGCAGGCCGGCGCCATCTCATAGACGATGCGTTCGATACCGAAACCCATGCCGACATGTTCCAGCAGGGCCCGGTACCCGTCATACGCCTGGACCATGGGTACATATTCGGGACGGAATTCATGCTGACAGTTCACCCAGAAATGGGGGAACTGCGCCAGGATGAATTCGGCGAATGGCTGCGGCGACCGGTTCTGCCACATGGCCTCGGCCAGCGCCGGTCCCAGACCGTCGGGCAGGACGGAAAGGCCGCGATAGCGGATGGGCGCAGGCGGGTCCAACGCGATGGATACGCGTGTGACCACCTTGTCTTCCTGGCTGGCACCGCGACCGCCCGCCGCGGCAGAGGTGATGGCGGCCTGCATGGCCTCGGCCCGCGCCTCGTCGCCGACGGAACGGCGCACCCATTTTTCCACATCCCCGCGCTCGATGACGCTGGCAGCGGCGGCACTGTTCCGCGACAGGGCGCGAGACAGTGCCCGGCAATGCATCAGTTCCTCACCCTGGAACTCGAACGGGCGCGCGCCACGGCGCGGTATCTGGGGCTGTTTGGGTGACAGTCGCCTGCCTTGCAGCCACAGATCCAGGTCCGACAGCGACCAGCGCTGGCGTGGATCATCCGTCATCAGGCCGCGCAGCGGTTCCGTCAGGCTTTGCGGCAAGCGAATCTGGCTGGTCAGGGCCGGATAGGTGCCCCGGTCCATCTTCAGCTTCAAGATCGCATCATCATCCAGATCAACCAGCGGGTTGCGGCCCAGATGCATGACCAGCAGCGACACCCCCAGGGCGTAGAGATCGTCGCCAATGGTGCCGGGGCCGCGACCGGACGGCTGGGCCATGCCGCGCTCGATCGTTTCCACCAGGATGGGTTGGCCAAATCCCATGGGCGCGGAAAGACAGTCGCCGATGATCAGATTGGGTGTGGCCGGGTCCTTGTAGAACAGGTTGGTCGGCCGGATGCCGCCGCAGGTGAAGCCGCGCGCATTCATCTCCCGCAGCGCGAACAGCAGGCTGGGCATGATGGTGCGGACGATCAGGTCGTCGCTCACCGGGTCGCGGTTCTCGCTCAGGTCCTGCATGGCCCGGCGTCCACCGGGGCGCTCGTAGATCAGGACGAAGCGCTTGCGCCCCTCGGCCGTCCAATCGACGGTACCCCAGTCCAGCAGGCGCATGACATTGGGGTTCTCCACCGTCCGGAACGTGCCCATCACATCGATGCGGGCGGGCACCGGCTGGTCGGTGACGATGGCGAAGGCCTCTGTCCGCCGGTCGCGTGTCAGGCGGGCGGCGAATGCCGCGCCGCCGGGCGAATCCAGTGCTGGCAGGGGTGTCCCGGGCATGATCTCGCAGCGCCCACCCAGGTCGACGGGCGCCCCGGACAGAACCTCCGCCAGACCGGACCGGACGGGGCCGGTCGGCTGTTCATCTGTGGCGGCGCTGCTGGCCATGGGGGTATCGAACTCCGTCTGCGGGGGCGGTGTGGGGAACCGCGCGGCGATCATCGCAAACCGCTCGCGTTTGCACAATGCCAGCCAAAAGAGGCATGTCCATTACCCGAATGTTCGGGTCGATCACTCGCGATGGCGCAAATCCAGGATCCGCGCAGCGCAAAGGGGGCGGAAATAAAAGAAGCCCTGGCCATAATCACAGCCCGCGGCCGCCACCGCCACCAGTTGACGCAGATGCTCGATCCCTTCCACCACGGTCCGCATGCCCAGATGGTGGGCCAGTTCGGTGATGAAGCGGATGATGGACGCTTGCCGTTCATTGCGCAGGATATTGTCGACGAAGCTCTTGTCGATCTTCAGGGTCGTGACCGGACAATCGACCAGCATGGACAGGCCCGAATGATCGCGGCCGAAATCATCGATCGCGATGCCGAAGCCCGCCTGGCGGATGCGCCGGACCTCGGCCATGGCGGCGGCATCGGTCAGCAGCCCCTCCGTGATCTCCAGTTCCACCCGCGCGCGGTCCAGCCGCAGGCGCTGGCATTCATCGGTCAGGATGTCCAGGACCGGCGTGGTGCAGGGATCCGCGTGCAGCTGCACGGGGGAAATGTTGATGGACATGGCGATGTCCTGCCCCTTCTCGCGCCATGCGGCCTGCTGGCGCAGGGACTCCCGGATCAGCCATTCGCCGATGGGCACGATGGCACGGGTCTGTTCGGCCACCGGGATGAACTCCGACGGCCCCACCTTGCCCAGTTCCGGGTGGTTCCAGCGCATCAGCGCCTCCACCCCCATGACAAGGCCCGTCTGGATGTCGATCTTCGGCTGGTAGAGCAGGGACAGGCCACCGCCGCCCCGGCTGGTCCACAACCCATCCTCAATGGCGCGGCTGCGGGCCAGACGATTACGCAGGTCCGCGGCGAACAGCCCGACCGTGCGGTTGCCGGCAACGGCATCGCTGCGGGCGATGCGTGCGGCCATCACCAGCATGTCCATGTTCTCGGCGGCGTCCGGATAGGCGGCGACGCCGCAGGTGATGGACAGGTGGAAGGAAGTCCGGGCGAGGACGAGGGGCGCCTCCAGCACCCGCAGCAGGGTCGAGAGGTCACTTTCCCCCTGTGGCAGCAAAGCGGCGAAACGTTCGCTGTCGAAGCGAGCCAGTAACGCATCGCTGCCGAAGGCCAGTTCCAGGCGGCGACGGATGGCGTTCAGCAGTTCCAGGGCGGATTCGAAGTCCAGGCGTGACACCAGCCCTTCGTAATTCCTGATTTCGATGAACACCACATGCGGGCGATCGCCCGCCGCCACCATCAGCGGCAGCAGCCGGTTGCCTTCCTTGATAAAGCCGTTCTTGTTGTACAGCCCGGTCATCGGGTCCCGCAGCAATGTCGGCGCGTCGGTAGCCACGCTGGACAGCGCGTGCTTGATGGCGTCATAGCTGTCGATGGCCGACATGGTTCACCCGATCTCGTATGAGGCGGATTTTGACAAGAATTTATGTAATTACTAGTTATACGAAAGGATGTGATGGTGATTCAGGGAGATGCAATCGATTCAATTTAATGGTTAATCAATAATTAATATTATTGTCGTGACAAAAAATTAAAATTAACCTTTGGGTAATCTCGTGCAATTCTCGAAACGAAGGTAAGTTTTAGGTGTGGATGCGCCGATTGACCGCCGTAAATCCCATTGGCGGTCAGTGACAGGAGGCAGCTTGGATGTGCAGGCGCCGATCCACGCCCGGATCAGGTCTTGTGACGCAAGTCCGGGATCTGGTTGCCATTCATGGGCCGGTAGTAGAAATAGCCCTGGCCGTAGTCGCAGCCTGCCTCTGCCAGCAGGACCAGTTGCTGCAAATGTTCGATCCCTTCCACCACGGTCTTCATGCCCAGGCGCTTGGCCAGGCCCACGATGAAATGGATCACGGTCTGCTGACGGTCGTTATCGGTGAGATTGTCGACAAAGCTCTTGTCGATCTTCAGTGAGGTGGCGGGGCAATTGACCAACATGGACAAGGCGGAATGATCGCGTCCGAAATCGTCGATAGCGATGCCGTAACCGGCAGCGCTGATATTGCCCACCTGCTCCATCACCGTCCGGTCGCTCAACAGACCTTCCGTGATCTCCAGTTCGACCAGGTGCCGCGCCAGGTCCAGCCGGGTGCATTCCTGGGATAGGATTTCAAGGACGCTGGGCCCTTCGCAATCCGGCTGCAACTGCAAGGGGGACACATTGATCGACATGCCGATATGCAGCCCCTGTCGCGCCCATTGCGCCTGCTGACGCAGGGCCTCACGCGTCAGCCATTCACCCAGGGGGACGATGGTCCGTGTCCGCTCCGCCAGGGGAATGAACTCGGTGGGGGAGATGGGGCCCAGTTCGGGGTGCCGCCAGCGCAACAGCGCCTCCACCCCCACGACCGCACCGTCGGAAATATCGACCTTCGGCTGATAGACCAGGGACATGCCGTGACCGGAGCGACAGTACCAGAGCCCGTCTTCCAATGCCCGTTGCCGGGCCATCCGCTGTTGCAGATCCGCTGCGAAGAACCCGAAGCGGTTTCCGGCACGCAGGGCGTCGTTTCGCGCCGTGCGGGCGGCCATGATCAGCATGTACATGTTGTCGGCCGCGTCGGGATAGCTGGCGACGCCGCAGGTCAGCGACAGGTAGATCGTGGTCGACCGGATCAATAACGGCGCTTCCAGCACCTGCACCAGCCCGGCAATGTCATGATCGACCCGGGGCACCAGGATGGCAAAACGTTCGCTGTCGAACCTGGCCATCATCACATCCTCGCCGAAGGCCCCTTCCAGCCGCTGGCGGACGATGTTCAACATCTGCACCGAATCTTCGAGACCCAAGCGGGAGACCAGGCCTTCGTAATCATTCAGCTCGATATAGATGACCGTTGGCTCGTGCCCGGCGGCGGCCATCTTGCGAAGAGCCTGGTCCCCGGCGAACACGAAACCGAAATTGTTGTAAAGACCGGTCAGGGGATCGCGCTGGACATTGGCGAGGCTATGGTCTCCTCGGCCCGGATCCGTGAACGCATTCACTAATGTACTGACGGTATTCATTGCACACCTTCACATCCCCACACCTGGAATATTAGGAAGGTCCTGTCCAAAATGCAGTCGTCCGGACGGTTAGGTTTCCAAGGTTCCATTCGGTGCATGTGCGGAATCGTGCTTACCTTATGAAATATTGTGACGGCAGCCGGATAATCTTCCACCGCCGACATGGGTATTGCCGAATTTCGCGCCGCCCCTGGGGAAGGCGGCGGGTGTCAGGCGGCGCCGTCACCGTGCGCCGCTTCCACGCGCAGAAGGGCACCGTCAACGCCGGTGACACGGACATGGGTGCCGGCCGGCATGTCGGTGGTTGCCGACACGCTCCATATCCCGTCCCCGATGCGGGCGCGCCCCTTGCCGTTGATCACGGCCTCCGCCAGTGTCACCGTCTGGCCCAGATATTGTTCCCCGCGCCGGTTCAAGGTGCCGGATAGAATGTCAGCGGGTTCCGCTCCGCCGAACCGTCGTGACAGATACCAGCTGGCGACGGCCATGCCCCCGAACAGGACCAGCTGCCAGGCCGGGGCAGGGTCGGTCAGCAGCGTCACCATGCCGACCAGGGCCGCCGCCCCCGCCACCCATAGAAAAGCAGCGCCGGGCAGGAACATCTCCAATGCCGCCAGCATCAGCGCCAGACACCACCAATACCAATACAGGATGCGGACATTTTCCATGGCGCTCCTCCTCAGCCGTTCGCATCGCCCCAGGGCAGTGGCTTGGCGGCTTCAATCTTGGCCAGCTTGTCGGCGAGGTTCCCGGTGCCTGCTGACGGAACGGTTTCCGTCGGCCGCTTCGACACCGTCCTTGCGGATTGCGGCTTTGGTGCCGGCGGCGGCGGCGGCGGGGCGGACCCGTCGGGGCGGCCCCCGAACGCGTCTTTTGCCAATTCGGCCAGCCCACCCAGCGATCCGATCACGCCCGTGGCTTCCATCGGCATGAACATGATCTTCTGGTTGGGGCTATGGGCGAATTCCTTGAACGTCGTCAGATATTGCTGGGCGACGAAATAGTTGATGGCCTGGACATTGCCTCCCGCGATGGCGTCCGACACCATGCGCGTGGCGGCCGCTTCGGCCTCTGCGGCACGTTCGCGTGCCTCGGCGTCGCGGAAGGCGGCCTCTCGCCGGCCCTCCGCCTCCAGGATCGCGGCCTGCTTCTGGCCCTCGGCCTTCAGGATTGCTGACTGCCGGGCGCCCTCGGCCTCCAGGATCAGGGCGCGGCGGTCACGTTCCGCCTTCATCTGGCGGGCCATGCTGTCCACCAGGTCGCGCGGGGGCTGGATGTCGCGGATTTCGATGCGGGTGACCTTGATGCCCCAGGGCTGCGTCGCCTCATCGACCACATGCAGCAGCTGCGCATTGATGCGGTCGCGCTGGGACAGCAGTTCGTCCAGGTCCATGGACCCCATGACCGTCCGCACATTGGTCATGGTCAGATTAAGGATGGCCAGTTGCAGCTGGTTCACCTCGTACGCAGCGCGGGCGGCGTCGAGCACCTGGAAGAAGACGACGCCATCGACCGTGACCATGGCGTTGTCTTTGGTGATGACCTCCTGGCTGGGCACGTCCAGCACGGTCTCCATCATGTTCATCTTCGCGCCAAGGCGATCCACGAAGGGGACGATGAAATGCAGGCCCGGCCGCAGCGTGTGGGTATAGCGACCGAACCGTTCGACCGTATATTCCATGCCTTGCGGTACGGTCTTGATACCGGCATAGGCCAGCAGGATGCCGAAAAGCGCGACGATGGCGGCGAAGATCTGAATTTCCATTATTGCCCCTTCCCCCCTTGAACAAGGACCGACAGCATCGCATGTGGGTTGGGTGGAACGCGAGCGCAAGTAGGGTTGCGCAACCGTCAAATTTTCAACCGCAGGGCTGCCGGTGCGGGCGTGCTTGCGGCTGACCCGCCGGCACCTTACCCTGCGACCCGTTCCGTCATTCCCCTGGCAAGGATGCCCAATATGTCGCGTCGTCTGCTTGCGCTGATCTTCTCCCTGACCCTGGTCCTGCCCGTTGCCGCGCAGGAGGTGGTGGGGGAGTTCAGCAATGACTGGACCGGCAATGAACTGGACATCACGGCCTTCGCCGATCCCAAGGTGAAGGGTGTCACCTGTCACATCGTTGATTTCGACCGTTCGGTCTGGGACCGTCTGTCCAAGGGCAACTGGTTTGAGGATCCGTCCAACGCCTCCATCGCCTGCCGGCAGACGGGTGCCATCAGCATCGGCGACATCGAACTGTCGAAGCGGGGCGAGGAAGTCTTCTCGGAGCGCAAGAGCCTGATCTTCAAGTCGATCGCCGTGCGCCGAATCTATGATCAGGCCAATGACACGCTGATCTATGTCGTCTACAGCCGGCAGGTGAAGGATGCATCAGCCAAGATGTCCATCACCTCTGTCCCTCTGTTTGGGGCCAATCCCGCCTGGGAAAAGGGAAAGCCGCGCTGACAGCGTAGTTTCCAATAAAATACAATTGGAATTTCAAAGCTTTGGTCGACGGGCCGTCAAAGGCTCTCAGCCTTGGCCTGCGCCGTCTCCGCTCAGTGCATGGCAGGTTTCCCTGCTCATACGATAGGGTTAATCCATTATTTATTTTGTCGGCCAGTGAGTGTTATATAGCTTTGTCCAAAGGACGAGCCATGCTCCAAAATGGGGAAACGGGGATTATGTGGATGTCCAGCCTGACCAGTGGCGGGCGCGGCGGAGCTATTGGCCGGCGTCTGAATTTTGAAGTGCACAGCTTCAAGGTCGATCATTGGGTGATCGAAGATACCCTGGCGACCGAAGAGGACGCGCGGGCGCTGGCGAACAAGCTGCTGCCCAACCGTGATGGCGTACGGATCGTCCGTGATTTCATGGGCGTCCCTGGCAAGCCGGCCACGGAAACGATCATCTTCTCCGAGATGCGGGAGCAGAAGGGCAAGACCATCACGGTCCAGCCGATCGAAGACAGCCCCGTCTGCACCGATACTCCCGATTATCTCCAGGCGGAAAGCCGTCAGACCATCTCCAAGCTGCTGCGTCAGTATCTGGAGGACAAGGCCCTGACCGCGTCGGAGCTGCTTTACAATGCGGCGGAGATGAAGCGGGCCATCAATTTTGAAAATCTGATCCCTGTGGCCGTGGGCCGCGTGGCCAGCATCCAGGGCAAGGTGACCGGCCAGGATGTGCGCGAACGCCGCGACCTGATCTATTCCAGCCTGACCGATCTCCGGGCCAAGGCGGAGAGTGCGCAGAAGAAGGCCAGCTTCAGTCCCAAACAGGATGGTTTCCGCGGCGCCCTGGACAAGGTGGAAGCGCTGTGCGGTGACGACGTGGCGGAGGCGGATTACCTGTCCAAGGTCATCCTCTGTCGCGATCTGGTGCAGATCCGCAACTTGCTGGGCAAGGTGGAATGGCTGCTGGAGACGGCGGGCGATGTACAGTCGAACAAGCCGGCCCATGTCAGCATCATTGACACGCTGGTCGCCGATGCCAGCAGCTTCCCGTCGGTCATTCAGGACCTGCTGGGCCGGCAGCCTGACCTGGGCACGGCGCTGATGCGCATGCTGGACCTGCTGGAAGGCACGTTTGAGCCGTCGGAACGGGAGATGGCGCCCCCTATTTCGAAGGTGTTGAGCCAATGGCTGGGCCTGGGCCACGCGCCGCAGACCTGGCAGGTGGTGTTCGAAGGTTTCGTGCGCAGCCTGCGCGGGACGGCACCGTTGGCCCGCGATCCCGATCGCAACCGGGCGCACCTGTCGGCGCTTCTGGGCCGGGTGGTCACGCCGTCCGGCCTGTATGGCGGGTCCAAGATGGCAGATGCCCTGACCATGGGTTATCTGCGCTTCATCGAACAGGGCGGCGGCGAGGGGCGGCGCCTGTCGATCGAAGGCGTCATGGGCATGCTGCCGACCGTGCGCGACCGCGCCCTCTATCTGGCTGAACTGGCGGCGGGTGACGTCGGCCAGCGCGAAATGGAAACGGTGGTCGCGCGGCTGCGCCCCCTGCTGTCCACCGACCGCGAAGTCAATACCATGGTGGGCCTGCAGGTCCCCCTGAAGCCCAAGATGCAGGCCATGGCCTCGCTCTATACGGCGGTGCAGAAATCCGGTCTGCCCGACGATGTGCGGCCTGTGCTGGCCGACCGGGTGGATGAGATCGTGACCGCCTATATCGTCAATTCCAAGGTGATCGAACGGTTGGACGATCCGTCGGCCACCCTGCGCATCCGCGCCACGCGGCTGATGCAGTTCGCCGCCAACGACGTCCTGTCCAGTCCCAAGGCCCGTAAGATGGTGCGCGACCAGATTGTCGGCCACCTGCGTCAGCCCAACTTCGACGGCAAGTTTGTCGAAGGTCTGAACACCCCGCAGGAACAGGCCAACGCCCTGCGACAGTTCTACGGTCTGCTGCGTCAGGCGCAGTTCATGTAATGCCGTCGGTCATAATTCATGACTGATGGTACGGCGGCGACCGCCGCCGCGCCGCTCATGCGGCGTCGCAAGGCCTACGGATGGTAGGTGCCGCTGGTATGAATGGCGTCATGGGGACGGCTCCCCGCCGCCCAGGCGTCGCCACAGGTGGTAGCCGGCCGGCGCCAGCAGGATGATGATCATGATGCGTACGATGTGGTGCGTGGCGACAAAGGCCGCATCCACATGCAGTGACAGGGCCACCAGGCTCATTTCCGCCAGCCCGCCCGGCGCATAGGCCAGGATCAGGGCAGGAAGGCTGAGGCCGGTTGCCAGATGCAGGCCGACCGCCATCGCGACCGTCACCGCCAGCAGCACCAGGGTCAGACCGGCTGCAACAAGGGCGGTGTGGGCGATGCGCATGATCGGGATGCGCACGAAGCGGCCACCGATGCCGGCCCCGATGACGATCTGGGCGATGGCGACCAGGATGCCGGGCGGCTTTCCCTCCATCAGCCCTGTCAGGTGCAGGCCAGCCGACAGCAGCATGGGTCCGACCAGGATCCCTGCAGGCACGCGCAGCCGGTGGGCCACGGGCGCACCCGCGAAGCACAGCAGCATCATGACGTAATCCCGCAAGGCCAGTTCGCCCGGATAGGGTCCCAGGCCGTGCAGGCTCCAGTCCCGTCCAGCCGGGTCGTAGCCGGGCAGGGCCTGGAAGGCGAAAGGCACGGTCATGACCACCAGCATGATGCGCAGACTGTGGCCCAGTGCGATGGTGCGGTCGTCGCCGCCCATGGCGCCGCCCATCATCACCATTTCGCTGAAACCGCCGGGCACGGCCGTGAAATAGGCCGTGACTCCGTCGAACCGCGCCACCCGCTTCAGGAACATCCCGCCGATCAGGGCGGCCACGGCGATATAGACGGCCAGCCCGGCCAGACTGACCGACCATTCCCCCAGATGCGACAGCAGGGACGGTGTGAACGCGCTGCCCAGCATGATGCCCAGGACGATGACCAGCATGTCGCGCAGCGGTGTGGGCACATAGATGCGTGTGCCTGCCATGGCCGCGATGGTCGTTGCCACCATGGACCCGATCATGAAGGCCAGCGGCATATGCAGGCGGAAGCAGAGATAGCCGCCGCCCGCGCCCAATACCATGGCGGTGACAAAGCCTGTCCAGTCCAGCCGGCGCCAGGATGGCGGTATCATGGCCTGAACCGTCCCAGCCGTACGGCCGTCTGTCCGCGCATGGGCACGCGTGCGGGCATGATCATCACACAGTCGTCATGGGGCGTCAGCACAAGGCGGCCGGCCTCTTCCGCGAAGGCGGTGCCGGCGGTGGGAATGACATCCATGCCTTGGTAATCCTTCAGGAAACGGAACGGCTCTGCTGCCACCGTAACGGTTTGCGTTATGGCCACAAGCCGAGGGGCGGACGGCGGTGCGGATGGCAGCCATGGTGCCAGCGCGTGGGGGGCAACCACGCCCGTCGCCGCCAGGAACCGGGCGGTCGTCTCAAGGGCCACGGTGGCGCTGGCCCGATCTTCGTGCCGGCCGCATTCGGCCAGCAGGGCGGTCGGCCCCTCGGTCCCGTCGGTGAAGCGGGGATGGTCGATCAGGCGCAGGCCGCCGGCGTGGCCGGCATCGGTCACGATGATGGACGGAAACCCCACTGCCAGGGCAAGCGCCGCCGCGCGGGTCGACCGGCCGGCCAGCATCAGGGGGATGCGGTCATGTTGCATGGAATGCAGGTCCAGCAGCAGATCCGCCGTGGCGAAATGCGGCCATAATGCCGCGGCCCTGCGCCGTTCCGCCGATGAAGCGTTCCCGTCCGCCAGCAGGTCGGGTGACCAGAGACGATTCATGTCCTCGTCCAGATAGCGGGACAGGATGGGAAAGTTGGGGTCGAACTGGGCGAACGCCTCCACATTGGCGAAGCTGAAGGACAGAGAGCCCCGCATGGGGCGGATGCCGGCAGACAGCATGGCGGCAACGGCTACCGCGCCGCACATTTCATTCCCATGCATCAGGGCATTGACGACGACATGGGGCCCGGGCACGGCGCTGTCGAAACGATGGACGAAGGGAATGCCGGTATTGCCCTGTGCATAGGGTGACAGGTCCGGTGGCCACAGATCGTCGGGGCCCAGGGGATTGATGCGCACCAGCCTCCTCCTCCTCACCGGCTCGCCCGGCGCCGGACCTGGATGTCCGTTCTGCTGCACCCGCGAGAAGGGCTGGCATTCCGCGCCGGCTATCGACGTTCGACCTCACCTTCTGTATAGAATCCAAGTCATTTCGATGAAAGAGCGGTTTCGTTCGTGTGCCGTCTTGCATCGTTGGGTATGGGGTAACGGGGACGCGCCGATGAGTCTGGTGATCGACGATGTGGTCGTCCGGCATGACCCGGTTGGATCGGCTATCCCGCTGCTGTTCGACAGTCCGCACAGCGGCACGCGCTATCCCGAGGATTTCAATTTCGTCTGCCCCTTCCCCCTGCTGCGTCAGGCGGAGGATACACATGTGGACGAGCTGTTCGGCATGGTCCCCGACATGGGTGCCACATATCTCTGCGCCCTGTTTCCGCGTTCCTATATCGACGTGAACCGCGCGCCGGACGATATCGATCCGTCCATGCTGGAAGGAAGCTGGCCCGGCCCGACCAAACCGACGGGCAAGAGCCTGGCGGGCATGGGGCTGGTGCGTTTCCTGTGCCGGCCCGGTGTGCCCATGTATGATGGACGCCTGCCCGTGTCGGTCGTGCAGGATCGGCTGGAAAATTACTGGCGCCCCTATCACGAACTGCTGTCGGAATCGCTGGACGCACTTCATGCCCGGTTCGGGGCCGTCTACCACGTCAATTGCCATTCCATGCCGTCATTCATCATCGGTCCGGACCGCCAGTCGCCCGATTTTGTCATCGGCGACCGCGATGGCACCACGGCGGAGCCCGGCTTCACCCGTCTGGTGGCCGCGACCCTGCGGGGCATGGGCTACAATGTGCGGATCAACGACCCCTACAAGGGGGTGGAACTGGTCCGGCGTTATTCCGTGCCGACACGCGGGCGCCATTCGATCCAGCTGGAGGTCGACCGTCGGCTGTATATGGACGAGGAAACGCTGGAACCCCATGCCGGCTTCCAGGAACTGCGCGCCAATCTGACCCGTCTGGTCGATGTTCTGCGCGACTATGTGCTGGACTGCACGGCCCGGCTGGCGGCCGAGTAGGGTTACCTGCAGTCTGGCGTTTGAGCGCGGGTCAGGGCGCGAACTGTTCCTTCAGGATGCGCTCTTCCAGCGCCAGTTCCGGATCGAACAGCAGGGTACAGGCGACCTTCCTGTCCTCCCTGATGACGACGCGGGTGACGTCGCGCACTTCCGTGAAGTCCGCCACGGCGCTGACGGGGCGCTTGGACTGTTCCATCACATCGAACTGAATGCGGGCCGTGTGCGGCAACAGCGCGCCACGCCAGCGGCGGGGCCGGAAGGCGCTGATCGGGGTCAGGGCCAGGATGTCGGCGCCCAGGGGCAGAATGGGCCCGTGGGCCGACAGATTATAGGCCGTGCTGCCGGCCGGTGTGGAAACAAGCGCCCCGTCGCAGGTCAGTTCCGCCAGGCGCTCCCGCCCGTCGACACTGATGCGCAGCTTGGCAGCCTGGCGCGTCTCGCGCAGCAGGGACACTTCGTTGAAGGCAAGGCCTTCCAATTCCTCGCCATTGGCGGTGGTCGCAGTCATGCGCAAGGGGTGCAGCACGACACGCTGCGCCCGCATCAGGCGGCGGGTCAGCCCATCCTCGCTATAATCGTTCAGCAGAAAACCGACGGAGCCGCGGTTCATGCCATAGACCGGTACGCCGCGGAACAGGTAGCGGTGCAGGGTTTCCAGCAGGAAGCCGTCGCCCCCCAGCGCCACGATGATCCCCGCTTCCTCCGGAGGAACACCGGCATAGCGCTCAGAAAGCCGTTCGCGTGCGGCGCGTCCCTCCGGCGTGTCGGTGGCGACGAAGGCAAGCGGCACAGGCGTCTGTTGCAAGGCAATGATCCCGGTAGCACAGGGTGGAACGCAGCTTAACCGATGCGACGGCGTGGGGCCAAGCCGGTCGTCAGCCGCCCGTCACGCTCATATGCCGGCCCACGGCCGCCGCGCGGTCCCGGCCGATGACGAAATCATGGCCCTTGGGCTTGGCACGGATGGCCGTGCGGATGGCGTCGGTCAGCAGCCCGTCATCGGCGCTGGCCCGCAAGGGGGCCCGCAGGTCGGCTGCATCCTCCTGCCCCAGGCACATGTAAAGGGTGCCGGTGCAGGTCACCCGCACGCGGTTGCAGCTTTCGCAGAAATTATGGGTAAGCGGCGTGATGAAGCCCAGCCGCCGCCCCGTTTCCCGCACGGTGACATACCGCGCAGGTCCCCCCGTGCGGTGGGTGCTGTCCATCAGGGTCCAGCGCTTCTCCAGATCGGCGCGGACATCGCGCAGCGACAGGAACTGTTCCTCGCGGACGGCCCCGCCGCCATTGCCATCCATGTCGCCCAGCGGCATGACCTCGATCAGGGTCAGATCGAAACCCTGTTCCCCGCACCAGCCCAGCATATGGTCCAGTTCACCGTCATTGACGCCCTTCAGCGCCACGGCGTTGATCTTCACTTCCAGCCCGGCGCGCTTGGCGGCTTCCAGCCCGTCCAGAACCTGGGCCAGTCGGCCCCAGCGGGTGATGGCGGCGAAACGGTCGGCATCCAGCGTGTCGATCGACACATTGATGCGGCGCACGCCGGCCGCGCGCAGATCGTCGGCATAGCGGGCCAGCTGGCTGCCATTGGTGGTCAGCGTCAGCTCGTCCAGCGCGCCGGACCGGACATGCCGGCCCAGGCTTCGGATCAGTTCCATGATATTGCGCCGGACCAGTGGCTCGCCACCCGTCAGGCGCAGCCGGCGTGTCCCCATGGCGACGAAGGCCGAACAGAGCCTGTCCAGTTCCTCCAGCGACAGGATGTCGGCCTTGGGCAGGAAGGTCATGTCTTCCGACATGCAGTAGACGCAGCGGAAATCGCAGCGATCGGTCACCGACACGCGCACATAGGTGATGGCGCGTCCGAACGGATCGATCAGGGGGGCAGACGGGGTGGCGACTGTCATGGTTCGACGGATATAGCGCCTTTGGCTGGCCCGTCCAAGGCCGCCCACACGAAAGATGCAGCACGCGGCCTTGTTTTAGCCACCGCCGCCTGGAACATTGTATGTTAACGGAACTGCAAGCGGCCCGCCGCGCCCAACCACCAACCCGTTCCTGACGAGACGGATCCAGAGAGCATGCGCAAGATTGCCGTAACCCTGTCCGTGGTGCTGCTGCTGGTGATGGCGGCGGCCGTGGCCCTGCCCTTCCTGGTGCCGGTGGGCGCCATCGTGGCGCAGGTGGAACGGGAAGTGGAGGCAACGACGAGCCGGGCCTTGACCATCGGCGGCCGTGTCGACCTGTCCTATTTCCCGTCGATTGCCGTGACGGCGGACGATGTGCGCTTCGCCGGCATCCGGCAGGGCGAGGATCTGTTGCGGGTGAAGCGCATGGCCGTGCGCCTGCGCCTGATGCCCTTGCTGCGCGGCAAGGCGGAGGTGGAGAAATTCGTCCTGACGGAGCCGTTCATCGATCTGACAGTCGATCGGCAGGGCAAGCCCAACTGGGATATCAGCATGGCCCCGGCCGCGGCATCGGCTGCAGACGCTCCGCCCAAAGGCGCAGGCCTGATGGCCGACCTGTCGCTGTCGGATGTGGAGGTGGTGAATGGCCGCCTGCGCTATGCCGATGCCCGCACGGGGCTGGTGCGCGAGGCGACGGCGGTGGATGTCACCCTGTCGCTGCCGGCCCTGGATTCGCCCATGACGCTGGAGGCCGGGCTGCTGCTGAACGGCACCAGGGTGGTGCTGGATATGGGCATTGATCCGGTGCGGCCGCTGCTGGCCGGCGGCGGGTCCGCATTGACCCTGCGGTTGGCCGGTGCCGGGTCCCAACTGGACGTGAAGGGCCGGGTGGAACGCAAGGGAGAGGCGCCGCTGGCACTGGCGGGCGATCTGTCGCTGTCCATCGCTTCACTGGCCGACCTGATGCGGGCGACAGCGGGCGGCCCGCCGCCCTCGCTGCCTGTGGACAAGCTGTCGATGACGGCGCGCCTGACCGGCACGCCGGCCCGGTTGGGGCTGGGCGGGATGAAAGCCACGGCCGGTGACCTGACGGCCAGTGGCGACCTGTCGATCCGCCTGGATGGGGCGCGGCCGGCCCTGGCCGGCACGGTGTCGCTGCCCCGGCTGGAGATGGATCGCTATCTGTCGGCGTCGCCGGCGACCCCCGACGCTGCCGCCTCGCCGCAGACGGGACCCGGCGGGTGGAGCAAGGAACCGATCGACCTGTCGGGCCTGAAATCGGCGGACCTGGACCTGACCCTGCGTCTTGCCGGCCTGGTGGTGAAGGGAGTGGAGGCGGGGGCGACTACCCTGACGCTGAAGCTGACCGATGGACGGCTGCAGGCGGGGCTGGCCGACACGCCTGTGTTCGGCGGAACGCTGGGCGGAAAGCTGACCCTGGACGGTGCGCGCCAGACGGTCAATCTGGGGCTTCAGGCGACGGCGAAGGGTGTGCAGGCCGAACCGCTGCTGACCCATATGGCCGATTTCACGCGCCTGTCGGGCCGTACCGACGGCAGCCTGGATATCCACGCCACCGGCGCCAATCAGCAGGATCTGGTCGGCAGCCTGAATGGCAAGGGGGATGTCGTCTTCCGCGATGGTGCCGTGAAGGGCGTCAATCTGGCGCAGGTGATCCGCAGTGCCATCGGCCAGGGCAGTGCGGAGCCCCCGCAGACCGACTTTGCCGAGATGGGCGGCACCTTCACCCTGACCGACGGCATCGCCGCTACCGACGATTTCCACCTGCTGGCCCCGCTGATGCGTGTGGCGGGCAAGGGCAATGTCAATCTGCCGGGGCGGCGCGTTGACATGCGTCTGTCCACGAAGCTGGTGGCCAGCCTGGAAGGGCAGGGGACGGCGAAGCCCGATGCCGACGGCATCACCATTCCCGTCCGCGTCCGCGGCACCTTCAGCGACCTGACCTACACCCCCGACCTGTCGGCAGCGGCCAAGGCTGCCTTGAAGGATCCGGCCAAGGCCAAGGAACAGCTGAAGAAGCTGAAATCCAAGGAGGGGGCCAAGTCACTGCTGCAGGGCGTGCTGGGCGGCAAGAAACAATAGGGTCCGGTCGGCGTCCCAGCGGACGCCGCCGCCAGCGCTTGCGGTGCTGCGACTCACGCCACCTCGTCCGGATCGATGATGTCGAGCCGGACGGCGGCGATGTTGATCAGCAACTTGCCCGCATGCTCGAAATTGACGGTCACGCGTGTGCCAATGACGGACTGAACCTGTCCCAGGCCCCAGTCAGGCTGGCCGGGGTGGCGGACGAAGGCGCCGGGCGTCAGGAATTCTTCCATTTGTCGGGTTCCAGCGGGGGAAGGATTTGCCCTATCCTATACCAGTTCCGGTCGGGCCCGTGACCGGCGGACGTGAGGCTGGGGCATTTGGGGGGGCAAGGGGCGTATGGGTGTCAGTCTGGGGATAAGGGCCGTGGAGCTTCTTTGCTCCCGCCTTTGCCATGATCTGGTGGGGCCGGTCGGGGCCATCAATAACGGGGTGGAACTGCTGGAGGATGGCGGTGCCGCCAAGGACGATGCGCTGGATCTGATTGCTGACAGCGCTGAAAGTGCGGCCGCCCGGCTGCGGCTTTACCGGCTGGCGCTGGGTGCCGCCGGTGGTCAGTCCGCCCTGTCGCCTGCCGATGGCCGGGCTGCGCTGGAAGGCTGGTTCCGGGCCGGGAAGATTCGCCTGGACTGGACAGCCCGCCTGGATCAGCCGGCGCCGGGCCTGGTAAAGCTGGCACTGCTGGCGGCCCTGATGGCAGAGGAGGCGCTGCCGCGCGGGGGACAGGTGCGGATCGACGGCGCAGACGCTGCCCTGTCCATCATCGCGTCTGGTGTGGGGGCGGCCCTGCGTCCCGAAATGGCCGCTGCCCTGGGCGGTCATGTGGCAGAAGCCGATCTGAGCCCGCGTTCCATCCTTTCCTTCGCGGTGCCACGCATCGCCCTGGCTTATGGTCTGGACTTCTCCCATGTCGCCGCTGTGGACGTCCGGTTTCTTCTCCGTCGCCCCGGCAATTGATTGCGTTTCGATTCGTCACCGGTAATGCGGGTGGCAAACTGTTCAACCTCACCGGGCGCCGCGCGGATACCGGACAGGGAGAGAAAACGACATTCGAATGGCCGAACCTAACCGAAAAGAGGTAATGTTCCCCTTGCCAAAGCCGGGCCCGACAGGCCATCAATTCCATCACGACACAAAGATTTTAACTGAATTCCGAGACTCTTCATTGGCCGACCGGCGGCCGGGCGCGTACAAGGGTTCTTCACCGGACGAAGGCCGGCGTATGACGCGGAAACTGGAATTTCCCGAAACGGGGCGTGGACCATGGATGATCTGCTGAGTGAATTCCTCACTGAGACCAATGAGAACCTCGCCGTCCTTGACGTCGAGCTGGTAAAGCTGGAGCAGAACCCCAACGATCCGGGGCTGCTGTCCAACATCTTCCGTCTGGTTCATACGATCAAGGGGACCTGCGGCTTCCTGGGGCTGCCGCGGCTGGAATCGGTGGCGCATGCCGCTGAAAACGTGCTGGGCAAGTTCCGCGATGGCGAACTGAATGTCTCGCCCTACGCCGTGTCGCTGATCCTCGAATCGCTGGATACGATCAAGGGCATCCTGTCCGTTCTCGAAGCGACCGAGGCGGAGCCGCCCGGTGGTGACCAGGACCTGATCGACCGCCTGAATGCCATGGCTGAAGGCCGGGAACTGCCGAAGGCCTCCGCTGCTGCTACGGTTGCTGCTGCGCCGGCAGCACCGCCGCCGCCCGAAAACGACCCCGAAGAGTTGTTCGTCCCCGTCCCCGCGCACCTGACCCATACCCTGGCCCCCGCGTCCCCGCCGCCGCCGGCGCCAGCTCCGCCGCCCAAGCAGGCTGTGGCTGCGGTTGTCGAGGCGCCCGCCCCGTCCGTGGAAGTGGCCGCCCCGGCCGCCGCCGCTCCGCCGCCGCCGCGTGCCGAGCACCAGGACGAGGTGCGTGGCGAGGCCAAGGAAAGTGCGCTGGCCCAGCAGACGATCCGCGTGCATGTCGACCTGCTCGAAAACCTGATGACCATGGTTTCGGAGCTGGTGCTGACCCGCAACCAGCTTCTGCAGATCCTGCGTTCGCAGAAGGACAGTGAATTCGCCGCGCCCCTGCAGCGTCTGAACCATGTGACGTCGGAGCTGCAGGAAGGCGTCATGAAGACGCGCATGCAGCCCATCGGCAATGCCTGGGCCAAGCTGCCGCGTCTGGTCCGCGATCTCAGCCACGAACTTCACAAGAAGATCGAGCTGCAGATGCTGGGTGCGGAAACGGAACTGGACCGCCAGGTTCTGGAACTGATCAAGGACCCGCTGACCCACATGGTCCGCAATTCCGGCGACCATGGTCTGGAAACCCCGGCCGACCGCGTCGCCGCCGGCAAGTCCGAAACGGGTCGCATCACGCTGAACGCCTATCATGAAGGCGGTCACATCATCATCGAGATCAGCGACGACGGTAAGGGTCTGCCGCTGGGCAAGATCAAGGGCAAGATCATCCAGAACGGTCTGGCGACCGAGTCGGAACTGGCCCAGATGTCGGATCAGCAGATCCAGCAGTTCATCTTCAAGCCCGGCTTCTCCACCGCCGCCAAGGTGACGTCGGTGTCCGGCCGCGGCGTCGGCATGGACGTGGTGAAGACCAACATCGAGAAGATCGGCGGCACGATCGAGATGCGGTCGGTCGAAGGCCGTGGCACGACCTTCACCATCAAGATCCCGCTGACGCTGGCGATTGTGTCGGCCCTGATCGTCGAGTGCGCGTCGGAGCGGTTTGCCGTTCCGCAGATCAGCGTCATCGAACTGGTCCGTGCCGCCGACGACAGCGAACACAAGATCGAGCGTATCAACGGCGCCCCGGTCCTGCGTCTGCGCAACCGTCTGCTGCCGCTGGTCAGCCTTCAGCGTCTGCTGAAGCTGGGCACGGCGGAGGATGACGACAAGCGCGAGACCTTCATCGTGGTCAGCCAGGTCGGCAACTACACCTTCGGCATCATCGTCGATCGCGTCTTCGACACCGAAGAAATCGTGGTGAAGCCCGTCGCCCCGATCCTGCGCCATATCGAGCTGTTCTCCGGCAACACGATCCTGGGCGACGGCTCGGTGATCATGATCCTGGACCCCAACGGCATCGCCACGGCGTCGGGCAATATGGCTGGCGTGCAGGATACCCAGGTCGCCACGCAGGATGTGGCCAAGTCCGCCCGCCGCGAGGACGACAAGATGGCCCTGCTGCTGTTCAGCGCCGGCGAGGGCGGGCCGAAGGCTGTGCCGCTGTCGCTGGTTGCCCGTCTGGAAGATGTCGATCTCAACCAGGTCGAACTGTCCAACGGCGAGCCGGTGGTACAGTATCGCGGCAAGCTGATGCCGCTGGTGCCGATCGATCCCAACTGGAAGATCGTGCGCGACAAGCGCCAGCCGGTGGTGGTGTTCGCCGATGGCGACCGCTCCATGGGTCTGGTCGTGGACGAGATCGTCGATATTGTCGAAGACCGTCTGCAGGTCGAACTGGGGACGGAGCGCCAGGGTTTCCTTGGGTCCGCCATCATCGCCAACAAGGCGACCGACGTCATCGACGCCGGCTTCTACCTCACCCGCGCCTTCAAGGACTGGTTCGGCAACAACCACGAAAGCTTCGAGGACGAGCGTCAGCACCGCGTGCTGCTGGTCGATGACAGCCCGTTCTTCCGCAATCTGCTGACCCCGTTGCTGACCGTGTCGGGCTACGATGTCACGGCGGTGGAAAGCGCCGACGAGGCGCTGGCCCTGTGCGAGTCGGGCGAGGATTTTGACGTCATCGTTTCCGACATCGAGATGCCGGGCATGAGCGGTCTGGACTTCGCCCAGGCCGTGCGCAGCAGCAGCCGCTGGGCCGGGACGCCGCTGGTCGCCCTGTCCAGCCATGCCAGCCCGCGTGACCTGGATCGCGGCCGTCAGGCCGGGTTCAACGACTATGTCGCCAAGTTCGACCGTGAAGCCCTGCTCTTCACCCTGCAGCAGACCATTACCGAGAAAGGTGCCGCATGAGTGCCCGTCTCCCCGCCGTCAAGAAGGCTGGTTCCCAGGAAATCGCTACCGTAAAGAACGAGGATTTCGTTACGGCGACGATCGCGAATCAGCTGTTCGGCATTCCCGTGCTGCAGGTGCAGGACGTTCTGGGGCCGCAGAAGATCACGCGTATCCCGCTGGCACCGCCGGAAGTGGCTGGTTCGCTGAATCTGCGCGGCCGTATCGTGACCGCCATTGATGTCCGCATGCGTCTGGGCCTGCCCCCGCGGCCGGCCGACGGCAAGCCGGTGATGAGCATCGTGGTCGACCACAAGGGCGAGCTTTACTCCCTGATGGTCGATAATGTCGGCGAGGTGCTGTCCTTGTCGTCGGAGGACTTTGAGCGTCATCCGGCGACCATGGATCCGCGGTGGCGCGAGATTTCGACGGGCATTTATCGCCTGAAAGAAACGCTGCTTGTCGTTCTCGATGTCTCAAAGCTGCTGAACTTTGCTAATATCGAGGCCGCTTAACCCGCGTCCTGCATGCGAGGTCCGTTAATGAAGTCCTGTCTCGTCGTCGATGACAGCCGCGTCGTCCGCAAGGTAGCGCGCAAGATCCTGGAAGAACTCGGCTTCGCCTGTGATGAAGCCGAGGATGGCAAGCAGGCCATGGATTATTGCGCCAAGCAGATGCCGGACGCGATCCTGTTGGATTGGAACATGCCGGTGATGACTGGCATCGAATTCCTGCGCCGGTTGCGCAAGATGACGGGCGGGCAGGGGCCCAAGGTCGTTTTCTGTACGACGGAAAACGACCTGGCCCATATCCAGGAGGCCCTGTCGGCCGGCGCCAATGAATATATCATGAAGCCGTTCGACAGTGACATCATCCAGACCAAGTTCCAGCAGGTCGGCCTCCTCTGAGGTCGTCCGGGATTGCAGGCAATGAACGAGCTTCCCGGACGTCCGGTACCCCCCGCGGCACCGACCGGAACCGAACCTTATCGAGTGATGGTGGTGGATGACAGTGCGGTCATCCGCGGCCTGCTCACGCGGTCGCTCGAAGGGGATTCGGAGATCAAGGTTGTGGCCTCGGTGGCCAACGGCCAGATGGCGATCAACACGCTGCAGCGGCAGAGTGTCGATGTCATTGTGCTGGATATTGAGATGCCGGTGCTGGACGGGCTGTCGGCGCTGCCGCATCTGCTGGCCGTGGATCCGAACGTCAAGATCGTGATGGCGTCGACACTGACCGCCAAGAACGCGGATATCAGCCTGCGCGCGCTGAAGGCTGGTGCGGCCGACTATATCCCCAAACCGTCCTCCACCCGCGAACTGACCAGCGCTGATGATTTCAAGCGCGAGCTGACGGAAAAGGTGAAGGCCCTGGGGGCGGCCGCCCGCAAGGCCGATCCGCGGAAGGGGGCGCCCGTGTCCGCCCCGGGCATCGCCCGCCCGGCGCCGGTGAGCAATATCACCCCGACGACCAGTTTCACCCTGCCGCAACCCGTGCGTGTGAAGCCGGAAACTGGCCCCCTGACCCTGCGTCCGCTGCCGGATTTCCGACCGGATATCCTGGCCATCGGGTCTTCCACGGGCGGGCCGCAGGCCCTGTTCGAGGTACTGAGCCATCTGAAGGAAGGCATCAGGCAGCCGATCCTGATCACCCAGCATATGCCGGCCACCTTCACCACCATTCTGGCTGAACACATCACCCGCCAATGCGGCGTGCAATGTGCCGAAGCCAAGGACGGCGAACCGATCGTTGGTGGTCGCGCCTATGTGGCGCCTGGCGACTTCCATATGCTGGTGGTTCAGAAGAACGGTGTAAACTGTCTGACCCTGACCAAGGATCCGCCGGAGAATTTCTGTCGCCCGGCCGTCGATCCGATGTTGCGCAGCATCGTCCGTGCCTATGGGCGCAAGGTGCTGGTGACGATCCTGACCGGCATGGGTCATGATGGCCAGCGCGGGTCGGAAGCGGTGGTACAGGCCGGCGGCGCGGTGCTGGGGCAGGATGAACCGTCTTCGGTGGTGTGGGGCATGCCGGGGGCTGTGGCGACGGCGGGCTTGTGCAGCGCCATCTTGCCACTGAAGGAAATAGGGCCTTACATTCGGAAGATCGCATTGAGGCAGGCAGCATGAAGGTCGAAGACTTCGATATGTTCTGCACCCTGCTGAGGCAGCGGTCGGGTCTGGTCTTGACCTCAGATAAGGCCTATCTGCTGGAAAGCCGGCTGATGCCGGTTGCCCGCAAATGGAACCTGAAGGGCTTGGACGAACTCGCGGTTGCTGTCCGCAGCAAGCGGGATGAGGCGTTGCTTCGCGACATCACCGAAGCGATGACGACGAACGAATCATCCTTCTTCCGCGACCAGAAGCCATTTGACCAGTTCAAGGCCGTCGTTCTGCCCCACCTGCTGGCGAATCGGGCCGCCAAGAAACATATGCGCATCTGGTCGGCCGCCTGTTCCTCTGGCCAGGAAGCCTATTCCCTGGCCATGTTGTTGAACGAGGAAGGGTCCAGGCTGGCCGGGTGGAGGATTGAGATCATCGGCACCGACCTGTCGGGGGAGATGGTCAACAAAGCCAAGGCCGGTCTTTATACGCAGTTCGAAGTGCAGCGTGGTCTGCCCATCACCTTGCTGGTGAAGTATTTCAAGCAGGTGGGCGACAAGTGGCAACTGAATGATGATATCCGCAGCAAGGTCCAGTATCGGGAATACAACCTGCTGACTGACCTCACCCCGCTGGGACAATTCGACGTCATCTTCTGTCGCAACGTGCTGATCTATTTCGACCAGCCGACCAAGGGCAAGGTGCTGGAAGCCATGGCCAAGCTGATGCCGGCCGATGGGATTCTGTATCTGGGTGGCGCCGAAACAGTGCTGGGCATCACCGAGAAGTTCAAGCCCATGGAAGGGCAGCGCGGCCTGTATACGCTGGCGGGCAAGTAACCGGCTCCCAGCCGGTCCCGCCGCCGCTGCTTGCTGCGATGCCGGTGGCTCCGGCGCGTCCTATGCGTTTAGTCTCGAGATTTCCGGCGGGAACAAGGCGTATGATAAACGCCTTGGACGCGTTCCGGACGTGTGACATGTCAATCCCACGCCTCTTGCTACTGCTGTTTCTGTTTCTGCCGGCCCCCTCTGTGGGGGCGGCGGATCGGGTGACGTTTGGCCTGCGTGAGGCGGCACCCTTGGTCTATTCCGACAAGAATGGACAGCTTGCCGGCGTGGAATATGAACTGCTGTCAGCCATCTTCCGGGCGGCCGATCTGGAAATGGACGCCTATATCGGTTCCAACGCCCGGCTTATGGTCGCGGCCAATGGGGCTGCCATCGCGGGTTTTGCTCCCGTCGTCGGCGAGGCTCCACCCGAGGTGCTGCTGACCGACAGCTATATCACCTATCAGAACGTCGCTGTGACGCTGACCGGCCGGGCGATCAAACTGCAGCGACCATCGGATCTCTCCCGCTGGCGGGTACTGGCTTTCCAGCGCGCCTCGAAGGTGCTGGGCGCGGAATTCGCAGATGCTGTTGCCACCTCCCCTTCCTACCGGGAGGAACCGACCCAGGCGCTCCAGGCGCGTGGTCTGCTCTACGGTCGATATGACGTGGTCGTGGGGGAGGTTAGGGTGATGCACTATCACGTCGCCCAGGTGCTGCTGGAAAGCAATGGCGGTGTCCGCCAACCCTTGCCCATCGATACCCATTATATCTTTGCGCCCACCCATTACCGGGCGGGGTTCCGGGACGCGGCCCTGGTGGCGAGGTTCAATGAGGGTTTGCGGCGCATTCGCGCCGATGGCAGCTACGACGCCATCCTGGCCCGCTACAACGTCACGCAATAGGCAGGGGCAGGCGATCGACGCGCAGCGCCCGCACACGGTTCACCACCGACCAGCCGCCGGCCAGTTCCCCCATCGGGGCGACCATCCAATCCCACTCGGCATCGCTGTCGGGCAGTCTGGCGCCGAACAGCGGGTCCTCATTCTTCGATACGCGCCGGTCCGGATCGACGATATGCCGCCAGACGTCGCCGATCAGCAGCGTGGGACAGGCGAAGTGCCGCAGATGCGCCATATGCGCCTCCACGATCGAACGCGCAAAGGCGTCGGCATCGACATGCGGCCAGCGCTTCTGGACCTGTCGGCGCGGGACCAGCGGCAATTGTGAGATCAGGTTGCAGGACACGACCAGCCCAAGGCCCGGTTCGTCCAGAAAGGCCCCGCTGCCCGGTACGGGGGGGCTGCTGGTGAGGGGGATGGCCAAGGGCGCGGCCAGGCCGGTCAGATCACATTCGACCAGATGGATGGCCGGGTGGCGCCGGGCAAGCCGCCGGGCCGCCGGCGGGTGGGCGACATCGACCAGCAACAGCCGGCGGAACCGGGCCAGCAGCTCCGGTATCGGCAGGTCCAGACAGGGCCCCGACCCCAGGATCACGGCCGTGTCGGCATCGGCCGGGACATCATCCAGTGTCGCCAGGATGGCTTCTTTCGTCCGCTGCTGATGCGGGGCCCAGGCGCGGGTGCAGCGGGCGGCCCGGCTGACGCAGGCTACCGACGCGTATCGGTAGCCCAGCCGGACCAGACCGGGGGCGCAGCGCGTGCGCAGGCTGATCAGGATCTCGCGGATCATGGGCGGTCCGGCCGGAACGGCAAAAGGGCCGCCCGGCGGTGCCGGACGGCCCTTTCAACCCTGGGCTTACTTGGCGGTCAGGCCCGCCGTCTGGATACGCTGGCGCAGCGCGTCCAGAAGGGCGTCGAACTTGCCGCCATTGCTGTCAATGACGCTGGCGAATTCGGACCGTTGCGTGACGCTCATGCTGACATTCTCGACGATGACGTCGATGATCTTGAAGCCGCCATCCTTGTTGCGAACCCGCCAGGAGACATTGACGGGCGGGCCATCGGGCCGCAGCACCTGCGACGAGACGACGGCGTCATTCTCCCCGGACGCCTGGGCGCCGCCAACCTTGAAGCTCTCGCCCGCATACTGGCTGAAACGCTCGGCATAGACCTCTACGATCATCTGCTCGAACAGGGCCTGATATTCCTTCTTCTGGGCGTCAGTGGCGATGTTCCAATAACGGCCCAGCACGAAGCGGCTGATGGTGTTGATATCGAAATTCTGGTTCAGCAGGTCGCGGAACACGACCTTCGCCTGATCCTTGCTGTTCTTGGGGTCGGCCAGGGTAGCGATGGCCCTGTCGCCCAGGGACTGCACGAACTTGGCGGCGGCCTGGGAGGTCGGGGCGGCTTCGGCCTGCGCCGTGCCGATCACCATGGCCGGCGCGGTGAGGGCAGCCACCCCGGCCAGCAACAGCAGGGCAGCGCCAGTCAGCGGCGAACGACGATGGAAAGTGGGGTTGCTCACGTCTCAATCCTTTGGATTACTGCACCAATCTGCCGGTCGGCCGGGCCGCCGACAGTGACGCGCGTCACGATTCCGTCAATGCCCGGTAATCGTTCCTTCAACACATGGATAACGCGCAATTGCGTCCGATCTGGGGCGTCCCACCGATAGCGTGCCACGGCCCGCTTGAAAAGCCGCATCGCGCGGGGGTCGGCCAGCCGCAGATGAAGGGGTGTTTACATCGCATAAAGATATCTTTATATCTTGATCTGATGCTGAGTTGAGGGGGCGGGTATGGAGTTCCTGTTGAATGCGCTGAAAGCGGCGGCGGAGCCGACAAGGCTGCGTCTGCTGGCGCTGTGCGCACACGGGGAACTGACCGTGACCGAGCTTACCCAGATTCTGGGCCAAAGCCAGCCGCGCGTATCGCGCCATCTGAAGCTGCTGTGTGAGGCGGGGTTGCTGGAACGGTTCCGGGAAGGCATCTGGGCCTATTACCGGCTGGCGGAACGGGGGGCGGTGGCGGAACTGGCCCGCACCCTGGTCGATGCTATTCCCGATGAGGATGGCGGGCTGACGCTGGATCTGGAGCGGCTGGACCTGATCAAGCAGGGGCGGCGTGAAGCCGCCGATCGCTATTTCAGCGAGAATGCCGCCCGCTGGCACGAAATCCGGGGCCTGCATGTGCCGGAGCGGGAGGTGGAGGAGGCGCTGCTGTCGCTGCTGCCGGAAAGCGGGATCAGTGACCTGCTGGATGTCGGCACGGGCACCGGGCGCATTCTGGAACTGTTCGGCCCGCGCATTGCCCATGGCCTGGGTGTCGATGCCTCGCGGGAGATGCTGGCCGTGGCGCGGGTCAATCTGGAACAGGCGGGCCTGCGCCATTGCCAGGTGCGGCTGGGCGACATGTACCAGCTGGCGCTTCCCGGCCAGAGCCAGGACGCCGTGATCTTCCATCAGGTGCTGCATTACGCGGAGGAGCCGGCCACCGCCATTGCCGAGGCGGCGCGCGTGCTGCGGCCCGGCGGCATCATGCTGGTGGTCGATTTTGCCCGTCACGAGCTGGAATATCTTCGCGAGCAGCAGGCGCATCGCCGCCTGGGCTTCACGGACGAGGAAGTGCGGGGCTGGCTGGTCCGTGCGGGCCTTGCGCCCGAACCCGTGCGCACCTTGCCCGGTGATCCCCTGACCGTCTGCATCTGGCGCGCCGTGCGCACCGATACCCCTGCCATCCGGCCGACGGCCGTCAAGATTTCGTAAGGGAGAGACCCCATGAGCCTGAACGACCTGATGGATGCGGCGGCCACCCCCGCCCCCCTGATCACGGCCCCCGGCGACCTGACCGTCAGTTTCGAATTCTTCCCGCCCAAGACGGAGAAGATGCATGAGAATCTGTGGACGGCGATTCGTCGTCTGGCACCGCTGAAGCCGGCCTTCATGTCGGTGACCTATGGCGCCGGCGGGTCGACGCGGGAACGCACCCATGCCACCGTCACCGCCATCCAGGCGGAAACCGGCATCCCGGCTGCGGCCCACCTGACCTGCGTGGCCGCGACGAAGGAAGAGATCGACGAGATCGCCCGCAGTTACTGGGCCGCCGGCATCCGCCATATCGTGGCCCTGCGCGGCGATCCGCCGCCGCGCGCCGACGGCACGGGCGGCCTGGGCGGCCGGGGCTATGAACCGCATCCCGGCGGCTATGCCTATGCGGCCGATCTGGTTGCGGGGCTGAAGCGCATTGCCGATTTCGACATTTCCGTCGCCTGCTTCCCGGAAGTCCACCCGGAGGCGCCCAGCGCCCAGGTCGATCTGGATAATCTGAAGCGCAAGGTCGATGCCGGGGCCAACCGCGCCATCAGCCAGTTCTTCTTCGATGCCGATGCTTTTCTGCGTTTCCGGGACAAGGCCGACGCCGCCGGCATCGCGGTGCCGATGGTCCCCGGTATCCTGCCCATCCTGAATTTCCAGAAGGCGGCCGAGATGGGGGCCAAGTGCAACACGGCCATGCCGGCCTGGATGCATGACCTGTTCGACGGGTTGGACGATGCGCCGGAGACCAGGCATCTGGTCGCCGCCACGGTGGCCGTTGAACAGTGCCGCTATCTGGAACGTCATGGCGTGAAGCAGTTCCATTTCTACACCATGAACCGTGCCGACCTGACGGTGGCCATCTGCCATATGCTGGGTGTACGCGCGGCCAGGGGCTGACGCCCGGTCATTCGGGGCGGATGACCTGTCCGCTCCGAATGAAGGCTGCCAAGCGCGACATGATGCAACAGGGCGGCACCCCCTGTTGCACGGGGCGGCGCTATTCGTCCTGCCAGTAATCCACGGCCGATCCCGGTGTGGTGATCAGCCGGAAGCCGCTGCCGACATGGGAGATGCCGATCTTGCCGCTGTCGGGATAATCCACGATGTCGGGTGACTGCATGGTGCTGATCGCCAGGTAGCGCAGGTCGTCCGTTCCATTGTTCAGGATCTGGTGCGCGCTTTCCACGCCGCCGGGCGGGCAGGCCACGATATCGCCGGCGCGCAGCGGGTGGGTTTCGTCGCCCAGCCGTAAGATCCCTGTGCCCGACAGGATGATGAACATTTCCTCATTGACGCGATGGTTGTGCAGCGGGAAAGCGCGCTTTCCCGGCGGCAGCACCGTCAGCGTACAGCCCAGATGGCGGGCGCCGATCATGGGGCCGATCCGGGCCAGCAGCGGTGCGAACCGTTCCGCCGCGTCGCCCGGTGGCTGCCGTTCCGGCGGAAACGGTTCCGGCGTGATGTCGGCCATATTGATGATCGGGTTTGTCTTCGCCTCAGTCATGGTCACTTCCGCCCTGATGTACTTGTTTTGTTCCCTCAGGATCGCACAAAAAAGGCGCTTCGTCCAGGAAGCGCCTTGGCGGGTCAGGCCGGGAACGGCGGTGCCGTTCCCACCCTTACCATTTGCGTTCAGTCTTCATCTGGCCGCCGTTCAATGCGTCCAGGAAGCTGTTGGACTTGCCGCCCTTGGCCCGGACCATGCGCGGATTGGGCTTGCGCTTGGCCTGTTCGACCACCTTGATGGCCGTCGTGGTCGCATCATTTTCCACCCGGCGACGCACATCGCCATCCAGGCCTTCGAAAGCCTGACGGGCGAAGGTGAGCGCGTTTTCTGACTGGGTTTCCACAACCTGACGCAAAGCATTGGCCGCCATCAGGCATTCCAGCCGATCGGGGCCGGTGATGTCATCCAACGTGCTGGCCAATATCCCAATCGCTTCCAGCGTCTTGGGATCCTTCAATTCCACGGACATTCCTATCTGCACCCTTCAGGTACACTTGCTCGTGCATATAGTCACACCGTCCGCAAAAATACGCAATACGTGGGCGTGGTTAAAATTCCGTCATGCGGCCGTGGCGGGGCCCGTCTGCGTCGATATCTGCTGAGATGGACTTTACAGGAAGAGAGGCTGACGCCATGGTCATACCCATGTCGCACCTGACCATGACCACTACCACCACGACTAAAAAGACCACCCTGCGGGGCGGGCTTCTTGTCGTGCGCGCGGTCTGACGCGACGGTCGACAGAAGCCAAATGCCCCGCCGGGAACGGACGGGGCGGCTCCAGGTGGACCAGACCCTGTCTCCGGCATAGCCGTTGAAGGAACAGGGTTGAAATGAATGTCCGCGTCGCCCCCGATAGCCTGAGCCAGTCCGCCGGTCGCCCCATTTCCGTCGCCGTTGTCGGTGCCACCGGCGCCGTCGGCGTTGAAATCCGCGAATGCCTGGAAAAGTCGGGCCTGAACCTGGCCCAGGTGCGCCTCTTGGCTTCCAAGCGGTCGGCCGGCTATGCCGTACCCTTCAAGGACGGCACCCTGGTGGTGGAAGAACTGACCGACGACAGTTTCCAGGGTATCGACTATGCCCTGTTCTCCGCCGGCAGCGGCGTGTCCAAGCAGTTCGCGCCCAAGGCCGTCGCGGCCGGTGCCGTGGTCATCGACAATTCATCCGCCTTCCGCATGGAAGCCGAGATCCCGCTGGTGGTGCCGGAGGTCAACGCGGACGTGATCCCGGCCCAGCCCGGCATCATCGCCAATCCCAATTGCGTGGCCATCATCGCCACGGTGCCGCTGGCCCCGCTGGAGGCGCAGCACAAGATCCGCCGCCTGAACATCGCGACATATCAGGCGGCCAGCGGGGCGGGTGCGGCCGCCATGGAGGAGCTGCGTGCCTCCACCGCCGCCTATCTGGCCGGCGAAGCCTATGCGCCGCGCGTGCTGCCGCATCCTTATGCCTTCAACGTCTTCTCCCACAACGCTGCCATCAACCCGGAGACGGGCTATAATGGCGAGGAGGAGAAGGTGATCGAAGAGACGCGCAAGATCATGCGCCGTCCCGACCTGCATATCAGCATCACCTGCGTGCGCGTGCCGGTGCTGCGCGCCCATTCCATGGCCGTGACGGTGGAGTTCGAGGAGGAGGTGACCCCCGATCAGGTCCGCGCCATCCTGCGCGATGCGCCCAGCGTGCGCATTGTCGAGGATATTGCCGGCAACCATTTCCCGATGCCCAACGAGGCGTCGGGCCAGGGCGATGTGCTGGTTGGTCGTATCCGCCGCGACGTCGGCGACCCGACCGGCCGCTCCATCGCCCTGTTCCTGGCCGGCGACCAGTTGCTGAAGGGCGCGGCACTGAACGCCGTGCAGATCCTGGAACAGCTGGTGGGGTAAAACGGGCGCTTCTGCCCATTCATGGGCGATGATGCCCAGACGCCTTTTGATCCGCGGCGGGACAGCTTGACCGATGGTCACGCTGTCCCGTTCCTTGATCACCGGTCATCCATGATGGCTGGCGATATTACTTCACCTCCACCTTGGTCAGGTTGTCGTCGGAATTGCGGTCGATCAGCTTGTTGTAAGGGTCGATGCCGACATGGGTGGGCAGTTTGTCGACGATCACCTCGATCCGGCCACCCTGGTCGGTGAGGGGCCGCTTTTCCAGCAGGATCACCTTGTCGGCGGCAAAATCATCGGCACCGGGGCTGGCGGTGAACAGGCCGATATCGATGGGCAGGGCGAAGGGGGCCTTGGTCTCCTTGCCCTTGCCATCGGCATAGGCCTTGGACGCCGTCACCTGGAAGCTGACCTTGTACTTGCCGTCCTCTTGCTTCTCCGCCTTGGCATCGGTGGCCTTCAGATCGTAGAGCGTGATTTTTTCCAGCATGTCGCTGATCAGCTCTGCCTTGTCCGGGCCGGCCTCTTCCTTCAGCAGCGCGATCAGGTCGGTGGAGCGGGGATAGGGGTCGGCCTTGTATTTATGGCCGGCCACCAGCCGGGCCAGCGCCCGGTTCACCACGCCCTCTCCCAACTGGTCGCGCAGGAAATAGAGCGCGCCGGAGCCCTTGTTATAGTGGATATATTGCTGGTTCTCCACGCGGGCCAGCGGCTGCTCCTCGATCTCCTCCTGCCCGCGGGCGCGCAGATAGCGGTCCAGTTCATATTTCAGGAAACGGCGGATCTTGTCGGGGCCGTAGGTCTTTTCCATGACCATCAGGGCGCTGTACTGCGACAGGCTTTCCGACAGCAGGGTGGCACCCTGGACATTCGCCCCCATCACCTGATGCGCCCACCATTGGTGGGCCACCTCATGCGCGGTGACGTAATAGACATAGTCGATCTTTTCCGGCTTGCGCACATCGGTGATGAAGCCGATGGCCTCTGAATAGGGCACGGTGTTGGGGAAGGACTGGGCAAAGCTGGCATAGGCCGGGAATTCCAGGATGCGCATCTGCCGGTGTTGATAGGGGCCGAACTCCTTGCCGAAATAATCCAGGCTGTCCTTCACGGACTGGATCATGCGGTCGATATTGTAGGCATGCGGCGCGTGGTAATAGACGGCCACATCCACATCGTTCCACTTGTCCTGCTTCACTTCATAGCGGGCCGACAGCCAGGAATAGAAATGCAGGATGGGGGCGTCCATCTTGTAATGGAAATAACGCCGGCCGTTCTCCGTCCATTCCTTTTCCAGATAGCCCGGCGCCATGGCGATCTGATCCGCGCTGGTCGAGATGGTGGTCTCGAAGGTCACGAAGTCGCTGTCGCTGCGCAGGTAGTTGTTGCGCCACTCGCTCTCATCCTCCAGCGCCGGCATGCGGTCGTTGGGCGGCAGGTCATATTTGCGACGGTCGCCCCGCCCCTGGATCATCAGGTCGCCATCGAAGCCGATGACAGGGGTGACGTCAGGATTGTGGATGAAGCTGCCATTATAGACCACGTTCGTCCCGCCGCCTTCGTTGGCGAAGCCCTGGTAATGCAGGCGGGTGGCGAAATCCAGCGACAGGCGCTCGCCGGGCCTCAAAGGTTCGGAGAGCGTGATGGTGTAATGGTTGTACTTCTCATCAATCTTGGTGTCCTTGGCCCGTTCCAGGGTGACGGACGGGATGGTGAAGGGCTTGGAGCGGGGCCGGAACTGCAAGTGGATGACGGGGATGTCCTGGTCCGTCTTGTTTTCCAGCACATAATGCCCCCGCACCTCCAGCCGCCGTTCGGCGGGGAACAGGTCCGCGTCGGTCTTCACCTCCGTGATACGCGGCTGCGGCAGCTTTTCCAGATGGCGGTAGGTCTTTTCATATTCCACCTGCGCCAGTTCTCTCTCCTTCTTCGATGAGACGGCATTCAACTGGTGGGTGTTGTGGAAGATGAAGGTGCCGGTGGCGATGAAGCCCGCCAGGCAAAGCCCGGCAAGGGCGCCCTGCGGCAGGGTCCAGCCACGGGCCAGGGCCGCGAAACGCTGCCGCACAGGTGCCAGGGTGCCGCGGGTCCAGGCGCGCTGGGCCAGCAGGATCAGCAGCACGGCCATGAACCCCCAATAGAGGGAGAACCAGGTATAGCCTTGGGCAAAATGGCCCATGCCGTTCATGTCCGACAGGCGCACGTTCGGCAGGGCGCCGAACAGGACCATGTTGTCCTCGATCCCCAGCTTGCCCGCCATCATGCCCAGGATCATCCAGGCCACCATCAGCAGCATGCCCAGATATTTATTCCCGGCCAGCACCTGCATCAGCATGGCCATGACTGCGAACAAGAAGAACTGATAGCCAAAGGACAGGATCAGGTAGCGGACATAGAGGCTGAGATCGATCAACTGGGGCTGCCCCTTGATGATCTGCACCGCAATCCCCATCAGGATGGCGACGATCATCAGGAACAGCAACACCAGGGCCATGGCGACGAATTTCGACAGCACGAACACCCAGGACGGGGTGGGGGTGGCGTCAATGATCTCGTTGAACTTCACGCCGCGTTCGCGCCAGACCAGCTCACCCGCGTAATAGATGCAGACGACCATGGGCACGATGGAGAAGGTGCCGGCCAGCAGCTCCACCACCTCCCGCGTCACGGGATAGACATCGGTGCCGTAGAGCGTGCCCATGTTGAACAGGGACCCCAGCGCATTGAAGGCGCCCAGCACGATCAGCACCAGGAAGCCCAGGCTTTTCAGCACGGCCATCACCTCGAAACCCGTGCGCAGGCGAAGCTGTGTCAGGGCTGCCCCCAGGCCGGTCCGGGGCGTGGCCTGCGGCAGGGACAGGCTGACCAGGGTGGCGGTGGTCGGGGCGGCGGATTTCTCCGCCTTGCGCGGGGCGCGTTCGGCAAAGCTGAAGCGCCAGATGGTCAACCCGCTGACCAGCAGGCCGAAACCCAGCCAGAGCAGGCGGTTCCACAGCAGCGGCCCTTCCAGGGCCACCATCTGTGTGTTGCGTTCCAGCATGGTCCAGTAGCGGGTGGCATTGCCCAGGGCCGCGATCCCGAACGGGTCCAGGATGGCGCGGATCTCCCGGTGCTGCGGTTCGCTGAAGATGTTGGACAGCAGCAGATAGAGCACCAGTACAGCCACCAGACTGACATAGGTCAGCATCAGGCTGCGCGTGGCCGTGGCCACCGCGAAAAAGATGGCACCCATGGCCAGCAGGTTGGGAATGGCCAGCACGGCCAGGGTAAACAGATAGTCACCCGGCCGGAACGGCCCCACCTTTTCCGGGTCCAGCCACCACATGGCGCTGCCCAGGGCAATGCCGACGGCCGTCATGGAGAAGGCGAGCGCCACGGCCACGAAGGCACCGGAGAAGCGGCCCAGCAGGAACGGATATTTGCCGACGGGCAGGGAATGCATGATCCCCGCCATCTTCGTATCCGTGTCGCGCAAAACGACGTTTGCCAGGATGGCCACGGGGATGAACATGCCGAACAGCGACAGGATGGTGATGACCTGCAAAATCGCGAAGGGCGAATTCACATGCACCGCGTCGCTGGACCCGATGCGGATATTGTCGACCGTGGTGGCCAGGAAGGTCAGCAGCCCGAAGATCAGGGCCGTGACGATGAAGACGGGCTGGCGGATCTGGTATCGCAGCTCGAACCAGGCGATCTTGCCGAACATGGGCATCTCCCGGTTCAGGCGGCGGCGCGGGTGGCGCGGAGCGTGGAGAAATAGACATCCTCCAGGCTGCCGGCGACCGGTTCGAACCCGTCACCCGGGTCCTGGTCGCTGACCACATGCACCACGGAGCGGCCGGCGAACAGGCGGGCGGAAATGACCTGATGGCGGGCCTGGTAATCCGGCACCTCGGCCTTGTCGATCAGCTTGCGCCAGATGCGGCCACGCATGCTGTCGATCATGGCCAGCGGTTCGCCCTGGGCCACGATGCGGCCGCCGACAATGATCGCCATGTTCTGGCAAAGGTCGGCCACATCCTCCACAATATGGGTGGACAGGATGACGACCACATTCTCCCCGATCTCTGACAGGAGATTGTGGAAGCGGTTGCGTTCCTCCGGGTCCAATCCCGCCGTCGGTTCGTCCACGATGATCAGCTTGGGGTCGCCCAGCAGGGCCTGGGCGATGCCGAAGCGCTGCCGCATGCCGCCGGAATAGCCGGCCAGCGCCTTCTTGCGCACATCATAGAGATTGGTCTGTTCCAGCAGGCCCTTCACCACGTCGCGCCGCACCTTCGCGTCGGTCAGGCCCTTCAGCACGGCCAGATGGTCCAGCATGTCTTCGGCCGAGATGCGGGGATAGACGCCGAATTCCTGCGGCAGATAGCCCAGCACCCGGCGCAGCGCCATCGGATCGGCCAGCACGTCGATTCCATCGAAATGGATGGCGCCGCTGGTCGGCTGCTGCAAGGTGGCGATGGTGCGCATCAGTGTCGACTTGCCGGCCCCGTTGGGGCCCAGCAGGCCGAACATGCCGCGCGGCACCTCCAGCGTCACATTGTTCAGCGCCTGGACGCCATTGGCATAGGTATGGGACAGATTGGCGATCGAGAGCATTCAGCACCCGTTTATTCTGGTTGTGACCGACAGCGATGCGCACCAGGGCGCGAAACCTGTTTATGGATCACAACAGAGTGCCGGTCCGATGCGCTGTGGTAAAGAAGTTGTTAATGATTGGCCCCTTCGCATGCCGAATGGTTGGTACCCTGCAAAATCCAGGGCGCCGCCATCCTAACTGGCGACTATCGGGGCGTCAGCCAACAGCCTATAAGGGGCCGCGTGACCATCCGTTTTCGTCTCATCGAAATTAACCGGGCCATGAAGCGCACCTATACCCGCAAGGAAGTGCAAGACCTGCTGGGCGCCCTGGAAAACCAGGCGCGGGAAGCCATCCGTCTGGCCAGGACGGCGGAGGAGGAAGCGGCCAAGGACAGTTTCCAGGCCTATAACGAATTCCGCAACAAGGTGGGGGAATTCCGGGCGCTCTGCATCCTGATCGAAGGCCGGCTGCGGGCCGTCGATACGGCCCGTGTCGACGACCTGAAGGAAGAATATGCGCGGCTGGACACGCTGATGCTGGGGCTGCTGGTCCGCGCTTCCATGCGGTTCTTCTTCGTGCTGTCGGCCAAGACCATGCTGCCCGTCGGCGCGCGGGAAATCTTCATCGCCGAACTGCGCAGCCTGCACGACGCGGCGGAAAAGCTGCGCCGCCCCGAATATGCCGCGACCATGGGCGAAAAGCTGAAGGGTGATCTGGAGACGGCGGAGATGATCCTGGAAGAGATCATCGACAAGGCGCCGGGGCTGCTGCAATTCAGCTGAGGACGAATCCGCGCGGGTGGGCCGGCCTGCGCCCGGCCGGCACCCACCCTTGCACCTGCCCCGACGTGGGCGGAACGCTCACGGGGCCGCCTGCGGCTCCACCGGCGGCAGGTAGAGGTCCTGGTAGAAACCGCTGGTTTCCACGCTGATGGTCACCGGCGTGTCGCCGCGATTATGGAAGTACCAGCCATGGGCGCCGGTGAAGGGCGCGGTAAAGGCCCCCTGGGCGCTGTCCAGGTCCTTGCCCTTCCAGTAGCGGGAGAATTCGCCCTCCTTGGCATTGGGCGGTTCGCCATGCATGTCAAAACGGACCTGTCCGCCGCTGACCTGCCAGCGGAAGATCAGGTGGTCGCCCTGCGCCATATGGGCCTTCACTTCCGCCCCCGTATGCGGGGCCAGCACCAGTTCCTGCCGGTCGCTGCGATAAGGGGTGGCCTTGGCAATCTCTGCCTGGGTGGGGATGCCGGGGGCGATGGCCGTCGCGGGGGCGGCGGCCATCGCTGCCACCGCTTCCGCCGGACGCGGCGTCGCCAGCTTGGTCAGGCCCAGGGCCCGTCCGGCCCCCGTCGGATCGATGCCATATTCGGCCGGCAGCACGAACAGGGTCAGGATCAGACCGGCGGCGGCCAGTGCCCCCAGCCCGGCCCCGGCCAGCGCGCGGGGTGATGCCTGATAGGCAGGCAGTGACATGTCGGTCATCGTGACACTCCTTCAGGCGCGTTCACTGGCGAAGCCGGCCAGCTGATAGCCGACCAGCACCAGCCCGGCCGCCATCAGCGTGGCGTTGGCAACCAGGACGGATCGGTTGAAGCTGCGGGTGGTCCGCCACAGATTCATGGCGATCAGGATCAGGCACAGGGCCATGAACTGCCCGATCTCCACGCCCACATTGAAGCTGACCAGATTGGGCAGCAGCCCGTCCGGCGACAGCGACAGTTCCTGCAGCTTCGTGGCCAGGCCGAAGCCGTGGAAGAAGCCGAAGATCAGGACGGCGGCCTTGGTGTTGGGCTGGAAGCCCAGCCAGGTCTTGAAGGCGCCCAGATTGTCCAGCGCCTTGTAGACCACCGACAGGCCGATGATGGCGTCGATAATATAGGCATCGGCCCGGATATCGGCCAGCACGCCCAGCAGCAGCGTCGTGCTGTGCCCCACGGCGAACAGCGTGACATAGGAGGCCACGTCGCGCAGCCGGTACAGGAAGAAGATCACCCCGACCAGGAACAGCAGATGGTCATAGCCGGTGACCATGTGCTTGGCCCCCAGATAGATGTAAGGGATGATGTGGACACCCTGGGCATCCTCGATGAAGGAACGGTCCTCCTCAGACACGCCATGGGCCATGGCCGTGCCGTCAAGGCCCAGGAACAGCAGGAACAGGACCGCCAGGATGAAGGGGAGGGCGGCGCCAAGGCCGCCCCCGGTGATGCGTCGTGCAGGGGGGAGCGGCATCGGGCGGCCCCGTCACTTCACGGTGAAGGCCACGATCGTGCGCACCTGGTTCGTCTTGTTGACGATCAGGGCCCCGACCTTGGTGCCGGGGGCCAGCTTGACCCCGGGTGCGTCCAGGCGGTTGCCGGCACCGGGCACCATTTCCACCTGCCGCTTGCCGGCCGGGTCCATGATGGTCAGCGTCACAGTCAGGTCGGTGGCGGCCACCGGCTCATCCTCCTCCGCCACAAACACGGAGGTGCCATCGGTACCGGCCACCAGCTCGACCAGGGTTTCGCCGGACAGCTGCACGATGCCGCCATGCTGCGGCGTGGTGTTGCCATGGGCCAGGGCCGACAGGGGGGCCAGGGCCAGGGTCAGCGCCAGCCAGAGAACCTGCTTCTTCATGATGATCTCCAATCCAAAGGAATGATGCGCGAAGCCGGAGGACGGCTCCCGCTGGTCACTCCGGCGCGTGCGGCAGCACGAAGGACAGGGTGGCCCGATATTCGATATGGTCGACGATCTTCGGATTGTCGGCGGGGCCGACATAGGTCGCGGCCACGACATTCAGGCCCTGGTTGCGTACCTTGATGGTGGCGATGCCGTCCTTGTCGGTCTTCACGGGCTTCTGGTCGGGATCGTTGACATAGTCATGTTGCACGGCCGCATCCTTCACGGGCTTGCCGTTATAGAGCACGCGGACCTTCAGCGGCTTGCCCATCTCCACCGGCAGGGTCTTGTCAACCGGGATCACCTGCAGGATCTGTTCTTTCAGGGCCGGGACAGGGGCGTTGGGGGCACCGGTCAAATAGACGGCGAACTTCATGGTCTTTTCGGCCAGCACGGCGTCGGGCACCGTGTCGCGGCCGCCCTTGTGCCATTGACCATCGGCGGTGCGCGACCAGGTGCCATTGTCCATGGTGGCGGCCACGGCCACGGTCGGCGCGTCGCTATCGACCAGCACGATGGGACCATTGGCGCGCAGGCTGGTGGTCACGGGCTGCCAGTCGGCGTCATAGCCATAGGTGCCGGTGATCAGCGGCAGGCGCTTCACCATGTCCAGATCATCGGCGCCGACGCCGTAGATCAAGGCCGTCTGCTTGGCCCGCTGGGCGAACCAGATGCCATGTGCCTGTGCCTGATGCAGGCCGGCGACCAGGCTGGCCAGCGCCAAGACGCCTGCCAGGATGTGCTTCGCTTTCATGTCCCGATCCCTGTTCTTGATGGGTTTATGAGATCAGTTTGTGGGGACGTCCACGGTTTAGGACACGGTTGGCGACGGGTCGCAAAGAAGCTTGCCCTGAATCCGCTGGTGTAACGGCATAAGTCACCGCCAGCGGGCCGGACAAAAGAAAACCCCCGGTGCCGGGGGGACTGGCACCGGGGGCATGTCCGGCCGCAAGCCGTGACCAAAGCGGGATCAGCGGTTGTTCTTGCCGGACCGGGTCAGGGACAGCGTGTCCTTGTCGTAGTTATATTCCGCCATCTGGTCGACCTGCGCCCGGGTCAGGTTGCGCACCTGGACCTGGCGGTCGCCCGTCAGCATCTCGGCATCATCGACATCGACGGCGATATTCTTCTCCCCGATACCCAGGAAGCCGCCGCTGGCGACCACCAGCTTTTCGGCATTGCCGTTGCGGGCATTCAGGATGACGTCCTTGACCTCGCCCAGATCCTTGCCATCGGCGCCGATAACGGTGCGGCCAACCAGATTCTGGGCCGACGTGCGGTCAATGGCGGGGCGGTTGGTCGGCGTCATGGCCGCGGGCGGCGGCATTGCCTGCGACGGCGACAGGGCGTCGCGGCTGTTGTCCAACTGGCCCGGGACGGTGGTGCCGGGCACGGGTGGAACGGGTTCGGTGGTACCGGGCGGCACGTTCTGGGCAAGCGCGCCGGCACCATAAAACAGGGCCGCCGCGGTGGCGGTACTGATCAGCAGCGTGCGCATGGTTCGCATTCCTTCCGATATTGCCTGGATCGGACGGGCATTGGTGCCACATCCATATCCAGACAACACAGCGGAAGGCCCAGGGTTCCCCGGTGGCTGATCCTTACCCTACAAGCCGCCGGCGGCACCGCGCAGCTGGTCGGCGATCTGGGCCAGACGGGTACCCAGGTCGCGGGCGGCGTTGGCGCTGGCATTCTCGTTTTGGCGCGAGGACGAGCGCAGCATGTCGATGGCCCGCGACAGGTCGACCGACAGCCCATCCAGGCGCAGCACGCGCTCGCGCAGGTTCTGCGTCAGTTCCGACACGATCGACAGGTCCGTGCGCTCCCGCCCGCGCGTTTCCTCCAGCACGGCGCGCACGCTGTCGGTCGTGCTGTCCAGCCGGTCGCCCAGCCGGTCGATGCCGTCCAGGCGCGACTTCAGCGCGTTGGCGATGGAAAGCAGGTCGGCATTCTCCCGCTCCCGCCCGGCATTGTCCGACGCGGCCAGCGCGTGCAGCGCGTCGGTCGCAGCGGCCAGACCGCCGGCCATACCCTCGATATTCAAGATGCGCTGCTGCAATTTGTCGACCAGCCCCATGGCCTGATCCACGGCCACCTTCTCCCGGTTGTCTGCACTGGCCACCAGGGCGTGGACGGCGTCTATGGCGGCGCGCAGGCCGCCCGTCAGATCGATCAGGCTTTGGGGCGTATGGTCCTTTTCCCGCACGGTCTCCAGTTCCGCCGCCACTTCCTTGATGTCGCCCAGCAGCCGTTCCTGCTGTGCCACGGTGCGCGACAGGGTGGTGGTGGCGATATGCGCTTCCGACGACAGGGCCTTGGTCTCCTGCCGCAGGTCCGACGTCAGGTCACGCAGGCGGGCCGTGGCATCGTCGACGCCACCGGTCAGGCTCTGGGCCAGACGTCCCGCCGTCTCCCCGATCTCCTTCACCCGGTCGGCGATCTGGGTGGCGCTGCCGCGCATGCGGGTCAGCAGGTCGGCAATGGCCTCGTGCTGGCCGGGCTCCACACGCCGGCGCTCAAATTCCTGCCGCAGCCCGTCGCTGGTCATTTTCAGCGCGTCCACGGCATCGGCCATGCTGTCAGCGCGGTCGGACACGTCGGACATCAGGTTGGTGAAGCGGAACTGGATATCGTGGAACTGCTCTGCCAGCGGTTCCAGCTTGGTCCGCGTCATGTCCTCCGCGATCTCCGCCGATTGCTGCAGCGTGTTGCGGGCGTGGTTCATATTGTCCAGTGCGGATTCCAGCTTGTAGCTGATCTCCGACGAGCGATCGTCCAGCAGGTCGGCGGCGCGCGACACATGCAGGCCCGCATCCTCCAGCCGGGCGGTGGCCATCTCCGTCGCTTCATCGAAGCGGCTGCTCATATTGCCCAGGGTCGCGAACAGGGCCTTTTCGCCCTCTTCCATGCTGTCGGCGGCGCGGGTGATGCGGGCCCCCGTCTGGTCCACCGTGCTGGACAGCATGTCACCCGACGCGCGCAGGATCTTCACAGCGGACAGCAGGCTCTGCTGCGCATCCTCCATGGTGCCGGCCAGGGCCTTGGCGGCGTCGCGGGCCTCCACGCTGGCATGGCGCATGTCGCTGTCGCTTTCCGACAGGCTGCCCAGCGTCTCGCTGACCTTGGCTTCCGTGCGCGACAGGGTGTCGGCCAGGATGTCGGCATGGTTGCGCATCGCGTCGATGACGGCATCCAGGCCGTTATGATCGTCGCTGGCATCGAAGGCACGGACCTGGGCCACGGCATGGCCCAGCATTTCCGTCGCCTGCCGGATCTCCCGGTTGCTTTCCGTTACCGTGCGCACGGCGGCGGCGCAAAGCTGGTTCACCTGGCCCAGCGTATCGTGCAACTGTTGCTTGGTGTCGCCGACGATGCGGCTGACATCGCTGCCCA
>CALRTC020000003.1:0-354452 GCA_943371025.1 Hydrogenophaga intermedia
AGGCACGGAAATGGTGATGCCCGGCGACAATATCCGCATCGGCGTGAAGCTGATCGCCCCGATCGCCATGGACGAAGGCCTGCGCTTCGCCATCCGTGAGGGCGGCCGCACCGTCGGCGCCGGCGTCGTGTCGAAGATCGTCAAGTAAGCGTTCCCGACGCGCATTTCAGCAATGTGATGGGGCCGGCCCGAAAGTGCTTGGGGCCGGCTCCTTCTTTGGGTATAAACCCTGCTCTTTTTGGGGTCTAGGACATGGACAATCAGAATATCCGGATCCGCCTTAAGGCGTTTGATCATCGCGTGCTCGACCAGAGCACCAGCGAGATCGTCAACACCGCGAAGCGGACCGGTGCGCGCGTCCGCGGTCCGATTCCGCTGCCCACGCAGCTGGAAAAGTTCACGGTGAACCGCAGCCCGCACATCGACAAGAAGTCGCGTGAGCAGTTCGAGATTCGCACCCACAAGCGTCTGCTGGATATCGTCGACCCGACGCCGCAGACGGTTGATGCGCTGATGAAGCTCGACCTGGCCGCCGGCGTCGACGTCGAAATCAAGCTGTAATCAAGTTTGGTCGAGTACGGGACCTCTCCCAATCTGAGGATGTCCCGAGTGAGGAGAAAAAACAGATGCGATCCGGATTGATCGCGCAGAAGGTCGGCATGACCCGCGTCTTCACCGACGAGGGTGAGAGCGTGCCGGTGACTGTGCTGAAGCTGGACCAGGTCCAGGTCATCGCCCACAAGACGGAAGAGAAGGATGGCTATACGGCCCTCCAGCTCGGCGCCGTCAAGGCCAAGGTGAAGAACGTCGCCAAGGCCCAGCGTGAGGTGTTTGCCAAGGCCAAGGTCGAGCCGAAGAAGAAGCTCGTTGAGTTCCGCGTGGCTCCCGCCAACCTGATCGAGGTCGGTGCTGAGCTGACCGCGGATCATTTCGTTGCCGGCCAGTTCGTGGACGTGCAGGGCACGACCCTGGGTAAGGGTTTTGCCGGCGGTATGAAGCGCTGGAATTTCGGCGGTCTGCGTGCGACCCACGGCGTGTCCGTGTCGCACCGCTCCATCGGTTCGACCGGTGGCCGTCAGGATCCCGGTAAGACCTTCAAGAACAAGAAGATGCCCGGTCACATGGGTGTCGACACCGTTACCGTCCAGAACCTGAAGGTCGTGTCGGTCGACGCCGAGCGCGGTCTGATCCTGGTCAAGGGCGCTGTCCCGGGCCATGAGGGCGCCTTCGTCCTCGTCAAGGACGCCGTCAAGAAGAAGCTGCCCGAGGGCGTGCCGTTCCCCGGCGCCTTCCGTGCTCCGGCTGCTGAAGCTGTTGCGGCGGAGGGCTGATAAATGAAGACGTCCATCAAGAATCTGAACAACGAGACCGTCGGCGAGATCGAGCTGTCGGAAGACGTGTTCGGCCTGCCGGCCCGCCAGGATATCCTGGCCCGCATGGTGCTGTGGCAGTTGGCCAAGCGCCGCGCTGGCACGCACAAGGCCAAGACGATCTCCGAGATCTCCGGCACCACCAAGAAGCCGTGGCGCCAGAAGGGCACCGGCCGTGCCCGTCAGGGCTCGCTGCGCTCGCCGCAGTTCCGCGGTGGCGCGCGCATTTTCGGGCCGGTCGTTCGTTCCCACGAACATGACCTGACCAAGAAGGTCCGCAAGCTGGCCCTGAAGACCGCCCTGTCGGTCAAGGCCGCCGAAGGCAAGCTGGTCGTTCTGGAGGCCGCCAAGGCCGACAGCCACAAGACCAAGGTGCTGTTCGGTCAGCTGCAGGCCCTGGGTCTGAAGTCGGCTCTCATCATCGACGGTGCCAATGTCGATGTGAACTTTGCCCGTGCCGCCGGCAATATCCCGCACATCGACGTGCTGCCGGAACAGGGCGCCAACGTGTACGACATCCTGCGCAGGGACGTTCTCGTCCTGACGCGCAACGCGGTCGAGCAGCTGGAGGCTCGCCTGAAATGAGCACGAGCAAGAAGACCACCGTCTCGGCCGAGCGCATGTACGATCTGATCGTCGCGCCCGTCATCACCGAGAAGGCCACCATGGGTTCCGAGCACAACCAGGTCACCTTCAAGGTGCGCATGGATGCCTCGAAGCCCGAAATCAAGGCCGCGGTTGAGGGCCTGTTCAAGGTGAAGGTCACGGCGGTGAACACCTCCGTGGTCAAGGGTAAGACGAAGCGCTTCCGTGGGACGATCGGCCGCCGGTCGGACTACAAGAAGGCCGTCGTGACCCTCGCCGAGGGCAGCTCCATCGACGTGACCACCGGCGTGTGAGGGTAGAGCTATGGCTTTGAAGACTTTCCGTCCGATTACGCCGAGCCTCCGCCAGCTCGTTCTGGTGGATCGCTCGGAGTTGCACAAGGGCAAGCCCGTGAAGATGCTGACCGAGGGCCTGACGGGCTCCGGCGGTCGCAATAACACGGGTCGCATCACCGCTCGCCGCATGGGCGGCGGGCATAAGCGCACGTACCGCATCGTCGACTTCAAGCGTCGCAAGTTCGATATGCCGGCCACGGTCGAGCGTCTGGAATATGACCCGAACCGTACCGGCTTCATCGCGCTGGTGAAGTACGAAGACGGCACGCTGTCCTATATCCTGGCTCCGCAGCGCCTGAAGGCCGGTGACGTCATCGTCTCCGGTGAGAAGGTGGACGTGAAGCCCGGCAACGCGATGCCGCTGAAGAACATCCCCGTCGGCACCATCGTCCACAATGTGGAACTGAAGGCCGGCAAGGGTGGTCAGCTGGCGCGTTCCGCCGGCACGTACCTGCAGCTGGTCGGTCGCGACCAGGGCTATGCCCAGCTGAAGCTCCCCTCGGGCGAGCTGCGCATGGTCCGTGGCGAGTGCATGGCCACCATCGGCGCCGTGTCCAATCCGGACCAGTCGAACGTGGTCATCGCCAAGGCCGGTCGTAACCGCTGGCTGGGCAAGCGTCCTGCCGTTCGCGGCGTCGCCATGAACCCGATCGACCATCCGCACGGTGGTGGTGAAGGCCGTACCTCCGGTGGCCGTCACCCGGTCACGCCGTGGGGCAAGCCGACCAAGGGCAAGAAGACGCGTCAGAACAAGGGCACGGATAAGCTCATTATCCGCCGCCGCGCTAAGTAAGGGAGTGCTGCCGTGACTCGTTCCGTTTGGAAGGGGCCGTTCGTTGACGGCTACCTGTTGAAGAAGGCAGACAAGGCGCGTGCGTCGGGCCGTAATGAGATCATCAAGATCTGGACCCGCCGTTCTACCATTCTGCCGCATTTCGTCGGTCTGACCTTCGGCGTCTACAACGGCCAGAAGTTCGTGCCGGTGCTGGTGACCGAGAACATGATCGGTCACAAGTTCGGTGAATTCTCGCCGACCCGTACGTTCTACGGCCACGCGGCCGACAAGAAGGCGAAGAGGAAGTAATCATGGGCAAGCCTGCTGCAGAGCGGCGCCTCAGCGAGACTGAGGCCAAGGCGTTCGGCGGAATGATCCGCACGAGCCCGCAGAAGCTGAACCTGGTTGCGCAGCTGATCCGCGGAAAGTCCGCTGGTGAAGCTGTCGCCCTTCTGACATTTTCCAAGCGTCGTATCGCTGGCGAAGTGAAGAAGGTCCTCCAGTCCGCCATCGCGAACGCCGAGAACAACCACCAGCTGGACGTTGATCGCCTGTTCGTGTCCCACGCGACGGTCGGCAAGGCTCTGGTCATGAAGCGTTTTCACGCCCGTGCCCGCGGTCGTGGCGCCCGTGTCGAGAAGCTGTTCAGCAACCTGACCGTGATCGTGCGTGAGCGCGCTGAGGACAAGGCCGAGGGGGCCGCTGAATAATGGGTCAGAAAGTCAATCCGATCGGCCTGCGTGTCGGTATCAACCGGACGTGGGACAGCCGCTGGTACGCTGGTCGTGACTATGCCAAGCTGCTCCACCAGGATCTGAAGCTGCGTGGCTACCTGCAGACCCGTCTGCAGGCCGCCGGCGTCAGCCGCGTCATCATCGAGCGTCCGGCCAAGAAGGCCCGCATCACCATCCACACGGCCCGTCCGGGTGTGGTGATCGGCAAGAAGGGTGCGGACATCGAAAAGCTGCGCTCCGAGCTCAGCCGGATGGCCGGTTCCGAGGTGAACCTGAACATCGTCGAGATCCGCAAGCCGGAACTTGACGCCCGTCTGATCGCCGAGAACATCGCCAGCCAGCTGGAACGCCGCGTGGCCTTCCGTCGCGCCATGAAGCGCGCCGTGCAGTCCGCGATGCGTCTGGGCGCCCAGGGTATCCGGATCAACTGCTCCGGTCGTCTGGGTGGTGCGGAAATCGCCCGTATCGAATGGTATCGCGAAGGCCGTGTGCCGCTGCACACCCTGCGCGCTGACATCGATTACGGCGTGGGCACTGCCAAGACCACCTATGGCACCTGCGGTGTCAAGGTGTGGGTGTTCAAGGGTGAAGTGCTGGCCCATGATCCGATGGCGCAGGACAAGCGCGCCGCGGAACAGACGGCTACCCGCTGATCATCCGGATACTGGCAAGGGATATAGAGAAGGCTACATGCCATGCTGAGTCCGAAGCGTACCAAGTACCGCAAGGCGCACAAGGGCCGTATCCACGGCGCGTCGAAGGGCGGTACCTCTCTGAATTTCGGCGCTTTCGGCTTGAAAGCCGTTGAGCCGATGCGTATTACGGCACGTCAGATCGAGTCCGCTCGTCGCGCCATCACCCGTCACCTGAAGCGTCAGGGTCGCGTCTGGATCCGGATTTTCCCGGATCTGCCCGTGTCCTCGAAGCCGGCGGAAGTCCGCATGGGTTCCGGTAAGGGTTCGCCGGAATTCTGGGCGGCGCGCGTTGCGCCGGGCCGTATCATGTTCGAAGTTGACGGCGTGCCGGCCGACCTGGCCAAGCGCGCTTTCGAACTGGCCGCTGCGAAGCTGCCGATCAAGGTGCGTTTTGTCACCCGTCTGGGTGAAGGGGGTGAGGCATGACGAAGGCTACTGACCTTCGCGGCAAGAGCACGGACGAGCTGAACGATCAGCTCCTCCAGCTCAAGAAGGAGCAGTTCAACCTGCGTTTCCAGAAGGCTTCCGGCCAGCTGGAGAATACGGCGCGGGTTCGTGTGGTGCGTCGCGACATCGCCCGCATCAAGACCATCCTGGGCCAGCAGACGGTGTCTGCTGTGTCCGCGTCCTGAGGAGGGGTTAACGATGCCCCGTCGCGTCCTGCAGGGCACCGTGGTGTCCGACAAGGGTGACAAGACTGTCACCGTGCTTGTCGAACGTCGCGTGATGCACCCTGTCTATAAGAAGTTCATCAAGCAGTCCAAGAAGTACGCCGCCCATGACGAGGCGAACGCGTTCAAGATCGGTGACGTTGTCCAGATCGAAGAATGCCGTCCGATCTCCAAGTCCAAGCGGTGGACCGTCGTTGTGGCCCCGGCCGCCGACGGCAATCCGAACGCCTGAAGATAAGGAAGCCATTCCATGATTCAGATGCAAACCAACCTGGAAGTCGCGGACAATAGTGGCGCGCGCCGGGTGCAGTGCATCAAGGTGCTGGGCGGCGCTGGTCGTCGCTTCGCCGCCATCGGCGATGTCATCGTCGTGTCGGTGAAGGAGGCCATTCCGCGCGGCCGCGTGAAGAAGGGTGACGTGCAGCGTGCCGTTATCGTTCGCACTGCCAAGGAACTGCGCCGCGAGGACGGTTCCGTCATCCGCTTCGACCGCAACGCCGCCGTGCTGATCAACAAGCAGGGCGAGCCGATCGGTACGCGCATTTTCGGGCCCGTGACCCGTGAACTGCGCGGCAAGAAGTTCATGAAGATCATTTCGCTGGCGCCGGAGGTGCTCTGATGGCTGCGAAGATCCGCAAGGGCGATAATGTCGCCGTCATCGCCGGCAAGGACAAGGGCAAGACCGGCGAGGTCATCGCCGTCCTTCCGACCGAGGGTCGCGTCAAGGTGCGCGGTGTCAACCTGGTGAAGAAGCACCAGCGTCAGACCCCGATGCAGCAGGGCGGCATCGTCGAGATCGAAGCGGCGCTGGACCTGTCCAACGTCGCCATCGTCGACCCGAAGACCAACAAGCCGACCCGCGTTGGCTTCCGGATCCTGGAGGACGGCCGCAAGGTCCGCTTCGCCAAGGGTTCCGGCGAAGTGATCGATCAGTGAGGCGCGCCATGGCTGCTCGTATGAAAGAACGCTACGACGCGACCCTGCGTGCAAAGTTGAAGGCGGAGTTCAACTACGCCAACGACATGCAGATCCCGCGTCTGGAAAAGATCGTCATCAACATGGGCGTTGGCGAAGCCGCCAGCGACGGCAAGAAGGTGAACCAGGCTGCCGCCGAGCTGGCTGCCATCACCGGCCAGAAGCCCGTGATCACCAAGGCGCGTAAGTCCATCGCCCAGTTCAAGCTGCGCGAAGGCATGCCGATCGGTTGCAAGGTCACCCTGCGCGCCGACCGCATGTACGAGTTTCTGGATCGTCTGGTCACCATCGCCCTGCCGCGCGTGCGCGACTTCCGCGGGATCAACGGCAACGCCTTCGACGGCCGTGGCAACTATGCCCTGGGCCTGAAGGAACAGCTGATTTTCCCGGAAATCGACTACGACAAGGTGGACGATATCCGCGGCATGGACATCATCTTCGTCACCACGGCCAAGACCGACAAGGAAGCCAAGGCTCTCCTGAAGGGTTTCGACATGCCGTTCGCCGGGGAGGCGGGGACCAATGGCTAAGAAGAGCTCGATCGAGAAGAACAAGCGCCGCACCGAGCTGGCGGCGAAGCATCGGGAAAAGCGGGCCGCCCTGAAGGCGACCGCCAAGAACCGCGAACTGTCCGACGAGGAGCGTTTCGCGGCCGTCCTGAAGCTGGCGCAGCTGCCCCGCAATGGCAGCCGCACCCGCATTCGGAACCGTTGCGAACTGACGGGGCGTCCGCGCGCCTTCTACCGCAAGTTCCGTCTGTGCCGCGTTGCCCTGCGTGATCTCGCCAGCAATGGTCAGATCCCGGGCATGACCAAGTCCAGCTGGTAAGGAGGGTCGGGTAATGAGCCTGAGCGATCCCCTGGGCGATATGCTGACCCGTATTCGTAACGGTCAGAAGGCCCGTATGTCGGTCGTGACGAGCCCCGCATCCAAGCTCCGCACCAATGTGCTGGAAGTCTTGAAGCGTGAGGGCTACATCCGCGGTTATTCCGTGGAAGAAGACCGTCCCGGTGTGCAGTCCCTGCGCATCGAACTGAAGTACTTCGAAGGCGAGCCGGTTATCAAGGAAGTGCACCGCGTTTCCAAGCCGGGCCGCCGCATCTATTCGAAGATCGCCGATCTGCCGCGGGTCTATAACGGCCTGGGCATTTCGATCCTGTCGACGCCCCGCGGCGTCATGTCTGATGCGGAAGCCCGCGTCGCCAATGTCGGCGGCGAAGTGCTCTGCAAGGTGTTCTAAGGAGCACGGCCCAATGTCGCGTATCGGAAAGCATCCGGTGCCGGTTCCGGCCGGGGTTACCGTTCAGGTCGCCGGTCAGACTGTCACCGCCAAGGGTAAGCTGGGTCAGCTCAGCCTTACCCTCATCGACGAAATCGAAGCCAAGCTGGAGGACGGCAAGCTTGTCGTCCTGCCCCGCGCCGAGACGGTGCGGGCTCGCCAGAACTGGGCTACCGCCCGCACGAACGTTGCCAACCTGGTCAACGGCGTGGACAAGGGTTTCACGCGCAATCTCGAAATCACCGGTGTCGGCTACAAGGCCGCCGTCGCTGGTTCCGAGCTGGTGCTGAACCTGGGCTTTTCTCACGACATCCGCTACCCGATTCCCACGGGTATCACGATGAAGTGCGACAAGCCGACGTCCATCTCGATCACCGGCGCTGACAAGCAGCAGGTGGGTCAGATCGCCGCGGAGATCCGCTCCTATCGTCCGCCCGAGCCCTACAAGGGCAAGGGCGTGAAGTACGATAACGAGACGATCATCCGCAAAGAAGGCAAGAAGAAGTAAGGCGGACGTCGATGAGCAAGCAACAGGATCTCAACGCGCGCCGCAAGGCGCGGGTGCGCGCCCGGCTCCGCAAGGTCGGTGGTGGTCGCGCACGTCTCTCGGTCTTCCGGTCGAGCCAGCACATCTATGCCCAGATCATCGACGACGAGGCCGGCTGCACGCTGGTCTCTGCGTCGACGCTGGAAAAGCCGATGCGCGAAGCTCTGAAGACCGGTGCCGACATCGAAGCGGCCAAGGCCGTCGGCAAGCTGATTGCCGAACGCGCTGCCGAAAAGGGTGTCAACACCGTGTACTTCGACCGTGGTCAGTACCTGTATCACGGGCGCGTGAAGGCTTTGGCCGACGCCGCGCGTGAAGCCGGCCTGCAGTTCTAAGGGGGTTAGCATGGCTCGTAATGAGAACAGCGCGGCCGGCGGCGAAAACGAGCGGCGTAGCCGCGATCGCGGCGAGCGCCGCGATCGTGGTGAGAACCGCGATCGCCGTGAGGAACGCGAAGGCGACGATCTCGTCGAGAAGCTCGTCGGGATCAATCGCGTCGCCAAGGTGGTGAAGGGTGGCCGTCGCTTCGGCTTCGCTGCCATCGTCGTCGTTGGTGACGCGAAGGGTCGCGTCGGCGTGGGTTCGGGCAAGGCCCGCGAAGTGCCGGAGGCCATTCGCAAGGCCACCGATCAGGCCAAGCGGTCCATGATCCGCGTGCCGCTGCGCGAGGGTCGTACCCTGCATCATGATGTGTTCGGTCACTTCGGTGCCGGCCGCGTCGTGCTGCGCGCTGCCCCCCCGGGTACCGGCATCATCGCCGGCGGCCCGATGCGCGCCATCTTCGAAGCCCTGGGCGTGGCGGACGTGGTGACCAAGTCGGTCGGCACCTCCAACCCGCACAACATGATCAAGGCGACCTTCGACGCCCTGGCGCAGTGCGTCAGCCCGCGTTCGGTGGCTGCCCGTCGTGGCCGTCGCGTTTCCGACATCCTCGGCAAGCGCGAGGGTGCTGAGAAGGAGGCCGCGTAAATGGCTGAGAAGACCACCGTCATCGTGACCCAGACGGGTAGCCCGATCGGTCGCCAGAGCGACCAGCGTGCGACCCTGATCGGTCTGGGCCTCAACAAGCTGAACCGCACCCGCGAGCTGGAAGATACGCCGGCCGTCCGCGGGATGATCAACAAGGTTCGGCACCTCGTGCGCGTCGAGGAGGCCTCGTAAGAGGCTTCCCCGATACGGCCTGAAGGATCAAATCCATGAAGCTCAACGAAATCCGCGAAAACGAAGGCGCCCGCAAGCTGCGGATGCGCATCGGCCGTGGCATCGGTTCCGGCAAGGGCAAAACCGGTGGCCGCGGCGTCAAGGGTCAGAAGTCCCGTACGGGCGTTTCGATCCGCGGCTTCGAAGGCGGCCAGATGCCTCTGCATCGCCGTCTGCCGAAGCGCGGCTTCTCGAACGTTCCGTTCGCGAAGGACTACGCTGTCGTCAATGTCGGCGCAGTGCAGAAGGCCATCGAGGCCGGTCGCCTGAACGCTGCCGAGACCATCACCGCTGCGGTGCTGGTTGCGGCCGGTCTGGCCCGTCCGTCGGCTGACGGCGTGCGTCTGCTGAACAAGGGCGCGATCACCGCCGCCGTGACCTTCGACGTAGCTGGCGCTTCCGCCGGCGCCGTCGCTGCGGTCGAGGCTGTCGGTGGCAAGGTGAACCTGCCGGCCGTCGAGGCCTGATCGGTTCTCCAACGCACTGTTGGTTTGTGACAAGGCCCTGGGGAAACCCAGGGCCTTGTTGCGTTTCGGGCCTGCCGGAGCGGGACAGTATGCCGCGGCCGTCTGGGATGGCGGCGCGGCATCGTCACAGCGATCCCCGACATTGGTGGAATTGACCCCGCCGGCAAATCCCGATATCAGCCGGAATGGTTCAAGATGGGCGGTCCGGCGAGGGCGAACCCCGTCCGCAGCACATAGCATCGTGGCGCGGGTGTTTTTCATGTTGACCGCGTGCCCATATGTCCTGTTGATACGCGTGAGAAGGACTGGCCGTGCGTTTCGGCCAGGATTGTGACTTGCCAAGAGGCCTTTTATGGCATCCGCCGCTGAACAGCTTGCCGCAAACATGAATTTCGGGGCCTTCTCCAAGGCCACCGAACTGAAGAAGCGGATTTGGTTCACCCTGGGCGCATTGATCGTCTATCGCCTGGGCACCTACATTCCGCTGCCCGGTATCGATTCCGGCGCCTTTGCCAGCTTCTTCGCCAACCAGTCGGGCGGCATCCTGGGCATGTTCAACATGTTCGCCGGTGGTGCTGTCGAGCGCATGTCCATCTTTGCGCTCAACATCATGCCCTACATCTCCGCCTCGATCATCATCCAGCTGATGACCGCCGTTGCGCCGTCGCTGGAGACCTTGAAGAAGGAAGGCGAGTCGGGCCGCAAGAAGATCAACCAGTACACCCGTTACCTGACGGTGATCCTGGCTCTTGTCCAGTCCTATGGCTTGGCATTGGGCCTGGAAGGGATGAACCAGGCCGGTGGCGGTGTCGTCATTGATCCGGGCTGGTTCTTCCGCCTGTCGACCGTGGTGACCATGGTGGGCGGCACGATGTTCCTGATGTGGCTGGGCGAGCAGATCACGGCGCGCGGCGTCGGCAACGGCATCTCCCTGATCATCTTCGCCGGTATCGTGGCCGCCCTGCCGGGCGCCCTGGTGAAGATCCTGGAGTTGGGCCGCACCGGAGCCATGAGCACCTGGTTCATCATCGGGATGCTGCTGCTGGCTGTTGTGGTGATTACCGGCATCGTCTTCTTCGAACGCGCGCAGCGTCGCCTGATCGTGCAGTATCCCAAGCGCCAGATGGGCAACAAGATGTATGGCGGGGAAGCCTCGCATCTGCCCCTGAAGCTGAATACGGCGGGCGTCATTCCGCCGATCTTCGCCTCCTCCCTGCTGCTGCTGCCGCTGACGGCGGTCGGTTTCTCGCAGGCGGGCGGGCCGGAATGGCTGGCGACGGTGACCCGCTTTATCGCGCATGGCACGCCGCTTTACATGGTGCTGTACACGGCGCTGATCGTTTTCTTCAGTTTCTTCTATACCGCCATCGTCTTCAATCCGACCGAGACGGCCGAGAACCTGAAGAAGTATGGCGGGTTCATTCCGGGCATCCGGCCCGGCAAGAACACGGCCGATTATCTGGACTATGTGCTGACCCGTCTGACGGTGGTGGGGGCCGCCTACATCACAGTGGTCTGCTTGCTGCCGGAAATCATGATGGCGGAATATGGGGCCGCCTTCTATTTCGGTGGCACCAGCCTGCTGATCATGGTCACGGTGACCATGGATACCGTGGCTCAGATCCACTCCCACCTGCTGGCGCATCAGTATGAAGGCCTGATCAAGAAGGCCAAGCTGCGTGGGAGACGTGGATGAACCTGATTCTGTTGGGTCCGCCCGGTGCGGGCAAGGGGACGCAGTCGCAGCGTCTTGAGAAGAAGTACGGTACCGTGCAGCTCTCGACGGGCGACATGCTGCGCGCCGCCGTGCGCAGCGGGTCCGAACTGGGCCAGCGCGCCGACGCCATCATGAAGGCGGGCCAGCTGGTGCCGGACGAGATCATGATCGAGATGATCTCCGAACGGATCGATCAGCCCGATTGCGCCAAGGGCTTCATCCTGGACGGTTTCCCGCGCACGGTGCCGCAGGCGGCCGCCCTTGACGACATGCTGGCGCATAAGGGCCTGAAGCTGGACCATGTGATCGAAATGAAGGTCGATGGTCCGGCCCTGGTGACGCGCGTTACCGGTCGGTTCACCTGCGCCAAGTGCGGCGCCGGGTACCATGACACGTTCAAGCCGACCGCCGTGGCCGGCGTGTGTGACAATTGCGGCGGCACGGAGTTCACGCGTCGCGCCGACGACAATCCGGAGACGTTCAGCAAGCGTCTGGCTGCCTATGAGCGCGACACCGCGCCCATCCTGCCTTATTACATCTCTCATGGTGTGCTGAAGCAGGTTGACGGCATGGCCGACATTGACGAGGTCACGCGTCAGTTGGAAGCCATCATCGGCTGACAATCGTCGCGAAGGGGTCCAGGAAAAGGCGGTCCGGAAGCGGGCCGCCTTTTTCGTGTTTGGCCGTGGTTGCCCGCATGACGGCCCGGCGTATCGGCGCTTGACTCCGGTTCTTGCCTGCCTATACTGCGCGCCTTCAATCCGTCATGGATTGGACGCGCGCGTTTGCTGTCCGCCCTTCGCCTTCAGGCCTTGGGAGGGCGGTTGGCGTGCGTATGCATTTGGAGGCCTGGAAGTTTTTCCGGGTTTCTTCGGATGAGATGTCCCGAAGCCGACCGGCCGCCCCGCCACGGGTACCGGAAAAGGCAGGCGGGACGTGGACGAAGATCGTCCGGCCAGCGGGCCGGGCATAACGAGGAGAAGACACGTGGCGCGTATCGCTGGCGTCAATATCCCCACGGCCAAGCGCGTGGTGATCGCCCTTCAGTACATTCACGGCATCGGCCCGAAGTTCGCTTCTGACATCTGCGCCAAGGTCGGCATCCCCGACGAGCGCCGTGTCAATCAGCTGACCGACGACGAAGTTCTGCGCATCCGCGAGACCATCGACGCCGACTACAAGGTCGAAGGCGACCTGCGTCGTGAGACCGCCATGAACATCAAGCGGCTGATGGACATGGTCTGCTATCGCGGCCTGCGTCACCGCAAGGGCCTGCCCGTTCGCGGTCAGCGCACGCATACCAATGCGCGCACCCGCAAGGGCCCGGCCAAGCCGATCGCCGGCAAGAAGAAGTAAGAGACGGAGTAAGACCAAATGGCCAAGCCCAATGCCAACGCCGCACGTCTTCGCCGTCGCGAGCGCAAGAACATCACCTCTGGCGTCGCCCATGTGAATGCCAGCTTCAACAACACCATGATCACCATCACCGACGCCCAGGGCAACACGATTGCCTGGTCCTCGTCGGGCACGATGGGCTTCAAGGGTTCGCGCAAGTCCACGCCCTACGCCGCCCAGATGGCTGCCGAGGACGCGGGCCGCAAGGCCCAGGAGCACGGCATGAAGACGCTGGAAGTGGAAGTCAAGGGTCCGGGTTCGGGCCGTGAGTCCGCTCTGCGCGCCCTGCAGTCGATCGGCTTCCAGATTACGTCCATCCGCGACGTGACGCCGATCCCGCACAACGGCGTTCGTCCGCCGAAGAAGCGCCGCGTCTGATTTTCGCACCTATGCGTCCCGGAACAGCAACCGTTCGGGAAAGGCGGCCGCACGCCATCGCGGTCACCCAGAATTGAACGGATATCCCTGTTCCGGGACGTTGTTTTCCCCCGATGGCATGAGGCACAGCCGTGATCCAGAAGAACTGGCAGACTCTCGAAAAGCCGAACAAGTTGGAAATCACGCCGGGTAACGACCCGAAGCGTGAAGCCGTCATCGTCGCCGGCCCGCTGGAGCGTGGCTTTGGTCTGACGTTGGGCAATTCGCTGCGTCGCGTCCTGCTGTCGTCCCTGCAGGGTGCCGCTGTCACGTCGATCCATATCGACGGCGTGCTGCATGAATTCTCGTCGATCCCTGGCGTGCGCGAAGATGTCACGGACATCGTCCTGAACATCAAGGCCATGGCGCTGAAGATGGGTGCCGAAGGCCCCCGCCGCATGCGTCTGCGCGCCGAAGGCCCGTGCAACGTTGTTGCCGGCATGATCGACACCGGCGCCGATATCGAGGTGCTGGACCCCGATCACCTGATCTGCACGCTGGATGCCGGCGCGCGTCTGAACATGGAACTGACCGTTCATTCGGGCAAGGGCTATGTCCCGGCCTCCATGAACCGTCCCGAAGACGCCCCCATCGGCCTGATCCCGGTGGACAGCATCTTCTCCCCCGTCCGCAAGGTCGCCTACAAGGTGGAAAACACCCGCGTCGGCCAGACCACGGACTATGACAAGCTGCTGCTGACCGTTGAGACCAACGGCGCCGTCACGCCGGAAGATGCGGTGGCCATTGCCGCCCGTATCCTGCAGGACCAGCTGCAGATGTTCATCAATTTCGAGGAGCCGCAGGCAGCCGTGGCCGAGTCGAAGGCGGACGAGATCCCCTTCAACAAGAACCTGCTGCGCAAGGTCGACGAACTGGAACTGTCGGTCCGTTCGGCCAACTGCCTCAAGAACGACAATATCGTCTATATCGGCGACCTGGTGCAGAAGACCGAGGCGGAGATGCTCCGTACCCCGAATTTCGGCCGCAAGTCGCTGAACGAGATCAAGGAAGTGCTGGCCCAGATGGGTCTGCATCTCGGCATGGAAATCCCGAACTGGCCGCCCGAGAATATCGAGGACCTGGCCAAGCGTCTGGAAGAACCGTACTGAGCTTGACCTTTCAGGTGGCGGTCCCTATGGTCCGCCGCCTGTTTTACAGGGGCATTCCGCCCACCCCCGCCGTACTGGCCCATCCGGGTACCGGCGCTTGCGGGGAACGCCATCGGTTCCGCCCAGCGGGGCCACGCTATGTAAGGAGAGCAACCATGCGTCACGGTATGTCCGGGCGTAAGTTCAGCCGCACCACCTCCCACCGTCTCGCCATGTTCTCCAACATGGCCAACGCCCTGATCAAGCACGAGCAGATCAAGACGACCCTGCCGAAGGCCAAGGACCTGCGTCCGATCGTCGAGAAGCTGATCACGCTTGGCAAGAAGGGTGGCCTCGCCAACAAGCGTCTGGCCTATGCCGAGCTGCGCGACAATGCCGTTGTGGACAAGCTGTTCACCGTCATCGCCGAGCGCTACAAGGACCGCAATGGTGGTTACACCCGCGTCCTGAAGGCCGGTTTCCGTTATGGCGACAACGCCCCGATGGCCATCATCGAGTTCGTTGACCGCGACGTGGCCGCCAAGGGCCAGGACAGCGGCCCGGTGGTCGTTGCCGACGAGAGCGATGAAGCCGCCGCCTGATTTCAGGTTCGACGGTCAGGATTTGAAAGCCCCGCGCGGAGAAATCCGGGCGGGGCTTTCTTTTGCCGGTCCCACATCGGGCTGCGTCAGAACAGGCGCAGGATGTCTTTCTGTGTGGGGGTGGCCAGACCATGCTCTGTGCCCGCGAGCTGGTTGCGAACCTGAAGGATCAGGCCGGCACCGTCACCATCGGCACTTTCGGTTTCCAGGCCGGCCGGCCGTGTGGGCGATTCCAGGATGCGCAGATTGACGGCGAGTTCCGATCCGGATTGCTGCACATGCCAGTGGGCGATGTCGAGCTGGTAGACGGCCCGGTCAATATCTTCCGACGTGGCCCAGTCATTGCGTGCCGGTTCCAACCCCAGCCCGTCGGGGTTGGCGCGCAGGTCGTGATAACGGATCAGAGGGCCGTTATCGACCAATCCATCCAGCACGACCAGCAGCGCATGCGTGATGCGCCGGTCATGGTCCGGCATCGGCGGTTGCCCCGCCAGCAGATTGCTGCCCGCATAGCTCGCGTCTTCGACGATCTGGTCGATCTGACCAAGCAGGATATCGAAATCCGCGGCCAGGGCGGCGCGCTCCGCCACGGCATCGGGCGGCGCGGCGTGCGCCCGGCGCGCCAGATCACGGGCCTCATCGACGACGCCCCGGATCTGGATGGAGCCCAGCAGCGCAGATTTCAGGACGCGAACCACCCGGCCATGGTGCCCCTTTGCTGAGACGGTAACGACACTGTCTCGGCCATCAAGGCCCGTGGCGGGCGAGGGGCAGCTGTCATCCGGTGACGCCGGATCGGTGGCCGATATGTCGGGTTCGGCGACACCGGCATGGCCGGGGCCGAGCAGGGGGGGCGGGGGGGACCGACCATGGCGGTTTTCCATTTCACCTCGCGTGGGGCGGCTGGACATGGCGGTTGCGTTCGCCGGAACCGTGGATGCTGTCGCATCCTGTTTCTCTCCCGGAATTTACCGGGATGATGAACAGGGTGCTATCGCCATTGTCTCACAACCCTGTTGTCGGTGTCTCGCCGGGGCATATGACTGCACGATCCCGCCCTTTTATATCCATGGAAGGAGCCAGATCTACATTGAAGCCGGATGACGATAATGGATCATGCCCGATGCCCCCAAAACTGGCAGACCGCGACGGGTCGGTCAGAAAAGGCGCAGGATATTTTTCTGCGCCGGGCTGGCCAGGTTGTCCGGATGCTGGTCTTTCACTGTTCCCGCAGGCCCCATATCGGTGCCATCGGCGACAGCCGCTTCAGCCCGACCGTCGGTCACCGTGTTGACTGTCGTTACAGGGGGATGTTCACCTGGCAAGGTGTCTTCTGGTCCCGTTGCTTCCATCCGTGAATTGTAGTGTGTTGCAGAAGCGACAGATATCGCATACGTCTCAATTAATTGTCCTCTGCATCTCACAGGGTGACCGCGGGTTCTGCTGTCGCTGCGATTGCCACCGGATGCTAAGGGATGTGATGAGCGGACTGGAGGAGGAGGCTGAGGGTGACAGATCCCAGCATACCGGTTCTTTCCATCTTGCCCGGCACACAGTCCAGCGAGGATCTCTTCTGGGCGTGGCGGCAGAGTGTCCAGCCCTATTTTGACTCCGTGCCACTGTCCAATCCCCGCGATCCGTCATGTCCGCCGGAAGTCCGTCTCTATGACCTTAACGACTTCCTCTTTTTCGATACGAAGTTCGCGCGGCAGAAGTTCATCCGCGATGTGAAGTGGAACCGTCGCAATGACGACGTGGAGCACGTCCTGCTCAATTACTATGTGAGCGGGACCAATCAGGTCGAGAATGGCAACAACCAGTACGCAGCCCAGTTCGGCGGCACCTATCTGCTGAACATGGAGCACGAGATCGACGCCTTGGCGTCGGATTGCCGTGTGCTGAGCTTGATATTGCCCCGCCAACTGGTCCGAGAACAGATGCCCCTGTTACAGGCGAACGACGGGGAGGTGTTCAGCCCCGGCAGCATGGCATCACGCCTGTTCGGGGATTTCATGATTTCCTTGGTCGGCAGCCTGCCGACGGCCCGACCGACCGACGGTCCCTTGGTGATGAACGCCCTGTTCGGTCTGGTGAACGCCTTGCTGGCCAACGCCGACCCGACGTCGCAGGACAGCCGTCAGGGCGTCTTTCAGTCCCTGCAACGCTATATCGACAATCATCTGGCCGATACCACACTGGGGGTCGGCAGTCTCTGTGCGCATTTCCGCATGTCGCGAGCTACGCTCTACCGTCTGTTTGCCGACAAGGGCGGAATCCGGGATTATATCCAGCGCCGCCGCCTGATGGCCGCCTTCAAGGCGTTGAGCGCGCCAGCCAACCAGGCGCGCGGCATCTTTGATGTCGCAATGGATTACGGCTTCACCAGCGCCAGCCATTTCACCGCCCGGTTCAGGTCTGAATTCGGCTGCTCGCCGTCGCAACTGCGTGAGGCGGCCCGCGCCCTGCGGGAAAAGGGGGCGGGGCCGGCCGGGGATGGGACGGGGGACGGGCTGTCGGATTCGGAAGTCATGTCTGGGTGGATTCGCCATCTTGGCACGTCTGGGGCTCTTTGCTGTTGACCCCCAGACGCCCAGGACGGGCAGCAACGGTCGGTCCGTCATGACGCGATCACCGGATCAATCCCGCCGCGCGGATATCGATGGCATCCGGGCGCTGGCGATTTTGGCCGTCCTGCTGTACCACGCGATGCCGGCCGCCGCGCCCGCCGGTTTCTATGGCGTCGACATGTTCATCGTCGTTTCGGGCTTCGTGATTACGCGGGTGCTGCTGCGGGAATATGCGCGTTCAGGAGACGTCTCCATCCGCGATTTCTACCGGCGCAGGGCCCGGCGCCTGCTGCCAGCGCTGATGGTGATGTTGGCGCTGGTGACAATTGCCGCGCATTTTCTGCTGTTGCCAGTATATATGAAGATATTCGCGCGCAATATGTTTCATGCGCTCAGCTTTACCGTTAATATATTCAATGCACAGAATGCCGGTTATTTCGGAAGAGCGGCGGTGGACGATCCGTTTCTCCATCTGTGGTCCCTGGCGCTGGAGGAGCAATTTTATCTGGTGGCGCCATTCTTCTTGTTGGGTGTGCTGCGTCGATTTCCGGGGCAATTGATCCGGATTCTTGCGGCAGTCACCGTGCTGTCATGGTCTCTCCACTTCGTCGACCGCGTGCCGGAGCGCTGGCTGTTCTATCTGCCGCCAGGGCGTCTATGGGAGTTCGGGGTGGGTGGGCTGCTGGCTAGTGCAAGCCAGCGTGTCGCGATCCGCAGACCGGCCGCACAGTGGCTGTCGATCGCGGGCGTGGTTGCCGTCGTCTTTTGCGTGACGGGTTCGCCCAGCCAGTGGCGGGTGGCGGAGGCCACGATGGTTGTGCTGGGGACGGCGGCCATGATCGGCGTCGGCCAGGAGGGCGTACGGACCTGGGTCGGGGCCGGGCTCTCACGGCGTCCGTTGCAGCATCTGGGCCGGATGTCCTATTCGCTTTATCTCTGGCATTGGCCCCTGCTTTATTTTGTCGCCCACACTCTGCCGGGAAAGCCCCCGCCCGTGGCTATCGCATCGGCGGTGGCTGCTGCCGCAATTCTGGCGGCGATGTCCTATCGCTTCATCGAACAGCCGTTTCTGACGGGGCAAGTGTCGGTGCGGTGGTCGCTGCTGATCGCCGCTGTGCTGGTGCTGGTCATAGGTGGCTATGCCGGCCTCGCCCTGGCCACGCGCGGCCTGCCTCACCGTATGTTGCCAGCGGTTCGGGCCTATTCGGACGCGATCGACGACTTCCGTTGGTGCAGCAAGGTCCCCGACGGCGCGCCACTGGGGTACAAAGGGTGCCGGTTTGGGGCACCCGCCGGCCGGCTGGACACAATCCTGCTCGGCAATTCCCATGCGCAGATGTACGTCCCCGCCTTCGAACAGATATTGGCCGAGACCGGCCGGTCGGGCTTCGCGCCCTTCATTCCGCTGTGCAAGCCCTTCTACGGATTGAATATCAGCCAGCCGTGCCTGACCAGCATGGATCGTCTGATCGATGAGATGGCCGATCTTCCCGGCATTGACCGCATCGTCATCGCGTTCGACTGGGACGAAGGCCCCGCAGATCGTGTCTGGCGCGGGCGGGATGGCAGGCAGGACCTGGCGAACGGGCAAGCCGTTGCGAAAGGGCTTGATGCGACCATCGATCGGCTGCGCGCCAAGGGAAAGACGGTTTTCCTGATCGGGCCGATCGCGATTCCCAACGGCGATACGGCGATCAACATGGCCAAGCGCATCCGGCTTGGCCTTTCGACGCAGGATGTGGCGTTGGGCGAGGATCGCGATGCCTTTGACGCGCGCTGGCGGATGCTGATCGACCGCTATGCCGATGATCCCAGACTGCGAGCCTTCATCAGGCCCGATCGCTGGCAATGCGGCGACCGCTGCTGGTATGTCCGGGATGGCAGGATGCTGTTTGCGGATTTCAGCCACCTGACCACCAGTGCAGCGGCGGAATTGGCACCGATGATGCGTGATGCGCTGCGGCTGACGCCCGCACATCCGGAGGAGCCATGATATCCCCTCCCGTCACGCTTGGCCGTCATGCCATATCCCCCCTTGGCATGCGGGCCCAAGCGCGGTAAATAGGCCGCCACCCGGGAGACCGAGGCGTCTGGCGCCTTTCGGCTTCCCGGTTTTTTTCGTGCGGGAAGGGTGCTGCGGCAGCGTGGTTCCTCCCGCCCCATCCACGCACTCGACCACACCACGCCGGGTCGGTTGATCTGTTTTGACACGACGCTGGACGACGGAGCCCTTCTTATGCCCCGCACTACCCCGCTTTCTGATATTCGGAATATCGGCATCATCGCCCACGTCGATGCCGGCAAGACGACGACGACTGAGCGCATCCTGTACTATACCGGTCGCAAGCACACGATCATCGACGTTCACGATACCAAGGATCTGAAGACGTCGACCACGACCGACTACATGGAGCAGGAACAGAAGCGCGGCATCACGATCCAGTCGGCCGCCGTGTCCTGCCATTGGAAGGGCAAGAAGATCAACGTCATCGACACCCCGGGCCACGTCGATTTCACCATTGAGGTGAATCGCTCGCTCCGCGTGCTCGACGGCGCGGTCGTGGTGTTCGACGGTGTGGCCGGCGTGGAGCCGCAGACCGAGACGAACTGGCGCCTGGCGGACAACTACAAGGTTCCGCGCATGTGCTACATCAACAAGATGGACCGCTCCGGCGCGAATTTCCGCCGCACGGTGAAGATGGTCATCGACCGTCTGGGCTCGCGCCCGGTCTGCTTGCAGATGCCGATCGGCTCGGAAGATGACTTCCACGGCATGATCGACCTTGTCGAGATGAAGGCTTATGTCTGGTTCTCCGAGGAGAAGGACAGCAAGTGGGAAATCTGGGACGTCACGGATGATCTGGCCGACAAGCTGAAGATCACCAACGCCTATGACCGTGACCTGCTGAGCCAGTACAAGCAGTATCGTCAGGAGCTGGTCGAAGCTGCCGTCGAGCAGGACGACGAGCTGATGGAAGCCTATCTGGAAGGCAATGAGCCGTCGGCCGACAAGCTGCGCGAATGCATCCGCAAGGCGACCCTGAACGGCGCCTTCGTGCCGGTGCTGTGCGGTTCTTCCTACAAGAACAAGGGCGTGCAGCAGCTGCTGGACGCCGTCGTGTGGTACCTGCCGGCCCCGACCGACGTGGAAGCCATCAAGACGGTGGATCCCGATGGCAACCCGAATGGCGAGCGTCTGTGCTCTGACGACGAGCCGTTCTCGGGCCTGGCCTTCAAGGTGCTGAACGACAAGTACGGTTCGCTGACCTTCGTGCGCGTCTATTCGGGCGTTGTCAGCAAGGGCACGACCCTGCTGAACGCGACCCGCGGCAAGCGCGAGCGTATCGGCCGTATCGTGGAAATGTTCGCCAAGGACACCAACGATCTTGAAGAGTGCCGCGCCGGCGACATCGTCGCCTTCGTGTCGCTGGCCGAGACCGACACGGGTGACACCCTGTGCGACGCCTCCGAGCCGGTGGTGCTGGAGCGCATGCGCTTCCCCGAGCCCGTGATCTCCGTCTCCATCGAGCCGAAGAACCGCGGTGACCAGGACAAGTTCGGCGCCGCCATCGGCAAGATGGTCCGCGCGGATCCCTCGCTGCGTCTGGAAACCGATCGTGAGACCGGTCAGACCCTGCTGCGCGGCATGGGCGAACTGCATCTGGAAGTCACCCTGGACCGCGTCCGCACTGAATATGGTGTGGAAGGCGTCATGGGCCGTCCGCAGGTGGCCTATCGTGAGACGATCACCCGTCCGGTCACGCACATCTATACCCACAAGAAGCAGACTGGCGGTTCGGGCCAGTTCGCCGAAGTGAAGATCATTTTCGAACCGCAGGAGCGCGGTCAGGGCTATGCCTTCGTCGACCAGGTCGTCGGTGGTACGGTTCCGCGCGAATATATCCCGTCGGTCGACAAGGGCCTGCAGATGCAGAAGGAAGACGGTGTCATCGCCGGCTATCCGACTGTGGACTTCAAGGCCACCCTGATCGACGGTAAGTACCACGACGTCGACTCGAACGCTCTGACGTTCGAAATCGCCGCCAAGGCCTGCTTCCGTGAAGCCATGAAGCTGGCTGGTCCGGTCCTTCTGGAACCGATCATGAAGGTCGAGGTTGTGGTTCCGGAAGATTACCTGGGTGACGTGATCGGCGACGTGAACCGTCGTCGTGGCACGATCCTGGGTCAGCTGGAGCGCGGCAACAACATCGCCGTCGAAGCCCATGTGCCGCTGTCCGACATGTTCGGCTATATCGGCCAGCTGCGCGGCATGACCTCCGGCCGCGGTTCGTTCACGATGGAATTCTCGCACTATGATCCGGTGCCGAAGAACGTCGCTGACGAAATCGTCGCCAAGCAGGGCAAGAACAGCAACTGATCCTGCTGACGCTTCCCAGCGTTGACTAAGGTGGACGGCCGCTCCCGCAAGGGGCGGCCGTTTGCTGTTTCAGGCTCCCGAGATTCCTGGTGATTCCCATGTCCAACCCGCCCAATCCGTCCCATAACAGCCTTGACTGGGGTAAGGCGGCCCCTGCCCTGTTCGTGGTGCTGTGGAGCACGGGCTTCATCGGCGGCAAGCTGGGCCTGCCGCATGCGGAGCCGCTGACCTTTCTGCTCTGGCGCATGTCGCTGGTGGCCGTGGTGCTGCTGGCCATTGCCGCGTGGCAGAAGGCACCATGGCCGACATCCTGGCGCCTGGTCGGCCATATCGCCGTGGCCGGCCTGCTGGTGCATGGGGTCTATCTGGCCGGGGTGTTCGAGGCCCTGAAGCACGGGCTGCCGGCCGGCACTGTGGCCCTGATCGTGGGGTTGCAACCCCTGTTGACCGCGCTGGTGGCCGGTCCGCTTCTGGGCGAGCGGCTGACGCGTGGGCAATGGCTTGGCTTTGTCTTCGGGCTGGCCGGCGTCACGGCCGTGGTGTGGGAGAAGCTGTCGCTGAATATCGGGGATCCGATGGGCATCGGCCTGTCACTCTTCGCGCTGCTGGGCATCAGCATCGGCACCCTTTACCAGAAGCGCTATTGCACGGAGATGGACCTGCGCACCGGCACGGCCATCCAATATGGCGCCACGGGCACCGTGCTGGCCATGGTGGCGCCGTTTCTGGAGACGATGCGCATCGACTGGACGGGCGAATTCATCTTCGCCTTGGGCTGGCTGTGCCTGGTCCTGTCGGTGGGCGCCATCTTCCTGCTGTTCGCTCTGATCCGCCGGGGGGCGGCGTCCCGTGTCGCCAGCCTGTTCTATCTGGTCCCGCCCGTCACAGCCCTGATGGCCTGGGCCCTGTTCGGGGAGAAGCTGGGCCCGACGGCGCTGGCGGGGATGGGGTTGACGGCGGCCGGCGTGGCCCTGGTGCTGCGGCGGGGGTAGGGGCCCTTCGCTGGCATAGCGGATCGTGCTGTTGCCGTGGCCGTCCATGGCATACCTCCTGCGGTCAGGGTCAGGCTATCCCGCGTCTCCCGTCCCACCAACCGGCTTGCTTATCCCCCCGGGGCTGGATAAGGTCCCGGCACTTCCAAACACTTTTGCAAGGTAAGAGGCATCATGTCTGACGCCGCAACCTCCAATGATGTCGGCGGTATCGCGGCCGACCGGCTGCGCTCCTTCATCGAACGTATCGAGCGCCTGGAGGAGGAGAAGAAGGGCATTCAGGACGACATCAAGGATATCTATGCCGAGGCCAAGGGCACCGGTTTCGATACCAAGGTGATGCGTCAGATCATCCGGATCCGGAGGATGGAGAAGGAGGATCGCCAGGAGATGGACGCGCTGCTGGAACTGTACAAGGCGGCCCTTGGGATCGAGTGACCGGGCGATTGCGCACAAGTTCCATCGACGGCCGGGGCTTGCCCCGGCCGTTCGTATTTCGACATGGTGCCTCTTGACGGGGACCATCGCCATCATCAAGGGTGTGGTGGCACGGCCCTCGCCGGTTGCGCCCTGTGCCGCCTGTCCGTTGCCGTCGTCTGCACCCTTGCCGGCCCCCTAGAGTCGGAGTTCCATGCTCTCCCTGGACGTCCGCCCCATTTTCTACGTCATTGGTGCCCTGCTGTCCGTCATCGCCATGGCGATGGTGGCGCCGATGATTGCCGACCTGGCGGCCGGTCAGGATGATTGGCGTGTCTTCGCCGCGTCGGCTGCGCTGACCCTGTTCTTCGGTGTCCTGCTGATGCTGATGAATCGGACGGAGCGCATCGCCCTGTCGCTGCGCCAGACCTTCATCCTGACGACCTTCGCCTGGATTGCGGTCGGGGCCTTCGCGGCGCTGCCCTTCACGCTGGCTGAACAGCGGCTGACCTTCGCCAATGCCTATTTCGAGGCCATGTCCGGACTGACCACGACGGGGGCCAGCGCATTTGCATCGGTGCAGACCCTGCCGCCGGGGCTGCTGCTCTGGCGGTCGCTGCTGGTCTGGCTGGGCGGTATCGGCATTGTCGGCATGGGCATCGTTATCCTGCCGTTCCTGCGGGTCGGCGGGATGCAGCTTTTCCGCAGCGAATCGTCGGATAAATCGGACAAGGTGGTGCCGCGGGCCGCTGACATGGCCTTGGGCTTCGGCTGGGTTTATCTGGCCCTGACCATCTCCTGCATCATCATGCTGAAGCTGGCCGGCATGCCCATGTTCGACGCCATCAATCATTCTATGACGGCGCTGGGGACGGGTGGCTTCTCCACCAAGGACAGTTCCATCGGCTATTTTCACAACGCTGGCGTGGAATGGATCCTGACCCTGTTCATGTTCCTGGGCAGCCTGCCCTTTGTCCGCTTCATCAGCATGATGAAGGGCGATATGAAGGCCCTGTGGCGTGACAGCCAGGTGCGCACCTATCTGACCTTCACCTGTGTCGTGGCCGGGATGCTGGCCCTCTATCTGGTGGTGACGCGGCAGATGGGGGCGGGCGAAGCCATCCGCCATTCCTTCTTCAACTGTGTGTCGCTGATCACCACCACCGGCTTTGCCTCCACCGATTACCTGATCTGGGGGCATGGGCCGGTGGCCCTGTTCTTCATCCTGACGCTGGTCGGGGGCTGCACCGGGTCCACGTCGGGCGGCATCAAGATGTTCCGGTTCGAGATCCTGTGGCTGGCCCTGCGCATGCAGATCAACCGGCTGTTCAGTCCCAACCGCGTCATCCCGCTGACCTATAATGGCAAGCCGGTCGACAATGACGTCATCATCTCGGTGATGAGCTTCACCTTCCTTTATATCGCCCTGATCCTGATCTTTGCGGTTCTGCTGGGACTGACGGGGCTGGATTACGTGACTGCCATTTCCGCGGCTGCCACCGCCCTTGGCAATGTCGGTCCGGGCCTGTCGCAAATGATCGGCCCCGTCGGCAATTACGAACCGCTGCATGATTTCGCCGTCTGGGTCATGTCGCTGGCCATGCTGCTGGGCCGGCTGGAGCTGTTCACCGTCTTCGTGCTGCTGAGCCCGTCCTTCTGGCGGCGGTAAAACCGCTCGACCGCGGCGCCTTCCCGATTTAAACATCTGTTTGAAGGTCGGCGCACGATCCGACCAACACGGATAGTCGGGAAGGGAACGGACATGAGCCTGATGGATCGCCGCGAGATCGATTTCCTGCTGGACGGGATGCTGGAGATCGAAGCACTGCTGGCGCGCCCGCGTTATGCCCATCTGGACCGTGACGCACTCGCGCAGGTCCTGGATACAGCGGACAAGCTGGCGGCGGAGAAGTTCGCCCCCCACTATCATGACGTGGACAAGCACGAGCCGGAGCGCATCGACGGCAAGGTGGTGATGCTGCCCGCCGTGAAGGAGGCGGTGCAGGCGCTGGCCGAGGCCGGGTTCATGGCGGCCCATCATGACGAGGAACTGGGCGGGCTGCAGCTGCCCTGGTCGGTGGTGCAGGCGGCCTTCAGCTTTTTCCAGACGGCCAATATCTCCACGGCCGCCTATCCGTTCCTGACCATCGGGGCGGGCAATCTGATCCGGGCCTTCGGCACCGATGAACAGCGGGCGCGATTCCTGGCGCCCATGCTGACGGGCCGCTTCTTCGGCACCATGGCCCTGTCGGAACCGCAGGCCGGCAGCAGTCTGGCCGACATCCGCACGACGGCCACACCCAATGGCGACGGCACCTATGCCATCACCGGCACCAAGCAATGGATCAGTGCCGGCGAACATGAGCTGTCGGACAATATCATCCATATGGTGTTGGCCAAGATCAAGGGCGCGCCGGCGGGGGTGAAGGGCATCAGCCTGTTCATCGTGCCGCGCATCCGCGTCAATGACGATGGCAGCCTGGGCCCAGACAATGACGTGAAGCTGGTCAGCCTGCTGCACAAGATGGGCTATCGCGGGACCACCAGCACCATCCTGTCCTTTGGCGAGGACGGGCGCTGCCAGGGCTTCCTGGTGGGTAAGGAACATCATGGCCTGTCCTATATGTTCCAGATGATGAACGAGGCGCGGATTGGCGTGGGCCTGGGCGCGTCGGTTCTGGGTTATGCCGGCTACCGCTACTCGGCCGACTATGCGCGCACCCGTACGCAAGGCCGCCCCATCGACGGACGCGACCCGACGACGCCGATGATCCCCATCATCGACCATGCCGACGTCCGCCGCATGCTGTTGCAGCAGAAGGCCGCCTCGGAAGGGGCCATCGCGCTCTGCCTGCTCTGCGCCCGGCTGGTGGATGAGGAGAAGACAGCGCCGGTGGAGGCCGACCGTCGCCGCGCCAGCCTGCTGCTGGAACTGCTGACCCCCATCGCCAAGTCCTGGCCGTCGGAGCACTGCCTGGAAGCCAACAAATGGGCCATCCAGATTCTGGGCGGCTATGGCTATACCCGCGATTACCCGGTGGAGCAGTATTACCGCGACAACCGCCTGAACCCCATTCATGAGGGCACCTACGGCATCCAGGCCAACGACCTGCTGGGCCGCAAGGTGTTCATGGAAGGGGGGGCGGCGCTGGAGGTGCTGGGCGCGGCCATGCAGCAGACGATCCGGCAGGCGGCAGGCATCCCCGCGCTGGCCACCCATGCCACAGCACTGGGCGAGGCGCTGGCGCGGGTCGGCACCGTCACGGCCCAACTGGGCATGGTGCGGGCAGAAGGGCAGGTAGCGCTGTGCCTGGCCAATGCCACCGCCTATCTGGAGATGTTCGGGCATACGGTCATGGCCTGGATCTGGCTGCGTCAGGCGCTGGTCGCGTCGGCATGGCTGGAACAGGGCCGGGGCGATGCGGCACATATGCAGGGCAAGCTGGCGGCCTGCCGCTGGTTTTTCGCCCATGAACTGCCCAAGACCGCGACGCAGGCGGCTTTGCTGACCAGCCTGGACCGCACCGTGCTGGACGTGTCGCCCGACTGGCTGTGACCTGTCCGGCACCTTTGGTCGCGGGGCGGGTGTGGCGGCGGGGCCCCTGTGCTATGGTGCGGTGCATTTTCCGTCACCGGTAGCGCCCCCATCATGGCTGACCCCGCCCCCTTCCTGACCGATATCTGGTATTTCGCACTGCCGTCCGCGACGCTGAAGCGGGGGGCCATGCAGGCGAAGATGCTGCTGGGTCAGCCGGTGCTGTTCGCGCGGGCGCAGGACGGGGTGGTCTTCGCCCTGCGCGATATCTGCCCCCATCGCGGCATTCCGCTGTCCTGTGGCCGATTCGACGGGCGGGAGGTGGAATGCCGCTACCATGGCTGGCGTTTCGACGGGTCTGGCGGCTGCACCGCCATTCCATCCCTGGTGGAAGGGCAGGATTTCGACATTTCCCGGATCAAGGTTCGCCGCTATACGGTCATAGAGGCGCAGGGCAATCTCTGGATCTGGATGGGGGAGGGGGCACCCGACGGACCGCCGCCGCAGATGCCGGACATGGAAGGCCGCGTACCCAACCTGACAGAGGTGATGGCCTTCCCCTGTCCCGTTGACCATGCCGTCATCGGGTTGATGGACCCGGCCCATGGTCCCTTCGTGCATCAAAGCTGGTTCTGGCGGTCGGCCCGGTCCATCCATGAAAAAGCCAAGGCTTTTGGCCCCGCCCCTCTTGGCTTCGCCATGAAGCGGCACCGGCCCTCTTCTAACTCCGCTGCCTATAAGCTGCTGGGCGGGGCGCCGGAGACGGAGATCAGCTTCCGCCTTCCCGGCATCCGGGTTGAACATATCGCGGCCGGCCGCCACCGCGTCGTCAACCTGACAACGGTCACGCCGATTGATGAAAACAATACGGAAGTCACCAACAGCTTCTATTGGACGCTGGGCTGGGCCAATATTGCCCGCCCCGTCCTGCGCCGCTTCGTCCGCCGCTTTCTGGGCCAGGACCGGGATGCCGTGGTGATGCAGCAGAAGGGTCTGGCCCATGATCCGCCCCTGATGCTGATCAAGGACGCCGATACCCAGGCCCGCTGGTACCACCAGCTGAAGAATGAATATGCCCGTGCCCGGGCAGAGGGCCGTGAATTCGTCAATCCGGTGAAGGATACGGTCCTGCGCTGGCGCAGTTAGGGCCGTATCACATGCCGGCGCACCAGGGCTGGCGCTTGCCGCCCTGATAGGGGCGGGCATGACCGGCGCGGATCAAGGCTTGGGACAGGTCGGTGCCGTCGGCCAAGGTGACACGGGCCCGGACCCGGCCGCCATATTTGTCATAAACCACGTCATACAGGCGGATCGTGCCATCACCCCGCCCTTCCGTGGCGGGACCGACCAGAGAGGTCAGCTTTTCCTTGGCCGCCTGGGCCATGCGCTTTTCATCGGCACAGTCGGACCGGCTTTCGGGCGTGTCGATGCCGTCCAGCCGCACCCGCGTCACCAGCTCCTGGTCCAGCCAGATGGTCACCCGGACTTCCAGCGTGTCGCCATCCACCACTTCCATCACCCGCGCGGGCACGGGACCCGGCACGCGGCTGACCGCCAGCGCTGCCGCGGGCGGCAGCAGCCATGACGCAGCGAGCAGGGCAATGGCAAGGGGGCGGTGGCGAAGCACGGTGCGGCTTTGACGGGTTGGGGGTTGCATGCAAGCACTTTACGCCCAACCCGACAGAGACGGAACAAAAATCTAAGACCATCGTCCTAAGTTGAATACACTTAGGATCAATGGCGTATTATGCGTATACATGTAGGTTCATTTGCAACTGGGAAGATCAGAAGTCGCTGCAACGACCCTTGAATTCCCAATCGCCGAACCGTGTCGGCTCCGGCCCGGCCGGGCCCCCGATCTCGCCCGGCGGCTGGGTAACCACCGGTTTGCGCGCCGGGGTCGGCTGTTCGGCCTTCGCGGCGTCGGGCTGCTTGATCTCACTCTCCATGGGGCACCTCATCATGCGCGTCGGTGCAGATATGGCGCGGGGGCGGCGACCTGCCAAGCCTTGATGCGCGCAGGCCAGGGGCCATATCTGAAAGGGCGGGCGACAGGCATGCCCGGAACGAAAAATGGAGTTGGCAGAGGTCATGAACGGCTATTTCCGAACCGCAATGCTGCTGGCGGGGCTGACCGGCCTGTTCCTGGCGGTCGGTTTCATGCTGGGTGGCCAGTCAGGCATGCTCATCGCCCTGGTCCTTGCCGTGGGGATGAACGCCTTCGCTTATTGGAATTCCGATAAGATGGTGCTGCGCATGTATGGCGCGCGCCAGGTGGACGCCGCCACGGCGCCGCAATTCTACACCATGGTGCAGCATCTGGCGCAGCGCGCCGACCTGCCCATGCCCAAGGTCTTCATCATTGACAGCGATCAGCCCAACGCCTTCGCCACGGGCCGCAATCCGGAGAATGCGGCTGTGGCCGCCACCACCGGTCTGCTGAACCGCCTGTCGGCGGAAGAGGTGGCGGGGGTGATGGCCCACGAACTGGCCCATATCAGGAATCACGACACGCTGATCATGACGGTGACGGCGACGCTGGCCGGTGCGCTGTCCATGCTGGCCAATTTCGCCATGTTTTTTGGCGGCAGCCATTCCAGCAACGAAGAGAACCGGGGCAATCCCCTGGGGTTCGTCGGGGTGCTGCTGGTCTCCATCCTGGCCCCCATTGCCGCCATGCTGGTGCAGATGGCCATCAGTCGTTCCCGCGAATATGAGGCGGACCGGATCGGCGCCGGCATCTGCGGCAAGCCGGGCTGGCTGGCGGACGCGCTGGAAGGCATGCAGAACGGGGCAGCCCGCGTGCAAAACCACCAGGCGGAGAACAACCCCGCCACGGCGCATATGTTCATCATCAACCCGCTGCACGGGCGGGGCGTGGACAGCCTGTTTTCCACCCATCCCAGCACGGCCGAACGGGTGCGCCGCCTGCGCGCCATGACCGGGAGTGTTGGCACGGGCAGGGGGGAGACGCCGCGCCGTCCGGCCAGCACGCCGCCGCGTCGGGGTGGCAGCGTGCCCGACGCCGGCGGTACCTCGCGCCCCCGCGGCATGCCCTGGGGCTGAGGCAGGACCGTCTTAAAGCGTCGCCAGACAATCCGCGATCAGGTCGGTAAGACCGATGGCATTGGTCGGATGCGGGATGCCGTCGGCCGACACCACACTGTCGATCCCCGCCGCCTTGAAGGCTGCCAGACGTTCCATGGGGAAGACGGCATGGACGGTGGCGGCCAGGACCCGGGCCGCGCCGTGGGCATAGGCGACCTTGGCCGCATCGATCAGGGTGCCGCCGGAACTGACGATATCATCGACGAACAGGACGGTGCGGCCCGACAGATCGGTGCCTTCCGGCAGGCCGACGCTGACATCATGGTCGCCGCGCCGCACCTTCAGCCCGACCACGCCGGGCACGCCAGCGGCCGCTGCGGCACCGCGGACCAGCGGTTCCGACTCCTCGTCCGGACCCAGGATGGTCCAGGTGGCATCGGCCCCTTGTTCGCGGGCCCAGCGGCCCAGCAGCGGCCCCGCCGTCAGCGCCGCCGATCGGCAGTCGGGAAAGACATGGTCCAGGTCGTGGGTGCGGTGCAGGTGCGGTTCCACCGTGACGATCCGGTCGAACAGCCCGCCCAGCCATCGGCCCATGATGCGCTGGCTGACCACCTCGCCGGGGCGGAATTCCATGTCCTGGCGCATATAGGCCAAATAGGGGGCGACCAGCGTCAGTTCCCGCACGCCGCGTTCACGCAGCGCACCCGCCAGGAACTGCAATTCCACCAGCTTGTCGTTCGGCTGATGCAGCGAGCGGACGATGATCGCGCGTTCGGGCGCCGCTTCCAGCCGCACCAGGCTTTCCCCGTCGGGAAAGCGGTGCAGGGTCACCATATGCATCGGCAAACCCAGTCGGGTTGACAGCTTGCCGGCCAAAGCCTCGCCGTCCTGAAAGCCGATCAGAATATCCATCGCGTTCCTCTTTCACGGGCCGTTCCGTCGGCCCCTTGTTCAACTATACTGTCGCCAGCCTACACCTTGCCGGCCCATTTGCGCAGGGGGTGGAAGCGCCAAGGGACGAAATGACTGTGGCGAAATTTGGCGATTGGATTTATTCGACTATGACAGCGACCGGATCAGGTCATTCTTTCCAGGTTCTTCCGGCATCGTCCCGTCGGCCGGCCTCGCGCCCTGTTCAAGGATGGTGCATCATGGGTCTGGCGTCACAGGTCTTGCGTCGTTCGAAAGGGGTGGCCCGATGTGGGGGCTAGGCGGAAGCGGCATGGAACCGTTGGAACTGTCCGAAAAGGAATATGCCGCACTGGAAGAGGCGCTGATGGCGTCGTCGCGTGGCCGGGCCTTCCTCCGGCAACGGGACCGGCAGACCCGGGTCGTCGCCCAGGATGATTGGCGTGCTCTTCTGGGCACCATGACGGAGCAGGTGCAGCGCCTGCAGGGGATCGGTGGTGGCGGGCCCGCCGTCGTTGCGGATCAAAGTCCGCACCTGCATATCATGCGCGAAGAACTGAAACAGCTTTCCAACTATATCGAGCAGACGCGGCAGGAAATCGCCCAGTTGCGGCCCATGGATGCCGGGGCCAACCGAATCATGGCCGCCACCAACGAGCTGGATGCCATTGTCACGGCCACGGAACGCGCCACGTCCGACATCCTGAACGCCACGGAACGCATTCAGGCGCTGGTCAACCGCCTGCCGCCCAGCGACATCACCAACGATATCGATGCCCAGACCATCGAGATCATGACCGCCTGTTCGTTCCAGGACATTACCGGTCAGCGCACCACCAAGGTCGTCAACACGCTGCGCTATATCGAGCAGCGCGTGAATACCATGATCGAGATCTGGGGGGTGGAGGATACGGAGGTCGGGACCAAGAAGCTGGGTTCCGATGGCCTGATCGCCCTGCGCCCCGACGACGATCGCCCGGACAAGCACCTGTTGCACGGTCCGGCGCTGGAGGCCGTCAGCCAGGCCAACATCGACGCCCTGTTCGACAGTCTGGACAGCGGCCCGGCACCCAAGGCCGATGCCAATGATGCGCTGACCAACATGGATGATTGGGGCCTGCCTGCGGAGGATATGGCGCCACCCCCACCGCCGCCACCTCCCCCCCCGCCGCCGCCACCGCCTCCCCCACCGCCCCCACCGCCCCCTCCACCCCCACCCCCGCCAGCGGCAGGCGCCACGGTGTCGCAGGCGGATATCGACGCCTTGTTCGGGTAAGCACGCATGTCGACAGAGAACAACAATGTCGCTCCCCGCGTGCGCCTCACCCAGGCGCAACTCGACCGGGCGTGCGAACGGCATCTGGCCTACCTGTCAGGCATGCAAGGGGGGGCTAAGCTCAGTCTGCCCTTCTTCGATCTGTCGGGCCTGTCCTTCAACGCCCGCAACCTGACCAATGCCAACCTGTCCGGCGCCATCCTGCGAGGCACGAAATTCATCGGTGCCAAGCTGGATTATGCCGACCTGTTCGGTTGCGACCTGTCCAACGCTGACCTGTCGAGCGCACAGCTGACCCGCACCGACCTGCGTGCTGCCAGCCTGCGCGGTGCCATTCTGCGGGGCGCCAAGATGGTGGAATGCGACCTGCGCGACGGCAACATGGCCGTCAGCACGCGCGCCGATTTCCGTGTCCTGGGCATGGAGATCGGGCCGGCCGACATCTCCGAAGCCATCATGATCGATGCCGACCTGACGCGGGCCCGGCTCACGGGGTCCTGTGCGCGGGAGGCGGATTTCTCCGGCGCGACCATGGCGGGGGCGCAGCTGGCCCGTGTCGATCTGCGCAACGCCCAGTTCAGGTCGGCCAACATGGATGGCGTCGATCTGGCCGATGCCGATCTGCGTGGTGCGGACCTGTCGGGGGCCAAGGTGTCGCCCCAGGCGCTGCAGAGCGCCATCCGCACCGATGCCGACGCTGCGCGCCGCGGTGTCGCGGCCGACGCTCCCATCAGCGTCCCGGTTTCCGCAGAGCCGGTGGATGATAAGAGCCCGCCCCCGCCGGAACGGCTGGAAGCGATGTTGCGCGCCCATGCGCAATGGGTGGCGACGGGCGGGCAGTCGGGCCACCAGTTGGATATCAGCGGCCTGGACCTCAGCAATGCTGATCTGGCTGGCCGCGTCCTGACCCTGATGAAGGCGACGGGGTCCAGCCTGCGCGGCGCCGATCTGCGGGGTGCCCAGATGCAGGCGGCACAGTTGGCCGGTGCCGATCTGCGATCCACCAACCTGGGCTATGCCGACCTGCGTGGCGCCACCATGGACCGGGTCAACCTGATTGACGCCAACCTGGAAAAGGCCAACCTGTCACGGCTGAAGACGGCGCGGGGGCATGAACTGCGCACCTCGCTGGTGCGCGCGCGGCTGGCGGCGGCCGTGCTGCGCGGCGCCGACCTGACGGGTGTGGATTTCACCGGGGCGGACTTGACCGCGACGGTGTTGGACGGGGCCATTCTGACCGATGCGGATATCGATGCCGCGCGGGGGATCACACTGCCGTCGTAAACAGTGGCCTTTCGCGGGGCTCCTTCATCCCGGCAGACGAAAACGGCGGGGTCTCCCCCGCCGTTTCGCATTTCCGATGAAGGCGGTCCTTATTCGGGGCGGTTCATGCGGCTGTTGACCAGATCGGTCACGACATTGGGGTCGGCCAGCGTGCTGGTATCGCCCAGGGCCTCATGCTCGTTGGCGGCGATCTTGCGCAGGATGCGGCGCATGATCTTGCCCGACCGGGTCTTGGGCAGGCCGTGCGCCCACTGGATCAGGTCCGGCGTGGCGATGGGGCCGATCTCCTTGCGGACCCAGGCCACCAGTTCCTTGCGCAGCTCGTCCGTCGGGTCCTCGCCGGCATTCAGGGTGACATAGGCATAGATGCCCTGGCCCTTCAGGTCATGCGGGTAACCGACGACGGCGGCCTCTGCCACCTTGGGATGGGCGACCAGGGCCGACTCGATCTCGGCCGTGCCCAGGCGGTGGCCCGACACGTTGATCACGTCGTCGACGCGGCCGGTGATCCAGTAATAGCCGTCCTCGTCCCGGCGGCAGCCGTCGCCGGTGAAATACTTGCCGTGGAAGGTGCTGAAATAGGTCTGGATGAAGCGCTCATGATCGCCGAACACGGTGCGCATCTGGCCCGGCCAGCTGTCGGTGATGCAGAGATTGCCCTCCGTCGCCCCCTCCAGCACATGGCCTTCATTGTCCACGACCTGCGGCCGCACACCGAAGAAGGGCAGGGTGGCCGAACCCGGCTTCTGCCCGATGGCGCCCGGCAGCGGGGTGATCAGGATGCCGCCCGTTTCCGTCTGCCACCAGGTGTCGACGATCGGGCAGCGGCTGTCACCGACGACATTATGGTACCAGAGCCAGGCTTCCGGATTGATCGGCTCACCCACTGATCCCAGCAGCCGCAGGCTGGCCCGGCTGGTCTTCTTCACCGGGCCCTCACCCTCGCGCATCAGGGCGCGGATGGCGGTGGGGGCAGTGTAGAAGATGTTGACCTTGTGCTTGTCGATCACGTCCCAGAAGCGGCTGACATTGGGATAGTTGGGGATGCCTTCGAACATCAGCGTCGTGGCGCCATTGGCGAGCGGGCCATAGACGATGTAGCTGTGGCCGGTGACCCAGCCCACGTCGGCCGTACACCAGTAGATGTCGCCTTCGTGATAATCGAACACATACTGGTGCGTCATCGACGCATAGACCAGATAGCCGCCGGTCGTGTGCAGCACGCCCTTGGGCTTGCCCGTGGAACCCGACGTGTAGAGGATGAACAGCGGGTCTTCCGCGCCCATCACTTCCGGCGGGCAGTCGGCCGACACCTTGGCGACCTCGTCATGGTACCAATGGTCGCGGCCTTCATGCCAAGCGACGTTGCCGCCGGTACGCTTGACCACGATGACGGAGCTGACATCGGGCAGGTGTTCCAGCGCCTTGTCGACATTGGCCTTCAGCGGCACCTTGCGGCCGCCGCGCAGACCCTCGTCGGCGGTGATGACGACCTTGCCCTCGCAGCCCTCAATCCGGTCCTTCAGGCTGTCGGGGGAGAAACCGCCGAAGACGATGGAGTGCACGGCACCGACGCGGGCGCAGGCCAGCATGGCATAGGCCGCTTCCGGGATCATGGGCAGATAGATGGTGACCCGGTCGCCCTTCTTGACGCCATGCGCTTTCAGGACGTTGGCGAGCCGGTTCACCTTTTCCGACAGTTCGTTATAGGTGATGTGGGCGCTTTCGGCCGGGTTGTCGCCTTCCCAGATGATGGCTGTCTGGTCGCCGCGCGTGGCCAGGTGGCGGTCGACGCAGTTATAGGCGACGTTGGTGGTGCCGTCCTCGAACCAGCGGATATCGACATTGCCTTCGAAGCTGGTGTTCTTGACCTTGGTATAAGGCGTGAACCAGTCGATACGCCGCCCATGTTCGCCCCAGAACCCATCCGGGTCGGTGACGGAGCGCTCATACATGGCCTTGTACTTGGCCTCGTCGACCCAGGCACGGCTGGCGACTTCTTCCGTCACAGGAAAGAACGTAGGGCTGCTCATGGCGGTGTTTCTCCCAATTCGGTTGGCGTGCCGACAATCCAGCGTCAGGCTGGCCGGCGCCGCTTATCTCGTCCAGGTACTGGCGGCGCCGATGGCCGCCGCCCTTAACCCTTGTTCGCTTATACGCAAGGCTATGTAAGCACCGGGGGGACGATTTGGAACATGTACATTCGTCGTGTGACGGTTTCGACCCAACAAATTGGTTTGGCGGGAAATTTATGATCGTTCCGGCGTCTGCGGCCGGCATTGGCTGCCGCCCGGCCGTGCTTGTTTACAGGGCTGCACAACATGGTATGGTTCGGGCACCAATTAACCATGGGGCGTGGTCATGCGGGGGGCAGCATGAGCGGGGTGATCCCGGGTGGCGGGGAAATCATGGCGGCCGATGGCGACCTGGCCAAGCTGGGGACGCGTACCAGTCTGATGGCGCTGAACCTGCTGATGTCGATGGTGCCGTCCGGCGGGTCGGGCTTTGCCGACGCCGCAGCGGAGGCGCGTGTGCTGGCACGCCGCATGGACATGGCCACGGCCGATTTCGCCGCCGTGATGGCAAAGGGAACCGATCAGGCCTGATCGCCGACGCAGATCTGACCGTCCGTGACGCTGATCGGTACCGGCCGCAGCGGCTGGCCCTTGCAGGGGCCCATCACGCACATGCCGTCTTCCACCCGGAACTGCGCGCCATGGGTGCTGCACATCAGGTGCAGCCCGTCCAGGCTCATGAAATCGTCCGGATCCATTTCCAGCGGCACGCCGATATGCGGGCAGGAATTGCGGTAGGCGAAGACCCGGTCGCCCTTGCGGGCCACCAGGATCTTCACCTTCACCTCACCGCGCGGCCAGTCGAAGCCGCGCGCCTCCCCGTCGGGAATCTCCTCCACCCGGCACAGCGGATGCAGGCTCATGCCGGCACCCCGGCCAGGGCGCAGATATGGGCCCATTGATCATCGGTGACGGGGCAGACCGACAGGCGTGACTGCTTGATCAGCTGCATCTCGGCCAGGGCCGGATCGGCCTTCATCTGCTTCAAGGTGACGGGCGTTTTCACCGGCATCACCGGCTTCAGATCGACCATGACGAAACGGCCGGCCGGGTCGGACGGGTCGGGATAGGCCTCACGCACGATCTCGGCGATGCCGACGATCTCCAGCCCTTCATTGGAATGGTAGAAGAAGGCGCGTTCGCCCACCTTCATAGTCTTCAGGTTCAGGGCCGCCTGGTGGTTGCGCACGCCATCCCAGTGCGTGCGGCCATCGGCCACGAACTTGTCCCAGGCATATTTGAACGGTTCGGACTTCACCAGCCAGTAGGCCATTGCAACCTCCCCCCGGCCGGTCAGGGCAGAACTTTACGGAACGGGCGGATGCTGCTCGACTTGAACAGACCAACCTTGGCATAGGGGTCGTTGGCGGCGAAATCCTCCGCGCCGGCGCGGTCGGGATAGTCCAGCACGATCAGGCTGCCGACAGGATTGCCCGTGACGTCGTCCAGGATGGGGCCGGCAATGACGATATGGTCCAGCTTGCTCTGCATATAGGCCAGATGCTCCGGCCGGGTGGCCAGACGCAGGTCCAGCCCGCCGTCCTTGTCCTCGCATTCCAGGATGAACTGCATCGTGATCGCCCCTTCGGTTGGCGGTGGAAGGCCCCATGCTTAGCCGCGCGCGCCTGCGCCGTCCAGGGGGCAGGGCGTCCCCGCGCGTGCTTCTTCCTGGCTTGGTGCAGGCATATCCGGGATTTCCCCCTGCGCGTAAATTGGGGTAATTAATCGAAAGACGGGAAATGGGCGCAGCCTGCATGCATTGCGGCGTGTTGCCGAAATCGGGGAGGCGGCGTGGATCAAGGGGAAGGGCCGGGTCGGGGCGGGGACGGCGTCATTGATTTCGGCCGCTACACCACAGCGCAGCTTTCAGAGCTTCTGGCCCTGATCGACCCCGCGTCGCGCCCGTTGGACCACGCCCATCTTCTGGCGGAGATCGCCCGGCGGGAAGGTCCCGATCATCTGTGGACCGGCCGGTTCACGCCGGGCGGCGGCATTCCGGGCTGGATCACTGCGCTGCGCGACCGTCAGCCCCTCTATGGGGACGGGACGGTTGAATTATCCGCCGATGGCGTGATCCTGCATGGCTGGCGGCGGACATGGCTGGGCGTCGCGGCACCGGTCAGCCTGCCCATCCCCTTTAACCGCATCCGCAATGTCGTGGTTGAAGGCGGGATGGTCCGCTTTGATTGCGGCCTGCTGGCCCAGGTCCGCTTTCAGGCCGCGACCCCGGCCGCGGCGGCGGCCTTGGCGGCGGCATTGCCGGATACCCGCAGCACCGGGTTTGAACGCAAATGGGGGGCCGCCCGTCAATTCAATCTGAAATTGATGGCCGCCGGGCGCTATGCCTGGGTGACCTGGGCGCTGGTGCTGCTCAATGCTGGCATCTTTGCCGCCCTGGCGTGGCATTCGCAAAGGCTGGCCGCGTTCAGCGGCAACGACATCATGATCTGGGGCGGCAATTACGGGCCGCTGACCGCCAGTGGCGAATGGTGGCGCCTGTTGGCATCGGCCTTCCTGCATCTGGATTGGATGCATGTGACGGTCAATATGTGGGCGCTGGCCGGTGTCGGCCGGTTGACCGAACGGCTTTACGGTCACTGGCGCTATGCCGGCCTTTATCTGGCGCTGGCGTTGGTGGCCGGCATGGCTTCCATCATCTGGCAGCCATCCGGGGCCGGCGCCGGTGCGTCCGGGGCCATTTTCGGTGTGTTCGGCCTGTTCCTTGCCTATCTTGCGCGCCATCACGGCCGGATTCCGGTCTCCGTGATCTGGGCGCATTGGCCCAGCAGCCTTGTCTTCGTCCTGTTCAGCCTGTTCAGCGGCATGCATCAGTCCGGTGTGGACAATGCCGCGCATGTGGGCGGCCTTGTCGCCGGCCTGCTTCTGGGCTTGCTGGCCGCACCGCGGCTAGGCGACTGTGGGCCGGAGCCCTGGTCCTTGCCGCAGGCCGGTCTGGTGACGGGGCTGGTCCTGGCGATGCTGGGCGGCGGCTATGCCCATGTGCGGGGCAGCGACCTGACCCTGTCGCCGTGGGAAAAATACGGTCAGGAACGGGCCTGGCTTAATGCCGGTATGGGCCGCAATGACCAGCGATGGGGGGAACTGGCCGCTGGTCTGGCCAGTGGTCAGACCAGCGGCCTGGAAATTGCTGAGGCGTTCGAGAAGGAGATCATTCCCTTCTGGCAGGAAGCCGAAGCGCGATTGCTGCGTGAGGACGCGGGACTGAAGGGGGAGCAGGCGCGCTTCGCCGCCGTCACGCTGGAGCTTGTCAAACGCCGGGGGGACATGGCGGCGGCGATCGCCAAATTCGGGCGCAGCGGGCAGGACCCCAAGGGCGAGATTGCCGAAAAGGCCGATAAGCTGACGTCCACCCTGGCGCATGTGCAGGTTTTTCAATTGCGCGCGGCGGGCAGCCACCGGCCCAGCGGTGTCGCCAACATCACCGCCATGGAATATCTCTCGCGCCGTCTGTTCGGCGGCGCGCCGGATTGCGTCAAGCCCCCGGATGCTTTCGGCGTGCAGGTTGCTGCCGGGGACAACCCACAGGATGGCCCCGCCCGGTGGATGGCTGCGGCCTGCGCGGCGCAGCGCCTGTTCAGGGATGAGGATTATGCCGGGCTGGAGGCCCTGTTCACGGCGGCGGCCGGCCGGCTGGGGGATCTGCCCGATGGCACGTCCACCCTTGATGCCCTCGCCGCCGGCCTGTCCAACTTCACCAGATTTGGGCAGATTACAGTGGATGATGGTTTCGGTCGGCTGGTCGCCTGGGCCAACCATTATCCCCAATCGACCGCGGCCCTGTTGATGCAGGCGCAGTTTCTGACGGACTGGGGCTGGAGCGCGCGCGGCCACGCCACGGCCAATGCGGTCCCGGCGCAGGCCATGTCCTTGTTCAACTTCCGCTCCCGGATGGCGGATGCCGTCTTGGGGGAGCTGAAGGAACAGGCCGCCAATCATCCTCTCTGGTACAGCCTGTCGTTGGATGTGCACGTCAATCTCAGCAAGGGGAAGGATGGGATCCTCGCCCTGTTCCAGACGGGTACAGCCAAATTCCCAGCCTATTACAGATTACATAGACAGGTTTTGCGGGCCTTGATGCCGCGCTGGTTCGGTTCGCACCAAGAGGTGCGTGACTTCATCGAAGAGGAAGTGGTCAAGGCGCCGGATGCACGCAAATCGGAACTCTATGCCCGGCTGTTCTGGACCTATCGAAACCTGGAAGATGATGATCTCAACCTGATGGACCAGGCCCGCATGCGATGGGGGCGGGTGCGCGAGGGGATGCGGGCCCTGATCGAACGCTATCCTGACAGCGACTACTGGCTGAACGCCGCCGCGTCCTTTGCCTGCCATGTCGGTGATGACCAGGAATATGCCCGCTTCCGGCCCTTGCTGGCGGGGCGGATGTCCGCCACCGCGTGGCGGCCGGGCGACACGGTCGAAAGCTGCGACACGACATTCGCCCAGGCCAAAGCGAAGGCGCAGGAGGAACCGGCCCCGCCAGAACCGAAACAGGAAGAGTGATGCCAACGGCATGGATTTCTGTTCGATGCCGTTGAAGGCTGGCGACTGCCGGCCCACGGGTGCGTGCCCGCGTAAACCAAGCCGCCGGCGCGGCGGGGCCGATCAGGGGGCTTATCGGTCAGGGTGAGAGAGGCAGACGGGCATCACCGCCCGTCAATGACCCAGTCCGGGCGGACCCAGTGACAGGTATAGCCGTTGGGATTGCGCTCCAGGTAGTCCTGGTGGAAATCCTCGGCTTCCCAGAAGGGGCCAGCCGACACGATCTGGGTGACGATCTTGCCGGGCCAATGGCCGCTTTCCTGCGCCTCCGCCGTCACCAGACGGGCGGTTTCGGCCTGCTGGGCGTCATGGACGAAAATGGCGGACCGGTACTGGCTGCCGATATCGTTGCCCTGGCGGTTCAGTGTCGTCGGGTCATGAATCTGGAAAAAGAACTCCAGCACCCGGCGATAGGTCAGCTTCTCATTGTCGAAGCTGATCTCGATGGCTTCCGCATGGCCGGTCTGGCCCGTCTTCACCTCCTTGTAGGTGGGGTTGGCCAGATTGCCGCCAGTGTAACCGACGCGCGTGCCCACCACGCCGGGCACTTTGCGGATCAGGTCCTGCATGCCCCAGAAGCAGCCGCCGGCCAGGGTCGCGCGTTCGATCGCCATGTTCCTCTCCATCGCTTGCGATTCATTGCCTGAACAGATGGTGTCCAAGGGCCGGCTTGTCCAGCCTCTGGTCACCCCGGGGCTCCCGCCATCTCTGGTCACAGTTGCGTCATCGGCGTTCGACAAGTGGGGTGCCACAGGGTACATCCCCACCCCATGATCGATCAGACCACCAGCCCGGCCGACAGCGCGCTTGCCACGCGCGGGGCGGCTCTCGACCTTTTGTTCAACGTGCTGGCCAAGCGCGTGCCCTTCGACGATGCCTGGGACGCCAGCCGCGCGCTGCGCGCACTGGAACCGCGCGACCGCGCCTTCGTGCGGCTGCTGGTGGCCACGACCCTGCGCCGCCTGGGCCAGATTGATGCGGCCATCCTGGGGCTGCTGAACAAGCAGGGCCAGCAGTTGAAGGCCGTGGTGCAGGACATCCTGCGCATTGGCGCCGCCCAGTTGCTGTTCCTGGGTACGCCCGCCCATGCCGCCGTCGACACGGCCGTCGAACTGGCCGTGGCCCGCAAGCAGCATCCCTATAAGGGCCTGATCAACGCCCTGCTGCGCCGCATCGACCGCGAACGCGATGCCATTCTGGCCGCCCAGGACCCCGGCCGTCTGAACACGCCCGACTGGTTGTGGCTGTCCTGGCGCAAGGCCTATGGCACGGCGCTGACCCGCGCCATCGTTGAAACTCATCTGGTCGAGCCGCCCCTGGACATCACGGTCAAGGGTGACGCCGCCGCCTGGGCTGAACGGCTGGGCGCGGAACTGCTGGCCACGGGCAGCTTGCGCCGCCCGGCGGGCGGACAGGTCACCGATCTGGCCGGCTTTGATGAAGGTGGATGGTGGGTGCAGGATGCCGCCGCATCCATCCCCGCCCGACTGTTCGGTGGCCTGTCGGGCCTGGATGCCATCGACCTGTGCGCCGCCCCTGGCGGCAAGACGGCGCAGCTGGCCGCGGCCGGTGCCCGTGTCACGGCCGTGGACCGGTCGGACAAGCGGCTGGTCCGGCTGGCGGAGAATATGGCCCGTCTGGGTTTCGGCGACCGCGTCACCACCGTGGCGGCCGATGCCACCGAATGGCGGCCGGACGCCCCGGTCGATGCCGTGCTGCTGGACGCGCCCTGTTCGGCCACCGGCACCATTCGCCGTCATCCCGACGTGGCGCGGCTGAAATCGGAAGAGGATGTGGAGAAGCTGGGCCGCATCCAATCCCGCCTTCTCTATCGCGCCGTCGACATGCTGAAGCCCGGCGGCACGCTGGTCTATTGCACCTGTTCGCTCCAGCCGGAGGAGGGGGAGGGGCAGATCACCAACCTGCTGTACCGCCGCCCGGAAATGGAAGTCGTGCCCGTGACGGCCGATGAAGTCGGCGGGTTGGCGGAACTGCTGACGCCGGAAGGCTATGTCCGCTGCACGCCGGGCCATCTGGCAGCACTGGGCGGCATGGACGGGTTCTTCGCGGCCCGGCTTCGGCGGCGGGGGTAACACCAAGGGTCATGGCCCATGACCCTTGGAGGCCGCCGACCGGCGGCCCGCGCACCCATGTGCGCGCAAGCCAAGCCGCCGGATGGCGGCGCCCGGCGTCTGAGGGCGCAAATGCTACCAAGAGTCATGTCCCATGGCTCTTGGTACGCGGCGACTGCCACAGCACCGCACATGCGGCGTAGCCGAGCCGCCGGATGGCGGCGCTGGCGATTGAAGCCCGGTGATCGGTTGCGATCACCGGGACGTGGTCTAAGGGGCGGGCTGAACCGCCCCCCATCATCCTCACGCCACCTTCAGGCCCAGCCAGCGCCGGGCCCGGGTCCATTGCCGCAGCACGGCCAGGTCCAGCAGGGCCACGATCATCAGTGATGCCGCCAGCAGCGGCATGAACAGGGCGAAGCCCAGCAGGATCAGGCCCATCACGGCCGGGCTGCCCCGCATGCGCAGCAGGGGCGGAGCGCCAAGGACTCCGTCGGGCTTGCGCTTCCACCACATCACCACGCCGCTGGCCGAAAGCAGGACCAGCCCCAGGGCGGCGACTACGCCCAGGAACTGGTTCCAGCCGCCAAACAGCTGCCCTTCATGCGCGGCGACGCCGATGCCGATGACGCGGTCGATGATGTGACGATCGGCGAAATCCTCCCGCCGCAGCATCTCCCCCGTGGCCCCGTCCAGATCGATGGAGACGCGTTCCGGCCGGTTCTGCGCCTGCGACCGCACGGCCCAGGGCGCGCCCATCCTGGTCGGGATGGTCACATGCACGGGGGCTGCCAGATGCAGCGGCGCGACGCGGGCCACCACATCGGACAAGGTAACGGCGCCCACCATCATGTCCTGCATGGACAGTCCGCCATGTTCCATGGCGGCATGATCCTCCGGATGTTCATGGGCGTCATGGCCGGCGCGTTCGGCCCGGCGGCTGGTGGTCCAGTCCTGCTGGCCGGCGGCCGTGCCCGTGGCCTGGCGCACCATCTTGAAGGCATCGCCCCAGACCCCGGCCCAGGGCAGGCCGGTCAGCAGCAGGAACAGGGCCAGGAAGGAGATCCAGAGTCCCGTCACGGCATGCAGGTCGCGCCAGAAGGTGCGCCCGCCTGCCGCCAGACGGGGGTAGAGAACCCCCGCCCAGCCGCGGCCATCGCGCGGCCACCAGAGATACAAGCCACTGACGATCATGACGATGCCCCAGCAGGCCGCCAGCTCGACAAAATAGGAACCGTTGTCGCCCATCAGCAACTCGCCATGAAACTTCTTGATCTCCTGCATCAGCCGGTCTTCTTCGCGTACCTGATGCAGGACGGATAGCGTCTGGGGATGCACATAGACCCGCCATAGCGCGCCCTGACCGTCGCGCACCAGAACGCGCACGGCGTCGGTGGGCCACTCGGGCAGGATATAGGTCTTCAGGCTGCCCCCCGGCACGGCGGCCACGGCCGCCAGGGCCTGGTCGTTCGCATCTGCCGCCGGTCCTGTCAGGGTCAGGTTGTCATAGGGCCGGTCGATCCAGGCCTCCACCTGTGGCTTGAACAGATAGAGGCTGCCTGACAGGGCCAGCGCGATAATGAAGGGCACGCAGAACAGCCCGGCATAGAAATGCCAGCGCCAGATCGTGCGGTAATCCAGCCAGCCCCGGCGGCTGTCGGCGGCACTTGATGCGTCCGTCATGGCGTCAGCCCTTCCATTTCAGTTCAAGCGAGAAGGTGCGTTGCGGATAGGGGTGGAAGACCCAGGCCTTGTCATTGCCGATATTGTCGACGCCGACACTGATCTGGGTCTGGTCCGTGACATCCCAGGACAGTTTCGCGTCGAAGATCATGAATTCCGACGTATAGCCATAGGTGTCGCCGCGCTGCGTGCCTTCCAGGTTGCTGTTGGGGCGCGAGGCGTAGCGCCAGCCCGTGGAGAACTGCCAGTCGGGCGCGAAGCGATAGCGGGCATTGCCGTTCAGGCGCCATTTCGGAATGCGCGGGAATTGCACTCCCTCCGACGCCTTCACGGACGGGTTGCGCACCGTTTCGGCATCGATCCAGGCCGCGTTGAAATCCAGGTTCAGCCCATCGATGCCGGCCACGTCCGCCGCCTCGATGATGGCTTCCACGCCCCATTGGCGCACCAGCTCGATATTCTTGAAGGAACTGGTGACCACACCGAACTGGTTGAAGCCCTGCTGGCTGAAGATCGCGTCTTCCACCCGCTGGTAGAAGACAGAGCCGGTGAAGCGGATATCGTCGAAGGCCCGACGCAGCATCAGGTTGGCATCGCGCGACTTCTCTGGCTTCAGGTTGGGATCGAAGCTGTTGATGTCGAAATTGCCATTGCCATCAAGTTTGCCCTGGAACAGTTCCCCCACCGTGGGGAAGCGCGTGGCGGTCGCCAGACTGACCTGTCCCACCCAATCGCCCGGCAGGTCGGCCTGAATGCCGGCGGACGGGTTGACGGACGTGTCCTTGCGGTCGGCATAGGCCTGGAACCGCGGCGACCCGCTGACCAGATTGCCGATGGACCCATCGAAGGCTCGCCACTGATCCACGCGCACGCCGCCGGTCAGCTTGACACCCGGTGCCACCTGCCACGCCTCGTCCACGAAGGCGCCCAGCAGGCGGGTGCGGCCGGCGGTTTCGCTGGAGAAGACGGGGTTTGCCCCCGTGCGCCAGTTGCTGACGCTGTCGATGGTCTGGTCGGTCTCATAAAGGCTGCTATTGACGCCGATGGCTAGGGCATGGTCGCCGATGGCCCGTTCCACCTGCGCGTCGCCTGTCCACCATCCGGTGGTGCCGGCGCGCGTGTCGGTGCCGGCACCGCTGTTGATCCCGTTCACATAACCCGTGCTGGCCCGTGCCCGCTGCTTATCGATGCCGAAATGCGACAGGTTGAGTGTCGCTTGCCAGTCGCCCAGCGGCCCCTCCAGCTTCACGCCCTGCAACATTTCCCGCCGCTCGGTCAGCGACAGGTTGATGGTGGGCATGGTGTAGTTCTTGCCGTTGATCGACACGCGGCCCGTATAGATCGCGTTGCCGGCCGCGTCCCGCAGATAGCTGGTGGGGGTGGTGCCGTCATAATCGCTGGTCCACAGCACGGCCAGTAGGGCCGCCGACCAGCCATCGGCGAAATCATAGCCGATGCGGGCGCGGATCTGATCCTGGTTGGTGTCTTCCACCGCATAGGCGCCGACAACGGGTGTCTTGGTGATCAGGTTTGGATCGGTCACGGCACCGGTCACAACCGTGCCGGCCGCGGTCCCGGTGGCGGCCGTGGCCTGATAAAACTGCTGCGGGTGCCCCTGGTTATCCAGGTGGCGGTAGGACAGCCGGGCACTCCACGGGCCGTCTTCCTGCTTCCAGCCGAACCCGGCTTCCCCTGTCCAGCCGTCGAATTTCCGGTCGGTGCCGTATTGCTTGTAAGGCTGCACGAAATACTGGGCCGTGGCGAAGCTCTCCAGCCCTTCCTTGGGCGGCTTGGTGGTGATGGAGATGATCCCGCCCATGGAATTGCCGGGATAGCGCGACGAATAGGGGCCATAGACGATGTCGAACTGCTGCACCTCGCCCGGCCCGACCACGCCCCATTTCGGCGGGAAGGAGAAGCTGTTGCCCAGCAGGTTCGACACGACGAACCCATCCACCAGCACCAGCGACCGCGCCGATTGCGTGGAATGGGTGCCGCGGAAGCCGGGCACGGCATTGGCGTCGCCGATGTAACGCTTCCGCACGAAGAAATTCGGCGCGTATTTCATCAGGTCTTCGACATTGACGGCATTGACGGCCGCAAACTGTTCCTGGCCCAGCGATACGGACAGGCCGCGCGGCACGATGGTGATGGGCGCGTCGCGCTGGCCGATGACGATGACCTCTGCCGCTGTGTCGGGCATGGCTTCGGCCACCTGCTGCTGGGCCGCGGCGGGCAGGGAAAGGGTGAAGGCAGCGACGGAGGCCAGGGCTCGGGCGCGGAAAGGTACATGGATCACGGATGTTCCTCCGGCAGCCAGCAATGCACCTGAAGGTCAGGGCGGGCGGCGCCTGTCGGGAGAAAGCGAAAGGGGAAAAGGCTATGGGCCGGGCGGGCCGGCAGGTCAGGCAGCGAACGGCGCTGGCGGTGCGCGGGCGCCAAGGGGCGCGCCGACCAGCAGGCGGCGGCACAGGACCCGCAAGGCTGGGCTGAGGGATATGCCCGCCCTGTTGACCGGCAACAGCAGCGCCAGCAGCAGCAGGACGGGACCCAGCAGCGTCATTGCCATGAAAGAGCACAGGCCCTGATGGCCGGTATCGGCGGGGGCGGCCTTGCCATCCCCCCCGTTGTCGCCATCGCCGCCGGTGGCGATGGTCGACATGCCGCTGCCCGTACAGATGACCAGGAAGCCCTTGCCGTTTTCCGGGTCCAGATTGGGCATGAAACCGGCGGGGATCATGCCGCGCAGCAGCAGGGCGAGCAGCAGCAGCCACGGCGCCAGACGCCGTGCCATGCTGTTGAGACTGGAAATGATTCTCGCCCGTTCCATGCGCTTCTTTTGACCAACCTTAACCATTCGGTCAATGGCCTGTCGCTGCGGCGTTTGTGCGGGCGCAAATATCGGCGGGGTCAAAGAAAAAGGGCGGCCCCGATCAGGACCGCCCTTCATCGATCTTAAGCCAAGGGTCATGGTCAATGGACCCTTGGAGGACGGCGACCGCCGGCCCGCGGGCAGATGCCCGCGTAAGCCAAGCTGCCGGATGGCGGCGCCCGGCGCCTGAGGGAACACTAAATGCCCTTACAGCATGGCCTTCAGCGCGCTGCGCACCTTGTCGGCCATGTCCGGCCGTTCCAGCGCATAGGCGACATTGGCCAGCACGAAGCCCAGCTTGTCACCGCAGTCGAAGCGCTGGCCTTCGAACTTGAAGCCATGGAAAGGCTGATGGCCGATCAGCTTGGCCATGGCGTCGGTCAGCTGGATCTCCCCGCCCGCACCCTTTTCGAACACCGACAAATGCTTGAACACGTCGGGCTGCAGGATGTAGCGACCCTGGATCGACAGGTTCGACGGGGCGACGGCCGGGTCCGGCTTTTCCACCAGCCCCTTCACCGACACCAGCTTTCCATCTTCCGACGCGATGTCCAGGATGCCGTACTTGTTCGTCTGCTCGCGCGGCACCTCGAACACCGACAGCAGATTGCCGCCGACCTGATCGTAGGCTTCCATCATCTGCGCCAGGCAGGGCTTGTCGCCCAGCACCTGTTCGTCGGGCAGCAGCACGGCGAACGGCTCGTTACCCACGAACTCGCGGGCGCACCAGACGGCATGACCCAGTCCCAGGGGCTGAGCCTGTCGCACATAGGACAGGTATCCCGATTCGATCTGGATATCTTCGACGATCTTCAGCAGATCGGCCTTGCCGCGGCGGCGCAGCGTCTCGTTCAGTTCGTAATTCAGGTCGAAATGGTCTTCCAGCGGGCTCTTGCCACGGCTGGTGACGAAGCAGAACTGGTCGATGCCGGCGGCCTTGGCCTCATCAACCGCGTGCTGGATCAGCGGGCGGTCGGCCAGCGGCAGCATTTCCTTCGGGATGGCCTTGGTGGCCGGCAGGAAGCGGGTCCCCAGACCCGCCACCGGGAACACGGCCTTGCGCACTTTCTGGGGCATCTTGATCCCTGTATTGACTGCCATGATCGCTCTGTTCCGCGCCGAAGGCATGGTGCCAACGGCAGCTTCCTCTGTTGTGCCACGTCCGCCGCCCGTCCCGCAACAAAGCCGCGATACGGTTCGGCAGCCAGTCCCAACGGTATCGATACCGTTGGGTTGCCATCGATCCGCAGAAACGCCGAAGCGGGCGACGGTTGTCACAGACAATCCGGAAAATTTGATTTATTAAGGGAGGGATACTGTCCACAAGATGGCACGGCAAAAGGCCTCGCCATTCTCCCATGCGGGGCGGCGCGGGAGGTGGGACTGTGATAATCGGGTTTGGGATCGACTGATGAAAATCCTGATTGGCGATGACCATCTGCTGTTCCGAGAGGGGCTGTGCCGCCTGCTGACCCAGCTTGACGATAATGCCACCTTTGTGGAGGCGGGTACCTTCGACGAGGTGCGGGATCTGGCCCATGACGGGCAGGATTTCGACCTGGTGCTGCTGGATCTGCAAATGCCCGGCTTTCCCGGTTTCTCCGGCGTTCAGGACGTGTGCGGGGCGCAGGCGGGAACGCCCGTGGTCATCGTCTCGGCCTCCGAATCGCAAGCGGATGTGCGGGCGGCGCTGGATAGCGGTGCGTCGGGCTATATCCCGAAATCATCATCCGTGAAGATCATGCTGTCGGCGCTGAACCTGATCTTCTCCGGCGGCATCTATGTGCCGCCGGCGGCATTGCTGGGCGACGGACCGGGTGTCGCTACGGCGACGCCAGCCGGTTCCTCCCCGGCTGCCACTGGTGCCGGCGCGCCGGCGCTGACTCAGCGTCAGCGCGACGTGCTGCGCTGCCTGCGCGAGGGCAAGTCGAACAAGCAGATCGCCTATGAACTGGGCCTGTCCGAAGGCACGGTGAAAATCCACGTCACGGCCGTCATGCGCAGCCTGGGCGTGCGTAATCGCACGCAGGCTGTTATCGCGTCCGGTGACATTGCCACCTGACACGACGCCCAAGTCCTGATCGATGACCCACGATGATATGACGGCCCCGGCGGCGACCCCGCTCGGGGCCACCGCCTATCTGGCGGTGGAAGAATTTCTGGAACCGCTCCTGACCGAACTGGGCGAGGTGCGGTCTGTGCATGGGCGGCTGGTGCTGGCCGACGGGCCGCCGCGCCCTGCCGCCTGGGCCCAGAATATCTGGTACGACCCCGTGCTGATCCCCATCCAGTCGATCAAGCAGGGGGCCAAGGCGCTGCGCGCCATCCAGCGCAACTGGGCCCATTACGGGTTCCAGCATCACCGCCGGGCGCAGCTGATCCAGGACAATCTGCCCCATGTCTCGGCCAAGCCGCTGACCTTCTTCACGGCCCCGCCGGCGGCCCCGCTGGGGTCCTGGACCCTGTTGAACGAGAACACGATCCTGGCGGCCGCCCGCTGTTCCAGCCCGTTCTGGAACGGGGAGATCGAGTTCATCGAAGATAAGGTCACCCCGCCCAACCGGGCCTACCTGAAGCTTTGGGAAGCCTTCACCCGCATCGGGCATACGCCCAAGCCCGGGGAGCAATGCATCGACCTGGGTGCCTGCCCCGGCGGCTGGACCTGGGTCATGCAAAGCTGCGGGGCCAAGGTCATCGCCGTGGACAAGGCGCCGCTGGACCCGAAGATCGCGGCACTGCCCGGCGTGACGGAGCGGCGGGAAAGTGCTTTTGGCATCAAGCCCGCCGATATCGGCCCCGTCGACTGGCTGGCCTGCGACGTCATCTGTTATCCGTCCAAGCTGCTGCGCATGATCCAGGGCTGGCTGGAGTCGGGTCTGGCCCGTAACTATATCTGCACCCTGAAATTCCAGGGGGAGACGGATCACGAAACCGCCCGCGCCTTCGCGGCCATTCCGGGCAGCCAGCTGGTCCATCTCTGCCAGAACAAGCATGAGCTGACCTGGATCAGGCTGGGGGCGTGAGGAAGGCCGAAAGGTCCGTCACGCCAACGCACCGACCTGGACGGGCTGACAAACCCTGGCGGCTGCCGTGTATCAGGTGGGCCAGCAACCGCCCCGCCGGTCGGCCGGGTCACAGGCCGCCATCGCCTGGGCCGGTGGGGTGACGACCATGCGGTCACCGGGCGTGGCGGCGGCCAGGATGGGCAGCATATCGGCCAGCGGCACGGCCACGCATCCTGCCGTCGGGCCGTAATCCGCACCGGTCAGGTGAAAGAAAACGGCACTGCCCAGCCCCGGCACAGGCGGGTCGTCATTATGGCCCAGCACCACGATGATGTCGTAGACGGCGCTGTCCAGCCACAGATCCTCGTGACTGGCGGCAAAGGGCAGCTTCACCGGCCGGTTATAGTCGGGATGGGCCGGGTCGTCACACCAGCCATCGTCCCTGCCGATTACCGACAGGGGCAGCGCGGTCGCGGGCGGCGACAGCCGGTCGGCGCGATAGAGCACCCGGCGCAGGGTGAAGGCGCCGACGGGCGTGCCGCCATCGCCTTCCCGCTTGTCCAGCCGGATGCCCGTGCGCCCCACGGCACAGCGCACGCGAGTCCCGTTCCAGGTCAGGTAATGCTGCCCGTCGGCGGATTTGGCGACCGTGATATCCATGGGAAATGTCCCTTGCGGTTATGACGAGGGCGGCGGCACGAAGCTCTGCGGCGCCGGATCGACCTCCACCGTGCCCGTGCGCGTCACTTCCATCACGGCCAGGCCGCGTTCGGCCGTGCCCGTGGGCAGCAGGCGGAAGATGCCCTCCACGCCGGCAAAGCCATTGGGATTGGTCAGCGTGCCCACGCTGAACCCGGCGCCACCCTTGGCCAGTACGGCCGACAGCGCCGTAGTGTCATAGGCGAGCGTGGCCAGCCGGTGCGGGCGATAGCCGTAAAGCTGCTGGAACCGCGCCTCGAAGGCTTCGCGTCCGCCGGGGGCCGGTGCGGCGAACCAGCCGCCGACCAGGGCGCCTTCCCGGCCCAGCCCGGCCTCGTCCCAAAGTCCCGTGCCCAGCATGCGCACCGGCCCGGGATCGATATCGAAGAAGGGGAACAGCGCTGCCAGTTCGCGCAAGGTCTGCCCGCCCTCTGCGATCAGCACGGCGTCGAACGGCAGGGGGCCGAACGTGTCGGCGTTGGACAGGCGGCGCAGGGCTGAAAGCGACTCGGGGTCGCCAGCGGCCTGCAAACGCGACCGCTCGGCGGCCAAGGCCGCCTGACGTTGATCGAAATCCGACAGCCGCTTGACCAGATCGGTCAGGTTCGTGGCCCCGGCCGTATAGCGCTCGATCTTGGTCACCTGCCCGCCGGCCTGTTCGGCCGCTTCCTTCAGCGACGTCACGGCGGCATCGCCATAGGGTGTGGCCGGGGCCACGACGGCGAACCGGGTCATGCCGCGGGTCTGCGACAGGGAAACGACGCGGCGTACCTGTTCCTGGGGCTGGAAGCCCAGGATCCAGACGCCGCCGCCCGCCATGTTCCAATCGCTGGAAAAGGACAGGACCGGGCGGTTGGCGCGGGCGGCGACCGGCTTCACCGCCGCCGCCTCGCCCGCGAACAGGGGGCCCAGGATGATGCCCGCCCCGTCTTCCACCAACGACTGCGCCGCCAGTGCAGCCGTATTCGGATTGCCCTGCGTATCCCGGGGCAACAGCGTGAACTTGTCATCCCCCAGGTCGAACAGCGCCATTTGGGCCGCGTCCAGCATGGCCTGTCCCAGGGCGGCACTGTTGCCGGTCAGAGGCAGCAGCAGGCCCACGCGGACCTTGTCATCCTTCGGCATCACGGGTTGGGTGACCGGGGGCGGAGCCTCCACCGCGGGTTTGGGGGGGGCGGCCACCGGCGGGGGTTGCGGGGTGGGGGGCGGGGCCGGTACGCTGCTGGGGCTGGCGCAGGCGCCGAGCAGGGCCATGGCCGCTGTCAACGTCACCAGCAACGACGCCCCGCGCCGACGCGAATTCCCAAACATCCGGAACCCCTTCCCCTTGACGTCACATCCCATGGACGACCAACCCGACCTTGACGCCGACCCGTTCGACGGGGAATTCCCCGAGGAAGCGGACGGTGACGATGAAACGGTCGCGCAGCCTACCGGCAGCGGCCCGATCCGTAAACCGCAGGCGGGGCTTTACATCGTCGCCACACCCATCGGCAATGCCGGTGACGTCACCCTGCGTGCGCTGGAGATCCTGCGCGGCGTCGATGCCATCGCCTGCGAAGATACCCGCGTAACCGGCAAACTGCTGCGCCGTTATGGCATCCGTGCCCGTATGATCCCGTATCACGACCATAATGCGGCGAAGATGCGGCCCGTGCTGCTGGATCGCATCGCCGGCGGGGCGTCGGTCGCCCTGGTGTCCGACGCGGGTACGCCGCTGGTCAGTGATCCGGGCTTCAAGCTGGTGCGCGAGGCGAAGGACCGGGGCCTGCCCCTGACCCATCTGCCCGGCGCCAATGCCGCCATCACGGCCCTGGTCCTGTCGGGCCTGCCCAGCGACCGCTTCCTGTTCGGCGGCTTCCTGCCGCCCAAATCGGCGGCGCGGCGGACGGAGCTGGAGATGTTCCGCACCCTGCCGGCCACGCTGATCTTCTACGAATCGGCGCAGCGTCTGGCCGACATGCTGGCCGACATCGCTGCCAGCCTGGGCAACCGGGAAGTGGCCGTGGCGCGCGAACTGACCAAGCTGTTCGAGGAGGTGCGGCGCGGTCCCGCCGCAGACCTGTCCCGCCATTATGCGGATAACGGCCCGCCCAAGGGGGAGATCGTCGTCGTTGTCGGTCCGCCCGCCGCCGATGCTGCGGCTACGGACGCCGCCGACATGGACAGCCTGCTGCGCCAGGCACTGACGGGTGGCATGAGCGTGCGCGACGCGGCCGCCCATGTCGCCACCATCACGGGCCAGCCCAAGAAACAGGTCTATGCGCGGGCCCTGCAAATGGGGACGGGAGGCGATGACGCGGCGTAACCGCATCGACCGCCGCCGGGCCGAACGGCTGGGCCGGCTGGCGGAATGGCTGTGCTGTCTGGTGCTGTGGCTGAAGGGCTACCGCATCCTGGCCACCCGCCTGCGCCTGCCGGTGGGGGAGATCGACATCATCGCCGCCAAGCGTGGTGTGGTGGCGGTGGTGGAGGTAAAGGCCCGGCAAAGCCTGACCCTGGCCCTGTCGTCGCTTCCCCGCACCAGTTGGCGGCGGCGCCATGCCGCCATCAGCCATTTCGTGGCCCACCGCCCGCATCTGGCCCATCATGCCATCCGCTTCGACCTGATGGCGGTGCTGCCCCGCCGCCTGCCCCGGCACATCAAGGATGTGTGGCGGGTGGACGGGGTGTAGAGCGGCGCGGTTGAGGTCTGGGGCTTATAGCATGTCAGGTTTGAATAGAATCGGAATGGTTCTCCCCACCGTCACCCCGGCGCAGGCCGGGGTCCAGAATGCAGGGCACCATACTCTACGAACGTGGACCCCGGCCTGCGCCGGGGTGACGGTAGAGAATGCTTCAGCATAAACCAGACAAATGCTGAGGCGGGGCCGGTCCTGCGCACTCCCCCCCCTCACGCCGCGTTCGGCACGGCCTGCGCCAGCCCGGCCAGGATCAGGGCGCCCATGGCCAGGTGTTCGGCGGCCGCTACGGGTGACAGGTTGTAGAAGGCTTTCCAGGCTGCGGCGCCGTTCGGGTCGCCCTGGCCGGGATGGGTCAGGGTCCAATGCCGGGCCACGGCGGCGGATACCACACGGTCGGTGGAAATCAGCCCCGGCAGGTGTACGTCGCGATGCACCCCCAGCATCTCCGACAGCGCCCACAATGCCTCCACCGTCAATTGCCGGTATTCCGGGTTCATGATCCGGTCCAGGCGGCCTTCCACCTCCCGCGCGAAATCACGTTCGCCGGGCGTGCGGTCGGCGCGCAGCATGGCGCTGTCCAGGCGCATGTCCGTGTGGGTCGGGTCGGCGATGATCAGCCCGTCGCAATGGCGCAGCAGGCCCCAGACGCGGCGGAAGAAATCCTCCGGCATGGGCAGCAGCACGCCCGCCGTGTCGCGCCAGCCCCACCAGTCCCCACCGGTCAGCACATGGGCCGCCCAATGGTCTCCGTCCATGGCGAATTCCGGCTTGTCGACCGCACTGGCCCGCGCCAGCACGGGCAGGCAGAAATCCCCCGTCATGCCTGGGCAGCGGGAGATCAGGCGGCGCAGGCGCGTCAGGATGGCATGCGGCCCTTCGGCTTTCAGCACCTCCAGCGCCGCCGCATCCGACAGGCCACGCTGCCGGCCCACGCTGCGGATCAGCAGGCCCAGCAGATCGGCCGGTCGCAGGGACAGTGTATAGCGGAACAGTTCCGGGCTGGCCTTGATCAGCGTGCCGGAGAACAGCAGCATTTCCTCCCGCAGCATCAGCGTCGCCGGGTCGCCACCGATGGCGGCCAGCCGGCTGCTGATATCGGCATTGGCCAGCGGCCGGTCGACGACGGCGCCGGGGCGGGCGCTGTCGCCCAGGATCACATGCTTCTGCCGGACGACGATTTCCTTCACCGCATCCTGCAGCCGCTCGTCATGGCGGTTCATCAGCCAGGCCAGCGGGCGCACGATGTCCCAGCGACCGGCATGGCCGGCGGCGCGGTACATTTTCTCTGCCCGCTGCCACAATGCCTGCCCGCCATCAGGCACGAAATCGCGTCCCTGCCGCTGCCACAGCAGCGACAGCATCAGCAGGTGCCAGCCAGCCCGGCGTTCCCCGTCCAGCGACTTGGCCAGCCAGGGCGTGTCCCCCTCCTCGATCCAGCGGCGATCCTCCGCGCCGGGCGGCGGGGCCGCAAAGTCGAAGCCGGCATCCCCCACCTGCGCCCGCACGGGGCGCGCCGACACGGGGCAACTGGGCGCCACCTGATCAAACGGCACGATGCGCGCACTGCCATAGGCGTCGGTCAGGTCGCCGCCGCGCACGACCAGATCGGGCACACGGCCGGCCACCAGATCGGACAGGGTGCGGGCCAGTTCCGCGAAGCCTTCGCCCGCCGCCATGCCGCGCGACACGGGGAAGACCAGCAGCGGCGGCTTGGTGAAGGTCCAGGTGCGGTTGATATAGGCGATTTCCGACAACAGCCGGTCGACCAGGAACCGGTGGTCATAGGTGAAATAGAACCCGTCCTGTTCATCCACGAAGGTGGGCACGATGACGGCCGGCTGTCCGGCAAAGCGGAAGCCATTGGCGGTAATCAGTGTGCCCAGCCGGCGCGGCGGCCGACCCGTCAGACCCAATGCCTCGCACCGCCCCAGTTCGGCGAGCGCGCCCACCAGCACATCGACATGGCAGATATGGATCTGACCGCCGGCCTGGGCCAGGGTCTGGCAGGACAGGCCATGATCCTTCAACTGCCCGCGCACCTTCTCGTCCTCCGCCAGGACGATCAGGCGCAGGGGCACGGGCGGCTTGGGCTTCAGCTTGGCCCGGCGGTTCAGCGGGTCGATATCGCCGGCCGACAGATAGCCTTCTTCCAGCAGCAGGCCCATGATGAACAGGCTCTGTGCCCAGAGCAGGGGGATATTATCGTTGGGCACGCGCTTCTGGCTGCCGGGATGGGCGCGCTCGGCCTCCACCGCCGCTTCCGGGACGATGAACAGTTCCGGCAGCAGGGCGTCTGCCCCCTTTTCCACCAGCAGCGCGTCCAGCTTCTCACGCCATTGCGCGGCCTCCCGCGCGTTGCCGGTCAACAGGGCGGTGACATAGAAATAGGTGAAGAACAGCGGCCATTCGCTTTCGATGCCGCGGAAACGCTCCAGCTCGCCAGCCTCGTAATGCAGGCGGGAATGATCCTCCAGCACCGTCTGGTGCCCGTCGGTCAGGAAGCGTTTGCAGCCATAGGGGCCGCCCAGCTTGCCCAGGATCTCGCTGCGGGTGCGCTCCACCAGATCAGGCGCATCCACGGCGAAGGCCGGCCAGCCGATGATGCCCAGCAAGGCCGCATCCACCTCCTTCGACCCGGACTCACGCGGCAGCAGCGCCTCCACCGTGGCGCGGGCCCGCGCGATTTCGTCCGGGACGGCGTGGATGACGGCGACTCGGCCCCCATCCTCCCCGAACAGGTCCAGGCCCTGCATGGCCTCCATCGCGGCCTTGGCCATGCCGATGGAACTGGCATTCAGTTCCACGGCCCCGTCGTTGATCTTGCGCCCGCGCTCCCAGATGCCGAAATCGGCGATGCGATAGGCGGGGCCGATGTAATGGACCAGGTTCTGGACGAACGCCACCTCGTCCATCGTGTAGATCAACGACATGCCGGACCGCGTCATCTGCGCCAGCATCAGCAGGAACAGGGACGTGGCGTCGATCTGCAAATGGCCCCAGCCATCATCGGCCGCCACCGCTTCTCCGGTGCTGGCGGAATAGATCGCGTGCAGGCTGTCCAGCGGGGCCTGGGTATGCTTGAACCGCTCCACCTTCGCGGCCTGCTTCATCATGGCCTGCAACAGGCCGCGCATGGTCTTCACCACGCTTTGTTCCAGCAGGCGGGCGCGGGCCGTGCTGTCGCCCCGGCGGCGATAGGCCAGCGACAGGGCCCAGGGGCCGATGATGGAATAGACATTATCGCGCACCCAGGCATGGGTGTAATTGCCATGCACGGTCACGGCCGTGCTGGCCGGCAGCAGGCCAGTGATCGGGTGCTGACGCGACAGGATCACCCGGTTGACATGGTCGAACAGCCGGTCCAGCGCGCTTTTCGCCGCCTGCGGTCCCTGCTTGGCACTACCCCGTGGCAGTGGCGATTCCGGCATCCCGCACCCCGTCATGAATTCACGCCATCCAGCGCGTGATAACTGTAACAGCGTTACCAAAGCGTGCAACTATTGCAATGCAACATGGCATGCGAAATCATGGTGTAGGATGATGCCACGGCTTGCCCCTTTCGACCCCGCAGGAAAGACCCCGCCCATCATGACGACTTCGCGCGCCAGTGGCCTTCTTCTGCACCCGACCTCGCTGCCCGGCGGCCATGGTATTGGCGATATGGGCCCGGCGGCCCGCGCCTTCCTGGCCCAGATGCAGGCGGCCGGACAAAGCGTGTGGCAGATCCTGCCGCTGGCCCCCACCAGCCTGGGCAACAGCCCCTATTCCGCCCTGTCCAGCTTTGCCGGCAACCCGCTGCTGATCAGTTTCGATGATCTGGTGGCCGATGGGTTCTGTGATGCCGGGCTGCTGGAAAAGCTGCCCGGCAATGACGCGGCGCGGGTGGATTATGACGGGGTGGCTGCGGCCAAACTGGCAGCACTCGACATCGTGGCCGGCGACTTCCTGAAACGGTCGTCAGATGATGATGAATGGGGCGATTTTGAGCTTTTCCGCGCCCGCAACGATGCCGAATGGCTGGATGATTACGCGCTTTACACCGTGTTGAAGGCCCGCCATCAGGGTCGGGCATGGCTGGACTGGAACGCGCTGTATGCCACGCGCGACCCGATCGGCATCGGGGAGGCGCGGCACACCCTGTCGTTTGACATCAAGAAGGTGAAGGTCCAGCAATTCCTGTTCTTCCGGCAATGGCTGGCCCTGAAGAAGGATGCCAATGCCCGCGGCATCCGCATCATGGGCGATATCCCCATCTTCGTGGCCGGCGACAGCGCCGATGTCTGGTCACGCCGCGACCTGTTCGAACTGGATGAACGCGGCCATCCGCATGTCGTGGCCGGCGTGCCCCCCGATTATTTCAGTGCCACGGGCCAGCGCTGGGGAAACCCGCTGTATCGCTGGGATGCGCACCGGTCGGAAGGGTTCGCCTGGTGGCACCGGCGCATTGCCAAAACGCTGGAAAGCGTGGACATGGTCCGCATCGACCATTTCCGCGGCTTTGAAAGCTATTGGGAAATCCCCGCGAACGAAGAAACGGCAATGCATGGCCATTGGGTGCCGGCGCCCGGCTATGAACTGTTCCAGTCGCTGAAGGACCGGTGCGGGGAATTGCCCATCATCGCGGAGGATCTGGGCGTGATCACGCCGGAGGTGGAGCGGCTGCGCGACCATTTCGGCTTCCCCGGCATGCGCGTCCTGCCCTTTGAATGGGGTGACCATTTCGAACCCTGGCATTACGACCCCAACCGCTATGCCGCCCATTCCGTGTTCTATACGGGCACGCATGACAATGACACGATCCTGGGCTGGGTCGCCTCACGCGGGGGCCTGGACGGGGAACTGGGGCAGCGCATCCGCTCCTACCTGAATACGGACGGGCGCGAACTGCACTGGGATTTCATCCGCTTCGCCCTGGGCGTCAATTCCGAACTGGTCATCACGCCCGTTCAGGATGTGCTGGGCCTGGGCACCGACGGCCGCATGAATGTTCCAGGCTTGCCCGACGGCAATTGGGGCTGGCGCCTGCAGCCGGGACAATGGCGGGACGAGGATGTGGAGCGTCTGCGCGACCTGACGGCGGCAGCAGGACGGCTGGCGGGGTAGCGTTTAGCAGGGCGCGAAGTTCAAGGCCGTAGGTCGCGGGTGAGGCTTCAGACTTACGCTGCACACCGCAGCAAAAAGGCCGGCGGGGTCACCCCCGCCGGCCTTTCTTGCACGCACGCTGGCGCCGATCAGAAATCGGCCGGGGCGGCGATGCCGCTCTTGGCCAGATTGTCCTTGATGGCGCCCTTCAGGCGTTCCAGCCCTTCGGCGCTGAACGCCTCCGCACGGGCGACCAGCACGTCCTGGGTGTTGGAGGCGCGCAGCAGCCACCAGCCATCGGCGTTCTTCACGCGCACGCCGTCAATGTCGTTGACCTCCGGACCGCCGGCGGCTTCTTCGGCCTTCACGCGGGCCTTGATCTCCTCCACCGCGGCGAACTTGCGTTCCTCGCTGACCTGGAAGCGGACTTCCGGGGTGTTCAGCACGTCGGGCAGCTCATCGCGCAGGGCCGACAGTTCGCCATGGCGCGACACCAGACCCAGCAGGCGGACAGCGCAATAGAGCGCGTCGTCGAAGCCGTAATATTTGTCGGCAAAGAAGATGTGGCCCGACATTTCGCCGGCCAGCGGGCTGTTGGTTTCGGCCATCTTGGCCTTCAGCAGCGAATGGCCCGTCTTCCACATCAGCGGCTTGCCGCCCAGCTTGGCGATCTGGTCGAACAGGGTCTGGCTGGCCTTCACATCGGCGATGATGGTGGCGCCGGGATGGTTGGCCAGTACGTCCTTGGAATAGATGGCGACCAGCTGGTCACCCCAGACGATGCGGCCCTTTTCATCCACGGCGCCGATACGGTCGGCGTCGCCGTCAAAGGCAATGCCCAGGTCGGCCTTCTCTTCAGCCACCTTGTGGATGATGTCTTCCAGATTTTCCGGAATGGTCGGGTCGGGATGGTGGTTGGGGAAGGTGCCGTCGATATCATCGAACAGCAGCGTATGCTTGCCCGGCAGCTTGGCGACCAGACGGCGCAGGATCTCGCCCGCAGCACCATTGCCATTGTCCCAGACCACGTTCAGGTCGCGGGTGCCGTCATAATCGGCCACCAGACGCTCGACATAGGCGTCCTGGATGTCGATCGTCTCCTCGCTGCCCTCACCGGTTTCGAAATCGCCGGCAGCAGCGATCTTGCCGATCTCCAGGATCTGGGCGCCATAGAACGGCGCCTTGCCGATCATCATCTTGAAGCCGTTATAGTCCGGCGGATTGTGGGAGCCGGTGATCATCATGCCGGCATCCAGCTTCAGATGACGGGCCGTGAAATACAGCATGGGCGTGGGGCCCAGGCCGATGCGCACGACATGCAGGCCCGTGGACTTCAGCCCTTCGACCGCGGCTTCTTCCAGCGACGGGGAGGACAGGCGGCCGTCAAAGCCGATCGCCACCTTCTTGCCGCCCCCGCGCACAACCATGGTGCCGAAGCCGCGTCCGATGGCACGCGCATCGTCGGTCGTCAGCGTCTTGCCGATGATGCCGCGGATATCGTACTCGCGCAGGACCGTGGGGTGGAAATTATGCGCCAGGGTCATGTTGGTGTCACCTGAACAGGGTTGGTTAAAAGGCTTGGGACGGCAGGAAAGCACAAGCCGCGCCAGGCCGCCAGCCTGTTGAACGCGGTAATGCACCTGTTTGTGCCGACACGCGAAAGTAGTGGAGAAGCGGGCGTTACCAAAAGTCTTTGGCCTGCCCGCCGGCCCCGAAATCCCCTTACCGATGCCCCTTCTTCACCCGCCCCGGACGGCCGATGGAATGATAGGCGAAGCCGGCCATTTCCGCGTCTTCGGGATTGAAGATGTTGCGCAGGTCGACCAGGACCGGCGCCTTCATCGCCTTCAGCAAGCGGGACAGGTTCAGCATGCGGAATTCGTTCCATTCCGTCAGGACCAGGGCGCAGTCGGCCCCGTTCAAGGCGGCATAGGTGTCGGCCACCCATTCCACGCCGGGCAGCAGCTTGCCCGCCTCATGCATGCCGGCCGGGTCATAGGCGGCGACATGGGCGCCGGCCGCCTGCAGGGCCGGGATGACGTCCAGCGCCGGGGCGTCGCGCATGTCATCCGTGTTGGGCTTGAAGGTCACGCCCAGCACGCCGATGCGCTTGCCTTCCACCGACCCGCCGCAGGCGGCGATCACGCGGTCCGCCATGGCCTTCTTGCGCTTGTCGTTCACATCGACGACGGTTTCGATGATGCGCAGCGGGCTGCCGTAATCCTGTGCCGTCTTCACCAGGGCCAGCGTGTCCTTAGGGAAGCAGGACCCGCCATAGCCGGGGCCGGGATGCAGGAACTTCTTGCCGATGCGGTTGTCCAGGCCGATGCCCTTGGCCACGTCATGCACGTCGGCGCCCACCTTCTCGCACAGGTCGGCGATTTCGTTGATGAAGGTGATCTTGGCCGCCAGGAAGGTGTTGGCGGCGTACTTGATCAGTTCCGACGTCTCCAGGCTGGTGAAGACCATCGGCGTTTCGATCAGGAACAGCGGCCGGTACAGCGCCCGCATCACCTGGCGCGCGCGGTCGCTGTCGGTGCCGATGACCACGCGGTCGGGCCGCATGAAATCCTCGATCGCCGAGCCTTCACGCAGGAATTCCGGGTTCGACGCCACGTCGAAATCGGCTTCGGGCCGGGTGGTGCGGATGATGCGTGCTACTTCACGCCCCGTGCCCACGGGCACCGTGCTTTTGGTCACGATGACGGCGTAATCATCGGGATCCAGCGCCGCCGCAATCTCCGCCGCAGCACCATAGACATAGGACAGGTCGGCATGGCCGTCGCCGCGCCGCGACGGGGTGCCCACCGCGATGAACACGGCATCGGCGCCGCGCACGGCACTGGGCAGATCGGTGGTGAAGGACAGGCGGCCAGCCTTGGCGTTCTTTTCCACCAGGGCTTCAAGGCCAGGCTCATAGATGGGGATTTCCCCCTTCAGCAGCCGCGCGATCTTGCCTTCATCCTTGTCGACACAGACCGTGTCCACACCGAATTCGGAAAAGCAGGCCCCGGAAACCAGACCGACATAGCCGGTGCCGATGACGGCAATGCGCATCGGAAATCTCCCATCCTTGAAAGGGGGGACGCCTGACGGTCACCCCGACATACAATCTGCCCTTAGCACAAACCGCCCGGTGCGGTCTTCTGCCGTGATGATGACGGCGTCACGCCGCCTTCTTCTTGTTCCAGAAATCGCGCCGGGCCCAGGCCTGGAACGGATAGGCCAGTTGCCCCAGGAAACTGTCGGGCACCACGTCCTTGCAGCCGATATTGACCGGCGGCTTGCGGTCGGACGGCAGCAGGCGGGTGCCGAAGACGATGTCCCACAGGATGAAATTCTCCCCGTAATTGACATTGCCCTCAATCGGGTCGCGATTGTGGTGCCAGCGATGCAGCTCCGGGGTGGAGAAGACCCAGTTCAGCGGGCCGCAGCGCATGTCGATATTGCAATGGGTCAGGAAGCCGACATAAGTGGTGATGGCCAGCACCCACAGGATCACATCCTTGGGCGCGCCCAGAAGCCCGGCAATGGCCATGGCAAACGCCGTCTTCCACAGGCTGTCCAGGAAATGGAAGCGGCCGGTATTGACGATCCACAGCTTGGTGACGCTGTGATGGATGGCATGCCAGTGCCAGATGGCGCGGAATTCATGCGCCGTGCGGTGCGCCCAATAAAGCCCGAATTCTCCGGCGATCAGCGCCAGCAGCACCTGTGCGGCCATCGGCCAGTCGCCGGGCCAGAAGCCCGACGCCGCCGTCGGCCCCGCCCGGTCCAGCCCGGCGATGGCGATGGACGCGGCAATGGCCTGGCCCAACCCCTTGTTCAGCACCGTATGCGCGATGTCGTTGAACAGCTGCCCGTCGCTTTTCATCCAGGCCTGTTCATAGGGCATGACCCGTTCCAGGATCAGCAGCACGGCCGCCAGCCCGAAATAGGTCGCGTTGAAAGCCAGCACCGCATGGCCCGATTGCCAGCCATACCAGTAGCCGGCGATACAGACCGCAACCAGCAGGGGCCACAAGAGATGGGCGATGACGGCACGCATCGGTCTTCCTTTTGGCAAAATCACATGGATGTATTGCCGTTTAGCACCCGGTCGCGCAAGGTTCCGCGCGGTCGCAGGGCGGGAAAAAGGGCTGTCGCATCATGAAGATCGGTCTGGCATTGGGCAGTGGCGCCGCGCGCGGCTGGGCACATGTGGGTGTGCTGCGGGCGTTGGCCGAAATCGGGCTGAAGCCGGACGTCATCGCCGGCACGTCGGTGGGCGCGCTGGTCGGGGCGGCCTATCTGACCGACCTGCTGCCGGAATTGCAGGAATATGCCCAGGGTTTCGGCATGCTGGACGCGCTGAAACTGCTGGACCTCACCTTCTCCCGCGGCGGTCTGGTCAGCGTTGAAAAGGCCTATGAGCGGTTCCGCAATGAACGCACGGACGTGCCCATCGAATCGCTGTCCATCCCCTTTGCCGCCGTCGCCACCGATCTTGCCACCGGCAAGGAGGTGTGGCTGCGCGAAGGGCACCTGCTGGATGTCGTCCGCGCCTCGGCCGCCATTCCCGGCATGTTCCCGGCCGTGCCGCATCAGAACATGTGGCTGGCCGACGGCGCCCTGGTGAACCCCGTGCCGGTATCGCTGTGCCGGGCCCTGGGTGCCGAAGTGGTGATCGCCATCAACCTGAATGGCGACCTGTCGCAGATGCCGCGGCTGGGCAAGCAGCAGCTGGGGCCCGTCAATGTCAGCCTGCCCGAACATCCGGTGGAACTGGTGACGGAGGGGAACCCGCCGCGGCAGATCGCCAAGCCGCTGGCCAAGCTGGCGGCCAAGCTGAACGAGGTGGGAGAGAACGCCCGGCAGCAGTTCCAGGCCCGCTTCGCCAAGCCGCGCAGCCCCGCCCCCGGCATTCTGGAGGTCATGGCCAGTTCCATCGACATCATGCAGGACCGTATTACCCGGTCTCGCCTGGCCGGTGAACCGCCCGACGTGCTGATCACACCGCGCATCGGCCATATCGGCATCCTGGAATTCGAACGGGCGGAGGAGTTGATCCAGCTGGGCTACTCCGCCGCCGTCGCCATGCGCCCGGCCGTGGAACTGGCCATGGTGCGGTGAGGGGGGCGTACGTCGCGCTGGTGCGCGGCCGGAACATAGTTGACGCATCGCCCCCGCATCCCTTCAATGACCCGATCCAAATTCGACCGGGTACCCCATGTTCACGCGCCCCACCACCGACCCCACCCCGCATTCCCGCGCCGGGGCCGAAGCCCTGAAACGGGGGGATTTCGCCGGGGCCAAGGCGGGGTTCGGGCGGGCAGTGGCCGCCGGGGCACGGGACCTGGGCAATCTGCTGGGGCTGGCCTATGGCTGCCGTGGGGTGGGGGATGTCGGCGGCATGCTGTCGGCGCTGGATCAGGTTCTGCTGATCGATCCGCGCAATGTCCGTGCCCTGATCCTGAAGGGCGACCATTTCGCTGCCACGGGTGCTGACAAGGCCGCCACCTCCTTCTATGGCAACGCCCTGCGCGTCGCCCCGCCAGCCGCGCAGTTGCCGGCCGATCTGGTGGCCGAACTGAAGCGCGTGCAGCAGGTGGTGCAGGATTACGGCGCCAAGTTCGAGGCGCATCTTCTGTCCAGCCTGAAGGACCACGGGTTCGACCCGGCCACGTCAAGCGGACGCTTCGCCCGGTCCCTGGACATCCTGTTCGGTCGCCGTCAGGTCTTCTACCAGCAGCCGCAGGCCTTCCTGTTCCCCGAACTGCCGCAGGTGCAGTTCTATGAGCGGGACGTCTTCCCCTGGCTGGAGCCGCTGGAAGCACAGACGGACGCCATCCGGACAGAGCTTCAGGCCGTGCTGGATGGGCCCGATGCCTTCCAGCCCTATCTGGAAGCCAGCGCCGACCGCGCCCAGATCGACCGGTCGGGCCTGCGCGGCAACAAGGATTGGGGCGCCTTCTTCCTGTGGAAGAACGGGGAACCGCAGCCGGACAATATCGCCCGCTGCCCCGCCACGGTGAAGGCGCTGGAAGGGTTGCCGCTGGCCGGTATCCGGGGCCGGGCGCCGTCGGTGCTGTTCTCCATGCTGCGGCCAGGCACGCATATCCCGCCGCACACAGGTTTCGTGAATACCCGCCTGATCTGCCATCTGCCGCTGATCGTGCCAGAAAAATGTGGCTTCCGCGTCGGCAATGACACCAGGCAATGGCAGGAGGGCAGGGCCTGGGTCTTTGACGACACGATCGAGCACGAAGCCTGGAACAACAGCAATCAGACCCGCGTCATCCTGCTGTTCGACATCTGGCGCCCGGAGCTGACGACGCGGGAACGCGATCTGGTCTCCGCCATGCTGACCGCCATTGACGATTACGGGGCCGGGTCGGGCGATTGGGGGAATTAGGGGCTCCGTCCACCAGGGGACGGCTGGCCCAAGTCACCCCGCCGCATGCACCCCGCGGGCGATGGCGCGGGCCAGGCAGTCGGCGGCGGCCGTGCCGATGCGGGCGGCCTGCCAGGAACGGGCCCGCTCATCGCCCAGTGCCATGGCCCCGCTGCCCACGCAGAAGACCAGATCACCGTCGAACGGCGTATGGACGGGGCGGATGGCGCGGGCGAGCCCGTCCTGGGCCATGATGGCGATGCGCTTGGCCTCCACCTTGTCGATGGCGGCATTGGTGGCGACGACGGCCAGGGTGGTGTTGGCGCCGGCTTGCAACCGGCCCAGCTCGCGCAGGCGGGTTTCGTCCGGGATCGGGTCCGTGGCGGGCGGCTGGGCCGGGTCGGGGCGGATGCCGCCGAATTCGCCGTCAATCTCATAGGGCCAGGCCCAGAAGCTGCGGCCGTCGGGCATGAAGACGGAGCCGACGGGGTTGACGGCAACCAGTGCTGCCACCATCAAGCCGCCGCCCAGATCGATGGACGCCGTACCGATGCCGCCCTTGATATAGCCGGCCATGGCCCCGCGCCCGGCGCCCACCGACCCCATGGCGACCTCCACCCCGGCATTGGCCACGGCCTGCGCGCCCAGGGCGCGATAGGGGGAAACTTCCCCCCAATTCTTGTCGCCTTGATTGTTCAGGTCGTGCAGCACGGCGCCGGGTACGATGGGGATGGCGCGGCCGCCGGGGCGCAGGCGCAGGCCGATCTCCCGTTCCGACAGATAGCCGACAACCCCGTCCGCCGCCGCCAGCCCGAAGACCGACCCGCCCGACAGGCAGATGGCATGAATGCCGCCCACGACATTTTCGGGCGACAAGGTTTCCGTCTCCCGCACGCCGGGGCCGCCGCCACGCACATCCACGGCCGCCACCCATTGCCCGCCACAGCGCAGGACGGTGACGCCCGACCCGATCACCTCGTCCGTGGCGTGGCCGACCAGAAGCCCGTCAATGTCGGTAATGCTGTTGCGGGGGCCGGGACGCAAGCTCATAAGGTCACCTGTTGCTGCCACGGCATGGGCCAGGGGCGCTGGGCCGGGCGGATCTGTTCAAAGGCACGGGACAGGCGCAGCACGCCCATATCGTCAAACCGCCGCCCCACGATCTGCAATCCGATGGGCAGACCGGTGGATGTGTAGCCGCAATTGATCGACGATGCCGGATGGTCCGACATGTTCCAGGCGACCGTGAAGGCGATATGTTCGAAGGGGTGGGCCGGATCATTGACGGGGCTGGCCCATTCCGCCGGGAAGGCGGGGCCGGGCGATGTCGGCGACAGGATGAAGTCCAGCCCCTGGAATATGGCGCGGGCCGCGTCCTTCATCCGCATCATCTGATCCTGGCCCGTATAGACATCCATGGCGCTGTAACCCCGGGCGGCCCCCACCCAGTCGCGGATATAGGGCAGGATCAAGGCCTGGCGGGCCAGCGGCAGCTTTTCCATTTCATGCAGGAAGCGCGTGCGCCAGAACCGGTCCAGCCCATCCAGCATCTCCCGGCTGATGATGGGGCCGACGGGGGTTACAATGGCCCCTTTGGCTTCCAGCGCGCGGGCAGCGTCGATGACCGCAGCGGCCACTTCCGGCTCCACCGCTTGGCCGCAGCCGGCATCCAGCATCAGGCCGATGCGCAACCCCTTCACGGGGGCGTCCAGGTCCAGCCAGGGCAGGTCGGACGGGGGCAGGGACATGTGGTCGCGGTCGTCGGCCTGCGACAGGACGGCCATCATCAGGGCGCTGTCGGTGACGGTGCGGGTCATGGGGCCGGCGACGCGACCGTAATAGGGCGGGTCGATGGGGATGCGGCCATTGCTGGGCTTGAAGCCGAAAATACCGCACCAGCCGGCGGGCAGGCGCACCGAACCGCCGATATCGGTCCCGACATGCAGGGGGCCATAGCCGGCCGCCGCTGCGGCGGCCGCCCCGGCACTGGACCCGCCGGGGTTCAGCGCGGGATTCCACGGATTGCGCGTCAGACGGTGGAAACTGGACAGGCCCGATGACAGCATGCCGAAATCCGGCACGGTCGTTTTGGCAAAGCAGATGGCGCCCGCTTCGGCCAGTCGGGCGGCCGGGGGCGCGTCCGCTGCCTGCGGGGTCATGTCGGCGGCGGCCGTACCCATGGGCTTGGGCACGCCCTTCGTGGCGATCAGTTCCTTCAGCGTGACGGGCAGCCCGTCCAGCGGGCCCATCGGGGTGCCAGCGCGCCAGCGCGCTTCCGACGCCCTGGCTTCGTTCAGGGCCGCGTCCGGCCGGGGGGCCCAGGTTGCGGCGATCAGCGGTTCGGCCGCATCCATGCGGTCCAGGACGCTACGCATCACCTCCACAGGTGACAGCGCGCCGGTCCGATAGGCCGCCAGCAGATCGACGGCACCAAGATCACAGGGCTCAGTCATCCCCCATCGATAGCGCCTTGTTTCCAGGCGCGCAACGGACGGCGTGCCGCAGGGCTACACCGCCACCGCCCGCACACATTCCTCCGCCACGAACCGCGTGGCCCAACCCGGCGCCTCCGCCACGGCATCGCCGACCAGGATCAGCGACGGGGCGGTGGGGTCGGGCAGGGGTGGGGCGGCGGCCAGATCGGCGATGCTGGCAAAGCGTGCCTCCATCTCCGGCCTTGTGGCGTTGGACACCAGGGCGGCGGGGGTCGCGGGCGGCAGCCCGGCGGCGATCAGGCTGGCGGCGATTTCCCCCAGCCGGTCACGCCCCATGTAAAGCGCCAGGGTTGTGCCCGGATCGGCCAAAGGGCGCCAGTCGATGGCGTCCGTTTCGGCGCCCGTGCGGCAATGGGCGGTGACGATGCGCAGCGACCGGGCCACGCCACGATGGGTCAGCGGCAGACCCAGTTGGGCGGCGGCCCCCATGGCGGCGGTGATGCCGGGCACCACCTGCACGGCAATGCCCTGGGCGCGCAGGAAATCCGCCTCCTCCCCGGCGCGGCCGAAGACGAACGGGTCGCCGCCCTTCAGCCGCACCACCCTCAGCCCCCGCCGGGCGCAGGCGGCCATCAGCCGGTTGGTGAAGGCTTGCGGGACAGAACGGCAGCCGGCGCGCTTGCCCACCGACACCAGCCGCGTTTCCCGCCGCGCCAGATCCAGGATGGCGTCGGGCACCAGCGCATCATGCAGGATGATGTCGGCCGTGCCGATGGCGCGTGCCGCCGTCAGGGTCAGCAGGCCCGGATCACCGGGACCGGCCCCGACCAGCATTACGGAGCCTTCGCGGTCGCGACCACCGGCGATGAACCGGGCCAGTTCCGCCTCGATGGCCGCTACCGCCTGATCTTCGGGCAGGGCCATCAGCCGGTCGGCCGTGGGGCCGGACAGGACGCGGTCCCAGAAACGCTGGCGATCGCGCATGGTGTCCAGCCGGTCGCGCACATGGGCGCGGGCGTGGCGGGCGGCGCGGGCCAGATTGGCATAGCCGGCGGGAATGGCCGCTTCCAGCCGCTGGCGGATATTGCGGGCCAGGGCCGGGGCGCCGCCGCCCGTGGACACGGCCACCACCACCGGCGACCGGTCCAGGATGGCCGGCACCGTGAAATCGCACAGCGCCGGCACATCCACGACATTGACTGGCACATTGCGGGAGAAGGCGGCGCTGCGGATGCGGTCGGTCAGGTCGGGATCGCCCGCCCCGTCAATGGCCAGCACGGCGCTGTCCAGCAGGTCGGGGCGGAAGTCGATCTCCCGCCGCGTGATGGCGCCCGCTTCCAGCAGTTCCAGCATCTCCGCCGACAGATCATCGGCCACCAGCAGGATGGCGGCCCCGGCACGGGCCAGCAGGCGGGCCTTCGACGCCGACACCTGCCCACCGCCGGCCAGCAGCACGGTGCGGCCGCGCAGGTCCAGAAAGACCGGGAAGTAAGGCATGGGCTGGGCCGGATCAGGCCGCGACGTCTGGTGCAGCATGGCGCAGGATCTCCTTGATCTCGGGAAGGCAGGAACCACAGCCGGTGCCGGCGGCCAGCACCGCGCCCACCTGTTCCACCGTGCGGGCCTTGCCGCAGGCGATGGCGTCGGCGATGCGGTTGCGGCCCACGGCGAAACAGGAACAGATGATGGGGCCGGCATCGCCCTGCCCATCGGCCTGCGGCGCGCGGCCGGCCAGCAGGCGGGTGCGGTCGGCAGGTGACAGGGGGCCTTGTGCGAACAGGCCCGTCAGCCAGTCGCGCGCCACCTCCGGCCGGTCCCCGTCCTGGAACAGGCAGGCGACCAGATGACCGTCCTTCAGCCAGGCCTGACGGCGGATGGAACGGGCCGGGTCGGCGTAATCCAGATGCTCGCAATCGGTCAGTGCGGGGAAGGCGGGTTCCGCATCGCCGGCCAGTTCGATGATGCGGCAGGCGCCCGCCTCCTGCCGCACCCAATAGGGGATGGCGGACAGGTCCAGGTCGCGCGTGGTGAACAGTAGCCCCGCCCATTGCGTGATGAACCGTTCAACGCGCACGGGCACATGCTTGCTTTCCGGCTGGCCGGAGATGGCATCGGTGTGGCCGGCGATCAGCCGGCCGATGCCGCCCCTGGCCGACAGGGTGTCGGACCAGTGCATGGGCACGAAGATCTGTCCGGGCTGCTGCGCCTGGGTGATGGTCACCCGCATTAGCGCCTCGCCCTGCATGCTGGTGATGCGGGCCAATTCCCCCTCCATCACGTCACAGGCGGCGGCATCGGCCGGGTTCATCTCCAGCAGCGGTTCCGGGCGGTGGGCGGACAGGCGGGCGGACAGGCCCGTGCGCGTCATCGTGTGCCACTGGTCGCGATACCGTCCGGTATTGGCGATCAGGGGGAAACGCAGGGACGGCCGTTCCACCGGCGGCTGGAAGGACACAGGCCACATGCGGGCCCGGCCATTGGCATGGGTGTAGCGGCCATCGGCATAAAGCCGGTCCGTGCCGCGCTTGGCCCCCGCCGGCTGCGGCCATTGGAAGGGCGGCATGGACTGATACGCATTGTCCTTCGCCTCGGCCCAGGCACCGATATCAAAGGCACGCAGCCCGTCATTCTCAAACGCCGACAGGGCGGCATGTTCGCGGAAGATGGCGGCGGGGCTGGTCCAGGCAAAGGCCGGGCCGAAGCCCAGGGCCGCCGCCACCTTCGCCATGATCCACCAGTCGGGCCGGGCCTCACCGGGCAAAGGGCGGAAGGGGCGCTGGCGGGAAATGCGGCGTTCGGAATTGGTGACGGTGCCGTCCTTTTCCCCCCAGCCGGCGGCGGGCAACCGGATATGGGCATAATCCAGGCTGTCGGTGCTGCCCACAATGTCCGACACGATGACCGTGGGGCAGAGGGCCAGGGCTTCGCGGACCAGATCGGCTTCCGGCAGGCTGACGGCGGGGTTGGTGGCCATGATCCACAGCGCCTTGATCCGCCCGTCACGGATGGCGCGGAACATGTCCACGGCCTTCAGACCCTGCCCGCCCTTCAGGGCCGGCGCCTTCCAGAACCGGCGCAGCCGTTCCACATCGCCCGCATCGTCCGGGTTCATGTGGGCTGCCAGCTGGTTGGCCAGACCGCCCACCTCCCGCCCGCCCATGGCGTTGGGTTGCCCGGTGACGGAAAACGGGCTGGACCCCGGCTTGCCCACCCGGCCTGTGGCCAGATGCACATTCAGGATGGCATTGACCTTGTCCGTCCCGCGTGACGACTGGTTCACCCCCTGGCTGAACACGGTGACCGTGCGCGGGGTGGCCGTGAACCAGTCATAGAAACGGGCAAGGTCGGCCGGGTCCAGGCCGCAGGTCGCGGCCACATCAGGCGCATCGGCCCGCGCCGCCTCCAGCGCCGCCTCCAACCCCGTGACATGGCGCAGCACATAGGCGCGGTCGATGGCGCCGGCATCGTCCAGGTGGGCCAGCAACCCGTTGAACAGGGCCACATCCGTGCCGGGCTTCACGGGCAGATGCAGGTCGGCCAGATCGTTGCTGGCTGTGGCGCGCGGGTCGATCAGGACGACGCGGGTGCCCCGGTCACGCCTTGCCTTGCGCAGGCGCTGGGCCAGGACGGGATGGCACCAGGCCAGGTTCGACCCGACCAGCACCACCAGATCGGCCAGTTCCAGATCCTCGTAGCAGCCCGGCACCACATCGGCCCCGAAGGCGCGTTTGTGCCCGGCGACGGTGGAGGCCATGCACAGGCGGGAATTGGTGTCGATATGCGGGCTGCCGATGAAGCCCTTCAGCAGCTTGTTGGCGACATAATAATCCTCCGTCAGCAACTGGCCGGAGACGTAGAAGGCGACGGCATCGGGCCCGTGTTCGGCGATGGTGGCGGAAAGCCGTGTGGCGACCTCCGCAATTGCTTCTTCCCAGCCGACACGGGTATAGCCGATCTGGGGATGCAGCAGCCGGACATCGCCGCGCGCCTCCGCATTCACCGTGTCGATCAGGGCTGAGCCTTTGGAACAGAGGCGGCCGAAATTGGCTGGGTGCTCCGGGTCGCCCCCCACCACCCAGCCATCCCGCGCCTGACTGACGATCAAGCCGCAGCCGACGCCGCAATAGGGGCAGGTGGTCTTGATGTCGGTTGTGGGCATGGGGGCTCCTTGGACTGCTTTTCTGCTTCTTCCGTCACCCCGGCGAAAGCCGGGGCCCCGCGCAGAGCGGCGTCTGCCGCGATATAGACTCATGTCGGCGCTGACCGCGCCTCACGCTGGGCCCCGGCTTTCGCCGGGGTGACGGGGAGGGAGGTGTTATTGCTCAGGACACCAGCCCCAACTGCACCCGCCCGTCCACCAGCCGCGCCGGGATGCGGCCGGTGCAGCCTTCGTCGGGGCCGGTGGCATAGCCGGTGGCAAGGTCGATGACCCAGTTATGCAGGGGGCAGGTCACGGCATGACCGTGGACGATGCCTTCCGACAAAGGGCCCTTCTTGTGCGGACATTCATCGCGCAGCGCGAAGACCTGGTCGTCGATGGTGCGGAAGACGGCGATGCAGCCGTCCGCATGGTCCACCCGGCGGGCACCCTGCACGGGAATGTCGGTCAGGGCGCCGATATCGGTCCAATCAAGCGGACGGTGCATGATGGCTCACTCCCACCTTGGCAAGGGCTTGGAAATCACGCGATGCGGGGGCGCCGGGGGCGCGTTCAGCCCAGGGGTCGATCTGCGCATGGCGCTGGCTGGACAGGAAACGGGCATGCAGGGCGCGGCGGTTGTCGGCGTCATCCACGACACGGGCCTTCACGAAATCCAGCCCCACCCGTTCGATCCAAGGCGCCGTCCGTTCCAGGTAATGCGCTTCTTCCCGGTACAGCTGCATGAAGGCGCCGCAATATTCCTGCACCTCTTCCTCGGTCGTGACCTTGGCCAGCAGGTCGGTGCCGCGCAGCTTGATGCCGCCATTGCCGCCGACCAGCAGGTCGAAGCCGCCATCGGTGGCGATGACGCCGAAATCCTTGATGGTGGCTTCCGCACAATTGCGGGGGCAGCCGGACACGGCCATCTTGAATTTGTGCGGGGTCCAGGACCCCCAGGTCATCCGTTCCAGATTGACGCCGACCTCCAGCGATTTCTGCGTGCCGAAGCGGCACCAGTCCGACCCGACACAGGTCTTCACGGTGCGCAGCGACTTGCCATAGGCATGGCCGGACACCATGCCGGCGGCGTTCAGGTCGGCCCAGACGGCGGGCAAATCTTCCTTCTTCACACCCAGCAGGTCGATGCGCTGCCCGCCCGTGACCTTCACCGTGGGGATGGCGAATTTTTCCACCACATCGGCGATGGCGCGCAGTTCGCCGGCATTGGTCAGCCCGCCCCACATGCGCGGCACGACGGAATAGGTGCCGTCCTTCTGGATATTGGCGTGGACGCGTTCATTCACGAAGCGGCTGGCGGCATGGTCGACATAGTCGCCGGGCCAGGCGGCCAGCAGGTAATAGTTCAGCGCCGGGCGGCAGGTGTGGCAGCCATCGGGCGTCTTCCATTCCAGGGCCTGCATGACGGAAGGAATGGATTTCAGTTCCTGCACACGGATCAGGCGGCGCACGCTGTCATGGTCATGGTCGGTGCATTTGCAGATCGGCTTGACGCCGGCCGCCTGATACTCCCCGCCCAGCGCATGGGCCAGCAACCCTTCCACCAGACCGGTGCAGGACCCGCAGGACGCCGATGCCTTGGTCGTGGCCTTCACGGCATCCAGTGTGGTCAGGCCCTTCTCGGTGATGGCCTTGACGATGGTGCCCTTGCAGACGCCGTTGCAGCCGCAGATTTCCGCCGTATCAGGCAGCGCCGCAACGGCGGCGGTAGGGTTTGCGGCACCGCCTTCCCGGGATGCGTAACCCTGGCCGAAGATCAGCGTGTCGCGCAGGCCCGACACATCCTCCCCCGCCTTCAGCAGTTGGAAATACCAGCCGCCATCGCCCGTATCGCCATAAAGGACGGCCCCCTTGATCCTTCCATCCTGCAAGACGATGCGCTTGTAGACGCCGCGCCCGGCATCGCGGAAGACAATATCCTCCGTCCCCGGCCCGCCGGAAAAATCACCGGCGGAGAAGACATCGACACCCGTCACCTTCAGCTTGGTGGAGGTGACGGAGCCGGTGTAGCCCGCAGCCTGATTGCCCGCCAGATGGTCCGCCAGCACCTTCGCCATCTCAAACAGCGGCTGCACCAGTCCGTAACAGGCGCCGCGATGCTGCACGCATTCGCCCACGGCCGTGATGGCGGGATCGTTGGTCACCATATGGTCATCGACCAGAATCCCGCGCCCCACCTCCAGCCCCGCTGCCGCCGCCAGCCGCGTGTCGGGGCGGATGCCGACGGCCATGACCACCAGATCGGCCGGAAGGTGGGTGCCTTCCTTCAGCGCCACGCCCGTGACATGGGTGTCGCCCAGGATGGCGGCCGTGTCGGCACCGGTCAGCACGGTCAGGCCGCGCCGTTCCAGTTCCTTGGCCAGCAGGTGCCCGGCCGACGCATCCAGTTGCCGTTCCATCAGGTGCCCGGCCAGATGCAGGACGGTGACGTCCATGCCGCGCGCCTTCAGGCCTACGGCCGCTTCCAGGCCCAGCAGGCCGCCGCCGATGACGACGGCGTGGCCGCCCTTGGCGCTGGCCGACAGCATGGTGTCGACATCATCCACGTCGCGGAAGGTGACGACGCCGGGCAGGCGCGCGCCGGGAATGGGGATGACGATGGGCATGGAACCGGTGGCGATCAGCAGCCGGTCATAAGGGACGGTCAGGCCGGACTTGGTGATCACCAACTGATCGTCGCGGTCGATGCTTTCCACCGGGTCGCCGGCATGCAGTGTGATGCCGTTGCTGGCGTACCAGTCCAGATCATTGATGACGATCTGGTCGAAGGTCTTTTCCCCAGACAGCAGGGGGGACAGCATGATGCGGTTATAGTTCACGCGCGGTTCGGCGCCGAACACGGTGATGTCGTAAAGGCCGGGCGCGCGGGCCAGCAATTCTTCCACGGCGCGGATCCCCGCCATGCCATTGCCGATGACGACAAGCCGGGGGCGGGGGGTGGGGGAAGCGGCGGGCAGGTGGGTCATTTCTGGCTCCATCCAGGCTTTGCGCAAAAAACGCGCAATAAAAAAGCGCCCGACCGTGTCGCGGCCCCTGTCGGGGTTCCACGCACGTTCGGACGCCATTATCCGGTGGGGCCCGGCCTTGGACCCCTATATGCGATCCCCGGTTGGACGGGGACCTGTCGCCAGCGGCATCGCCGGCGCCTGCTTCCCTCTAAGCGAACGCCGTGCCAACGGCCTAAATCGTTGGAATATATGAAATCCTGGGTACAACGTGATCTGGGTGGGCAAGCAATGTTGCCTTTATTTCGGGCACGACCTGCGCCCTGGTCAGATTTTGTGCAATCGTTCGCGCTGGACGGGCGGTGCTTTCCGCGCGACTTTGGCGGAAATCCATCCTCCGGGCCGGCTTTGGCCGTGCTGGCACGGGCGTTGCTGGGAATGTCCCGTCCCGAGGCAGGGATATTCCATCGTCCAACGGCGGACGACCAGGCAGGGTGCGGTGAGAACCGCCCCATCACGCATGGCCGGCCGCGGGGCGACAGCCCGGAGGAACGGCCCAGGACCCAAGGGCACCACGATGGATATCCGCAACAAGGCCACCCGTATCGACCTGTTCTCCCTGAAAAGCGTGCAGATGCGCGCTTTTCACATGAGCTGGCTGGCCTTCTTCCTGTGTTTCTTCGGCTGGTTCGGCATCGCGCCGCTGATGGCCGTCGTCCGCGATGATCTGGGGCTCAGCAAGGGCCAGATCGGCAATATCATGATCGCGTCGGTGGCCATCACCGTGGCCGTGCGCCTGATCGTCGGGCCGCTCTGCGACCGGCTGGGGCCGCGGCGCACCTATACGGGCCTGCTGGCGTTGGGCGCCGTGCCCGTCATGGCCGTGGGCCTGGCTGACAGTTACGAGACATTCCTGCTGGCCCGTCTGGCCATCGGCGCCATCGGCGCCGCCTTTGTCATTACCCAGTATCATACGTCGGTGATGTTCGCGCCCAGCGTCGTGGGCACGGCCAATGCCACGACGGCGGGCTGGGGCAATCTGGGCGGGGGCGTGACGCAGATGGTCATGCCGCTGGTCCTGGCCGCCATCCTGTCGCTGGGCGTGGAGAAATCGCTGGGCTGGCGTCTGGCCATGATCGTGCCGGGGTTGGTGCTGCTGGCGGCATCCTTCTGCTACTGGCGCTTCACGGTCGACAGTCCGGAAGGCGACTTTGCCGATCTGCGCCGCGCCGGGCGGATGCCGCCGGCCGGTTCCGCCGGCAAGGGCGGCAGTTTCCTGACCGTGCTGGGTGACCGGCGGGTCTGGGCCCTGTTCCTGGCCTATGGCGCCTGTTTCGGTGTGGAACTGACCCTGCACAATATTGCAGCCATCTATTTCTTCGACACTTTCCGGCTGGACCTGGGGACGGCCGGCATCATCGCCGGCCTGTTCGGATCGATGAGCCTGTTTGCCCGGACCCTGGGCGGCTGGGTGTCCGACCGCTGGGCGGCACAGGCCGGCCTGTCGGCGCGCGTGCGCCTGCTGTTCCTGGTACTGCTGGCGGAGGGGCTGTCGCTGATCCTGTTCTCCCAGATGGGGGTGCTGGTGCTGGCCGTGGCGTCGATGCTGATGTTCTCCCTTTTTGTGCAGATGGGCTGCGGCGCCACCTTCGGCATCGTGCCCTTCATCAACCGCAAGGCGCTGGGGTCGGTGTCGGGCATCGTCGGGGCCGGTGGTAACATGGGTGCCGTGGCTGCCGGCTTCCTGTTCAAGGCCGATGGCATCAGCTACCAGCAGGGCCTGTTCTATCTGGGCATCGCCGTGGCGCTCGCCGCCCTGCCCACGCTGCTGATCCGGTTCGATGACCGGGTGGCCGACGATATGCCCGCCGCCCTGCCCGTGGCGGCGGAATAAGGGGGCCATGTGGGGATGACGGAAGGGAAGATGAGCAACCCGCAGCCCAATATCCTGGTCATCGACGGCAATCCCGACCGCGCGGCCGTGGTGGAACGCGGGCTGGTGGAATCCGGCTGGGTGCGGGTCGCCACCATCGGTCCGTCCGTCAACCTGCTGGCCCGCATCCAGGCGCTGGCGCCTGATGTCATCATCATCGATCTGGAAAACCCCGACCGCGACACGCTGGAACAGATGTTCCAGGTCAGCCGGGTGGTGCAGCGGCCTATCGCCATGTTCGTGGACCAGAGCGACAGCCAGATGATCCATGCCGCCATCGAGGCCGGCGTCAGCGCCTATGTCGTCGACGGGCTGCGCCAGGATCGGATCAAGCCCATTGTGGAGACGGCCATCACCCGCTTCAACGCCTTCGACCGGCTGCGGCGGGAGCGGGACGAGGCGCAGGCCAAGCTGATTGACCGCAAGCTAGTGGAACGGGCCAAGGGCCTGTTGATGAAGAACCGGGGACTGGCGGAGGAGGAGGCGTACAACCTGATGCGCCGCACCGCCATGAAGCAGAACCGCAAGCTCTCCGACATCGCGCAGAGCGTCATCACCGCGTTCGAGATGGAGCTTTAAAGAATGGCCGGGATCGTCAAGCTGGGCTTCGCGCCCCTGGTGGATTGCGCCATTCCCGTCGTCGCGGCGGAGAAGGGCTTTGCCAGGGATGAAGGCATCGACCTGGTCGTGGAACGCGCACCCTCCTGGGCGGCCCTGCGCGACCGGCTGGCCTTCGGACTGGTGGATGGGGCGCACATCCTGGCGCCACTGGCGCTGGCCCTGCACCACGGGATCGCCGGTGTGCCGGCCCTGCCTCTGGTCGTGCCGGTGTCGCTGGGCCTGGGCAACAACGCCATCACCCTGTCGGTGGCGCTGTACGATCGGATGCTGGCGGCGGCACCGGAGGTGATGGCGGGGCCGCCGGCCCTGCGGGCCCGCGCGCTGCGTCCCGTCATTGATGCCGACCGTGCGGCGGGCAAGCCGCTTCTGTCCTTCGTCACCGTCTTCCATTTCTCCTGCCACCATTACGAGCTGTTGAAATGGCTGGCCGATGGCGGGATCGACGGGCGCAGCGAGGTGAATATCGGCGTCATCGCCCCGCCGCGCATGGTGGAAAGCCTGGAAGCCGGCTGGATCGACGGCTATTGCGCGGGCGAGCCCTGGAACCAGCGGGCCGTGCAGCGCGGCGTCGGCCGGGTGGTCGTCACCAAGGCCGATATCCGCCCCGATGGTCTGGAAAAGGTGCTGGGCCTGCGCGCCGATTGGGTGGCGGCGCATCCGGAGGAGACGTCGGCGCTGGTCCGGGCCATCGTCCGCGCCGCCGACTGGAGCCGTGACCCGGCCAACAGGCTGGAACTGGCCGGCCTGCTGGCGGAGGTGCGCCATGTCGGGCTGCCGGCCGATCTGATTGCGCAAACCCTGTCCGGCGCCATCCCCGCCCCGCACCGTAACCGGCCGGACCCGGCCGATGCGATTCTGTTGCTGACGGAGATGGCAGCGGCGGGGCAACTGGACCTGCCGGTTGAGCAGCGGGCGGCGCTGGCCGCTGCCGTGTGGCGGCCGGATCTCTATGATAAGGCCCTGCATCCCTGAACGGGGAAAGGGTGTCCGCTGTTCTGGGGGGCGGACCCAACGGGTGCTTCCGGCTTTAACACAAACGCCCCACCCCGGTGTCGCCAGGGTGGGGCGTCGTCCTGATCGGGTGGTGGGATCACGCCGCTTCCGGTTTGGCGTGGCGTTCATAAAGGAAGCGCAGCACGGCGGCGCGGCAGGCGATGTAGGTCGGGTCGTCCGACAGGTCCAGACGGCGGCGCGGACGGGGCAGGTTGACGGGCAGCACCTCCCCGATGGTGGCCGACGGGCCGTTGGTCATCATGACGATGCGGTCGGACAGCAGCACGGCCTCGTCCACATCATGGGTGATCATGATGACGGTGCTGTTCAGGCGTCCCTGGATCTCCATCACCGTGTCCTGCAGATGCGCGCGGGTCAGCGCGTCCAGGGCGCCGAACGGTTCGTCCATCAGCAGCACCTTGGGCTCCATGGCCAGGGCCCGGGCGATGCCCACGCGTTGTTTCATGCCGCCCGACAACTCGTCCGGCCGCTTGTCCACGGCGTGATCCATATGGACCAGCCGCAGATTGTGCAGCGTCCAGTCATGCCGCTGGGCGGCACTTTTGCTGGACCCGAACACCTTGTCCACGGCCAGCCGCACATTCTGGTACGCCGTCAGCCAGGGCAGCAGCGAGTGGTTCTGGAAGACCACGGCCCGATCGGGGCCGGGGCTGTTCACCTCGTGGCCGTCCAGGATGACGCCACCCTGCGTGGCCCGCGACAGGCCGGCCACGATGTTCAGAAGCGTGGATTTGCCGCAGCCGGAATGGCCGATGATGGAAACGAACTGGCCCCGATCGATGGTCAGGTTCACATCGGTCACAGCATTGAACAGGCGGTTCCCGACCTTGAAATCCATGCCGATTTTTTCAAGCGAGAGATAGGGCGTGGTCATGGGTTCGTCCTTGGGACGGAGGAGAAGGGAAGGGGCAGACGCGGCGGGCTCTAGCCTACCTTGCGGCCCGCCACGCGGTTGCCGACGAATGTGATCAGCCGGTCCAGCAGGAAGCCGACCAGGCCGACATAGACCAGGGCCAGGATGATCTCGCTCATCAGCGAGCTGTTCCAGGCGTCCCAGATGAAAAAGCCGATGCCCACGCCGCCGATCAGCATTTCCGCGGCGACGATGGCCAGCCAGGACAGGCCGATACCGATCTTCAATCCGGTAAAGATGAAGGGCACGCAGGCCGGCATCATGATGCGGAAGAAGAATTCCAGCGGCGACAGGCGCAGCACGCGGGCGACATTGCGGTAATCCTGCGGGATCTGCCGCACGCCCACGGCCGTGTTCAGGATGATGGGCCAGATGGAGGTGATGAAGATGACGAAGATGGCGCTGGGGTCGGCATGACGGAAGGCGGCCAGCGAAATGGGCAGCCAGGCCAGCGGCGGCACCGTGCGCAGCACCTGGAAGATCGGGTCCAGACCGCGCCAGGCCAGTGTCGACTGCCCGATCAGCACACCAAGGGCGATGCCGGTCACCGACGACAGGGCAAAGCCGATGCCCACCCGCTTCAGGCTGGCGAACAGGTGCCAGAACAGGCCCTTGTCGACGCCGCCATGGTCGAAGAATGGATCGACGATCAACGGCCAGGTATCAGTGATGACCCGCGATGGCGGCGGCAGGGAGGCACCGGTGCCGCGGCAGGCCAGCTCCCAGACGCCGATCAGCACGGTCAGGGCCACAAAAAGCGGCAGCGTCTCGCGCAGCTTGCGGCCGACCGAGGCTGCCGCGCCCAGTAGCAATCCTGTGGGGTTGAAGGCGGGACGCGTCGCCACGGGGCTGTTCTCTGTCAAAGTCGACATTGTCCTTGCTTCCCTTCGCGAAATCAGGCGACGCGCTTGATGGGCAGGGCGGCCAGATAGGCGCCGGGATTGGCCGGGTCGAAGCGGGTGCCGTCGAAGAAGGTCTCCACCCCGCGCGACGTGCTGGCGGGAATGTCGGTGGCCCCGACCATCTTCGCCGCGTCGCGCCACAGATCCTCGCGGTTGACCTTGGCGATCAGCGCCTTGGTGTCCAGATTGCCCGGCAGATAGCCCCAGCGCTGATCCTCCGTCAGGAACCACAATTCGTGGCTCTGGTAAGGATAGGAGGCGTGGTCGCGCCAATATTTCATCACTTCCGGACTGTCCTTCACGACCCGGCCGTCGCCGTAATCGATGGTGCCCTGGGCGCGACCGATAATATCCTCCACTGGCACCTTGAACCATTCGCGGCCGGAGACGATCTGGCACATCTCCGCCTTGTTCTCCGGCTTGTCGCACCAGATCTGGGCCTCCTGCACGGCGGCCAGCAGCGCCTTGGCAGCGTTGGGGTTCTTTTCCACCCAGTCGGCGCGCATGGCGAAGCTCTTCTCCGGATGGTCGTGCCACAGCTCGCCCGTGGTCAGGGCGCTGAAGCCGATGCCCTGGTTGACCAACTGCGCGTTCCAGGGTTCGCCTACACAGAAGGCCTCCATCGTGTCGACCTTCATGTTGGCCACCATCTGCGGCGGCGGCACGACGATGGTGGACACATCCTTGTCCGGGTCGATGCCGTTGGCCGACAGCCAGTAGCGCATCCACAGATCATGGGTGCCGCCGGGGAAGGTGACTGCGCACTTGATCTCCTTGCCGCCGGCCTTGGCCTGGGCGAAGGCTTCCTTCAGCCCCTTGGCCTTGGTCGTGATGCCCAGTTCCTTGTAGCGGGCGGCGACGGAGATGCACTGGCCATTGGTGTTCAGCCGGGCCAGGATCTGCATGGGCAGCGGCTGGTTGTTCTTGGTCACCTTGCCGGTGGTCATCAGGTAGGGCATGGGCGTCAGGATATGGGCGCCGTCGATGCCGCCGGCCGCCCCGCCCAGTTCCAGATTGTCGCGTGTGGTGCCCCAGCTGGCCTGCTTCAGGACAGCGACGTCAGGCATGCCGTATTTGGCGAATAGGCCCTTTTCCTTGGCGATGATCAGCGGCGCGCTGTCGGTCAGGGCGATGAAGCCCAAGGTGGCGCCGGTCACTTCCGGGGCGGCTGCCGCCCAGGCGGCACCGCCAGGCAGGGCGGCCCGCGCGGCCGACAGCAAGGCAGCGGCACCTGCAGCCTTGGCTGTATGGGTCAGCAGCGAACGGCGGGTCAGGCCGGCGGTGGGCAGGACGGGCTTGGTCATGGCAGCGGGCTCCTTTTCGGCGTAGGGCCGGGTCAAAAACAAAGCGTGAAAAAACAAAAACGGCGCTCCGACAGCAGGCAGGGACCCCAGGGGTTCCGTGCTTACAGTCGGAGCGCCGTTGCTCCAGGCGGCCCCCGCCATGGGAACCGCGATCTCGTCCATGCGATGGCCGGCCCCTTCAACAGGGACCGGCCCGGAGGCATCATTGCCCCGCCGCGCATGGTGAGAGGCTATTAGCGAGAAGCGTGCCAACCGGCATGGCGGGCTGGCGATTGAGAATTATCAAGCATTTACTTGATATCTGCTGATGTCGGCGTGGCGCCGCTGGGCTGGGTATCGCCCAAGATGCGGGCGGTGCTGCCGCGCTTTTGTGCAGGTGCGTAATCTGCCTGCGATTTGGGCAAGATGTCAGGCCGCGCGGACACGGGTGACGAACCCTTCCAGTTCCTGACGCAAGGCGCCGACAAGCTGGGACAACTCGTCCGTGGCCGACAGGGCATTGCCCGTCATGCGGCCGATATCGCTGGCGCCATGCGCCACATCATCGACCACGGCGTCGATGTCGGCGGCACTTTCGGCCACGGCGCGCATATTCTCCTCGATCAGGTCGGTATCCTGGCGCTGACGCGACAGGGCCTGCTCGATCCCGGCGATCAGACCAGCGATGGCTTCGATCTTGCCGGCCGTGGCGCCGATGGCAGCGACAGCCGCCTGGGTCGCCACCTGCATCTCCCCGATCTGGCGGCCGATCTCCTCCGTGGCGCGGCCGGTCTGGCTGGCCAGGTTCTTCACCTCACCGGCCACGACGGCAAATCCCTTGCCGGCCTCTCCGGCGCGCGCTGCCTCGATGGTGGCATTCAGCGCCAGCAGGTTGGTCTGCCCGGAAATGGTGCCGATGATCTCCACGATCTGGCCGATATTGCGGGCAGCCCCCGTCAGCCCGTCCACGGCCCGATGAGTCTCCCGCGCCTCCGCCACGGCGATGCCCGACACCGACAGGGCCTGGGCTGCCTGCTGGTTGATGTCGCGGATGGACAGGGCCAGGGACCCGACGGCACTGGCCACCGCATCCACCCCGCCCCGCGTCTGGGAGGAGGCGGATGCCATGGTCAGGGAATGGCGGGCATTGCGGTCGGCCAGGTCGGCCATGCTGCGCGCATCTGTCTGGATGCCACCCGCCCGCGCTGCCATGATGCCCAGCGCCTGTTCATGCTGCTGGTTGAAGCGGTCGATGGCCTGTTCCAGCGCCTCGCGGTTGGCATCGGCCCATTGCCGCTCCCGTCGCTGCTGTGCCGCGGGCGACAGGTCGGCGTCGATATCGTTCTGCACGGCAGTGAGGGCGGTGCGCAGCCAGTCGGGCAGGCGGTTGCCATCTACCCGTTCCATACGCGCGGCCTGTCGTTCGTCGCGGCGCAGGTCCCGGCGGCAGGCATGGCGCGTGGCCGCGGCCGTCAGCCGCAGCACGAGGCCGCCGGCCGGCAAGGGGGCATTGGCGGCGGCCTCTGCTTCCGCCACCCGGGTCCGGCACAGGGTCGCCAGATCGGTGATCAGCAGATCTTCCACCCGTTTCAGCTTGTCGATGCGGCCGGTGGACGCGGCGAACCATTCGGCGGCGGTGATGCCGGGAACGGGGCGGTTGGGACCGATGGCCGCCAGATCCCGGCGCAGACCCTCCACCAGGGCGCAGTCCGGACCCGTTACCCCTTCCCGTTGGGAAGCTTGCTGGGCAGGGGTGGCATAGCGGTGGAACAGGGTCAGGGCCTGGGCCTGTGCGGCCTCCAACTGCGCCATGCGGCGGAAACGGGTGGCATCAAAGCAGCCCGCAGTCAGGGCAGCCGCCGCCACGGCCCGTTCCTGGCCTGCGAATTCCTTGGCTCGCATGAAATTCTGAAGCGCCGTCAAGGCACGGGACAGATCGGCGTCCGCCCCGCTGTCGGCCACCGCGGCCACGACGGCCAGCAAGGTCTCGATACGGGCGGAATAGGCCTGAATGACGGTACGGGCGTCCGTGCGCCGTGCGACCACCACTGCCCGCTGTTCGGGCAGTTCCGCCAACGCCTGCTGTGCAAAATGGATGCAGGCCAGCAGCGCCCCGCCACAGGACAGCGGATCGATCGACCGCAGTGCCGCCGACATGGCCCCCTGGGCGGCGTCGGTATCGGCGTGGCGGGCCGACAGGTCGGGCAGGCCGCGGTCGTCGGCAGCCCCCAGATGCAGGTTGCTGGTGCCGCGTTCGCGTTGCAGGGCATGGACCAGGCCGCTGATGCCGGTCACCAGCCCGCACAACCCAGCCAGCCGTCGCAGATTGCGCAGCCGGTGGAAGCGGGCGGAGATCAGGTGCCGCACGGCCACCGCTTCGGCAAACACAAGGCGTCCGGTCCATCCCGACCGGTGGGGGTGGTTCTGCTCTGTCATCGCCCGGCTCCAAAAACAAAAAAGGCGTCTCAACAGCCGGTTGCGCGGGGCCACCGGATGTCGAGACGCCATTGTCCCTTTGGGGGAACCGACCTGGTTCCCGCTGACGGTGGCCGCCATTGGCCCCCTCGCCGCAAGGACTAGCAATTCATGTGCCGTACGGGAATGGCTATTTAATCAAACATTGTCCGCAATCACTGCATGGACTTTGTGGGAAAATGGAAATAAAGCGGAAATCAAAACTGGAGAGCTGGGAAAGCATTGAATTTGATGATGTGTTTCCGGGTATTTTCAGAAATATCAGAAACATTTGTTTAGTGAATTATATATGAAGTCATTCCGCTTCATTTCAGCATTTCAATGACAGGCGGCGCTGTGCTGCTTTCCAATGGATGGCAGGCCCATCCCAGGGCTGCATGGCATTAAAGCAGGATCGCGTGGACGCTGCCCATTTCCTGGGCGGTCGGGGGATCTATATCGGTGAAGGTGGTATCGCCGTTGCCACAATCCTCGCCGGGAAAAATGGTTGTCCGGCGCACCAGTGCCCAGCGGCTTTCCCGCGGGCCGTCGGGCAGGTGGTACAGCGGTTCCAGGCCCAACAAGGCCGCCCGCCGTCGCGCCTCGGCCCTTTGCTGCGGACGCTGGAAACCCAGGTCCAGCACGACATGGCCGCCATTGCGCAGGACGGCCACAGCCATTTCCCAGATCATGGCCTCGCAGCGGGCCATGCGCTCGTCCAGCCAGCCCCTGTCCAGCGGCGGCACCATGTCCGGCACGAACAGGTTGGACATCCATTCATCAATGGAAAAGCGGACTGCCGGCAGGTCCGCCGCCAGTTTCCTGGCATAGGCGGACTTGCCGGCCCCTTGTGGGCCATGGACCAGATGCATCTGCGCGGTCATGGCTGTCCTTGGCAGGATGGGTTACTTGGTGCCGATCAGTGTCCCGGCGCCGCCCTCGGTGAAGATTTCCAGCAGGATGGCATGCGGGACGCGGCCGTCAAGGATGACGGCACCCTCCACGCCGCCAACGACGGCGTCGATGCAGGTTTCCAGCTTCGGGATCATGCCCCCCGTTGCCGTGCCGTCGGCAATGGCGGCACGGGCCGCCGACACCGACAGGTCGGTGACCAGTTCCTTGTTCTTGTCCAGGAAGCCGGCGACATCGGTCAGCAGCAGCAGGCGCGTGGCGTCCATCGCGGCGGCGATGGCGCCGGCGGCCGTGTCGGCGTTGATGTTATAGGTCTGCCCATCCTCACCGATGCCGATCGGGGCGATGACGGGGATGAAGCCGGCATTGCGCAGCTTGTGCAGGATCTGCGGGTTGATGCGGAACGGCTCGCCCACGAAGCCCAGATCCACCACCTTTTCGATGTTGCTGTCCGGATCGCGCTTGGTGCGCGTGGCCTTGCGTGCTTCGATCAGGTCGTCATCCTTGCCCGACAGGCCGATGGCGTCGCCGCCGGCATCGTTGATCAGGGCCACGATTTCCTTGTTGATGGAGCCGGACAGCACCATCTCTGCAATTTCCATCGTGTCCTTGTCGGTCACGCGCAGACCGTCGATGAATTCCGACTTGATCTGCAACCGGTCCAGCAGCTTGCCGATCTGCGGCCCGCCGCCATGGACAACGATGGGATAGGCACCCACCTGCTTCAGCAGCACGATGTCGTTGGCGAACTGCCGGGCCAGTTCCGGGTTGCCCATGGCGTGGCCGCCATACTTCACGACGATGATCTTGCCGTCATAGCGGCGCATATAGGGAAGCGCTTCCGACAGGGTCTGGGCCTTGGCGAGCCATTCCTCGCGGGTCAGCGTCGGGGCGGCGGGGGCGGTCATGGGCATCGGCTCCGGTCGGAAGATGGACGGGAATTGTGACGGGCAAACGGGCGTGTGTCTAACACCTGTGACGGAAGGGGGCAATGCGCTTTCCCGGGGGCTGACCGACAGGTGCGCTTGCCTGGATGTTCCTGGTGTGTTCTTATTGAGCAATCCAGGTTCGGGGGGCAGCGATGACGGGCAAGCCGGTACTTTACGGGGCGGCGGGATGCGGTTCCGCGGTGGTGGAAGCGGCCTTTACCCTAGCGGGGGAAGATTACGATTATGTGGAGGCGGAGCCGTGGACGCCATCGCCAGGGGTTGATGCCCTGCGCGCCGTCAATCCGCTGGTGCAGATCCCGACCCTGGTCCTTCCCGACGGCACGGTGATGACGGAATCGGTCGCCATCCTGCTTTGGCTGATGGACCGGCATCCGGGTGTGCTGGGACCCGCCCCCGGGGATGCGGCGCGTGCCAGCTTCCTGCGCTGGCTGGTCTATCTGCCGGCCGCCATCTATCCCATGTATACGGTCGGTGATTTCTGCGGCCGCTGGGTCACGGGTGAAGGTGCCCAGGCGGAGCTGAAACAGGCGACGATCGACCGGACGCTGTTCTGCTGGCAGACCATGGAACAGGCGCTGAAGCCGGCGCCCGGTGCCTGGTTGCTGGGAACGGCGCAGATGACGGCGCTGGACGTCTATATCTCCATGATGACGCGCTGGCGACCCCGGCGGGACGCCATCCGCGCGGTGGCGCCGGGCATCGTCGCCGTGGCGGAGCGGGTGGACCGTGATCCACGGCTGGAGCCATTGTGGCAGCGGCACTTTCCCGACAGTTATGTCGATCCCTGACGGATACTCATACCAAACTGCGATGAGCGGAACTCATTGCAGTTTGGTATCGGCGGCGACTGCCGCCGCGCCGCTCATGCGGCGTAAGCCAAGCCCACGGATGTGGGCGCCGGCGACTGAGATACCGTGTTGACTGTCAAGCGGGCTGGAAGGGCATTGATCCCGACCACAGGTCGAGATCAATGCAGGTCGGTATCACCCTTCCGCCCGGACCAGTTCCAGCAGGCCGGCCAGCAGCCGGTCCGCCAGATCACTGCGCAGCAGGTCGGGACGGTCCTTGCTATGCAGGGTCAAGGACAAGGCGTCGTTCGGCGCCAGCGTGCCACCGTCCAGCCGCAGTTCTACCGAACCACCACCATTGCGCATCGGGAAGAACAGGTTCAGCAGCCGTCCGCCTTCGGCGGTCTGGCCTGCCAGGGGGCCGGTGGCGGAAGGAAGATCATGGATGCCGTCCGGCTTGACTGGGGCGTGGATATCAGCGGCGGCGGCGGCCCGCCGCGCCAGATCCTCCAACCCCGGGCCCAGCGCCAGGCAGACACCGCTGCCATAGGCTTCCAGGCCCAGACGGGATTTCACGAAGGCAGCCAGACAGGCGGCATAGTCGGCCTCCGCCTGATAGAAGGCGATGGAACGGTCGAAATCCTGTGTCTCCGCCTCTGTCCGGGTGCGCGCCCAATTGCGGCGGCGCGGGTGACGCTGGGCAGGGGTGACCATGTCGTTCGCGGGTGCCGTGCGTTCGGTCACGCGCGCATGATCGGCGTCACGCCGTTGGGTGGCAATCTGTACGGCAAGCGCGCTGTTTGACATGCCCGCATAATCCTTGACCGACCGGGGCGCCGCCTTGGTGCCGGGTCCCTGATTTAGGTCAAATTAGATATAATTTTATGAAAATCCAATGAGCAAAATCTGCCTAGGCGTTACCGTGCCGGCTGAGGATTGTTTCCATTGTGGTTCGACCGATCAAAAGCCCTGGTCTTCGCCGCGCCCGCGCGGAAAGCGGGGCAACGTATCATCAAGGTGGGTCCAGGGGGCGGCACTGCCGGTCCAGATATGGAAGCCGGGGGTAACGCGGCCCGGATCATCCAGTGTGGCCAGATTGACCGACAGGGAAACCGGCTCGCCCGCATCGCGATATTCGATCTGCGTGCCGCAATCGGGGCAGAAGCGACGCTCGCCATGGGGGCTGGAGGCGAAGATGCGGGGTTCGCCCGCGACATAGCGCCAGGCGGACAAAGGTACGTCGGCGAACGCCACCATCGGCGCCCCGGTCGTGCGCTGGCAGATGCGGCAATGGCAGTATCCGGCGCCGGTGGGCTGTACCAGCGCCTGATATCTGATGTGGCCGCAGGCGCATCCGCCTGTCCAGGGCGGCACGCCGTTGGTCAATGTGACCCGCCTTCCAGATAGGCCGCGCGCACTTCCGGATTGGCCAGCAGTTCCGCCCCGCCACCTTCCAGCACGACCTGCCCCTGGGCCAGCACATAGGCGCGGTGGGCCAGCTTCAGGGCGTGATAGGCATTCTGTTCGACCAGCAGGATGGTCATGCCGCGCGTCCTGTTCAGGTCGGCGATGACATCGAAGATGCGGCGGATGATCAGCGGGGCCAGACCCAGCGACGGTTCATCCAGCAGCAGCAGGCGCGGCCGACTCATCAGCGCGCGGGAGATGGCCAGCATCTGCTGCTCGCCCCCCGACAGGGTGCCCGCCCGCTGGTCCCGGCGCTTGGCCAGAATGGGGAACAGGTCCAGGCAATAAGCGACGTCTTCGTCGAAATGCGCCGGATTGCCCAGGGTGGCCCCCAGCTGCAAATTCTCGAACACCGTCATGCGCGGGAAGATGCGGCGTCCTTCCGGCACCTGGGCGATGCCCAGCCTCGCCGTTTCGTGCGGGGGCAGATCATTGATGACCTGTCCGTCGAAACTGATGGATCCTGCGGCCGGCTTGGGCTGGCCGCAGATGGTCATCAGCAGGGTGGATTTACCGGCCCCGTTGGCGCCGATCAGGGTGACGATCTCCCCCTGTTCCACACGCACATCGACGCCGCGCAGGGCTTCGATGGGGCCGTAATTGGTGCGGACACCGGTCAGTTGCAGCAGGCTCATGCCCGGCCTCCCTCATTCTCGGTGGCCATATCCTGGGCCACGGCGGGCGGCAATTCCTCTTCGTCAGGCTCGCCCAGATAGGCCTTGATCACGCGCTCGTCGCTGCGGATCTGCTCGGGCGTGCCTTCGGCGATCTTGCGGCCATATTCGACGACATGGATGCGGTCGGAAATGCCCATGACCAGCCCCATATCGTGCTCGATCAGCAGGATGCCGATGCCGAACTCCTCCCGGATGCCGCGGAGCAATTCGCCCAGCACGCCCGTCTCCTTGGGGTTCAGGCCGGCGGCGGGTTCGTCCAGGCAGAGCAGCAGGGGATTGGTATTCATGGCGCGGGCGATCTCCACCCGGCGCTGCACGCCATAGGACAGGTTTCCAGCCTCCTCGTTGGCGACGGATGTCAGGTCCAGCCGTTCGATCCAGAAACGGGCGCGATCCAGGGCCTCGGTCTCTGCCGTGCGCCAGCCCTTCAGGCCGATCAGACCGGCAATGCCCAGGACCGATTTCTTCATCAACCCCACATGCTGGGCGACCAGCAGGTTTTCCAGCACGGTCATGCGCGGGAACAGGCGGATATTCTGGAAGGTGCGCACAACACCCTGGCGCGATACCTGATATCCCGGAAGGGCTTGCAGGGACACAGGCACCTGGCCGGGCTTGTTCAGGGTCAATTCGCCCGCCGTCGGCTTGTAGAAGCCGGTCAGGCAGTTGAAGATCGTGGTCTTCCCGGCCCCGTTGGGACCGATCAGGGCGGTGATCCTGTTGGTTTCGGCTGTGAGGTTCACGCCGTCCACCGCCACCAGACCGCCAAAGCGCATGGTCAGGCCGGTGACGGACAGCAAAGGTTGGTCGCTCATGCTGCTTCTCCCTTCCGGCTGGTCAGGCGGATGGTGGGAACGCGTTGCGACAGCAACCCGCCCGGCCGCCAGACCATGATGGCGATCATGGCAATGCCGAAGACGATCATGCGGAAATCGGCGAATTCACGGCCCACTTCCGGCAGCAGCACGATGAACAGGGCGGCGATGACCACACCGATCTGGCTGCCCAGACCCCCCAGCACCACGATGGCCAGGATCAGGGCGCTTTCCATGAAGGTGAAGCTTTCCGGCGATACGAAGCCCTGGCGCGCGGCAAAGAAGCAGCCGGCGAACCCGCCCAGCATGCCGCCCACGGCATAGGCCGACACCTTGGATGCGACCGGGTTGATGCCCAGCGACCGGCAGGCAATCTCATCCTCGCGCAGGGCTTCCCACGCCCGTCCAACGGGCAGGGCGCGCAGGCGGTTGATGACCCAGGCCGCGAACAGCACCAGGGTCAGGGCGATGAAATAGAGGAACATCAGCCGGTGTTCGCTGGAAAAATCGATCCCGGTGACGGCGTGGAAGGAAGTCAGCCCCTCCGGCGGGCGCTTGTCGAAGGACATGCCGAACAGGGTGGGGCGCGGAATGCCGGAAATGCCGGCCGGCCCGCCGGTGAATTCCTGCCAGTTCAGAATGACGATGCGTGTGATCTCGCCGAAGCCCAGGGTGACGATGGCCAGATAATCCCCGCGCAGCCGGAGGATGGGCATGGACAGCAGCACGCCGAACAGGGCCGCGATCAGGCCCGACAGCGGCAGGCACACCCAGAAGCCCAGGCCCAGCTTGGTCGACAGGATGGCGAAGCTGTAGGCGCCGATGGCGTAGAAGGCGACAAAGCCCAGATCCAGCAGGCCCGCCAGCCCCACGGTGACATTCAGCCCCATGCCCAGCAGCACATAGATCAGCACCGTGGTGCCGACATCCATGATGTAGCGGTCGGAGAAGGGCATGAAGGGCAGGGTGACGGCCAGCAGGGTAATGGCAATGACGAAGCCCCTGGACAGCTTGGCTGTCAGCGCATCATCGCGCTTGGGTTTGGTCCCGGCGGTCCGCTTCGGCGCCTGGGCGCGGCGGGCGGCCAGGGTTTCGCGCGCAACGGCCAGGACGAAGCTGCCGATCAGGACGATCAGCCCTGACCAGCCGACCCAGGCCCAGCGGCTTTCGACGATCAGGCCCTGGTCGGTGGAAATGGTGTGCAGGCCGATGAAGGGCACGGCCAGGACCATGGCGACCAGGGCGGAGATGAGCGCACCCTTGATATGGTTGGTGATGGCCATGGCTCACACCTTCTCGATATCGGGGCGGCCCAGCAGGCCGGTGGGCCGGAAGACCAGCACCAGGATCAGTACGGAGAAGGAGGCGACATCCTTGTAGGCACCCGACACATAGCCGGTGAAGAACGCCTCGATCAGGCCGATCAGCAACCCGCCCAGCATGGCGCCCGGCAGGCTGCCGATACCGCCCAGCACGGCGGCCGTGAAGGCCTTCATGCCCGCCAGGAAGCCGATATAGAAGTCGATGACCCCGTAATACATGGTGACCAGAACGCCCGCGACGGCGGCCAATGCTGCCCCCATGACGAAGGTCAGGCTGATGGTGCGGTCGACATTGATGCCCAGCAGGCCGGCCATGGTCCGATCCTGCTCGCATGCCCGCTGCGCACGGCCCAGGGCCGTGCGGTTGATCAACTGCGTGAAGCCCAGCATCAGTGCCAGGGTCAGCAGAATGATGAACAGCTGGATATAGGAGATGCTGACGGCAAACCCGTCCCCCTGCCACAGCGTCAGGCCGCCATTCATGACGGGGGCCAGCGGCTTGGGCCGCGCACCCTGCGTCTGCATGACGTAGTTCTGCAGCAGGATCGACATGCCGATGGCGCTGATCAGCGGCGCCAGCTTTGGCGCGCCGCGCAAGGGGCGGTAGGCCACGCGTTCCACCGTCCAGCCATAGGCGGCCGTGAACGCGATGGCGACCAGCAGCACCAGCAGCAGCGCCAGCGGCACCGAGGTGATGCCGACAGCCGCCAGGATGGAGAAGGTGGTGACCGCCACGAAGGCGCCGATCATGTAAATCTCGCCATGGGCGAAATTGATCATGCGGATGATGCCGTACACCATCGTGTATCCGATGGCGATCAACCCATAAATGGCGCCCAAGGCGAGGCCATTGATAAGGTATTGGAGAAAAGTCCCCAGCGCTGACGCGTCCATGTGCCCCCGTCCGATGACGCCGGCCGCCCCTGTTTACCGGGTGCTTCCTGCCGGCGGAAGGTGCGCCACCGTAACGGAGGGGGCTGTCCGCATCAAGGCCGGTTTCAGCCCTGGTGGGTCCGGGCGGCCACCTGTTCCTCATGCACGCGCAGATGCATCAGGGCAAGGTTCGTCAGGGGGGTGGCAATGCCGTGCAGCGCAGCGCGGCGGACCATGTCGCCCAGGATATGTTCGGCCTCCGTCCGCCCGCCCCGGGCCATGTCGCGCGCCATGGAGGCGTTGACGGGGCTCTGGCTGTCCCAGAGCTGCGGCCGGTATTCCTCCAGGATCGCGGGGGTGGGCGCATGGCCTTCCGCTGTCGCCACGGCCTGGCATTCGGCCAGCATGGCGCGGATGAAGTCGGCGCCGCCTGGCTGGCGATTGATGGCGCCCACCGACCCGCGCATGAGGCAGGTGGCCCCGGCCAGCGTGGTCAGGAAGAAGTATTTCTCCCACAGATCCTGCATGATGGTGTCGCTGCGCTGCCAATCCACCTTGGTCGGGCGGAAAGCCTCGGCCAGAGCGTCGACCATGGGAAGCTGTGACGGATGGCGGGCGCCGAACACCAGCTTGTGAATATTGGACAGGTGGCGGATCACGCCCTCACTGTCCAGGGTGATGGGGATGTGGCACAGGCCGCCCATCACGCGTTCCACGCCAAAGACGGTGTCCAGACGATCCAGATGCGCCAGTCCGTTCAGCAGCGGCATGACAACCGTGTCCGGCCCGACGGCGGGAGCGATACTGTCCATGGCGCTGTCCAGATCGTAGGCCTTGCAGGTCAGCACGACCAGATCATAGGGCTTGCGGGCCTTGGTCACTGTCTGTGCCGGCATCCGGATGGACCCGTGCGGGCTTTCCACCCGCAGCCAGTTCTCCATCAACTGTGCCTGACGCCGGGGACGGACCAGGAAGCTGACATTGGCTCCGGCCTCCATCAGCCGTCCGCCGAAATAGCCGCCGACGCCACCGGCGCCCAGGAAAAGAATGCGCATTTCCGCCTCTACGCTTCTGGTTCGCGCCAGGGTGATAGCATTGCCGGTGTGGTGTGGGTCAATCCCCGGCGACGGGGGTGATTCGGTCACCGGGTGCCATCCTTCCGCGATGACGCCCGGTAAACAAGGTTTCCAGAAAAGAGAGGGCCGCCGACGCTACCCCGAAAGACGTACGCTATGTCGGTGCTGAACCGGCAATTGGTTAAAGGGATTGTCATATCCGTTTATATAAAGGCAGACTATCCTTGATGGTGCATTCCGTGGGGGCGCGGATGGCTGGATGGGGCGGAATATACCGGCTCCCGGGCTTGACGGATGCAGCAGTGGGTATGGGGCGCAGGGTGTGAATGAAAGTGACGCTATCGCCTGAACCGGCCGAGACGGAGATCCTGCCCGAAGGCGGGAACGAGCCGCTGTCGGCGGTGGCGCGCGTGCCGTTGCGCAAGCGGCTGTCCTTCAAGCAGGCGCGCAACACCGCGCTGGTCACCCTGATGCTTGGCCTGGTCCTGTCGACGGCCCAGATCACCATCGACCTTCTGGATATGGAGCGGCAGTCCGACCAGCTGGTGAAGCAGGTCCTGTCGATCATGCGGGAAGCGGCGGCGGAAAGCGCCTATTCCTTCGACCAGGCGCTGGCCGACCGCGTCGTCACCGGTCTGTTTGAATATAAGCCCATCTACCGGGCCGTCATCCTGGAGGATTTCGGCAACCAACTGGCCGCCCGCGAACGCCCGCAGGCTGAAGGACAGCTGAAATGGCTGGCGGAGATGCTGCTGCCGGTGGAGAAGACCTTCTCCATCCCGCTGGTCATCGAACGCCATAACCAGAATGTCGGCGAACTGCGCGTGTCCATCGACCGGTTCCTGATCGCACAGGAATTCTTCCGCCGGTCGGGCGTCGTGCTGTCGACGGGCATCATCTGGACCGTGGCTTTGGCCTTGATCCTGGTGGTGATGTTCTATTCCACCCTGACCAAGCCCTTCCTGCGCATGTCCACGGCCATTGCGGAGATCAATCCGCAGCGCCCCGCCGAAAAGCTGCTGGCCGTGCCTGCGCGCCATGATGATGACGAACTGGGCCTGCTGGCCAAGACCATCAACGAGGTGCTGGTCCAGTTCGATCATTCCCTGGTCGAGCGTGTGCGTGCCGAACAGGCCCTGCGTGAGCGTGAGACGCGCCTGTCGGGCATCATGGACAATGTGGCCGATGGCATCATCACCCTGGACGAGGATCTGCGCATCGAGACGATGAACGCGGCCGCCCAGTCGTTGTTCGGCTATAATGACGGGGAGGCTGTGGGCCAGCCCTTCGTGACCCTGATCGAGGAACGGGACTGGACGCGCGTCGCTGTGGCGCTGATGACCTGCCTGCGCCGGTCGGATGAGGAGCAGCGGGCCGACAACCGGGCCGAAATCCAGGGGCGCCGCCGCAATAGCGAGGTGTTCGCCATGGCGTTCGGCGTCAGCCAGATGCGTCTGGGCGACCGTCGGACAGCCATCTGCGTTGTGCAGGATATCACCCAGCGCAAGCGCGCCGAACAGGCGCTGCGCGAGAGTGAGGAGCGGCTGAAGCTGGCCGTACGCGCCACCCGTTCCGGTGTGTTCGATAATTCCTATACCAAGGGCACCTACTGGTGGTCGCCCGAGTTCATCGAGATGCTGGGCTATGACGCGGTCGACGCGATGTATGCCAACAAGCTGTTCGACGGCCTGCTGCATCCCGACGACAAGGAACTGGCCCAAAGCCAGATCGAGCGCTACCTGAGCGGTGATGTCGGCGACTATCTCTCCCTTTACCGTTTGCGCCACCGCGACGGCAGCTGGGTGTGGATCGAAGCGCGCGGCCAGGCCATCCGTGATGAAAGCGGTCGGCCGCTGCGTTTCACCGGCACCATGACTGACGTCTCGGACCGCAAGCGGTTCGAAGAACAGCTGATGTATGTCAGTACGCACGACCCGCTGACGGGTCTGCCCAACCGTACACTGGTGCAGGACCGCCTGCAGCACGCACTGGCCCATGCCGGGCGCAAGGGCACGACGGTGGCCGTGCTGCTGCTGGATATCGACCGGTTCAAACTGGTCAATGACAGCCTGGGGCACCAGGCAGGTGACAAGCTGTTGCGTGCGCTGGCGCAGCGGCTGGGTTCCTGTGTGCGCGCTGCCGATACGGTGGGCCGCCTGGGTGCGGACGAATTCCTGATCGTGGCGGAGGACCTGCCCGATCCGCAGATGGCGGCCCGTGTGGCAGAGACCATCCTGGTCAGCCTGTCGCGCCCCTTCGGCATCGATGGCCAGCAGCTTTTTGTCACCACCTCCATCGGCATCGCCCTGTTCCCCGGCGACGGGGCGGATTTTCACGCCCTGATGCGCGACGCCGATACGGCGATGCACAATGCCAAGGCGGCAGGCGGCAATGGCTACCGCTTCTTCACGCCGGAAATGAACGAGGCGGCGGTGGCCCGCCTGTCCCTGGAACATTCCCTGCGCGAGGCGCTGGAACAGGGGCAGTTCTTCCTGCATTACCAGCCCAAGATCGCCATGGGCAATCTGCATGCCGTGGGGGTGGAAGCCCTGATCCGCTGGCAGCATCCGGAAATCGGCATGATCCCGCCGGTGAAGTTCATTCCGGTAGCGGAAGAGACGGGCCTGATCGTTCCGCTTGGGGAATGGGTCATGCGTGCCGCACTGGCCCAGATCCACGACTGGCAGGTGCGCGGCTTTGCCCCCATCCCGGTGGCCGTCAATGTCTCGGTTCGCCAGATCGCCACGCCGATGTTCGCCGAGCGCGTCTTCGCGCTGTGCCAGGAATATGGCGTGCCGCCGGAGCTGCTGGAGATCGAGATCACAGAGACGGCCATGATGTCCAATCTGGCCTATATCGCCGACACGCTGAACGAGATCCGCAACCGCGGCATCCGAATCGCCATCGACGATTTCGGCACGGGCTATTCCTCGCTGTCCTACCTGCGCCGGCTGCCGATCACGACGCTGAAGGTGGATCGTTCCTTCGTGAGCGAGGCGCCGACCAATGCCGATACGGGGGCCATCGCTGCCACCATCATTGCCATGGGCCGGCAGCTGGGCCTGAAGGTGGTGGCGGAGGGAATCGAGACCGAGGAGCAGCTGGAATTCCTGCGCGCGCATCATTGCGACGAGATGCAGGGCTACTTCTTCTCCCGGCCGCTGCCTCCGGGCGACCTGGAGGCCCGATTCCTACAACCCAATGGTGTGCTTGAAGCCGTTGGTTGACGTAGACGTCACAAGGGCTTGAGAGGCATTTTCGTCTCTCGCAAGTGCAAAATTTCCCGTATGGCGGGAGCCTGCCTATAAAACAAGCGTTTCACCGGATTGCCGTAATTTTATCCAAACCATTGGAAACTGGACGAAAATTGTGTCTTTTTTGCCAAAGCGGACATCAAACGACGCTTCCCGGGAGGGATGACGCATAGAAGCCTTGACGTCCCCACATAGCGGCCTTTACGAAAAGGTTACGCGAAATTCCCCCGGCCCAAAGGGTCGGCCGCCGGCCCTTAGCCGGGGAATGATAAGAATGGGATGCGAGGAGGAAACGCATGGCACGGAAAACGACGCCGCAGGTGCGCATGGATCGCCGGATATTGTCCGGGGTGAGTGCCGCGGCCATCCTGGCCCCGATGTTGCTGGTCGGGACTGCCAACGCCGTCAGCTTCAACCGTGGCGAGTTGAGCGGCAGCTTCGACACGACGGTGACGCTGGGCGCGTTGTTCCGTGTGCAGAGCCCCGATGACGATCTGATCGGCGTGGCCAATGGCGGGAAAGCCAACTCCATCAATGGCGACAATGGCGACCTGAACTATGGCAAGGGCCTGGTTTCGGCGGCCGGCCGTGTCACGCACGAACTGAAGCTGAATTACGGCAATCTGGGCGCCTTCGTCCGCGGCACCTATTTCTACGACGTCATCAACGCCAAGAAGTCGAGCAGCGCCGGCGCCCGCACGGGCCGCTTCGACCTGTCGTCCGACACGGTGGAGCGCGTGGGGCGCGATATCGACCTGCTGGATGCCTTCGTCTATGGCAATTTCGAGGTGGGCGAGAGCTCCTCGCTGGATATCCGCGTCGGCAAGCAGGTGTTGAGCTGGGGTGAAAGCACGTTCATCCAGAACGGCATCAACACCATCAATCCGATCGACGTATCGGCGCTGCGCGTGCCGGGGTCGGAGCTGAAGGAAGGCTTCCTGCCGGTCCCGCTCGCGGACATCAACTTCTCCTTGAATGAGAACATCTCGCTGGAGGCGTTCTATCAGTTCAAGTGGAACAACACCGAGCCGGAGGCGTCGGGTTCCTTCTTCTCCACCAACGACGCGGCGTCGCCCGGTGGCGATCACCTGTTCATCGGCTTCGGCAACTATCTGTTCACCGACAGCCCGAACCAGGGTGCGGTGGCGGGCGGCAACGTCTTCCCGGTGGACAAGTATCCCAATCCGATCCTGAACAATTTCCGCGGTGTGCAGTCCCTGACGCCGTTCGGCACCGTGGTGCCGCGCGCCGCCGACGATACGCCCAGCGACAGCGGCCAGTATGGCTTTGCCCTGCGCATGTTCTCGGAAGAGCTGAACAACACCGAGTTCGGCCTGTACCACATCAATTATCATTCCCGCGTGCCGGTGCTCAGCTCCATCGTCGGGTCGCTGTCGGCGTTCCAGTCGGCACCGAGCGAGTTCACCAAGTCCTCGCGTTATCGCGCCGAATATCCGGAGGATATCCAGCTGTTCGGCGGTTCGTTCAACACGACGACCATCGCCGGCATCTCGTTGCAGGGTGAGCTGAGCTTCCGCAAGAACCAGCCCCTCCAGCTGGACGATGTGGAACTGTTGCAGGCCACGCTGGCCGCGCCGACGATCCTGGGCCTGATCTCCCAGGGCCAGGCGGCCGGTGCCGCCGCCGGCAAGGCCCAGGGCAGCGCCTCCTTCGACAGTGCCGTCGCTGCCGCCGTGGCCGGCAACCCGGCCCTGGCCGCGTTCAAGGGCCGGACCTTCGAGCAGATCCAGGCCATCAGCCCGGCCGCCGCCGGTGCCATCAGTGCCGGCATCGCCGCCGCTGCCGGCTCGCCGGGCGGTACGCGCACGGCGTTTGAGACGGCGGGCGCCACCGCCGGTGCGACGGCGGGCGCCAACGCCGGCGCGGTGGGGGGGGCGAACCTGTTCAACACCAACCAGATCGTCAAGAAGATGGGGGTGATCCAGGGCACCACGGCCGCTGCCATCTCCGCCGACCTGGCCAGCCGCTTCTTCGGCAAGCGCATCCAGGGTTATGACGAATTCGACGTGACCCAAGCCCAGATGACTGCCACCAAGGCGTTCGAGCGTGCCTTCGGTGCCGATCAGTGGGTGATCGTGGCTGAAGTGGGTGGCACCTGGATCCATGACATGCCGGAAAAGAGCGTGCTGCGCCTGGAAGGCCCCGGCACGGTCGTTGGCGGCAACCCGGCATTCACCGGCCGCGGCGGCATGGCCGATCTGGCCACCGACGGTTTCGCCGATGCCTTCTCGTGGGGGTATCGGGCGGCTGTCCGCTTCGACTATCTGAACGCGTTCCCCGGTGTGAACCTGTTCCCCAGCATCTCCTGGCAGCAGGATGTGAACGGGACGACGCCGACGCCGCTCAGCAACTTCGTGGAGGGTCGCAAGGCCGTCAGCCTGGGTCTGCGCGCCGTGGTGCGTGAGATGGTCACCATCGACCTGAGCTACTCCAACTATTTCGGGGCTGGGAAGTTCAACCTGATCAACGATCGCGACTTCGTCTCGGCCAGCGTCAAATACTCGTTCTGACGCCACCCGCCGAAAAGACAAGCGATCGAGGAGGAAACGCATGTTCCGTATGAAGTCCGCACTGTTGGGTGGCGTTGTCGCCCTGGCTTTCGCTCTTCCCGCCCTGGCGCAGACCGCCGCCGATCTGGGCAAGACCCTGACGCCGATGGGCGCCATCAAGGCCGGCAATGCCGATGGCAGCATTCCGGAATGGACCGGCGGCCTGTCCAAGGCACCGGCCGGCTGGTCCGCCGGCACCATTGAGACCGACCCGTTCCCCGAGGACAAGGTGAAGTTCACCATCACCGCGGCGAACATGGCCCAGTATCAGGACAAGCTGCCGGAGGGCCTGAAGGCCTTGCTGAAGCGCTATCCGTCCTACAAGCTGAACGTCTATCCGACCCGCCGCTCCGCAGCGTTCCCGGACCGCATCTACAAGGAAACCGTCGCCAACGCCTCGCGCGCCAAGCTGGCCGACGGTGGCAATGGTGTGGAAGGGGCCAAGGAAGGCGTGCCGTTCCCGATCCCGAAGGAAGGCGTGGAGGCGGTGTGGAACCACCTGCTGCGCTATCGCGGCGAGGCAACGGAACGCATGGTCGGCCAGGCCAACCCGCAGACCGATGGCAGCTACACCCTGATCATGCTGCATGAGCAGGTGAAGTACCTGTATCAGGCCCCGGGTGGCACCAGCAGCAACACCTCGCTCTACTTCCTGCAGGAAGTGACGGCGCCGGCCCGTCTGGCCGGTGAAATCCTGCTGGTGCATGAGACGATCAACCAGGTGAAGGAGCCGCGTTCGGCCTGGACCTACAATCCCGGTCAGCGTCGCGTCCGTCGCGCCCCGAATGTCGCCTATGACAATCCGGGTACGGCGTCCGATGGTCTGCGCACGACCGACAATTTCGACATGTATTCGGGTGCGCCCGACCGTTACGACTGGAAGCTGGTCGGCAAGAAGGAAATGTATGTCCCGTACAATTCCTACAAGCTGCATTCCAAGGACACCAAGTACGACGACATCATGAAGGCCGGCCATATCAATCAGGATCTGGCCCGCTATGAACTGCACCGCGTCTGGGTGGTGGAAGCCACGCTGAAGCAGGGTACCAGCCACATCTATGCCAAGCGCCGCTTCTATATTGACGAGGACAGCTGGCAGATCCTGGTTGCCGACCACCTGGATGCCCGTGGCGAAATGTGGCGTGTGGCGGAGTGCCATCCGGTGGAGTATTATTCGGTCCCGACCTTCTGGTCGACGCTGGATACGCTCTATGACCTGCAGTCCGGCCGCTATACCGTGATCGGTCTGGATAACCAGGAAGCGCCGTACAAGTTCGACGCGAAGTTGACGGATGCCGATTTCTCCCCCGACAGCTTGCGCCGCGCCGGCGTGCGCTGATCGGTGATCGGTCCACGGGCCGGCCGGGTTACACCGGCCGGCCCTTTTCCGTCTCTTGGCGATCGTTAACCAAACCATTCCGGTGACCAGATGTTCCGTGCCCCGCTTCTCGCCCGTCCCCTGGCGGCCTGCCTTTGCCTGCTGGCCCTGGGGACTGTGCCCGCCGCTACAGCACAGGATGCCGCACCGGCGCTGCGCCCCGCCATCATTGCGCCGCTGGCCACGCATTCGCTGATGCTGGGCGCGGCCCGGGCGGGGGATCGGCTGGTGGCTGTTGGGGAACGCGGACATATCCTGTTGTCGGACGACAATGGCCGCACCTGGCGACAGGTGCCCGTGCCCGCCAACGCCGCGTTGACGGGTGCCAGCTTTGCCGATGCCAGGCGCGGCTGGGCCGTCGGGCATGACGCCGTGATCCTGCACACCACGGATGGTGGCGAGAGCTGGGAGGTGCAGCATGCCGATCCCGATCTGGAACAACCGCTGATGGATGTGCTGTTCAGTGCCGATGGCCAGCACGGTATCGCCGTGGGTGCCTATGGTCTGTATCTGGAAACAGCCGATGGCGGCGTCACCTGGGACAGCCGCCAAATCAGCGAGGATGATTTCCATTTCAACGCCATCCTGGCCCCGACACCGGAGACGCGGCTGATCGCTGGCGAGGCGGGCACGATGCTGTTCAGCCCCGATGCCGGCGCCACCTGGCAGAAGCTGGAAACGCCCTATGACGGCTCCTTCTTCGACGCGCTGGCTCTGGGCCCGCGGAGTTTTCTGGCCTACGGTCTGCAGGGCAACATCCTGCGCAGCGATGATGCCGGGAAGACCTGGGCGGCCATCGATGGCGGCACGACGGCCGGCCTGATGGGCGGTGCCGTGCTGGCCAATGGCTCCGTCATCCTGGTCGGCGCCCAGGGCACCATCCTGACCAGCGGTGATGGCGGTCGGACCTTCACGGCGACCAAGCGTCCCGACCGCGTCGCCCTGGCTGATGCCATCCAGGCCGCCGATGGCAATGTCATTCTGTTGGGGGAAGCGGGCCCGCTGACGGCCCAGCCCTGATCCCGCCCGCCCCGATCCCTTGCAGCCCCAAGGCGTACCGACATGTCCCAATCCCCGTCCCTTCCGTCACGGCTTGAATACTGGACCTTCCGGAACCGGTTGCTGATCCTGATCGTATTCGCCGTGCTGACGGCCTTCATGGGCTGGCAGGGTTCCAAGCTGCGCGTCGATGCCGGCTTTGAGAAAAGCCTGCCGCTTGATCACCCCTATATGCAGACCTTCGTGAAGTACAAGAAGGAGTTCGGCGGCGCCAACCGGGTGCTGGTGGCTCTGTCGGTGAAGCAGGGGGACATCTATACGCCGGAATTCATGACGCGGCTGAAGCAGGTGACGGAGGAGGTGTTCTTCGTCCCCGGTGTTGACCGCGCCAGCGTCACCAGCATCTTCACCCCGAACGTCCGCTTCATCGAGATCGTTGAAGACGGCTTTGCTGGTGGCAACGTCATCCCGGCCGAATTCCAGCCCAATGACCAATGGCTGCCCATCGTGCGTGAGAACGTGCTGAAATCGGGGCAGGTCGGGCGTCTGGTGGCGGAGGATTTCACCGCCGCGCTGGTCAGCGTGCAACTCGTGGAGATCGACCCGCGCACGGGCAAGAAGCTGGATTACATGGCGGTGGCCCAGCAGCTGGAGGGGATCCGCAAGAAGTTCGAGGATGACAAGATCCAGGTCCATATCATCGGCTTCGCCAAGGCCATGGGCGATATCGCCGACGGCGCCAAAAGCGTGCTGATGTTCTTCGCCGTCGCCTTCGTCATCACCGCCATTCTCGTCTATGGCTATGGCAAGAGCTGGATGATGACCTTCACCATGCTGGGCATCTCGCTCTGCACCGTGGTGTGGCAGTTCGGCCTTCTGGTGCTGCTGGGCTATGGCATCGACCCCTTGTCGATCCTGGTGCCCTTCCTGGTCTTCGCCATTGCCATCAGCCATGGCGTGCAGAATGTGGGTACCATCACCCAGGAAATCGGCAAGGGCGCGGACGCCTTTACGGCGGCGCGGATCAGCTTTGAACGCCTGCTGATCCCCGGGGCGTCCGCCCTGGGGGCGGATGCGCTGGCCTTCGTCACCATCGCCATCATCCAGATCCAGATGATCCAGGAACTGGCAGTGTCGATCTCCATCGGCATGCTGATCATCATCATCACCCACCTGTGGGTGTTGCCGGTGGCCCTGTCCTATCTGCCGCTGGGCGACAAGTACCGCGCCCGCGTGTCGGGCCAGGTCGGCCGGTTTGACCCGGTGTGGCGCCTGTTCGCCGTCTTCGCCCGGCCCAAGGGGGCCGTGGTCATGGTGGCGATCGGTGTTCTGGTGTTTGGCATCTCGGCCTGGGAACAGCGCCATATGATCGTGGGCGATACGGCGGCCGGTGTGCCGGAACTGCGCCCCACCAGCCGCTACAACCAGGATGCCGATCTGATCGTCGACCGCTTTGCCATCGGCGTGGACGTCATCCAGGTCATCGCAGAAACCAAGGATGACGGTTGCATCGACCATTCCATCATCCAGCAGGTCGATGACTTCACCTGGGCCATGAATAATGTGGAAGGCGTGCAGTCCGCCATTTCCATGGCCACGGCGATGAAGACGGTGAATGCGGGTTGGAACGAAGGCAACCTGAACTGGCGCGTCCTGCCGCGCAATTCGCAGGTGCTGGTCCGTACCGTGTCGCCCGTCGAAACCTCGACCGGCCTGCTGAATTCCAACTGCTCGGTCATGCCGGTGATGGTCTTCACCAAGGACCACAAGGCCGGCACCATCCAGCGCATTGTCGATGCGGTGGAGAAATACAAGACCGACAACCCGTCGCAGACCGTGACCTTCAGCCTGGCCACCGGCAATGTCGGTGTCATGGCGGCCACCAATCAGGCGGTGACCAAGGCTGAAAAGCCCATGCTGCTGCTGGTCTATGTCACGGTGATCCTGTTCTGCATCATCACCTTCCGCTCGCTGGTCGGCTCGCTGGCCACCGTGCTGCCGCTGATCGTGGTGTCGATCCTGTGCAACGCGCTGATGACCTGGCTGGGGATCGGGCTGAAGATTTCCACCCTGCCGGCCGCGGCGCTGGGCGTGGGTATCGGTGTCGATTACGGCCTCTACATCTTCAACCGCCTTCAGTCCTATCTGAAGCACGGGCTGAATTTCGCCGAGGCTTATTACCGGACCTTGCAGGAAACCGGCAGCTCGGTCCTGTTCACCGGTCTGACGCTGGCGGTCGGCACCTTCACCTGGATCTTCTCCGACCTGAAGTTCCAGGCTGATATGGGCGTGCTGCTGACCTTCATCTTCCTGGCCAACATGATCGGGGCCGTCGTGCTGCTGCCCGCCGTGGCGGCCCTGCTCTACAAGCTGTTCCCGAGGCTGTATGCGGCAGAGGTGCGCCGCGCGTCACAGCGGACTTTCGCGGTCCATTGATGTGAATTCCCGGTGATCGGGCGATCACCGGGGCCCGTCCGGAACGTGCCAGACGCTGTCGATCGTCTGCACGGGATTGGGGCAGGCGAGGGGGAACCAGGGCTTCCCCTTGTGCTGGTGGCGGTGGGGCGCCGCACGGCGCAAGTGGTTGGCCCCGATGGTGTGGGGGCACGCCATCGGGGCACCTGCTGGGGCCGCACCGGGTGACCGGTGCGGCCCTTTCTGCTGGCACCGGCCGCCGCCTGCCGGTGGCGGGGCCGCAAGGCGACAAAGAAAAAGGGCCGCGACGGCGAACCGTCGCGGCCCTTGCTCCATGAGGCGGCTGAACTCTCCGCCTGATCAGAAGCCGATCTTCAGATGGGCCGACAGGGCATGGTCCTGACGTTCCGCACCGGCGAAGCGGCCGATATAGCCCAGCGACACCGACACATTCTCTGCCGTTTCCGTGACCAGATTGGCGCCGATGGCGACGCGGCCGCGCTTGCCGGCGCCCGGATCCGTGCCGACCATCTCGCCATTGGCGAAATGGCCGACGACGGCGCGGCTGTCGCCCTTGAACTCATGCTCATAGGCCAGACGGACCTGCGGGATGACGCTGGTGCCGACGCCGCTGATCTGGCCGCCGACGCTGCCGACCAGGCTCTCGGCTTCGATGTCATCCCAGGTCAGGGCCAGCGGACCACCGCCCTTTTCCTTGTAGCCTTCAACGCGGCTGCGGGCATAGCGCACGCTGACCACGGGGCCCATGGCGAAGGAACCGGCGATGGGCGTGTAACCCACCGTGCCCGCCAGGGCGTAGGTATTGCCCTTATAATCGCCCGACGCCGTCGGGTAGGGGTTGAAGCGCGTGATGCGATCGGAGCTGTAATCGTCGAAGCTGTAGGACAGGACGCCGTCCAGCCACAGGTCATCGGCGGCCGCCGTGAAATAGGCCTGCAGGTTCACGGCCTTGGCATCGAGCGACGAATAATCGCCGTCGGTGTCCAGGTTGACCTTGCCATAGCTGGCGGCGATACCGGCGACGACATGGCTGTCGACCTGGTAATCCAGGCCGATGCCGGCGTTGAAGCCGTCATAATCATAGCCGAACTGGCCGTCGATGGCGTCGCGCTTGCCCTTCAGGTAGCTGCCGAAGGTGAACAGACCGGCGCGGTTGTCCTGCCCGGCCTGGGCGCCGATCACATTGACCGAGCCTTGGCCCGTGCGCACGCCATACATGCGGGCGGCGATACCGTCATTGGCCAGATCCAGCAGACGCTGGGCCGCTTCGGAACTGGTGGCCAGGGCCGCCGGGGCCTCATAGGCGCCCGACAGGGTGCCATTGGCGAACTGCGCCACCACGGCGTGGGCCGCGGCCGTCGGATGCAGGGCGTCGAAGAAGACGGTGGAAGCCGCACCGGCCGCCGTGGCGCAGGCACCCGTGGCCACCAGCGACCCGCCGGGCCCGATGGGGGCATAGCAGGGAACGGTGACGTTGGAGAAGCCGTAAGTGGCGCCATTGGCCAGCATGTCCTGGAACAGGGCCTTGGCATCCACCACGGTGACGGTGGCACCCTGGGCGCGCAGGGCGGCGGCGGCCCCGCGGATGGCTTCGGCATGCAGGTCGGAAACGGTGTTGGCCGAGGCCTTGTCGCTGGCCGACAGACCGCTGGTCAGCGGGATGGAGCCCAGCGGCGGCAGGTTGACCAGCACGAACTGGCGGGCGCCGGCACCATACAGCCTCCCGGCCTGGGTAGTGACGGCCGATGCCGTGGCTGCGACGGCGGCCTGCGCGGCGGCGGTCGGGTTGGACTGCGGCTGCGTCAGCACGGCGATGTAGTCATTGCCGCCGATCCAGATGCCGACAAGGCTGTCGGCTGAAATCTTGGTGCCGCCGGTCAGGAACGTGTCCACCTGTGCCGTCAGGTCGATGGGTGAGGTGCGGGTGGCACGGGCGCCACCGAAGGCGCGGCTGCTCAACGCCCAGCCATTGCTGGCGGCCAGACCTTCGGCCCAGACGGGGCCATTGGAGAAGCGGCCGTTCACATAGGGGGCGGTGGGGCGGCTGGTGGGGCTGACAAAACGGAGATTGTCGGTGTCGCTCAGGCTGTCGCCGAAGACGATCAGGGAGCTGATGTCGGTCAGCTGTGCCTTTGCGGCCGGCGCCACGCCGGCAATGGCGGACAGGGACAGGATGGCGGCGAGCGCCGTGCCACCCAGAAGACGGGTATTCATCAGGTTGTTCCTCCCACAGGCGGGCGATTTCTAAGGCTTGGCCCGTTGCTGCACCTGACAACGGTAGCCAATGGCCTGACCCGGTGGAAGGGGGTGACGTAACGGAAGGCGGTCCGGCAACTGCATTATTCGCGCGCGTGCGGCCTCCATGACACAATCATGACGGCAGGGACGCAAAAACGGGCGGTCCCGGATGGAACCGCCCGTCTTCCTGTCAACGGCTCAATGGCTCTTTGGCGCCGCGACCATGATCACAGAATGCTGGGGCCGTCGTAGAAATTGCCGATGCCCACCAGGGACGTGTGGTCGAAACTGCCCAGGTCGACCAGTTCCTGGCTGGCCGAGCTGAAATAGGCGACCGGCACCTGCCAGCCCTTCTGATGGGCGGCGAAGTCACCGACATTGGCGATGATGATGTCCTTGATCCCGTCACCATCAATGTCGCTGGTGCCGGCAAAGTCCCAGCCGCGGTCCATCTTGAACAGGGTCTGGAAATAGTCGACGCCAGCCATGTAGGAGGTGGCGATGTCGAAGGGCGGGTGGACCCACACGCTGAATTCACGGGTACCCGCATCATAGAACAGGATTTCGTCCAGGCTGTTGTCGCCGTGGAAGTTGCCCACGTCAACGACACTGACATTGCTGTCCGCCGTCATGGCGGTGACGAAGAACTGGTCCGACAGGTCGTTCTTCACGAACAGCTCGCCCGTCGTCTTGTCACGGAACAGCACGTCCGTGCCGCCGCGCGCATCCAGGTTGCCGAAGGCCACCAGCTCGTGGTTGCGATCCTGATTGTCCCAGATGACATAGATGTCACCGGTCTTGGTATCCACGCCATAATACTGCATGGCCGGTTCCATCATGCGCCCGCCCGGATCCTTGACCGGTCCGTCGGCCGGGTCGCGGACATAGACGGTGCCGTCGGTATCCAGCGGGATGCCGTGCAGGTCGACCTTGATCTTCGACGGATCAAAGCCGGGGAACAGGCTGCCATAGGGTTCACCCACGGCGATGGATGGGGCGGAACCCGCGCCATAGGGTTCGCCGACGGCGATGCCATAATTGATCGGACCCGATGCAGCGTCCTCACCCGGGGGCAGGGCATCGTTGCCATAAGGGAACGGCAGGATATGCATCATGCCGTCGCCGGGGCTGAACTTGGTGTCGTCGTAGAGCGTATAGGCGCTGAACACCACTTCGTTGCGGCCGTCACCATTGGCGTCGGCGATCCCGACCAGATTGGTCACCAGGCTGATGCCGAGCATGGCGGGCACGGCGGGCACGGCCAGGCTGAATTCCAGGCTGTGCTTCACCGGCGCGCCGCCACCCGGCTGCCCGTCATACCAGGCATAGCTGCCGTCATCGCGTGCCACCACGATGTCAGCCACGCCATCACCCGACAGGTCGCCCGCCACCACCTGATGCACGTTCGACACGTCGATATCATTCAACGGAATGGATTGGCCGGTGGCGGACCGCAAGGTCAGGCCGGACCGGTCAAAGGTCAGAATCTGCGAACTCATCGCACGCATGCCTCTTATTTGGGGATCGGTTCCATTCGGAACCATTCCTGTCAATGCGCCCCTGTTTCAACAAGCTTAATCCCAACGCGCGACAGGGTCAATAAGTTACTTAATTCGTGATACCGAAACACGAGTCAACTGTATTTGCGTGGTTGCAACGGGTTGCAGTTCGGCAACAAAAAGCCCCGCGCGGCCGTGCCGGGCGGGGCTTTCGCAAGCAGTGTGAGGGTCGTCGCGGGGGAACCGCGCCGGCGCTCAGACGTTGAAGCGGAAATGGAAGATGTCGCCGTCCTGGACCAGGTATTCCTTGCCTTCCATGCGCATCTTGCCGGCTTCCTTGCAGCCGACCTCGCCGCCCAGGGTGACATAGCTGTTATAGTCGATGGTCTCGGCCTTGATGAAGCCGCGCTCGAAATCGGTATGGATGACGCCGGCGGCCTCGGGGGCCTTGGCGCCCTTGCGCACGGTCCAGGCACGGGCCTCCTTCGGACCGACAGTGAAGAAGGTCAGCAGGCCCAGCAGGCTGTAGCCGGCGCGAATCAGGCGGTTCAGGCCCGGCTCCTCCAGCCCCAGCGAGGACAGGTATTCCAGCTTGTCCTCTGTCGGCAGCTGCGACAGCTCCGCTTCGATGGCGGCGGAGATGACGACGCTGGCGGCACCCTGGCGGGCGGCCATTTCGGCCACCTTGGCGGAGAGTGCGTTGCCCGTGCCGGCCGACGCCTCCTCGACATTGCAGACATAGAGCACGGGCTTGCCCGTCAGCAGGGCCATCTGCTTGAAGGCGTCCCGTTCCTCGTTGCTGATCTCCACGCTGCGGGCGGGCTTGCCGTCGCGCAGGGCGGCCAGCACGCGTTCCATCAGCTCGGACAGGGCCTTGGCGTCCTTGTCGCCGCCCTTGGCCTTCTTCTGCAACGGCGGCAGGCGCTTTTCCAGGCTGTCCATGTCGGCCAGCATCAGTTCCGTCTCCACCGTCTCGGCATCGCGGACGGGTTCGATGGAACCTTCGACATGGGTGATGTCGCCATCCTCGAAACAGCGCAGCACATGGACGATGGCGTCGACCTCGCGGATATTGGCCAGGAACTGGTTGCCCAGGCCCTCGCCCTTGGAGGCGCCGCGGACCAGGCCGGCGATGTCCACGAACTCAAGCTGCGTAGGGACGGTCTTCTGGGACTTGGCAATCTCGACCAGCTTGTCCAGGCGCGGGTCGGGCACACCGACGCGACCGACATTCGGCTCGATCGTGCAGAACGGGTAGTTCGCGGCCTCGGCCGCTGCCGTGCTGGTCAGCGCGTTGAACAGGGTGGACTTGCCGACATTGGGCAGGCCGACGATACCGCAGTTGAATCCCATGGGACGATGCTTTGCCGAAAAAGGTTCAGGATTGCGCCGGTTATCGGCCATCCGCGCACGGAAAGCAAATGACGGGGGCGCATTGCATCCCGTCATTTGGCCGGCGACGGCCGGCCCGCGCCCCGTGGCGCGCAAGCCAAGCCCACGGGAGTGGGCGCCGGCGCCTGAGGAAGGCAGCGCTTCGGGGGCGCATTGCATCCCGTCATGGCCGTGGCGATGTCACAGAACCGTCGGGCTGCCCGCCACGCTTGCGCCACCTTTGGCGGGCCAAATCATCGCGGGGCAGGGGATGGTCCTTGCCTTGGGCCCCGGGGGTTTGGCACTAGAGAACCAGCTTCCATGGGTCTATCGCGGGTTTGACTGAAATGATGCGCCGTCTGGGGATGATTTGCCTGATGCTGGTTGTGGCCGGTTGCCAGACCAAGCCGCCACCGGCCCCGCCACCGGCCGTCGAGGCACCGCCGCCGCCGCCGCCGGCCAAGCCGACCGGCATCGTGATGGACGAGGGCGATATTGCCGGCTTCCAGGGGGCGCTGCGTGAACTGGGGGGCAAGCCGGTGGATTTTCCCGTCGGCTGGGCGAACCCGATCACGGGCAAGCGCGGCGTGGTAAAGGTGCTGCGCGACGGTTACGACGGAAAGAACCGCCCCTGCCGTGAGTTTCATTCGGTGGTGATTCTGGAAAACATGTACCAGCACGCGACCGGCTTCCTCTGCCGTCAGCCGGACGGGGTGTGGGAAGTGGTCGAGGCCCGCGATTATCCGCTTTACCGCCACGGTTCCTGACCGGGGCCATTTTGTTGGAGATGTAATGCGCCGCCCTGTCCTGATCGCCGCCGTCCTTCTGTCCACCGCCGCCCTGGGGCTGGCGTGGTGGGGGACGCGTCTGCGGGGGCCGGAGCAGGCGGATCCCGCAGGCATCCTGGTCCCGGAAAAGCCGGTGGAGCCGCCCGTCATCGACCTGCCGCTGGCATCGGGGCCGGGCACCGTCCTGGCCATGGGTGATCCTGACAGCGGGGTCCTGTCGGCCGACGGTGTGAAGGCGCTGCAGACCTTCATGCGGACCAGCAACAGCAAGGCATTGCTCGTCTGGCAGGCGGGGGCGCTGCAACTTGAACTTTATGCCCCGGATGCGCAGGCGGGTGATCTGCTGGATGGCTCCGATCTGGTGCCCGGACTGATGGTGCTGCTTACCGGCCAGGCGTTGCGCGACGGCATCATTCCGGGGCTGGATACCGGCGTCGGAATCTGGCTGCCGGAATGGGCCGACGATGCGCGCGGGCGCGTGACCGTGCGACAGCTGTTGGAAGGGACAAGTGGCCTGGAACAGCCATCGACACCATCGGGTGCCGATGCTGCCGCCTGGACCCTGTCGGCCGGAATCGGTGCTGAACCGGGCAGCCGCTTTGCGCCAACCCGTTTCGAGGTGCAGGTGCTGGGTCTGGTCCTGGCCCGCGCCGCCGGACGGCCCGTCGCCGAGCTGCTGTCGGAAAAGCTGTGGCGCCCGCTGGGCGCGCGTCCCGGCGTGCTGGCGGCGGGGTCGGCCGACAATGCGGCCTATCTGCAATGCTGCGTGAAGGCAACGGCGCGCGACTGGTTACGGCCGGGTCTGCTGCTGCTGGAAGGCGGCATGGCCGGAGGGGCCGCGCTTGTGCCCGCCCCCTGGCTGGATCAGATGGAACGGCCGATCACTCATTCACGCCATGATGGCTGGCGCACGCGCCTGGCTTGGCCGTTCGAGGCAAAGAACGGTAATGGCGCCAAAAAGCCGTTCGCCGACGCCGATACCATTTTCTGGTCGGGACCCGACGGGGCACGTCTCTATGTTTCCAAGGGGCGGGATCTGGTGGTTCTTCGCCTGGGTCCGATTCCCACTGATTGGGACGAGTCGGCCCTGCCCAACCTTGTTTCGAGGGCGATCACGACCCCGCCGGCTGAATTCCGGTCGCGCAACGGTCTGAGCGTGCGCAAGGCGAAAGACCTTAACGGGCAGGTGGAAATGCCGCCAATCGTTAAGCCGCCGGCCATCCCGAAGGTGACCGTGGAGCCGCTGCCCCCGCTGCCGTCGGTCGGAAGCCCGCCGCCGTCACCATAACGGGGCGGGCTGCCGTCACCGTCATTTGGACTTGAAGGCGCGCAACTGCTTATTGAAGTCAGCTGCCAATTTCTCCATGCGCGTTGACGCTTCGTTGTATTTCTTGGTCCAGTCGCCGCCGGCGCGGCCCTTGCCTTCGAATTCGAGGCACGCCAGATATTCCTGGGTCTCTGCTACATAGGCCTTCACCGACTGCTGGGCGGCAATCATCTGCGGCTCCGTCGCCGCCGCGCCATCGGGCAATACCGGTGGGTCCTTGAGGGTGCATTCAGCATGCGCCACGCCCGCCGTAACCATGAAAACCGCCCCCGCGAGCGGCACTAACATCTTCTTCATCATCCAAGCCCCTATCTGAAGCCACTTCTTGTTGTCTGCAAGCATGCATATGTACGGCTATCATTCGACGGACGATGATCCCCGCCGGCGCCCCTCCCTGGGCTCTTCAACCGCCGATTCTAGCGGCCATTCCTTAACCATTCGTTGGCATTAACCATTACCGCTCCGCCGGGTTCGGTGTTAACCATAATGGTCATGCGGCTTGCGATCCATCCCGGGCATCATGTGTGAATCAGCCGAAATTTTCTTTACAAGCTTGGCTATACCTATGCGAAAGTATGCCGCGTGGGCAAGGGGCAATCCCAACCCCAAAGGTTAGGCGCGGTAATTTGGTAAAATGCAATATATCCAAGCATTCATCCAACCGCGTGTAGTTGTCGGTCCCGTCAGCCGTTTGTGGCGGTGCACAAATCTGGGTCGAACAGTTGTTCGTTTCTTGAAGGTGCAGGTTAAAGAGTGATGTAGCGTGCGGAGAAGGGACAGGAGAGGTTCAGCGAGATGAGCACATTGAATCGGACTATGCGACCGGCCGGCAAGCCTGCCGCCGGTGGTTCCGCGGGCGGCCTGGGAGGGTTGTTCGGGAACTGGTCCATCAGCCGCAAGATTGCGTTCTCCATCGCGGTTCCCGTGATTATCGGCCTGGGCGCGGTCATCGGGCTCAGTGCCTCGTCGATGAGCGACGCGATGCTGGTCCTTTCGACGCGGTCGGAAAGCCAGGTGACGGAGATGATGGCGGCCCAGATGGCGGCCGCCGTCCGCTTCAAGAACGCGGACGCCATCGCCGACAGCTATGCCGACCTCGCGACGGCCAAGGGCACCAGCCTGTCGGCGGTGAAGGTGGTGGATGCCGATGGCGAGGTGTTGAGCGAATATCCGTCGAAGGAGAAGCCGCTGCCCGCGGGCATGGCTGGGTTTGACTTCACCAAGGCCAAGATCGAAAAGACCGTGGCTGAGGTGAAGGTCCAGGACCTGGATGATTTCCTGATCGCGCAGGCCCCGGTCCGTGCCGGCGCCAACCGCGACCAGGTCGGCACGCTGACCGTGGCGTGGAGCCGCGCCAACGTGCAGTCGGCCATCTCCTCTGCGGTCATGGGCAATGTCATCATTGCCATCATCGTGCTGGCGGTGCTGATCGGCATCCTGGTGCTGATGCTGCACAAGATCGTGGGCAGCCCGCTGAAGGGCATGCAGGAATCCATGTCCAAGCTGGCCGCCGGCGACCTGTCGGTCATGATCCCCGGCATCCATCGTGGCGACGAGATCGGCGCCATGGCCCAGTCGGTCCAGGTCTTCAAGGACAACGCCCTGGAGGTGGAGAACCTGCGTCGCCGTCAGGAAGAGGCAGAGCGTCAGGCCGCCATCGAAAAGAAGGCGTCCATGGAGAGGCTGGCCGCCGACTTCGAAAGCTCCGTCAAGGGCGTCGTGGCCGAACTGTCCGGTGCCTCCAGCCAAGTGCAGTCCACGGCCGAAGGCCTGTCCGCATCGGCCGAGGAAAGCCGTGCCCAGACCAGCGCTGTTGCCGCCGCCACCCAGCAGGCTTCTGCCAATGTGCAGTCGGTGGCCAGTGCCACTGAGGAACTGGCCGGTTCGCTGGCCGAGATTTCCAACCAGGTCAATACCTCGGCCAAGATCGCCCGCGATGCCGCCAAGACGGCAGAGAAGACCAACGGCACCGTGCAGTCGCTGGCCCAGCGTGCCCAGTCGATTGGCGACGTCGTGAAGCTGATCTCGGACATTGCCAGCCAGACCAATCTGCTGGCCTTGAACGCCACGATCGAAGCGGCGCGCGCCGGCGAGGCCGGCAAGGGCTTCGCCGTCGTGGCCTCCGAAGTGAAGTCGCTGGCCAATCAGACGGCCAAGGCCACGGAAGAGATCGCCAGCCAGATCACTACCATGCAGGACGCCACCAAGGAGGCCGTCGACGCCATCGTCGTCATCAGCCGTACCATTGCGGAGATCAACGACATCTCCGAAATGGTGGCCGGTGCCGTCGAAGAGCAGGACGCCGCCACCAAGGAGATCGCCCGCAACGTGCAGCAGGCTTCCATGGGCACGATGGAAGTCACTCGCAACATCGAAAGCCTGGAGCAGGTCGCCCATCAGACCGGTTCCTCGGCCACCGACATGCTGGCCGCTGCCCGCAACATGGCCCGTCAGTCCGGCGATCTGGGCACGACGGTGGACCGTTTCCTGGCCCAGGTGCGCAGCGCCTGATCCGGATTTGACCAAGGGGTGGCCCGCCAGGGTGCCTCTGTCGCCTTCTCCCGCGCGAAAACCCCCATCCACCCGGATGGGGGTTTTTTTATCGAAGGCAGGGGTGTGGCGCTTGGCGTGGGTGCGCAGCCGTTGCTAAGGTCTTGGTTAACGAATGAAGCGTGCGCATCGCTGTTGGGGGGAAGATGCCGGCATCCATCCGGGCGATTTTGCCATTGGCCCTGGCCCTGGCTGTGACCATGCCGGTCTGCGCCGACAGCAATGATCCGGTCATGATGATCAGCGCCGCCGATCAGCGGGCACAGGCGGAACGGGTGATCCGTGACCTGTCGCGGGAGGCGCTGGCCGACCCGGTGATATTGGGGGCGCTTCGTCGTGCCAGCGCAGAAAATGACGGACTGACAGTGGCCGACATTGCCGGCCGGGACGAGGCTTGGCGGCGACAGGCCAAACGTGGCCGGGGCCCGTTGCTGGACGCCATCATGGCCAACCCGATTTCACGTCAGCTGTCACTGCTGCGGCTGCCGCGGGCATCGCTGATTGCGGATGTGATGCTGATGGATGATCGCGGTCTGCTGGTCGGGGCAACCCGGCTGTCCAGTGATTATGACCAGTCGGATGAGACAAAGTATCAACGCACTTTTCTCGACGGTCCGGAGGCGCTGATCGTGGAACCGCCCGCCTATGACGAATCGGTTGATGAATATGTGATGGCGGTCAGCATCACCCTGACGGATCCGGCCGGGGGCCATCCGTTGGGGGTGCTGACCGCCAACATGGTGCTGACCGCCCTGGAACGATAGGGTCGTCCGCAGGGAATTGGTATGGCGGCGCTGGCGATTGAAGCCCGGTGATCGGTTGCGATCACCGGGACAGGGTATCAGGCCTTGGTCTCGTTGCCGCCATTGCTGGCCGACCAGGCTTCCGGCGCGTGCAGGAACTTTTCCACCTCGCCCAGGGTGTGGGCGTCGAAATAGTTACCGTCGCGCGCCACGCGCAGCACGTCCCACCAGGTGGCCAGTGCGTGCAGCTTCACGCCCATATCGGCCATGGTCGCTTCCGACTGCGGGAAGATGCCGTAATGGAAGACGACCCAGATATGCTCGACAATGGCGCCTGCATTACGCAGCGCGTTGACGAAGTTGATCTTTGATCCGCCCTCGCTGGCCAGATCCTCTACCAGCAGCACGCGCTGGCCTTCCAGCAGCTGGCCTTCGATCTGGGCATTGCGGCCGAAGCCCTTGGGCTTCTTGCGCACATACAGCATCGGCAGGTCCAGGGCGTCCGACACGAAGGCGGCATAGGGAATACCGGCCGTCTCGCCTCCGGCCACGGCGTCGAATGCCTCGAACCCGGCTTCGCGGCACAGCTGGTCCTTGGCGGCCTGGATCAGGAAGCGACGGGCGCGCGGGAAGCTGATCAGCTTGCGGCAGTCGATATAGACCGGGCTGGCGCGACCGCTGGTGAAGATGAACGGCTTCTCCGCGTTGAACAGGACCGACTTGGTCTCGATCAGGATGCGGGCCGTCTGGGTGGCGGCGGTGGCGGCGTCGATCATGGCTTTTCCTGCGAGGGCCGTGGATGGGAAGACGGATCATACCAAGGGTATGAGTTTCTGACTCATGCCCTTGGGGGGCCGGCGACGGCCGGCCCGGCGCTTGAGGGAACAAGAAGCTGCATTCGATCGGTTGCGATCAAATGCAGCTGGTATCAGACCAGGCGCCAGTCCAGGCGTTCGCCGGATCGGAAAGGCAGCACGGCGGCCTTGGCGTCGACATCCAGGATGTCGGGCACGATCAGGCCGCTCTTCTCCAGGGTGATGGTGTCGTCATTGACAGGAAGCCCGTAGAAGGCGGGGCCATGCAGGCTGGCGAATCCCTCCAGCTTGTCCAGTGCGCCTTCCTCGTCGAAGACCTGGGCATAAAGTTCGATGGCCGTGGCGGCGGTGTAGATGCCGGCGCAGCCGCATGCGGTCTCCTTGGCGCCGATCGGGTGCGGGGCGCTGTCGGTGCCCAGGAAGAACCAGGGTTCGCCCGAGATCGCGGCGGCACGCAGCGACAGCCGGTGCGTCTCCCGCTTGGCAATGGGCAGGCAATAGAGATGCGGGCGGATGCCACCGGCGAAGATGCTGGACCGGTTGATCATCAGGTGGTGGGCGGTGATGGTCGCGGCCAGCCGGCCCGTCGGCCCGAACGTGCGCACCACGGCCACGCCTTCGGCCGTCGTGATATGCTCCAGCACGATCTTCAGATCGGGATGGCGGTCCATGATCCTGGGCAGGACCGTGTCAATGAACACGGCTTCACGGTCGAAGATATCAACCTTCTGGTCCGTCACCTCCCCATGCACCAGCAGCGGCAGGCCGACCTTGGCCATGCGGTCCAGGGCCGGAGCTACCTTGTCCAGGTTGGTGACGCCGTGCGCGGAATTGGTGGTGGCGTGGGCGGGATACATCTTCACGGCCGTGAAGATGCCGGCCTTCTTGCCCGCTTCCAGATCGTCGGCGTCGGTGCCGTCGGTCAGATAGGCCGTCATCAGCGGCTGGAACCGGCTGCCGGCCGGGCGGGCGGCCAGGATTTCCTGTCGGTATGTTTCGGCCTGGGCGGCAGTGACCACCGGCGGCACCAGATTGGGCATGACGATGGCCCGGCCCAGCTGTGCTGCCGAATGCGGCAGCACGGCGCGCAGCATCGCCCCGGTGCGCAGATGCAGGTGCCAATCGTCCGGGCGGCGGATGGTCAGGCGTTGCGTTCTGTCCTGGGCGGATGCGGTCATGACGGTCTGTCCCCTGGCGGTTGCCCGATGTCTAGGGCCAAAGGCGCCGGCGCTCAAGCGTCGGCACGGAAGGCCCGGCTTGCGTCACGGGAAGGGGGCGGCCAATCCCGTTGACCGCCACGGTTGAACCGCCATAGGCTTTGATCTGCCCGGCGTTGTGGCGCCGGGTGGATCGGACGGTCCGCCCGTTCGCCCCCGACTGGCAGGTGTCGTTGTTGCGTGCTGTCGGCCGCGTCCTGCGGCTTTTATTGACCGGCTTGCCGGTGCTGTCCTTGCTGATGCTGCCGGTGTCAACGGCCGGGGCCGGGGAAAACGCGCCGTCTGGCGATACGTCCAGGGCTGTCACCATCGTTTGCGGTCCGCTTCCCTTCGTATCGGACGGCCTGGCATGCGAGCGGGGAATCGGGGCCGAGCTTGCGCGCATGGCCTGTGATGACGCCCATCTTTCCTGCAATTTCCAGCAATATCCGTGGCCCCGCGCGCAGAAGGAAGTGGAGATGGGTCAGGCCGACATCCTGATCGGCCCCTTCTACACGCCGGAACGCGCCACCTGGATGGTGTTCAGCCGCGAGCATTTTTATGTCGACCAGATGTGGCTGTTCCGACTGGCCCGGCTGGATGACGGCATCCTGCCGGACAAGCCACCGCAGCGCATCGGTGTGCCCTTGGGCTGGGCTGTGGGGGGCGGGCTGGAAGGTTGGCGCGATGTGACGGTCGAAAATGTGCGCAATGTCGATCTGGCGCTGAACCTGCTGCTGTCGGGCCGGCTGGACGCCGTGGCCGCACACGCCCGCGCGGTGGCCCGATTCCAGGAAGAACGGCGGGAGGCACGCTTCCTGCCGGTCGGCCCCGCCCTGTCGACGCAGCGCTCCTATATGGGATTTTCGCGGACCTTCGCGGCCAGTCCGCAGCGCCAGGCGTTCGAAGCGGCTTATGAGGTGCTGCTGCGCGGGCCCCGTTATGTGGAACTGCTTGTCCGGAACAAACCGTTACCCGGGATGCGGACAGAGGTGGCGCAACGCGGTCATCAGTTCGCGCCCGAACCATGACCCGTCTGCGGACTGGTACCATGCCATCCTGTCCGATCATCCCCATGTCGGCCCCGGCATGGGCGTATGGTCAGGCGGCTCATCGTCGAACCAGGGAACAGAGAGATGTCGGGCAAGGATCATCATTATTCTGTCACCGTCACCTGGACGGGCAACCAGGGCACGGGCACCAGCGGCTATCGAGCCTATAGCCGTGCGCATGAGATTTCGGCCGGAACCAAGCCGACCATCGCGGGATCGTCCGATCCCGCCTTCCGCGGCGATCCGGACCGCTGGAATCCGGAAGACCTGCTGGTCGCGTCGCTGTCGGCCTGTCACAAGCTCTGGTACCTGTCGCTCTGCGCCGGGGCGGGCATCATCGTGACCGACTATGTCGACCATGCCGAAGGCTGGATGGCGGAGGAACAGGGCGGGGCCGGGCAGTTCACCCGCGTCGTCCTGCGCCCGCGGGTTACCATCGCTGCCGGCGGCGACGCAGAGAAGGCGCGCCACCTGCACCACACGGCGCATGAGATGTGCTTCATCGCCCGCTCGGTGAATTTCCCGGTGGCGGCGGAGCCGGAGATCATATCCGGGTCGTGATCATCCCCCGAATCGCACCGTGACCGTCAGTCCGCGTGCGCCGCCCAGTTCCAGCCCGTGCCCCAGCGTCCGGGCGATCTGCTGGCAGATGGCCAGCCCCAGCCCCAGCCCGCGCCGGGCAGGGCCGGGCCGATCCTCCAGCCGACCGCCTGGTGACAGGACCAGGGCATGCTGGTCCTGCGGGATTCCGGGGCCGTCATCCGCGACCAGCAGGGATGGCCCGCCCGCCCGACGCACACCGACCACGATACAGCGCCCCGGCGGCGCGTGGTTGATGGCGTTGTCGATCAATGTGCGCAGAAGTCGGTCCAGCAGGACGGGGTCACTGACCACCGACAGGCCGCAGGGCAGGGCGCGCAGATCCATGCCCGCGGCCCGGGCGCGTGGCGTCAGTTCCCCGACAGCATGCGCAATCAAAGGCCCCAGCGCCACCCGTTCCCGTCTCACCCGCACCCTTCCGGCCGCCAGATTGGCCAGGGTCAGCACACCATCCATCTGGGCCGCCCCGATCTCCATCGCCTCTTCCAGACGGTCGGCCAGCTCAACCTGCTTCGGATCGGTCAGCTTGCCCTGCAACAGATGCAGGAACAGCCGCATGGCCTGCACCGGCTGACGCAGATCGTGGCTGACGGCGGCCAGCAGCTGAACGGGGTCGATGGGATCGGTCATGGCAAAGGGTCCGCGGTGATGGACGGCGGACCCTAGCATAACAGGCAGAGCAACAGGCGATTACAGGAAGGTGGCCGGGGTCGCGGCGGCGGCGCGGTACTCCTCCCGCATGCGTTCAACAAGGTCGGCCACCGTGGGCGCGTCGTGGATGGAACCGATGCCCTGGCCGGCGGACCAGATGTCCTTCCAGGCCTTCTTCTTCGACCAATCCTCGATCGTCAGGTTGGGGTCGGCCTTGCCGCCGGCGATGGCGGCCGGGTCCAGTCCGTTGGCGGCGACACTGGGGGCCAGGTAATTGCCGGGAATGCCGCTGAACATCGGCGTATAGACGATGTCGGCCGCGGCATGGTCGATCAGCATCTGCTTATACTCGGCCGGGGCATTGCCCTCTGCCGTGGCGATGAAGCGGGTGCCGACATAGGCGAAGTCCGCGCCCAGCACCTCCGCCGCGCGCACTTCCCGGCCCGATGAAATGGCACCGGCCAGAGCGACGGGGCCGTCGAAAAATGCCCGCACTTCCGCCAGCAGCGCAAAGGGCGAGGTGGTGCCGGCATGGCCGCCGGCCCCGGCCGCGACCAGGATCAGCCCGTCCACCCCCGCTTCCAGCGCCTTCCGGGCGTGGCGCACATTGGTGACGTCGTGGAAAACCAGACCGCCATAGGAATGGATGGCGTCAACAATGCCTACCGGCGCCCCGACGGAGGTGATGACCAGCGGCACCTTGTGCTTGACCAGCAGTTCGGTATCGCCCTGCAGGCGGCTGTTGGAACGGTGGACGATCAGGTTGACGCCGAAGGGGGCCACCGGCTGGCCCGGATGGGCGGCGGCGTGGGCCGCCAGATCGGCCGTGATCCGGCCCAGCCATTCGTCCAGCTGTTCGGGCTGGCGCGCATTCAGGCTGGGGAAGGTGCCCACGATCCCAGCCTTGCATTCGGCCAGCACCAGATCGGGATAGCTGACAATGAACATCGGCGAGGCGATGACGGGCAGCGAGAGCTTTCCCTGGAACAGGCTGGGCATGGGCATCTTGGTCATTCCTCCGCTGGGCCGCCTTCATGTGGCGGGTTGATTGGTCGCTGGATTTTTAGCACGCTCGTTCGTATGTCGCCACAATCCTGCTGCGGCGCGCATGGCGGCCCCCCCTATGGCTTGCGTTGCAAGGGGTCAACCGGCGTTGCATTCTCCGCCGCATTGAACCGAAAGGGCAGGGCAATGCAGGATTTTCTTTCGATCCATCCCGAAGTCGCGGCGGCGTTGAAGGCCGGCCGTCCCGTCGTGGCGCTGGAATCGACCGTCATCAGCCATGGCCTGCCCTATCCCGCCAATGTCGAGGTGGCGAACGCCCTGGAAGCCGCCATCCGGGCGGAAGGGGCGGTGCCCGCCACCATCGCCGTGCTGGATGGCCGCATCCGCGTGGGCCTGACGGCAGAGGATATTGAACGTCTGGCACAGCCCGGCGTGCGCAAGGTCAGCCGCCGCGATCTGCCGCTGGCGCTGGCCCAGGGAGCCGATGGCGCCACGACCGTGGCCGCCACCATGATCGGGGCGGCGTTGGCCGGGATCGCCATCTTCGCCACGGGCGGGATCGGTGGCGTGCATCGCGGGGTGGAGACGACGCTGGACATCTCCGCCGATCTGGAGGAACTGGCCGGCACGGATGTGGCCGTCGTCTGCGCCGGGGCCAAGGCCATCCTGGACCTGCCGCGCACCCTGGAATATCTGGAAACCAAGGGCGTGCCCGTCATCGGTTTCGGCACCGACCGTTTCCCCGCCTTCTATACAGCCAGCCTGCCGCTGCCCGTGGACGGCCGCTGCGATTCGGCAGACGAGGTGGCGCGCGTGCTGCGGGCCAAGTGGCAACTGGGCCTGGGCGGCGGCGTGGTCATCGGCGTGCCGATCCCCGCCGATGCCGCCCTGGACGCCGAAGCCGTGGAAGCCGCCATCGCCCAGGCCGTGGGCGAGGCCGAGGCCCAGGGCGTGCGCGGCAAGGCACTGACCCCCTTCCTGCTGAAGCGGATGGAGGAATTGACCGACGGCGCCAGCCTGGCCGCCAACCGCGCCCTGCTGCTGAACAATGCCAAGGTGGGGGCCCGCATTGCCGTGGCCTATGCGGCGCAGAAGTCTGAATTTACCCTGCCCAAGAAGGTGCAGACGACCAAGCGCCCGCCGGGTTATTGACCGGCTGGTCTATCGGTACGGCATGGAAATCGGGCCTGGGTTGCAGGCCGATCCCCGCTCAGCGGTTGACTCATCGGGCCTTCGCCACTATAGACCACGCTTCGTTTTCGCATTCAGTTACAAAAGACCGGAGTAAGTACCGTGAAGCGTCCCTTTCAGCCCTCCAAGATCGTGCGCGCTCGCCGTCATGGTTTCCGCGCCCGCATGGCCACTGTCGCGGGCCGCAACATCATCAACAAGCGCCGCGCCCAGGGCCGCAAGAAGCTGAGCGCCTGAGGATACCGGCATGGCGCCCCCGGCCAAGGCCAAGGTGGGGCGCCTGACACGGCGGCCGGAATTTCTGGCCGTTGCGGGCGCCCGTCGCAAGTGGGCCACGCCGGGCCTGATCCTTCAGGCCCGCGCCCATGACGAGCGGCAGCACCCGAACCCCGGCGAGCCGCCGGTGCGGATCGGCCTGACAGCCAGCAAGAAAGTCGGCGGCGCGGTTGAGCGAAACCGCGCCCGTCGTCGTTTGCGCGCGGCGCTGGCAGAGGTGCTGGCACCCAACGCTGCCCCCGGTCATGATTTCGTGCTGGTGGCACGGTCGGAAACGGTCCGTCGCCCCTATGCCGACCTGAAGGCCGATCTCAAGCAGGCGCTGAAGAAGCTGAAGGCCTGGCGTCCGCGCCAGCCGGAAGCCGAATCGCCTGCTGTTCAGCCAGAGGGCCAGTCCCCCGCACAGGACCGACAAGCATGAGCCCGGCGGCCTGGCTGCTCCGGGCTTTTGTGCTTGGCTACCGCTGGGGCGTGCGGCCTTTTCTGGGGCCGCCCCGTTGCAGGTTCCACCCTTCGTGCTCACATTATGCGCTGCAAGCGCTGGGCGCGCATGGGGCGATCCGGGGTGGATATCTGTCCCTGCGGCGTCTGGCGCGCTGTCATCCGTGGGGCGGAGAAGGGTATGACCCGGTGCCGCCCCGGCACCCGCCCACCCGTCCCGGGCATGCGGCGGATGGAAAATGTTGCGGCGGGCATTGATCGCCCGCCGTTTTCATGTGACCAACCGGGCGCACCCCGGTATGAACGGGCCATTGATTTAGCTGGAACCTGGACCAAGCACCCATGACGGATCAGAAGAACCTTGTCCTGACCATCGTGATCTCCATCGCGATCCTGTTCGGGTTCCATTATTTCTACGAACGTCCGCGCCAGTTGGCGGCCCAGGCGGAGGCGCAGCGTCAGCAGGCGTTGCAGGCCGAGCAGGTGCCGACAACGACGCCGGGGGCCACGCCGGGCATCGGTGCCGATGCCGGTGTACCCGCCGCGCGCGACCGCGCCGACGTGGTGGCCGAAACGGCCCGCGTCGCCATCGCGACGCCCAGCCTGCACGGGTCGATCAACCTGCGTGGCGGCCGTGTCGATGACCTGACGCTTGCCAAGTACCGCACGACCCCGGCCAAGGACAGCCCGGAAGTGGTGCTGCTGGCCCCGGTCGGGACCGAGCATCCCTATTACGCCGAATTCGGCTGGGTCGCGGCCAATGCCGGTGACGGTCTGCTGCTGCCCAAGGCCGACACGGTCTGGACGGCCAGCGCCAATACGCTGACGCCCGACAGCCCCGTCACCCTGACCTGGGACAATGGCGCCGGCCTGGTGTTCGAACGCACCTTCACCGTTGATGCCGACTACATGTTCACGGTGACGCAGCGGGTGCGCAATCAGACGGGCGCGCCGGTGGCGCTCAGCCCCTATGGCTTCGTGCAGCGTCGCGGTACGCCCAAGACCGAAGGCACCTATGTCCTGCATGAAGGGCCGCTGGCCATCGTCAATGGCACCTTGAAGGAATACAAGTACAAGGACCTGCAGGAAGAGCCAGCAAACCTGAACAGCAAGGGTGGCTGGATCGGCATCACGGACAAGTACTGGCTGGTCGGCCTGATCCCGGATCAGTCGCTGACCACCGACATGCGCGTTCTGCACCAGAAGACTGCCACCGACATCTATCAGGTCGATTACAAGGCCCCGGCTGTCACGGTCGCCCCGGGCGAGACGACGGAGACGACGAACCGCCTGTTCGCCGGTGCCAAGATTGTCGACATGCTGAACAGCTATAACGAGAAGCTGGGCATCGACAGCCTGGATTACGCCATCGATTGGGGCTGGTTCTACTTCCTGACCAAGCCCTTCTTCCATGGGCTGGACTGGCTGGGCCGCACCATCGGCAATTTCGGCATCGCCATCCTGGTCTTCACCGTCTTTCTGCGGGCGGCCTTCTTCCCCATCGCGAACAAGCAGTACGCCGCGTTTGCCAAGATGAAGAAGCTCCAGCCGAAGATGGAGGAGCTGAAGAAGAAGCATGGGGAGAACCGCGAGGCCCTCTCCATGGAGATGATGAAGCTGTACAAGGAGGAAAAGGCCAATCCGCTGGCCGGCTGCCTGCCTATCCTGCTTCAGATTCCCGTCTTCTTCGCGCTGTACAAGGTCCTGTACGTCACCATCGAAATGCGCCATGCGCCCTTCTATGGCTGGATCCATGACCTGTCGGCCGCCGATCCGACGACGATCTTCAATCTGTTCGGCCTGATCCCCTGGGACCCGCCCACCTTCCTGCATATCGGCATCTGGCCGCTGTTGATGGGCGTCACCATGTGGCTGCAGCAGAAGATGAACCCGTCCAATCCGGACCCGGTTCAGCAGAAGATGTTCATGCTGCTGCCCTTCATCTTCACCTACATGATGGCCAGCTTCCCGGCCGGTCTGGTGATCTACTGGACCTGGTCCAACCTGCTGTCCATCGCGCAGCAGTGGGTGATCATGCGCAAGATGGGCGTGAAGCCGACGTAATATGTTCCCTCAGGCGCCGGGCGGCGGCTCCGCCGCCTTGGCTTACGCGGGGCATGGGCCCGCGGGCCGGCAGTCGCCGGCCTGGGTGACAGAACTGAAGTGTTTTGGTTGTGAAAGCCCCCGGCCTTTGTGCCGGGGGTGTCTGTTTGAGAGAGAAGGAGTTCCGCCATGGCGAAGCCGCTGACTATCACCCCGTCGCTGATCGGTGACCTGACCGAAACGGAGATTGAGGCCGGGCGTCTGCTGTTCGCCAAGGAATGCGACTTTTTCTGGGGGGCGGAGGCGGCCACCACCCTGCCGGAGGCCGTGCTGCCGGAAATCTGCTTCGCCGGCCGGTCAAACGTGGGTAAATCGTCCCTGGTCAATGCCCTGACCGGGCGCAAGACCCTGGCCCGCACCAGCCAGACGCCGGGCCGTACCCAGCAGCTGAACTTCTTCAATCTGGGCAACCGGCTGGTGATGGTGGACATGCCGGGCTATGGCTATGCTCAGGTTTCGAAGGAGCGGTCGGCCGCCTGGGTGGATTTCATCAAGTCGTATCTGCGCGGCCGGGTCACGCTGAAGCGCGCCCTGGTGCTGGTCGATGCAAGGCATGGGCTGAAGCAGCACGATATCGACATGATGAAGATGATGGACCAGACGGCCGTGGGTTATCAGATCGTGCTGACCAAGGCCGACACGCTGAAGCCCGGCGCCATCGACAAGATTCGCGAGCAGGTGGCCGCGGCGCTGAAGACCCATGGTGCCGCCCACCCGGAAGTGATGGCCACCTCGGCGGAAACGGGCCTGGGCATTCCGGAACTGCGCGGTTTCCTGACCCGCTTGGCCGAACCGGCGGCGGCCTGACCTTATCCCCGCGGCAGGGTCAACCGGGCCAGCAGCCCGCCTTCCGGTGCTGTTTCCAGTTCCAGCGATCCGCCATAGAGCCGGGCCAGATCATCCACGATGGCCAGCCCCAGCCCCGCGCCCGGCATGGCTTCGTCCAGACGCACACCACGCGCCAGCACGGCTGATCGTTCCGCATCCGGAATGCCTGGGCCGTCGTCAGCGATGATGATGTGCAGGCGCTTTGGCATGGGGGAGTCAACGGTCAGCCGGATACGGCCTCGGCACCATTTGGCGGCATTGTCCAGCAGATTGCCCACCATCTCCTGCAGGTCCTGCGCTTCGCCGGCGAAAACCAGCGCATCGTCGCCCGTCAGCTCCACGTCAATGGCCCGGTCGGGATGAAGGCGGGCGATGGTGCGGGCCAGGGGGCGCAGGGTTGCCAGCACGGGTGTGCGCAGGCCCGCCCCCTTGGACATGGCCGCGGCACGGGCGCGTGTCAGATGCCGGTCGATCTGCCGGCGCATACGGTCGGTTTCCTGCGTGATCAGGTGCGATTCGGCCGGGTCGGACAGGGTGGCCGCACTGTTGGTGATGACCGACAGCGGTGTTTTCAGCGCGTGGGCCAGATTGCCGGCCTGGGTTCGCGCCCGCTCCACCATCTCGGCATTGTCGGCCAGAAGCTGGTTCAGATCATCGGCCAGCGGCTGCACTTCCGATGGAAAGGCACCCTGCAGCCGCGTCGTCTTGCCGGCGCGGAGATCGGCCAGCGCCCGGCGCAGCCGATCCAGCGGCACCAGTCCCAGCCGCACCTGCGCCACGGCCGCCGCCAGCAGCCCCGCCGCCAGCACACTCAAGGAAATAGTCAATACGGAAGCGAAACGATCGGTGGCCGCGACCAGATCTGCCGTGGTGGCGGCCACGGACACGTCCAACGGGTCGGCGGCATCGGGCAAACGGACGCGCCGGGTCCAGACCAGCAGCGTTTCCCCGGCGGGGCCGACCGCGGCACGGCGGTGCAGGGCCCCGTCGTCGGCCACCGTACCGGTCAGCCGCAAAGGCTGATCCCACAGGGAACGGGAGCGCAGCAGCACTGTGCCGCCGGCGTCCGACACTTGCCAGTAAAGTCCCGACAGGGGCCGCTGGAACCGCGGGTCGGACAGATCGCGGGCAGCGGGCAGCGAGGTGTCGTGACCGGCGGCCAGGGCCACGGTCAATTCATCCAGATGCATCTCCGCATGCCGTGCCAGTTCGGCCTCCACATGCGACCGGAAAATGTCGATCAGCACAATGCCGGCGCCCGCCAGCGCCAGCACGACCCAGACGGCCGCCAGCCCCAGCAGACGAAGCCCCAGCGACCCGCGCCGCATCAGGCCGCTTCCAGGCGATAGCCCAGCCCGCGTTCGGTCTGGATCACCGGCACGCCCAGCTTGCGCCGCAGCCGGCCGATGAATACCTCGATCGTGTTGCTGTCGCGGTCGAAATCCTGGGCATAGACATGTTCGGTCAGTTCGGTGCGGGAGACGATCCGACCCTGATGATGCATCAGATAGGACAGAACCCGGTGCTCGTGTGCCGTCAGGGTGACGGGTGTGCCCGCCACGGTGACACGGCCCGTGCGCGTATCCAGACTGACGGGACCGCAGGTCAGGGCAGGGGCCGCCTGTCCACCGGCCCGCCGGATCAGGGCGCGCAACCGGGCCAGCAACTCCTCCATCCGGAAGGGCTTGGCCAGATAATCGTCGGCGCCGGCATCCATGCCCTCCACCTTTTCCTGCCAGGTGCCGCGGGCGGTCAGGATCAGCACGGGCATGGTCCGCCCGGCCGCACGCCAGTCGCGCAGCACCGACAATCCGTCGCGCCCCGGCAGACCCAAATCCAGGACAATAGCGTCATAGGGTTCGGTCTCCCCCAGGAAGGCGGCTTCCACGCCGTCCGGCGCGCTGTCGGTGACGTAACCGGCACCGTTCAACGCGTCGGTCAGTTGCCGTCGCAACTGCGCATCGTCCTCTGCCACCAGGATGCGCATCAATGGCCCTCCCCGGACTTCAGCAGGTCCTTGCCGGCGCCCTTGGCCTTCAACAGCGATCCGTCGCGGGCGTCATAAACCAGTTCGATCAGCCGCCCATCCGGGGCCAGCACCTCGATCTCATAAACGAAGCCCTCCTTCTTGGATTTCAGTTCCACCTCCAGCAGCCGGCCGGGATAGGCGGCTTCCGCTTTCTCCACGATGGCGCGCAGGGGCAGGATTTCGCCCCGCTCCAGGGCGGCGCGGGCGCGTTCATGGTCTTCCTTGTCGTCATCGGCCAGCGCCACGGGCGCGGCGGTGGCAAGGGACAGACAGAACAGCAGGCTGAGCAAGGGGCGCATGGGCAAGGCCATCATCGGGAGGGAAGATGGTAGCGCGGGTGTCCGCCAAGGGGAACCCGCGCCGTCCGTCAGCGGATCAATAGACCAAGCCGTCGGCAGTCACGCCGGCCAGCAGCGATTTGACCGCCACCAGATCGACCGTGCCCTGGCCCTCCGCCAGTTCGGTCCAGGTGCCATCGCCATTGCTGTCGGCATAGACCGTCCATTCGGTGCGGCCCTTCTCGAATTCGGTCTTCACGACCAGCCCGTCCTGCTGAGCATAGGTCTCGCTGCGGTCGATGCGCTCGGTCTTCCAGCGGCCGTGATCCCATTCCTGGACGCTGCTGGCCTGACCGGACAGGTCGAAGCTGAAACGGTACTGGTCTTCCTGGTGGCCCGCCACCGGCTGGTTCCAACTCATGGCTTCGAAATAGACGCCATCGCCGTTATTGTCGGTATAGAGCGTCGTTTCCACGCCGCTGCGGTCCGTCTCGGTCTTGACGATGCCGTCGGTCGTGACCGACCAGCTTTCATTCCGGTCGATCCTCTCCGTCTTCCAGACACCCTTTTCCATCTCCTGCACGCCGGTGATGGCGCCGTCGGATTGGGTGAAGCGGTAGCCGCCTTCCAGCGGGTTGGGAATGTAAGCGGATTTGCGCGACATGTATGGGTTACTCCTGCCAAGATCATGGAAGCGGACGGCCGGATAGGACGGGGAGGCCGCCCGTCATCCATGATCTTGGCAGGCCGAACCTGAACACAGGCTGAAGACGCCGTTCAGGTTCGGATCCGGGAATTAGATTTTCAGATCCGACAGCGCCGCCTGCACCACATTGTCGGGGCCGCCAATATCGCCAGCGGGAATCTCCACGCTCAACGGCACATCGGCCGGCAGCGGCGTGCCGTCTGGCTGGTAGTTGCGGGTGACGGTCAGGACCAGGGAATAGCCGCCATCCATGGGGAAGGGGCGCAGCGTGTTGTTGCCCACGCCCGCAGTCTTCTGGCCATAGGAGCGCGCCCGACCGTTCAGCACCATCTGCATGGCCATCGCCTCCGCTGCCGAGGCGGTGACGCGGTTGACCAGCACGGCCACGGGTCCGTCATAGGTGACAGAATTGCGGACGGGTGTCGCCTGCGCCTCCTCTCCATCGCCATAGACCACCTTGTCCGGGCTGACATGGAACATCGGGCCGGATCCGGATGCCGGGCGGAATTCGGTCTGGTAGGAGACGAAGGCACCGGCCGCGATGGGGCAGGCCAGTCCGCCGCCCTTGTTGTTGCGCAGATCGACGATGATGGCCGTCGCATCCTGCTTCTTCGCTTCCGCCACCTTGGTGCGGAACAACTCACCCGCCTCCAGCACCCCGCAATTGGGCAGGGTGATCCGCGCGACCTTGCCATGCCAGAACAGGGCCGGCAGGGCATGGGCCTGCCCTTCTGCCGGCCTCAATGTCACATCGAAGCGTTTGCCGGCGCGACCGATGGTCAGCGTGGCCGGCTGATCGGGCAGGGACAGGGCGCCCAGGGTCGCCTTGATGTCGGCATTGCCGTTGATCGCCAGCACTTGGTCGCCATAGGCCAGGCCGGCCTGGCCGGCCGGCCCGTCTGCGTTGACGGCGGCGACGATATAGTTGGGGCCGCCGGCATGGGCCACGACATTCAGGCCGAATCCGGCCTGCTTGCCGGCGCCACCGCCCATGGCGGCCTGTGTGCCCTTGGCGGCTTTGGGGTCTTCCAGCCGGACATGGCTGTCGTTCAGGGATGCCAGTGCCTGCCGGACGACGGGCACGGCCACATCAACCCCGCAGGTGCTGCCCTTGTCCTGGCAGGCGCTGGCCAGCGCCGCGCGCCCCTCCGCCACGGCCTTGGCCGGGTCGCCGCCATGCAGCGACACGTAATTCTCCGTCAGCAGTGCGGCGAAACGGTCGAAAAAATCACCGGCCGGGGACGCCATGGCCGGCGTGGCCAGCGGCAGGAGGCAGGCGGCAAGGGCGGCAGAACCAATCCAATGGCGGGACAAGGGGGGATACTCCCAATCGCGTTCCGGATGCCGCCTCTCTGGCAAAAGTCTTGCCAACCCGTCGAACCTGCGGAAATCCGCGGGTCCATCGCCGTGAGCAATTGTTGAAGCTGTCCGGAAACGGACAGTGCTGTCCGCTGGCGGACAATCACCGTCCGCTCACGACTGTGCCTTGATTGCGCCGGGATGGCGGCTTATCACCCGATGATCCGATTACCATTCCGGGCCCCCGCCGATGTCCCTGTCCAAGCCCGTCCTGTCACAGCCGCGCACCCTGATCGTGGCGTTGCTGGTCGTTCTGCCGCTGCTGGTCGCGTTCTATTCCCTGACCCTGGGCCAGGATGGGAACTGGGACCTGCGCAATTACCATTGGTACAATGCCATGGCCTACCTGAACGGGCGGGAACTGGTGCAGGACGTGGCGCCGGCGCAGGTGGCCAGTTTCTATAACCCCACCCTGGACATTCCCGTCTATTGGCTGGCGCAATTCCTGCCGGCCCGCGCCGTGGCCTTCATCCTGTCCTGGGTGCAGGGGATGAATCTGGTGCCGCTGACGGGTCTGTCCTGGCTGCTGCTGTCGGGTTTGAACGTGCGGTCACGGGCGCTGGCATCTGTCGCGCTGGCCCTGGTCTGCTTCCTGGGTGCCGGCCAGATGGGGCTGTTGGGCACCACGTTCTATGACAATGTCATCAGCCTGTTCGTGCTGGGCAGCGCCTGGCTGGTGGCGGCCCGCGCCGGCGATGTCTGGGGTGGGGAACCGGGTCGCGCCTTTGGCATCGTGTTCGTGGCCGGCCTGCTGGTCGGGTCGGCCGTGGGGCTGAAGCAACCCACGCTGCCCTATGCCGTGGGCCTGTGCTTCGCCTTCCTGGCGGTGGCCGGGGGGCTGTGGCGGCGGCTGTTCCTGTCCTTCTTCTTCGGGATCGGCGTCATCGCCGGCATGGCGGCCTTCTCCGGCCACTGGATGTGGCACCTGTGGACCACCTATCAGAACCCGCTATTCCCCTATTTCAACGATGTCTTCCGCTCCCCCTGGGGCGTGCCGGAAGCCTATCGCGACGACAAGTTCCTGCCGCATGGAATGTGGGACAGCCTGACCTTCCCCCTGACCTGGCTGCGGGACCCCAAGAAGGTGGGGGAGATTATCTTCACCGATCTGCGCGTGCCGGTGATGGTGGCGGTGCTGCTGGCCACGCCTCTGCTGGCGCTGGCCGGGCGCTTCCTGCCCCGCCGGCCGCCTGTGCTGCCGAAGCGCCCGGCGCTCTATCTGCTGGTGGCGGGTGCGCTGACCTATCTGACCTGGCTGAAGCTGTTCGCCATCTACCGCTATCTGATCCCGCTGGAAATGCTGGCCCCGCTGGTGGTGGTCGCGGCCATCGGGCTGTGGCCCCTGCCGTCGCGGGTGAAGGGGGGGCTGGTGCTGGCGCTGCTGGCGCTGGTCACTGTCACGGCGCGGCCGGGCACCTGGGCCCGCGTGCCATTTGCCGACCGGTTCGTGGAGGTGACGGCCCCGGCCCTGCCCAATCCCGACAATACCATCATCATCCAGACCGGCTACGCCCCCACCAGCTTCCTGGCTTATGGTTTCCCCCCGCAGGTGCCGTTCCTGCGCATCCATTCCTATTTCATCCATCCCGATCACGGCGACATCCTGCTGAACAAGGCCATGCATGAGCGGATCGGCAAGCATGAGGGCGACATCTTCTGGCTGGTGGCGCATTGGGAGTTGTGGACGGCGGAACATGTCCTGCCTTATTACGGTTTGGCGGCCGATATGAGCGATTGCGGGCTGGTCAAGTCCAACCTGGATGAGCCGATGATGTTGTGCCGGTTGCGGAAGATATCCGTGCCGGGAGCGGCCGGCTGACCGCGGGACGCAGCGGACATGAAAGCGCCGCGTTTCCGCCGCAGCTTTCACCGAATATTCGTGCTATCACATGCGCATCCCATCTTCGTCCCATCGGACCCGACGAACCCATGTCCCATTCTGAAAGCGTGATCCAGGCCGCACCGCGCATCGCCGTGCTGGTGCCCTGCTATAACGAGGAAGCGTCCATCGAAGCCGTCGTGCGCGACTTCAAGGCAGCGCTGCCCACCGCCACCATCTATGTCTATGACAACAACTCCAAGGACCGCACGTCGGAGATTGCGGCGGCGGCCGGGGCGGTCGTCCGCCGGGAGCCGCTGCAGGGCAAGGGCAATGTGGTGCGCCGCATGTTCGCCGATGTCGAGGCGGACGTGTATGTCATGGTCGATGGCGATGACACCTATCACGCCCCCAGCGCGTCCAAGCTGGTGGCCAAGCTTCTGGACGAGAAGCTGGACATGGTGAATGGCGCGCGCGTCACCGACTGGGAGACGTACCGCGCCGGCCACCGGCTGGGGAACATCATGCTGACCACCCTGGTCACCATGGTTTTCGGGAAGCGCACGGACGACCTTCTGTCCGGCTACCGCGTCTTCTCCCGCCGTTTCGTGAAAAGCTTCCCTGTGCTGGCCGGTGGTTTCGAGATCGAAACGGAACTGGTGGTGCATGCCCTGGAGATGAGCATGCCCCTGGGCGAGGTGGAAACGCCCTACAAGGACCGGGCACCGGGGTCGGTGTCGAAGCTGTCTACCTTCCGCGACGGGTTCCGCATCCTGTGGATGATCGGCAAGCTGATCAAGGAGGAGCGGCCGATGCAGTCCTTCGGTCTGATCGCACTGATCCTGGCGCTGGCGTCGTTCGCCTTCGCCGTGCCGCTGTTCATCACCTATTACGAGACGGGGCTGGTGCCGCGCTTCCCCACGGCCGTGCTGGCCACGGGCCTGGGCCTGCTGTCCTTCCTGTCGCTGACCTGCGGTCTGATCCTGGACACGGTGACGCGCGGCCGGCGGGAGATGAAGCGCCTGCGCTATCTGGACATTCCGGCGCCGGATTTCGACAGCGGCTTCCTGAAGTAAGGATCAGATGATCCGATCAATGGCCGGGGGAGACCCCGGCCATTTCGTTTTATGGGGCCTTGGCACCCGCGGCTTCCTTTTCGGCGGCCTTCTTCTCACGGAAGGCGGCGGCTTCCCGCTCGACGCGCTGTTCTTCCGCCTTGGCTTCGTCTTCCGACAGAAGCTTGGGGAACACGGTCGGCCCCATCTTCTGGTCCAGCTGGAAATAGCCCATGCCAATGCCCGCGATCATGATGGGCACGATCAGGGCACCCAGGGCGGCCGCCCCCATGCCGAACAGGCGCAGCTTGCCGCGCCCCATGCGCAGACGGCGTCCGGTTTCATCCGATACCGGTTCGGCCGTATAGGCCCGCTTCATCGTCATGCGACCACCATCCTTTCCAGACTCTCCAACCGGTCGGCCTCAGCCGCCGGCTTGTCCCAGCGCAACCGCGCGATGCGGGGAAAGCGCATGGCGATCCCGCTCTTGTGCCGTGTTGACCTGTGCACGCTGTCGAACGCCACTTCGAACACCAGGCCGGGTTCCACCTCCCGCACGGGGCCAAAGCGGTTGGTGGTATGATTGCGCACCCAGCGGTCGATCTCCACCAGTTCCGCATCGGTGAAGCCGAAATAGGCCTTGCCGACGGGCACCAGTTCGCCACCGGCACCCGGTTCGCCGCGCCAGGCGCCGAACGTATAGTCGCTGTAGAAACTGGACCGTTTGCCGTGCCCGCGCTGGGCGTACATCAGCACGCAATCCGCCGTCAATGGCCCTCGCTTCCATTTGAACCAGGGACCCTTGGGCCGACCACCGATATAGGGACTGTCGCCGCGTTTCAGCATCAGCCCTTCGATGGCCCCATCCTCCACCCCCTGGTCACGGGCGGACAGGCGCAGGGTGGAAAGCTGTTCCCAATCCTGGAAGGGCAGCAACGGCGACAGGTCCATGCCGGTCGGCCGGGTCTGGTCGAACCAGGCTTCCAGCCGGCGGCGGCGTTCATCGAAGGGCAGGCCGCGCAGGTCTTCGCCCCCGTCGAACAGCATGTCATACAGCCGGACCCAGGCTGGGAAGTCGCGCAGCATGGCGGATGTGACCCGCTTGCGGTTCAGGCGCTGCTGAAGATCGTTGAAGGGGGCGATCCGCCCGTCGCGCGCCACCAGCAATTCGCCATCCAGTACCGCGGTAAAGCCCATATGGGTGACCACATCGGGGAAGGCGCCCGCGATCTCGTCCCCGGTGCGGCTGTAGATCCGGGCGCTGTCCGGGTTGCCGCGCGCCACCAGTTGCACGCGCACGCCATCCCATTTCCATTCTGCGCGATAATCGGCCGGGCTTATCGCGACCCGGTCCGCCTCCTCCAGCGGATGGGACAGCATCATGGGCCGGAACCCGCCCGAATCGCCCAGGCTGGGGGCGGGCGCCTTGCCCGACAGCCAGTCGAACAGGGGTGCAAAGGGTGGTGACAGGCCGTGCCACAGTTCCTCCACCTCCTCCACACCGGACTGCACGCCCTTGGATGCTGCCCAATCGACCAGGGCGGTCTTGGCCATGCGGGCCGATACGCCGATGCGCAACCCGCCCGTGATCAGCTTCAGCAGGGCCCAACGTCCCGTGGCATCCAGACTGTCCAGCCAGTCGGCCAGCAGCCCTGGCACCGTCCCCCTTTTCGCTGCAGCCAACCCCTCCACCACCACCGCCAGTTCCGGCGGGGGGTGGTTGATGCCGGGCGGGGCGGGCCAGATCAGGGCCACCGTCTCCGCCAGATCGCCGACGAAATCATAGGACCAGCCGAACAGCGCCGGGTCCACGCGCGTCGCGACCAGTTCCTTGATCATGGCTGCCTTGGCCGCCGCGAAGGACAGGTCGCCCGTCAGCGCTGCCAGACCATAGCCCCGGTCCGGGTCGGGCGCGTGGTCCAGATAGTCGGCGATCAGGCGCAGCTTGCCGTTGCGTGACGGCATATAGGTCAGAGCGTCCATCAGGGCGGCGAAGCGCTGCATCACTCCTCCTCCCCTCTCCCGACCAGATGCAGGGGCTTGGCCTTCACGCCCTGGGTCGTGGCCCAATGGACCAGCGCTTCCTCGCTGCCATGGGTCACCCACAGCTCGCCGGGGGCGACGTCGGTGACGGTCTGGCACAGCTCATCCCAATCGGCATGGTCGGACACGATCAGGGGCAGTTCGATCCCATGCTGGCGCGCCCGCGCCCGGACCCGCATCCAGCCGGATGCGTAGGCGGGCAGCGGGTCCGGCATCCGGCGCAGCCATTTGTCGGCCATCGCCGAGGGCGGAGCCAGCACAATGCCGCCGCGCATGGCCGACGCATCAGCCACCGTCGCCGGCCGCAAATCGCCCAGTTCCACGCCCTGCTGCTGGTAAAGCGCGCATAGCGGCAGATGGCTCCCGTGCAGATAAAGCGGCCTTTCATATCCCGCCCGCCGCAGCTCCGCGATCAGGCGCTGGCATTTGCCCAGCGCGTAACAGCCGACGACGATGGTCCGCTCGGGGAAGACAGACAGCGTGTGCAGCAGGCGCGCGATCTCGCCTTCCACCGGCGGGTGGCGGAAGACCGGCAGGCCAAAGGTCGCCTCGGTAATGAAGGCGTCGCAGTTCACCGGCTCGAACGGCGCGCAGGTCGGGTCGAATCGGCGCTTGTAGTCACCCGACACCACGACCCGGCTGCCGCGCCAGTCCAGCACCACCTGCGCCGAGCCCAGCACATGGCCGGCCGGCACCAGGGTGACCGTCACCTCCCCGACGGCCAGGGGCTGCCGGTAGGGCAGGGCCTGCTGATGCAGGCCAGCCCCGTCGCCCAGCCGCGCCCGCATGATGGCCAGTGTGCCGGCTGTGGCCAGGACATGGGTATGGCCCGGTCGTGCATGGTCGGAATGGCCATGGGTGATGACGGCCCGGTCCACGGACCGCGTTGGGTCCACATGGAAGCCGCCTGGCTCCACCCACAGCCCCCCGCCGCGATCGGGCGGACAGGGGGTGACCCAGCTGTCGGGCGGGGGGGCCGTCACGATGCCGTCGGCATATGGATGCGGGCCCCCGGCCCCAAGGGCAGTTCCAGCACGTACCAGCCGCAGAACAGCATCACCGCGCCAAATCCCATCCACATGGCCAGAGGCAACATGGTGGCCAGCAGCGACCCGATGCCGAAACCGGGCGTATAGCGCTGGCACATGATCAGGATCAGCGGGAAGTAAGGCAGCAGCGGCGTGATCGGGTTGGTGAAGCTGTCACCCACGCGATAGGCGGCCTGCGACGCTTCCGGTGTGATGCCCAGCAGCATCAGCATCGGCACCATCACTGGGCCCAGGATGGCCCATTTGGCTGAGGCGCTGCCGATGAGGATATTGATCAGGGCTGAGACGATGATGATGGCAACCAGCAGGGGCAGGCCCGTGAACCCTGCTTCCTTGAGGAAGGCAGCGCCATTCACGGCCAGGATGCCCCCCAGGTTCGACCAGCCGAACAGGGCGATGAACACGGCGCAGCAGAAGGCCAGGACGATGTAGCCGCCCATGTCCGACATGGACTGGCCCATCATCTTCACGACATCGCGGTCAGAGGTGATGACGCGAGCGCCGATGCCATAGGCAATGCCGATGATCAGGAAACTGATGAACAGCACCGCCACGATGCCACGCAGGAACGGTTCCACCGTGCCCGCCGCATCACGCAGGATGGCGCCCTCGGGCACCACGGCGACGCCGAACAGGGCCATGATCGCCAACAGGGTCAGACCGGCGAACCGCAGACCCCGCCTCTCCCGCTCCCGCTGTTCGGGGCCGGCTTCGTCCATGGTGACCGTCAGATCCGCGGCGATGGGTGCCGTGCGCAACAGACGGGGTTCGATGAGACGATCCGTGACGACCGTGCCGATGATGGTGAATAGCGGCACGAAGGCCGCCATCAGGTACCAGTTGGCTGTCGCCAGCACCTCATACCCCGGATCGACCAGCCGGGCCGCGGCCTGGCTGATCCCGCCCAGCAGCGGGTCCAGCGAGGTGACCAGCAGGTTGGAGGAAAAGCCCCCCGAAACCCCGGCAAAGGCGGCGGCGATGCCGGCGACGGGATGGCGGCCGGAACTGTGGAACAGCATGCCCGCCAGCGGGATCAGCACGACATAACCAGCATCGGTTGCCATGCTTGATTGAACCCCGGCGAACACCACCGTCAGGGTCAGCAGGCTTTTCGGCATGGCCCGGACCAGCGCCCCCAGCGACACACCGATCAAGCCCGTCTTTTCCGCCACGCCCACCCCCATCACGCACAGCAGCACGACGGCCAGCGGCGGGAAGCTGGCGAAGATGGTTGGCAGATCGGTCAGGAAGCGGCGGATATATTCCGCCGACAGCAGGTTGGTTGCCACCAGTTCCTTGCCCGTTCCCGGATGGATGGCCGATACGCCCATGCCCGACAGCAGGGCGGACAGCGCCACCAGAATGATGATGGCGATCAGGAACAGGGTGGCCGGGTCCGGCAACCGGTTCCCCACCCGCTCGATCGCTTCCAGAATGCCGCCGCCTGTCGTTCCAACTGCTGAAACCGCCATGTTCTTTTCCTTTATTGTGTCACGCGCCCGTTTGTCGGGCGTCGGCTGAAAAGATAGGGCATGAGGGGTGTATCTGCGAGGGGGCGTCCATGACAAAGCCATTGATCCATGACAGGCTGTGCGCATGGAAATGGTCAATGGATATCGATGCGAAAGCTGCGCGGACGTCGCATTGGCCAAGCGTGGTCTGGACCCTGCCAAGGGCAACCAGTCCCCCTATGACCGCCAGCGAGAGCAGGCGGAAAAGGCCGGGCTGTCCCCGGGCGGCCAACCGCTGGGGATCAACCAGCCACTGACCACCGGACCGCGCGGCACGATCGTGAATATCCTGGTTTGAAGACAGGCGCCCTTTTACGAACCGGCCAGGGCGATAGCGCAGAAGGCCTTGTCGATGTCTGCACCCGCCCGGTCCCGGTCCACCCATGGCAGGGGTGGCGGTGCAGGGTTCAGGCGGCCGGCCAGGAAATGGTCCAACATAGGGGCACGCGCCTGTCGGTCCTGTTCCCCACCCTCCGCCTTTCGGGCGATCAGGTCACGGATACACCCCGCGACGTCCTTTTCCAGGGCCAGGCCGGACAGCAGTGATGGCATGTCCATGGGGGGCGGTTGCTGGAATCGCAGCAACCATTCCAGACAGCAGGCGGCGCGCAGGGCGTAGCAATAATCCTTGGGCCGCACCGCCTCCCCATCCTCCTGCATCTTCTCCAGGCTTCGCCGCCCGAGATGCAGATAATGGGTGGCCAGCGCATTGGGATCGGCGGCGGATCGCGCCAACCGTCGGATGGTGCCGACCGACGCCGCCTCTGGACGGTAGCTGATGGGGGACGACAGCCATTCCAGAAGCGCCGCGTTGGAGCGCAGCGATAGTTGCAGCGCCTTGCGCAGATCCCAGCCGCCAATATCCAGCACCGGGTCAATGGGCCGTTCAATCACGTCCCGCCGGCTGTTCACCGACAGGTAATCGGCCACCGGACGCAGATAGACGAAGCGGACATCATAGTCGCTGTCACGCGAGGGAAAGCCCCAGGACCGGCTGCCGGATTCGATGGCGAACAGGATGGTGACACCGTTTTCCATCTCCATCCGGTCCAATTCCGCCTGAACCCGCCGGCGCATGCCGGGGTCAATCGCTTCCATTGCCACCGATTCCTGTGCTTTCGCAGACCTGCGTGCGGTAGGCGCGCAGGACCAGTTCTTCCATGAACATCATATCGGGTTGCTCCGGCAGGGGCGAGGTGCGGGCGGCGTTTTCGGCTTGTTGCTGCATATCCTCCACCATTGCCTCCACCCGGTCTACGGGCACCTGGCCCTGACGGATGGCCAGGATTTCCATGGCGTCCGGGCGCGGCAGGGTGATGTGACCCTGCATCATCAATTCCACCGTCTGCCGTCCGATGCGCACGGCATGCGCCATGCTTTTCCAGTCGATGCCGTCGGCAGCCGCCGAATCCAGGCTGCGCCGGCCATATTCAGCCATCAGCCGTTCAACCACGTCGCGGGCATTGCCGATGCCGGCCTGAAAGGACAGTTTCTTCCCGCACACTTCCAGATGCCGAACCCGCACGCCGCCCGGCATTTGCAGGTCGATAAAACCGATATGGGGATAGTCACCCGCCAGGGCCCGATCCGGATCGGCATCGCCCAACGCCGCGCCGGGTCCCAGTGATTGCTCGACCCCGCGCAGCCAGCCCAGGACCATGGCGGCGGCGTTCACCCGCTTTCCCCGGATGCCGAACCGATGCGCCTGCCGCTGGGAATAGCGCAGGGCCGCCTCCACCTTCCGGCACAACAGGCGATGACGGTTGGCCTGAATCTCCCGCCAGATCGGATGCGGAGTGCCGATGATGGCGCCGTCGGGTGCAAACAGCATCTCCAGCGCCAGGGTCTGTCCATCTGCCAGTAGTTCCAGATAGCGTTGCAAGCTGAACAGGTCGCGGTCAACGGCGCCGGGCAGATTGCGCTGACCCTGTTCCTTCTGCGGCCCCTCGCAGATCGTGGCTGGAACCCGCTGCAACAGGATGTCGCGTGCGGCGGGCAGGAAAACGCCCTTGTAATCCAGATCGGATTGCGGCGTGGCGGTGCCATAAAGATGCGATCCGCTCCGCATTTCGACGATCAGCTGCATGCTGCACCCTATGCTGCCCACTCGCTTGTGCAGGGCGTAAACGGGTTTCCCGCCGGACACAATGCGCAGCTGTGGGATGGAGCTAATTCGCGGTCCTGCGCGCCGTGCCGGACGCGCAGGATTAGGATCTGGTCATCCATGACGTCATAGACCAGCGCATAGGATGGCTGTTTGGGTCCAGATGACCAGGGTCACCGGGGTACGCCGGAGCGAGGAGCAGGGGGCAGGGTACCGCCCCTTTCCAGGGCGTCAGCCAGTTTCAGCAGCCAGGGGCCGACCAAGGCCGTGCGGCACAACCCGCCCGGCGAGGACGTCGCCGGCAAGTCATTGTCCGGGTCGGCAGCTGTTGCGTCATTTTCGCAATGCCATGGGTCTGGAAACGGTAGCATTCGGTCGCTACGATACGAACCAACGCATGAAACCTGCCCGCCATACGCGTGGGACGGGTGATAAAAGAGGGATGTTGTTGGGATGGCCGGTATTGATAAGCGCGTGACCGAGGAAGAAGCCCTGTTGCTGCATAGCAGCGGGCGGCCCGGCAAGTTGGAAATCACCCCCACCAAGCCGATGGCGACGCAGCGCGACCTGTCGCTGGCCTATTCGCCCGGTGTGGCCATCCCGTGCCTGCGCATCCATGCTGACCCTTCCACGGCCTATGATTATACGGCCAAGGGCAACATCGTCGCCGTCATCTCCAACGGCACGGCCGTGCTGGGGTTGGGCGATCTGGGGGCGCTGGCGTCCAAGCCTGTGATGGAGGGCAAGGCCGTCCTGTTCAAGCGCTTCGCCGACGTGGACGGCATCGACCTGGAGGTCGATACCCGCGACGTGGACCAGTTCATCAATGCCGTGCGCTATCTGGGGCCCAGCTTCGGCGGCATCAATCTGGAAGACATCAAGGCGCCGGACTGTTTCATCATCGAACAGCGTCTGCGCGAACTGATGGATATTCCCGTCTTCCATGATGACCAGCATGGCACGGCCATCATCGCCGCCGCCGGCCTGTTCAACGCCCTGGAAATGACGGGCCGTGACGTTAACCAGACCCGGCTGGTCATCAACGGCGCCGGTGCCGCCGCCATCGCCTGCGCCGAACTGTTCAAATCCATGGGCATCCCCCACGGCAATATCACCCTGTGCGACACCAAGGGCGTGGTCTGGAAGGGCCGGGCGGAGGGCATGAACCAGTGGAAATCGGCCCATGCCGTGGTGACGGACGCCCGCACCCTGGCCGAGGCGCTGGACGGTGCCGACGTGTTCGTCGGCCTGTCGGCAAAGGGTGCCGTGACCCCCGCCATGGTCAAGTCCATGGCCAAGAACCCCATCCTCTTCGCGCTGGCCAATCCCGATCCGGAAATCACCCCGGAGGAGGTGCGGACCGTGCGTGATGACGCCATCGTCGCCACGGGCCGGTCGGACTATGCCAACCAGGTCAACAATGTCCTGGGTTTCCCCTATATTTTCCGCGGCGCCCTGGACGTGCGGGCCAGCACCATCAACGACCAGATGAAGATCGCCGCCGCCAAGGCGCTGGCGGCCCTGGCGCGCGAGGATGTGCCGGACGAGGTGGATGCCGCCTATGCCGGACGCCGCCTGCGCTATGGCCCGGAATATATCATTCCGGTGCCGTTCGACCCGCGCCTGATCTCCACCATCCCTGCCGCCGTGGCCCAGGCCGCCATGGATACGGGCGTGGCGCGCAAGCCCATTGTCGACATGGATGAATATCGCCGTTCCTTGCGCCTGCGCCTGGACCCCACGGGCGACAGCCTGCTGCTGATCTCCGAGAAGCTGCGGGCCAATCCGCGCCGCGTCGTGTTTGCCGAGGGCGAGGAGGAGCGGGCCATCCGTGCTGCCATCGCCTATCGTTCCGCCGGCTTCGGCCACCCGATCCTGATCGGCCGCGAAACGGTGGTACAGGAAAAGCTGGCCACGCTGGGTCTGGCCGGGATCGAGCCACTGGATATTCAGAATGCCCGTTTCGGCGCGCCCAACAACGAGCGCTATACCGACTTCCTCTATAAGCGTCTGCAGCGCCGCGGCCACCTGCACCGTGATTGCCAGCGCTGGGTGAACCAGAACCGGAACGTCTTTGCCGCCTGCATGGTGGCGACGGGTGATGCCGATGCCATGGTCACCGGCCTGACCCGATCCTTTGCCGTCAGCTTCGAGGATATCGAGCGCGTCATCGATCCGCAGCCCGATCATATCGTCTTTGGTCTGTCGGTGCTGGCCACCCGCAGCCGCACCGTCTTCATCTCTGACACGACGGTGCATGAGCGGCCGACGGCGGAGCAGTTGGCCGACATCGCCATCCAGTCGGCCCGCATGGCCCGGCTGATGGGCCATGAACCGCGCGTGGCCTTCCTGTCCTTCAGCAATTTCGGTCAGCCCATGCGCGACCGCGCCGCCCATGTGCGCGAGGCGGTGGCCCTGATGGATCGCCGCAAGGTCGATTTCGAATATGACGGGGAGATGTCGGCCGACACGGCGCTTGATTACGATCTGATGAAGCGGCTGTACCCGTTTGCGCGCCTGTCGGGTCCGGCCAATGTGCTGATCATGCCGGCGCTGCACGCCGCCAATATCGGCGCCAAGCTGCTGCACAAGTTCGGCGGTGGCAACCTGATCGGCCCGCTGCTGATCGGGTTGGACAAGCCGGTGCAGGTGGTACAGATGGGCGCCACGGTCAATGAACTGACCACGGCCGCCATCATGGCCGCCCATGACAGCCTGGCGCGTTGACGTTTTTGACGCCGTTTTTGACAGTGGGATGGCGGGCAGTCCCCCCGCCATCCCGGCGTCGGCCGTCCCCCATTATTAAGTTTCTATGATGCTGTTACCCTGTGCGCCGGGGAATGATATCTCCTCCGGTCCCGCGACATCGCGGGCAGGGAATACAGAAAAAGCGGGCGGTGGTCAGATGCGGTGGTATGCGGTCCGGCCGATCAGGTTCGTGATCATCGGGGTGGCACTGGTCGGTCCGACAGCGGCCATTCTGCTGTCACTGCTGCTGGCCGGTCATATCGAGGCGGCGGTCGCGCTGCCGGCCCTGTTGGTGAATGTCATCGTCGCGGCCGTCATGCTGCGCATGATCCAGACCGACACCCGCCGTTTGACCGACTATGCTGAAATCCTGGGGGAGGCGACGCGCCCCGTGCCGCCGCCGGAACTGTCCAGCATCACGGCGGAGGCCATTGCCGGTGCCCTGTCCCGGACGCAGCAGGCCTGGCTGGACCGGCAGATCCGCGACACCGAACGGACAATCCTGATCGAGGCGGTGATCGACCAGTTGCATGATCCCGTCATCCTGCTGGGGGCCGCGCGGGAGGTGACCCGCGCCAATCAGGCGGCCCGCAATATGTTTGGCGAACGGCTGCTGGCCCGTGATCTGGCCAGTTCCGTGCGCACACCCAGCCTGCTGGAGGCCGTGGATGCCGTGCTGGCCGGCGGGGCGTCCCGCGCGGTGGAGGTGCTGCTGCCCGTGCCGGTGGAGCGCACGTTGCAGGCCCGCGTGAAGCCCTTCCGGGTGCCGGGTGCCGACGGCCCGCCGCTGGTGCTGCTGACCCTGCACGACATCACGCTGTTGAAGCGGTCCGAACAGATGCGCGCCGATTTCGTGGCCAATGCCAGTCACGAGTTGCGCACGCCGCTGGCGGCCCTGATCGGCTTCATCGAAACGCTGCGCGGTCCCGCCAAGGATGACCCGGCCGCGCATGAGCGTTTTCTGGGCATCATGTTCGACCAGTCCAACCGCATGTCGCGGCTGGTCAACGATCTTCTGTCCCTGTCACGGATTGAGATGGACGAACATTCACCGCCGACGGCGGAGGTCGACGTCGCCAAGATCGTGCGCAACGTTGCCGCCACGCTGGAAATGCGTGCCGCGTCGCGCAAGGTGAAGCTGCGCCTGGAACAGCCGGCCCCGTTGCCGCCCGTGATGGGGGATGAGGATCAACTGTCCCAGGTTTTCCAGAACCTGATCGACAATGCCATCAAGTATGGCAAGGAGCAGACGGAAGTGACCGTCAGCATGACGGCGCCGGAACGCGGCAAGGCTGGCTCGGTGCGCGGCCCGTCGGTCATGGTGGCGGTGACCGATCGGGGTGATGGCATCGCCCGCACCCATCTGCCACGCCTGACCGAGCGATTCTATCGCGTCGATCCGGCCCGGTCGCGGGCGTTGGGCGGCACCGGTCTGGGCCTGGCCATCGTCAAGCATATCGTCAACCGGCATCGCGGCCGGCTGATCATTGACAGCGAAGTGGGCAAGGGCAGCACCTTCTCCGTGCTGCTGCCGGCCGGCAAGGCGCCGGCCCTGACACAGCAGCAGGCCGGTTGACGGTCCCGGCGGCCGATCAGGGCTTGGCCTTTTCCGCCGCCTCCTTCTCCGCCTTCTTGCGGGCGGCGAATTCCCGCTCCTCCGGGCCGTGCAGGCCGCCATCGGCCAGGAACTTCCAGGACCCGTCCGCCTGCTTGCGCCAGATGGTGACATAGCGGCTGGGCGGCAGTTCCTCGCGCTTGCCATCGGCAGCGGTACGGTAGCGCGTGGCCTTGCCCCAGGTGTAGCCAAGGGTGCCGTCATTGGAGATGGCGCCGTCCACCGGCTCCCATTGCAGCACCATCTGCGGATCGAACAGCTTGTACAGCTCCGCCCCGTCGCTGCCCGGCACGGGGTCGTTCAACATGTGGACGCGCGGTTCGGCGAACAGGGAGAAGGCCTTGCCGACCCCGATCTCCTGCGCCTTTGCGGCAAAGGCGCGGTCGGCATCCATGACCGCCTGCGCCGGGTGCGTTTGGCCCGCAGTCTGGGCCATCGCCGGCATTGTCATGAATACGACGCAAGCCAGCAGTCCGCCTGCCTGAATCAGGCGGCGACCTGCTGTCAGTAACCCGCTCGTCGGTACCATTCCAAACTCCTTGCAAAATTGAAAAAATCCAGTGATATCAATGATGAAGCTTCTATGGGCCGCTGCCAACAGCCAATATGTAACGCCCCTGTTTCGGCCGGCATGAACCCTTGCCCCGGGGGTGGTGTCATCGAACTGTAACGTAGATGTAGTATTTGCGTCGCTCAGCGCGGCTAAGGTCCCGGCACCCCAGCAGGGACAATGGACACATGAAGATGGCAGGCATCAGGGGATGCGCCGGCTTCGGTGTGCCGCCCAGATAACCGGAGGCCTTGTCGTGACCACCAAGAAGCTTGTTCTCGCCGCCGTGCTCGGCGCCGTGTCGTTCGTCGGTCTGGCCGGCGCCGCTGCCGCCCGCGACCAGATCCGCATCGTCGGTTCCTCCACCGTGTTCCCCTTCACCTCCACGGTCGTCGAGCGCTTCGGTCAGACCACGAAGTTCGCCGCTCCGATCCTGGAATCGACGGGCACCGGCGGTGGCATGAAGCTGTTCTGCTCCGGCGTTGGCGCCGACTTCCCGGACGCCACGGGCGCTTCCCGCGCCATGAAGGCCAGCGAGTACGACACCTGCCAGAAGAATGGCGTTGAGCAGATCACCGAACTGGTGATCGGCTATGACGGCATCGGCTTCGTCCAGTCCAAGAAGGGCACGCCCTTCAACGTGACCAAGGCCCAGCTGTTCGCCGCTCTGGCCAAGGAAGTCGAAAAGAACGGCCAGATCGTGCCGAACCCGAACAAGACCTGGAAGGACGTTGACGCGTCCCTGCCGGCCGTCGAAATCGAAGTGCTGGGCCCGCCGCCGACGTCCGGCACGCGCGACGCCTGGGTCGAGCTGGTGATGGACACGGGCTGTAAGGAATTCCCGGCCATCAAGGCCCTGGACGCCACCCGTCATGCGGCCGTCTGCAAGACCATGCGTGAAGATGGCGCCTTCATCGAAGCTGGCGAGAACGACAACGTGATCGTGCAGCGCCTGTCGGCCAACCCGAAGGCCCTGGGCATTTTCGGCTACAGCTACCTGGAAGAAAACCAGGACAAGCTGCATGGTCTGTCGGTCGACGGTGTTGAGCCGAAGTATGACACGATCGCTTCCGGCAAGTACCCGATCTCCCGTCCGCTGTTCGTCTACTTCAAGAACCAGCATTTCGGCGTGATCCCCGGCCTGAAGGAATTCCTGGCCGAATACGCTTCGGAACGCGCCATGGGCGATGACGGCTACCTGGCCGACAAGGGTCTGGTGCCGCTGCCGGCCGACAAGCGCAAGGCTGCCGAAGCCGCCGCGCTGAAGCTGACGCCGATGGCGAAGCCGGCTTCGTAATGTGCAGGCCTGGGCGGTGCGGGACAAGGACCGGTGGGTCCAGACTCCCGCATCCGCCCGGTGTATAAGCAGATGGCGGAACCGGCGGCGTCTTTTTCGATGCCGCCGGTTTGCCTTGAAAACCGGTATTCCCCTGACAGCAGCGGGTTGAACCCATGTCAGTCACTTTGACCGTTGGCGTCCTGTTGCTTTTGTCACTTGCCGGTTTCTGGCTGGGCCGGAACCGGGCTGTGGCCGTTGCTGGTGGGCGCATCGCCACTCTGCATTCCGTTCCCAGTTACTACGGGTCCTATGTCGCGCTGTGGGCTGGGCTGCCGGCCCTGGTGCTGGTTCTGCTCTGGGTGGCGCTGAGCGGTCCCATGATGGACTGGCTGGTGCTGACAGGCATGTCGGCCGATCAGATCGAGGCCTGGGCGCGCGTCATGCTGGCGCCGGCCGAGTTGGAAACCCTGCTGGCGAACATCGCCAACGAGGCGTCGGCCCTGACCCAGACCCATCGCCAGCTGCTGCTGATCAATATCGGCAACCTGGCGATTGGCCAGCTTCAATATGTGAACCCGGCCGTCATCGATGCCCTGACCCCGGCGGCCACGCATCTGAAGCAGTTGCGCGCATTGGGGGGCTGGGCCCTGTTCGGCGGTGTCCTGGCGCTCAGTGGCGGTGCCCTGGCCTTCACCTGGAGCCGGATCAGTGCCGAGTTCCGGGCCCGCAACAATGTCGAACGGATCATCACGGTCCTGTTGGTGATGTGTTCCACCATCGCCGTGCTGACGACAGTCGGTATCGTCCTGTCGCTGCTGTTCGAAAGCATCCGCTTCTTCACCAAGGTGCCGGTGACGGAATTCCTGTTCGGGCTGCAATGGTCGCCGCAGACGGCCATCCGCGCCGATCAGGTGGGCTCGTCCGGTGCCTTCGGGGCCATCCCGCTGTTCACCGGTACGCTGCTGATCGCGGCCATCGCCATGATCGTGGCGGCCCCGGTCGGTCTGATGTCGGCCATCTACCTGTCGGAATATGCGCCCAAGCGGGTGCGTTCGCTGGTCAAGCCGGTCCTGGAGATCCTGGCCGGCGTGCCGACCGTGGTCTACGGTTTCTTCGCCATCCTGACCGTCGCGCCCTTCATCCGAAATTTGGGTGAGGCGGTGGGGCTGACCGTTTCCTCGCAGAGCGCGCTGGCCGCCGGCATCGTCATGGGCGTGATGATCGTGCCCTTCGTGTCGTCGCTGGCCGACGACGTGATCAATGCCGTGCCGCAGGCGCTACGCGATGGCTCTCTGGGCCTGGGTGCCACCAAGTCGGAGACCATCAAGCAGGTGGTCCTGCCGGCAGCGTTGCCGGGCATCGTCGGTGCCATGCTGCTGGCTGTCAGCCGCGCCATCGGCGAGACGATGATCGTGGTGATGGCCGCCGGCCTGCAGGCCAGCCTGACGCTGAACCCGCTGGCCAGCGTCACGACCGTGACCGTGCAGATCAAGTCCATCCTGGTCGGTGACCAGGAATTCGACAGTGCCAAGACGCTGTCGGTCTTCGCCCTGGGCCTGGTGTTGTTCCTGGTGACCCTGGCGCTGAACGTTGTCGCCCTTCGCATCGTCCAGAAATACCGGGAAAAATATGACTGAGATCGCAGAGCCGATGCAGACAGCCGCTCCCGTGTCGTTCCACACCGGCGACCTTGCAACCAAGCGACTGAAGGCGCGCTATGCGGCCGAACGACGCTTCCGTATCTATGGCATCCTGGCGATTGTTTTCGCCTGCGCCATGCTGGTCATCCTTCTGTCGACCCTGCTGAAAGAGGGCACCTCCGCCTTCTTCCAGACAGAGGTGAAGCTGGCCGTCAGCATCGACGCCAGCATCATCGATCCGCAGGGTACGGGCAATCCAGCGGACTGGGACCGCGGCGCCTTCCAGAATCTGGTCAGCGAAGCCCTGTACAAGGGCTTCCCCGATGTTTCGGGCCGTCTGGAAAAGCGTGACCTGCGCGGTCTGATCAGCCCGGTGGCCGGTGTGCGCGTGGGCCAGATGCTGGACAAGAATCCGGCTCTGGTCGGGCAGACGGTCGAGATCTGGCTGCCCGCGTCCGATGGGATCAACCAGATCCTCAAGGGTGGCATCCGTCGCGACATTCCCGAGATGGAACGCCCCATCAATGACAAGCAGCTGGCCTGGTTCGACAGTTTGCAGCAGCGCGGCGACGTGCGCTCGGCCTTCAACACGACCTTCTTCACGGCGTCGGACAGCAATTATCCCGAACTGGCGGGTCTGCTGGGGGCCGCTGTCGGCACGCTGCTGACCATGGCAGTGACCTTGGCGACGGCCCTGCCCATCGGTGTGGCTGCCGCCGTCTACCTGGAAGAGTTCGCGCCGAAGAACCGGTTCACCGAGATCATTGAGGTGAATATCAACAATCTGGCGGCCGTGCCCTCCATCGTGTTCGGTCTGCTGGGTCTGGCGGTGTTCCTCAACTTCTTCGGCATGCCGCGGTCGGCCCCGCTGGTGGGTGGTCTGGTGCTGGGTCTGCTGGTGCTGCCCACCATCATCATCGCCAGCCGTGCCGCCTTGAAGGCGGTGCCGCCGTCGATCCGGGAGGCGGCATTGGGCATGGGGGCCTCGCGTCTTCAGACCGTGATGCACCATGTGCTGCCGCTGGCCATGCCGGGCATCATGACGGGCACGATCATCGGTATGGCCCACGCCGTGGGTGAGACGGCGCCCCTGCTGATGATCGGCATGAACGCCTTCGTCACCTCGGCCCCTGGCAGCCTGCTGGACAGTTCCTCGGTCATGCCGGTGCAGATTTTCATGTGGTCGGACAAACCGGAACGCGGCTTCGTCGAACTGACCTCGGCCGCCATCCTGGTGTTGCTGGCCTTCCTGATCACGATGAACGGTGCGGCCATCTGGCTGCGCAAGAAATTCGAACGGCGGTGGTAACCATGGACAGCGTGACCCTGAACAAGCCCGCGGACGCCGCATCCACGCAGCCGGTCAAGGTGTCGGCCCGTGACGTCAAGGTGTTCTACGGCGCCAAGCGCGCCCTGCACGGCGTCAATGTCGACATCTACCAGAACGAGGTGCTGGCCCTGATCGGCCCCTCGGGCTGCGGTAAATCCACGTTCCTGCGCACCATCAACCGCATGAACGACACGATCGACATCTGCCGCGTGGAAGGAAAGATCCTGCTGGACGGGCAGGATATCTATGATCCAAGGCTGGATGTGGTGCAGCTTCGCGCCCGTGTCGGCATGGTCTTCCAGAAGCCGAACCCGTTCCCGAAGTCGATCTACGAGAACATCATCTACGGGCCCAAGCTGCATGGTCTGGCCACGCGCAAGGACGAGTTCGACGCCATCGTCGAAACGTCGCTGAAGCGCGCCGGCCTGTGGAACGAGGTGAAGGATCGGCTGCAGGAGCCCGGTACCGGCCTGTCCGGTGGCCAGCAGCAGCGTCTGTGCATCGCCCGCGCCGTCGCCGTCAGCCCGGAAGTGATCCTGATGGACGAGCCCTGCTCGGCCCTTGACCCCATCGCCACCGCGCATATCGAAGAGCTGATCGACGAGCTGCGCGAAAGCTTCACCATCGCCATCGTCACCCACAACATGCAGCAGGCCGCCCGCGTGTCGCAGCGCACGGCCTTCTTCCATCTGGGTGACCTGGTGGAGGTTGGGGACACCGAGGAAATCTTCACCAACCCGCGCGACGAGCGCACGCAGGGTTACATCACCGGCCGGTACGGTTGAGCAAGAGGCGGGCGGGGGGCGTCGTTCCGGTTCCCCCGCCCGCCACCCCGGCCAAGGCCGGGGTTCAGAATGTCAGGGGCCCCGCTTCACGATCCGGACCCCGGCCTTCGCCGGGGTGGTCGAAGCAGAAGGCGGCGCCCGTTCAGCACGCCCCCCATCCCGAGGACCCATGTCCATGTCGCCCACCGAACATACCGTCAAGTCCTTCGAGGCCGAGCTGCAGCGTCTCTCGAACCTGATCGCCCAGATGGGTGGCGTGGTGGAGGCACAGGTGGAAGCGGCCGTGCAGGCCGTGGGCCGTCGCGATGTCGAAGGGGCCACGAAAGTCATGCAGGGCGATGCCCGCCTGGACGAATTCGAACGCCAGATCGAGCATGATGCCGTGCGCATGCTGGCCCTGCGCGCCCCCGTCGGTGTGGATCTGCGCGAGGTGCTGGCGGCGTTGAAGATTTCCGCCGATCTGGAACGCACGGGCGATTATGCCGCCAATATCGCCAAGCGGTCGATTGCGCTGGCCCAGTTGCCCGTCATGCGCCCCGCCGGAACCATCCCGCGCATGGGCCGCCTGGTTCAGGAAATGCTGAAGGATGTGCTGGACGCCTATATCGACCGCGATGTCGATAAGGCCGTGGCCGCCTGGCATCGGGACGAGGAGCTGGATGATCTCTATACCAGCCTGTTCCGCGAGGTTCTGACCTACATGATGGAAGACCCGCGCAACATCACGCCCTGCACACACCTGCTGTTTATCGCCAAGAACCTGGAACGCGCCGGTGATCATGCGACCAACATCGCCGAAACCGTGCATTTCCTGGTCAGGGGCCAGCCGCTGACGGCCGCGCGTCCCAAGGGCGACAAGTCCAGCTTCACCATCATTGAGCCGGAGGATGGTGCCGCCTGACATGGGCGCGCCCTCCCCGCATTTTCCGTTGACCGATAGCCACCAGGTACCCCGATGAACGCCGCCTTGAAGCCGCTGATCCTGGTCGTTGAAGACGAAGCCGACCTCGTCACCCTTCTTTCATACAATCTGGAGCGTGAGGGGTTCCGCGTCATCACGGCCGGTGACGGGGAAGAGGCGCTGTTGCTGGCCGATGAGCGCAGCCCGCACCTGATCCTGCTGGACTGGATGCTGCCGCTGATGAGCGGGCTGGAGGTCTGTCGCCAGCTGCGTCGCAATCCCAAGACCCGGGAAACGCCCGTCATCATGCTGACGGCGCGCGGCGAGGAGGCGGACAAGGTGCGCGGCCTGAACAGCGGTGCCGACGATTACCTGTCCAAGCCCTTCAGCCCGACCGAACTGGTGGCCCGCATCCGTGCCGTGCTGCGCCGGGCCTCCCCCGGTCTGGCGGAGGAATTGCTGCGCTTCTCCGACATTTCCATGGATCTGGCCGCGCACCGTGTCCGCCGCGGCGGCCGTGACATCCATCTGGGGCCGAAGGAATTCGCCCTGCTGCGCCACTTCATGCAGCATCCTGGTCGTGTCTTCTCGCGCGAGCAGCTGCTGGATATCGTCTGGGGTCACGACGTCTATGTCGAGCTGCGGACGGTCGACGTGCATATCCGCCGCCTGCGCAAGGCGCTGAACGAGACGGAAGAGCAGGATGTGATCCGCACTGTCCGCTCCGCCGGCTATGCCCTGGATACCAAGACGACGATGTGAGGGCGGGCGCCAGCTACAGGCGCCACTCCTGCCGGTCTTGCCCGCGCCGCGTGTGGTTGACCCGTTTGCCCATTCCTGGTCTATATCCGTGACGGGCCGTTGCCGGCCCGCGGCGCCGCGGATTTGCGGCTGAACCTGCGAGACCGGAAGATGGGACGCGTGGCCGTGTCGCGGCCGCCGGGGCGTCCGCGGAGTATGACATGTCCGAACTGAAGCCCTTGCGGACCCTGATTCTGGTGTTGCTGACGGCGTTCCTGTTCACCGTCGTCAGCATCGCGTTCGGCTATGCCTCGCTGGTGATCGCACCGCGCGAAACGGTGAACGCCAACATCGCCCGATCCTTCCAGGCCGGGCAGATCGACGCGACCATCAAGCTGCCGCTTGCGAAGGAAGGAATCCCTGCCGTTTCAGGCAATGATTGTCTGATCCTGGCGATGATGGTCCTGCCCTATGACAGCGCCTGGAAAGAGGCGGTGTCGCCCTATCTGCTGGAAAGCCACCTGAAGGAAACACCGGGCATCCGGCCGGAAGAGCCCTGGACCTGTGGCATCGCCCGGCTGGGCCTGACCGAACCCGCCAGCATCCGTCCGGACGGTTACTATCATCGCTATCTTCATGGCTACCGCACGGTGATGCGGACCCTGCTGGGCTTCATGGACGTCGCCGCGATGCAGGTGCTGGTGCTGACGGCCAGTTTCCTGGCACCGCTGCTGCTGCTGATCCTGGCCGGCCGGGACTGGTTGCGGTCCGGGATGACGGCGCCGCGTTCGGCTGCCTATGCGGCGCTGGCGGCCGTGATCACGGTTTTCTATGGGTTGCCCCTATATGGCTGGTGGACCAGCTATGCCCTGGGTGATCTGGTGGCCTTTCTGTTCCTGCTGACGGTGTATCGGCTTCCCTTGCCGGGTCTGTCTGACAATGCGCGCATCGGACTGTTCGCCCTGTTCGGCTGTCTGACCGCCTGGTTCGACTTTCTGACCGGCGGCCTGCTGATCGGCGCCTGTCTGGTGGCCGGTGTGGTGGCGCTGGAGTACCGTGATCGTCCGGCGTTGCTGCTGCCGCGCCTGTTCCAGTCCGGCGCAGCGTTCGTGCTGGCCGCCGGACTGTGCTTCGCCTTCAAGATCGCGCTGGCCGGCATGGTTTTCGGGGGGGACGAGGCGGCCGTGTTCGGCCGGACGCTGAGTCATCGTTTCGGCGGTTCGATCCTGGCCGAACTGTCACCGCATCTGGCCGAACGTTATCGGGCCATCGGGCTGGACCCCGCCGTGGTCGACGGGTCCGTCCTGTTGCGCATCGTCATGATGGGCGTGGCCCTGCTGCATGCCAGCTTCGGCCTGGCCTATGGTTCCACGCCCATCGGCGCCGGCCTGCTGCTTCTGTCGCTGGGCATTGTCGGGCTGCATCTGATCAGGCTCTGGCGGTCGCCGGCCGCTCCTGGCCGCTGTGCCGATCTGCTGCTGGCTGGATCCGTGCTGATCCTGCCTTGCTGGTACCTTCTGTTCATCAACCATTCCATCCTGCACGCCATCTGGATGGTCAGGCCGCTGGTCTGGCTTCTGGCCGTGCCGGTGATGCTGACGACCATGTGGTGGGTGGCGAAGCGTCGACAGGCCCCCTGACGCCCGCTGTCAGCCGGCGGGCACCAACACCAGCGCAGCCAGCGGCGGCAGCGCGATCGCTGCGCTGAAGGGCTGGCCATCCCAGGGCAGAGCTTCGGCGGTGACGGTGCCCGCATTGCCGATGCCGCTGCCGGCATAGCAGCCGGCATCGCTGTTCAGCGCTTCACGCCACAGGCCCGGTCGCGGCAGGCCTACCCGGTATTGTTCGCGCGGCACCGGTGTGAAATTCACCAGAGTCACGGCCACCGCGTCCTCCGCGAGGCCATGACGGCTGTAGGCCAGCACGCTTTCATCCGCCGATCCGCCCTTGATCCAGCGGAATCCTTCGGGCTCGCAATCCCGCTCATGCAGGGCCGGGGTGTTACGGTAGAGATGGTTCAGATCGCGGACCAGATCGCGCACGCCCCGGTGCCAGTGGCCGCCCTGGGGATCGTCCAGAAGATGCCAGTCCAGCTCGCCGTCATGGTTCCATTCCCGGCCTTGCGCGAATTCACCCCCCATGAACAGCAACTTCTTGCCCGGATGGGTCCACATGAAGCTGAAATAGGCGCGCAGATTGGCGAATTTCTGCCAATCGTCGCCCGGCATGCGGGCCAGCAGCGAGCCCTTGCCATGCACAACCTCGTCATGGCTGAGCGGCAGGATGAAGTTCTCGGAAAAGGCGTAGAGCAGGCCGAAAGTCAGGTTGTCATGGTGATGACGGCGGTGGATCGGGTCATGGGACATGTATTTCAGGGTGTCATGCATCCAGCCCATGTTCCATTTGTAGCCGAAGCCCAAACCGCCCAGATATGCCGGCTTCGACACGCCGGGCCAGGCCGTTGATTCCTCCGCAATGGTGATGGCGCCGCCGCCTTGCCCCTCTTCATCGCCATAGACCAGCGCGTTCATGCGGCGCATGAAGTCGATGGCTTCCAGATTCTCCCGCCCGCCATGCGGGTTGGGGATCCATTCACCTTCCTTGCGGCTGTAATCCAGGTACAGCATGGAGGCGACGGCATCCACGCGCAGGCCATCGATATGGTAATGGCGCAGCCAGAACAGGGCATTGGCGATCAGAAAATTCGTCACCTCGTTGCGGCCGAAATTGTAGATGGCCGTGTTCCAGTCGGGGTGATAGCCCTGGCGCGGGTCGGCGTGGTCGTAAAGGTGGGACCCGTCGAACTGGTAGAGACCGTGCGCATCGGTGGGGAAGTGGCCCGGCACCCAGTCGATGATCAGGCCAATTTCCGCCCGATGGCATTCATCGACGAAGGCCTGGAAATCGGCGGGTGTTCCGAATCTGGCCGTTGGCGCGTAAAGCCCCAGTGCCTGATAGCCCCACGACCCGTCAAACGGATGCTCATGCACAGGCATCAGTTCGATATGGGTGAAGCCCATCTCCTGCACATAAGGGATCAGGCGGGCCGCCAGCTCGCGCCAGTTCAGATAGAAGCCATTGTCCGGCCGCTGCCAGGAACCGGGATGCAGCTCATAGATGGCGATGGGGGCGGACCGGGCATTGCGCGCGGCGCGCTTGCCCAGCCACTCCCCATCTTCCCAGGCGTGCCGATCGACGCGCGCCACGATGGAAGCCGTGGCCGGCCGGAATTCGGCGGCCAGCGCAAAGGGATCGGCCTTCAGCGGCAGCAGATGGCCGTGCGCGTCCAGCAGTTCATATTTGTAATGCGCGCCCTCGCGGACGCCGGGAATGAACATTTCCCAGATGCCGGCGCCCAGGCGCAGGCGCATGACATGCAGGCGCCCGTCCCAGCCGTTGAAATCACCGACGACGGAGACGCGCTGCGCATTCGGTGCCCAGACGGCGAAACGCACACCGGCCACGCCTTCGATCACGTCCGGATGGGCACCCAGCTTCTCATAGGCCCGCCAATGCCGCCCCTCGGCCAGCAGATACTGGTCCATGTCGCCCAGCAGCGGCGGGAATCGGTAGGGGTCGTCAATCTCCCAGACAGCATCACCGTGGATCAGGCGAAGGCGGTAGCCGCTGACTTGTTCGGCTGTCAGGGTGCCGGCGAAAAGGCCGCCGGGGTTCAACTGCGTCAGTTCCAGCCGTTCCTGTCCGTCCGGCCCGATGACCAGGGCCCGATCCGCATCCGGTCGGAACACACGCAGCGTCACCCGCCCTGTCCCGTCATGGAAGCTGTGCGGCCCCAGCACGGCGAAAATGTCGCCATGTCTGGCGCTGACGATGGCGGCGATCTCGGCGTCGGACAGGGGATGGGGCATGGTGGTCCTGGGTTGGAGGCGGCGCTGGAAATTTACCATATTTCAAGGCGGCTGGGGAAAGGACCGGGGCTTTTCCCAATCCACCTGCAACGCGACGGAATTACGCCCGCTGACCCAGGCGGCGTTCCCGGATCGGCCGTTTCGACCGCGCCAGACTTTCGGCCAGATTGACGCCCTTGCGCAGCGCCACGGCCACCTGCAGCACGTCCAGCATGGCCAGATGCGCCAGACGGCTGACCATGGGCGTATACATGCTGGTATCTTCCACCACATCGACCAGCAGGGACACCGTGGCCTTCTCCGCCAAGGGCGACCCGCCGCTGGTCAGGGCCACGACCTTGGCCCCGCTGTCCAGGGCCAGATCGACGGAACGCAGCAATTCCCGCGTGCGGCCGGTATGGGAGATGACCAGGGCCGCGGCATTGGGGCCCAGCAGGGTGGCTGACATGGCCTGCACATGGAAATCGGTATAGGCGACGCAGGGGATGCCCAGACGGAAGAACTTGTTCTGCGCATCCATGGCCACCACGCCCGACGCGCCGAAACCATAGAATTCCAGGCGCTGCGCCTGGGCCAGGATGGCGACGGCCTGGTCCAGCGCTTCCGGATTGGTGTGGTTGCGCACGCGGGTCAGCGACGCGATGGACCGGTTCAGCACCTTGGCGGCGACATCCGCCACGGGATCGTCGGGCCGCACCTCCTCATGCACATAAGGCGTGCCGGTGGCCAGGTCCTGGGCCAGGCGCAGCTTGAAATCCTGGAACCCGGCGCAGCCGATGGAACGACAGAAGCGCACGACGGTGGGCTGGCTGACCTGTGCCTCGCGCGCCACTTCCGCCACGCTGGCATTGACGACGGAATGCGGGCGTTTCAGCACCACTTCGGCGATCTTCTGTTCCGACCGCCGAAGGCCGGCCTGCATGCCGCGGATACGTTCAAGCACGGTTGGCGCTCCCCAAACCTGACGGATCGGCCGGAAGGATGGCCGTGTAAGGGAATTACACGAAATCCGCCCGCCTTTGGCAAGGCCGCCATATCGGCGGTAATGAGGGGGCACCTTTGCCCACAGACCCTGGCCCGTTCCGCGGGCGAAATGCTTTGCCGATGGCGGCTGGCGTAGTAAAGTTACGCCGCATTGCAGCGTACGGTGCCAAAACATGCGTGCCGGGGGCCGGAATGCGGTAATGCGGCGTAGTCGCCGCTTGCCCTGACCGGTAATTCTGCTACATTCATCGGCGGCGGCATCATGATGCGTGATGGCGCGCGGGCCGGATGACGGCTGTAATCAAGAAACGGGCGGGCCGGGTGCCATGGCTGAAGTGATGCAGGTTAATCCTTTCGACTATGTCGTTTTCGGCGGCACGGGCGACCTCGCCCTGCGCAAGCTGATGCCGGCGCTCTACTACCGGGAGCGCGACCATCAGCTGACCGACGACAGCCGCATCATCGGCGTTTCCCGCACCGATCAGGGGACGGAACAGTTCCGGGCCCAGATTGCCAAGGCCCTGGATCAGTTCGTTCCGGCCGACGATATCGATGCTGCCATCCTGTCGCGGTTCCTGGGCCGCATCACCTATGTGGCGCTGGACGCGACCAAGCCGGCCGGCAACTGGCCGCTGCTGGCCGACGCCTTGAAGGATGGCGGGGACAAGGCGCGCGTCTTCTATCTGGCCACGTCGCCGGTGCTGTTCGGCGCCATCTGCCGCAACATCAAGGAAGCGGGCCTGATCTGCCCCAAGACGCGCGTCGTCCTGGAAAAGCCCATCGGCAAGGACCGTGCCTCGGCCAATGCCGTGAATGACGAGGTCGGCGCGATCTTCCGCGAAGACCAGATTTTCCGCATCGACCATTATCTGGGCAAGGAGTCGGTGCAGAACCTGATGGTCCTGCGCTTCGGCAACGCCCTGTTCGAGCCGCTGTGGAGTGCCGCCTTCATCGACCATGTGCAGATCACGGTGGCGGAGAAGGTGGGCGTGGAAGGCCGCGCCGAATATTACGACAAGGCCGGCGCCCTGCGTGACATGGTGCAGAACCATTTCCTGCAGCTCTTGTGTCTGGTGGCCATGGAACCGCCGTCGTCGCTGACGGAGGACATGATCCGCAACGAAAAGATCAAGGTGCTGCGCGCCCTGCGCCCGATCACGGCCCAGGATGTGAAGTCCCGCACCGTCCGCGGCCAGTACCGCCAGGGTGCGATCGAGGGCAAGACGGTCCCTGGTTATGCCGACGAACTGGGCGCTTCCTCCAACACCGAAACCTTCGTCGCCATCAAGGCGGAGGTGGAGAACTGGCGTTGGGGCGGGGTGCCGTTTTACTTGCGCACGGGCAAGCGCATGCCCACCCGCTATTCCGAAATCGTCATCCAGTTCAAGGCCGTGCCGCATAATGTGTTCGGCAAGGGGGCGGGGGAACTGACGGCCAACCGGCTGGTCATCCGGTTGCAGCCTGACGAAGGCATGAACCTGCAGATCATGACCAAGGTGCCGGGTCCGGGTGGCCTGCGCCTACGCTCCGTGCCGCTGAACCTGTCTTACGCGGAGACGTTCAAGGACCGCTATCCCGACGCCTATGAACGGCTGCTGATGGACACGGTGCGGGGCAACCCCTCCCTGTTCATGCGCCGGGACGAGGTGGATGCAGCCTGGGCCTGGATCGACACGATCCAGAAGGGCTGGATCGACACCGATCAGGTGGCTGAACCCTATCCGGGCGGAAGCTGGGGCCCGCTGTCGGCCGCCCTGCTGCTGGCCCGCGATGATCGCCGGTGGCACGATGCCGAATATGAATGACCTGAAGGTCCACGCCGACAAGCCGGCGCTGGTCGTCGCCCTGGCCGACCATATCGCGGCGATCATCCGCGCTGCGGTGGCGGCACGCGGCAAGGCTTCGCTGGTCCTGTCCGGTGGCACGACGCCGGCCGATCTGTTTGCGCGTCTGGATGGCTATGACCTGCCCTGGGACAAGGTCTATCTGACCCTGTCGGACGAGCGCTGGGTCGATCTGGACGATCCGGCCAGCAACGAGGCCATGGTCCGCCGCACGCTATCCACCGCCGTCGCCAAGGGCGCCACGGTAGTGGGGCTGAAAAGCGTTGGTGCAACGCCGGTCGATGGCCTGGCCCGCACCAGCAGCCGGCTGGCCACCATGCCGCGTCCCTATGATCTGGTGCTGCTGGGCATGGGAGAGGACAGCCATACGGCCAGCTTCTTCCCCGGCGCCGAAGGCTTGGCAGAAGCGTTGTCAGGGTCGCTGGGCCTGTCCGTGGCGGCGGTGACGCCGGCCGGCGGCGTGCCGGCGCGCATCACCCTGACGCTGCCGGAACTGCTGCGCTCGGCCGAAATCGCCCTGCTGATCACGGGCGACAAGAAGAAATCCGTGCTGGAAGCGGCGTTGAAGCCGGGGCCGGTCGAGGCCGCCCCCGTCCGTTCCGTCCTGCACCAGCAGGCTGTCCCCGTTTCCATCTGGTGGGCGCCCTGATCCCCGCAAGGGACGCCCAAGAAGGAGGAATTTCGCCATGACACAGGACGCCATCCGCCGCGTCACCGACCGGATTATCGGCCGCAGTGCCGCCACCCGGTCCAAGTACCTGGAACAGACCCGCGCGGCCGCCGGCAAGGGTCCGCGCCGCGGGACGCTGGCCTGTGGCAACCTGGCCCATGGCTTCGCGGCCTGCGCCGCCGACGACAAGGCCAAGCTGAAGTCGGGTGCAGAGCCGAACATCGCCATCGTATCGGCTTATAACGACATGCTGTCGGCGCATCAGCCGCTGGAACGCTATCCGGCCCTGATCAAGGACGCCGTGCGCAAGGTGGGCGCCGTGGCGCAGTTCGCCGGTGGCGTGCCGGCCATGTGCGACGGCGTCACCCAGGGCCAGCCGGGCATGGAACTGTCGCTGTTCTCCCGCGATGTCATCGCCATGTCGACGGCCATCGCCCTGTCGCACAACATGTTCGACGGTGCGCTGTATCTGGGGGTCTGTGACAAGATCGTGCCGGGCCTGTTCATCGGCGCCCTGTCCTTTGGCCATCTGCCGGCCGTCTTTGTGCCGGCGGGCCCCATGACATCGGGCCTGTCCAACCCGGAGAAGGCCAAGGTCCGTCAGCTTTATGCCGAGGGCAAGCTGGGCCGCGACGCGCTGCTGGAGGCGGAGTCGCAGAGCTATCACGGGCCCGGCACCTGCACCTTCTACGGCACGGCCAATTCCAACCAGATGATGATGGAGATCATGGGCCTGCATCTGCCCGGCTCCAGCTTCGTCAACCCCAACACGCCGCTGCGCGACGCGCTGACCGTGGCCGCCGCCGAACGGGCCGCCAAGATCACGGCGCTGGGTGACGATTACACGCCCATCTGCGACATCGTCGATGAAAAGGCGATCGTGAATGCCATCATCGGCCTGATGGCGACGGGCGGATCGACCAACCATGCCATCCATCTGGTCGCCATGGCCGCCGCCGCGGGCATCCAGATCGACTGGCAGGATTTCAGCGATCTGTCGTCCGCCGTGCCGCTGCTGGCCCGTGTCTATCCCAATGGCGTGGCGGATGTGAACCATTTCCACGCCGCCGGCGGCATGCCGTTTGTGATCTCCGAACTGCTGGATGCCGGGCTGCTGCATGGGGATGTGAAGACGGTGGCCGGCGACGGGCTGGACGCCTATCGCCAGGACGCCTTCCTGGACAATCACGGCGCCGCCACCTGGCGGCCCGGCGTGACGGAAAGTGCCGATACCAAGGTGCTGCGCCCCGTGGCCGACCCGTTCGACAGTACGGGTGGCATGCGGCTTCTGTCCGGCAATCTGGGCCGTGGCATCATCAAGGTGTCGGCCGTGAAGGCGGAACACCGCGTGATCGAGGCGCCGGCCGCCGTGTTCGACAGCCAGGATGACCTGCAGGCCGCCTTCAAGGCCGGCGCGCTGAACCGCGACGTGGTCGCCGTCGTCCGCTTCCAGGGCCCGCGCGCCAATGGCATGCCGGAACTGCACAAGCTGACGCCCGGCCTGGGTGTGTTGCAGGACAAGGGCTTCAAGGTGGCGCTGGTCACCGATGGCCGCATGTCGGGTGCGTCGGGCAAGGTGCCGGCCGCCATCCACATTACGCCGGAATGCCTGGCCGGCGGGCCGCTGGCCAAGGTCCAGGACGGCGACATCATCCGTCTGGATGCCGAAACCGGCGAACTGAACGTGCTGGTCGACGCCGCTGAATTCGCCGCCCGCACCATCACGGTGCCCGACCTGTCGGGCAATGAATGGGGCATGGGCCGCAACCTGTTCGGTGCCTTCCGGGCATCCGCCACCGGCGCGGAGCAGGGTGCCTCCTGCTTCGCCGCCCCCCTTTCCACCACCAAGGCCTGACCTGACCGGATTGATACGATGAGCATGGATATCGCCCACATCACCAGCCTCGCCCCGGTCATTCCGGTCATCATCATCGACCGTCCAGAAGATGCCGTGCCGCTGGCCCAGGCCCTGATCGCCGGCGGCCTGCCGGTGCTGGAGGTGACCTTGCGGTCGCCGGCGGCCCTGGACGCCATCGCCGCCATGGCCAAGGTGCCGGGCGCCGTCGTCGGGGCCGGTACGGTCATCGACAAGGCGCAGGTGAAGGATGTGGCCGATGCCGGCGCCAAGTTCATCGTCAGCCCCGGCGCCTATCCGGAACTGGTGGATGCCATCCTGGACAGCGGCATCCCTTATCTGCCGGGCGTCGCCACCCCGGCAGAGATGATGTACCTGCTGTCGCGCGGCATCCATTACCAGAAGCTGTTCCCGGCCACGGTGGTGGGCGGCATCGACATGCTGAAGGCCGTGTCCTCGCCCTTGTCGAAGATCAAGTTCTGCCCGACGGGCGGCATCTCCGCGACGACGGCTCCCGATTTCCTGTCCCTGCCCAATGTCGTCTGCGTCGGCGGGTCCTGGGTCACGCCGGCCAAGCTGGTGAAGGACGGCAACTGGGCCGCCATCACACAGCTTGCCCGCGAAGCGGCGGCCATGCGCCGCGGCTAACCGTTTTTCCGGTCCTCTACGATCGCCGTTGTCCGGTCATTTCACGGCGATCGACCTTGTGGGCGGTTGGTTCATTCCAACCGCCCTCCTTTTTTCAAGTTTACGGGTGCGGCAGGGGGATGCCGTGGCGGGCAGCCAGGGCCTTCATGATCGACAGCCGGTCGCCGGCAAAGCGCAGATCCCCGTGCCGGCCCGTCTCCAGTCCATCATCGGCATCATCGCCGAAGATCAGCAGCGGCAGGCCCTGGTTCGCCTCACCCACCAGCGCCACGACCTCTGTGCGGGGGCGGGGGAAGTCGGCCCGCCGCACCTCGATCCGGGTCAGCAATTCCGGGAAGCAGGCCAGGATGCCTTCCATGAACAGGCAGTCGGCGCAATAGAAGCGCTGGCCGGGATATTTGGCGTCGGGGAAATCGGCGGGCAGCAAATAAAGGATGTCGCGGGCCATGGCATGTCCGTGCGGCTGAGAAGGATTGACGGGGACAGTAACGCTATTTCGCGGCCGTCGCATCTTCAGTGCGCCCCGTCACGCACGGCATCGCTCGCCAAAACCGCTGGCCCCGCGCCGTCCCGCGTTGTAGGTCGATAGCACCCCGTCACCGCTGTCGGCCCCAAACCCATGACCCTGCTGATCCTTGCCGTTTTCGTGCTGGTCTATCTGGGCATGGCGCTGGGGCGCTTTCCGGGGTTGCAGATCGACCGCACGGGCATTGCCCTGCTGGGCGCCGTCGTGCTGGCGCTGGCCGGGGCCATGCCGCACGGGGCGCTGGCGGCCTCCATCGATTATCCCACCCTGTTCATCCTGCTGGGCTTGATGATCCTGTCGGCGCAGTTTGAACTGGCGGGATTCTATGGCTGGTGCGCTGTGCGGCTGGCGCAGGCGGCCTACAGCCCCGTGGCGCTGCTGGGGCTGGTGGTGGCCGTGGGCGGCGGGCTGTCTGCCATCCTGGCCAATGATGTCGTCGTTTTCGCCATGACGCCCCTGCTGTGCGCCGGGTTGACGGCGCGGGGGCTGGATGCGCGGCCCTATCTGATCGCGCTGGCCGGGGCCGCCAATGCCGGGTCGGCGGCCACCATCATCGGCAATCCGCAGAACATTCTGATCGGGCAGATGGGACACCTGGATTTCTGGCCGTTCCTGGCGGCCTGTGCGGTGCCGGCCCTGCTGGGCATGGGCTGCGTCTTCGCCACCGTCGCCTGGGTCTGGCGCGGACGGCTGGAGGTGCCGGATGCCTTGCCGCTGCCGCTGGCCCCGCCCGATCTGGATCTGTGGCATCTGCGCAAGGCGCTGTTTGCCACGGCGGCCCTGCTGATCCTGTTCGCGCTGCCTTTGCCGCAGGAGGAAGGGGTGCTGGCCGTGGCGGCCGCCATGCTGGTCAGCCGCCGCTTTGCCAGCCGGCGCATGCTGGGGTTGGTCGACTGGCACCTGCTGGTGCTGTTTGCCGCCCTGTTCGTGGTGACGGCGGCCCTGGCTCGCACAGGCATTCCGGGCGAGGTGGTGGCGGGGCTGGCGGCCAGCGGGCTGCCGCTGGACCGGCTGTCGGTGCTGGCGCCGCTGTCATTGGCGGCCAGCAACAGCATCGGCAATGTGCCGGCCGTGCTGCTGCTGATGCAGGTCTGGCCCAGCCCGCCGGAAGGGGCGCTTTACGCCCTGGCCGTGCTGTCTACCCTGGCCGGCAATCTGCTGCTGCTGGGCAGTCTGGCCAATCTGATCGTGGTGGAACGCGCGGCCGCCAGCGGCATCGCCCTGTCCTTTGCCGACCATGCAAGGTGCGGCGTGCCGATGACGCTCGCCTCTCTGGCGCTCGCCATCGGCTGGCTGTGGCTGTTGGGTTATGCGGGGATGTAGGGGGCTATCAGCTTAAGGTATGCGCCCTCTCCCGTCATCCCGGCGCAAGCCGGGACCCAGGGGCCACAGGATCAACCGTTGACGCTGCGTGCACCAAAATGGCTGAAAGGTCGGGCTTTTGGCCCCTGGGTCCCGGCTTGCGCCGGGATGACGGAAAAAGGTCGGTTCAGGATGAACCTGACAGATCCCCTTACTCCGCCCACTCGCTCTTGGTTTGCATCACCGTGTCGAACAGGTCCTGCACCGTTTCGCGCTTCAGGTCCTTGACGATGAAGACGATGCGGGTGCTGTGGTCGTCCGTCGGCCAGACGTCCAGCTGCACGGGCGGGTGGAACAGGTGCTGCACGCCATGGATGACGATGGGGCGTTCCGCCTCCTCGACGTTCAGCAGGCCCTTCACGCGGAGGATATTGTCACCCTGCGCCTTGGCTACCGTCTCGAAGAAGGTAACCAGATTGTCCCAGGGCAGGGGCTTGTCCGTGCGGATCACGAAAGACGAAATCTTGTCATTGTGACGGTTCACATCATGGTGGTGGTGACCGTGGCCATGCCCATGATCATGGTCGCAATGGCCATGATCGTGATCGCAGTGGCTGTGATCCTCGTGCGCATGCTCATGCCCGTGATCATGCTCGCAGTGACCATGGTCGTGGTCGCAATGGCTGTGGTCATGATCGTGGTCATGCCCATGATGGTCATGGGTGCAGTGCCCATGGTCATGGTCGCAATGGTCGTGGTCATGATCATGGTGGTGGTGATCGTCACCCCCCTCATAGGCCTCGGCCTTCAACCAGCGCTGCACGTCCAGCGACTTGGTGGCCGGGTTGTAGAGGCCCGCATCGAACAGCAGAACCGGCAGCTGCTGGTCCTTCTGCGCGTCGACATGCACGGCACCGGGGTTCAGGTCGTGCAGGCGGCGGCGTAGGGCGTCGACCGCCGCCGGGTCGGCGATGTCGGTCTTGGTCAGCACGACGCGGTCGGCAACGGCGGCCTGCTTCAGGCTTTCCTCATGCTCGTCCAACTGCTTCATGCCGTGGACGCTGTCGATGGTTGACACCACGCCATCCAGGCGGAAGCGCGACGCAATCAGCGGGTCCGTCATCAGCGTGTGCAGGATGGGGGCCGGGTCGGCCAGGCCCGTCGTCTCGATCACCACGCGGTCGAATTCGGGAATGTCGCCGCGCAGCCGCTTCATGTAGAGGTCGCGCAGCGTGTCGGCCAGATCGGAGCGGATGGTGCAGCACAGGCAGCCGCTATCCATCAGCACCGTGTTCTCGTCGGCCTTTTCGACCAGCAGATGGTCCAGGCCGACCTCGCCGAATTCATTGATGATGACGGCCGTGCGCACCATGGCCGGATCGCGGATCAGGCGCGACAGCAGCGTGGTCTTGCCGCTGCCCAGAAAGCCCGTCAGGACGGAAATGGGCAGGCGGGGCGGCGGGCTGGGCGGGGTCTGTTGCGTGGACAAGGGTCGGTTCCCTGAAAACATGGGGTGGGGCCGGTAGCCGGCTTTCATGGGGAAAGATGTGGGGCGTGCAGGGCCCGCTCGTCAATGGTCGCGGCAGGCGGGGCAGATGCCCGATACCTCCACCGTCTGGCGGGTGATGGTGAAGCCGCGGTCGGTTGCACTTTCGGCAATGATGGCGGCAATGCGCGGGTCGGTCAGTTCCGTCGCCTCCCCGCAGCAGGTGCAGACCAGGAATTGGCCCGTATGGGCCGTGCCGGGATCCGGACAGCCGACAAAGGCGTTCTGGCTTTCGATCCGGTGGATCAGACCCTGTTCCAGCAGGAAGTCCAGGGCACGATAGACGGTCAGCGGCGCCACGCGCTTTCCGTCGGCCGACAGGTCTTCCAGGATGGCATAGGCGCCGCGCGGCTTGTGGCTGGACCAGACCAGTTCCAGCACCCGGGCCCGCTGTGCCGTCAGGCGCACGCCACGTTCCGCGCACAGGGCATCGGCCCGTGCCAGCGCATCCTTCACGCAACTGCCATGGTCGTGGCGGGGCGCGTGGTCGTGGTGTGAATGGTCGTGGGCGTGGTGATGGTCCATGGCGGGTCCGCTTTCTGCGCGGGCGGAGTGTAGGGGCAGTCACGCCCCGCCGGAAGCAGATTATCCCGCCCCCTGGACATGGGAAGGCGGCGCGCTATTTCCCACCCCGCCCTTGGTGGCGAATGCGGCCGGCGACGACGGAAGCCTTAAGGCAGGGCTGTGCCCTGGCCGGATTCGGGATAGAGTGCGACAAAATCGCATAACGGAGGACACGCCATGCCTATCCGCCGTCTTGCCCTGGCCGCCTTGGCCGTCCTGTCGATATTGCTGCCGTCTGCCGCCCTGACCCTTCCGTCGGGCGACGCGTTGAGCTTTTCCGTCTTCCGCAAGAATGACAGCCCGCTGGGCAGCCACCGTGTCCGCTTCACCCGCGATGGCGATCGGTTGATCGTGGAGAAGGAGATCCGGCTGGAGGTCACACTCGCCTTCGTCAAGGCCTACAGCTACCACCATGTCAACCGGGAGGTCTGGCAGGCCGGGCGGCTGATGGAGCTGGATACGCGCACCGATGATGATGGCGATGCCTACTGGGTGCGCGGCCGGGCCACCGATGACGGGTTCCAGGTGGAAGGCAGCGGCGGCTCCTTCCTGGCGCCCGCCGACATCATCCCCACCAGCTATTGGAACCCGGCGACGATCAACGCCACCCGCCTGCTGGACACGCAGCGCGGTCTGGTCATGGATGTGCGCATCGATGATCGCGGGGAGGAGGTGGTGGATACCGCCGCCGGCCCCATCCAGGCCCGTCATCACACGATCAACATCCTGTCCAACCCGCCCGGCAAGACCGACCGGATCGAGCTATGGTATGAAGGCGATCAGCGTTGGGTGGCGCTTTCCTTCAAGGCCAAGGGTCAGTCGGTCAATTATGTGCTGGACGTCCCCGCCATTCCGCCCTCGGTGCCCTTGCAGGCGGCCGAGGCGCCACGCTGACGATCGCTCCCGATGCCCGGCACCCTGCGCCTGGTCCTTGGCGACCAGCTATCCCGTGACCTTTCCAGCCTTCGCGGGCTGGACAAGACCCAGGACCGGGTCCTGATCGCAGAGGTGATGGCGGAGGCGACCTATGTCCCCCATCACCCGCAGAAGATCGCCTTCCTGTTCAGCGCCATGCGCCATTTCGCCGAGGAATTGCGGGCGGATGGCGTGGCCGTGGACTATGTCCGCCTGGACGATCCCGACAATACCGGCACGCTGGGCGGGGAACTGGTGCGGGCCGTGGACCGACACCGGCCGGATCGTGTTGTCACCACCTTTCCCGGCGAATGGCGTGTCTGGAAACAGATGCGGCAGTGGCAGCGCGAACTGCCCGTGGATTTGGAGGTGAAGGAGGATGACCGCTTCTTTTGTTCCATCGCGCGCTTCCGCGCCTGGGCGGGGGACCGGCGGCAGCTGCGCATGGAATTCTTCTATCGGGAGATGCGGCGCGACCATGGCGTGCTGCTGACGCCGGATGGAAAGCCGGAAGGCGGGCAGTGGAACTTCGATGCCGACAACCGCAAGCCCGTGCCCAGGGGCCTGAAAATTCCCCCGCCCTTCCGGGAGGTGCCGGACGCCATCACGGCGGACGTCCTAGCCCTGGTTGCCGACCGGTTCAGCCACCATTTCGGCCGGCTGGACGGGTTCGCCTATGCGGTCACGGCGGCGGGCGCGGAACGGGCGCTGGCGCATTTCCTGCGCCATGGCCTGCCCCTGTTCGGGGATTATCAGGATGCGATGGCGGAGGGGCAGGAGACACTGTTCCATTCCGTGCTGTCGCCCTATCTGAATGCCGGGCTGCTGTCGCCCCGCGCCGTGGTGGCGGCGGTGGAGGCGGAATGGCGGGCGGGAAGGGCGCCGCTGAACGCCGTGGAGGGCTTCATCCGCCAGATCCTGGGCTGGCGCGAATATGTGCGCGGCATTTATTGGCTGAAAATGCCGGCGTACGCGGAAACCAACGCCCTGGCGGCCCACCGGCCGCTGCCCGATTTCTACTGGACCGGCCGCACCCCCATGCGCTGCCTGTCGCAGGTCATCGACCAGACGGAACGCACCGCCTATGCCCACCATATCCAGCGCTTGATGGTGACGGGCAATTTCGCCCTGCTGCTGGGGGTGGAGCCGGCGCAGATCGAGGAATGGTATCTGGCCGTCTATGCCGATGCCTATGACTGGGTGGAACTGCCCAATGTCCATGGCATGGTGATGCATGCCGATGGCGGCTATCTGGGCAGCAAGCCCTATGCGGCCAGCGGCAAATATATCCAGCGCATGTCGGATCATTGCGGCCGCTGCGCCTTTGATGTGAAGGAGAGCGTGGGTAAGGATGCCTGCCCCTTCAATTTCCTCTATTGGAATTTCATCGCCGAAAATGCCGACAGACTGCGCGGCAATCCCCGCATGGGCCTGATCTACAAGGGGCTGGATCGGATGGACCCGGACAAACTGTCCGCCATCCGCGCGCAGGCGGCCGGCTTCATCGCGGGCCTGGCACCAACCGCTCCTCCCCTTTCACCGCAGCCCTCTGGCTATTCCGAAGGTTCCAGCCCATGACCCAACACACCCCCACCCCGTCCGACGGCCTGGCCTGGGTCACCGGTGCCTCCAGCGGTATCGGGCAGCATGTGGCCCTGGCGTTGGCGGCCGAAGGCTGGACCGTGCTGGTCAGTGCGCGCCGTGCCGAGTCGCTGACCGATATCGCCCGGCAGGCCCCCGGGCCGGGCCGGATCATCCCCGTACCGCTGGATGTGACCGATGCCGCAGGGGTGAAGGCGGCGCTGGCTGCGCATGGTCCGGTGGTGCTGGCCGTGCTGAATGCCGGCACCTATCAGCCCGATCAGGCCAGGGATCTGGACCCGGCGGTCTTCGCCCGGACCATCGATGTGAACCTGATGGGGGTGGTCAATTCGCTGGCTGCCATCCTGCCCGGCATGATGGCGCGCGGGTTGGGCCATCTGGTCATTGTGTCCAGCGTGGCGGGATATCGCGGCCTGCCACGCTCGCTTTCCTATGGCGCATCCAAGGCAGCGCTGAATAATCTGGCGGAAAGCCTGAAGCTGGATGTCGAACGCTACGGCATCAAGGTTCAACTGGTCTGCCCCGGTTTCATCAAGACGCCGCTGACCGACAAGAACAAATTTCCCATGCCCTTCCTGATGCCGGTGGAACGGGCGGCGGCACGGCTGGTGGCATCGTTGAAAAGTAGCAGTTTCCAGATTACTTTCCCGCGGCGGTTCACCTGGCCGCTTCTGCTGTTGCGCCGGTTTCCCGATGCGCTGTATTTCATGCTGGTCCGACGCACCGTGCCCAAGTGAGGGTGGGGGCGGCGGGGCGCAACGGGTTGGAACGCGTATCCATGTCGGTCAATGGACAGGTCCCGGTGGATCAGGCGCTGGCCGCCTATATCCGCTTTTTCCAGGAATTGCGGCCGGAGACGCTGTCGCGGCTGGACCGGCTGGCCGTGCCCGACGTGCATTTCAAGGACCCGTTCAACGATTTCAAATCGCGCGACCGCATGAAGGCCGTGTTTGCCCGCATGTTCGAGATGCTGGAACAGCCACGGTTTATCGTGCGCGACCATGCCCTGTCGGAACAGACGGCCTATCTGCGCTGGGGCTTCGTTTTCCGCTCCAGGGGCCAGCCGCGGCCCAGCACGATCGAGGGCATGTCGGAGGTGCGGTTCGATCTGGCGGGCCATGTCACCAGCCATATCGATCATTGGGACGCGGCCGAGCAGTTTTATGCAAAGCTGCCCGTGCTGGGCTGGGTGCTGCGCAAGATCAAGGCCCATATGGCGGATTAGCGCTTGCGGACGGGACCCCGAATGCATACGTCCGTGGTCCTGTCTTGTCCCCGGATCGGAGCCGCCATCCATGAGCCTGCCCATCGTCCGCACCGTCGCCGACCTGCGCGCGCAGGTTTCTGCCTGGAAAAGCCAGGGGCTGCGCGTGGCACTGGTGCCGACCATGGGTGCCCTGCATGACGGGCATCTGACGCTGGTGCGTCGGGGCCGGGAACTGGCCGACCGCGTCATCGCCACCGTCTTCGTCAACCCCACCCAGTTTGGCCCGAACGAGGATTTCGCCCGCTATCCGCGGGATGAGGCCGGGGATGCGGCCAAGCTGGCGTCCGCGGGCTGCGACCTGCTGTTCGCGCCGACGGTCGATGTCATGTATCCCGCGGGCTTCAGCACGGCCATCGATGTCGGCCCCGTGACCCGGCGCTGGGAAGGGGCGTTCCGTCCCGGCCATTTTCAGGGTGTGGCGACGGTGGTGACCAAGCTGCTGCAGCAGGCCGGCGCCGATGTCGCCTGCTTCGGGGAAAAGGATTACCAGCAGCTTTGCACCATCCGGCAACTGGTGCGCGACCTGGATATCCCTGTTGCCATCGAAGGCGTACCGACCGTGCGCGAGGCTGATGGTCTGGCCCTGTCGTCGCGCAATGCCTATCTGTCGCCTGAACAGCGGCAGGTGGCGGGGCAGTTGAACCGCATCATGCGGGATGTCGTTGCCAGCCTGGCCGCGGGGGCGGCACCGGGACCGGTGCTGGAACAGGTGACGGCCGCTATGCTGGCCGCCGGCTTCACGGCGGTCGATTATCTGGCCTTTGTCGACGCCGCCACGCTGGAACCGCTGGACCGGCCCGGCCGGGGCCGCCTGATCTGCACGGCCCGGCTGGGTGCGGTCCGGCTTCTTGATAACATGCCGGTCTGATCAGCCCGCCGCCCGCCGGGCCAGCCCGGCCAGCAGGATATCCAGGCCGAACTGGAACCGCGCCTCCATGTCGGTGTCGAAGATGCTGCTCATCATGGACAGCAGGCGCGGATACCCGGCCCCCGCCGCCTCGGCGAAGCGGGCTTCCAGCGCTGACAGGTCCACCGCGAGGGCTCCGGTGCCATCCATCAGCCCCTGTTCTTCGATGGCAAAGCCGATCACGTAATAGAACAGGGCGAAATTGGCCCAGACCGCTTCCCGGTCCGGCAGCCCGGCGGCAACCAGGGCGCCCATCAGCCGGTCATTGATCCGCATGATGTTGGGCGTGACGATATAGGTCCCGGCGTAAAGCCGCGCCCCGTCGCGACGTGACAGCAGCCCCTGGCGCAATTGCCGGGCCACCTGTTCGACCTGTGCCTGCCAGGGGGCTGCCGCGTCGATGCCGGTGGCCACCCTATCCAGCAGCCGATCGGCCAGATGGTCGATCAGCGCTTCCTTGCTGGCAAAGTGCCAGTAGAGCGACGGGGCCTGAATGTTCAACGCCTGCGCCAGCCGCCGCATGGTCAGCCCCTCCAGCCCCACTTCATCCAGCAATGCCAGTGCCGTGTCGGCCACCTGCTCCCGCGTGATCCGCACTGAACCCGATCCCCATCGTTAATCGCCTTGTCAATCTAACATCGTTAGTTTATCTAACGATGTTAGATTGATGGATGGGAGCCATGCCATGCAGACGCCCTTTGACGCTGACCGGGTGGACAGTCTGGAAGCCCTGCGACAGCTCTATGACATGCCGGCGGAACGGGTGACGCGGCTGAAATTCCCGCGGCTGGACGCGCATATGGCGCGTTATATCGCCGCCTCGCCCCTGGTCTTCATCGCCACGGGGATGGCCGACGGGCTGGACAATTCACCGCGCGGCGGCGAACCCGGCTTTGTCCAGGTCCTGGACAGCGGGCATGTCGTGATTCCGGATTGGCCCGGCAATAACAAGCTGGAAAGCATGACCAACATCCTGTGCGGGGACGGGCGGTGCGGCCTGGTCTTCCTGGTGCCGCATGTGGATGCCTTTCTGCGTGTGAATGGGACGGCGACGCTGTCGCGACGGACTGATCTGCTGCAACGCTTCGCCGACCACGGGCGGTCGCCGACGCTGGTCATCCTGGTGGCCGTGCAGGAAGCCTACTTCCACTGTGGAAAGGCCCTGCGGCGGTCGTCGCTGTGGCAGCCGGAGGGCTGGCAACCGTCGCCGCTGCCATCAGTCGGCACAATCATTCGCGAACAATCGGGCATGACGGATGTCTCCGCCGACGCCATTGACGCCGACTATCAGCGTGCCCTGAAAGACGATCTGTACTGACCCATGGGCGCCCCGGTACTTACCGGACGGGGCGCCCATGGCGACAATCAGTTACCAGGCGCCGGTGCTGGGCATGCTGGCCCAGGGTTCCTGCCGGGGCAGGGCGCCCCCCTTCTGCAACAGTTCGATCGAGATATTGTCGGGGGAGCGGACGAAGGCCATGTAGCCGTCGCGCGGCGGGCGGTTGATGGTGACGCCCTTGTCCATCAGCGACTGGCAGACGGCATAGATATCGTCCACCTGGAAGGCCAGGTGCCCGAAATTGCGCCCGCCCGTATAGACCTCGGGGTCCCAGTTATAGGTCAGCTCGACCTCTGCGTCCGGCGTCTCGTCGGCAGCCAGATAGACCAGGGTGAAGCGCCCGGCCTGATTTTCCATGCGCCGGGTCTCCTTCAATCCCAGCTTGTTGCAGTAGAAGTCCAGCGATTGCTCCAGGTCGGTCACGCGGACCATCGTATGCAGGTATTTCATCTGAACGGTTCCAATGGCTTGGGCGATAGGGATGCGACATCAGATGGGGGGCAGGGGTCGCATATCCCAGCCCCGGCATGCAAATGCAAACATGCTTCCCCGCATGGACGTCTGCAAAGTTCGATTGCAATGCAGCAAAATCCGTGATGGCATGGTTGTTAGCGAGAGCAAGCAATAAACACTGCCATTATTTCCGAAGGTTTCCCCGACAGGGTCCGGGGGGCTTCGGCGGGGACGTGGATGACAAGTGATCCGGTAGTCCATCTCTGGGTCCTGACGGCGACGGCACTGGTCTTCGCCATGCAGTTGGGATTCTGCCTGCTGGAAGTCGGCTTTGTCCGCGCCAAGAACTCCATCAATGTCGCCATCAAGAATGTGATGGATTTCTGCATTGCCGGCTTCCTGTTCTGGCTGTTCGGCTATGCTCTGATGTTCGGGCCCAGCTGGATGGGGGTGATCGGGATCGACGGGTTCATGCCCGACCATCTGGATCCCGCCACCCCGCTGGTCTTCATCCTTTTCCAGATGATGTTTTGCGGTACGGCGACGACCATCGTGTCGGGTGCCGTGGCCGAACGCATGGGCTATGGCAGCTACATCATCGTGTCGGCCCTGCTGTCGGCTGTCATCTATCCGATCTTCGGCCACTGGGCGTGGGGCGGTATGGCGGGGCCGCAGAGCCAGGGCTGGCTGTCGGCGCTGGGCTTCATTGATTTCGCCGGTTCCACTGTGGTCCATTCCGTCGGCGGCTGGTTGTCACTGGCGGCGGTGCTGGTCATCGGGCCGCGCACGGGGCGCTATGATGCCGGTGTCCGCACGCTGGGTAGCAGCAACCTGACCATGGCGGCGTCCGGCGTGCTGGTTCTCTGGTTCGGCTGGCTGGGCTTCAATGGCGGATCGGTGCTGGGTGACCTGGACAAGGCGCCCGGTGTGCTGCTGAACACGGTGGTAGCCGGCTGTACCGGTGGACTGGCAGGACATTTCCTGTCCGTCATGCTGGGCCCCAAACCGAGTGTGGAACATTTCCTCAACGGCATCCTGGGCGGGCTGGTCGGCATCACCGCCTGCGCGCTGGTGGTCGGCACCGGGTCGGCAGCGATCATCGGTGCGGTGGGTGGGGTGCTGGTCATCGGCGGGGCTGCTTTGCTGGACCATTGGCGCATCGACGATGCTGTGGGCGCCGTGCCGGTGCATCTGTTCGGCGGTGTCTGGGGCACCCTGGCTGTGGCCCTGTTCGGCGATGTCAGCCTGTTCGGTACGGGCCTTGACCGCTGGCAGCAATTGCAGGTGCAGGGGCTGGGCGTGCTGGCCTGCGGGGCCTTCACCTTCGGCTCCGGCTATGTGATTTTGCGCACCATCAACCGCTTCTTTCCGCTGCGCATCGATGTGGAGGCGGAACGGCTGGGTCTGAACGTGGCCGAGCATGGCGCCACCTCGCCCATGCTGGATCTGGCGGCGGAGATGGAGCGTCACCGCCAGGAGGGCAAGTTCGACCGGCCCGTGCATGTGGAGCCGCAATCGGATGTGGAACTGATCGCCGCCCAGTATAACCGCGTCATCGACAAGGTGACGGCGGAGATCCAGCGCCATTCCCTGCTGCTGGAGGAACTGGGCCGGGCCAAGGTGGAGGCGGAGAATTCCAATCTGGCCAAGTCGCAGTTCCTGGCGACCATGAGCCACGAGCTGCGCACGCCGCTGAACGCCGTCATAGGCTTTTCCCAGCTGATTGCGGACGAGGCCTATGGCCCCATCGACCAGCATTATGTGGAGCATGCGCGCGACATCCATGATGGCGGCAAGCACCTGCTGGCCCTGGTCAATGATGTCCTGGATTTCTCCCGGCTGGAGGCGGGCAAGTTCCAGTTGAACGAACAGCCGCTGGATCTGGCCCGTGTGCTGCGCGGTGTGCACCGGTTGATGCTGTCGCTGGCCGAAAGCAACAGCCTGGGCCTGATCCTGGAAGTATCCACCGACATACCGGCGCTGCTGGCCGACGAACGGGCCATCCGTCAGATTCTGATCAACCTGGTCGGCAATGCCGTGAAATTTACACCGGCCGGCGGCAGGGTGCGGCTGGCGGCAACGCTGGAACCCGACCGCCGCCTGTGTCTGACCGTGGCCGACACGGGCATCGGCATGGACCCCGCCCTGGTCCACAAGGCACTGGAACCCTTTACCCAGCTGGAAGGCGGGCTGGCCAAGGGCCATGGCGGCTCGGGCTTGGGCCTGTCGTTGGTCAATGCCCTGGTGCGGCTGCATGACGGAACGCTGGTCATCCAGACCGCACCGGGCAAAGGTACCAGCATTTTCATCCGTTTCCCCATCGACCGCACCATCGAACGGTCGGTGGCGGAAGGGAAGGATCGAAAGGTGGGGTGATTATCCCCTGACCACCTTGGCGGCGTAGCAGCCGCGCTTGGCCAGATGGATGTGCAGGTAATCCACGGCCGGATTGTCCAGCAGGCGACGCACCAGGGCGTCACCGTCCCGTCCATCCAGCACGACATCGGCATCCACCATCATGCCTTCGGCATCATAGGCCCGGATGGAGAGCGGCCGGATCTCCAGCATCGTCGGCAGGCGGTCCTGTGTGCTGGCCGTTTGCGTGACCCCTTCGGACACGAAGATCGGGCCTCTGGCGCGGTACGGGCTGTTGGCGGGCTGATGTTCATAGGACAGCAGCAGCAGCGGGGTGCCGGCCGGCACATCGGTCAGGGTGATGCGGCAGGGATAGCCTACATTGGGCGGTGTGATCACGCGGCGGATGCCCTGCGCGGCCAATGCGGCATCATCCAGGGCGGACAGGGAGGCAAACGGTTCGGCGGACAGGCCGAGGACGCGATAGGTCATGGCAGAATGGCTCCATCGGGGATGCGATGGCGCGACCCTGCCAGCGATCCGATGGGCCGGCGACCCGGTTCTTGCGGTGGGGCCCCCGTCCGTCAGACCGCGACGTCGGCCTTGATCGGCGGATGCGGGTCGTAGCCATCCAGCACGAAATCACCGATCCGGTAACAGTCGATGCTGTCGGGCCGCCGGGCCAGGTGCAGGCGGGGCAGGGGGCGGGGGCTGCGGGACAGCTGTTCCCGTGCGGCGTCCAGATGGTTCAGGTAGAGATGTACATCCCCGCCCATCCAGACGAATTCGCCCAGCCGCAGCCCGGCCTGCTGCGCCAGCATCGCCTGCAAGGCGACAGCCCCCGTCAGGTTGAAGGGCAGGCCCAGCAGCACATCGCAGCTGCGCTGATACATCAGCCCGTTCAGACGCCCGTCGCTGGTCACATGGTACTGATAGACCATGTGGCAGGGCGGCAGGGCCATGCCACCCAGCTCCGCCACGTTCCAGGCATGGAACAGCAGGCGGCGACTGGCCGGGGTTTCGACCAGCCCCTTCAGCAGGGTGGCGATCTGGTCATGTTCGCGCCCATCCGGCCCGACCCAGCGGCGCCATTGCTTGCCATAGACGGGTCCCAACTCGCCCCAGCGTGCGGCAAAGGCGTCATCCTCGACGATGCGCTGTTCAAACGCAGTCTGGCTGATGGCTTCCCCCGTCTCCCGGCGGTAGGCGGCCAGGGGCCAGTCGGTCCAGATGGTGACCTTTTCCTTCAGCAGCGGCTGGATGTTGGTGCCGCCGGTCAGGAACCACAGCATCTCCTTGACCGCCATCTTCCAATAGACGCGCTTGGTGGTCAGGATCGGCACGGTGCCGTCCGACAGGTCGAAACGCATCATCGACCCGAACAGCGACCGGGTGCCCACGCCTGTGCGGTCGACGCGCTCATCGCCGCGGGCCAGGATGTCCGCCATCAGGTCCAGATATTGCTGTTCGGGATGGCGCATCGACCGTCCGCTCCGGCTGCCATGTGCTGTGTCGGGTTGTTCATTAGCCCGCCGGGCGGCTATTGTCACCCGCCTACCCGTCTGGAGAACCGTCTTGTTCATTTCCGTGATCGCCGCCGTCGCCCGCAACGGGGTCATCGGCCATGAAGGAAGCATGCCGTGGAAGCTGCCGAACGATCTGCGCTTCTTCAAACAGGTGACCATGGGCAAGCCCATGATCATGGGCCGCAAGACCTGGGAGAGTTTCGGGTCCAAGCCGCTGCCCGGCCGGCCCCATATCGTGGTGACCAGCAATCCGGACTTCACGGCGGAAGGCGCCACCGTTGTGCGTGACCTGGACACCGCCATCGCGGAAGCCAAGCGTCTGGCGGTGGAAGCCGGCGGGAACGAGGTGATGGTGATTGGCGGCGGGCAGATCTATGCCGCCGCCCTGCCGCTGGCCGACCGGGTGTACCTGACGGAAATCGCGGCCAGTCCCCCCGGCGACACCTTCTTCCCGGCATTCGACCGCACGGCCTTTCTGGGCGAAGAACTGGGCATGCAGATGGCCAAGGGGCCGGACCAGCCGGCCTTCCGCGTCATGCTGTTCCATCGTCGCTGATACCCATTCCCGATGAGCTGGACTCATCGGGAATGGGTACGGCAGCGACTGCTGCCGCGCCGCACATGCGGCGTAGCCGAGCCGCCGGATGGCGGCGCTGGCGATTGAAGCCCAGTGATCGGTTCCGATCACTGGGACGTGGTAGAGCGGTTATCCGCCTCGTTGGTCATATTCCCCGCTTTTACAGAAAGGTGCTCTGCGCCATAATCCCGCAACCTTCATAACGTTTGGTTGCGGTGATCGTGGCGGACCTTCAGCCCTGGCAGTTGCCCACGGTGAATAGCGGATTGATGCTGGCGGCGGCGTCCAGCCTGCGCCTGGACCCTGAACCCTTGCAGCGGCAGGTGTGGGACGCCATTGACAGCGTGCCCCTGTCGGCGCGCGGCGCCTATGGTGGCGAGACGGGGGGATGGACCAGCATCGCCCTGGTATTGATGCCATCGGGCGGCGGCCAGGGCTATCGGCAGCCTGGGAGCCCGACGCCGGTGCTGGCCCGGTTGTTGCCGATCCTGGGACCGGTCATGGATCGGCTGGGTGGTCTGCCGAACGGCGCCTATATCGTGCGGCAGTCGGCGGGGGGCTTCCTGCGCTGGCATTTCGATCATCAGGCGCTGCACCTCGATTTCTGCCGCCTGCTCATTACGGTGCGGGCCCCGGCAGAGGCCTTCACCTGGATCGGGCATGAGAAGGTGGCCTTCCCCGACGGGACCCTGTGGACCGGCGATTTCAGCCTGCCGCATCAGGTGGAGAATCCATCGGATCAGGACCGGCTGATGATTGCGCTGGACTATGCCCCCACGGATGCGATCCGGGCGCTGTTCCCGCCCGCACTCTATGCTGAGCGGCAAAGGCGGGGAATTGTGTCGAGAGACGCCATCAACCTGCTGCGGCAGTAGCGGAACCGATCTGCCGCCCCCCACACCGCTTTCCCGCCGACAGCCTGTCGATTCGGCTTGACCGATCGTTCGATTGTGATCAAATGTCTCCATTGGAGACATCATCATGCTGAAATTTGTCCTTCCCCTTCTGTTCAAGGTGAATCGCAAAATGGTCTACGACATGATCCGCCAGCAGATGGCGGGCAGCCTGCCCTTTGTCCGTCATTGCGGCATCGATCTGGTCAGCATTGGCGACGGCGTCGCCGAGGCGCGGGTGGCTGACCGGACGGATATCCATAACCACCTGAAGACGCCGCATGCCGGCGTCATCTTCACGCTGGCGGAAACGGCCAGCGGCGGGGCGATGGCCGGCGCCATGGCGCCTGTGCTGCTGAATGTCCGGCCCGTGGCGGCGGAAGCGACGATCCGCTTTGTGAAGCTGGGCAAGGGCGACCTGCGGGCCACCGCCAGGACCACCCGCCCGGCTGCCGACCTGCGGGCCGAACTGGAAGCGGAAGCAAAGGTGCGCTTTCCCGTGGAAGTGGATATTACCGACGCGTCCGGAGAGGTCGTGTCGCAGATGGTGGTTGAATGGTACGTCAGTCCGAAGCGGTGAAGCCGGCCCCCGTGCGCGACCGTTTCCATCACGGCGATCTGAAGGCGGCGGCGCTTGCCGCTGCCCTTGCCATGGTGGAGGCGGCCGGGGCGGACGCCTTGTCCTTCCGGGCAGTGGCGGCCGCGGTCGGGGTCAATCACCGGGCCCTCTACCGGCATTTCACTGATAAGCGCGACCTGACCCTGGCGCTGGCTGCCCTGGGTTTTGACCGGCTGAGCGACGCGATAGAGGCGGGATTCGCCCGCATCGGTGGGCCGGCACGGTCGGCTTTGTTCGAAGCCTATGTGGATTTCGCCCTGGAACAGCCGACGCTCTACGCCCTGATGTATGGCATCCCCGGTCGCGACTATCTGACCAACCCCACCTTGGCCCCGGCCGTGGCGCGGGTAACACGGGCGGCCGGACTGGCCTTCCGGGACGATGGCGACCCGCCCGGATTCTCCCCCCGGCTGCGCGATCGGGTGATGCGGGCCTGGGGCCAGGTGCATGGGCTGTGCGACCTGTGGCAGCGCGGGGCCTTGCGGGCGCGGGACCAGGGCGCGGCCCGGGCCTATATCCTTGGTTTGCTGCTTGAATGATGTGACGGCCACCTCTGCGTTCCGTTCCGCCCCGCCGCGCCGACAATGCGCTTCACGGGCTGCGCGCCGCCGCTATCCTGCGCCCCCATGCAGCTCACGACCATTCCCGACGACATCTTGCCTGCGGCCCTGGCCACGATGCGGGCGCAATTGCCCTCTGCCAGCCTGGCCGCCCGCGTGCTGGACCGGATCACGGCGACGCGCGACCTGATCGCGCTGGGCGTCGATACGCCGGCCCATCGGGGGGCCGCCATCGATCTGGCCCGCGCCTTCGGCATCGCCGTGATTGACGAGGCGCCGCAGGAAGCCTTCTCCTATGACGGCCATGCCATCCGCACGCGGTCGGAGGCCTATGTGCTGATCCATGAGGTGGCGCATTGGCTGGTGGCCCCGCCGGAACGGCGCGGCATGATCGATTTCGGCCTGGGCGCCGGGCCGGAGTCGGGACGGGTGGAGGAAGCCAACGCCGCCATCGCCGTCGACAAGGAAGGCCAGATCGTGGAGGAGGCCGTGGCCTCGCTGCTGGGCATCCTGTGGGAGGTGGAGTTGGGCCAGCCGGCCATCCTGGCCTTCCTGGAACAGAACTGGATGGAAGGCTGGGACCGGCCCTTCTGTGCGCAGAATCTGGCGACGCATCTGGACCTGCTGCTGCATGCGGGTTTGATCGATGCGGATGGGCGCCCGATCTCGCCGGAATCTTTCGCCCGGATGACCTGCGCCGCAGCTTGATTTCTTTGTTTTCCGGCCCCTTGCGGGCGAGGGACATATGGGTTTCCCTGATTGGCAAAACCATATGTCCCAGGGGGGAACATGTCCGCGACGCCCGCTTCGGCGCCTGCCATCCTGTCCATGATCGGCAACACGCCGATCGTCCGCATCACCCGCTTCGATACCGGCCCGTGTGAGCTGTATCTGAAGCTGGAGAACCAGAATCCCGGCGGGTCCATCAAGGACCGCATCGCCCTGAAGATGATCGAGGCGGCCGAGGCGGAGGGCAAGCTGGCCCCCGGTGGCACCGTGATCGAGGCGACGGCCGGCAATACCGGCCTGGGCCTGGCCCTGGTCTGCGCCGCCAAGGGCTATCGCCTGATTCTGGTCATCCCGGACAAGATGGCGACGGAGAAGATCAACAATCTGCGGGCGCTGGGCGCGCAGATCCACATCACCCGGTCCGATGTGGGCAAGGGCCACCCCGCCTATTACCAGGACATTGCCGAGCGGTTGTCGACGGAGATTCCCGGCAGTTTCTATGTCAACCAGTTCTCCAACCCCGCCAATCCGCGCGCGCATGAGGAATGGACGGGCCCGGAAATGTTCCGGCAGATGGACAATGACATCGACGCCGTCGTCGCCGGCATCGGGTCGGGCGGCACCTTCACCGGCCTGGGCGCCTTTTTTGCCAAGGCCAGCCCCAAGACCCAGATGGTCATTGCCGATCCGGTCGGATCGATCATCGCCGATCTGGTGAACAAGGGCACGCATGAGGAGCCCGGTTCCTGGGTGGTGGAAGGCGTGGGCGAGGATTTCGTGCCGCCCAATTGCGACCTGCAATATGCCAAGGCTGCCTTCTATGTCAGCGACACGGAAAGCCTGAACGCCGCCCGCGACCTGCTGCGCAAGGAAGGCATCCTGGCCGGGTCGTCCAGCGGCACGCTGTTCGCCGCCGCCCTGAAATATTGCCGCGCCCAGACCACGAAGAAGCGCGTCGTCACCTTCGTCTGCGACACGGGCAACAAGTACCTGTCGAAGATGTTCAACGACGCCTGGATGGAAGATCACGGCTTCACCCCGCGCGAACGCCATAACGATCTGCGCGACCTGATGACCCGCCGCTATGACAAGGGCCAGGTGGTCACGGTCGGGCCGGAGGATACGCTGCTGACGGCTTACAAGCGCATGCGGATCAGCGACGTGTCGCAGCTGCCGGTCATGGAAGGCGACCGCGTCATCGGCATCCTGGACGAAAGCGACCTGTTGCTGCATGTCGAAAAGGACCCGGCCCGGTTCCGCGACAAGGTCTATACGGCTATGGTCAACCGGCTGGAAACGCTGCCGGTGACGGCGACCATGGCCGACCTGCGCGCCCTGTTCGACCGCAATATGGTGGCCATCATCCAGGATGGCGGGAAGTTCCTGGGCCTGCTGACCCGCACTGACGTGCTGAACCATCTGCGCCGTCAATTGGGGTGAGGTCGGAAGGGGGCGGCGCTTGCCCGGTCGCCCCCTTTTCCCAGGAAATCGCTGGTAAATGCGTGCCGTGGGGGACTGCCCTGCGGTATGCCGGCTTCGCTTGGAAGCCGGGGCGAGGCCGGTTATTCCTTGGTGTATCAACGCCCAAGGACCCTTCCATGTCCGACAGCAGCCTGCCCCGTACCCGCCTGTTCATTGACCAGCCCCTGACCGGCGGGGGAACGGCCGCGCTGGATGGCGCCCGCGCCCATTATCTGCGCGCCGTGCTGCGGCAGGGGCCGGGCGACGGGCTGCTGGCCTTCAACGGGCGGGACGGCGAGTTCCTGGCCACCATCGAGAGCTTGGGCAAATCGGCCGGCAGCATCCGGCTGGAACGCCGCACGCGCGCGCCTGTCGGTGATGCCCCCCCCGCCCCCTGGCTGCTGTTCGCGCCGCTGAAGGGCGGGCGCACGGAATATGTGGTGGAAAAGGCGGTGGAACTGGGGGTGGGCCGGCTGGTCCCCGTCTATACCCGCCGGGGCGATGTCAACCGCGTCAATCTGGAGCGGCTGCGCGCCAACGCTGTCGAAGCGGCCGAACAGTGCGAAAGACTGGACCCGCCGGAAGTGGTGGATGGCATCGACCTGCACAAGCTGCTGGCCGGCTGGGATGCCACCCGTACCTTGTTCGTCGCCGCCGAAAGTGGGCCGGTGCAACCCCTGGTGACCGCCGTCACTGCGGCTGTCGGGCGGCCTGTCGCATTCCTCGTGGGTCCGGAGGGGGGATTTGATCGACAAGAACTTGACGCCCTGCGCCGCTTGCCGTTTGTGGTGAGCGTCGGGCTGGGTCCGCGTGTCCTGCGCGCCGATACGGCCGCCTTCGCAATCCTGTCTGTCTGGCAGGCGGCCGCAGGCGACTGGCGGCACTTGCAGGAAGAGGCGCGGCCGCCGCATCGTCTTTAGTCTGTCCGATCTTCCGCCCCGCCGTCCCGTCAACGTCCTTATCCGATAAGGAAGCAACCGAATGTCCGCACCCCCGACGTCGCGCGGCGAACCGATCACCGACCGCCGGCAACTGGTTGAATATATTGAAAAGGGATGCAAGCCGACCGCGGACTGGCGCATTGGCACGGAGCACGAGAAGTTCGTCTTTCGCGGACCCGACCACGCCCCCGTGCCTTATCAGGGGCCCGGTGGCATCGGCGAGATCCTGGGGGAATTTCAGCGCCGATTCGGCTGGGAACCGGTCTATGAGGGCGACAATGTCATCGCCCTGACCCAAGGCATAGCCAATATCAGCCTGGAACCGGGCGGGCAGTTCGAACTGTCGGGCGCGCCCTTGTCCACCATCCACCAGACCTGCGGGGAAGTGGGTGAGCATCTGTCCCAGGTGCGCGCCATCGGCAAGGATCTGGGCTTCGGCATGCTGGGCCTGGGCTTCAATCCGAAATGGCAGCGCGCTGATATCCCCTGGATGCCTAAGGGCCGCTACAAGATCATGCGTGAATACATGCCCAAGGTCGGCGACCTGGGCCTGGACATGATGACCCGGACCTGCACGGTTCAGGTGAACCTGGATTTCGCATCCGAAGCCGACATGGTGAAGAAGTTCCGGGTGTCGTTGGCCCTGCAGCCCGTCGCCACGGCCCTGTTCGCGGCCAGCCCCTTCACGGAGGGCAAGCCCAACGGGTTCCAGAGCTTCCGGTCGCATATCTGGACCGACACGGATGCCGATCGTACCGGCGATCTGCCCTTCGTGTTCGAGGATGGATTTGGTTTCGAACGCTATGTCGACTATGCGCTCGACGTGCCCATGTATTTCGCCTACCGCGACGGGAAATATCTGGACGCGTCGGGCCTGTCGTTCCGGGATTTCCTGGATGGCAAGCTGTCGATCCTGCCCGGTGAACTGCCGCTGATGACCGACTGGTCGGATCATATGACCACCATGTTCCCGGAAGTCCGCCTGAAGAAATACCTGGAAATGCGCGGGGCCGACAGCGGCCCGTGGGGTCGGCTGTGCGCCCTGCCGGCCCTGTGGGTGGGCCTGCTGTACGATACCACGGCCCTGGATGCTGCCTGGGATCTGGTCAAGGGCTGGACACAGGAAGACCGGGCCACGCTGCGCCGCGATGTGCCCCGCCTGGGCTTGTCCACCCCGTTCCAGGGCGGCACCGTGCAGGATCTGGCGCGCCGCGTCGTCGATATCGCGCGTGAGGGCCTGCGCAACCGCGCCCGTATGGCCGGCATGGGTGATGATGAGACCCACTTCATCGAACCGCTGGTGGCCATTGCGGAGTCGGGGCGGACCCTGTCCACCGACATGCTGGAAAAGTACCAGGGTGCCTGGGGCGGGTCGGTTGATCCCGTCTATACGGAATATGCCTACTGAGTATCCGGACAGCCGATGGGAGAGGCCGTTTGCCAGCCCATCGGCTGATGGTTGCGCATCTGTTGCCGATTGCCACTCTCTTGCCTAAGATGCCCTGCCCGTTGGGAACGGGGTCGTGGGGGAAGGACGTTCGGCAGGGATGCTGAGAGCGGGGCAGTTCATCGATCCCGGATTGGAGCGGGAATTCCGCCTGTCGGCCATGGGCCAGGAGGTGCGCAGCCTGCGCATCAATCTGCTCGGCCTGATGCTGCTGCGGCTGCTGCCCATCGTTCTTGATTTTCATTACATGCCGGCCGATGTCGTCATGGCCGTGTACCTGCCGGCGCGTCTGGCCCTTTATCCCGTGATCATTGCCATCATGCTGATCCCGGTGCGGCCGACGACCTATGTCTGGCGGCATCTGGCGGTTCTGCTTCTGCTCAGTGCCATGTGGATGATGACGGCGCTGACATTCGTCTGGGGGCCGCAATCAACCAGCAGCCTGACCGCCAGCTTCTTCGTCGCCATCCTTTGTCTGATGAACTACCTGTTCCTGCCGACGCGCTGGCTGTGGATGGTCGTCTGGGGCGTGCTGGCCAGTCTCGGCTATCTGGTGTTCCTGCTGCCGCAGACGGGGGCCACGCCTCTGCAAACCCAGACCTCTGCTGCCCTTCTGGCCCTGGTGAACATGTTCGGGGCCTTGACCTCACATCAGGTGGCCAGCCTCCGTCGCATGGATTTCATGCGCCTGCGCCAGCTTGAGAATGCCAATGGGGAACTGCGCCGTCGGGAAGCGGTTATCGCTGAACAGCGGGACGAACTGTCGGCGCATCTCGGCCGGCTGGAAGAGGCGCACCGGAACCTGATGGAAACACAGGCCGAACTGGTGCAGGCGGAGAGGCTGGCGGGCCTGGGCGGGCTGGTCGCCGGGGTTGCCCATGAACTGAACACCCCCATCGGCATCGCCTTCACGGCCGTCACCCACCTGCAGGATCGGGTGGCGGAGATGGACCGGACCATTGATGCCGGCCGCCTGACCCGCAGCCATATGGGCGAGTACCAGCAAAACCTGCTGGAAACGGCGCAACTGATCCGAACCAATATCGGGCGGGCAGCTGAACTGGTGCAGAGCTTCAAGCAGGTGGCCGTCGATCAGGCCAGTGCCGAGCGGCGCCCCTTCCTGCTGGGCGATTATATCGGTGAGGTGCTGCAAAGCCTGGCGCCGCGCCTGCGGGAGGAACCGCACCAGATCCATGTGGATTGTCCGCCGGGAATGCTGATCGACGGATATCCGGGCGCCATGGCCCAGGTCATCACCAATCTGGTGCTGAACGCCGTCATCCATGCCTTTGGCGATGGGCGGCCGGGCCATATCGACATCAAGGTCAGGGAATTGCCTGACGAGCGGGTGGAACTGGTCTTCGCCGATGACGGGCAGGGGGTGGCGCCAGAACATCTGGACCGGCTGTTCGATCCGTTCTTTACCACCCGGCGCGGCCGTGGCGGGTCGGGCCTGGGTTTGAATATCGTCCATGGGCTGGTGACCCAGACCATGGGGGGCAGCATCCGGGTTGAATCCGAACCGGGGAAAGGCACGCGTTTCATCCTGGTCGTGCCCCGGCGGCCCGGCGCGATGGGCGGTGCAGGCGGATCGGCGGATGCGGGGGCGCCGCGGTAGGAACGGGGTCAGTCAGCCATTTCCGTGCGGATGGCCAGCATTTCTGCGCGGTTATCAAGGAACAGGCCTGCCAGATGCGGGTCCAGGTGCCGGCCGGCGTTATCCGCGACATAGGACAGAGCACGATCCGGCGGCCAGGGTTCCTTATAGGGCCGATGCGACATCAGGGCGTCGAACACGTCACACACGGCGACCAGACGCCCCGACAGGGGAATGCTGTCACCTGCCAGACCATGCGGATAGCCGGTCCCGTCCCATTTTTCATGATGGGACAGCGCGATCTCGGACGCCAGATCCAGCAGGGACATCCCGCTGCCGGTCAGGATCTGCGCGCCCAGGGCGCAATGCGTGCGCATGACCGCCCATTCATCCGCATCCAGACGGTCGGGCTTCAGCAGCACCCGGTCGGGAATGCCGATCTTGCCGATATCATGCAGGGGGGCGGCGGCCGCCAGATTCTCGATATAGGCCCGATCCAGCCCCGCCAGGTCCGCCAGCCGGGCGGAAAGCCGCCCGATACGGGCGACATGGCGGCCCGTATCTTCGTCGCGGAATTCCCCGGCATTGCACAGGCGGTGGATGATCTCCGCCCGCGTCCGCTCCAGTTCAGCCGTGCGTTCACGCACCTGCTGTTCCAGCAGCCGGGCCAGCGACCGCTGCTGCCGATGCAGCACATTCAGGCGCAGCAGATTGCGGGCGCGGGTCAGCAGTTCCCATTCAGTGAAGGGCTTGGTGACATAGTCGATGGCCCCCATCTCCAACGCCCGGCGGCGCATGGCCTCGGTATTGTGCGCCGTGATCATCAACACCGGCGGTGCGGCCGCCCCCAGGCTGCGCATCATCGCATTGATGAAGTCCGGCCCCTCCAGTCCCGGCATGCAATAATCCAGCAGGATCAGGTCGGGTGGTGCCAGCTTGCAGATCTCCAACCCCTTCTGCGGGTCCGTCGTGGAGACGACATGGGCCAGTCCAGCACGACGCAGCATGCAGACCACCAGATCGACATTGACCGGCATGTCGTCAATCACCAGGACACGGGCCGAGGCCAGCGTCGGTTCTTCTGATGTATCCGCAGTCCTGTGCATGCCACCCCCGTGGACGCCGACTTCACCAATTCCGTGCCAGGCCTCAATATTCGCGTCCCCTTTCACTGTCCGCACCGTTGGACGAGTTGGAACGCGAATATTCGGAGTCCGCAATTTTCCGGCTAAATCGTTCCGGACAATGTAAAGTTAATCTAGTTCACTGTTTGTTGATCTTCAAATGGGTTGTTCTATGACAATGGATATACCACCCTTCAGGGATTGCGATGTGGCGGCTGGCCGATCTCGCCCGTGAACAGGTGCAGGGCCGCGTACTGCAACAGGATGATGGTCTTGCCGTCCCTGATGCGCCCGTCACGGATGCCGGCCAGCGCGTCGTCGATGGTCAGTTCCAGGACGGCGATATCCTCCCCTTCCTCCGCCTTGCCACCGCCTTCGCCGGCACGGTCTGCCGGACTGTAGGGGGCGGCGAAGAAATGCAGAATCTCCGTGACGGAGCCGGGGCTCATGAACGCCTCGAACAGCTTTTGCGGCTGCCCGATGACATATCCCGTCTCCTCCATCAGTTCCTGGCGGATTCGGTCGGCCGGATCGGCGCCATCCAGAAGGCCGGCCGGGGCTTCGATCAGCAGGTCGTCATGGCCGTTGACGAAGGCCGGGAAGCGGAACTGCCGTGTCAGCACCACCGTGCGGCGGGCGGGATCGTAGAGCAGGATCGTTGCGCCATTCCCCCGGTCATAGGTTTCCCGGCTCAGGTGCTGCCAAGTGCCATCGGCACGGCGATAGTCGAAGCGCGTCTTCTTCAGCACATACCAGTCGTTGGACAGCAGCGTGACGTCATGGATGCGGATGCGATCGGCGATGGACATGGAACCTCCTTTGTGTTTCCGGCATTATCGTGCAATAACATGCAGAGTCACGAAGATTCGTGAGAAATGGCGAGGGGGTTCCGATGCTGACGCAGCAGCGTAAGGCGATGATCCTGGCCACCCTGAAGGCCGAGGGGCAGGTGGTGGCCAAGGATATGGCCCAGGCCTGGGGCCTGTCGGAGGACACGATCCGTCGTGACCTGCGCGAACTGGCGGCCGATGGGCTGCTGCTGCGGGTGCATGGTGGCGCGCTGCCGGCATCGCCGGCCATGGCCGATCTGTCGGTCAAGCGCACCCAGTCACCCGACGCCAAGCAAGCCTTGGGGCGGGCCGCGGCGGGCCTGATCCGGTCGGGCCAGCTGATTTTCATCGACGGCGGTACGACCAACCTGCAGCTGGTGTGCGCCTTGCCGCGGGAGTTGCGGGCGACCATCGTCACCCACAGCCCCACCATTGCCGCCGCCCTGATCGATCATCCATCGGTGGAGGTGGCACTGATCGGCGGGCGGCTGTTCAAACATTCCGGCGTTTGCGTGGGCGCGCAGGTGGTGGAAGGGATCGGCCGGTTCCGGGCCGATCTGTGTGTCCTGGGTGTCACCGGCATTCATGCCGGCCTGGGCCTGACCACGGGCGATATGGAGGAGGCGGCGGTGAAACGGGCGCTTGCCGCCCATGCCGCCGAAACCCTGGTTCTGGCCACGGCGGAAAAGATCGGTGCCGCATCGCCCCATGTCATCGGGCCGCTGGGCATGGTGCAGACGCTGCTGGTTGCCGGGGCCCTGGGGCCGGGAGCGCTGGCCCCCTTGCGTGCCGCTGGATTGGATGTGCGTCAGGTGGACTGACGGCGCGCCGGATCAGTCCTGCCCGTCGTCCGTCTGGGCTGTCACCCGGCCGCGGAAGCCCATGGCGACCAGATAGGTCTCGCTGCTGTCCTGGCGGCTGGCGGCCGGCTTGGCGTGGCGGACGCTGGTGAAATCTTTCTTCATCTGGGCCAGCAGGTCCTTTTCCGCACCGCCCTGGAACAGCTTGCAGATGAAATGCCCGCCGGGCGCCAGCACTTCGGTGGCGAACTGATACGCCATCTCGGCCAGGCCCGTAATGCGCAGATGGTCGGTCTGGGTGTGGCCGGTGGTGTTGGCGGCCATGTCGGACATGACAATGTCGGCCGGGCCGTTCAGCAGGGATTTCAGCTTCGCCGGCGCTTCGTCGGTGGTGAAATCCATCTGGAAGGTGGTGGCGCCGGGTACCGGGTCCATCTCCAGCAGGTCCAGGCCGATCACCAGGCCGGTGCCACCCTTGTCCGATTTGGACTTTTCCACCGCCACCTGCGTCCAGCCGCCGGGGGCGGCCCCCAGATCGACGATGCGCTGGCCGCGCTTCAGCAGGCCGAATTTCTCATCCAGCTGCAACAGCTTGAAGGCGGCGCGGCTGCGCAGGCCACGCTTCTTGGCCTCCACCACATAGGGATCGTTCAACTGCCGTTCCAGCCAGCGGGCCGACGACACCGTCCGCCGCTTGGCGGTCTTCACGCGCACAGCCTGGGTACGCCCCGTGGGGATGTTGCCGGAGGATTTGGTCATGGGATCGGTGCCGTTGAAACAGGAAACAGGGATTGGTGGGGAAATTCGCCCGGAACCGGGCCGCTTACAAGGGGGCGGGGCCGCAACCCAGCCCAGAGCAGGCCTGTCAGCCCCGACCCCGGCGGCGGCGGGCAGCGGCGGCCAGTTCGCACAGGATGCCTTCCCGCACGCCGCGGTCGGCGATGCGCAATTGCTGCACCGGCCATTGCCGCCAGATCGCGTCCAGGATGGCGCAGCCCGCCACCACCAGATCGGCCCGGTCACGCCCGACGCAGGGCTGGCCGGCCCGACCCAGATAATCCAGGCCCAGCAGGGTTTCCGAAATGCTGCGCGCTTTGTCCCGGTCCAGGAAGGCGCCATCGACGCGGCTGCGATCATAGCGCGCCAGCCCCATCTGGATGCCGGCCAGGGTGGTGACGGTGCCCGATGCGCCCAGCATCTGCACATGCCCCTCCGGTACGGCAGCAGCGATGCCGTTGCGCTGGTCGAATTCGATCAGGCCCGCCGTTACCTTGTCCATCATGCGGCGGTAATCATGCGGGCAGACACGGTCGCCGCCATAGGTTTCCGTCAGGTTGACCACGCCCAGCGGCACGGAAATCTGGTCGATGACACGGGGGCGCCCGCGCACCAGTTCCGTCCAGATAAGCTCCGTGGAGCCCCCGCCGATATCGAAGACCAGGGCATAGGGGATGGTGGCGTCCAGCAGGGGGGCGACGCCGGCCAGGGCCAGCCGCGCCTCCTCCTTGGGGCTGATGATCTCGATGCGCAGGCCGGTCTCACCCTCGACCCGGTCCAGGAACTCGTCGCAATTGCCGGCGCGGCGGCAGGCTTCGGTGCCGACGGCACGCAGATGGCTGACGCCGCGTCGTTCCATTTTGGAGCGACAGACCTTCAGGGCCTGAACCGTGCGAGCCATGGCGTCGTCGCACAGCCGGTCGCTGCGCGTCAGCCCCTCGCCCAACCGCACGATGCGGGAAAAGGCGTCGATGACGCGGAACCCTTCCCGGCAGGGGCGGGCGATCAGCAGCCGGCAGTTGTTGGTGCCCAGGTCCAGGGCGGCCAGCACCGGCGCGCGGTTGTGACAGACGGGCGTGTCCGCCGTACCGGCCGACGCCGTCCGATCCAAACCGGCCCTGTCTGCGACACCACCTTCCACTTGCACCCGACCTTCGGCTCTCGCCCCTGTAACTGTCATTGCATCGTAACTGAACGTGGGCGGCCCGCAAGCACCGTTCAAGCAGGGCGGGCGCGCGGCGCTGCCGGCCGGCAGCAGGGGGCGGGCACGGCGGGCAAATCGCCCATGCATTTTTTTGATAAGAAAGGGGTTCACAACCCCGAAACCCGGTGCTATAAGCCCGCCCACCCCGACGGCGGTCGCGAAACAAAAGCGCGAAACGCTGTATCGGATGGGGGATCGTCTAACGGTAGGACAGCGGACTCTGACTCCGCCAGTCTAGGTTCGAATCCTAGTCCCCCAGCCAACCTCTCCTGACTGCCAGGAAAAAAGGCTCCCACCTTGTCGGTGTCGGACCCTTTGTCATTTCCGGGGCTTGTCTGGATTAGATGGCGTCAGGCGCCGGGTACGCGCAGCCGCGCATAATCGGCCCGCAGTTCGGCCAGCCGTACCGCAGCCGCTTCCGGATCGTGATCGACCATGTCCATGGCGGCCTGCGTGTCGCGCTGCAGCTGCTGATGGGCGGCGTTCAGTTGCAAGGCATCTTCGAACGCGGCGCTGATCAGACGCAGGGAAGACTGAAAGGAACGGCACATCTGTTCGGTGGAGCGGCTGACACTGCCCATCGCCGAAACCAGTTCCGGCAGGCCGGTATGTCCTTCCGCCATGCTGACCAGGGCACCGTGTATCTGTATGGCCGGGTATGTTTGTCCGGACGGGCTGGTGGGGAAGGAGATGACTTGGCCCATGGCCGGGTCCTTTTCTGTGTTGGCCTGGCGGGACGCCTTGGCAATTTCTGGATCAAGACTGACCCTGATATTGCCGGCGGACAATCTATCCGGAGGCTTACCTGTGCGAAGGGTTAGACCGGCCCGCGCCGCCCTGTCCGGCGATATTCCCTTCCCCATCCGTGCATATGTCCTCCTCCCATCCCCTGCGCATGTTGCATTCGTGTTATGAGGGGCTCCCCAGCGCCCCCTGATGCGTCTATATAGGGGCCGCGTCCGCGAACCCTTGGAGCCAGCAAGACCTTGGCCCGCACCACCAGCCGATATGTCTGCCAGAATTGCGGGGCGAACTACCCCAAATGGTCGGGCAAATGCGACGCCTGCGGGGAATGGAACACGCTGGTCGAAGAACAGGTTGCCGATGCGATGCCCAAGGGGCTGGGCAAGGCCGGCGGGCGCAAGATCGAATTCGTGGCCCTGTCGGGCGTGCCCAAGGATGCGCCGCGCCGGATGACGGGCATTCAGGAGTTCGACCGGGTGTGCGGCGGCGGGCTGGTCAATGGGTCGGCACTGCTGGTCGGCGGTGACCCCGGCATCGGCAAATCCACCTTGCTGCTGCAGGCAACCTGCTGTCTGGCCCAGGAAACGCGCTGTGCCTATATCAGCGGGGAAGAAGCGGTGGATCAGGTGCGCATGCGCGCCTCCCGCCTGGGTCTGGCGAACGCGCCGGTGCAACTGGCGTCGGCCAACAATGTCCGCGATATCGTCGCCAGCCTGGAAGCCGCGGACGGGCCGCAGGTGGCGGTGATCGACTCTATTCAGACCATGTATATCGACACGCTGGACAGTGCGCCGGGCACAGTGGCCCAGGTGCGGTCCTGTGCCGCCGAACTGATCCGCGTGGCCAAGCGCCGGGGCATCACCCTGCTGATCGTTGGTCATGTGACCAAGGACGGGCAGATCGCCGGCCCGCGCGTGCTGGAACATATGGTCGACACGGTGCTGTATTTCGAAGGCGAACGCGGGCACCAGTTCCGTATCCTGCGCGCCGTCAAGAACCGGTTCGGTGCGACGGACGAAATCGGCGTGTTCGAGATGGGGGAGGACGGCCTGATCGAGGTGCCGAATCCGTCCGAACTGTTCCTGGCTGACCGCCGCCGCGACATTACCGGCACGGCCGTCTTTGCCGGGCTGGAGGGTACGCGCCCCGTGCTGGTGGAGGTGCAGGCACTGGTGGCGCCGTCGCCGCTGGGCACGCCGCGCCGCGCCGTCGTGGGCTGGGACACCTCGCGCCTGGCCATGGTGCTGGCCGTGCTGGAGGCGCGCTGTGGTGTCGCCATCGGCGCTAATGACGTCTATCTGTCGGTGGCGGGCGGGTTGAAAGTGTCGGAACCGGCGGCCGATCTGGCCGTAGCGGCGGCGCTGGTCAGCAGCCTGACGGGCGAACCTGTGCCCGCCGACGCCGTGGTGTTCGGGGAGATCGGCCTGTCGGGCGAAATTCGCGCCGTCAGCCAGACCGACCAGCGGCTGAAGGAAGCCGCCAAGCTGGGTTTCAACCGGGCGCTGATGCCACAGCCCCGTCGGTCGCGCGGGGATGGATCGGCCGAGGGGCTGCGGCGGGTCGAACTGGACCATCTGTCCGACCTGCTGCCATTGTTCCAGGCGGACGTACCGCCCCGGCCGCCGCGCGGCCGGGCGGATTGAGGGGATAAGGATGGAAGGCAGCAGCCTGAACCCGGTGGACGTCGCCGTCGTCACCGTCCTGCTGATCTCGGCGCTGATGGCCTTTGCGCGCGGTTTCGTGCGCGAGGTACTGTCGGTTGCCGCCTGGATCGGGGCGGCCCTGGCCACCCTGTGGCTGTTCCCCGTCGCCGCCCCCTATACGCGCATCTATATCAGCACCCAGTACGTGGCCGACGGCGCCACCATCCTGGGCGTCTTCACCTTGTCCCTGATCGCGCTGTCCATGGTGACCAGCGCCATATCGGGCAAGGTTCAGGAAAGCAGCCTGTCGGCCATCGACCGGTCGCTGGGCTTTGCCTTCGGCGTGCTGCGCGGGGCCGTGCTGGTGTCGCTGGCCTACCTGTTCGCCATCTGGCTGTGGCCCGAACAGCCGGTCTGGCTGCGCGAGGCCAAGGCCCGGCCCTTCCTGGAAACAGGCGCCCAGATACTGCGCGGCTTTCTGCCCAATGCCGACCTGTCGCCGGCGCAGCGGGAAGCGGAACGCGCCCGCAACCGCCTGGAAGAAGCGGAGAATGCCAAGCGCACGCTGGAACGGCTGGCCAATCCGCGCCCCACATCTGCGGGGAACGCGGCTGTGCCGGAAAAGGATCGCGGCTATAATGCCGATGATCTTGGTCGCCTGGATCAGGTGATCAAAAGCACGGATCAACCCGCCGACCAACCCGCTGGCCAACCGGATCGACGTCCCGAACGGGACCAACGCTGACCCGGACCATCAACCATGACCCCACCGGACAAACCCACCCCGCGAAAGGCATTCCGCTGATGCTCACGACCCATCCGTTCGACGACGACAAGCTGCGCGAGGAGTGCGGCGTCTTCGGTGTGTACGGTCCGCAGGACGCGGCGGCCCTGGTGGCCCTTGGGCTGCATGCCTTGCAGCACCGCGGACAGGAAGCGGCCGGCATCATCAGTTTCGATGGGCAGGACTTCCCGCAGCACCGTGCGCTGGGTCAGGTCGGCGATATTTTCGGCAGCGAAACGGTCATGCGCAACCTGACCGGCAACCTTGCCATCGGTCATGTCCGCTATGCCACCACGGGCGAGCGGTCGCTGCGCAACGTTCAGCCGCTGTTCGCCGAATTCGAATTCGGCGGCTTCGCCCTGGCGCATAATGGCAATCTGACCAACGCCATGCAGCTGCGCCGCCAGCTGGTGCGTCGCGGCTGCCTGTTCCAGTCTACTTCCGATACCGAAACGATCATCCATCTGATGGCGACCAGCCGCAATGGCAGTGTCATCGACCGGCTGGTCGACGCGCTGCGTCAGATCGAAGGCGCCTATTCGCTGGTCTGCATGGCCAAGGATCAGGTGATCGGCGTGCGCGACCCCTACGGTGTGCGTCCGCTGGTGCTGGGCCGCCTGGGCGACACCCATGTGCTGGCGTCCGAAACGGTGGCGCTGGACATTATCGGTGCCGATTATGTCCGCGACATCGAACCGGGCGAGATGGTGGTGCTGGACAAGGACGGGGTGCAGAGCCTGCGTCCCTTCCAGCAGACTCCGTCCAAGTTCTGCATCTTCGAATATATCTACTTCGCCCGCCCCGACAGCTTCATGGAAGGCCATTCGGTCTATGGCGTGCGCAAGAAGATCGGCGCGCAGCTGGCCATCGAAAGCAATGTCGATGCCGATCTGGTCATCCCCGTGCCGGATTCGGGCGTGCCGGCGGCGCTGGGCTATGCCGAACAGAGCGGCATCCCCTTCGACCTGGGCATCATCCGCAACCATTATGTCGGCCGCACCTTCATCCAGCCGACGGACAAGATCCGCCGCCTGGGCGTGAAGCTGAAGCACAATGCCAACCGGCATTTCATTCAGGGCAAGCGCATCATCCTGGTCGATGACAGCATCGTGCGCGGCACCACCTCGGTGAAGATTGTGGAGATGATGCGTGATGCCGGCGCCAAGGAAGTGCATATGCGCATTTCCAGCCCGCCGACCAGCCATCCCTGCTTCTACGGCATCGACACGCCGGAGAAGGAGAAGCTGCTGGCCCACCGCATGTCGGTGGACGAGATGCGCGATTATATCAATGCCGACAGCCTGGCCTTCATCAGCCTGGACGGTCTCTATAAGTCGCTGGACCATGCCAAGCGCGATGGCGACCTGCCGCAATATTGCGACGCCTGTTTCACGGGCGAATACCCTATCACGCTGACCGATTTCGACACGGCCTCGCGCGGGGATGTGACCTATATCGGGGCCAAGCGGGCGTAAGGCTTGCCCACGCATGACGGTTGGTGCGAAGGTGCGGGCGTGAAAGCCTGCACTTTCAGCGGAAATGATGATGACGGTTCCCGTAGCTGCTGCGGCCGCTTACCATGCTGCCGATACCCTTGAAGGGGTCATCGATGCGGCCATTCTTGAACCGCTTCCGGCCGGCGATGAACGCTACGTCCTGCTGACGGAAGAGCATCGGGCGACAAACCTGAAGCGCCTGCGCCTGCGATTGCGCCGTGCTGTGACCCGTCCGGACCAAGCATACCTTAAACTGGTCCTGACCGGGCATCGGGGTTGCGGCAAGACAACGGAACTGTTGCGGTTGGAGGAGGAGTTCAAGGGCGATTTCCACCCCCTGCACCTGACGCTGGACCGAACACTCTACGCTGATTTCGACTATAGCCTGATGCTGCTATGGCTGGCTGAGGAACTGGGTCGCCACATGGCAGCGGAGGGGCTGCCGCTGGATCAGAGGGAGCTCGATAAGGTCGGCCTCTGGTTTGCAGAACGGACCCGGACAGAGGTCGGCGTCGTCAAAGCTGAGGCCACCGCCGGACTTGAAGGCAAAGCGGGGGCTGAGGGTGGTGGCTGGTCCGTCCTGGCACGGCTGCGCATGCAGGTGGCCGGCAGCAAGGAATCGCGGACGGAGATCAAGACGCGGTTGCGCAATTCCGGTGAAGAACTGCTGGGGCAGGTCAACGCCTTACTGGTGGCGGCGGAATCGGCGCTGGCCAAGGCCGGACGTCCGTCGCGCATCCTGATCGTGCAGGATAATCTGGACAAGATGGAGCGGGACGCCGCCCGTGCCATGTTCGGGGATGGTGCAGATTTCCTGCACCGTATCCAGGCCGACTGCATCTTCACCGCCCCCATCGCGCAGTCGCTGGCGCCGGTGAAGCTACGCAACCAGTTCCCCGACTGCTATCAATTGCCGACGCTGACGGTGTGCGGCAAGGATGGCACCCCGTGCGAGGAAGGAGTGTCGGCGTTGGCCGACCTGCTTCGCCAGCGGGCGGACCTGAACCGTATCTTCGATGGGCCCGACACCTGGCGACGCATGTGCCAATTGTCGGGCGGCAGCGTGCGCGATCTGATGCGCCTGCTGGGGCTTGGCGCCGACCTGGCCGAGGTCATGGAGCGGCCGACCATCGACGCCGATGTCCTGGATCAGGCCGCCGCACAGTTGCGCAAGGATTTCCAAACCAGTCTGGTGCCGGCCCGTGCCTATTATCCGCGTCTGGCCCGCATTCACTGCGACCATAATGACGGGCTGGTCAGTGATGATGACCCGGATAATGACGCGGCCGATAAGGACCGGAAGCTGTTCTGTGACATGCTGATCAACGGCGCGGTTCTGGAATATGAAAACGGGGATGTCTGGTATGGTGTGCATCCGCTGGTGCAGCAGATCGGCGATTTTCAGAAGGCGTTGAATGGCCATGTCGGAAGGGGCTGAACAAGCCGGAGACACCGATCTGGATTACCGCCTGCTGCGGCGGATGCTGTCGCGGCGGCATGGTTTCAACTTCATCCTTGTCCAATATCAGGGCGACCACTCCCGCGATCGGCTGTTGGCGCGGCTGACGGCCGATCTGGATGGGTTGGGCGTGGATCATCTGATCCTGGACCTGCGTCAGCACTCCGACGATGTGGTGTTGATCAGTGCTGCCGGGCAAATGCTGGAAGCCCACCCAATACGTGACGGTCGGCCGCGCGCACTCTCGGTCATCGGCTTGGAACGGCACCTGGATTACCGGTATGGCGGCACGCGGGAAGGCGGGACCAGCCTGCTGGCCGATGCCAATCTGCACCGGGATCTGTTCGCCGAACAGGTGCCTGTGCCCATGGCCCTGTGGGGCTCGGCCCTGGCGCAGCCTGCCATCGCCCACATCGCCCCCGATCTTTGGCATTGGCGTGTCGGCTCCGCCGATCTGACGGGAGATGCCGGAAAACAGAACCGCACCACGCTGTTGGAGGCGGCGATCACGCGGCCGGAGCAGGATTGGCAATATCAGGACCTGCCGGAGGCCAGGCGGCGTCTGGCCCTGCTGCGCGAACTGATCGCGGAGGACGAGACGCCATCCGACGATCGCGGCCCCCTGGCGCGGCGCCGGGCCGGCTTGCTGCGGGAACTGGGCCAACTGCAATTCCAATTGGGGGAGACGGCCGCGGCAGAGGCGGCCTTGCAGGAGGCACTGGCCCTGTTCGCCCGCTTGGCGGATGAACGGGAACAGGCCGACACATGGTCCGACATCGCCGATGTGGCGATGCAGCGCGGCGATCTTGATACGGCCCTGTCACTGAGTCGGGATGTCATCCTGCCGCTATGCCTCAAACTCGGTGAACAGCGTTGGGTGGCCATCACCCGAGGCAGGATCGCGGACATTTATCAGAAGCGCGGCGACCTGGACGCGGCGCTGCGCATCCGCCGGGAAGAGGAACTGCCTGTCTATGAGCGCCTGGGTGCCGCGCGTGACGCAGCGGTGACGCGAAGCAAGGTCGCGGACATTTATCAGATGCGCGGCGACCTGGACGCGGCGCTGCGCATCCGCCGGGAAGAGGTGCTGCCTGTTTTTGAACGCCTGGGCGACGCGCGTGACCTGGCGGTGACGCGAGGCAGGATCGCGGACATTTATCAGATGCGGGGCGAACTGGACGCGGCGCTGCGCATCCACCGGGAAGAGGTACTGCCTGTTTTTGAGCGCCTGGGCGGCGCCCGTGAAGCGGCGGTGACGCGGGGCAAGATCGCGGACATTTATGAGATGCGCGGCGACCTGGACGCGGCGCTGCGCATCCGCCGGGAAGAGGTACTGCCTGTTTATGAGCACCTGGGCGACGCGCGCGGGATGGCAGTAGCGCAATACAAGATCGCTCACATCCTGCTGGCCACCGACCCGCGCGGCAAGCGGGACGAGGCGGTCGCGCTGCTGACAGCGGCGCGGGATGCGTTGGCCCGCATGGGATTGCCGGAGGCAACCATGGTGCAGCGCGAGTTGGACCGATTGCGCGCAGGGGGCAAGGTCCCCCCTCCTGTCCGCAAGCGTCGCTGATCCGCTGGTGCCACCGCCTTGCGGCCCGGCGGTCCTGTCATTCCACCCCGAACAGTTCCAGCTGCCAGCGCATCTCCGCTTCCGTCATCGGGTAATCGACCCCGTGGCGGGCATTCAGCAGCTTGGTGGGGGGCAGGCCGGACTTCAGTTGCAGCAGCCGGGCGCAGCGCATGGACAGGCCGGCGCGCCAGGCCAGCGCCGTGATGGCGCGGGCCGACTGCGTGTCGATGATCCGCTGCACCAGATCGGCGGGCAGGGCGGTGCGCAGGGCCAGCGCTTCGCGCACGAAGGGCTTGTCGCCCCAGGACAGCGCGTCCCAGATGGCGTTCTCGTCCAGCTTGCCTTCGGCTTTCAGGCGGGCGGCCTTGGTCTCCGGTGGTTCGCGCTTCACATAATCGCGGGCCCAGTCCAGCCGGCGCTGGGTGACGGCCACCACCTCCTGCCGGTCCTGCTTGTCAAAGCCCTTGCCAGCCAGTTCACCGCGTATGCTGTCTTCCACGATGCGGGCCAGCTTGCCCAGCAGCGACGGGGGCAGCAGCGGCTTGGCTGTGATCGTCCTGGCATCCAGGGCCGCCAGCGGCTTTTCCACCAGCCGTGACATGGTCCGGTCCGACAGGGCGGCACCGGGATTGGCCAGAAGGCTGGCCGTTGCCACCGGGTCGCCGGTGGCTGCGACGGCATCGGCCACCGGCGCCGATACATGGTCGCGTCGGGCGATGGCTTCCAGTACCCAGGGGACCGGCTGGGCGGCGACGATGGCCACCAGTTCTTCGTCCGTCACGGCCGTACAGCCGCGCAGCACCGGCTCCGCCACCTCCCGCGCCACATCGCGGGCCAGTTTGGAGATCAGGTCGGGCGGGGCTGAGGCCACGTCGCGCAGGGCGCTGGCCACGGCCGCGCGCACGCGCACCACCTGGTCGGCGGCCAGCATGGTCAGCGCATGGTGGGCCAGATCGCGGATGGCGGCATGTTCGGTGCCGGTCAGATGGGGCAGGGCGCGCGCCAGCTTGCGGGACAGCAGCACGCGCACATCGGTATCGCGATCCCGGGCCAGACGCGGGGCCGCCTGCACCGGTGTCTCCGTACGGTGGGCCACGGCGCGGCGAACCAACGGGTCGTCATCGTCGGCCAGATAGAACAGCACCTCAGGCGGGACATCGGGACGCAGCGCCAGTTCGGCCCTGACCGTGGGGTCCCGGCTGCTGGCAAGGCTGCGCGCCTCCTCATAGGCCAGGGTGGCGTCGGAGGGCCGGGTGGGATCGCGCATCACGGGGGCGCCAGGGAAAGGGCGGGATCGGACATGGCCCCACGATCCTCTATCCGCATTCGCCTTTCAACGGTCAAAAACTGCCTATCGCGGTGATAAACCGCAACAAAACCGTGTCATCATTCCCATGATTGCCCGTCGGGCAATTGTATCGCAGATGGGGGCGGGTATGCGGATAGCGGTCTTTGCCTTGGCGTTCTCGACCATGCTGGCCCTTTCGGGCGCCGCGTCGGCGGCCGAGCCAATCCGGCTGCGGGCAGATGCCTGGTGCCCCTATAATTGCGCGCCGGATGCCGAAAAGCCGGGCTACATGGTGGAGATTGCCCGGCTTCTGTTCGCCGACAGCGGGGTCGACTACCAGCTGATGCCCTGGACGCGCGCCGTGGAAGAGGCGCGGGAGGGCAAGGTGGATGCGGTGGCTGGCGCCACGGCGGAAGATGCGGCGGGGTTGGCCTTCGGTAAGCAGGCGCTGGGTGCCAGCCAGAACGTCATCATCACCCGCCGGGGAGATCCCTGGCGCTATGCAGGTCCGGCCAGCCTGGCGGGGCGCAAGCTGGCGGCTGTGCGCGATTATGCCTACGGCGATGAACTGGACGCCTATATCAAGGCTCATGAGAAGGATGGCGGCCGGTTGGAACTGGTATCGGGCGACGATGTCACCGACCAGAACCTGAAAAAGCTGCTGGCCGGCCGCGTGGACGCCGTGGTCGAAGATCGCAACGTCGTCGAATTCGCCTTGGTGGCTCAGGGCATGGAAGGGTTGGTCGAACAGCAGCCCGTGGGACCGGCCGAGCCGCTCTATCTGGCCTTCGCCCCCGGTCCGGCTGGCGCGGAGAGGGCGGCGAAGCTGGATGCGGGTATCCAGACGCTGCGCCAGTCTGGCGAACTGCGGCGAATCCTGGCCCGCTATGGCCTCAGCGACTGGCAAACGAAGTGATGGTGGATCGCATACCACCCACGATGGACATCAGCTGTTCTTACCGGCGTCCACAATGCGGTCGACCGTGCCATCCATCTGCATGCCCAGCAGCACGGCGTTGAAGCGGGTGATGATGGCCGGGTCGATATTGGCGGCGGTGGAGAAAATGACATATGCCTGATGTTCGCTGATGCGCATCGGGTGCGCCTCCACCGCGTCCGCCTGCCCCATCTGGGCGGCGCGGGCCATGGCGATGCGGTAGCCGTCCAGGAATCCATCGATGCGACCGCGCAGCAGCATGTTCATGGCGCTTTCGCCATTCTGCACAATGACCAGATTGTCCACCAGGGCGCCGTTATTCAGCAGGCTTTCGAATTCCTGGCTGTATTTGCTGCCGGCTGTGGCGCCCAGCCGGAATTTGCTGGCAGCAAGTGCCGTCAGATCATCCAGCGGGAAATCCACCGAACTGCCCTTGCGTACGATCAGGGCATTGCGCCCCTGGCGCAACGGCTGTGAAAAAAGCCCGAAAGCCTCCCGCTCTGCCGTACGGGCCACGCCCGGCACGGCATCGACCTTGCCTTCCTGAATCAGGACCATGGCGCGCGCCCGCGGGACAGCGATCCATTCCATGGCACACGGCATGCGCCGCCCGATCTCATTGATCAGATCGACATCGATGCCGGTCGGCGGGCCTGCGCGTTGGGAGATCTGATAGGGGGGCAGGTCGGTGGCGGCCAGACGCAGCGTGCATGAAGCCGGTTCCGCCGATGCGGCCATCGGTTGGGTCGCAGCAAGACAAAGAGCCGTCAGGGCGGTCCGCAGGAACAACATATGTGAAGTCATGACGCATAGAATTCGCATAAATTTGTATGGAATGTAACAGCCAATTCGGATTGCCCCGTATGGGCCAGTCTCACACCATTGCATGGCGCCGCCAGCGGCGGGCAGGGCAGGGTCAAGCCGGCTGCACTTGCCCTATGGCGATCCGGCGGTTACCACCAAGACACGAAGTCCTTGTCAGCATTGTTGAAAGCGCCATGACCGACGGCCCCCTTTCCGTCTATCGCGCCCGCCGTGGCACCGGCACGCTGAAGGCCGATCCGGCCCAGGAGCTGGCGGCGGAGAAGCTGGAAAGCCTCTGGCACGCCCTGAAGGGCTATCGCCCAGCCACCGGCCAGACGGGCTGGCGTGCCCGTTTCGGCCTGACCCGTCGGCCCGATCCGGCGCCGCAGGGCCTCTATATCTATGGCGACGTGGGCCGCGGCAAGTCCATGCTGATGGACCTGTTCTTCGAAACCGCACCGGTTGAGGAGAAGGTCCGCGTGCATTTCCATGCGTTCATGCTGAAGGTGCATGAACGCATGCATGCCATCCGCCAGGAAGGCCGCGCCAAGGGCGGGGACGAGGTGGTGGAGGTGGCGAAGGAGATCGCGGCCCAGGGCTGGCTGCTCTGCTTCGACGAATTCCATGTCACCGACATCACCAACGCCATGATCCTGGGCCGCCTGTTCACGGCGCTGTTCGACATGGGTGTCGTCGTCGTCGCCACCAGCAACTGGCCGCCGGATGACCTCTACAAGGATGGCCTGAACCGGCAGCTGTTCCTGCCCTTCATCGCCCTGCTGAAGGACAAGCTGGATGTGCTGCATCTGGCATCGGAGCGGGATTACCGTCTGGCCCGGCTGATGGGGGCCAAGGTCTATCATTATCCGCTGGGACATGCGTCGAAGCAGGCGATGGCCCAGACCTTCACCGACCTGACGGACGGGGAGACGCCCGTCGCCACCCATCTGACGGTTCAGGGCCGCCGGGTGGACGTGCCGCGCAGCGCCAGGGGCGTGGCCTGGTTCAGCTTTGACGAACTCTGCGCCCGGCCGCTGGGGGCCGGTGACTATCTGGCCATCGCCACCCATTTCCATACGGTGCTGATCGACATGGTCCCCCGCCTGACAGAGGCGCAGCGCAACGAGGCCAAGCGCTTCATGACCCTGATCGACGCGCTGTACGAGCATAAGGTGAATACCATCATCGCGGCCGAAGTGGCGCCCGAACGCATCTATGCCGAAGGCAGCCATGCCTTCGAATTCCAGCGCACGGTCAGCCGCATGATGGAAATGCAGGCGGAAGACTATCTCGCCCGTCCGCATCTGACCTGACACTGGGAGGCCGTAGCATGACAGAGGTCCGTAAACGCTCCGTCATGATCGCCGGCCACCCGACCAGTGTGACCCTGGAGGAGCCCTTCTGGGAGGCGCTCAAAGAACTGGCGGTGGCGGAAGGTGTGTCGGTCAACGCGCTGATCGAACGCATCGATGCCTCGCGCACGGGCAATCTGTCGTCGGCGCTGCGGGTATATGTGCTGATGGCGTTGCGGACGTCGAGCCCAGGCGCTTAAAGGGCCAAGGCAAGGTCGAAGGTGATGCCGCCATAGTCGGCATGCAGGCCGCCAGCATCATCCCGGTCGATCAAACCGTGATCAACCAGGGTCGCAACATCAGCATGTACATTCCGATAGTCCCGTCCAAGCCGTTGTGCCAAGGCCCGGATGCTCGATGCCGATTCTGCATGGACCGCTCGCAGCAGGTCCAATCGCCGCGGCGTCAGCACCGAGGCCGCATCCTGCAATGTGCCGAAGCTCAAGTGACGTTCATTCACGTCTTCACCGGCCACCGCGCGGTTCCAGGCAGAGATGAAGCGCTGGCCCATGTTTTCCAGGTTGGCCTTGCCACCGATATGGATATTGAGCGTGCTCATATTTCAACTTCTCCTGATGCCGCTACATCCGCCAGAAAATCGTGGATCAATTGCTCCACGCTACTGAACTGGTAAGGGAGTTCCTGGTCGCCCATGTGGCGATGGTCCCCTTTCCCGCGCTCATTGTCATAGCCGACAAGGCGCCGACCGTTCTTTCCATAGAAGAGACTATATTTGAACAAATGCTCCGCCGGCGGTACCGGGGATGGAATCCGCCAAATACGCATCTCGACAATCGCTCCCGATGGCAAGGTGCGTTTGTCCCGGAAAATCAGTGTCGCTGGCATCGTCTGATTATGGTGTAAATTGCCATATGGCGTCAATAACCATACATCGCGTCTCTACTTCTTGAAGAAGGCCGCGGCGGCGGCGGCCACGTCCTGCTTGTCCTTGATGGTGGCCTTCACGCGGACGATCTCCGCCTCCAGCGCTGCGATGTAATCCTGCAGGTCGCCGACGGACAGGCTGTTCAGGTCCAGGGGCTTGGCCGGCTTCTTCGTCGGCAGCAATTCATCCAGATCGAATGCCATGGGTGACCTCCCTCACTTTGTCTTGCGCGCATTCTGCGGTATCAGGCGGAAGACCGCAATTGCCGGACCTTGAACCAAGGAGAGCCCCCGTGACCCTGCCACAGACCATGCGCGCCGTGGAGATCACCCAGCCCGGTGGGCCGGAGGTGCTGGTGCCTACCACCCGTCCCGTGCCGCAGCCGGCGGCGGGGGAAGTGCTGATCCGGGTGGCGGTGGCGGGTGTCAACCGGCCGGATGTGGTACAGCGCCAGGGGCTGTATCCACCGCCGCCGGGCGCCAGCGACCTGCCGGGCCTGGAAGTGGCCGGCACCATCGCCGCCATCGGCCCGGACGTCACGGGCTGGCAGGTGGGGGACACGGTCTGCGCCCTGCTGGGCGGTGGTGGCTATGCCGAATATGCCACGGCCCCGGTCGGCCAGTGCCTGCCCGTGCCTGAAGGTTTGGATATGGTTCAGGCGGCGGCCCTGCCGGAAACGGTGATGACCGTCTGGACCAACGTGTTCGAACGCGCCGGCCTGCTGCCTGGCGAAAGCCTGCTGGTCCATGGCGGGACCAGCGGCATCGGCACCATCGCCATCCAACTGGCCAAGGCGATGGGGGCCACGGTCTTTGCCACGGCTGGCGGGCCCGAAAAGGCAGCCGCCTGTGCGGCCCTGGGGGCTGACCACGCCATCGACTACAAGACACAGGACTTCGTGGCCGTGGTGAAGGAAGCCACGGGCAAACGCGGGGTGGATGTGGTGCTGGACATGGTCGGCGGCGATTATCTGCCGCGCAATATCGATTGTCTGGCCATGGATGGACGCCATGTCTCCATCGCCTTTCTGCGCGGGCCCAAGGTGGAACTGAACCTGATGCCGGTGATGCTGAAGCGGCTGACCCTGACCGGGTCCACCCTGCGCGCCCGGTCGGCCGGTCAGAAGCGGGCCTTGGCGGCGGCCGTGCAGGAGAAGGTCTGGCCCTTGATCAGTGCGGGCAAGGTGCGCCCCGTCATCGCCGCCACCTTCCCCCTGGAACAGGCGGCCGATGCCCATCGGTTGATGGAAAGTTCCGCCCATGTCGGCAAGATCATGCTGACACTGTGAGCGGTGAAGCGGTTTCAAAACCACCGGGATGCGAAAGAATCCCGTGGCTTGTACCGTTCCGGAACGGTATAGGAGAAGGGTCGTTGACTTGTCCGTCCGGTTGGCTGCGCGGGGCCCCTCCCGCGCGCGACGGGCGGCTTTTGCGTTCGCGGGTCATTTGACAGGTCATTTTCCGCCGGATTTTCCCGGCGAAGCGTTTCGAGGAGGAAGCATGGCACTGCCCCTGATGCCGAAGGCCACTGCCGTCTGGCTGGTCGAGAACACCAGTCTTACGTTCGAGCAGGTCGCGGAGTTCTGCGGCATGCACGAGCTTGAGGTGCAGGCCATCGCCGACGGCGAGGTTGCGGTGGGCATGGTCGGCCGTGACCCGATTGCCGGCGGTGAACTGACGGCGGCCGAAATCGCCCGTGTCGAGGCCAATCCCAACCTGAAGCTGAAGATGCGCGAGCAGGACCTGCCGCAGCCGGTCGCCCGCTCCAAGGGCCCGCGCTATACGCCGGTCACCAAGCGCGGCGACAAGCCGGATGCCATCGCCCATCTGCTGAAGGCCCATCCGGAACTGTCCGACGCGCAGATATGCAAGCTGATCGGCACGACCAAGCCGACCATTGCCGCCGTGCGTGACAAGACCCACTGGAACGCCGCCAATATCAAGGCACGCAATCCCGTCCTGCTGGGCCTGTGCAGCCAGCGTGAACTGGATGCATCGCTGGAAAAGGCCCGCAAGGGCCGGCCGGAAGTCGAGACGCCGGATATGGACGCCATCGACGAGGATATGGACCCGACCTTGGCCGGGGACGAGGACGATACGGAAGAATAAGCGGACCTATCGGTTTCGCGTGGAATGGCCGGCCTCCAGATGGATGCCGGCCTTTTTCTTTTTGGGCGCCGTTACGATATCCTGCGCGTCGATCAATGCCAAACCAGGGGGATAGGGCATGACGCAATGGTTCTTCCATGATGGAGACAGCCGGGTGGGGCCGCTGGACGGGCAGGCCGCTCTGGATTATGTCCGCCAGCATCCCGACGCCTTCTGCTGGCGCAATGGCATGGGCGAATGGCTGCCCGTACGCGCCGTCGCCGACTTGTCGCCGCAGCCCGGCCCCTGGGGCGGGGCGGCCGGTGACCCGCCGCCCCCGCCGGGCGGCCGCCGTTCCCGCGCCGATGAGATTGACTTCAGGATCCATGGCCAGGAGATGCAGTTCGTCGAGATCGAACTGGATCCCGGCGAAAGCGCCATCGCCGAGGCCGGGGCCATGGTCTACAAGGATGCCAGCGTGGAGATGAACACCATCTTCGGCGATGGCAATGAAGGCGGCGGCTTCCTGGACAAGCTGATCGGGGCCGGCAAGCGCGTCATCACGGGCGAAAGCCTGTTCACGACAGTCTTCACCCAGGCGGGCCGGGGCAAGGCGCGCGTGGCCTTCTCCGCCCCCTATCCGGGTACGATCCTGCCGCTGAATCTGGCTGATCTGGGCGGTGAACTGATCTGTCAGAAGGACAGTTTCCTGGCGGCGGCCAAGGGCGTGTCCATCGGCATCCATTTCCAGCGCCGCATCCTGACGGGCCTGTTCGGCGGCGAAGGCTTCATCATGCAGCGACTGACCGGCGATGGCTGGGTCTTTGCCCATGTCGGCGGCACCATCATGGAACGGCAGCTGGCGCCGGGTGAGGTGCTGCATGTCGATACGGGCTGTGTCGCTGCCTTCACACCCGATGTGGATTTCGATCTGGTCCAGGTCGGCGGGGTGAAGTCGGTGCTGTTCGGCGGGGAAGGGCTGTTCTTCGCCACGCTGCGTGGGCCGGGTCGCGTCTGGATCCAGTCGCTGCCCTTCTCCCGTCTGGCCGGCCGCATGCTGTCGGCCGCCATGCCGGGGGCGAACAAGGGTGAAGGCAGCGTGCTGGGGCCGCTGGGCGATATCGTCATGGGCAACAGGAAGTGATGCGCCCGGGGCCGGGGCGCGTGGCGCATCCCGGCCCCCAGCCTTATCCAGGGTGAACCATGTCTTCCGGCCGGACCCAGGTGCGGAACTGCTCCTCCGTCAGCAGGCCCAGCGCCAGGCCCGCCTCAAGCAGGGTCGTGCCCTCATGATGTGCCTTCTTGGCGATCCTGGCGGCATTGTCATAGCCGATATGGGGGTTGAGTGCCGTGACCAGCATCAGGCTCTCCCCCATCAATCGGCGGATGCGGTCAGTATTGGCGGTGATGCCGACGACGCAATTCTCGGCAAAGGACCGGCTGGCATCGCCGATCAGCTTGATGGACTGCAACAGGTTGTAGATCAGCACGGGCTTGAAGACGTTCAGCTCGAAATGGCCCGTGGCGCCGGCATGGGTGATGGTGACATGGTTGCCCATCACCTGGGAACAGACCATGGTCATGGCCTCTGACTGGGTCGGGTTGACCTTGCCGGGCATGATGGAACTGCCGGGCTCGTTCTCCGGCAGGCTGATCTCCCCGATGCCGCTGCGCGGGCCGCTGCCCAGCAGGCGGATATCATTGGCGATCTTCATCAGCGACACGGCCACGGTATTCATTGCGCCTGATGCCTCCACGATGCTGTCATGGGCGGCCAGGGCTTCGAACTTGTTGGGGGCGGTGACGAAGGGCAGGTCGGTGATACGCGCCACCTCCACCGCAAAGGCCACGTCGAAGCCGACGGCACTGTTCAGCCCCGTACCCACGGCCGTGCCGCCCTGGGCCAGCCGCAGCAGGGCCGGCAGCACGGCCTTCACCCGGTCGATGCCATAGGCCACCTGTTGCGCATAGCCGCCGAATTCCTGACCCAGTGTCATGGGCGTGGCGTCCTGCAGATGCGTGCGCCCGATCTTCACGATGGGCGCGAATTCCGCTGCCTTGGTGGCCAGTGCCGCATGCAGCTGTTCCAGCGCCGGCACCAGATCATGATGGATGCGCTCGGCTGCTGCGATATGCATGGCGGTCGGGAAACTGTCGTTGGAGCTTTGCCCCCGGTTCACATGGTCGTTGGGATGGACAGGCTTCTTCGACCCGACCTGCCCGCCCAGCAGTTCAATGGCGCGGTTGGAGATGACCTCGTTGGCATTCATGTTGGTCTGGGTGCCGGACCCGGTCTGCCAGACCACCAGCGGGAAATGGTCGATCAAGGTGCCGTCGATCACCTCGTCCGCGGCGCGCATGATGGCATCCGCCAGACCGGGATCCAGTTGGCCCAGCGTCACATTGGCCCGCGCGGCGGCCTTTTTCACGATGCCCAGTGCGCGCACCAGCGGCGGCGGCATACGTTCCCCGCCGATCTTGAAATTCTGCAGCGACCGTTGGGTCTGTGCCCCCCAATAGCGGTCGGCCGGAACCTCTATGGGACCGAAACTGTCGGTTTCGATGCGGATGTTGGCGGCCATCGCCCCGTTCCCCTGTTGCCGGATAGGGGGTCGACGGTAGCAGATGGCCGGGCGCGCGTCGCCGGTCTCAACCGAATTGCGACTTCCATTCCCGGAGCTGGCGCTCCGCTTCGTCCGACCCGGCCAGGATTTCCACCATGCGCAGGCTGTTGAACATCTGCCGCTGCGCTTCCGGTCCCAGCTTGCCGTCCCGCGTGCGGGGGGCCGCCCGCATATTGTTCAAGGTCGTCGACACGATATGCTGGCGTGCCTCGGTGATCTTGGTCGTCACCTCGCGCTGGATGCCGAGCGCATTGGCCAGCTTGGACGAGCGGCGCAGGGCCATAGCCAGCTGTTCGGCCTTTTGCATCGACTCGTCGCTGGGCAGGCCGTCGGGCTGGCTGAACAGGGCATCGTGCAGGTTCTTGTCCACATCGGCGCAGATGTTTTTCAGGACGAACTGCCCGATTTCGGCGCGTGCATTCTTGACCTTGGAGCTGATGTCCTTGTCACGCAGGTTCTGGACCGTGTCATTGACAGAATTCAGACCGTCGGTCAGACGCTCCGCGGCGGCGGCCAGGCTGGCGGGGTCGCCGGAGATGTGCGGGTTCTCCCGATCGAAATCGGAGGTCTGGCGCAGCAGGTTGCCGACGACATAACCGGACATTTCCCGTGTCAGCGTCTCCTTCTCCGCCACCGTGCCGCCCAGCCGCACCTCGGCCAGCATGCGCAGCAATTCGCCAGGACGCTGCATGCGGGAGGCCAGGACCAGCAGCAGGGGCTGGGTCAGCGAAACATCCTCCTTGCCGAGCTCAATCAGGGCCGTGCGGATGATCTCCACATGTGACTCGGCCAGATCCAGGATCGGCTTGGGCGGCAGGGCGGCCGTCAGCTTCTCCACCCGGCCGGCAACGACCAGGATCTGACGCATGGTGGCCAGCTGGCGCTGCACATCATCATCGCGGCCGAACAGCGAAATCTTGAATTTCAGATTATTCTGGCACTCGTCGATGACCTCGCCCAGCGCACGCACGCCCTCGTCCCACAGCGGCTGGCACAGGACGGCGATGGCGGCCCCGTCGCGGTAATCGACCAGCGACACTTCCCGGTGCACCTCGTGCATCAGGCTGGTGGGCAACCGGTCCTTCACGGCACTCCAGCAAGGCGACAGCGTGGTCCGGCAGATGCGGTTGAGGCGCCGGCTGTAATGGTCGGCGTCGTCCAGCAGATCTTCCACGGGCAGGAAGAACAGGCGCGACAGGGCAGGCCGCCGCGGCGGGCGCAGGGTAACCAGACGGGGGCGCATCGCCTCGAAAGCCTGCGAAACCTCGGGCTTGTCGCCCACCTGCTCCAGCAGGCGGTAGATCTGCAGCAGCTTGCGGTCAGGCAGGCGCGATGCATGGGCGGCCAGGGCCTGCCATTCGGTGGATTTTTGCGGATTGGTCGGCGTGGTGGGTTTGGTGTTCATGCCGCTTGCCCTCAACCCATCGCCGCTTTCAGGGCTTCAAGGCGCATCACGGCATCCATGTCCAGCACGCCGGTGCGCCAGTCCTGATTGACGCGCACCCATTTTTTCTGCATGCGCGCGATCGCCTCCAGATCCAGCTGGTCGGTGGCGTGGCTGATTTCCTCCCGCGGGATCAAGGGCAACAGGCGCGAGATATCGGTGATCGTCGTCTGGCGGGTGGCCGCCGGTTCGTCCTTCACGCTGTCCCACATGGCAATCAGGAATTCCCAGCCATCCAGCAACCAGGAAATGCGGGCGACGAATTCCTGAATGGATTTCAAAAGCTTCGGGGCATCATTCACGATCTGCCGGGCGTCGCGGCAGGCGGCGTCCAGCTTGCTGATGCGCTGGCGGGCCAAGGTCAGCGTATGGTTGGCCACGGTGGAAACATAGGCACCCAGCATGGCCATGTCAGACGGGTCCGTGTCGGCAAAAAGCTGTGTGGTCTGGGCGAAGGCCTGCAGCCTGTCTGCCAGCGCGCGCAGACGACCGCCCTTCGGCGCCTGTGGCAAGCCGACGGGAGACACGGCCTCGCCCAGCTCGTCCACGCGCATGGTCATGTCTTCTGGGGCGATATCGACCATATGCGCCACCTTGGCCAGCGCCTGGCGGGCGACGCGCTTGCTGTCGTCCGCCGTCATGCCGGGGCGCAGCAGGTCGGCGGCGCTGATGCCCACCAGCTTCAACAGCTCCGTTACCAGAATGAACTGGGTCAGCACCAGATATTGCGCATCCTGTTCCAGCAGCGTGGCAGCCTTGGTCGCCGCGCCGGGGCCGCATACGCCGGTCGCCTGGACGGTCAGGGCGCAGGTGCGGATCTGTTCGGGCGAATGCATTTCCAGCTGCTCGATCTCTTCGAACAGCAGCCGATCATGCAGGGTCAGGGTCATGACGCTGGGCAGCCCTTTCCAGGGCAGCACATAGGTTCCCTTGCCGGCGGTAAAATTGGGCAGCAGGAACTCGAATCGATCATTCTGGTCCCGGCGCAACCGGGCCTGGCTCAATAACGGGGTGGTGAAGGGAACAGTGACGCCGCGTTCCTCGAACGTGGCGGGGGCGAACTCCTCCGTCATGCTCCGGGCCTTGCGGCCGATATCGCTTTGATCCGTCATGTCCGGCCGGCCCGTCTCGTCCCTAGATCTTCCATCGGCATATAAATGGTTATATGTCGAATTTTAGATAGTTAGAACGATTTCCGTGCCGCGGGAATGAGGATTTCAAGGTGGCGGGATCGCAGCACAGGGGTGCTGCCCGCGGCACCTTGACCCGTGGTCGGGCGGGTGCCTACATTTGCGGTCGACAGGCGGTCCGTTCCCGGGGACCGTACCCGAAACCTTCTCCCACCGAGGGACACATGGCCGATATCATCAATGTCACCGATACCAGCTTCGAAAGCGACGTACTGAAGGGCGATGGCCCGATTCTCCTGGATTTCTGGGCGGAATGGTGCGGCCCCTGCAAGATGCTGGCCCCCAGCCTGTCGGAACTGGCGTCCGAACTGGATGGCAAAATCTCCATCGCCAAGCTGAATATCGATGAGAATCCGACGGTGCCCAGCCGGTTCGGCGTGCGCGGCATCCCGACGCTGATGATCTTCAAGGATGGCCAGGTAACGGCCACGAAGATCGGTGCCCTGCCGAAGTCGCAGCTGAAGAGCTGGATCGAGCAGAACCTCTGACCCGTCCCGTCGTCAGATGGCAAGGGCCGGTCCTGCGCAGGGGCCGGCCCTTTTCATTCAATATCGGCCTAGTGCCGCCGCCGCGCAGGGAAGAGGATGCGGTGCAGGCGGGTGACGGCCGTGTCAAAAAACCGGTCGGGACGCATCAGCAGCTTGGTGATCAGGTTGCCCGGTGACAGCCGCGGCACGGAATCGATCATCTGTGCCAGCCGCGGATAACGCAAGGCACGGTCCATCCAGCGAACCGCCCGACGGTCGACGGGCAGGGGGCTCGGCAACCCGAAAAGTTCGGACAGCAATGTCAGATGGGCGGCGGCATAGGGGGCCCAGGCCGGCTCTTGCAGCGTGTCAGCCAGATGGTCGGGCACGGAGCCGCCGAACAGCATCGACAGCAGGCGCACCACGTCCAGTGCCTTCATCAGCGGCATCAGGCCCGTGCGCATGGCCGGGATCGACATGGTGGTGGACTGTACCATTGCATGCAGCACGCGTTCGCTGTCGCCAAGCCGGCCGATGCGCAGCCCCTCCCAGTCCAACCAGATGATGCCGGCGGCCGCCCGTTCGTCCGGCAGCATGCCGCGGTGTGCGGGGTCAATGACCGATCGGTGCGTTTCGACCGCGACGGGGGTCTTCTTGCGTATGCGGGGGGCGAAATGGTGGGCGTCGGCCCATTCCGCGTCGGATGTGCTGTCGGGCACGCTGTAGCCGATGGCGTGCAGAGCGTCGATTGCCTTGCGCTGGTCGGCAGGATCGACAATCCACATGTCGATATCCAGCATCATGCGGTTGCTGTCCGCCCAGTCCGGTCTGGCCAGTTCCACCGCCCCCTTCAGCCAGACCGGCGTCACGTTCGCCTGGTTCAGGGCTGCCGTCACTTCCCGCATCTGCTCGCGCATGCGGTGCAGCCGCTGGCGATGCAACCCACGCAGCGTTGACAGAAGGTCGCGTGCGGGATCCGGGGCGCTGTCCCACAAGCCATGCCGGTGCAACGCCGCTTCCAGTTCCAGCATCATCATGTGCCGGTCCGCCAGCTCAACAAGCGTCGGCCAATCTTCCGCCTCCGGCGCCGGGGCGGTACCCGGAGGCGTCAGGGGTGAGACCAGACGGCAAAGCAGCCGCTGCAGGGCCAAACGGTTGGTTGGCATCAGGCGTCTCCTGCCAGCATCGCTTCCAGCAGAGGTTGAGCCGATTGCAGGTCGCCATAGGTCAGGCGGAATATCGGCAACTCCTCCAAATAGGCGAACAGACCCTGCAGCAGATCGGCATCCAGATGGTCGCCGGTGGTGATCCCGCTGGCGGAGAGCAGCGTCAGGCCTTCCTGCAGGTCGATCGGCACCGCTGTCGCCGGGCTGCCTGCTTCATAGCGGGGGAAGACGATGGCACGAACCTTTCGTGACGATGTGGTCCAGGGTATCTGGCGATGGCGTGGCAACGGCATGTAACGGGCATCGCGGGCCGCGCATGGGATGACCGGCTGCGCCATCAAGGATGGATAATGTGCAGCAAGGATGGGCCAGGACCCGTTTTTGACAGCCAGGGCCGTCGGGAATGGCAGTGCCAGAAGCCCGTCCCGCCCGGCAGCCAGCCCGATGATGTCGTCGCCACCAAAATACCAGCCGTGACTGGCCAGCCATCCGGTCAACGTGCTTTTCCCGGCACCGGAAATGCCCGGCAGGACAATGCAGCCGCCATCCTTGCCGACCAGACCCGCATGCACGATGGCCAGAAGGGACTGGTCCGCGGCGTAGGCAGCGCGGACCAGTTCGTGCAGGAACCGGCTCAGCATCTCCGTATTGTCGGTGGACCACAGCCATTGGTCGTCATTTCTCACCCAGACCCGTTGACCGTCCGTCATCAGGGCGAGGTCATGGGCAGGCAGCGGCCCGGTTTCTGGCCCTGCGATGATTATCATCCCGGACAGGATGTGCCGGAGCCGACGGGTCATGTCCTGGAAGGAGGGCGGACCGTCCTGCCCGATATGACAGGAAACAGTTTTTCCTGAGGGCAGAAGCAGGCGGTGGCTGATCACCGGGCCGTCGGGCGGCGCGATCCCGTCGGTGGGCGGGTGAACATTGCCGTAGGGCGCAACATCAGGTTCCATGCGGCGCAATTGCAGTGCGGCGCCGTCCTCATCAATCCATTCAAGCGCGCGCCAGCCGGCAAGACAGGCGCCGACATCCAGTTCGATGATCGACCGCTCCACCCCGTACAAGTCAGCCAGCGTCAGGCACAGGTCGTCCTGCGATAAGCCGCCATCTTCAAGCAGGTGCCAGATAGTTGCCGCGGTCGCATTGAGGATGTGCAACTCCCGGCTGACATTGTCGATGACGGCCAGATGATCAGCGAGCGGCCATGTTGAAAAACGCCTGATGGTCTTCTTTGGCACGGATCTGGGCTTTAACTAAAAATGCAGAAAGCCGTTTCCTGTCGAAAGTGGGCCTCGCGGTCCGGACGGGAAACGGCATCCAGGATAAACCGCAGGCAGATCAGCAGACGCTGCAGGGCGCGGCATCAACCTTCAACGTGATGAGGGTCACCGGTGCGGCATAGGCGAGGGCCTTGCCGGCCCGAACCAGAGCAGCGCGACGGCGCATGTCGGTTGACTTTTCCTTGTCGTTGCCGGTTTTCAGGTTGTCTTTCATAAGGTTTGCGAATCCTCTGTTAACCAATCGGCGTGCCGGGGTAAGCGGGCCCTGAAGGCGGTCAGGACCCGCTGTGGAGGCATTGCTCAGTCTGACCGTGGGTGGTCAGTCCGGCGCAATGTTGTGACGGCAGAAATATTCCGGGCTGGGTCCGCGGTGATGGTGCAACCCCTTTGGCTGCGCCCTCGCTCAGTAATGCGAACTTCAGCCCTGAATTCGGCCCACATGCTGAAATTTCGCATGCCGCATCGCCGATATCAATTGCAATCTAAGGGTGAGCGGCGGCGCTTGTCGTTCTTCCCGGCTTGCTGGTCGAAGCAGGGGTAATCGGCGACGGCAGCGTCGTCACCATCCGCCAGTCCACACGCGGTGCACCGTGCCTTCAGCTGCTGGCTCTGGCTTCCACCGCCATAATAGCCAGCGTTGCCGGCGCCAAATAGGCGACGGATTTCATGGCCCCGACCAGAACGGCGCGTCGCTTGGGTAGCACTGCCGCCTCACTTGCCGGTTCTGTCGTGTCGCCGTCTTCGGTGCAACGATGGACGTGGCGCGTCTCGGCTTGCTCTGCATTCCGCATTCCGCTCTCCCTGATCAGCCGTCCGCGCTTGTCGCGTGGGCCTGTATGGTCAATGCAGTCAGCGTGATCGGCGCAACATAGGCAGCCGCCTTCAGCGTCCGGACCAGCGTGGCGCGGCGGTCAAGGTCCACCTTCGGCCCGGAGTTGCTGTCGTCGACTGTTTCGGTTCTGCGGGTATCCATGTCGTCACCTTTCCACTGGCGCACAGTTCTGTCGCGTTCCTGATCAGGGAGGCGGGACAGAAGTGGCATGGGCCTCAACATTCAGCAGGGCAATCGTAGCGGGGGCTACGTACGCGACCTTGCCCAATCGTACCAGGGCGGCCCGACGCCGAGGATCAATCTCGGACGGGGTGGCAGGCCCCGGGGCCTCTTGGGATTGTTGCACTGGTCGCACCATCAAGCCGCTGGAAACTACAAGAATTACCCAACCATGCTAGTTTTGATTGTGTGGGCGTGTCAATATTTCCAGCGTGCCGGTTGCGTTATTGGTTGTCCGTCAGCACATGTCCCGCCAGATAAAGGGAGCCGCAAATCAGCAGCCTTGCCGGCCTTCCGTTGTCGGCATGGGTGGTCAGATCGCCCACCGCTGACGCGACATCCGGGCTGGCGGTGGCGTCGATCCCGGCTTGGCGGGCGACCTCAGCCGCGTCCTCGGCTGACACACTGTTGATTTCATCGGGAATGGCGACGGCGCGCAGACGGCGGATATAGGGGGCCAGGGGGGACAGGAAATCCAGGGGCCGTTTGCTGCCCAGCATCCCGAACACCAGATCCAGATCGTAACCATCACCGGCCCACCGGGCCAGTTGCGTGGCCAGCACCTCTCCCGCGCTGTCATTATGGCCACCGTCCAGGAACAGTTCCCAGCCGTGGGGAAGCAGTGCTGGCAGGGGGCCGCGGGTCAGCCGTTGCAGACGGGCGGGCCATTCGACCCGGGTCAATCCGGCCCGGATCGCATCGGCGCTGATCGTCAGCGGCAGATGGGCCGTGGCGGCGATGGCCAGCCCGGCATTGTGGATCTGATGGGCGCCCATAAGGCCCGGCGGTGGCAGGTCCAGATCGCGGGTCGCGTCCTTGAATCGGAAGCCGCCGGCGGTGGGTACGGAAGACCAGTCCCGGCCGTACAGTGACAGTGGTGCTGACAGGGAAACGGCCCGGTCGGTGAAGACCTGTGTCACCACGGGATCGGGTTGAGGACCGGCCAGAACCGGGCACCCTTGCTTGATGATGCCGGCTTTCTCACCCGCGATCTCTGCCAGCGTTGGCCCCAGAAACTGCGTATGATCCAGGGAGATGCGGGTCAGCAGACTGGCGGCCGGGCGGTCGATGACGTTGGTCGCGTCCAGACGTCCGCCCAGTCCCACTTCCAGCAGCAGCAGGTCGGCCGGCATGCGGGAAAAGGCCAGGAAGGCGGCGGCCGTTGTCACCTCGAAAAAGGTGATCGGCTCGCCGGCATTGGCGTCTTCCACCTCCTCCAGCAGATCGGCCAGTTCATCATCGCCGATCAGCTGTCCCGCCAGCCGGATTCGTTCGTTGAAACGGACCAGATGCGGAGAGGTATAGACATGCACGCGATAACCCGCGGCTTCGGCAAAGGCGCGCAGAAACGCCACCGTGCTGCCCTTGCCGTTGGTGCCGGCGACATGCACGGTGGGGGGAAGGCGTCGTTCGGGGTGCCCCAGTTTCGCCAGCAGCCGTTCGATCCGGCCCAGCGACAGGTCGATGACCACCGGATGCAATTGCCGCATCCGATCCAGCGCCGCCGCCAATCGGGGGGCGGCAGGGACCAGCGGCCGGGCCTTGATCATTATTGGTAGCCCGCCCCACCCTGGATGGCGCTGACAGCCGGTCCCTTGCGGGATGTGCCGGGACGGTCGCCGCCACGGCCGATCTTCACCACTTCCGCGCTGGGGCCGGGACGGCGCAGCAGGTCGATGATGCGGGCCAGGGTATTCCGCAGCTCCTTGCGGTGGACAACCATATCCACCATGCCATGGTCGCGCAGATATTCCGACCGCTGGAACCCTTCGGGCAGCGTCTCGCGGATCGTGCTTTCAATGACGCGGGCGCCGGCAAAGCCAATCTGCGCGCCCGGTTCGGCGATATGGATGTCGCCCAGCATGGCGAAGCTGGCTGTCACGCCGCCCGTCGTCGGGTCGGTCAGCAGCACGATATAGGGCAGGCCGGCCTCCTTCACCATTTCCACGGCGATGACGGTACGCGGCATCTGCATCAGCGACAGGATCGCCTCCTGCATGCGCGCCCCGCCCGATGCCGGGACGGCGATCAGCGGCACCTGCTGCAACACGGCCAGACGGGCGGCGGCCAGCAGGCCTTCACCCACGGCCATGCCCATGGACCCGCCCATGAAGTTGAAGTCGAAGGCGGCGACCACGGCCCCCTGGCCGTTGATCTTGCCATGGGCGACGACGATGGCGTCCTGGCGGCCGGTCTTCGTCTGCGCTTCCTTCAGGCGGTCGGTATAGCGCTTCTGGTCGCGGAACTTCAGCGGATCGACCACGACCTTCGGCAACTCGATCGTCTGATAGCCCGGGTCCAGCAGCATCTTCAGCCGCCGCACCGGATCCAGACGCATATGGTGGCCGCAATGCTGGCAGACATGCAGTTGCTCCTCCAGATCGCGGTGGAACAGCATGGCGCCGCAGGACGGGCACTTGTGCCACAGATTATCCGGGACCTCCTTCTTGGAGACGAGGGCCTGGATCTTGGGTTTGACGAAGTTGGTCAGCCAGTTCATGGGGTACCTTCAAGGCGGGACAGGATCCCGCTGAGTTTGGCCGCAATCACCTTCACGTTTGGCTTCGTCTCGATGAGACTGCCATGGGCAATGGCGTTGCGATCCTCATATAGCTCTCTAACAGTTGCGTAATCCGGCGACCCCTTATCCGTCAACAGTGCCAATCGACGAAGGAAGTCCATTCTTCTGACATCAAGCACGGACCAAACACGACGATCAGCGGGCTCCTCAAGCCGACGCCCCTTATCCACATGCGCCAACGCCATCTCGGTTATCAGATGTTCGAACCCAGCAAACAGCATGAAGAAATAAGCACTATCGGTGATTTTCGACAGATGATTGGCCCCGTCGGAACTCGGGTTATCTTCGTTGTGAACCGGCCTGTCGATGCAATTCCGGATCGCATCGGCGGCGATTTCATAGGCCTCAATGATCTGCAGAAACGCGGTCACTTTAAGTCCGCCACCAAAGCCTGGAAAATTTCTTTGGTGAAGGGTCGAAATTCATCATCGCCCCGTTGAAGAAGTCGCCAGTCAGGCCGACCAGGCTCTCCTAAATCTGCAACAGTATAGAACTGCCTGCTCGACTGTAGCCAGATTTGCCCGCGTGTGCCGATAACCCAACGCGCATCGGGCCAAACCGACAGCCAGACATCATCAGTATTGCATTGTTCGTTGATATAGGGATTCTGGTGCCCAGCAGGTAAGGAAGTATAATCGAACTTAAGAATTTTACGTAAGGTCAAAGCGGGAAGTCTGACAGGCTCCTGAATACCTACCAGCTCCATTTTCCGCTCCAGCCTGCTGACCACTCCCTCCTGAACTTCCACGCCCGGAATTTCAGCCGCCCACTCCTTGATGCCATCCATCAGGTCAGCCAGGCGCGTCTTCCAGTCGATGATATCCGCCTCCACCTCCGCCCGTATCGGGGGCGGGGGAAGGTGTGTGTAATCATCATCAAACGCATAAGCCATGGCACACCTCGCGGGTCCAGGTGCCTCACCCCCGGGCGTTGCGCACACCCTGGGCCAGCGCCTGCACGAAGCCTATCACATTGTCCACCAGCCCGGCAGTGGGCTTGCCCTCGGCGTCCAGGTTGGCCTCAACCTGGCGGACAATGGCGCTGCCGACCACGGCGGCGTCGGCCACGCGGGCCACGGCAGCCGCCTGGTCGGGGGTGGAGATGCCGAAGCCGACGGCCAGCGGCAGGTCGGTATGGCGGCGCAGGCGGGTGATCGCCTCGTCAATCGCGGCGCTGCTGGCGCTGGCGGCACCGGTGATGCCGGTGACCGACACGTAATAGACAAAGCCCGACGTATTGGCGAGCACGGAAGGCAGGCGCTGATCGTCCGTGGTCGGGGTGGTCAGGCGGATGAAACTGACGCCGGCACGGCAGGCCGGCTCGAACAACTCCTGGTCCTCTTCCGGCGGCAGGTCGACAACGATCAGGCCATCGACGCCGGCAGCCTTGGCGTCAACCAGGAACCTTTCGACACCATAGGCGTAAATGGGATTGTAGTAGCCCATCAGGACCAGCGGCGTGTCCTGGTCTTGCGTGCGGAAGGCCCGGACCAGTTCCAGCGTGCGGGTCATACGGGCGCCGGCCTTCAGGGCGCGCAATCCCGCCGCCTGGATGGCCGGACCGTCGGCCATCGGGTCGGTGAAGGGCATGCCCAGTTCGATAATGTCGGCCCCGGCGGCCGGCAGCCCCTTCAGCAGGGCCAGACTGGTTTCATGATCGGGATCGCCTGCGGTGATGAAGGTGACAAGGCCGCCGCGGCCCTGCTCCTTCAAAGCGGCGAAACGACGGTCGATGCGGCCGGAGGTCGGGGCGGCTTGGATCGGGGCGCTGGTCATGCGAGGGGCTTCCAAACTGCGGTCAAAAAGGCGGCGCACCATAGACGCTGTCATGGTGCTAAACAACGCCACTTTACGCGCGTCGGCCCGGCGTGGATCACCCCCACTATGCGCTTCGGCCTAAGCCGGGCTCCGACGATGAAACAGCTTCACCCTGTGCGGACAAGGGCGTTAACTGCACGGGACGATATGGTTGAGGCAGGCGGATTTGCAGGACAGTTTCGACCATGGATTGGTGAGGGGCGAACTGGCGGCGGCCAATCCGGCGAACCCGTCGCGGGCCGTCGTCTGGCTGGCGCTGACGGCTTTGCTGGTGGCACTGGGCCTGTTCGGGGTGGAGATGTTCCTGGGCCGGGCTCGCGTCATGGACCGGGCCGTCACCGATGTCCGCGCCACCTCCGATCAACTGGCCGAACATGCGGCCCGGCTGATGGGGGCCCACGCCCTGATTCTGCGCAACGCCGAATGGCTGGTCCGCAACCAGGGCTGGGACACGGTGGCCAACACCCCCCGCGTCTACGAATGGCTGCGCGATCTGGCGGGAGAGGCGCCGGAGGTTCAGAGCTACTGGCTGGTCGACGTTGATGGTCGCGTCCGCATCACGACCTTCCGCTGGCCGGTTCCCGCGTTGAACGTCGCCGACCGTGATTACTTCGCCCCGCATGAAGGCGGGCTGGTCGGCCCCTATGTCACCGGCCGCCTGATCGGGCGGCTGAATCCGGAAGTGTTCTTTGCCCTGTCACGGCGCATCGAAAGTCGTGAGGGAAAATTCCTGGGTGTGGTGCAGGTATCGCTGCGGCCCGCCTATTTCGAGGCATTCTATGCCTCCATTGCCGTGCGGCCCGACACGGAGGTGATGCTGGTCCGCGATGATGGAGAGGTCCTGGCCCGCCACCCATCCCCGGAATCATCAGAGGCGGCGCTGGGTAATGTCGCCGCCCTGGTTGCGCAACGGGCGCCGTCAACGGGCCTGATGACGGCACATTCACCGTTTGACGGCAAGGAACGGCTCTATGCCGTGGCTGATGTGGATCGTGTGCCGGTCCGGGTCGTCTATGGTGTCGCGACGGCAGAACTGGAGTCCGAGTGGGCCTGGACGGCGCTGGGCCATTTCAGCTTCGCCATGATCGCCACCCTGCTGCTGTTGCCGCTGGCGCTGGTGGCCTTGCGCCAGACGCGGCAGGCCGAACAGGCACAGGGGCTTCTGCGCACCAGCAACGCGGCGCTGGAAGCCCGCGTGCGGGAACGCACGGCGCACCTGGACACGGCCCTGGACGATCTGCGCCGCAGCGAGGAACGGTTGAGCCGGCTGTTCAACACGGCCCCCGTGGCGATCATGGAGATCGGACCGGACGGGCGCTACACGGATGTCAACGCGGCGGCTGAACGTATCCTGGGCCTGTCGCGATCGGCCATCATCGGCGTTCGCCACGATGCGGCATTGTGGCATGCGACGGGCCTGGACGGCCGGCCGCTGGCCACGGTGGACTACCCGACCGCCCGCGCCCTGGCGGGTGAAGAGGTACGCGACGGCGAATATGCCCTGCGCGATCCCAAGACGGGCGCGCGGCAGATATTGTCGGTGAATGCCGCGCCCATCCGGGACGATGATGGCCGGATCATCGGCTGTACGGCCACCGCCATGGATGTGACGGGCCGGTACGAGGCGGAGGACCGCCAGCGCCTGCTGATGCGCGAGGTGGACCACCGGGCCAAGAATGCGCTGGCCGTGGCCCAGGCCGTGGTCAGGCTGAGCCGCGCCGACAGTATCGACGCTTTCGTCCATGCGGTGGAGGGGCGCATCTCCTCCCTGGCCCGTTCCCACAGCCTGCTGGCACAGGCCTCCTGGGTTGGAGCCGACCTGGAACGGCTGATCGAGGATGAAGTTCTGTCCTTTACTGCCGATAATGGACGCCTGACCGTGCGCGGGCCGCGGGTCAAGCTGGGGCCCGACATGGTGCAGTCATTGGGCCTGGTGTTCCATGAATTGGCGACCAATGCTGCCAAGCATGGGGCCCTGTCGACCCCTGGGGGCCAGGTGACGGTCGACTGGTCGGTGCGGCGCAATACGCTGGAGCTGACCTGGACGGAGACAGAGGGACCGCCCCTTTCCGGTCCGCCGACGCGTCAGGGGTTCGGCTCAACCCTGCTGAGCCAGGTGTTGCATCATCAGCTTGGTGGCAAGATCGAGATGGCGTGGGAAAGTCAGGGACTGCGTTGCAACCTTACCCTGCCCCTGGGCGTGACGCCGGTCTGATACCAGTGTCACGCAATCGCCGGGACCTACATCCGCAGGCTTGGCTACGCCGCATGAGCGGCGCGGCGTCAGCGGCGGACCATCAGGAAGGCCAGGATGGCCGTGGTTGCCGAGACATTAAGTGACTGCACCCAGCCGCTGCCGGCGATGGTGACCAGTTCGGTGCAAGCGGCCTGACTGGCGGGCGGCATGCCCTGTTCCTCGTTCCCCATGACCACGGCCACGGGCTTGCCCCCTGGCTGGCGCGACAGGTCGGAGAGCGCCGGGAACGGCCCCAGGGCTGTGCCGATGGTGCGATAGACCTGTCCCAGCGTCTTCAATGCCGCGGCAAAATCCGTCGCCCGGTGCAGATTGACATATTCGAACCCACCTTCGGCCACGCGATACGCGGCCTCGGAGGGCAGGGCCTGGGCCGGATGATCAGAGATGATGATGCGTTCGATGCCGAAAAATGCGGCTGTGCGGATGATGGCGCCCAGATTATGCGGGTTCGACACACCATCCAGCAGCAGCAGGGGGTTGCCTGCCGCCGCCCAGCCCTTGGCCAAATCCAGGCTGTAGGGAAGGATCGGGCGCGGGGCGGCTTCCGCGATGATGCCGCCATGCATGGCGGAGCCGCCGATCTTCTCCAGTTCCGCCCCCGGCACCATCCGATAGGGTTTGCGGGCGGCCGCCAGCATGGCGCAGAAGGGGCCGGCCGCGTCCTTCAACCGCTCGTCATAATAAAGCTTCTCCACCCGGTCCGGTTCGCGCGCGAACAGGGCGGCCACGGCGGGAAGACCCGCGATGCGGAACGGCTTGCGTCGGCCCTTGCCCGCAACCGGCGGCGCGACCTTGGGCTTCAGCGACAGGGTGGGGCGGTTGCTCATCGGATCAGGCCGCGAAGAAGGTCAGCCAGGTCAGCATGATGGCGCCCAGCGCGATGCGATACCAGGCGAAGGGGGCGAAGCCGTGGCGGCCCACGAAATTGACCAGCCACCGGACCACCAGCAGGGCCGACAGGAAGGCGACCGCGAACCCGATGGCGATCAGTCCGATATTCCCCACCTCCAGTACCGCCCGGTTCTTATACAGGTCGTAGGTTGCGGCCCCCAGCATGGTGGGGATGGCGACAAAGAAGCTGAACTCCGCGGCGGCCTTGCGCTCCACCCCCATCAGCAGCGCGCCGATGATGGTGGCACCCGACCGCGAGACGCCGGGGATCATGGCCAGACACTGGGCAAAGCCGATGGCCAGCGACAATTTCGGCGGAAAAGCCTCAACGGCGAAATGCTGGGGACGGGGCACCAGCCGTTCCGCCGCCAGGATGGCGATGCCGCCGACAATCAGGGCGACCGACACGACCGTGGGGTTGAACAGCACGCTTTTGATATAGGAATGTGCCAGGGCGCCGATGACGGCCGCGGGCAGGAAGGCCAGCAGGATGGCGGCCGTGAAACGGTAACTCTCGCCATTGCCCTGGGTCAGGCCACGCAGTACCCCCCACAGTTTGCCGAAATAGACCAGAAGGATGGCCAGGATGGCGCCCAACTGGATCACGACCTTGAACAGATCCTCTGCCTGGCCCTTGAAGCCCAGCATCTCGCCCAGCAGAATCAGATGGCCGGTGGAAGAGACGGGAATGAACTCCGTCAACCCTTCCAGCAGGCCCAGAAGGACAGCGTCGAGATATTGGGCGAGGTCGGTCAAGATCGGCTTCCATGGCTGGGCGCGGCTGCCGGCCTTATAGCAGTGCGACGCCGGGGCCGCGAGGGCCATGGTGGCGGCTCCTTGTCACGTTCATGTGACAAGAGATGGTGCCGTGTGGGCACGGGGGCGGGAAAATTCAACCCCAACCACAAGATAATGCGCAATCCGTAGCGGCAATGCAGATACGCCCTTCCATGCCGGCCCTTAGATTTCATATGATCGTCGGGTGCGTAAGAGGGACATATCAAGTGATCGTTAACCGCCATGTCTGAGGATGAGAAGAACGGTAATGGAGGGTCGGCGACGGGTGTGGCCATCAAGGCCAAGCCCAAGACGAAAAAGCCTTCCATGTACAAGGTTCTGATGCTGAACGACGACTACACCCCCATGGAGTTCGTCGTGCATGTGCTGGAACGCTTCTTCAACAAGAATCGGGACGAAGCCACCCGGATCATGTTGAATGTTCATCGGCGTGGTGTCGGCGTTTGCGGCGTGTTCACCTATGAGGTGGCGGAGACGAAAGTGGCCCAGGTCATGGACTTCGCCCGCCAGCACCAGCACCCGTTACAGTGCACCCTGGAAAAGGATTAGCGCATTATGCTGTCGCGGAATCTCGAACAGACGCTCCACCGGGCCCTGGCCAACGCCAATGAACGGCGTCACGAGTACGCGACGCTGGAACATCTGCTGCTGGCCTTGACGGAGGACCAGGACGCGCTGGCCGTGCTGCGGGCCTGCGGGGTGGATGTCGCGAAGCTGAAGGCCGAACTGGTTGAATATCTGGATGGCGAGCTGTCGAACCTCGTCACCACCCGCCATGACGACGCCAAGCCCACGGCCGGGTTCCAGCGCGTGCTGCAACGCGCGGCCATCCATGTGCAAAGCTCCGGCCGGGAGGAGGTGACGGGCGCCAATGTCCTGGTGGCGCTGTTCTCCGAACGCGAAAGCCATGCCGTCTATTTCCTGCAGGAGCAGGAGATGACGCGCTTTGACGCCGTCAACTACATCTCCCACGGCATCGCCAAGGCCCCGGGCCGGGCGGAGCCCAAGCGCGTGTCGGGCACCGACGACGATGCCCAGTCGGAGAAGGTGGTGAAGAAGGGGACGGAGGCGCTGGAAGCCTATTGCGTCAACCTGAACAAGAAGGCGGCCAGCGGCAAGATCGACCCGCTGATCGGGCGCGAGCAGGAGGTGGAGCGCACCATCCAGATCCTGTGCCGCCGGTCGAAGAACAACCCGCTTTATGTCGGCGACCCCGGTGTGGGCAAGACCGCCATCGCCGAGGGGCTGGCGCGGCGTATCGTCCAGGGCGAGGTGCCGGAGATCCTGCGCAAGGCCGTGATCTATTCGCTCGACATGGGTTCGCTGCTGGCCGGCACCCGCTATCGCGGTGATTTCGAGGAGCGGTTGAAGGCCGTCGTCTCTGAACTGGAGGCGCTGGAAGGCTCCATCCTGTTCATCGATGAGATCCATACGGTGATCGGCGCCGGCGCCACCAGCGGCGGGGCCATGGACGCATCCAACCTGCTGAAGCCGGCCTTGGCGTCCGGCGCGCTGCGCTGCATCGGCAGCACCACCTATAAGGAATACCGTTCCTACTTCGAGAAGGACCGGGCGCTGGTCCGCCGCTTCCAGAAGATCGACGTGAACGAACCCTCGATCGAGGATACGATCAAGATCCTGGAGGGCATCAAGGTCTATTACGAGACCCATCACAAGGTTCGCTACACCAAGGACGCCATCCGGTCGGCCGTGGAATTGTCGGCGAAATATATTGGCGACCGCAAGTTGCCCGATAAGGCCATCGACGTCATCGACGAGGTCGGGGCCGCCCAGGCGCTGCTGCCCGAAGCCAAGCGCAAGAAGACCATCACCCAGAAGGATGTGGAGGCGGTGGTCGCCAAGATCGCCCGCATCCCGCCAAAGTCGGTCAGCCGTGACGACCGGGAAGTGCTGATGAATCTGGAACGTGACCTGAAGACCATGGTCTTCGGTCAGAATCAGGCCATCGACGCGCTGGTATCGGCCATCAAGCTGGCCCGTGCCGGTCTGCGGGAACCGGAAAAGCCCATCGGCAACTACCTGTTCTCCGGCCCCACCGGTGTCGGCAAGACGGAAGTGGCCAAGCAGCTGGCGCGCACGCTGGGGATCGAGCTGATCCGATTCGACATGTCGGAATATATGGAGCGGCACACGGTCAGCCGCCTGATCGGTGCCCCGCCGGGTTATGTCGGCTTTGACCAGGGCGGCATGCTGACGGATGCCATCGACCAGCATCCGCATTGCGTGCTTTTGCTGGACGAGATCGAGAAGGCGCATCCGGACCTGTACAATATCCTGTTGCAGGTCATGGATCACGGCAAGCTGACCGACCATAACGGCAAGAATGTCGATTTCCGCAATGTCATCCTGATCATGACCACCAATGCCGGTGCCGCCGACATGGCCAAGCCCGCCATCGGCTTCGGCAGCGGCATTCGGTCGGGCGAGGATCAGGACGCCATCAACAAGATGTTCACGCCGGAATTCCGCAACCGCCTGGACGCGACCATCGCCTTCGCCAATCTGGGTCAGGAAGTGGTGACCCGCGTCGTCGACAAGTTCGTCATGGAACTGGAGGCACAGCTGACCGACCGCGGCGTGACCATCGAACTGACCGATGGGGCCCGCGCCTGGCTGGCCAAGAAGGGTTACGACCCCGTCATGGGGGCTCGCCCCCTGGCCCGTACGATCCAGGAATATGTGAAGAAGCCGCTGGCCGAGGAACTGTTGTTTGGCAAGCTGGCCAAGGGTGGGGCCGTCCGCGTTGTCCTGAACAAGGAAGGCGACGGCCTGGACTTCGATTATGCCGAACCCAAGGGCGGCAAGCGCGAAGAAAAGGTCGAGGAACTGGCCTGAGGCTGGTGGACCAGGTTTGAGAACAAACGCCCGGCGGGGAAACCTGCCGGGCGTTTTGCATTGCGGCCGATCCCCTTTTGATCATGAAATCAAGGGTTTCGTATATATCGTTGGCGGAATTGTCCGCTTTCGGTCCTATTTCCGCGCCTGCGAACGACTCTCAGCCCGTGTTATGCGGATTTGCACAGGAAGCATGCGCCTTCTAATGGTCAGTTATACTGACCTATCATCAAAAAACTGCTGGTGAAGGGGCATTTCACGCTTTATATGATCATCACCGGCGGCTTTCTGGAAAGGGCATTACCCGATCAGGTGCCGCCGTTTCCAACGGTGCGGCGGGGCCATCCGCTGCATTGCGGCAGAAACGGGGCCTGCCCCCGCGATGATGTAAGGAATGGTTCCATGGCGACGCAGAAGATGCTGGGTTTTGTTCACACCGACCAGCGCATGCCCGACAAGCGCAAGGCCGACCTGCGCCGCCAGGATTTCAATGAAATCTATGCCCGCTTCTCGGATGACGGTGCCAAGGAACAGGCCAATCGCTGCTCCCAGTGCGGCATCCCGTTCTGCCAGGTGCACTGCCCCGTCTCCAACAACATCCCCGACTGGCTGAAGCTGACGGCGGAGGGTCGCCTGGAAGAGGCGTACGAGCTGTCCCAGTCGACGAACAATTTCCCGGAAATCTGTGGCCGCATCTGTCCGCAGGATCGCCTGTGTGAAGGCAACTGCACCATCGAGCAGTCCACCCACGGCACGGTGACCATCGGGGCGGTGGAAAAGTACATCACCGACACGGCCTGGGATAATGGCTGGGTGAAGCCTGCCGTTCCGCGCCAGGAGCGCGCGCAGTCGGTCGCCATCATCGGCGCCGGCCCGGCCGGTCTGGCCGCCGCCGACCAGTTGCGCAAGAAGGGCTATCAGGTCCATGTCTATGACCGGTACGACCGGGTCGGCGGCCTGCTGATGTACGGCATTCCGGGCTTCAAGCTGGAAAAGGATGTGGTCATCCGCCGCTGGAAGCTGCTGGAAGATGCCGGCGTTGTCTTCCATCTGGGGGTGGAGATCGGCCGTAACACCGACCTGCGGGCGCTGCGCGCCGAACATGATGCCGTGCTGATCGCCACGGGTGTGTACAAGGCGCGCGACCTGGGCGGGCCCGGTTCCGGCCTGGACGGCATTGTGGCCGCCCTGGATTACCTGACCGCCAGCAACCGCAAGAGCCTGGGCGATACCGTCCTGGATTTCGAGACGGGCAAGTTGAACGCCAAGGGCAAGAATGTCGTCGTCATCGGCGGCGGCGATACGGCCATGGACTGCGTGCGCACGGCCATCCGCCAGGGCGCCAAGTCGGTGAAGTGCGTCTATCGTCGCGACCGCAAGAACATGCCGGGTTCCCAGCGCGAAACGGCCAATGCCGAGGAAGAGGGCGTGGAATTCGTCTGGCAGACGGCGCCGGAAGGCTTCACCGGCGACAGCCATGTCACGGGCGTGAAGGCCCATAAGATGCATATGGGCGTGGCCGACGCCACGGGCCGCCAGACGCCGCTGCCCATCGAAGGTTCCAACTTCACCATGGATGCCGATCTGGTGATCAAGGCCCTGGGCTTCGATCCGGAAGAAATCCCCTCCCTGTTCGGCGTGCCGGAACTGAAGGTCAGCCGCTGGGGCACGGTGCAGGTGAAGTACGCCACCATGATGACCAACCTGGACGGCGTCTTCGCCGCCGGCGACATCGTGCGCGGCGCTTCCCTGGTCGTGTGGGGCATCAAGGATGGCCGCGACGCCGCCGATGGCATCCACAAATATATTCAGAACAAGATCGCAACCCAGCCAGTGGCGGTGGCGGCGGAGTGAGGGATGCCGACGGTCGGATATGTCGCGGGTTTCATGATCCTGATGTATTTTCGTGATCATGCGCCCCCGCATTTCCACGTTCAGGGCAATGGCGTCTTCGCCAAGATCAATCTCGAAGGATTGACGGTCGAGGACGTCAAAGGAACCCTGAAGGCATCCGATCTGCGGGCGATCCGTGACTGGGCACGCCGTCATTTGCCGGAGCTTTATGCGGCATGGAGTGTCGCCCAGCGCGGTGAGGCGCCGAACAAGATCAAGGAGTGATCGCGATGCGTTTCATCAAGGAAGCCAAGGCGAACCCCGACTTCACCGTGACCATTCACTGGGAAGAGGGGGGAAGCGACATCATCGATTTCCGCCCCCTGCTTGAAGGGCCGGCACTGACGCCTGTCCGCGACCTGGATTTCTTCCTGAGCAAGCTGGAAGTGGTCCACGACGGCTATGCCATCGGATGGCCCGAGGAACTGCATTTCAGCGCTGACAGCCTTTGGTACCGTGCGCATCCGGAGGATTTGAAGCGGGACTATCCCGACGTTGCCGCCGAATGATCCCCTGACCATCGAAAGATCAGACCGCATCATGCTCCGCCTCTACGACAATCTCTCTTCCGGGAACGGCTATAAGTGCCGCTGGCTGCTGACGCAGCTCGACCTGCCGTTCCAGCGGGTGGAGATGGATATCGATGCGGCCGAGACGCGGACGGACGCTTTCCTGGCCCTGAATCCGAACGGGCGCATTCCGCTGCTGCGGCTGGCGCCCGGCGATTTTCTGGCTGAAAGCAATGCCATCCTGCGCTGGCTGGCCGAGGGCACGTCCTTCTGGCCGGACAATCGCCGGGACAAGGCGGCCGTTCTGCAATGGCTGTTCTGGGAGCAGTACAGCCACGAGCCGAACATCGCCACCGCCCGCTTCTGGATCACCCACAAGGTGGCGATGGACCCGGAACGCATCCATGCCCTGATTGTGAAGCGCGAGAACGGGCATGCGGCGCTGAAGCTGATGGAACGCCACCTGACGGGCCGTGACTGGTTCGTCGGACAGGGCCCGACCATCGCCGACATCGCCTTGTACGCCTACACCCATGTGGCGGAAGAGGGCGGGTTCGACCTAGCCCCCTATCCCGCCATCCGTGACTGGCTTGACCGGTTCGCCGCGCAAGAAAGCCACATCAAGATCACCGACGCTGTGGGCAGTCCGCTGTCCGTGGCCGATGCACTCTCCTCTGAACGCCAAGGGGTCTGACCATGACCGACGCCACCCTCTCCGCCGGTGAAATTTTCGCCGCCGAATACACCGCCAACAAGGCCCTGCTGGATACCACTGCCTTTGTGGATACCGAACAGCATGATGCCTGCGGTGTGGGCTTCGTGGCGGCGATCGACGGCAAACCCCGCCGTGAGGTGGTGGAGAAGGCCGTGGAGGCGTTGCGCGCCCTTTGGCATCGCGGTGCGGTGGACGCCGATGGCAAGACCGGCGACGGTGCTGGCATCCATGTGCAGTTGCCCCAGGCCTTCTTCCGCGAACATGTGGTTCGCACGGGCCATCCGGAGCCCAAGGGCCTGATCGCCGTCGGCCAGGTCTTCCTGCCGCGCACCGACCTGTCGGCCCAGGAGCGCTGCCGCGCCATCGTCGAGACCGAAATCCTGAACTGGGGCTATGCCATCTATGGCTGGCGCCAGGTGCCGGTCGACATCTCCATCATCGGCGAGAAGGCGAACGCTACCCGGCCGGAGATCGAGCAGATCATGATCGGCAACACCAAGGATGTGCCGGAGGAGGAGTTCGAGCGCGATCTCTATATCATCCGCCGGCGTATCGAAAAGGCGGTGGCTGGCGAACAGATCGGCGGCTTCTATATCTGCACGCTGTCCGCCCGTTCGATCATCTATAAGGGCATGTTCCTGGCCGAGCAGTTGACGGCCTTCTATCCCGACCTGCTGGACGAGCGGTTCGAGAGCAATTTCGCCGTCTATCACCAGCGTTATTCGACCAACACCTTCCCGACCTGGCAGTTGGCCCAGCCGTTCCGCACGCTGGCCCATAATGGCGAGATCAACACGCTGCGCGGCAACGTGAACTGGATGAAGGCGCACGAAACCCGCATGGATCATGAGGTGTTCGGTGCCTGGATCGAGGATCTGAAGCCCGTCATCCAGGTCGGCTCGTCCGACAGCGGCGCGCTGGATGCCGTGTTCGAACTGATGACCAAGGCCGGCCGCTCCGCCCCCATGGTCAAGACCATGCTGGTGCCGGAAGCCTGGTCGACCAAGGAGGTCATGCCCCAGGCCCACCGCGACCTCTATTCCTATTCCAACGCGGTGATGGAGCCCTGGGATGGCCCGGCGGCGCTGGCCATTTATGATGGCCGCTGGGTCGTGGGCGGTGTAGACCGCAATGGTCTGCGTCCGCTGCGTTACGTCATCACCGGCGACGGCCTGATCATCGGCGGTTCGGAAACCGGCATGGTCAAGATCAACGAGCAGCAGGTGGTGGAAAAGGGCCGCTTGGGGCCGGGGCAGATGATTGCCGTCGACCTGCAGGAAGGCAAGCTGTTCCACGATCGGGAGATCAAAGACAATCTGGCCGCCCAGAGCCCTTATGGCAGCTGGATCGGCGAGATCACGGTCCTGGACGATCTGGTGAAGAAGGCACCGGTGGAACCGGCGGAACTGTCCAAGGACGAGTTGCGCCGCCGCCAGCTGGCCTATGGCATCACCATGGAGGATCTGGAACTGATCCTGCAGCCCATGGTGGACGATGCCAAGGAAGCGATCGGTTCCATGGGCGATGACAGCCCCATCGCCGTGCTGTCGGACAAGTATCGCGGCCTGCACCATTATTTCCGCCAGAACTTCGCCCAGGTCACCAACCCGCCCATCGACAGCCTGCGCGAAACCCGCGTCATGTCGCTGAAGACGCGGCTGGGCAACCTGGGCAACATCCTGGACGAGGATTCGACCCAGTGCCGCCTGCTGCAGCTGGAAAGCCCCGTGCTGACCAGTGCTGAATTCCGTGCCATGCGCAAGTACATGGGCACGACGGCGGCGGAGATCGACTGCACCTTCACCCCGTCGGCCGGGCCCAACGCCCTGCGTGACGGACTGCGCCGCATCCGTCAGGAGGCGGAGGACGCGGTGCGCGGTGGTGCGACCCATGTCATCCTGACCGACGAGGCCATGGGGCCGGGGCTTGCGCCCATGCCTATGATCCTGGCCACGGGTGCGGTGCATACGCATCTGATCCGCCAGCAGCTGCGCACCTTCACCAGCCTGAATGTCCGGTCGGGCGAATGTCTGGACGTGCATTATTTCGCGGTGCTGATCGGTGTCGGCGCGACAACGGTCAATGCCTATATCGCCCAGGAAGCCATTGCCGACCGCCATCGTCGCGGCCTGTTCGGCACGATGAGCCTGGAGGACTGCCTGAAGCGCTACAAGAAGGCCATCAATGATGGTCTGCTGAAGGTCATGTCCAAGATGGGCATCTCCATCATCAGCTCCTATCGTGGCGGCTTGAATTTCGAGGCCATCGGCCTGTCGCGCTCGCTGGCCGCGGAATATTTCCCCGGTCTGCCGTCCCGCATCTCCGGCCTGGGCCTGCACGGCATCCAGGAAGAGGTCGTGGGTCAGCACAAGATGGCCTATGACGACGAGGTTGTGGCCCTGCCGGTCGGCGGCTTCTACCGCTTCCGCAAGGGCGGTGACCGCCACGCCTGGGAAGGTGGCCTGATCCACCTGATGCAGACGGCGGTGTCCACCGACAGCTATTCCACCTTCAAGAAGTATTCCGAAGCGCTGAACAAGCGCCCGCCCATCAACCTGCGCGACCTGCTGGACTTCAAGCCGGCGGCCAAGAATGTGCCGGTGGACGAGGTGGAAAGCATCACGAGCCTGCGCAAGCGCTTCATCACGCCCGGCATGTCGCTGGGCGCCCTGTCGCCGGAGGCGCACGGCACGCTGAACGTCGCCATGAACCGCATCGGCGCCCGGTCGGTAAGCGGGGAGGGCGGCGAGGACCCGGCGCGCTTCAAGCCCGATGCCAATGGCGACAACTGGAACAGCGCCATCAAGCAGGTGGCCTCTGGCCGCTTCGGGGTGACGGCGGAATATCTGAACCAGTGCCGTGAGATCGAGATCAAGGTGGCCCAGGGCGCCAAGCCCGGTGAAGGCGGGCAGCTGCCCGGCTTCAAGGTCACGGAACTGATCGCCAAGCTGCGCCATTCCACGCCGGGCGTCATGCTGATCAGCCCGCCGCCGCACCATGACATCTATTCGATCGAAGATCTGGCCCAGCTTATCTATGACCTGAAGCAGATCAACCCGACGGCCAAGGTCTGCGTGAAGCTGGTGTCGCGGTCGGGCATCGGCACCATCGCGGCCGGTGTCGCCAAGGCCGGCGCCGACATCATCCTGGTGTCGGGCCATAATGGCGGCACGGGTGCTTCGCCCCAGACTTCCATCAAATATGCCGGCGTGCCCTGGGAAATGGGCCTGTCGGAAGTGCAGCAGGTGCTGACGCTGAACCGTCTGCGCCACCGCGTGACGCTGCGTACCGATGGCGGCCTGAAGACCGGCCGTGACATCGTCATCGCCGCCATGCTGGGGGCGGAGGAATTCGGCATCGGCACGGCGGCCCTGGTCGCCATGGGCTGCATCATGGTCCGCCAGTGCCATTCCAACACCTGCCCCGTCGGCGTGTGCGTGCAGGATGAAGACCTGCGCAAGAAGTTCACGGGCACACCGGAAAAGGTCGTGAACCTGTTCAGCTTCATCGCGGAAGAGGTGCGCGAGATCCTGTCCAACCTGGGCTTCCGCGAGTTGCGGGAAGTGGTGGGCCGGTCGGACCTGCTGCATCAGGTCAGCCGTGGTGCGGCCCACCTGGACGATCTGGACCTGAACCCGCTGCTGGCCGTGGCCGATCCGGGCGAATATGCCCGTTACTGCACGCTGGAAGGCCGCAACGAGGTGCCGCCGACGCTGGATAAGCAGATGATCGAGGATGCCCGCGCCCTGTTCGAGGATGGCGAGAAGACCCAGATGCAGTATCACGCCCAGAACACGCACCGGGCCATCGGCACGGCGCTGTCGGGCATGATCACCCGCAAGTTCGGCATGAAGGGCCTGCAGCCCGGCCACGCCACGGTCCGCCTGCGCGGTTCCGCCGGCCAGTCGCTGGGCGCCTTCGCGGTGCAGGGCCTGAAGCTGGAAGTGTTCGGCGACGCTAACGACTATGTCGGCAAGGGCCTGTCGGGGGGCACCATCGTCGTGCGGCCGCTGACCGCCAGCCCGCTGAAGACCAACGAGAACACGATCATCGGCAATACGGTCCTGTACGGCGCCACGGCGGGCAAGCTGTTCGCCGCCGGCCAAGCCGGTGAACGGTTCGCGGTGCGCAATTCCGGCGCCACCGTCGTGGTCGAAGGCTGCGGTTCCAACGGCTGCGAATATATGACGGGTGGTCTGGCCGTCATCCTGGGCAAGGTCGGCGACAATTTCGGTGCCGGCATGACGGGCGGTATGGCCTATGTCTATGATGAGGAGGGCACCTTCCCGCTGTACGCGAACCCGGAAAGCGTCATCTGGCAGCGGCTGGAAGTCCCGCATTACGAGGAGCAGCTGAAGTCGCTGATCCAGGAGCATATCGACGAGACGGGCAGCCGCTGGGCCGCCCAGCTTCTCAACGATTGGGATCTGGTTCGCGACAAGTTCTGGCAGGTGGTGCCGAAGGAAATGCTGAAGCGCCTGGCCGTACCTGTTACAGCACCGGAACGACTGAGCGCCGAGTAAGGGTAAGTAAGGATAGGGGGCCGAAAGGCCCCCTTTTCTTTTGGGGGCGCGACTCGGGAGGCAAGGATTTCTGCGGGTTGCCGAGTCGCGGGCGGCTCAGGCGATTCGAAGCTATCCTTACTTGGAGTCTGGCGGGAGTCGGTAAGTAGAGAAGCCTGTGGCATAAGCCGGCTGGCATCCGGGCGGGCTTCGGATTATGCTGGCGGCATGTCCAGCACCTTGCTCGAACGCGCATTCACGGAAGCCCGCAAGCGTCCTGTCAGTGAACAGGAGGCCATAGCCGTGTTTGTCCTGGACGCATTGTCCGATCCCCCACCGATGTCAGCGGGCAAGATTGCCGCCATCCAGGCCGGTATTGCGCGCGGAAGGGCTGATGCGGCGGCGGGCCGCATCATTGATGCTGAGACGTTTGAGGCCGAATTAAGGGCCGAGTTCGGGGCGGACGCGAACTGAAAAATGCCGCCCAGCCTCCGCTATACTGAGGAAGCAAGGGCAGGAATCAGAGCCGCAGCCCATTGGATCAGACAATATGATCGCAAAGCCGCTGCCGAATGGACGGATGGATTGATGCGGCGATGCCGATTGCTGGCGCTGCATCCAGGTCTGGGGCGGGTGCGTCCGGAACTGTCCATCGACACGCTTGTCTTCCCCTACCGTAATCACCTGATTTTCTATGAAATCAGGGCGTAGGGTATTTTGGTCCTTTATGTGATCGACGCCCGTCAGGATATCCCCAATCTTCCGCCGTGATTGGTGGGGTTCACCCCAAACGCAAAACCGGCGCCCCGTTTCCAGGACGCCGGTTTCTGAAATCCTGACAAACCAACCCGACCTTACGCGGCGTTGACCTGTTCGGTCTGGGCCAGCAGGGCATAGAGGGCGTCGCCCGTCTCCGCCCCACGCAGCTTGTCACACAGCACGGGATCGCGCAGAGCGCGGGAAACCCGGGCCAGGGCCTTCAGGTGATCGGCGCCGGCCCCTTCCGGGGCCAGCAGCAGGCAGATCAGATCCACCGGCTGTTCGTCGATCGCTTCGAAATCGACCGGCTTTTCCAGCCGGGCGAAGATGGCCATGACACCGGGCAGGCCCGGCAGCTTGCCGTGCGGAATGCCGATACCGCGCCCCACGCCCGTGGTGCCAAGCCGTTCACGTTCCACCAGCACGTCGAAAATGGCCCGTTCGTGCTGGCCGGTCAGATCGGCCGCCTTCTTGGCCAGTTCCTGAAGGACCTGCTTTTTGGAAGCAGCCTTCAGGTTCGGGAGGATCGCCTCCGGCGTCAAAAGATCATTCATCGCTGCCGAAGGTGTCTGGAATGAAGGGGATACGGAACGCAAGGATAGAGCCATGGGGAACGCATCGCCTTACTGTTTCACGGAACCGGCGGCACCGGCGGGGTCAACCCAGCCGATATTGCCGTCGGCACGGCGGTAGATCATGTTGAGACCGCCATGTGCCCGGTTACGGAACATTAAAGCGGGCAATTCTGCAAGGTCCATCCGCATCACCGCCTCGCTGACGGTCAGCATTTCGATGCTGGTTTCCATTTCGGCGACCACGGTGCCGTGGTGACCGTTCAGTTCGGTCGGAACCTCATCCTCAACCTCGTCGCCTTCCGGCTGGGCTTCCAGGATGTATTTGCGGGCCGACTGCACGGGCAACTGAGCGATGGTCGTCCGCTCATGATGGTCCTTCAGGCGACGCTTGTAACGGCGCAACCGCTTGGCCACCTTGTCAGCGGCCTCGTCGAAGGCGGGATAGGGCTCCGTCGCTTCGGCGTTGGACTGCAGCAGGATACCGCGGCCGACATGAACCTGAATATCGGCTTTGTACAGATGCGCATCCTTCGAAAGGATGACCGTCGCCTCCATCGGGTTACCGAAATATTTCCCGACCATCGATGCCAGCTGATCCTTCACATGGGTCCGCAGAGCATCGCCCACATCCAGTTGCTTGCCTTTGACGGTGACTTGCATATTTGACCTGTCGTTTCAGGGCGCGTGACCGGGCCTGACGGAACCGTCGTCCTGGGGCCGGCATCCAGACCGGGAGTGCCCCAGAACAGGTTTTCCATCAGCGGCCAGCGCAGGGACTACAACCCAAGGGCCTTCTCCCGACGGCGCTGGACTGAAGAGGGGATCTTCATGCCTTCACGATACTTCGCCACCGTGCGGCGTGCAATGTCGATCCCGTCCGCCCGCAGGATTTCGACAATTTTATCGTCCGACAAGGTGTCATCCGGCTTCTCCGCATCGATCAGGGCCTTGATGCGGTAACGCACAGCCTCGGCCGAATGTGCCGCCTGGCCGTCGGCGCCCTGGATGGCGGAGGTGAAGAAATATTTCAGCTCGAACACGCCGCGCGGGCTGGACAGGAACTTGTTCGTGGTCACGCGGCTGACCGTGCTTTCATGCATGCCGATGGCCTCTGCGATGTCGCGCAGGATCAGCGGCTTCATGAATTGCAGCCCGTGCAGGAAGAAGGCGTCCTGCTGGCGCACAATCTCGGTTGCGACCTTCAGGATGGTGTTGGCCCGCTGGTGCAGGCTTTTTACCAGCCAACTCGCCGACTGGAACTGTTCGGCGATATATTCCTTTTCCTGCTTGTTGCGTGCGCCGGCGGTGACCCGGCTGTGATAGCGCTGGTTGACCAGCACGCGCGGCAGGGTCTCGGTGTTCAGTTCCACGATCCAGCCGCCGCCGGGGCTGGCGCGCATCAGGATGTCGGGAACGACGGTCTGCACCGGTTCGAAATCGAAGGACAGCGCCGGCTTTGGGTTCAGCGCCTTGATCTCCGCCACCATGTCCGACATGTCGTCGGCATCGCAGCCGCAGACCTTCAGCAAGGCCTGAAGATTGCGGGCGGCCAACAGGGGCAGATGGTCCAGCAGGGCCTGCATGCAGGGGTCCAGGCGGTTCTTCTCCCGCAGCTGGATGGCCAGACATTCCGACAGGGTGCGGGCAAAGATGCCGGAAGGATCGAAACGCTGCATGCGCTTCAGCACAGCTTCCACCTGATCCAGCCCGCAGCCCAGCGTGAGCGCCACTTCTTCCAGGTTGCCGGTGAAATACCCCGCCTCATCCAGATGATCCAGCAGGGCGAAAGCCACCAGCCGGTCCAGCCGGTCGGGCAGATCCATGGTGATCTGTTCTTCCAGATGATCGCGCAGCTTCGGCCGCTCGGTCAGGGTCGCTTCGAACCCCTCGCCATCATCCTCGAATCCACCGCTCCTGGAAGACCAGTCGCCAAACTGCTCCCCCGATCCCAGACCCGCGCTGTCCATGTCGGCGGCGGAGCTGTTGGTGTAGACATTCTCGTAATCTGTATCCAGCGGGGCGTCGTTCGATGCGCCCATCCGGTCGCTGGTTGCCAGTTCCACCGTGTCGGCGATGCGGCCTTCCGCCTGGGGCGCCACCGCCTCTTCCCGATCCACACCGGTGGTCGGTGCGTCCGCCCAGCCTTCGCCGTCGTCGCGCTCCAGCAGGGGGTTGCGTTCCAGCTCCTGGTCGACATAGTCGGCCAGTTCAAGGTTCGACAGCTGCAGCAGCTTGATCGCCTGCTGCAGCTGCGGCGTCATGACCAGCGACTGTGACTGCCGTATATCGAGCCGTTGCTGGAGCGCCATTCTCTCGAAAAAACCTGTTCTGCCGAAGGGCCGAGGCCCGTTACCCCACCGGAGCCTGCTGCGTCTGGTGGTCATCCGGAAATGCCGACAGCCTTGGGCTGTGTCGGCCGGCATACCCCTGTCGGCAGTTCTCCACGCGCCAAGGTACGGCGCCCGCCGCCTGCCTGCAACAGTTAGGCCAATTGCGGGGTAAAATTATTCCATTGATTTCTGCGGGAAGTCGCGTCCGCGCCTTCTCGCTTGCGTTGGAGGTTGGATTGTATTAGTTGGATTAAACTATGAAAGCCGAACTTCTTATCCTGGGTGTCCTGCATCGCGAGGACATGCATCCCTATGAGATCAAGCGCCGCCTTGAGGCGGCGATGATCGACCGCTGGATCGATATCGATACCGGCACACTCTATTATGCGGTCCGACAATTGGCCAAAGATGGCCATATAAGGCCGGTGTCGGAGGAACGGGTGGCGCGCGGCGGGGCCCGCACCATCTACACCCTGACCGACAGCGGCCGGGCGCGGTTCCAGAGCCTGCTGGTGCAACGCTTCGCGGACAATGACCCGATCCTGCATCCTTTATTCCCGGCCTTGCCGTTCCTGCACCATGTCGACATTGCGGCGGTCATCCCGCTGGTTGAAAAGCGCATCGCCGGGTGCCGTGAGGCGCAGGCGATGCTGTCCGGCATGCTGGCGCGGCTGGACCCGGTGCTGGGCACAGGCAACCGGCTGCTGATGGAACATTCGCGTGACCTGAGCGCATTGGAGGTGGCGTGGCTGGAACGGATGCTGTTGGCCCTGAAGGCAGGGCCACAGGACGCCAAGCTCAGCCGGCTGCCTGCCGATGGTCCCTATTCCCCCTTGCCTGTCGGAAATGAGACATGAGCAAACAAGCCGCATCGGTGGACGCGCGCCGCGCCCTGTTCGCCAATCCCGATTTCCGCTGGCTGCTGACCGGCGGGGTCATCTCCATGCTGGGGGACCAGTTCACGCTGCTGGCCATGCCCTGGCTGGTGCTGAAGCTGACGGGTGACAGCCTGGCCCTTGGCCTGGTACTGGCGATCCTGGGCGTGCCGCGGGCCCTGTTCATCCTGGTCGGTGGGGCGTTGACCGACCGGTATTCGGCCCATCGCGTGCTGATGTTGACCAAATATATCAACACGCTGCTGTTGGGTCTGCTGGGCGCGCTGGTCTGGGCGGATACGCTGCCCTTGTGGCTGATGTATCCGCTGGCCCTGTGCATCGGGCTGGCCAGTGCCTTTTCCATTCCCGCCGGCACCTCCATCCTGCCCACCGTCGTGCCGCCGGCCCAGCTGGCCGCGGCCAACGGGGTGATGATGGGCCTGCGCCAGTTGAGCCTGCTGGCCGGGCCTGCGCTGGCCGGGCTGTTGATCGCGTTAACAGGCGGTGGCGGCGATGGCGCTGCCACGGGGGCGAGGGCCAGCGGCACGGCCGTCGCCTTCCTGCTGGATGCGGCCAGCTTCGCCGTCTCCGCCTGGACCCTGGCCAAGGTCGCGGCCAAGGCCCCGGAGGCAGCGGCAAGGGCTGAGCCGGTGCTGCGCGCCATCGGCAGCGCGCTTGCCCATTTCTGGCGCGATACGCATCTGCGTGCGCTGTGCCTTTATTTCGCCTGCACGGCCCTGTGCGTCTCCGGTCCCGTGCAGGTGGGGCTGCCGGTGCTGGTCGATCAGAATCTGGCCGGCGGCGCCGGAGCGTTGGGCGCGATCATGGCCGCGCATGGGGCGGGCACCCTGGCCGGATTCGCCCTGTCCGCGGCGCGGCCGGGCCTGCGTCTGGGCACGCTGGGGCTGACCATCCTGACCGTGGATGCTTTGGTCGGGCTGCTGTTTCTGCCCACGGCCTATCTGACCGTCACCTGGCAACTGGCTGTGCTGCTGTTTGCGGTCGGTGGACTGGCGGGGATCGTCCAGGTCCGGGTCTGGACCTGGATGCAGCGCCAGGTTCCCCCATCCATGCTGGGCCGGGCCATGGCCCTGTTCATGTTCATCTTCATGGGCATGGGGCCGCTGTCGGCCGCGGCCACCGGTGCGCTGCTGCGCCATGTCTCGGTCACGCAGATGCTGGTCGGCACAGGCGTCTTTCTGACCAGCGTCGCCGTGATCGGCATCATCCTGACGCCGATCCGGCATGTACGGGAAAAGCCGGCGGTCGACCCGGCCTGATCCCGGTTCAGCGCTGCCGGCGCCAGCGGAACAGCAGGCGCCCCAGCGGGGCCAGCATGGCGCCGGCGGCCAGCACCGACAGCGCCTGGATAGCGATCAGCCAGGGGGCGTCCAGATCATCATGGATCATGCGCTCCCCGAAGATCGCCATGCCGCCGCCCGCGATCAGCAGCAGAGCCATCATCCGCACCGGCGCCACGGGGGCGGCCCGGCGCATGTCGATGGCCAGGAACAGGGCAGAGCCGATGGCGATCATCGGGAAGCAATAGGGGCAGAACAGGTGCAGCAGCCCCGGCATCTCCTGTGCTTCCGCCATCGGCCGGCTGCTTTCCCATAGGGTAAGCAGCCAGAAACCGGCGGCCGGCAGCCAGATCAGCCGTTCCCACACCCGCCGGCCCGGTACAGAGAAAGAGATGGCGGCAAAGCCGGCCAGCAGCGCCGTTGCCACCGCCAGCACCTGTTCGACCAGCCATAGCGGCTGCCCGGCAACGATGGACAGGTCCGGCCGGATGCCGTGCCAGGTGGTGGCCAGCAGCATCAGCCCGATGGACAGGGCCGCCCAGCGGGCCAGCCGGACCAGGGGCGTGGGCAGGCGATGCACTTGCGTGCTCTCGCTGCTCAGCCGCTCGATCAAGATCCCCAGGTCAGCCATTCTCCACATCCTTCCGCAACATTTGGCGCAAGCCCGCGATCCCGCGATGCACCGCCACCTTCAGCGCCCCGATGCTGACGCCGCTGGCATCCGACGCTTCCCGCAGGCTCATGCCCTTTACCTTCAGCATGTCGATGGCCAGCCGCTGTCGTTCGGGCAATTGCGACAGCAGCGGTCCCAGGGCCAGGGCCGGTTCGGGATCGGGCTCCGGCTGGGCGACGCCGGTATCCCGCTCCTCGTCATAGTCCGTCTCCACCGCCCGGCGGCGATAGGTCCGGCGCAGGGCATCGGTCAGCCGGTTGCGGGCGATGGTCGACAGCCAGGGCAGCACGGGCCGCCCCGGCTGGTAGGTCGCCCGCGCCTGGTGCAGGGCCAGCAGCGTGTCCTGCACGAAATCATCCAAATCGGCCGCCCGCGCCAGCTTGCCCCGGCCGATGGCGCGGATGACGGGCACGGCGGCGCGCAGGAAGGCGGCATAGGCCGCACCATCCCCTTCCTGCGCTGCAACCAGCAGCAGGCCCAGTTCCCGCTCGCCCGTGTCACCTACCGGCATGGCGCCCCCGTTGGCCGGGTTACCGTCATTGCTTCGGCTTGTCGGGCCGGGCAACGCCGTTTTGTTCCAGGAACGCCTTGAACTTGGCGGCGTCCAGGAAATAGAGGTCAAGGCACTCATAGAATTTATCCTGGTCCTTGATGCGTTTGCACAGCCTTTCGGCTTCCTCGTTCGCTTCCTGTTTTTGGGCTTTTTCCGACGCGCTCATCGTCTGATTGCCGGAATCCTGGGCGAGTGCCGCCATGGCAGGCGCCGCGCAGAACAGCAGGAACCCAAGGGCAAGGCGTTTCAGGATATTCATGCGTCACCTCGTGGCTGGATCGGGGCGGCTCCGCAGGAAACGGCGGGCCAGGGCGTCGGCCGACAAAGCGCCGGGCCCCAGGATGAAGAGTGCCCCACCAACCAGTATCCAGGGAACCTGTTCTGAAGCGATGGCGATGCCATTTTCGATCCCCTGCGGCGTGCGGCCGATGACCAGGAACAGGGTGGCCGCCATGACGGCCAGCCCCGCGGCCCCGACCCGGCCGAACAGCCCCAGGATCAGCGACAGGCTGAGCGCGATTTCCGCCCCCGTGGTCAGGGGGGCCGCGATCATGGCCGGCAGCAGCGGCACGGGATGCACCTGGGTGAACAGGAACCCCTGGGCGTCCCAGGTAAAGACCCGGTGCCAGCCTGCGGTGGCAAAAGGCCAGGCCAGCCAGATCCGACCCGCCAGCAGAACCAGCGCCGCCGGCCCGCGCAGGGTCCAGGGGGCAGCGGTCGTGGGGCCGGGATCGGTCAGGAAGCAGAGCAGGCGCTTGATCATAGGGTCACCGTCGGGGTCGTGGCCGCCAGCAACCCATGGGTGAGCAGCAGCGCCAGCAGGGAAGGGAGCAGGTCAGGGTTTTCCAGCGTTGCGGCCGCTTCCAGCAGCGGCGTGCCGTGCTGCAATGCCCGCAGCAATCCGACCGCGTCGGCCGGCAGGATCGTTGCCGCCACCAGCAGGTCCGGACCCCGCCAGATCAGCAGGCCGGACAGCCCGTCCAGAGGCAGCGGCGGGGCGAGGAAGGCGATGTCGGGACGCAAGGTCTGCCATTCCCGCCCCTGATCGACATCCCCATCAACCAGACTGGCCGAGGGCACCAGGGTCATCGGCAGGCCGGCCAGGGCGTCAGGCGGAAGGGCCGACAGCATGGCGGGCGTCAATGCATCCGAATCGGCAGCGAAATAAGCCTGCTGTGCCGCCCAGTCCGCCGCTGCGAACGCCCGCTGGGAGGGGGGCAGTGCCGCGGCGAAGCCTTTGCCATAGGCGGACAGCACCCCCGCCGCCGGCGGATGGCGGCGCAGAAAATCCCGTGCCGCCGCCGCGAATTCCGTCTCCCCCAGCCGTGCCGCCACGGCCGGATAGGCTTGGGCCAGCACCCCGGTCAGGGCGGCGGTGACGGTGGCGGTGTGGATATAAAGCGCCTTGTCCGCCGGCACGCCGCCATCCGCCAGATGCGGCAGGGTGGCGGCATAGCCGTCAGGGGCGCCGTAGCAGGCGGCCATCATGGCCTGTTGCAGGGTCAGCAGCATGTGGCCTCCCGTATCCGGTCGGCCATGGCCGCCTGTTCCAGCAGCAGGGACAGCGGCGGCAGGTTGGTATCCCATTCCACCAGGGTGGGCCGGGGGCCGAAGCGGCGGATGGCCTGGTCATAAAGCGACCAGACCGGATCGGGCACGGGGCTGCCATGGTTATCGATCAGCAGCGGCGCGCCGTCGATTTCCACCCGCGTATGCCCGGCCAGATGATATTCGCCGATGGCATCGGCCGGGAATCGGGACAGCATGGCCGCCGCATCGCGTCCCCGGTTATGGGCGCTGACATGCAGGTTATTGATGTCCAGCAGCAGGCCGCAGCCCGTGCGGGCCACCAGGGCCGCCAGAAATTCCCCCTCGTCCATCTGGTCGGCGGTGAAGCGGACATAGAGGGAGGGGTTTTCCACCAGCAGGCGCCGTCCCAGCCCATCCTGGGCGCGAGACACGTTGCGGGTGACGATCTCCAGCGTCTGCGCCGTCAAGGGCAGGGGCAGCAGGTCCGGCACATGCGTGCCGGCCAGTCCGCACCAGGCCAGATGGTCGGAGGTCAGGCAGGGTTCGAACCGGTCATAGAGAGTGCGCAGGCGGGACAGATGGTCCCCGTCCACCCCGTCGGCCGCGCCCAGGGACAGGGCAACGGAATGGAAGGAGACCGGATAGTCCCGCCGCAGCCGTTCCAGCTGCGCCAGACGGGGACCGCCGGCGCAGAGGTAATTTTCCGAATGCACCTCCAGCCAGCCCACAGGCTGCGGCGCCGCCAGGAAGTCGGCGACATGGGCGTGCCGCAGCCCCACCCCCGCGACGGCGGGGGCAACCAGGGGACGGGGGTGGGGGCTAGCTGGCGGGTGCATCGGAGGCGGGCCTTATACCTGTTCCCGGTGAGGTCGGGTCACCGGGATCTGGTTACTTCTTCATCATGGCCGGGTTGGCGCCTTCGTAGGCCGTCAGGCTGCCCTTGGCGGCTTCGCAGGCTTCCTTGGTCATGGCCTTGAAGTCCTGGCCGCTGTAATCGACCTTGGACTGCGTGGCGCAGGAATGGCCCGCGGCCTTGTTGGCGCAGTCATTCTCACCGGCCTTGGCCACGCCATAGCAATGGACCTTCTCCCCTTCGGCGGCATTGGCGGGGGCGGCGATGGCGGCCAGGGACAGGGCGCCGGCGAAAGCAGCGCCGAGGGTCAGGGCGGTGAAGCGGGCGGTCGTGTTCATGGAATGCGTTTCCTTCGATGGCAGAGAAGGGAGCCGTCATCGGCGCCCGTATCCTGTCATTCGACGCAGCCCGGGAAAGGTTACGCGGGTGGACAAAAAAAATCGGCGGATCGTTGGGACCCGCCGATTTTATTTTTCACGTCGCTTATGGTGCTCACATCGTGAAGCGTTCGCCCAGATAGACGCGGCGCACATCCTTGTGGGCCACGATCTCTGACGGCGCGCCTTCCATCAGCACGACGCCGTCATGCAGGATGTAGGCGCGGTCGACGATGTCCAGTGTCTCGCGCACATTATGGTCGGTGATCAGCACGCCGATGCCGCGTTCGCGCAGATGGGCGACCAGTTCGCGGATTTCATTCACGGCGATCGGATCGACACCGGCGAACGGTTCGTCCAGCAGGATGAAATGCGGCTGGCTGGCCAGGGCGCGGGCGATCTCGGCGCGGCGACGCTCACCACCCGACAGCGCGATGGCCGGGGTGCGGCGCAGATGGCTGATGGAGAATTCGGCCAGCAGCTCATCCAGCCGCTGTTCGCGCACGTCGCGGTCGGGCTCCACCACCTCCAGCACGGCGCGGATGTTGTTTTCCACCGACAGGCCGCGGAAGATGCTGGCTTCCTGCGGCAGATAGCCGATGCCCAGCCGGGCGCGGCGATACATGGGCAGGTTGGTGACATCCACACCGTCCAGCGTGATCGTGCCATGGTCAGGCAGGATCAGGCCGGTGATCATGTAGAAGCAGGTGGTCTTGCCCGCTCCGTTGGGACCCAGCAGGCCCACGGCCTCGCCCCGGTTCACCGACAGGCTGATATCGCGCAGTACGGGGCGGCCCTTGTAGGACTTGCCCAGGCGGGAGGCCACGAGGCCCGAATTCTCCGCCACCAGGCGGGGACCGCTGGTCGGGGCACCCGTGGGGGCGCTGTCCTTGGTCGGCTTCGTCATGGCTTGCTCCCCTGCGGGTTGGCGGGTGGCTTGGGCTGCTGCGGCACGCCGCCTTCGCCCTTTTCGTTGGGAATGAACAGGCCGCGCACGCGGTTGTCGCCGCCGTTGGTGGTCGACGGCTTGGCCGGAGCGGCGGGTGCGGGCGATCCCGGCACGCGCGACAGGATGCGGCTTACACCGGATTTCAGATCGACCTCCGCCGCGGGGCCGTTCAGCTGGTTCTGGCCACGGGTGACGCGGACATTGCCGGTCAGCAGGGCCAGTTCACTGTCCAGATCATAGGTGCCCTTGTCACCGCGGGCCGTTTCCGATTGGGTGGTGATGACGACGCCGCCTTCGGCGTCGACCCGGCTCAGCCCCAGCTTGTCCTGGGCATCGCGGGCCAGCAGGGCCACCAGCTTGTCGGCGCGGACCCGATCCTTGGGCCTTGCTGCCAGCGCATCACCGCGCGCCACGGCCAGTTCCTGATCGCGCCAATATTCCAGACTGTCGCGCGCCGTCACCGTTTCTTCCGGCGTGGTCAGGCGCAGCCCTTCGCCCGTCAGCACGGCGACCGACCGGTCCAGGTCGTAGATGGCGCGGGAACCATGGGCCGTGCGCTCGCCATTTTTCAGCTGCACATTGCCTTCGGCCAGCAGGCGGTAGACCTCGTTCCCGCCCGTCGCGGTCTTGCGGAAATAGGCGGCCAGCGTGTCGGCTGTCAGCACCATGTCGCCCTGGGTGGCGGTGGCGCCGCCGCGCGCGATGGCGACCTGCAACTTGTCATGATATTCAAAGCCGGCAGGGGCATCGACATCAATGGGCTTCGACCCGCCAATTTCCAGCGAGGGGGTGGCCGCGGGCGCGTCCTGTGGGGTCGGTGCCTGTTGGGCCAGACCGGTGCCGGCGGCCAGCGACAGGCCCAGCGCCACAGGCGCCAGCCAGTGCCCCCAACCGTTGCGTCGCATCTTGGTACCCCTCATGGCGCCGTTTCCCCCGGCTTGTCATTGTCACCGGCCTTGCTGCCGGCCCCGAAGGCCCGCAGCCGCGCATGGCCCGTGAAGACCAGCACGTCGCCGTCATTCAGCACGCGGAAGCCACCGGCCTCCACCATGCCCATCGGCCCCTGACCTTCCACGGGGCGGTTGCCCCAGGCCAGGTTCCGCTTCACATCCAATGTTGCCTCTTCGGTCCGCAACTCATAGCCCGAGCCGTGGAAGAAGGACACGGTACCCATCAGCGCCAGGACCTGGCTGTCCTGGTCGTAGCGACCCCGTTGTGCCGTCATGGACAGCCACGCGCCGCGCTTCAGGGTGATATCGGCCTGTGGCGCTGTCAAATCCACGATGGAGCCGCCGCCGCCCTGTTGTGCCACCCGGTCGGCCTTGATCTCGAACGGCTGATCGCTGGTATCCGTGCCCAGATAGCGGGCCTGGGTCAGTTCCAGATCGCCCTGGGCCGGGCCGGGGCGCGTCTTGTCCGACGATCCACCGAACAGCGGCCAGACGAAAACAGTCACCAGCACCAGACCCGCGACGGCTGGCAGCGCAATGCGCGCCGCCCGCACCACCCGCGTATGGGCGTAGGGGTCGTGCCCGCCGCCCGCCGCAAGGCGTGCCGGTATCGGCCGGTTGGTCGACGGGGACGGGTTGACTGACATCGCGGCGGGGCCGTCTTTCGGTGCGAAGATATTGCTGGTGCGGAGGATTGGCTGGTTAAGGCGGCAATTCTGTGACGGGTCGCACAGATTGCCGGCCCTCATGCCCGCCATGCGGCATTAATGGGCGAAGATGTCGGGTTCTTCCCAGCCCAGCAGGTCCAGCTTGCCCCGCGCCGGCAGGAAGGCGAAGCAGGCTTCGGCCAGTTCGCGCCGGCCTTCGCGTTCCAGCAGCGCATCCAGCTTTTCCTTGATCTGGTGCAGGTACAGCACGTCGGACGCTGCGTATTTCAGCTGCTCCTCGTTCAGTTCGGCCGCACCCCAGTCGCTGGACTGCTGCTGCTTGGACAGCTCGATCCCCGTCAACTCCTTGCACAGATCCTTCAACCCGTGCCGGTCGGTGGAGGTGCGGACCAGCTTGGACGTGATCTTGGTGCAGTAGATGGGCGCGCAGGTGATGCCCAGCGCCTTGTACAGCACGGCCACGTCGAAGCGGGCGAAGTGGAACAGCTTCAGCACCGCCGGATCTTCCATCAGGCGCTTCAGGTTGGGGGCCAGCGTCTGGCCCTTGCGGATCTGCACCAGATGGGCATTGCCGTCACCGGCGGACAGCTGCACCAGGCACAGCCGGTCACGGTGCGGATTCAGGCCCATCGTCTCCGTATCGACAGCCACCACGGGACCCAGGTCAAGACCGTCGGGCAGGTCACCATCGTAAAGGGAGATCGTCATGGGCTGGGTCCTTGGGCAATGAATATCCTTCGGCGGTCCGGTCATCCGGGCCACCGCATCCTTTCCTTATCGGTTGCCGGCCGCTGTACCGCAAGGGGCGATGCCGCAAGGGTCCGATGCCGGGGAAGGGGGCCGGGAAGGCCGGGCCCAGAAACGCTTAAGGCCGCCGGTGTGAACCGGCGGCCTTAAGAGCGTTACTTGCGGATGGTGCCCAGAAGAAGACTCGAACTTCCACGCCTTGCGGCACAGGTACCTGAAACCTGCGCGTCTACCAATTCCGCCATCTGGGCGTCTCCGACCCGCGCTTTCCATCGTTGCCGGTGGGCGGCGCGTCGTGGAGGGGGCTTATAATGGCCCCACCCAGGGCCGTCAACAGATGTTTTTCACCTTATGCCGACTTTTTTGGACCGGCAGCCGGGTTATATCGATGAGATGGACCGACAGGGAGGGGAAGATCATGGATGCAACCACGCGTGTGGTGGTGTTCGGCGGCGGCGGTTTCATCGGCCGCCATATCGTGGCGCGGCTGGCCCGGCGCGGCGCCCGCATCATCGTGCCCTCGCGCCATCCGGCCAATCTGGCTGATCTGAAGACGGCGGGTGAGGTCGGGCAGATCACTCCCATCGCGGCCGATATCCATGATGATGCCTCTGTGGCGGTCGCCGTGACCGGGGCCGATATTGTCATCAACCTGATCGGCATCCTGGCCCCTGGCCGGGGCAATGGATTCGAGGCCGTCCAGCACCGGGCCGCCGGTCGCATCGCCGCCGCTGCCCGCGCGGCGGGGGCCCGTCAGTTCGTGCAGATGTCGGCGATCGGCGCCGATGGGGCTTCGCCTTCCGATTATGCGCGCAGCAAGGCGGAGGGGGAGGCGGCGGTGCGCGCGGCCTTTCCCGATGCCGTGGTCCTGCGCCCCTCCATCGTGTTCGGACCGGGCGACGGGTTTTTCCACCGGTTCGGGCAGATGGCCCGGCTGCTGCCCCTGCTGCCCCTGATCGGCGGCGGCCATACGCGGTTTCAGCCCGTCTATGTCGGTGATGTGGCCGATGCCGTGCTGGCCGTGCTGGACAGGCCGGAAGCCGCCGGGCGGACCTTTGAACTGGGGGGCCCGCGCAGCTACAGCTTCCGCGAGCTGCTGGATTATATCCGCCGGCAGGTCGGGGTGCCTCACCGTTGCCTGATGCCCATCCCGTTCCCGCTGGCCATGATCCAGGCCGCCTTCATGGAACTGCTGCCGGGCAAGCCCCTGACCCGTGACCAGGTGCGGCTGCTGCGCCGCGACAATGTCGTATCGGGCGCCCTGCCGGGCCTGTCGGACCTGGGCATCACGCCCAAGGCCGTGGAACTGGTGGTACCCACCTATCTGCGATAGTTTTATTTCCCTCACCGGCCTGCAATCCGTCAAAACGGATTGGCTGGGGGGGGAGGCCCCGGAAAATGCGCGGCGTGCAGACCGATTTCCATTGATTGGGGGAGGGGGCGTCCCAATATAAGCACCGTGTACCTCTCACCTGTCGAGGATACTTCGATGGTAAACGGACCCTATAATCCGTATGCGGCGTCCAGCCGGGCCATGGATCAGGCGTCGTTCGACGCCGGTCTGCGCGCCCACATGCTGCGCGTCTACAACTATATGTGCTTGGCGTTGGCAATAACCGGTGGCGTCGCCTTCCTTGGCGCCCAAAGCGAAACGTTTGTGGCGATGATCTTCGGCACGCAGCTGAAGTGGGTCGTCATGCTGGCTCCGCTTGCCTTCATGTTCTTCGGCTTCCGGCCGGATCGCATGTCGGCTTCGGCGCTGCGCACCAGTCTGATCGTCTTCAGCGGGCTGATGGGCCTGTCGATGATGGCGATCTTCCTGGTCTATACGGGCGCCAGCATCGCCCGTGTGTTCTTCATCACCTCGGCCATGTTCGCCGGCACCAGCCTGTACGGCTATACAACCAAGGCGAACCTGTCGAAATTCGGCGGTTTCCTGGTGATGGGCCTGATCGGCATAATCATCGCCGGTCTGGTGAACATCTTCATGGCGTCCAGCGCCTTGCAGTTCGCCATCTCGGTGATCGGTGTGGTGATCTTCACGGGCCTGACCGCCTGGGACACCCAGAATATCAAGGAGAGCTATGCCTCCTCCTGGGGTGATGAGGCGAACAGCCGCCTGGCCGTCATGGGCGCGCTGTCGCTGTATCTGAACTTCATCAACCTGTTCCAGATGCTGTTGTCCCTGATGGGCCAACGCGACGAATAAGGTTGATCAGATCCCCTTCGGGTGATGTTGCGACGCCCGGCACGGACCCCCGTGCCGGGCGTTTGCGCTTTTGGATGGCTGACAGGGGGACGGCATATCGCGTAGCGTCGCGGCACCCTGTGGAACCGGAGTGCCGCCCAGCATGGCATCGTCAGAGAACGCCGATACGCCCCAAGCCCTGATCGATGGCCTGCGCCGCGATCTGGCGTCCGGCCTGGACGAACCGCTGTATGAAGGGGAGGTGTGGGTCCGGTGTGAGCGGGCGGTGGACCTGCTGATGGGGCTGCGGGTGCAGGGGCGGCTGGACGAGGGCCCGATGCGGGCCCTGCTTGACGCCCTGCCGCCACCCGCGGATGCACGACAGCGCACCATCGGCCATCTGCTGCGCGCCATGCTGCTGCGCGAAGCGGGCGCCACGACGGCCGCCCTGTGGAATGTCGTGGAGGATATGGCGGCCCCGCAGCCCCGCCATACGCTGGAACAGGCCGACTATATCCTGCGCGCCATTGTCTATGGGGTGTGGAGCAATCGGCTGCCCGTGGCCGATAGCGGCGACCATGACCGGGCCCAGCGCGCCCTGTGGCGGGCGCTGATCGGCCGGTACCGGCCCGCCCTGGCCGGCCGCGCGCCCGTGCCCGCCGGTGACCGGCAGCGCGATCTGGTCGTGCTGCTGACGGGGCAGTTCATGCAGGGCATGCATCAGCCCTCGCTCGACATGCTGGATTTCGCCCGCACCCTGATCGTGCGATTCGGCCGGCGGGTGGCCCTGATCAATACGGCCGACGGGCCGGTTTCGGCGCATTTCCCCTTCCTGGGGCGGTTCAGCAGCGCCAGCGATCCGACCCTCTACAATGCCAGCCAGCTGGTGTCGGACCGGCTGCCCATCCCGTTCCTGCACCTGCCGGTCGGGTTCACCGCGCCGGAGATGGCCGCGGGCATCGTGGACGAGATCCTGGCGCTGAAGCCGGATCTGGTCCTGTCCTTTGGCACCATGAGCCCGGTGGCCGACCTGTGCCGGGGGCTGCTGGATGTGGTGTCCATTCCGTTCGGCACCTATCTGCCCATGGCCCAGCCCACCTGGGTGGCGCTGCCACGGCCGCTGACGGCGGGGGATGAGGAGGGGCTGGCTGCAAGCGGTCTGGACCGCGACCGGGTCATCCCCATCGCCTACACCTACGCCCCGCCGGTCACGGGGGCGCCGAAGACACGGGCCGCGCTGGCCGTGCCCGACGATGCCATCGCCGTCGCCATCATCGGGCTGCGCCTGGGCCAGGAGGTGACGCCCGCCTTCGCCGCAACCCTGGATGATCTGGTCCGGCGGGAACCGCGGCTGTTCTTCCTGTTCGTCGGGCCCCTGGACAATCATGCCGAACTTGTGGCCGGCCTGCCCGACCTGGCCCGCCGGTCGACGGCGCATGGCTATGATATCGACGTGGTGTCGGTGCTGGCGGCCTGCGACCTTTATCTGAACCCGCCGCGCGGCGGGGGCGGAGCGTCCGCCGCCTATGCTTTGTCGCGGGGCGTTCCGGCCTACAGCCTGGCAGCGGGCGATGTGGGCACGGTGGTAGGGCCGGGCTTCCATCTGCCGGCGCTGGCCGATTTCGCGACCCATGCCAGCCGCTTTGCCGACGACGCGGCGAAGCGGGAGCGGCTGCGCGAAGCGGCGCGGCGGCGGTTCGATGAAATCTCCTCCCGCAAGGAAATGCTGCGTCAGATCCTGGACGGGGTCAAAGCGATGCGCGCGAAAGGATGACGGGTGTCTGGTCGGGCCAGCAGCGGGCATTTTCCGCCAGCGCATCGGCCCGGTCATCGGGATGTTCGGGATCGCCGGGAATGAACACGGCGCGGCCACGGCTGCCCGTGTTCAGTTCCAGGGTCAGGCGGTGGCCGGCATCCTGGTCACGGTCCATGATGGTGAAGCAGCCACCCTGGGCCGCCAGCGCGCGGACAGCGGCGGCCGTCGCGGGGGTCACCCCCAGCACGACATAGGACAATTCTGCTGCGTTCACGCCAAGGCTCCGTGCATCACCCGGCGCCGACGCCGGGCGATGACGCCATAGCGCGGCGCCAGCAGGATGGAAAGGGCCAGGATCAATCCGGCCAGTACGGCGATGGACCCGGCCGCGTTTACGGCACCACCCAGGCCCAGCAGGCCGGGCCCGAAGGCACCCGCCGCATAGCCGCCCATACCCGTGACGGCACCGATCAGCACGGACAGACTGACCTGCGTGCCCATGCGGTCGGTCAGCAGCCGGGCCGTGGCGGCGGGGCAGATCAGCATGGCGATAACCAGGATTGATCCCACCGCCTCGAACGCGGCGATGGCAGCCAGCGCCGCCAGAGCGACGATGGCATGCTGGACCAGTCCGCTATGCAGGCCCAGCGTGTCGGCCATGGCGGCATCGAAGCTGACCAGGGTGAATTCCTTGAAGAAGATCAGGATCACGGCCAGGCACAGGGCAAAGACCACGGCCAGTTGCACCACCTGTCGCGGCAGGGTCAGCCAGATGCCGGGATCGGCCAGATCGGCCCAGCCCGTGGGCGTCAGCCACAGGATGGCTTCCAACTGTCCGTACAGCACGCAATCCGCATCCAGGTCCACCTGCCGCGCCGGGCCCTGTTCGATCAGCACGACACCCAGGGCGAACAGGCCGGTGAAGACCACGCCCATGGCCGCCCCGGCTTCCACCCGGCCCAACCGGCGGACCAGTTCGATCAGGCCGCCTGCCACCAGGGCGGCGGTCAGGGCGCCGGCCAGCATGGGGAAAGTGTCGCGCGTACCGGCCACCAGGAAGCCGGCGACGATGCCCGGCAGTACGGCATGGCTGATGGCATCACCCATCAGGCTTTGCCGGCGCAGGACCAGGAAATTGCCGACCAGGGCACAGGCCATGCAGGCGAACAAGGCGGCCAGCAGGGCCGGGAAATCGACGGACAGGAAGGTGGCGGCATCAAAGCTCACGGCAGCACCCCGCCCGACAGCAGGGTCCGGCGCAGGCGCGCCCGCTTCAGGCTGCGGCCCAGCAGCCCGCGGGCCGGGGCGACGATCAGGCTGACCAGAAAGAAGGTCGTGGCGACCAGCACGATGACAGCACCGGCCGGCAGGTCGGCGAAGCGGGAGGAGAGCAGGGCGCCGATACCCCCCGACAGGCCGCCGACCAGCCCGGCAATCAGCAGCATGCGGGCCAGATCATCAGTCCAGAACCGGGCCGTGGCGGCGGGCGTGATCAGCAGCGCGATGATCAGCACCAGCCCCACCGTCTGCAACCCCACCACGGTCACCAGCGTGACCAGGGCCATCAGCGCCAGATCGATGCGGCCCGTGGGCCAGCCGGCGGCACGCGCGAAGCCTTCATCGAAGGCCAGCAGGCGGAATTCCTTGAAGAAGATCCAGACCATCAGGGCGGCCAGCAGGGCCAGCCCACCCAGTCCCAGCGCTTCTTCCTGATGCATGGCGGCGGTCTGGCCGAAGATGAAGCCCTTCAGCCCGGCGGCATTGGCGGCGGGCAGTTCCTGCACCACCGACAGCAGCACCACGCCCGTGCCGAAGAATACCGACAGCACGGCGCCGATGGCCGCATCCTCCGTCAACCGGGTCCAGCGCGTGATGAACTGGATACAGGCCACAGCCAGGGCACCGCTGGCGGCAGCCCCGGTCAGCAGCAGCGGCAGGGACCGCCCCTCCACCCCCAGCGCCATGCCGGCCAGGAAGGCGGCGACGATGCCGGGCAGGGTGGCATGGGAGAGCGCGTCGGACACCAGGGCGCGGCGACGCAGCACCATGAAACAGCCGACCATGCCGGCCGCCAGACCCAGGGCCGTGGCCCCGCCCAGCACGACCAGGGTATTGTGCCCCATCCCGTCCATCAGCGCGGGCCCAGCAGCAGACCGCTGGCCCGCTGACCATAGGCCAGACGCAGGTTATCTTCCGTCAGCGCTTCGCGCACCGGGCCGGCGGCGACCAGCCCGCCATTCAGCATCAGCACATGGTCGAAGGTCTCTGCCACCGTTTGCAGATCGTGATGCACGCAGATGACGGTGCGCCCCTCTGCGTCCAGATCGCGCAGCACGGCCAGGATGGTCTGTTCCGTGGCGGCATCCACGCCGGCCAGCGGTTCATCCATGAAATAAAGCCGCGCCTCCTGCGCCAGGGCGCGGGCCAGGAATACGCGCTGCTGCTGTCCGCCCGACAATTGTCCGATCTGGCGATGGGCGAAATCGGCCATGCCGACCCGGTCCAGGGCCGCCAGGGCTGCGGCGCGATGCTTGCCCGTGATCCGCCGTCCCCAGCCGATCAGGCCGTAACGGCCCATGGTGACGACGTCCAGCGCACTGACAGGGAAATCCCAATCGACCGACTCGCGCTGCGGCACATAGCCGATCAGGGCGCGCTGCCGCTTCAGCGGACGGCCATAGACCTCGATACTACCGGTGAGCGCCGGGACCAGACCCAGCACGGCCTTCAGAAAGGTGGATTTGCCGGCCCCGTTGGGCCCGACCACGGCCACCAGCCCCTGGGCGGGGGCGGTCCAGGTCACATCGCGTAGGACCAGCCGCTGATGATAGGCGACCGACAGGCCGCTGACGGACAGGGCCCCCACGCCAGCATCGGCGTCGGGGATGAAATTATCACTGAGCAGGCGTTGCAGCATGTTGGTTCCCCTCAGCGTAACGCGGCCAGCCGGCCCTGGAACCCGCCCGGCGGCACGGTCCCGCCCAGGGCATGGGCAATGGTGGAGACATTATGGTCGATCATGCCGACATAGGTACCTTCATAACTGCCGGCCGGCCCCATGGCATCGGAATAAAGGGCGCCGCCGATCATGACCTTGTGCCCCCGCGCCGCCGCCCCCTGGATCAACGCCTGGATATTGCGATCGGATACGGAGGTTTCGATGAAAACGGCTGGAATCTTCCGGTCGACCAGGGTGGCGACCATGGACTCGATGCGCTGCAACCCGGCTTCCGACTCCGTGCTGATGCCCTGGATGCCCACCACTTCCAGCCCATAGGCGCGGCCCAGATAGGAGAAGGCGTCGTGGGCGGTGACCAGGACGCGGGCCTTTTCCGGGACAGAGCCCAGCACCTGCCCGGCATAGGCCGCCAGTTTCTCATAGTCCGCCGCCGCCTTTTCCGCTCGCACGCGGTAGGTGTCGGCGTTGGCGGGGTAAAGGGTGACCAGCCGGTCGCGCACACCCAGCAGGGCCAGCCGCCACAGGGTCGGGTCCATCCAGACATGCGGGTCGGGATGGGCATCCGCCCCCTGCGGGTGGATCAGCCTGTCATGGGGCAGGGCGGATGCCGCCTCATGCACCGGTTTGCCGGAGCGGGTCAGCCGATCCAGCATTTCCCCTATCTTGCCTTCCAGGAACAGGCCGCTATGAAACACGGCGTCGGCTTTCATCAGCGCCACCGTGTCGTCACGGGTCAGCTTGTAGCTGTGCGGGTCGATGCCTTCGCCCATGATGCTGGCGACGGTCGCCGTGTCGCCGGCTACGGCGCGCAGCAGCTCGGCCACCTGTCCCGTGGTCGCCAGCAGGGTGGGGCGACCCTCCCCCGCCTGCACGGAGGCGGCGGCGGTGGTCAGCAGCAGCCCCGACCCCGCCAGGGACAGAAAGTGGCGACGGGAAAGGGCGAAGGGGCGGGACAGCACGGACATGATGCTTTCTGGAACGATTCCAAACAGACTCCCCTGGCATATAGAAGGGCCGACGCCCGTGCCAAGGGAAAATCCGGTGATAGTTCTATCGCAACATCATCGCCGGGGCACGGTGGGAATCACGTTCGGATGCGTCATCAGCGCCAGAAATGGCAGGTCGGAGGGGCGGTTGCCGTAACCGTGCGTCTCCTCGAACGGGCCCAGCTCTGCCAGAAGGGCCGAAACCCGCCGCGCCTTTTCCGCCCGCACGCAATTGCCGCCGCGCATGCGCCCGGTCAGCACCCCGCCCTGCACCTCCATCTCCGTCGCCAGCAGCCGATGCACAGGCAGGTCTCGCAGCAGCACATTCATGTAAAGCGACAGGGCCCCCGTGGCGACGACGATGGTGTCGCCGGCTTCGGCATGGGAACGCAGGGCCGACAGGACAGGCCCGTGCCAGCGCGGCCAGTCGCGCATATGTTCGGCTGCGGCTTCGGCCCGGACCAGGGGCACGCCCGCCAGCGCCCGGTACAGCATCCCGGCCTTGATGCGGGTGCGCAGGTCATCGTCGGGATTGATCCCGGCCCGCATCATCCCGGACCGCACGGCGCGGGCGAAGATGATGCCGGCATGGACCCGCCCGGCGACCCGGCCCAGATAGGGCAGCAGGCTGTCGCCCCCCACCAGGGTTCCGTCGAAATCGAAGATGGCGATGCGGCGTGTCATGGTGGGCGCATAAAACAGGGGTGGGGCTTCCCGCTCAAGATGTTTCCCGCTATGTGAGCTTTCTCGGGGTCTCCGGTGATCGGTGCCGATCACCGGACCTCAATCGCCGGCGCCCGGGTGGGGGCGGGATTGGAAGAGGAGAAGGGTCGCCATGGCACGCGAACGCATCATCATCGATACCGATCCCGGACAGGACGACGCGGTGGCCATGATGCTGGCCTTCGCCTCGCCAGAGGAGATCGAGGTGCTGGGCGTTACTGCCGTGGCCGGCAACGCGCCCCTGGCCCATACCGAACGGAATGCCCGCAAGATCTGTGAATTGTCGGGCCGGCCGGATGTGAAGGTCTTTGCCGGGTGCGACCGGCCGCTGTTCCTGGACCTGCATACCGCGCCGGAGGTGCATGGCGATACAGGCCTGGACGGCCCCCATCTGGCGGCGCCGACCATGCCCTTGCAGGAACAGCATGCCGTTGATTTCATCATCGAGACCCTGCGGACGGAGCCGGCGGGCACGGTGACCCTGTGCCCCCTGGGCCCCCTGACCAACATCGCCACGGCCCTGACCCGCGCACCCGACATTGCGGCGCGGATCAGGCGCATCGTGCTGATGGGGGGTGCGCAGTATGAGGGCGGCAACAGCAGCCCCGTGGCCGAATTCAACATCTTCGTCGATCCGCACGCGGCCCAGATCGTGCTGAAATCCGGCGTCGATATCGTCATGTTCCCCATGGATGTGACGCATCAGGTGCTGACGGCGCAGCGGCAGATGGACCGGGTGCGCGCCCTGCCGGACCCGATTGGCCGTGTCACCTATGAGATGCTGGATTTCTATCGTCAGTATGACGAGGCCAAGTACGGCACCGATGGCGGCCCGCTGCATGACCCGTGCGTCATCGCCTGGCTGATCCGGCCCGACCTGTTCCAGGGCAAACAGGTGAATGTGGAGGTGGAGACGGCGTCCGCCTTGACCATAGGCCAGACCGTGGTCGACCGCTGGTGCATCACCAATCGGCCGCGCAATGTGCATTACATGCTGAAGGCCGATGCGGACGGCTTCTTCGACCTGCTGATTGAGCGGCTGGGCCGGTTGGCATAGGGCCGTTCACTCAAATGCCGGGCGCCGACATCCATTGGCTTGGCTTACGCGCACATGGGTGCGCGGGCTGGCGGTCGCCAACCTCCAATCTGTCAAAGGTCAACCCTTTGTCAGATTGGTGTTATACCAGGTTGCGGTGAGTGGAACTCACCGCAACCTGGTTGGCGCGGTACGAGCGCCCGCGCGCCCATGCGCGCGTAAGCCAAGCCGCCGGATGGCGGCGCCCGGCGCATGAGGGCTGCATGGATCAGGACCGCAGGTTCTGATCCATGCAAATAGGTGTTAACCCGCACTCTCCACCAATCCCGGCGGCAGGGTGCAGTCGCGCAGCTTCAGGCCCTTCAGCCGGCCCGCATCGATCATCGTGTCGGTGAAATCCACCCATTCGATGGTGGCGTCGTGCAGGCGCACGGGCAGAGTGCCGCCGCCGCGCAGCTGCAGGTCGGTCATGTTGGCCGCCTCCAGCACGGTGTTGCGCAACGTCGCCCCCTCGAACCCGACCCCGCGCAGATCGGTGCCCGCCAGATCGGCATAGGACAGGTTGGCGCCGGCGAAATCGCAGGCCGCCAGCTTGGCATGTGACAGTTGGGCCCCCGACAGGTCGGCCCCGCGGAAGGAGATGGTGGACAGTTCGCGCCCGCGCAGGTCCACCCCCTTCATCTTGCGGCCGGCGAAATCGGCCCGCGTGCCGACCTTGCCCTGGCTGTTCACCCATTCCTCGTGGGCCGCGACGATGCGGTCGATCTCTGCCAGGTTGCTCAGATGCTCGGTGAAGGCCGGCAGCCCCTGGAACAGCTTGCGCGTCGTGTCATCCACCGTGAAGGTGGCGTCCTTGATGTCGGCATGCAGGAAATTGGCACCCTGCATCTTGGCGCCCAGCAGCACCACACCCTGCAGGTCGCTTTCGCTGAAATCGGCATTGGACAGGTTGGCATTACGCATGTTGACGCCACGAAGCCGCACCTTGCGCACCAGGGCATCCTCCAGCGACGCCTCTTCCAGGTTGCAGAAGGACAGGTCGGTGGTGAATTCGCGGCTGACGATCTGGTCGTCCTTCTCTGCCCCCTTGCGATGCAGCGTCAGGTTGCCCATGCGCATGTCGCTGCCATTCAGCTTGGCCTGCGCCAGATCGGATTTGTAAAAGCGGGCACCGCGCAGATTGGCACGGGTGAAATCGCAATGTTTCAGGTTGGCGCCGATGAACAGGCTGTTGGCCAGGTCCGTTTCGCGGAACTTGCAGCCCTCCAGGTCCGTCTGCGACATGTTGCAGGCCAGCAGCGTCGATTGCGACAGGTTGAACCCCTTCAGCCGCGTCCCCTCCAGATTGGCCAAACGCAGCTCCAGCCGCCTGCCTCCCTTTCCTTTCAGAAAAAGCGAGTGCATGGCGAGATGCGTCGTCAGGTCTGTCCGTGGTGAACCGGTATCGGGAATCTGTGCGGCCATAATGCATTCGGCTGTGTGTGATGTCGCAAGTTAATAAGAAATTAACCATGCGATCTATTTCGTGTAATCATGATGCCGCGAATCAAAGATGAAATAAATAATTAACGTATTAATATTGATGGTTTCTTTGGCGAGCATTCTTGGGGTGCCGACCCGGCTGCCGGTGGCGCAATCCCGCGCGCAGCAACGATGACAAGGTTGTCAATCGTCGGAGATCCATAGGCGCAATAAGTGTAAAATTAGATATTTATTAGATTAAACCGCTGCCGAAATGACGGCTTCAGCTGTTTAATGCTCTTCCGGCATCCGGCATTCGCGCAAGGCCGCCCCGGCCAGCTGGTCCGACGTGACCGCGCATTGGGAAAAATTCGTCCACTCAATGGACGCACCGGAGAAACGGACCGACAATTTGCCGCCGCCGCGCAATTCCAGGTCGCTGAAATCAGCATTGTCGACAATGGTGTGCAGCAGGCGGGCATTTTCCAGTCCCGCCCCGCGCAGATCGGCGTTGGACAGCTCCGCATAGGCCAGGGTGGCGCCGCTGAAATCGGCGGCGGCCAGGCGCGCATGGGCCAGCTTGGCGCCCGTCAGGTCGGCCCCGCGGAAGGACACGGCCGACAATTCGCGCCCGCGCAGATCCACGCCGCGCAGGGCCAGGCCCGCGAAATCCGCCCGCGCCCCCGACCGGCCACCGGAATTCACCCATTCCTCATGGGCCGAGACGATGCGGTCCGTCTCCTTCAGGTTGCTCAGATGCTCCTCGAACGCGGGGTTGCCGGCAAACAGACGCTTGGTTTCGTCATTCACCGTGAAGACGGCGTTCTTGATGTTGGCGCCGGTGAACTTGGCCCGGGCCATGGACGCCCCCAGCAGCACCACGCCCTGCATGTCGGCGCCCGACAGATCGGCACCGGACAGATCGGCATTGCGCATGTTCACCCCGCGCAGCCGCACATTCTGCAGCACCGCGTCCTGCAACGTGGCTTCCTCCATGTTGCAATAGGACAGGTCGGTGGTGAATTCCCGCTGCTTGGCCACGCCGCCGCTGTTGAGCGTGATGGAGCCGACACGCATGTCAGACCCCGTCATCTTGGCCTGATGCAGGTCGGACTTGTAGAAGCGGGTGCCGCGCAGGTCGGCGCGCGTGAAGTCGCAATGGCGCAGATTGGCGCCGATGAACAGGCTGTTGGACAGGTTGGACGCCTGGAAAGAGCAACCCTCCAGATCCGTATAGGAAAGGTTGCAGGCCAGCAGCAGGCATTGCGAGAGATCGTAATTGTTCAGCTTGATGCCCGACAGATTCTGCAAACGCATCTCCAGCCGCTTGCCCGCGTGACCACGGGCAAAAAGCGTGTGCTGGGCCAGCATGACCTGAAGGTCGTGCGAAGGCAGCGTATGGGCACTCTGCGGCTTGTTCATCAGGCGAATTGTTTCTCGAAGGGCCTTGGAGGTGAGGAGTATGCCATACACCCGGCGACGGGGAACCCGCCAACATCTCCTGACCGTCCTGGCCAAAAGGGGTAGGCAGGCAGGGACGCCCGTCAACCCCAGATCTGACCCTCGTCGGGGAACAGTGTCGCCCCATCGTAGTGCAATCCAGGTTCCCGGTCGCGGGCCAGCAGCAGGGGGCCGTCAAGATCGACATAATCGGCCCCCTGCGCCAGCAGCAGGGCCGGCGCCATGGACAGCGACGTGGCAACCATGCAGCCCACCATGACCGACAGCCCCAGTGACTGCGCCCGCGCCTTCACAGCCAGGGCTTCCGTCAGGCCGCCGGTCTTGTCCAGCTTCACATTGATGACGTCGTAGCGGCCGGCCAGTTCCTCCAGCCCCGCCAGACCATGGGCGCTTTCATCGGCGCCGATGGGCACGGGGCTGCGGAACCCGGCCAGCGCCGCGTCGGCACCGGCGGGCAGGGGCTGTTCGATCATCTCCACCCCCAGCCGGGCCAGCGCATCGGGCAGGGTGGACAGGTCGTCGAACGTCCAGCCCTCGTTCGCATCGACGATCAGGCGGCTGGCGGGGGCAGCGCGGCGCACGGCGGCCACCCGGTCCAGGTCGGCGCCATCGCCGGCCAGCTTCAGTTTCAGCAGCGGCCGGTCGGCGGACGCGGCGGCGGCCTGTTCCATTGCATCGGGACTGTCGATGGACAGGGTGAAGGCGGTCGTCACCGGGGCGGGCGGTGCCAGCCCCGCCAGTTCCCAGGCCGGACGGCCCGCGCGCCGGGCGGCCAGGTCCCACAGTGCGCAATCCAACGCATTGCGCGCAGCCCCGGCGGGCAGTGCGTACAGCAGGCGGCGGCGGTCCATGCCGCGCGCGAACAGGTCCCGCGTCGTCTCCATCGCGGCCGTCACGCTGTCGATGGATTCGCCGTAGCGGCCATAAGGCACGCATTCCCCCCGCCCGACGCGCCCATCCGCATCGCGCAATTCCGCGACCAGCACATGGGCCTCGGTCTTGGCCCCGCGCGAAATGCGGAAGGTGCCGCGGATGGGGAAGCTTTCCGCCCGGATCGACAGGGTCAGGGATGCTGGAATGGCGGCGGCCATCGCTGTCTCCGATTAATTCTCCGGCGAAGAATCTATAACAGGTACAGGCACTTGTCGAAGGACAGCGGCATCGCAGCGCAGCAAGGCACCATTGCCATCGCGCCGATGCACCCCATGTGGTAGACCGTTTGGAAAACCGATACCGGCTGGCTCAGGACTTGGACCCAAGATGAATTTCAAGGACGCCTGGCGCGAATCACTGGCGATTTATCTGCTTCTCCTCTCCGATCCTGGTCGTGTTCTCCGGTTTGCCGGTGCGCCTGCCCTGGTCCTGGCAGTGCTGGGCGTCGCCCAGATGACGCGGTCGGGTGAAAGCGGCGGCAGCCTGCTGCTGTTCCTGTCGGTGCTGGGCATGATCTGGGGGCAGGGCCTGTGGACCGTGCGCTGGGGCCGCTTCCTGCTGCTGGGGGAGGACAAGGTGCAGTTCTGGGACATGCCGTTCGAACGCCGCATGTGGCGCACGGGCGGTATCCTGCTGTCCATGCTGCTGCTGTCGGGTCTGGCATCCATCCTGCCCGCCAGCATCATCATGACCCTGCTGGCCGGGCTGACGGGGCATGGCCTGGCGGAAAACCCGGCTGCCAACGATCCCGCCGCACTGGCCAGTGCGCTGCCCGACTGGTTTCACCTGCTGACATACCTGGTCATCCTGGGCATGACCTTGTGGCCGGTCGCCCGGCTGGGGCCTGCCATCGGCTCGGTCATCCAGGATGGGCGCTTCGTCCTGGGTGCCAGCTGGAAGGCGACGGCGCGCCTGGGCGGCCTGCCGCCGCTGATGGCGCTGGTGCTGGTCAACCTGCCCATCCAGGCGCCGGCCGCCATTCTGCTGATCCTGGGTATCCAGGCCGACAGTCTGCTGCTGGTGCTGATCGCCAATATCATCCTGTCCGTCACCCATCCGCTGGTGACGGCTACGACAGCCCTGCTGTGGACCCGCATCTATGGCGTGGCCATCGGCCCCTATCAGCCGCGCATCATCGTCCGGGATGAGGAATGATCAGCGTGCGGCAAGGGTCGGGCCGGTCGATGCGCTGAACAGCGCCATCGGGCCAGCGCACCTCTACCCTGTCCACAATGCCAGCGCGGCCCAGGCCGAAATGGGCCACCGGTTCCATCTGGCAGAGATAGCCGGAGCCCGCGCAGATGGCCCGCATCTGCATCCGGTCACCCGACCATAGACGCACGACAGCGCCGCGCGCCGGCGCCCCCGCCGCCGTCAGGGGCCGCACACGCAGCCAGCTGTTGCCCCGCGGCTCCGCGATGAACAGCGACAGCGGCTGGGGCGCATGCTCGCCATGGGCGACCAGCAGTTCCAGCTGTCCGTCGCCGTCCAGGTCGGCCACGGCGGCCCCGGTACCCAGGCCGTGGGGCAGGGTGGCGTCGCCGATATCCAGCGCCACCCAGCGATCCTCCCGCCAGCCCAGCAGGCGGTTGGGCTCGCCCAGATTGTTGATGAAGATCTCTTCGTACCCGTCATTGTCGAAATCGGCGGCGATGACGGTGCGGGCGCGCGACGGGCGGGCCAGTTCGGGCGGGGCGACATCCACGAAGCCGCCGCCCGGATGCTGTTGGAACAGCCGGTGCGGCCCGTCCCAGTTGGCCAGCACGATGTCGAAGGTGCCGTCGCCATCGACCAGCGCCACGCCGCGCGCCGGCTGGCCCGTATCGGCCAGACCCAGGGCATCGGCCAGTTCGGTGAAGGTGCCGTCGCCCTGGTTGCGGAAGAACAGATTGGGGCCGATCTCATTGCCGGCGAAAATGTCCGGCCGGTCGCCCAGGATGGGGGCCGCCAGCAGCGACCGCCCGCCCGTGATGGCGTCCAGCCCCACCTCGTCCGCGCGGTCCAGGATGCGGCCGCGCGGCCCCATCTCGTAAAGCCGCATCGGGCCGCCATAATTGGCGACAATGAAGCCATAGCGGCCGGCGCCGGCCCGGTCGATGACGGCGATGCTGCGCCCGGCGAAGCGGTTGGCGACGGCGAAATTCTCCGGCAGGGCGAACAGATCGACCCAACGGTCGCCGAAACAGGCCAGCAGCCGGTCCGAAACCTGTTTGGGACCCGAATAGCCCTCGCTGTTCAGCAGATAGAGTTCCTCGCGCCCGTCGCCGTCGATATCACCGAAGGCCAGCCCGATGGCTTTGCGGCCGTCATCGGCCAGCGGTGGCGGGGTGATGTCGGCCAGACCCTGGCCCGTCCATTTCAGGACCCGGTTGGGTCCGCCATAGCCGGCCACCATGATTTCGTCCTGGCCATCGCCGTCGATATCGGCCACGGCCACGCCGTAATGCAGGGCTGGCTGATTACCCGCGATCAGGTTGGAGCATTCGATGAACATCCGGCCCCCGTTATGGCCGCGTTCCGGTGCGGAAGCGCATCCTTGAATAGACCGGACGGGGACAAGGGGCAAGCCGGCTGACTGTGACGTCTGCGTGGCCCCTGGCCGCGCGGGGGACGCCGTCATCCCGCCCGCCGGTCGCCACCCGCCCCTGCGATGACAGGTCGTCGGCCGGCCCTGCCACAGCCCAAGGTCCGGCAGCGCAACCCTCGCGTTAAACTATGACGTTGCTTTGCACAATTGGCTTGTGTCAGATGACCAGATATCCAGGGGGAACTGGAAACGCGGTGGTGCAAGGCCCGGGCTGTCGGCCTGATGGTGTTGCCCCCACGGAAACAGGGGACAAGATGAACGGTGCCAGCGTGCCGGGTGCAGGAAGCGGGTTCGGGAGAATCCTGGTTCTGTCGCTCTGCTTTGGGATGGTTGGATTGGACCGGTTTGTCATCAATCCGGTTTTCCCGGTCATCGCCCGCGATCTGGGGCTGGGATACGGTGATATCGGGCTTATTTCCGCCGCCCTGGCATTGACCTGGGGCGGTGCTGCCATCGGCACAGGCCGGCTGGCCGACCGGTTTGGCGTGCGGGCGGTGCTGATCCCCGCCATGCTGGTCTTCTCCGCCCTGGCGGGGCTCACCGGCCTGGCGGTCGGCCTGGGCAGTCTGATCCTGGTCCGGGCCCTGCTGGGGGCGGCGGAAGGCACCTTCATGCCTGCCGGCATTGTCGCGGCCACGCGGGCGTCCGCGCCCGGTCGCATCGGCGTCAATGTCGGGCTGCTGCATCTGTGCATGGGGCTGTTCGGTCTGGCGCTGGCGCCGGTGCTGGCGACGCGGCTCCTGGACGTGCTGCCCTCCTGGCGTTGGATATTCGTCATCGCCGCACTGCCGGGGCCGCTGCTGGCCTTTGCCCTTTCGCGCCTGCTGAAGGCCGATCGTCCCGTTCCCCACCCGACGGCAGCCGGCCCCGGCGCCTGGGGGGCCGTGCTGCGGTTGCGCAATGTCCGGGCCTCCGCCATGGCCATGGGCTGCTGGCTGGCCGGTGTCACAACGATGGGCGCCTTCCTGCCCAGCTATCTGACCGACCACCTGCATCTGCCGCTGGATCAGATGGGGATCGTGCTGTCCGGCCAGGGACTGGGCGGGCTTCTGGGCATGACGCTGGTGCCGGCGCTGGGGGACCGGCTGGGCCATCGGCGCGTCCTGGTGGCGGCCACCTGTGTGAAAGTGCTGCTGCTGGCCCTGTTCATGGTCGTTCCGGGGGACGTGCCAATGCTGTTCGCCCTGCTGCTGGTCATCGGCATGGCGGGGGCTGGGGCGACGGCGCTGACCGTCGGCCCGCTGACTGCTGCTGCGGTGCCGCCGGCCCTGGCAACCACGGCCACGGGGCTGGTGGTGGGGGTAGGGGAAATTGTGGGCGGCGCGCTGGCCCCGGCACTGGCGGGGGCGCTGGCCGCAGCTGTCGGCATTGCCATCGTTCCCCGCTTCGCCATTGCCGCCAGCCTGCTGGGTCTGGCGGCCCTGCTGCTGGCGCCGCGAGGGCCGGACCATGGATGATGGACTGTTGTCCACGCCGGGATGGCGCCGGCTGCTGCGTCTGGCCGGCGGATCTGCGGCGCCCGAGCTGCTGTCCGGTCTGACGGAGGCAGGATGGGCGGACTTCCTGCGGCAATGCAACCAGCATTGGCTGACGCCCCTGGCCTACCAGGTGCTGCGCGATGCCGGGGCGCGGCCATCGGTGCCGTCCGCGATCTGGCGCGGCTTCAGACGGGCCTATCTGCTGTCGCGCCGTCGTACCCTGCGATCCGACAGGCTGGCCCTGCCGCTGCTGTCAGGACTGCGGGAGGCCGGGGTGCCGGTGATCCTGCTGAAGGGCATGCATCTGTCCAATCAGATCTACACCGATCCGGCGACGCGTCCGATGATGGATATCGACCTGCTGGTCCGTCGCGAGGACCTGGCTGCGACGGTACGCGTCGTGGAGGCGCTGGGCTACAGCCAGGACCCGGGGGTGCTGCCCTTCCCCGTGAAGCCCTGGAAGCATGCGCGGGAGGATTGCCACCACCTGTCGCCCTTCTTCCACCCGGCCGGGCCGCCCATCGAGATCCACCATGATCTGGAGGTTCCGGCCGTCATGCCCGACATCGATCTGGATGGCGTGTGGCAGCGGGCACAGCCGCTGGCCGTCGGTGGCACGGGGGCTTTGGCTCTGGCACCGGAGGATGCGCTGCTGCATCTCTGCCTGCATGCGGCGGCCCACCACGAGTTCGGATTGAAACTGCTGAACCTGGCCGACATTCCCAGGGCCCTGGACCGGTGGCGGGACCGCATCGACTGGCCCGCCTTCTGGAACCGTGCCCGCCAATGGGGGGCGGAGCGATCGGCCATCATCACCCTGGCCATGGTGGCCGACAGGCTGGGCTGTACGCTGCCCGACGCCGCGGCTCGGCCCATCCGGGCGCAGGAAAAGGAATTGGCGGGGCTGATGGACATTGCCGAGCAGCAGATGCGGTTGAAGGCGGCCACCCTGGCGCGTCGCCGGCTGAAGCATGGCCGCCCCCTGCATCCCCTGCCGGAACAGTCCGTCGCCCTGACCAAGCTGGCGCGGATACCCACCTGGCGCGGCAGGCTGGGCCTGATCCTGCGCCGCGCCTTCGTGCCGCGGATCGAACTGGCTCACTGGGCCGGCGTGCAGGGCCAGCCCGTCTGGCTGCCCATGCTGTATCCGGCCTATCTGGCCGCCTTCGTCGGGCGGCACGGGCGGCGTGCCCTGATGCGGATGGCCGGACCGCGCGGCCCGGCATCGGAGACCTTGCCGCCCGCGGCGGAGGCCGATCGTCGGCGCCTGGCCGTCTGGCTGCGGGCAGGGTGAGGGGGATGGCGATCGACCTTGCCCCTGCGTCCGTGGGATGGCGCGTCCTCTACACCCCTGGACCTGTTGCTGTGGAAATCATTGGTGATGATCCCGCCGATGGTGACTGGCTGGCCGAATTCCTGCCACCCTGGTGCGATGCTGTCGCATCGGCGCCTGATGCGGTGCGGGTGTCCATGCGGCGGTCGGCGGACCTGCTGGCGGCGGTGCAGGGGCAATGGAGCGCCCGCCGGGCGGCGGGCCAGACCTTGCCCCCGGCCCCCTGCATCCGGCTGGACAGCCGGACGGTGGCACTTCCCGGCTGGCAGGACGGGGACGACCGGTGGCTGCTGGACCCGGTGACGGAGAGCTTTATCAGGATCGGCCCGGCGGGAGCGGAGCTGGTGGCCGCACCGGGCGACGGTCGGGCAAGGCTGGCGCTGCTGGCGCTGGTCCGGGAAATCCTGACCGCCGGGATCGCGATGCGGCGGCCGGTGGTGGACCTGCATGCCGCGGCCTGCGCGCGCGACGGATGGGCCCTGGCCATTGCCGGCCGCAAGGAGGCGGGGAAAACCTCGCTGCTGTGCCATCTGCTGATGGCGGGCGGGGTTGCGCATATGTCCAACGACCGGGTCTTTGTGGAGCCGGCCAGAGATGGGACCATGACCAGCGGCATCCCGACCGTCACTTCCATCCGCCCCGGTACCGTCCAGACCTTTCCGCAGGTGCTGGCGCGGGCGGAGGAATTCCCGGCCGCGGCCCGGTTCGATGCGGAGGCGCCGGTGGGGGATGCGGCACCGCTGATGCTGACCCCGGCGCGCTTTGCCGGCCGGCTGGACGTGACACGGCTGGGCCGGGCGCCGCTGCACGCCATCCTGCTGCCCGAGATTACACCCGGTATCGAGGGCTGGCAGGTGGAGCGGGTGCCGCCGGCCCTGGCCCCGGCGATGTTGCGGCCGTGCCTTTATGGCCCTGCCGCGGACCGGGACCGGTCGACCCTGTTTTCCAGCCTGTCGGGGGTGCCCGTGGAAGGAAGACCGTCCATGGGAGATCGGCTGGCGCTGCTGAGTTCGCAAGTGGCCGTCTACCGCTGTCGGCTGGGTCCGCAGGCCTATGCGCGACCGGCCGTGGAACTGTGGCAGGCGCTGGGATGGACGGGAGGGGAGGCTTGACAGCGGCGGCCGACGATATCGCCCGGGCTGTTGCCGCGTTCGGCCGACGGGCGCTGCATATCGAACCGCTGCGCCCCGGCGTCGGTCTGGTGCGCCCCGCCGGGGCCTTCCGCGTGGAACTGGCCGGGGGCGGCTGCCTGAAGGCCCGGCGTTTCGGGGAGGAAATGGTGGCGCAGCGCCAGCAGATGCTGCGCGCCGGCCTGCCCGACGATTTCGCGCCCGTGCTGGCCCGATATGGTGCCGTGCTGCTGGAAGCCTGGGTCGACGGGCAGGTGCTGGACGATGCTGCCGCCAATGCCGACCGGGTGGGGCAGGCGGCGGCGGTGCTGGCCCGACTGCACGCGGTGGGCCGGGCCGGGGATATGGACCTGCCCTTCATGGGGGATCTGTCCGGCCTGTGGCGCGACGTGCGGGCGGCGCTTGGCGCGCTTCAGGAAGGTGGGTTGCTGCCGGCGCCCGTGGTAGCGGCGCTGTGTGATCGCCTGGACGCGGAGGCGCCGGCAAGCGGGGCCCTGATCCTGGCCCATACGGATTTCTGCGGCGAAAACATGGTGATCGACCTGACGGGAGCCCTGAAGGTCATCGACAACGAGCATTTCCGTCCCGGTCCGGCCGGCATGGACCTGGCGCGCTGCTGGTACCGCTGGGGCTGGCATGACAGCGCCCGCCATCCCTGGCAGTGGGATCATTTTCGCGACGCTTATCTGGCGGCGGGCGGCGACGCGGCGGCCTTCCGGCACGAAGCCTGCTTTCGCATCGCGGCCGCCACCATCAGCGCCGGGCTGCGCCACGGTCTGGGCCCGACGGCCCTGGCGGCCCCCCTTCAATGCCTGCGCGCCATGGCATGACCACCCTTCCATCCCCGAGAGCTGACCGGATGAACACGCGCCGCACCATTGTCGCCTTCGTCTTCCCCGGACAGGGGCATCTCAACCGCATGCTGCCCGTGGTTTCCGGGCTGTGCGGGCGGGGGATCCAGGTGGTGTTCTATGCCCCGGAACCCGCCCGCCCCTTCGTCGAGCGCACGGGCGCGCAATTTCGCGACATTTTCGGCGGCCGACCCATGGAGGTGCCGGATGACGCGTCCACGCCGCTGCCCGTCCGCTGTGTCAGCTTCGCAGGATATTGGGGCGACCAGCTGACGCAGGAGGTGGCGGCGCTGAACCCCGCCCTGATCCTGCATGACAGTTTCGCCCTGGTCGCCCGGGTGGTCGGCTATCATCTGAAGATCCCCCGCGTCGCCATGCGGGCCGGCCATAACCAGCGGATGAAGATGATGATGGCGGAAGGCCGTGTCCGCGAGCCGGTCCACATCGCGCCGGCATGCGAAAGCGCTGTCGCGGCGCTGCGGGAACGCCACGGCATTCCTGATGCCACGCCCTTCTCCTTTCTGGCCGATGACCCGGACGTCGATCTCAACATCGTTTCCGAGCCGCCGGAATTCCTGCCACCTGGCGCGCTGGAGGGGCTGGAGCCCGTTGAATTCTTCGGTTCCTGCTGGCCCGAAGGGGAGGGGCTGATCCCCGAGTTGCCCGATCCGTTCGGGCCGGATGCCGGGAACGACCTGCGCGTCTATGTCGGCTTTGGCGGGACGGCCTGGATGATCTGTCCTGATCAGGCTTTGGCAAGGCTGGAAGCGCTGGCCGATGGTATCGCGGGCCAGGCCGGGGTGCGTGGCCTGATCAGCCTGGGAGGCCCCATGGGGCCGGGGGCCGCGGAACGTCTGACGCGCCCCAATGTCCGGGTGGAGACGTTTGTGAACCAGACCGGCATATTGCGTCACGCCGACCTGTTCGTCACCCATCACGGCCTGAATTCCACGCATGAGGCCGTGTTCAGTGGCGTGCCCATGATTTCCTGTCCGCTCTTCGGGGATCAACCGGGCATGGCAGCGCGCTGTGCGGAACTGGGTCTGGCCTTGCCATTGGCCGGCCCCGGCGAGCCGTTGACGGCGGCGGATGTCCGCCGGGTCCTGGACCGGGCCAGGGCCGACCTGCCGGCGTTGCGTGCCCGCGTCGCCCAGGCCCGGGAATGGGAGCGGGCGGTCATGGCGCGGCGTGCGGCCGTGCTGGATCGCATTATCGAGATGATGCGGTAAGGACTGTCACAATCCCCATATATTGTGTGTCCTGTTGATTCTGCTCCGCGTCATCCCCCGTCACCCCGTTTCCTGGCCCGCCAAGGCAGGCGGGCCGCCATTATCCCTGTGTCGACCCCACCGGAGCGGCCGGCCTGTCGCCGCTTTCCGCATCCGTCAAGCATCGCCGGACGCATGGCCCGGCTGCGTTGGCCCGCACCCTTGGAATGGCTGGGGTCAAGCCTATTCATGATGGACAGGGCGGAAATTTCTGCCTTGTGGCGGGGGCGGGATTTGGTACGATCCGGGCCTCAGCCAACAAGATGTTGTGTTCTGTGGGTATTTATCCACAGGTGGGGCACTGGGGAAAACGGGGATAAGTCATGCGTGATGGCGAAGTGAATGAGTGGACGCCGCAGGCGGGCGACGTGTTCGGTCAGATCCAGATGCCGAAGCATCCGGCGGTCACTGTGGACCGTTCGCGCGACGAATTGCTGACCACGTTCGGCAAGGCGACGCTGGACGACCGTTATCTGATGCCCGGCGAGTCCTATCAGGATCTTTTTGCCCGCGTCGCCAGCTACTATGCTGACGACCATGCGCATGCCCAGCGCCTTTATGACTATATCTCCCGCCTGTGGTTCATGCCGGCCACGCCCGTGCTGTCCAATGGCGGCACCAGCCGCGGCCTGCCCATCTCCTGCTTCCTGAACGAAGCCAGCGACAGCCTGGAAGGCATTGTCGGCCTGTGGAATGAGAATGTGTGGCTGGCGGCCAAGGGCGGTGGCATCGGTTCCTACTGGGGCAATCTGCGCTCCATCGGCGAACAGGTGAAGGACAGCGGCAAGACCAGCGGCGTCATCCCCTTCATCCGCGTCATGGACAGTCTGACGCTGGCCATTTCCCAGGGTAGCTTGCGTCGCGGTTCGGCGGCTTGCTACCTGCCGGTCTCCCATCCGGAGATCGAGGAATTTATCGAGATGCGCCGCCCCACCGGCGGTGACCCCAACCGCAAGGCGCTGAACCTGCATCATGGCATCGCCATCCCCGATGCCTTCATGCGCGCGGTTGAGGCGGACGAGGAATGGGCCCTGACCAGCCCCAAGGATGGCAAGATCCTGCGCCGCGTCAAGGCGCGCGACCTGTGGATCCGCATCCTGACGGCCCGCATGGAAACGGGTGAGCCCTATCTGCTGTTCATCGACCATGTGAACCGCGCCATCCCGGAACATCACAAGCTGGCCGGCCTGACGGTGAAGATGTCCAACCTGTGCAGCGAGATCACGCTGCCCACCGGTCTGGACCCCTGGGGCAAGCAGCGCACGGCCGTCTGCTGCCTGTCCTCGCTGAACCTGGAAAATTTCCTGGAATGGCAGGACCATCCGACCTTCATCGAGGACACGCTGCGTTTCCTGGACAATGTCATGACGGACTTCATCCAGAAGGCTCCGGATGACATGACGCGGGCCAAGTACTCGGCCATGCGCGAGCGGTCGGTGGGTCTGGGCGTCATGGGCTTCCACAGCTTCCTGCAAAGCCAGATGATCCCGATCGAAGGCGTCATGGCCAAGGTCTGGAACAAGCGCATGTTCGCCCATATCAAGCGTCATGCCGATGCTGCGTCGGTCAAGCTGGCGCATGAGCGGGGGGCGTGCCCGGATGCCGCCGAATATGGCGTCATGGAGCGTTTCTCCAACAAGATCGCCATCGCGCCGACGGCCAGCATCTCCATCATCACCGGTGGTGCTTCGCCCGGGATCGAGCCGGTGGCCGCCAACGCCTATACCCACAAGACGCTGTCGGGCAGCCATTCGGTGCGCAACCCGTACCTGGAAAAGCTGCTGGCGGAAAAGGGCCGCAACGACGAGGACACCTGGTCGGAGATCACGCTGAACAGCGGTTCCGTCCAGCATCTGGATTTCCTGACCCAGGACGAGAAGGACGTTTTCAAGACGGCTTTCGAACTGGATCAGCGCTGGCTGATCGAACATGCCGCCGACCGTACCCCGTTCGTCTGCCAGAGCCAGTCGCTGAACGTCTTCCTGCCGGCCGACGTGCATAAGCGCGATCTGCACCAGATCCATATGATGGCCTGGAAGAAGGGCGTGAAGAGCCTGTATTACCTGCGCTCCATGTCCGTGCAGCGCGCCGAGAGCAACGCCACCAAGGAGATCGGCCGCGCCAAGCCGGCACCGGCGGTGGAAACGAACAAGTACGAGGAATGCCTCGCCTGCCAGTAAGCAGGTCCAGTCCAAAAAGGCCGCCATCGGGAACCCGGTGGCGGCCTTTTTTTCCGTCCAGCGTGGGGGAGGGTTAAGGGTCTGTGCCCTTCACGCGGTCCATCACCTCTGCGAAGGTGGCGACCCAGATTTCGTCCCGATGGGCGGCCAGATAATCCACGAGCTGCTGATGCGCCTGGGCGGTGACGATGGAATAGTCGCCGCCCAGGCCATGGAAGCCGATGACGCCAAGCCCGCCCTGCTTGCGGATGTCTTCGACATAGGCGATCAGGTCGGCACCCGTCACCGTGTCGGGGAAGAAGGTGGAGGGCACGTAATAGGGATCGAGCTTGTCCGGACTGGCTGCCGGTGGGGCGATGCCGCGGGCATAGCGCACCAGCCCCGAAGCCCGCAGCGCATCCACATAATCCTTGCCGCCCACCTGTCTTTGCCCGCAGGGCATGGCGTAGGTCCGGTCCGTTTTTCCGTCGATGGCGTAGAGCAAGGTGTTCTGCACCTTGATCTCCGTCAGCAGGTCGGCGATGTCGTAAGATTCGGTGGTCTGGTGATCGGACATCTTGAAGGTGCCGCGTGCGCAAGGATGGAAAACCGTATGGTTTGCCAGTTCATGCCCGTTCGCGGCGGCGGCGCGCCAGCGTGGCACCAGTTTCTGATCGAAAATCGCAGACATGAAGAAGGTCCCCTTCAGGCCTGCGGCATCAAGCTGCGGAATGGCGACGTCCAGTTGCGATGCCAGTGAGTCGTCATAGGTCAGGACGATGGCGGCCTGCCGCCCACCCGGCCAGTTCCAGCCCGTAGCCGCAGCAACGGGGCCGATCCCAAGCACCAGTGCCATGAAGGCGATGACCAGCCGCATATCCCATCCCCATGTCAGAAGACGCGGTAATTAATCAATATTCGCCCGAAATGACAATTACTCCGCGTCGTCAGACGGCAGGCGGGGTCCGGGGCGCTCGCAGGCGCGCGACGACCGGGATAGGCCCCGTCCGTGCAAGGGCAATTGTTCCCTGTTCGGACCGACCTCATGCGCTCAACTGCTGCCCTTACGGCCCTGCTGCTGCTGTCCGCCTGTTCTTCCCATGCCGATGGGCCGCCGGGCGGTCCGGGCGGGGGGCGTCCCATGGGCGGGCGCGTGCCTTTGACGCTGGCTGGCGAAATGCTGGGCCGCATGGCGCCGGACGAGGATGCCTATGCGGCTGCCGTTGTGGAATGGGCCAAGGGCGTCGACACCAATCATGACGGCTTCATTTCCGCCGACGAATTGAAGGTGGATGTGGCCCGGTTCCATGCCCTGGTCGACACGGACAAGGATGGCACCATCAATGCCCGCGAGCTGGGCGATTACCGGTTGGCCCGACAGGCCGCCCTGCGCGGCGGCGGCAAGGGCCAGCGCCCGGATGGTCCGCCCCCCGATGGGCCGGAGGGCGGGGGGGATCGGCCGGCGCCCCCGCCCGACGGTGGCGGTGAAGGGCCGCCGCCCGGTGAGCGCGGCGGGCGGGGTCCCGGTGGCGGTGGCCCTGCTGGCGGCATGGGCGGTGGTGCGGGCGAGGACAAGGTGATGTCCGCCGACCGCAACCTGGATTTCCGGGTGACGCTGGAGGAATTGCGGGGCCTGGCGCTGGAACGGCTGCGCGCCACCGATGCCGACAAGGATGGCCGCGTCAGCCTGGAGGAGATCCGCGCGGGCGCTATCATCGCCTATAATGAGCGGCCGGCCCGCATGGGTGGCCGGCGTCAAGGCGGCGGCGGTGGTCCGGGCGGTGGAGGCGGTCCGGGCGGTGGTGGCGGGCCGCCGCGCGGTTGATCGCCCGACCAACTTCCGCCTTTTTCAGTTGGCACCGTACCGGCGGCCCCTTACACCAGACGGGGCCTTGTCCGGAACGGAGCTTTCCATGCGCGTGATGACCAGGGCGGCGGTCTGCCTGCTCCTCTCGGCGACCCTGCTGCCCCTGGCGGGGTGTGGCGGTAACGATCCGCGTCTGCCCGGCATCCGCTACACCCCCGTCAGCCCGCTGGGCGAACCGCTGGGGCGCCCGTCGCGCGAGGCGGAGACCTATCGTGCGGCCATGCGCGACTGGTTTGCCCACGCCGACACTAACCATGATGGCAAGCTGTCGCCTGCCGAGATGGCCGCAGAGGCGGACCGCGTTTTCCCGCTTTATGATCTTAACCATGACGGGTTCGTCACTTCGGCGGAGCTGACACTGTATCGCGTCAATTCACCCTTCCATGAGGCGCCGCCCGACAATGGCAGGCGGCTGCGTCCCGGCCGCATCGACATGACGCCGGACGAGGCGGCGACCGTCCAGAACAATGGCAAGGGCCGGCCACAATATCGCATCGGCATCGATCCCGTCATGTCGGCCGATGCCAATGCCGATTTCCGGGTGACGCCAGACGAATTGCGGGCCGAGGCCCTGCGCCGTCACACGATCATGGATGAAAACCATGACGGACAGATCAGCCTGTCGGAATTCATGGAGATGGCGGAAGGGCCGATGAAGGCCTGGTCTGTCCAATAGTGATAGGCTAAGTCCCTGGCATCTCTTTTGCTTTTGCGCTCCCTATCCATCGGCATAGGGGGTTGTCATGCCAGAATTCGGTCTGTTCATCGTCCGTCCACCCAAGGGGGTCGCCACCGTCGCGGCCATCCACCCGTCCCGCGCGGTGGACGCCCGCGAAACCCTGAAGCGGCTGCGCACCAGCGGTTTCCATGTTGCACCCCTGTCCAAGGCGTCTGTTCCATCCCTGGAACCGGAAGGGGCCCGCATCCAGCTGCAGGGTCTGGTCAACGGCATGTTTGAACAGGCCCCCTATCGGCCCGCTGTCTCCATGGTCTGGTGATGCGTTGCAATCAGCAACGCTATTGCTGATTGCAACGATCAATCCCAACCTAGACGTGCATGGTCGATGAACCGCGCCAGGGCGGCCGTCATCACGGCGTCACGCCGATGGATAAGCTGCGTCGGGGCCACCGACCAGGGATGGGGTACTGCATGCACGGCCAGGGCGCTGCGCTGCGGCGAACGTTCCACCGCGGCCAGCGGCAGCAGTGAGATGCCGATGCCGGCCGCCACGCCGCCGATGATGCCTTCCAACGTGCCGAATTCCTGCAACCGCGCCTGTCGTGCGCCCAGGCTGGCCAGCAACCCCTCCAGCCGCTCCCGATAGGCGCAGCCGCGCCGGAAGCACAGGGCCGACAGGCCCGGACGCGCCATCGCCTGCGGCCAGTCGACGCCCGCCGCCGTCACCATCACCATATGTTCGGTCCCGACATCGGCGCAGACCAGATCGGGATGGTCGATGGGGCCGCCAACCAGGGCCGCATCCAGGCGATAGGACAGCACCTCCTCCACCATCGCCCCCGTCGATCCCGTGCGCAGGCTGAGTTCGACATCAGGAAAGGCGGCGTGATAGGCGGCCAGCACGGGCGGCAGGCGGCAGGCCGCCGTCGTTTCCATGCTGCCGATGGCCAGTTGCCCGCCGGGCCGGTCCGGATTCAGCAGGTCCCGCAGGCTGTCACGCGCCGCGCGCAGGGCCGCCGTCACCTGCCGGGCATGGGGCAGCAGCCGTTCCCCCGCCCGCGTCGGCACCACGCCCCTGCCGTTGCGGTGGAACAGCGGCATGCCCAGGGCCCCTTCCAGCGCCCGGATACGTGCCGTGACATTGGACTGGACACAATTCAGCCGCCGCGCCGCCGCCGTCACCCCGCCTTCTTCCACCACGGCCAGAAAGAAGGCCAGATCCGTGCTGTCCATGGCGCAATCCATCAATAATAAAGATTTCAAATATCCTGACATTTCATTTTTCATGATGTCAATCCCGTGCCAACGTGGTGGCGATCACAAAGGGGCGACGCGCATGCGCGATACCTATCGGCTGGCGATGGTGGGGTTGGCGGGCACGCTGCTGGGCGTGGGCCTGGGCCGTTTCGCCTATACGCCGCTGCTGCCGGCCCTGGTGGGCGAAGGCTGGGTCGATGCCACGGGCGGCGCCCTGCTGGGGGCGGCCAACCTGACGGGATATCTGCTGGGGGCCGTCAGTGCGGCCTGGGTGGGGCGGACCCTGGGGGCCGTGCGGGTCCTGCGCGCGGCCATGCTGATGGTGGCCCTGTCGCTGCTGGCCTGCGCCTGGAACGGCGGCATGGTCTGGCTGGGCTTCTGGCGGCTGCTGGCCGGGGTGGGCGGGGCCATGCTGATGATCCTGGCCGCCCCTGTGCTGATGGCCATGGTGCCGGTGGAGCGTAAGCCGCTGGTGGCCGGCATCGTCTTTTCCGGCCTGGGGGCCGGGGTGATGATCAGCGGCACGGCGCTGCCCTGGCTGGCGGGTCATGGCGTTGCGACGGCCTGGGCCGGGATCGGGGTGTTTTCCCTGCTGCTGACGGTGCATTTCTGGCGGCGCTGGCCGTCGGCCCCGCATCTGACGGCCGTGGCGGCACCGGGGCGGCAATCGGCGGCGCTGTGGCTGTTCACGGCCGCCTATGCCAGCGACGGCATGGGCTTTGTCCCGCACACGCTGTTCCTTTCCGATTACGTCGCCCGCGGGCTGGGGCAGGGGCTGTCCATGGGCGGGGTCTACTGGTTCATTTTCGGGGTTGGCGCCCTGGTCGGGCCTGTGCTGGTGGCGCGGATCGCCGGCCTGCTGGGCTTCACGGCGGCGCTGACGCTGGCGCTGGGCGTGAAGGCGATGGCGGTGGCCCTGCCGCTGCTATCCTCGGCCCCGCTGCCGCTGGGCCTGTCCGCCCTGGTCGTCGGGGCGCTGACACCGGGATGTGTGGCCCTGGCATCCGGTGTGGCGGGACAATTGGCGGGGGCGGCGGGGCATACCGCGTCCTGGGCCCGGATGACGGGGTTTTTCGCATTGATGCAGGCCGGCGGTGGCTATGCCCTGTCGGCGCTGTTCGCGGCCACGGGCGCGCATCGGTCGCTGTTCGCCCTGGGGGCTTTGGTTCTGATGCTGGGAACGCTGGCGGGGCTGGCCGGCCTTGCCCGAACAAGAAGGATGCAATCATGAAACTCTACATCGCCAAGACCTCCCCCTATGCCCGCAAGGTGGCAGCCCTGGTGCATGAGAAGGGGACGGAAGCGCTGGACCGCGTCGCCATCATCACGGTCGATCCCTGGATCGACCCGGCCGACCTGCAGGCGGCGGCCCCGTCCGGCAAGGTGCCGGCCCTGGTCACGGATGACGGCTGGTCCCTGGGGGAAAGCTGGGCCATCGCCGATTATCTGGATACGGTTCTGCCCGGCCGCCGGCTGCTGCCGGCCGAAGGGCCCGCGCGCTGGCGGGCGCTGCGCCTGTCCGCCCTGGCCCATGGCTTGATGGATGCAGCCTTCAGTGCCGTGGTCGAGGGGCGGCGGCCGGCGGGTGAACAGTCCCCCGGCTGGGTGGCGCGGCAGAAGGCGGCCATTGCGCGCAGCCTGCCGGTCCTGGAAGGGGCCATGGCAGATCTGGAAGCCGAGGGGTTCGGGCTGGGTGGCCTTTCCGTGGCCGTAGCGCTGGACTATCTTGATTTCCGGCATGATTCGATCGACTGGCGCCAGGGCTGCCCGCTGCTGGCCGACTGGTGCGCCGGGATATCCGGACGCCCAAGCTTACGCGCGACGGATCCGCGTTGAGCGCCTAATACCATGTCCCGGTGATCGCAGCCGATCATCGGGCTTCAATCGCCAGCGCCGCCATACCAATTCCCCATGATCCCGGCTCATTGGGAATTGTTATAAGATGGGGCATCGGCCGATCCGGAGAGTGCCTATGCCCCGCTTTCTTCCGCTTCTCGCTCTGCTTGTTGTCTGCTGGCCGGCCTCGGCTGCCGAAACGGTGGCCGATGATCTGGCCTGGCTGTCCGGCCAGTGGCTGGGCACCATGAACGGCAGCCGCATTGAGGAGCATTACATGCGCCCGGCGGCCGGAATCATCGTTGGTATGAGCCGAAGCTTGCGGACAGGCCGGCCACCGGAAGTGGAGTTCATCCGCATAGCGCCCGATGCGACGGGGCGCCTTGCCTACCATGCCCACCCCATGGGACAGGCGCCCGCTGTCTTTCCGTTGGTGGAGGCGTCGCCTGATCTGGCGGTCTTCGCCAACCCCACCCATGATTTCCCGCAGGTGATCCGCTATCGCCGCGTCGGCGACACCCTGACCGCCACGATCGAGGGGCCGGGAAAAGATGGCGCAACCCGGCGGTTCAGTTGGTCGTGGACGCTGGCTGGTCCGGCCCCCTGACGGCCCATGTCGAGACTTTTCCTGCTGTTTCGCCGAAATCTTCGGGATAGCTTCGATGGAGGCGACGAACCCCCGATAAAGGCGTAACATGGTTAAAACAAAGCAAAACCAAAGGGAGGGTGTTCATGTCTCGCCTCTTTGCCGTCTTGTTCTTCGTTTTGACCCTGTTGGCTCCCACACAATCACACGCGGCCGATGATCCGCTGAAGCAGCTGGCCTGGCTGTCGGGCCAATGGGCGGGGCGGGAGGGAAATGCCCGCACCGAACAGCATTTCATGAAGCCGGCGGGTGGCGTCATGCTGGGCATGCGCCGCAGCCTGTCCACCAGCCGCGGCACCGACACTGAATTCATCCGCATCGTCGTCGAAGCCGATGGCAGCGTGGTCTATTACGGCCAGCCGCTGGGTCTTGCGAATGTCATGCCCTTCAAGCTGGCGGAGAGCGGGCCCAACACGGCCACCTTCGTCAATACCAGCATCGATTATCCGCAGCGCGTCGTCTTCAACCGCTATGGCGGGGTGATGGTGGTCGCCCTGGAGGGACCGGATGGCCATGGCGGTGTGCGCCGCTTCGGCTGGACCTGGAAACGGGCCGGCGACGCGCCCTGATTTTTTTTAAGCCCCCATGTCACACGCGGTCATGGCGTCTCGTCCTGGTATTCGAAGCCCCCGATGCGGGGGGCCCGATGACACCCATGATGGAGACGACCCATGACCGCGCGTTTGAATTTCCATGCTGCCGCCCCCGACCTGATGCGCCCGCTGCTGGATCTCAGCGCCAAGGTGGCGGATTGCGGGCTGGAGTTCAGCCTGCTGGAACTGGTGAAGACCCGCGCCTCGCAGATCAACCGCTGTGCCTTCTGCCTGCATATGCATACAAGTGACGCCCGCGCGGCCGGGGAGACGGAAGAACGGCTTTATCTGCTGGACGCTTGGCGGGAAAGCAGCCTCTATACTGATCGCGAGCGTGCCGCCCTGGCCTGGACCGAGGCCCTGACCGACATCGCCCATAGCGGCGCATCGGATGCGGATTACGCCCTGCTGCAGGCGCATTTCACCGCAGAGGAGCAGGTGAAGCTGACCATGGCCATTGGGATCATCAATGTCTGGAACCGCTTCGCCGTCGGGTTCCGCGCCCAGCATCCCAAGGCCAAGGTCCGTGTCAGCGCGGCCTGAGCCCGAGGCGCTGAGCCTGTTCAACGCCCTGCGGCCGCGGCTGTCCCGCATCGCCTATCGCATGCTGGGCTCCGTGGCCGAGGCCGAGGACATGGTGCAGGAGGACTGGCTGCGCTGGGCCGGGGTGGATCATGCCGGGGTCAAGGATGCGGAGGCCTATCTGGTCCGGCTGGTCAGCCGGCTGTGCCTGGACCAGATGAAATCCGCCCGCGCCCGGCATGAAACCTATATCGGCCCCTGGCTGCCCGAACCCTTCATCGATCCGGATGCCGGGCGGGAGGAGGCGGAGGAGGTGACCATGGCCCTGATGCTGGCCCTGGAGCGGCTGTCGCCGCTGGAACGCGCTGCCTTCCTGCTGCATGACGTGTTCGGCCAGCCATTCGACGCGGTGGCTGCCGCCCTGGATCGGGACGAGGCGGCATGCCGGCAATTGGCGTCGCGCGCCCGCACCCATGTGCGTGGCGCCCGCCCGCGCTTTCCCGTGGCACCCGACCGGGGGCGGGAAATCGCCGATGCCTTCCTGGCCGCCGCGCATAATGGCGATGTGGCGGGCCTGCGCGGGCTGCTGGCGGCCGACGCTGTGCTGTACACCGATGGCGGCAGCCATCGCCGCGCCGCCGTGAACCCGATCTTCAGCCAGGACAAGATCGCCCGCTTCTTTGCCGGCATTGCCGCCAAGCGCGATCTGCAGATGCCGCAGGTCCTTTGGCGCGGGGTGGTCGACGGGCTGCCCGGCTATGTCAGCGTCGGCACGGATGGGGTGCTGCAAAGCACGGCCTTGCTCATCGATGGCGACGCGGTGGTCGCTATCTATATCACCCGCAACCCGGACAAGCTGCGCCACCTGGAAGGGGTGGTGGGGCGGGCGTGAGGATCAACGCCAGGCGCCCACCAGTTCCACCTCTTCCCCGCCCATGCCGCGTTTGAAGCTGGTGAAGCCGGGGCCGGCATCGGGCAGCAGGCCGCCCAGGTCGAACCAGTGGCGGCCCTGGTCCTTCAGTTCAGCCACGGCGCGCCAGAGCAGCAGATTGTGGGCGCGGGCCTTGCGCCCGGCGGCATTGGTCCAGCCGATCTGATAGGTGGCGGCCTTGCCATGACCCAGAATAAGGATGCCGGAAACCGGTTCCCCATCCTTGACGGCGCGCAGGATCAGGAAGTCGCCATCCTTATACATGCCGGTGCGCATGCGGATGACCAGTTTGGCCGAGGGGCCACGATAATTCTTCGCCGCCTTGTCCTTCTGGTATTCCTCCAGCAACCAGGGCAGCAGAGTCTTGCCGTCGCGGTCGATTTCCACCACAAGCCCGGCGCGTTCGGACTGGTTCAGGGCGTTGCGCCATTTTTGCGCCAGGCCGGCGCGTAAGGTCGTCAGGTCGCGGCACAGATCCAGCCAGATGGTCTGGTATCCCGGCGCCTTGTCCCGCCGGAACCCGGCCCAGCGCATCATGGCGTTGCCTTCGTCGCCCGCCGGCCATTCGGGCACGACGGCGGTCCAGCGCAGGGGGCCGCTGGGATATTCCTTGCGGATCTGCTTCATCACCATGGCGAAAACGGCGGGCTTGCGCGCCTCCGGCCGCAGCAGGGGGCCGCGATGCAGGCGGGCGACGCGGATCAGCCTGAACAGCCGCCGCTCGCTCATCACCACCAGCCCGATGGGCTTGTCTGCCAGTTCGATGATGCCCAGCCGGGGGCGCCAGCCCTCCACCGTCAACATGGCCTGATTGTAGCCGAAGCCCTGGGTCAGGCTGCTTTGCCCGCAATCGGCCAGCAGTTGAGCCCATTCGGACAGGCGGCCCACATCCCAGACGATGCGCAGCGGGGGCGGGTTGTCGAGATCGGTCATCGTCGGCGGTTGCAAGTCGGAACGGGGAAGGCGAGAGTGCCCCCGTTCCCCTTGGCCTGTCGAGTAATCATGCGCACCGCCCCCCTGTCCCCCGTCTGGTGGCACCCCGACCATTTCCAGAAAAAGCGCGCCCATCTGGCTGTGCGCCAGACGGTGATGCGCACATTGCGCCGCTGGTTCGAGGATCAGGGGTTTGATGAGGTGGAGACGCCGGCCCTGCAGGTCTCCCCGGGGTTGGAAGTGCATCTGATGGCGTTCGCCACCGATCTGGTGGGGCCACACCCCGATGATCGCCGCCGCCTCTACCTGCACACCAGCCCCGAATTCACCATGAAGAAGCTGCTGGCGGCGGGCGTGCCGAAGCTGTTCCAGCTGTCCCATGTCTATCGCAATGGGGAGCGGTCGGGCACGCACCATCCGGAATTCGCCATGCTGGAATGGTATCGCGCCGGGGCGGGATATCGCGATCTGATGGAGGATTGCGTGGCGCTGGTGCGGGCGGCCTGCGGGGCGGCAGGCCGGGACAAGCTGCGCTTTCGCGGCATCGAATGCGATCCGTTTGCCGACTGGCGGGTGCTGAGCGTGCAGGATGCCTTTCTGCACTATGCCGGCATCGACCTTCTGTCCACGGCGCCCGACCCGCTGCGTCCCGACCGCGATCTTCTGGCGGCGGAGGTTGCGCGCATCGGCATCCGGGTGGCCGACAGCGACACCTGGGAGGATCTGTTCTTCCGCGTCAGCCTGGACCGGATCGAACCGCATCTGGGCATGGATGTGCCCACCTTCCTGGCCGATTATCCCGTGTCCATGGCCGCCCTGGCCCGGCCCAAGCCCGACGATCCGCGCGTGGCGGAACGGTTCGAGCTGTATGGCTGCGGCGTGGAACTGGCCAATGCCTTCGGCGAACTGACCGACCCTGTGCTGCAGCGCAGCCGGTTCGAAGCCGACATGGCGGAGAAGGAACGGCTTTACGGCGAGCGCTACCCCATTGACGAGGAATTTCTGGCAGCCCTGCCGCTGATGCCGGACAGCGCCGGTATCGCCCTGGGCTTCGACCGGCTGGCCATGATCGTGGCCGGCGCCGACAAGATCGACGATGTGCTGTGGGCGCCGGTGGCGACGGCGTGAGTGGTTACCCTAACGACAGATAGCGCGCCGAATGCAGGTCCAGCGGGTTGTCGGCCCAGCCTTTCAGCTTGGGTGAGATCAACCGCCGGCTGGATTGGCGCATGACGGGGATCATGGGCATGTCGGCCATGGCGATTTTCTCCGCCGCGGCCAGTCGGGTGCGGAATTCATCCAGGGTCAGCGACTGGTCGACCGCGTCCATGGCCTGATCCAGGGCCGGGTTGATATAGCCGGGGCCGACAGTATTGGCGCGGGAGCGCAGCAGGTTCAGATATTCGGTCACCAGACCCACGGCCCAGGTGATGCGCACGATGTCCGGATAGGTGTGTTCCTTCATCCGGCTGACCACGATCTTGAATTCCTGGTTTGACAGCGTGGTCCGCACCCCCAGCACCTGTTGCCACATGGCGGCGACGGCCACGGCGACCTGCCGGTTCAACTCGTTCGTGTTGTAGAGCAGTTCGATCGACAGGCCGTTATTGGGGCCGTAGCCGGCCTTGGCAAACAACGCCCTGGCCTTGGCGATGCGGTCGGCATCGGTCCAGTCGGCCCAATCCGGTTTGGGCGGGGTGTACCCGGCCAGCCCTTCCGGCGTCATGGCAAAGGCCGTACGTTCGCCGCCCTTGGTGATCTTCTCCACAATGGTCTTGCGGTCGATGGCCATGGACAGGGCCACGCACAGGTCGGGATTGTCCTTCCAGGGGGCCTTGGTCAGGTTGGGGATCAGGAAGAAGGTGCTGGCGCGGTAGGCCAGATGCAGGCTGTCGGCCAGATTGGTGCGCGCCCAGTCCAGCTGCGTGGGCGGCACCTCCTTGGTCACATGCAGTTCGCCGGCCCGGAACCGCTTCATCTCCGTCTGCAGATCTTCGGTGATGTGGTAATTCACGCCCGCAATGCCGATACCGGCTGCGCCGTGAAAATGCGGGTTGACCGCCAGGGCGTAATGGCTTTGCGGCACGGCCGACGTCAGCACGAAGGGGCCGTTGCTGATCAGCTTGCCCGGCGCCACGAAGGCATCGCCATGCTGGGCCACCGACCCGCGATGCAGCGGCGACAGCACCCAATAGGCGGTATAGACGGTCAGGTCCGGCTTGGGATGTTCCAGCGTCACCAGCAGGGTGCGCGGGTCCAGCGCCTTCACGCCCAGACTTTCCGCCGGCTTGCCCTCCTGCAGGATGGGCAGGGCGTTCTTGATCGGCGCCACCCATTCCGGCAGGCCCAGCCGCGTGGCCGGCGTGACGGCGCGGCGCCAGGCGAAGACGAAATCATCGGCGACCACCGGGCTGCCGTCGGACCATTTGGCATCGGCGCGCAGGTGGAAGGTCCAGGTCAGGCCATCGGCACTCGTCTCCCACCTCTCCGCCACGCCGGGAATAATGGCGCCGTCGGCCCCGAAACTGGTCAGCCCCTCCCACAATTCGATGAACAGGGCGCCGGCGACGATCGTGGTGGACCGGTGCGGGTCCAGCGTATCCACCTCTGGTCCCATGCCGATATTCAGCACGGGCTTGCCCTGGGCCCCGGCGTCCATGCTGCCCAGCAGGGGAAGGGCGGCACCCGCCGCCAGCAGGGCCCGGCGTGTCAGGCCTACACGTTCATTGGCGCACATGATCAAGGACTTGCACCTTTTCTGTTCTGGCCGGCACAGACTGAGCCCTTGCCGCATCGCTGTCGAGTGGCTATCGGGATTGTCCGTCCGAAACATGCCCAGGCGGTGCCGTGGCGCCGCCACAAAGCAGGACAAGGATCAGGCTGTCGCCGGGATCATTCGGGCGACGACAGGCAAGGAGCGGTGCCCCGGAACGAAACGGGCACCGATATGGGGAATGAAGCGCTGGTTGGCGGCCATGGCCGCGTTGGTGACGATGGGCACGGCCGCGGCCGCCCAGGCCGGTTCGGTCACCCTGTTCTCTGAACCGGGTTTCCGGGGCGACCGGATCACCATCCATGACGATATCGACAATCTGGCCAAGCTTCCGCCCTGGAACGAGCGCGCCCGGTCGCTGATCGTCAATTCCGGCACCTGGGAAGTCTGCAAGAACAAGCGGTACGAGTTCTGCCGCACACTGGCGCGCGGCGCACGGGTTGCCGAAACGCTGGAAGTGAAGAATCTGCGCGGGGGCATCAGTTCGCTGCGTCAGATCGATGACCGCAACGATCACTGGGACCGCGACCGCTGGGACAATGACCGCTGGGACCGGGACCCGTGGGATCGCTGGGACCCGCCGCCCCCGCCTTTGCCCCCGCCGCCGCCCCGTTATCGCGATGATGACATCATCTGGAACGGTGGTGGCGGCGGCGGGGGTGGCCGGCAGGTGACGGGTCAGCCGCAGAACAGCTGCCAGTCGCAGGTTGAAAGCGCCTTCATCCAGCGCCATGGCTATCGCGGTCGGAGCGAATTCACCGGGGATGCCTTTGAAGGCACGATCTGGTGGGATGGGGAACCCTGGCGGTACCGCTGCAGCGGCGGCCAGATCAATATCTGGAAATGAAAAAGGGGGCGGTCCCGCGGGCCGCCCCCTTCTGCTTTGAGGTGTCGGATTACGGCTTGTACAGCGTTCCATCGGGCGTGATGCCGGTCGGCTGGCCCACCAGGATGGTGGTCAGTCTGGCCGGGTCCAGCAGGCGGGCGGCCACGCGTTTCACATCCGCCAGGGTGACGGCGTTCAACAGGTCGTTGCGCTTGTTCAGGTAATCGATGCCCAGATTGTCCCGCTGCACCTGCAACAGCAGGCCGGCAATGGCGCCATTGTTGGTGAATTGCAGGGGGAAGGAACCGGTCAGATAGGTCTGGGCGTCGCGCAGCTCCGCCTCCGTGATGCCGTTCTTCGCCACGTCGCCCCAGATCTGCTTGGAGACGCTGATGGCTTCGGCCGCCTTGTCATTGACGGTGGAGCCGCTGATGTTGATCAGGTTGGTATGTTCGTAGGAGACGAGGCTGGAGCCGATGCCATAGGTCAGGCCGCGCTTTTCCCGCACCTCGTCCATCAAGCGGGAGGAGAAGCCGCCGCCGCCCACGACATAGTTCAGGATGGTGGCCGCGTACCAGTCCGGATCGGACCGGTCCAGACCCGGCTGGGCCATCATGATGACCGTCTGCGGAATGGGACGGGGGACCAGCACCGTCTTGCCCGGGGCCGCCGGCACGATATTGGCAACGGGGCCCAGATCAGCCTTGGCCGGCAGGGCGCCGAACAGGCTGTCCAGCAATGGGGCCAGTTCCGCCCCCGTGATATCGCCCGACACGGCCACCTTCAGCCCTTCGCGGGCCAGCCGCGTGCGGGCGAAATTCACCAGATCGTCGCGGGTGATGGCGGCCAGGGTCTGGGCCGTGCCGCGCTGCGGCCTGCCATAGGGATGGCCGGGGAACAAGGTCTCCCCGAACGCCATCTGTGCCCAGTAATTGGGGTCGGCCTGCGACCGCTTCAGGCTGGTCTGCAACTGCCCCCGGATGCGTTCCACCGCGTCGGTGTCGAATCGCGGCTTGGTCAGGGCCAGACGCAGCAGGTCGAAGGCCGTGTCCTTGGTCTCCCGCAGGGTCGTCACCTGCCCGATGAAGGCGTCGCGGGTGGGGCTGAAGGACAGGGTGATGGAGTTTTCGTCCAGCCTGCCCTGAAAGGCCTGGCTGTCCAGATCGCCCGCGCCTTCGTCCAGGGTGCTGGCCGTCATGATCGCCAGACCCAGCTTGCCGTCGGGGTCGCGTTCCGTCCCGCCCTTGAAGGCGAATTGCAGGGCGATGATGGGGTTCTTGGTGTCGCGCACCAGCCAGGCCTCCACCCCGCCGGGGCTGACCACCTTTTCGATATCGACGGCGGCGGCGGGCAGGGTGGTCAGCAGCAGGGCGGCGGCCGTAGCCACCAGGGTGCCGACGGTGCGGATCATCTTCATCGCGTTCATCACTTGGTTCCCCCGGCGGTCGGGGCAGGGGCGGCGGCGACAGCGGCCGGCAACAGGATGCCCGTGGCGTGGTTGCCCTGGCCCAGCACCAGCCGGGCGGCTTCATTCACCTGTTGGGTAGTCACGGCATTGATGCGGTCGGGCCATTCCTCCACATCCTGCACCGTCTGGCCCGTGGTCAGCGCCAAGCCGAAGGCGTAGGCCGGGCCCTGCAAACTGTCGCGGGCGAAGATGGCGTCGCGGCGCAGGCGGGTCTTGGCCGACGCCACCTCCGCGTCGGTCACGCCGCCGGACAGCAGCCGGGCGATCTCCGCGTCCACGGCCTTTTCCATGGCGGCCACGTCCTGACCGGGGGCAGGGGTGGCGGAGATGGACAGGGTGCCCAGATCCAGGGCCGCGGGGTTGTAGGACAGGTTGACCCCGGCCGCGATCTTCTGTTCCACGACCAGCGACTTGTACAGCCGGCTGGTGGCGCCGTCGGACAGGATATTCTCCAGCACTTCCAGCGCGTTGGCGTACTGCTTCTCCCCGGCATTATAGCTGGGGGCCTTCCACAGCCGGGTCCAGTTCGGCTGGCGCACCTGATCATCGGTCAGGGTGATGCGGCGTGCGCCTTCGGTCGGCGGCTCCGTCACGCGCACGCGCGGCGGGATGGTGGCGACGGGCTTCAGCTTACCGAAGGTCTTTTCGGCCAAGGGCTTCAGTTCGGCGGCCGTGATGTCGCCGGCCACGACCAGGATGGCATTGTTGGGCGCGTAATGGCGCTTGTAGAAATCCAGCGCGTCCTGCGTGGTCAGCTTTTCAATCTCATGCATCCAGCCGATGATCGGCGTGCCATAGGGATGATGGACGAACAGCAGGCTGTAGAGCTGTTCATAGAGGCGTGATGCCGGCTCATTCTCCGTCCGCTGGCGCCGTTCCTCCTGGATCACCTTGCGCTCCGGCAGGACGATATCGTCCGTCAGGCGCAGATTGACCATGCGGTCGGCCTCCATCCCCATCACCAGCTCCAGCCGGTCGCGGGCGATATTCTCGAAATAGGCCGTGTAGTCATAGGCGGTGAAGGCATTGTCGCGACCGCCATTGCGGGCAACGGTCCTGGAAAATTCCGACGGCTTCATCTTGGCCGTGCCCTTGAACATCAGATGTTCAAGATAATGGGCCAGACCGGATTTGCCCGGCTCCTCGTCGGCGGACCCGACCTTGTACCAGACCATCTGGCTGATGACGGGGGCGCGGGGATTGTTAACCACCACCACCTGCATGCCGTTCTTCAGCGTGAAGGTTTCCGGATCATAGACACGGGCGGCGGCCGGCTGGACCGCGGCGAAGGCCGTCAACGCCGACAAGGCCACGCCGGCGGCAAGATGCCGCCAGCGGCGCGCGGCGGCGGGGCGTGCAGAATGGGTCACGGGGATTTTTCCCTCCCGATTTGGCAACAGGCCCCCAATGTGGGACGGGGCGCATGGATTGCCAATGGAAATCGGGTGAAGGGAATTTAATGTAATCGCCTATGGCGCGTGTTCCCCCTCCGGCCGGAAGGCGCCGACACGGGCCGGATAGCGCGGACCCTGCGAACTGGCGGGCTGGGGGCCCAATTGTCCGAAGGGGGCAGCGTCGGGGGCGTCCAGGAAGGACGAGGCCAGCCCGGCCACATCATCGGGGAACAGATCCAGGAAGCCATGACCCCAGCCCGGCAGTTCCAGCCGACGGGCATTGAGGGTCAGCCCGTCCGCGCGGCGGGTCTGCACATCCAGATCGTCGCCCGTGGTCCAGATCAGCACGGGCTGGCGGACCAGGGGCAGCCGTCCGGCCAGATCATGGGCGAAGGCCGCCTGATGGCCCCAGGCCGATTTCCGCCCGCCCAGCAGCGCGTCGGGGAACCGTTCCGATATCTCCTCCACATCCGCTTCGGGCCGGGCATGGTGGTAATAGAAGCCCTGCCAGCGGGACAGGATGTGGCTGCCGTCGGGCAGGGCAGGCTTTTCCCGGTAGAAATCGCGAAACTGCTGACGTTCATCATCGGTAATGATGGGGGCCGCGATCATGATCAGCCGGCGGACGCGGTCGGGCGCGCGCAGCGCCATCTCCACCGCGATCATGGAGCCCGTGTGATAGCCCAGCAGGTCCACCGGCCCGTCGATCCCCGCGGACGTCAGCCCGGCCAGCAGGGCGTCGGCATAGTCGCTGATCGACGGCGCGGCCGACGGCGGGTCGGACAGGCCGAATCCCGGCGTGTCGAAGGCGATGGCCGTCCGGTCCTGCCCGGCATGGGCCAGGAAGGTTTCGAACACACGGCCGCTCATCGGGCTCATATGAATGCAGACCAGCGGGGGGCGGGTGTCCGATACCGGCCGGGCGATCCGCAGATGCATCTGGCCATGGGGCCCGTCGACATAGGCCCGTCGTACCGTCATCGTCATGGGTTATCCGATGCTATAAAAGTATATCATTAGATCTTATGACCAGGATCGGGCCAGAACGGCTCCCTGTCAATGGGGTCCCGACCCCGACTCGCCTTGCCGCGGTGCGGCGAAGTCCCGGCCGGCCCCGGGGGCGGTCCCGGTCCTTCACTGTCCGGAGGGCAGGTGCCGTCAGGGATTCAGGGGCGTTCGGGCCTGCTCCATCATCTAAAATCACCGATATCCGCCCGGCGGCATTGAAGGGGGGCGTGAAAACGGGTAACGATTCCGCCGCTGCGATGGTGGCGGGGCGGCGCTATGCTGTGGGCGGCCCCGGTGGCATTGTCGCCACGGAATTATTTAAGTCAGGGCGCAGGAGACGATCGGCATGACGCGGACCTTCATCTCGATGGCGAAGACGGGCGGGCAGGGCAAGACCCTGACGGCCCAGATGCTGGTGCTTCAGCACGAGCAGAAGGGCGTGCCGGTCAAGCTGGCGGCCGCAGACAGCGACAGCCTGAACCAGCGGTCCAAGTTCGGCCGCCTGTTCCATAATGTGAAGGAACTGGGCATCGGCGAGGACCTGACCAAGGTCAAGAGCTCCACCGACCCCAATCTGGCCATCAAGTACTGGGACGAATTCGGCCGTACCGTGCTGGAAGGCGGCTATATCATCGATGTCGGCGCCAATGTCGCGGCCGAACTGTTCGCCTGGGCTGAGGCGCGGAATGCCGGCTCCCTGCTGCGCCGCCGCAACTCCCCGCCCATCGATCTGGTTGTGACAACCAAGGCCGAAAGCCAGGCGATCGAGGATGCGCGCGGCCTGATCCAGTACAGCTTCGACAAGAATGAGTGGCTGCCCATCGGCCGTCGCTATGTCGTGCTGAACGAGGTGTCGGGCGGCTTCGGCGCCTATGAGAACGACCCGAACTTCAAGCGCCTCAAGGCCTATCAGAGCATGGGCGTGCATGTCGTCACCATGAAGCGCTGCGAAAGCGACATCTGGACCCTGCTGGAACGCGAACTGATCTCCGTCCGCGATGCGCTGAAGATGACCGAAGTCGATCTGGAGAAGCGCTTCGGCATCGATGTCTGGACGGGCCATGGCGGCCTGACTGACCTGAAGGCCTGGGCTGACGAGACGTTGACGGCGTTCGAGAAGGTGGGTCTGGTGCCGGTGCGCGACGGCGCCATGGGCAGCCTGGAAGGCGTGGGCGCCGGCTGTTCCTGAAAGGATCTGGTTCCGGAACCTGTGGAGGCAGAGGCACTCACACCTCCCCCACGCAAGGGCCGGAAGAAGAAGTAATGTCCGCCCCGGCAATGCCGGGGCGGATTTTCACTTTGAAGGGAGGATCATCGCTTGGTCCGCTTCGAGAATGTCGGGTTGCGCTACGGCAACGGGCCGGAGGTTCTGCGCGATCTCAGTTTCGAACTGGCGCCCGGCTCCTTCCATTTTTTGACGGGGCCGACGGGCGCCGGCAAGTCCAGCCTGCTGAAGCTGCTGTACCTGTCTGAACGGCCGTCGCGCGGGCTGATCACCCTGTTCGGCGAGCCTTTGTCCAAGGTGCCGCGGGAACGGCTGCCCGACCTGCGCCGGCGCATCGGCGTGGTCTTCCAGGATTTCCGCCTGCTGGACCATATGAGCGTCTTTGACAATGTGGCCCTGCCGCTGCGCATCGCGGATCAGGGGGAAAAGCACATCAAGGAAGCAGTCACCGAACTGCTGGAATGGGTGGGGCTGGCCGACAAGATGGCGGCCCTGCCGGCCACGCTGTCGGGCGGCCAGAAGCAGCTGGTCGCCATTGCACGCGCCGTCATCACCAGCCCGCAATTGATTGTTGCGGACGAGCCCACGGGCAATATCGACCGCGACATGTCGATGAAAATCATGCGGCTGTTCATCGAACTGAACAAGCAGGGCACGACCTGCGTCGTCGCCACCCATGACTGGCCGCTGATCGACAAGATCAAGCGGCCCATGCTGGAACTGTTCGAAGGCAAGCTGGCCGAGGCGTCCTGGTGGCTGAAACCCGGCGAGGAGCTGGAAGAGCCGCCGGGGGTGTGAGGCCAAGGGCCATTATGGATGGCCCTTGACTATACATGTGTTCCCTCAAACGCCGGGCGCCGCCATCCGGCGGCTTGGCTCACGCGCACAGGGGTGCGCAGGCCGGCAGTCGGCGGCCTCCCAAGGGGCATGGAGATGACCCTTGGTGTGAACCCCTGGCGAGGTGCCTGTCACGCCGCATCCAAGGCCGCCAGGACCTGCACGCGCAACTGGTCGCGCTGCACCTTGTTCATGGCGTTGCGCGGCAGGGATGGCAGCAGGACCAGCCGTTCCGGTCGCTTGAACACGGCCACATCGGCGCGTTTCAGCCAGTCCACCACATCCTGCAGGGTCGGTTCCGCCCCGTCGCGCGGCACCAGCGCCACGGCGATGCGTTCGCCCAGATCGGCATCGGGAATGCCGACCGTTGCCGCCTCCCGCGCCTGGGGCAGGCCGGTCAGCAGGTCATCCAGTTCGGCCGGCGAGATGTTGACGCCGCCGCGCACGATGATCTCCTTGCACCGTCCCACGAACCGGTAGAAGCGCGACAAGGGGCCGGGGCCAGCGATTTCGAACAGGTCGCCCGTGCGGAACCAGCCATCTTCGTCGAAGGCCGCCGCGGTCAGGTCCGGCGACTGCCAATAGCCGCTGAAGGTGGCCGCCCCGGTGATACGCAACTCCCCCGGCCGCCCCGGCTCCGTGATCTCCACCCCGCTGTCGGGATCGACCAGCCGGGTACGGACAACCCGATGGATGATGCCGGTGAAATCCTGTCCGGCGGCACCAAAGCGCGGGAAATAGCGGGCGCGTTCCGTGGGATCGGGCACGTCGGCCGCGCTGGAGAACAGGGAGGCGCCCTCGTTGGAGCCGAAGATGTTGCAGATCTGGATATTGTGCTGGTCCAGCCAGCCCTGGATCAGCCAGGGCGACAGGGGTGCCGACCCCGACCCGATGGCGCGCAGCGAGGACAGGTCGGTGTGGCGCACCAGTTCCGGCTGTTTCAGCAGGGCCGTCAGGATGGCGGGCGGGGCGATGGTGTAGGTCACCCGTTCTTCCGCAATCTGGGCCAGGAACAGGGCCAAGTCGAACGGATGGTGCAGCACCATCCGGCCGCGCAGCAGCAGCCAGGGCATGACCTGCCCGCCGATGGACCCGATATTGACCAACGGGAACGGGTTCAGCAGCACGTCGCCATCACGCATGCCGCCAGCCTCCGCCACGATGCGGGCATTCAGGACCCAGTGATTATGGTCGCGCGGCACGCCCTTGGGCCGGCTTTCGGTGCCCGACGTCCAGCAGATGGTCAGCACCTCCCCCCCCGCCGTGGGGTGGGCGGCGATGTGGGGGGCGACGATGGACGGGTCGGCCGCGGCGGCGGCCGCGCGCAGGTCGGTGGCCTGTGGCGCCGGGCCCATGGTCAGCAGCCGCAGGCCCGGCCGTGTGGCTGCCAGCCCGGCGCCCATGGCGGCATGGCCGTGGCGGTGAAATGTTGGTATCGTAATGAAAGCAACAGCACCCGTGCGGTCCAGGATGTGCGACAGCTCATGTTCGCGATATTGCATGACCACGGGACTGACGATCAGGCCCAGCCGGGCCGCCGCCAGGAACAGGATCACCGCATCGGCCGTGTTGGGCAACTGCACACAGACGATATCGTCCTTGCGCAGGCCCTGGACCAGCAGGGTCGCGGCCAGCCGTTCCACCCGGTCACAGATATCGGCCCAGCTCAGCCGTTCCGGCGCCTGCCCGTCCAGTTGCATCCGGTTGGACGGGTCGATCAGGGCCAGATCGTGCGGGGCCAGCGCGGCCGTGCGCTGGAACAGGTCATCGACGCTGATGCCCTCCCACCATCCGCGTGCCTCGTAATCTTCTATGCGCGCCGCATCGGTCCGGAACATGTCTCGCCTCCCCTGGATTGGCCTTGTCATCGGCCGCATTATGTGACTTTCATAACAATACCAACGGCAGCGATCAAGCCGGTAGCCAACCAAAATGTTCGCGCCGAGAAATTCATCGAAGTGGGGTGTGTTCCATGGTCCGTGTCAATGCGGCGGCAAGCGCCGATGAAGGGGCTGCGGCATGAAGGCCTTTATCCATGATGCGGTGCGGACCCCGCGCGGCCGGGCGCATGCCAGCGAAGGCGGGCTGGCGCGGTTCAGTCCCGGTGACTTGCTGGGATTGTTGACCGGGGCGCTGTCGGACCGGGGGCATGATGCGCGGGACCGGGCAGACCTGATGATCGTTGGGTGCGTGGGGCAGGTCGGCGCGCAGGGTGGGCACATCGCCATGGTGGCGAAGATGCGGGGCGCCGTGCGCGACGACATGCCGGTCCATAGCATCAATAATTTCTGCGCGTCGGGCCTGTCGGCCATCGGGCTGGCGGCGGCGCAGGTGGCTTCCGGGCAGGCGCGGTCGGTGTTGGCCGGCGGGGTGGAGATGCTGTCGCATGTGGCTTTCATGGCCGACAATGCCGATTATTACACGGCCAGCGACCTGCCCCCCGTCCGCCGCTATATCCCCGTGGCGCTGGCGGCCGACCTTCTGGCCATGAAGCTGGGCGTGACGCGGGCGGAAATGGATGAAGTCGCCCTGATGTCGCAGGAACGGTCGGCGGCGGCCGAAATGCGGCCGGCCTTGTGCGCGTCGCGCATCACCATCGGGGATCTGTCGCGGGAGGAATTGCCGCGCCCGACGACCGCCGACAGCCTGTCCGGCCTGCGCCCTGTCTTCTCCCGGCTGGCGGGGCAATATCGCGACGCGCTGGACGGCGCGCAGATCGACCACCGGCACACCGTCGCCCATGCCCCGCCCATGGCGGACGGTGCCGCGCTGGCCGTGATCGGCGGGCCCGAGGGCGATCGGCCGCCGCGCGCCCGCGTCCTGGCCTGGGCAGAAGCTGGCGGCGACCCGCGCGACAGCCTGACCGCCGGCTTCACGGCCATGGACAGGGCCCTGGACCGCGCCGGACTGAAACTGGCCGATATGGACCGGGTGGAGTTCATGGAGGCCTTCGCCGTCACCATCGCCGCCTTCCTGCGCGACCGCGATATCGACCGGTCCCGCGTGAATGTCGCCGGCGGCCATCTGGCCAAGGGGCACCCGATGGGCGCCACGGGTGCCATCCTGCTGTCCACACTGCTGGACGCGCTGGACGAGGGCGGCGGCACGCTGGGGCTGGTGGTGGCGACGGGCGCGCAGGGTGTGGGTGTGGCCATGGTGGTGGAGCGGCTGTCATGACCATGTCTCGCCGGACCCTGCCGGGCCTGTCCCTGCCCGTGATGGTGGCGCCCATGTTCCTGGTGTCGGGCGTCGATCTGGTGGTGGCTGCCTGCCGTGCCGGCATGGTGGGTGCCCTGCCGGCCCATAATTGCCGCACGACGGCGGAGCTGGACCAATGGCTGGGCACCATTGCCGGCAGCCTGCGGCCGGGTGCGGATGGACCCTGGGCCGTCAATCTGGTCACCCATGCCAGCAACAGCCGGCTGGCGGATGATCTGGCGGTGCTGCACCGGCACCGGCCGCCCATCGTCATCACGGCGCTGGGCAGTCCCAAGCCGGTGATGGAGGCGGTGCATGCCTATGGCGGGCTGGTCCTGGCCGATGTCATCAGCATGGGGCTGGCGGCCAAGGCGGTGGCGGCGGGTGTGGATGGGCTGGTCTGTGTCTCGGCCGGGGCCGGCGGGCATACGGGCTTTCTGTCGCCCTTTGCCTTCATCGCGGCGGTGCGGGCCTTGACCGACGGCATCCTGTGCGTCGGTGGCGGCATTGGTGACGGGGCGGGGGTGGCGGGCGCCATTGCCGCCGGGGCCGATCTGGCCCTGCTGGGCACCCGCTTCATCGCGGCGGCCGAAAGTCTGGCCGCGCCGGACTATAAGCGCATGGTGGTGGAGGCCGGGATCGACGATCTGCTGGTCAGTGCCGCCATCACCGGCACGCCGGCATCCTGGCTGAAGCCGTCGCTGCTGGCCAATGGCTATGATCCCGCCGATCTGGATAAGCCGGCGACGCGCGACTATGGCGGCGACGCGGCCAGGCGCTGGAAAGATCTGTGGGCGGCGGGGCAGGGGGTGGGCGGCATCCGCGCCGTGGAACCCGTGGCCGCCATTGCCGAAGACTTGCGCCGCGACTATGCGGCGGCTGTGGGCCGGCTGGGGGCAGGTGCTTAGGGGGTTCCCACGGCGGGGCTTTGGCGCTAAGGCTTTGGCCCTTCGCCGACCGGTCCAATCCAGGGAATTCCGCCATGCGCCTTGTCCGCCTGATCGCCAATCTGGGCTATGGCAGCCAGCGCGACGTGAAGATGCTGCTGAAGGATGGCCGGGTGACGCGGGCCGATGGCACCGTGCTGTCCGATGGCGACAAGGCCGAGCATGCCGATATCCGCATCGATGGGGAGGCGTTGGACCCGCCGCAGGGCAGCGTGCTGATGCTGCACAAGCCGGCGGGCTATACCTGTTCCACCAGCGACCCCGGCCGTATCGTCTATGAATTGCTGCCGGAGCGGTTTGAATATCGCAACCCGATCATCGCCCCCGTGGGCCGGCTGGACCGGGACACGACAGGCCTGCTGCTGCTGACCGATGATGGCCAGCTGCTTCACCGCATCATCTCCCCCAAGGCCCATGTACCCAAGGTGTATGAGGCGGAACTGGCCCGGCCGTTGACGGGGGAGGAAGGAGCGGTATTCGCCACCGGCACCCTGATGCTGAAGGGGGAGAAGACGCCGCTGCTGCCAGCAAAGCTGGAAGTGTTGGGCGAGACCCGTGCGCGCCTGACCATCCATGAAGGCCGCTATCACCAGATCCGCCGCATGTTCGCGGCCGTGGGCAACCATGTGGAAACGCTGCACCGCGTTTCCATCGGGGCGCTGACGCTGGGCGATCTGGCAGAAGGCGAATGGCGCCTGCTGGATGCGGGCGAGATGATGAAGGTTTTCGCCCCGCCCGCCTGAGTTGGATGACCGGTGCGCTTACTTCTTGGCGCCGTCGGCGCTCTTCTCGATGGCCTTGCCGGCGCTCTTGATATCCTTGCCGACGCCTTCCACCGTGTTGCAGGCCGACAGGGACAGGGATGCTATGGCCAGGGATGCGATGATCAGGGCGTGTTTCATTGGCCTATCCGTTGTTTAGTGACTATCAATTCCGATTAATCCCTTATCGCAAAATCAGGCGCCGATGTCCAAGCCACCGAAAGTGAAGGAAGCGAAGGTACGGGTCGATCAGGCCCTGGTCGACCGTGGCCTGGCCGAGAGCCGGTCCAAGGCCCAGGCCCTGATCCTGGCCGGCCTGGTCTATGCCGACACCCGCCGCATCGATAAAGCCGGCGACATGGTGCCGGAAAGCCAGCAGCTGAACGTCAAGGGGCAGGACCATCCCTGGGTCAGCCGTGGCGGGCTGAAACTGGTCAAGGGGCTGGACCAGTTCGCCATCGACCCCACGGGCTTTATCGGCATCGATGTCGGTGCGTCGACGGGTGGTTTCACCGACGTGCTGCTGACGCGCGGGGCTGCCAAGGTCTATGCGGTGGATGTGGGGCATGGGCAACTGGCCTGGAAGCTGCGGGAAGACCCGCGCGTCGTGGTTCTGGAAAAGACCAACGCCCGGCACCTGACGGCGGAGATCATCCCCGACCCGGCCGATATCGTCGTCTGCGATGCCAGCTTCATCGGTCTGGAAACCGTGCTGCCGGCCGCCATGGCATTGACCAAACCCGGCGCCTTTCTGGTGGCCCTGATCAAGCCGCAGTTCGAGGTGGGCAAGGGCCGCGTCGGCAAGGGCGGCGTCGTGCGCGAACCGGAACTGCATCAGGAAGTGTGCGACCGTATCCAGGCCTGGCTGGCGGGGCAGGCGGGCTGGACCGTGCTGGGCGTCGCCGAAAGCCCGATCACGGGGCCGGAAGGCAACAAGGAATTCCTGATCGGCGGGCGGCGGGAAGGGTAACCCCGTCCCGCCGTCATTGTCCCCTTACTGGAACGCCGCTTCGGCAAAGCTGCGCAGTTTGCGGCTGTGCAGCCGTTCCAGTCCGTAATCGCGCATGATCTCCATGGCCCGCATGCCGATGGCCAGATGCTGATCCACGCGTGCGCGGTAGAAATGGTTGGCCATGCCGGGCAGCTTGATCTCCCCGTGCAGCGGCTTGTCCGACACACACAGCAAGGTGCCGTAGGGCACGCGGAAGCGGAAGCCATTGGCGGCCACCGTTGCCGATTCCATGTCCAGCGCGATGGCGCGGGACTGGCTGAAGCGCTGGACCGGCTCGCTATGGTCGCGCAGTTCCCAGTTGCGGTTGTCGATGGTGGCGACGGTGCCCGTGCGCATGATCGACTTCAGTTCCCAGCCGGACAAACCGGTCACTTTCTCCACCGCGTCCTCCAGCGCCACCTGCACCTCGGCCAGGGCCGGGATGGGCACCCAGGTCGGCAGGTCGGCGTCCAGCACCTTGTCCTCGCGCACATACCCATGCGCCAGCGCGTAATCGCCCAGGCGCTGCGTGTCGCGCAGGCCGGCGCAATGGCCCAGCATCAGCCAGACATGCGGGCGCAGGACCGCGATATGGTCGCTGATCGTCTTGGCATTGGACGGGCCGACGCCGATATTGACGATGCTGATGCCATTGCCGTCGGCGCGCTTCAGGTGATAGGCGGGCATTTGCGGCAGGCGGGCCACCTTCTGCCCCTCCGGCGCCCGGCCGGGATGCACTTCCTGGTTCCAGGTGACGTGATCGCCCGGTTCGATGAAGGCCTCATACTGCCGGCGATAGGCCTGGGTGGCCGGATCGTCCGACGGTTCCATCATCTCCAGCCCGCGGCGCACGAACTCGTCAATGTAAAACTGATAGTTCGTGAACAGGACATAGTTCTGGAAATGGTCGGGCTTGGTCGCCGTGTAATGCTTCAGCCGATGCAGGCTGTAATCCACACGCGGGGCCGTGAACAGGGCCAGCGGCCGCGGCGCCCCCGGCGGGGTGATGTGCGTGCCGTTGACGATGCTGTCATCCATATAGACCAGATCGGGCAGGTCGAAATAATCGCGAAGCTGGTCAAGCCGCTCCGGCGTCAGGTCGCCTTCGACATGCATGCCCTCAGGGTACGCGAACTGGATGGGGATGGGCGTGTCGCTGACCCCCACTTCCAGCGGCACGCCATGGTTCTTCACCAGCAGCGTCAACTGATGATGCAGATAATGGTCGAACAGGTCAGGACGGGTGACGGTGGTGCGGAAGGTACCCATGCCATGGACGAAACCATAGGCCAGACGGCTGTCGACGCGCGGTTCGCTGGTCATGCGGACCTGGATGAAGGGGTAGCAGGCGCGAACACGCCCCCCCAGATCATCGCCACGGGCAAAGGCGGAAAACCGGTCACGCAGATATTCAACGGCCTGATCATACAGCGCCCGGACACGGGCATAAGCGCCATCAGCGTCGGCAAAAGTCTGCACCGACGGGTCAGTAACCGAATTTTTGGAGGAAATCACTGTGCAAGCTCCTTCGAGTTTGCACTTCCTTATGCGCCAAACCGGGGGGGCTTGGGAAGAGGAGATTTTGTGACGGTCAGGGCAATCGGGTGAAGGGCTATAGTCATGCAAAGGGTTCTCCGTCATCCCGGCGAAGGCCGGGATCCAGATAGAGCCGCGTCAGCGGCGACATGACTCAAACAGCGCGCCGACGCGCGCGCTGGATCCCGGCCTTCGCCGGGATGACGGTGCTCCAATTTCGGGATGGTTCTCCTGTTCATCCGATTGCCCTGTTGTGACGGTGCCCCGGTCAGACCCGTGCCGTCAGCATCCAGCAATTGGCGCGCAGCGCATCCTTGCGCCGATGCAGATAGCGGCGGTTCAGGCTGTCGGGGCTGTGCAGTTCGACCTGATGGAAGCCCAGGGCCTGGACGCAGGCGCGTAAGTCAGCAGGATCGAAGGCGGACAGGAAGGGCTCCCCTTCCGCAGCGACCCGCTGGGCCACCAGCTTGCCGACGGCGCGTTCAATTGGATTCTGCAAATCCGGTGACAGGCGGAAATCGAAGGTAATGCTGGTCCCGGCCGGCCGGCCCGCCACAAAGCGCAAATTGTCCATGATGGCGGCGTCGGTCAGGTACATGGTGACGCCCAGCCAGGAGAAGCAGGCGGGCTGCGTGTCGTTGAATCCGGCCGCCGCCAACCCCTGCGCCAGATTGGACTGTGCGAAATCGACGGGGGCGAAGGTCAGGTTGTTCGGGACCGGAATGCCGGCATCGGCCAGCATCTGCCGTTTCCAGACCTGGGTGCCGGGATGGTCCATCTCGAACACGCGCAGGATCGCATACGGGTTGCGGTAGGCGAAAGTGTCCAGGCCGGCCCCCAGCACGACATATTGGCGGACGCCATCGGCCACGGCGTCGGCCAGCACGTCCTCGGCCAGACGGCTGCGCACCACAAGCCCGGCGCGCAAACCCCGGGGCAGCGGGTCATTGTGCGGGAACGGGTCGTCGCGCAAGGCCGCCTCGGCTGCCGGGCCCAGGATGGGTAGGGCGACGGGGTCATCCAGTACGATCGGCTCGTCCAGCAGGGAATGGACGGCGCGCAGGGTGGCAACCCGGAGCGCGGTGCGGCTGGGCTGTCCGGTCCGGACAATGCTGTCAGCCGCCATATCGCCGTTTCCCTTTCTGTGGTGGGTTACTCCAGCCCGACCAGGGCCCTGGTAAAGCCCCGAGCCTCGAACGGGCGCAGGTCATAGACGCCTTCGCCGACGCCGATGGCGTGGACCGGCAGCTTGAACCGTTCGGCCAGCGCCACCAGCACGCCGCCGCGCGCCGACCCGTCCAGCTTGGTCAGGATCAGGCCGTTGATGGCGACCATGTCCTTGAACACCTCGATCTGGCTATGCGCGTTCTGGCCCGTAGTGGCGTCCAGCGTCAGCAGGGTCGTATGCGGCGCCTCGGGGTTCAGCTTTTTGATGACGCGCACGATCTTGCGCAGTTCTTCCATCAGCCCGGCCTTGTTCTGCAACCGGCCGGCCGTGTCGATCAGCAGCACGTCGGCCCCGGCGGCCGTCGCCTGCTGGACCGCGTCATAGGCCAGACCGGCGGCATCGGCCCCGGTTTCGCGCGACACGACGGGGCATTCCGTCCGCTCGCCCCAAATCTTCAACTGCGCCACGGCGGCGGCGCGGAAGGTGTCGCCGGCGGCCAGCCAGACCGTTTTGCCCTCGTCCCGGAACTGGCGGGCCAGCTTGCCGATGGTCGTGGTCTTGCCCGTGCCATTGACGCCGACCAGCAGGATGATGTGCGGCTTCTTCGACGGGTCGATGACCAGCGGCTGGGCCACCGGCTCCACGATCTTCTGCAATTCGGTGGCGAGGTAATCCTTCACCTCGTCGGCCGAGACTTCCTTGCCAAAGCGGGTCTTGGCCAGACCGGCCGTCAGGCGGGCCGCCGTCGCGGGGCCCAGATCGGCCCGGATCAGCAGTTCCTCCAGCTCCTCCAGCGCTTCGTCATCCAGCCTCGATTTGGTGAAGATGCCGGTGATGCCCTCCGTCAGGCGGCTGGTGGATTTGGACAGGCCGTCCTTCAGCCGGGCGAACCAGCTTTTCTTTTCCGGGCGGTCTTCCAGCTCCGGCAGGGCGGTGGAGACAGGCTCCGTCACGGTCGGCGGCGCGACCTCGGGCACCGGGGCGGCCACCGCCTGCACCGTTTCGACCTCTGCCGTCACCGGCGCCGGCGTGACCACGCTTTCCACCACGGGGGCGGGTACCGGGGCCGCTGGCGGGACGCTGGGTTGCGGGGCCGGCTTCTTCTTGAACCAGTTCAGCATCAGTCGAGGACTCGCGCGGTCAGTTGTGTGCCGGCCACGCCGGTAATGGTACAGCGGATGATCGTTCCGGGTTGATAATGATCCGGCACGACCACTTCGGCAAAGCCTTCATTGCGGCCTAGGCCCGGCCGTTCGATCAGTACGCTGGCGGAACGACCAACCTGTTCCGCCAGATAGTGGGCGACCTGCGCCTCGCCAACGGCACGCAGACGGGCGGCGCGTTCCTTGCGGATGGGGCCGGGCACCTGGGGCATCTTGGCGGCGGGGGTGCCGGGGCGGGGACTGTAGGGGAAGACATGCAGCCAGGTCAGGCCGCATTGTGCCACGATGTCCAGGCTGTTCTGGAACATCTCTTCTGTCTCTGTCGGGAATCCCGCGATGATATCGGCGCCGAACACCATGTCGGGGCGCAAGGCCCTTGCCTTTTCGGCGAAGGCGATGGCGTCGGCGCGCAGGTGGCGGCGCTTCATCCGCTTCAGGATCATGTCGTCGCCGGCCTGCAGCGACAGGTGCAGATGCGGCATCAGGCGGGGTTCTTCGGCCACCAGACGCCACAGATCCTCATCCATCTCCACGGCGTCGAGCGAGGACAGGCGCAGGCGGGGCAGGTCGGGGACCAGCGCCAGCAACCGGCGCACCATCTGGCCCAGGCTGGGCTTGCCCGGCAGGTCGGCGCCATAGGAGGTGACGTCCACCCCGGTCAGCACCACCTCGTTATAGCCGGCGGCGACCAGGGCGCGGACCTGCTCCACGATCTCCCCCATCGGGACCGACCGGGAATTGCCGCGACCATAGGGGATGATGCAGAAGGTGCAGCGATGGTCGCAGCCGTTCTGCACCTGCACGAAGGCGCGGGCGCGCCCCTCCATCCCCTGGATCAGATGGCCGGCGGTTTCCTTCACGCTCATGATGTCGTTGACGACCACACGCTCGGCCGTGCCGCCGCCGAAATCGGCCCAGGGGGTGGGGGTCAGCTTGGCATCATTGCCCAGCACATGGTCGACCTCACCCATGGCGGCGAATTTTTCCGGGCTGACCTGGGCGGCACAGCCGGTGACGATGATCTTGGCGTCCGGCCGTTCGCGGCGCAGGCGGCGGATGGTCTGCCGCGCCTGCCGTTCTGCCTCCGCCGTCACAGCGCAGGTATTGATGATGACGACATCATCCAGCCCGGCATCGCGGGCATGGTTGCGCATCACCTCGGACTCATAGGCATTCAGGCGGCAGCCGAAGGTGACCAGGGTCGGTTCCCCGGCCCCGCCGGTCACTTCCGGCGGACCACCTTCGCCGCTTTCATGCACATGCTCGGCCTCGGCCAGGCTGGTATCGACGCTCACAGCGCCTCTCCGCCCAGCAGATCGGCGCCCAGCGTGCCGGCGAAGGAGGTGGCGACGGGACCGGTCATCAGCACATGGCCGTCGTCACGCCATTCGATCTGCAGCACCCCGCCATCCAGGGTGACAGCCACGCGCCGGCCCTGCACCAGCCCGCGCCGGATGGCGGCCACGCCCACGGCACAGGCGCCCGACCCGCAGGCCTGGGTGATGCCGGCCCCGCGTTCCCAGACGCGCATGCGTACCGACGACGGCCCGGTGACGCTGGCCACCTCGATATTGGCGCGGTTGGGGAAGAAGGCGTGGCGTTCCAACTGCGGCCCCCACTGGGGCAGGTCCACGGCTTCCGCATCCGGCACGAAATGCACGGCATGTGGGTTGCCCATATTGACGCCGACCCCATCGGTCAGCGGCCCGGCGGATACGGGCAGATGCAGCGTGTCGCAGGCTTCCGCCACCGGGATCTGCTGCCAGTCCAGCCGCGCCGGCCCCATATCCACGGTGACGGTTCCATCTTCATGCAGCCAGCAGCGCAGCAGGCCGGAAATGGTCTGGATGACCAGTTGGTCACGCCCCAGCCCCTTGCCGACCAAGGAGGCGACGCAGCGTGTGGCATTGCCACAGGCGCCAGCCTGGCTGCCATCGGGGTTCAGGATGCGCATGAAGATGTCGGCGGCGGGGTCCTGCGGCGGTTCGATCAGGATCAACTGGTCAAACCCCACCCCACGCCGCCGGTCACCGATGGCGCGCGTTTGCGTCTCCGTCAGGGGGACGGGGCGGGTGCGGGCATCGATGACCACGAAGTCATTGCCAAGCCCGTGCATCTTCAAAAACGGTATCGTCATGCGGGCATATATAAGCCTGGGGCGGCAAGGCGTAAACGGCGGAGCAGACGGGGCGGGGATGCAAGCCGGGCGTGGGGCGTGGAATCGGATTGATACACAACCGATCTAATACAAGATTAGGGGGCGACGCCGAGGAGCAAGCCGATGCACCCTGTACACAGACCTGAAGCCGATTTGGACTGGCAGCCCATGGATGCCGCCGAACGGGCAGCGTTTACGGCAGCGGTGCAAGAGGCATTGGCCGATCCATGGGGAGTACCGCACGAAGAGGTGGCCGCTTGGCTGAAGCAGATTGAAGCCGGCAATTTCGACGCCCCGCCGCCGGTCCCCCGTTTGCTGACCTGATTTACCATCTGCCATGTCACGGCAGGATGGCGACTGACCCGCCCCCCTACCGCTTCCCCTCGATCACCTTGAAACCCTCGGCCTCCGCCACCGTGCGGCGGGATTTGAAATGCTGGTCGAACACGGCCTCATAGGGCAGGTGCTTGTTGGCGACCAGCAGCAGGGTGCCGCCTGACGCCAGCCCTTCGGCGGCCCGCGCGATGAACTGGCTGCCCAGGGTCACGTCGGTGGCCTTGCCGGCATGGAAAGGCGGGTTGGTGACGATCACGTCGAAGCGGCCGCGCGGCAGGCCCGCCGTCACATCAGCCCAATGGTATTTCAGCACCGTCGCCCCGCCCGACAGCGGGGCCAGATTGGCCTCTGCCGCGGCCAGGGAGCCGGCATCCGCTTCAAACAGGTCCAGGCCCGCCACCTTGGCGCCCGAACGCAGCAGGGCGGCGGACAGATAGCCCCAGCCGGCGCCCAGATCGGCGACACGGCCGCGGATGGAGCCGGGGAACTGCGCCGCCAGCAGGCGGGAACCGACATCGACCTTGTTCCAGCCATGCATGCCGGGGCCGGCGATGAAGCCCGTCGCCTCCACCAGCCGCGCCTGACCGTCGGCCTGCCATTGGGCCAAGACCGGCGGGACGGGCCCGTCCCCCTTGGTCAGCCAGAAGACGCGGGCATGATGCTTGGACAGGCTTTCGATCTCGCCCAGATGATCCTTCACCGCCTTCATCAGGCTGGCCACGCCCGTGTCATTGTCGCCGCAGCAGACCAGCCGCCCGCCCACGGGCAGGGCGGTCCAGGCCTGGGCAATGGCGGCCAGGCTTTGCGCCTTGTGCTTGGTCAGCAGGCAGAGGCCGGTCTGGTAATCGCCGGGGGGCAGGGCCTTTTCCACGCGGAAGCCGGCGGCGGACAGGGCGTCATGGGCAGGCTTGAACCCCGTGACGGCGACCAGCCCGCGCAAGGCCGGCGGCAGGGCGCTGTCGGCCTCCGCATTCAAGATGAAACCGGCGCCTTGCGGCGGCAAAGGCAGCGCGCCGGTGGCGAAAGGGTGGTGGATGGCTTTGGCGATCGACATGGGGCAACGCCTATCCTATCAGGGCCGCGCTGTCGAGGGCGTGACCCGCGCGCGGAAAGGGTGTAGGCATGCGGCACCCCGCCACAGACGACATTCACGCCATGAGCAACCAGGTCCCGCGTCAGTTCATGACCTTCGCCCTGATCGGGGTCGGGGGGCTTCTGGTCGATATGGCGTCGCTGTTCATCGCCCTGCATCTGCTGATGCTGGATTTCTATAGCGGGCGCGTCTTCTCCTATCTGATGGCGGCGACCTTTACCTGGTACATGAACCGCCGCTTTACCTTCATCGGTGTCAGCCGGCGGGGGGCGCTGAAGCAATGGGCACGGTTCATCGCCGCCAATGCCATTGGCGCCGTGGTGAATTACAGCGTCTATGTGCTGGTCCTGCGCATCGGGCCGTCCATCATCGACATGATCGGCCTGTGGCCGCAGGCGCTGGGTGCGCTGCTGCCCTATGCCGGGGTGGCGGCGGGCAGCGTCTCGGGCCTGGTTTTCAACTTTGTCTTGTCGAAGAAACTGGTGTTCCGCCAAGTCTGATGTAGCACCGCCTGTCCGTTCGACAGAGGGGGTAGCAGCCCCATGGCGAAGGCTTGGGGCGCATGCTATGGATGCCTTAATTACAAGAGGTTGGGGGAGCGCAACACGGCATGCCGTCGGCACGGTTCTATCGCTGGATGGCCTGGGGCATGACCCTGGGACTGGCGGCCGTCGCCGGTGCCGCCGTGTGGCAGGAGGCGCAGACCTCCCGCTTCCAGGCGGAGGTGCTGGCGCGCTATGGTCGCGACCTGACCTGGGTTGTTGAGCCCGGCCCCAACCCCGATATCCGCTTTCCCGGTCCCGGCCCCTATGACCAGCGGCTGGGCTATGCCAGCCTGCCCAGCTATGTCGAGCGGCTGACCGCCGCCGATTACCGCGTGGACCTGCAGGCGCGGCCCAGTGCGGCGCTGCGCGATTACATCGAATTCGGCGGCTTCGCGCCCTATCCGGAGAAGACATCGGGCGGCATTTCCATCCGCGACCAGATGGGCAACCCGCTTTATGACAGCCGTTACCCGGAACGCACCTATGCCGGCTTCAACGAGGTGCCGAAGCTGGTCGCCAATACCCTGCTGTTCATCGAGAACCGGGAACTGCTGGACCAGACCTTTCCGTTCCGCAACCCGGCCGTGGAATGGGACCGTTTCGCGCTGGCCGTCATCAATATCCCGCTGAAGCTGATCGATCCCGACAATCCGCGCGCCGGTGGATCGACGCTGGCCACCCAGATCGAGAAGTACCGCCATTCACCCGAAGGGCGCACGGCCAGCGGCATAGAGAAGCTGCGCCAGATGATGTCGGCCTCTGTCCGAGCCTATAAGGCCGGGCCGGACACGACGCGCGTGCGCCACCAGATCCTGGTCGATTACCTGAACTCCACGCCCTTGTCGGCCCGGCCGGGGGTGGGGGAGGTGAACGGGTTGGGTGATGGGCTATGGGCCTGGTACGGCACGGATTTCGAGCTGGCGAACCGCATCCTGCGCGGCCAGCCCCGCACGGAGGAACAGCTTCAGGCCCAGGCCATCGTCTATAAGCAGGTGTTGAGCCTGCTGCTGGCGCAGCGCCGCCCGTCCGCCTATCTGGGCCCCAATGGCCGCGCCGCCCTGAACGATCTGGCCAATACGCATCTGAGCGTGCTGGAAAAGGCCGGAATCATCGGGGCCCCGCTGGCCGATGCCGCCCGCTTCTTCCCCCTGCGCTTCCGGGAAGAACCGCCTTCCATCCCGGAGCCCAGCTTTGTCGAGCAGAAAGCGACAAATGCCATCCGCGCCCGGTTGCTGGGCATGCTGGGCGTGCCCAGCCTTTACGCGCTGGACCGGCTGGACCTGGCGGTGGAAACCACGCTGGACCAGCCGACCCAGGCGCGGGTGACGGAGACGCTGAAGAAGCTGGCCGACCCGGCCCAGGCTGCAGCACTGGGCCTGGTCGGCGACCGGCTGTTGAACGATGCCGACCCGGCCCGCATCGTCTATTCCGTCACCCTGTTCGAACGCACGGCAGAGGCCAATCTGGTGCGGGTACAGGTCGACACGCTGCCCCAGCCGCTGGACCTGAACGAAGGGGCCAAGCTGGACCTGGGGTCCACCGCCAAGCTGCGCACTCTGGCGACATATCTGGAAATCGTGGCCAAGCTGCATGAGCGCTATATCACCCGCGAACCGCATGAACTGGAGGCGGCGGCGATGGAGGCGCCGGACCGGCTCAGCCAGTGGGTGTTGCGCACCATGGCGGCCCAGCCCGGCATCGGCATCGCCGACATCCTGGACCAGGCCATGCTGCGCGACTATTCGGCCAGCCCGGCGGAACGGTTCTTCACCGGCGGCGGCCTGCACAGCTTCGGCAATTTCGATGACCATGATGATGGCAAGGTGATGCCGCTGGCCGAGGCGTTCCGCCATTCGGTCAATCTGGTCTTCATCCGGCTGATGCGCGACATCGTCAACCATTACATCGCCGAGGGGCCGGACCGCCGCGACGACCTGATGGATGATCCGCGCCATCCCGCCCGCCGCACCTATCTGGCGCAGTTCGCGGATATCGAGGGCAGCGCCTACCTGAACAAATTCTGGGCCGATTACCAGGGGCTGGCGCCCGACGCGGCGCTGGACAAGCTGGCCAAGCGGGTCCGCCCCACGCCCGACCGGTTGACGGTGATTTTCCGCTCGGCCCTGCCCAATGCCCCGATCGAGGAACTGGCCAAGTTCCTGGACCGGCACATGCCGGCCGGCGGCCCGCCTGCGGCGCAGTTGAAGGCGCTGTATGACCGCTATGCGGCCGATGACTGGTCGCTGAACGATCGCGGCTATATGGCGGGCGTGCATCCGTTGGAACTGTGGCTGGTGGCCTATTTGCAGGACAGTCCCAAGCCGCAGCGCCGCGACATGCTGAAGGAAAGCAGCGCCCCCCGGCAGGAAAGCTATAAATGGCTGTTCTCTTCCCGATCCAAACAGGCGCAGGACAGCCGCATCGGCATCGTGCTGGAGGAGGAGGCGTTCAACCGCATCCATGAGGAATGGACGCGGCTGGGCTATCCGTTCGGCAGCCTGATCCCCAGCTATGCCACCAGCATCGGCAGCTCCGCCGACCGGCCGGGGGCGCTGGCCGAGTTGATGGGCGTCATCCTGAATGACGGGGTGCGCCTGCCCACCCTGCGCATCAGCCGCCTGCATTTCGCGTCAGGTACGCCGTATGAGACCAGCTTCGTGCCGTCCAAGCTGCTGAACGGGGCGGAGCAGGTGATGGCGCCGGAAGTGGCGCGTGTGCTGCGCCGGCATCTGCGCGACATTGTCGACAATGGCACGGCGCGGCGCGTCCATGGCGCCTTCATCGGCGCCGACGGGCAGGAAATCCCCGTGGGCGGCAAGACCGGCACGGGCGACCACCGCTTCGAACGCTATGGCCCCGGCGGCATCGTGCTGGAAAGCCGCGTTGTCAACCGCACGGCCACCTTCGTCTTCTATGTCGGTGACCGTTTCTTCGGCGTCATCACCGCCCATGTGCATGGGCCGGAAGCGGCGGAATACCGCTTTACCTCTGCGCTGGCCTCCCAGTTGCTGAAAATCCTGGCGCCGGCCCTGCACCCGTTGCTGACTGCCAATATGCAGACGGCGGAGCGGGGGCGTTAGGCGGCTACCCCCCCCGATATATTCACCATCAGCGTGCAGTATCGGCGGGCATTATCAGAAAACCAGGCGTGATATCGCAACCAGAGGGCGTTCTTCCGGTGGCGACAGGCGTCTTGCGGCAGTGCACCGGCAGCCAGCCTTTAGCACCCGGCGGCTTGGCTCACGCGCACATGGGCGCGCGGGCGCTCGTACCGCGCCAACCAGGTTGCGGTGAATTACACTCATCGCAACCTGGTATTACGTATAGGTCAGGCCGATCGCTTTGTTTCTAAATCACCGGTCAAGACAAAGCGCATAATTTTCCGTCGCCATTTCCTTATTTTGTTGCGCAGTCCAAGAGTATAGGTGGTGAGAATTGACGGATATTGACGCGGAAAACTGCGGTACATCAGTCCCGATGGGTCTTCTCATCCAGAAGACTCAGACACAAAAGACGGCCCTGCGATGGGGGATGTCAGGTGGACGGCAAATTGAGGGGAAACGCGATGAAATCCACAAGAATGGTGCTGGTCCTGTCTTCATTGGCGGCCTTGTCCGCGGCACCGGCCCTGGCCGACGGCCCGGCGCCGCACTGGGCCTATGCGGGCCATGGCGGACCTTCGGAATGGGGGCACCTGTCGCCGGACTTCGCCGCCTGCGAGGTCGGCAAGGCCCAATCGCCCATCGACATCACGGACGCCATTCCGGCCAAGCTGGGTCCTGTGGCTGTCACCTACAAGGCGCTGGGCGTCAGTGTCATCAATAACGGTCATACGATTCAGGCCAATGCCCAGGCTGGCAATTACATCGAACTGGAAGGCAAGCGGTTCGACCTTCTGCAGTTCCATTTCCATCATCCCAGCGAACATTCCATCAATGGCAAGGCGGCCCCGATGGAGGTGCATCTGGTCCACAAGAATGCCCAGACGGGCGAACTGGCGGTGCTGGGGGTGATGATGATGCCGGGGGCCGCGAACGCCGCCGTCACCGCCGTGTGGAACGTCATGCCGTCGACCGAAGGAGAGGCGAAGCCGGCGCAAGCGGTCGTCCTGGATACGACAGCCCTTCTGCCGTCGTCGCGTGACTATTATCGATACGAGGGATCGCTGACCACGCCGCCCTGCGCCGAAGTGGTGCATTGGGTGGAGCTGAAGCAGCCGATCACCGTCACCCAGGCGGATATCGACAAGTTCGCCGCCCTGTTTGCCAACAACGCCCGGCCTTTGCAGCCGGCCAATCGTCGGTTCGTGCTGGATTCGGCCGGCAAATAGGTCGTGGCCCGGCGGGGAGGGAGGGCTTCTTTTCCCGCCGGGTTTCACGGGGATGGTCGCGGGGTTCAGTGGTGCGCGTCCTCTGCAACCGGGGGGATACGCCCTTTCGACCACCCCCGTTATCCACAATCCATCCACAGGCGTTGGGGCTTCCCCCCGCCGTCCATTGTGCTAGGTTACGGCATCCACCCCCTATATCTAGTGTTGGTGACATGTCCCTGCTGACGCCGAACCCGGTTTACAAGCCTTTCCGCTATCCCTGGGCCTACGAGGCCTGGCTGACCCAGCAGCGAATCCACTGGCTGCCGGAGGAAGTGCCGCTGGCTGACGACGTCAAGGACTGGCGCAACAACCTGACGGATGGCGAGCGGAACCTGCTGACGCAGATTTTCCGCTTCTTTACGCAGGCCGACGTGGAAGTGAACAATTGCTACATGCGGCATTACAGCCGCGTGTTCCAGCCAACCGAGGTCTGCATGATGCTGGCCGCCTTCTCCGCCATGGAGACGGTGCATATCGCGGCCTACAGCCATCTGCTGGACACGATCGGCATGCCGGAGGTGGAGTATTCCGCGTTCCTTCATTACAAGGCGATGAAGGACAAGTACGACTACATGCACGAATTCAATGTCGACAGCAAAAAGGACATTGCCAAGACCCTGGCCGTGTTCGGCGCCTTTACCGAGGGGCTGCAGCTGTTCGCCAGCTTCGCCATCCTGATGAACTTCCCCCGCTTCGGGAAGATGAAGGGCATGGGCCAGATCGTCACCTGGTCTGTGCGCGATGAAAGCCTGCACACGCAGTCGATCATCCAGCTGTTCAAGACCTTCATCTCCGAAAACCCTGAGGTCTGGGATGAGGAGTTCCAGCGCGAGCTGTATGTGGCATGCGAGACCATCGTGCATCACGAGGATGCCTTCATCGACCTGGCCTTTGAAATGGGTGCGGTGAAGGGTCTGGATGGCGAGGATGTGAAGAAATACATCCGCTATATCGCCGACCGCCGTCTGGCCCAGTTGGGCCTGCAGCCGATCTACAAGACCGACAAGAACCCGCTGCCCTGGATGGATGCCATCCTGAACGGCGTGGAGCACACCAACTTCTTCGAAAACCGCGCCACGGAATATTCCAAGGCGGCGACGAAGGGATCGTGGGAAGACGCGTTCGCGGATTGATCACGCGAACACCCGTAAAAAGGCAAAGGCCGCGCGTCCCATCGGGTGCGCGGCCTTTGCCTTTCCGGGCCCGTCACTTCTTCGGCAGTTTCGCCGTCAGCTTGATCTCCGTGATGCCCGTGTCGGGGACCAGACGGGTGATGCCGATGGCGGTCCAGGCGGGGTAGGGTGCCTTGATATAGTTCTTCTTCACGGCCACGAAAGCATCCAGCTGCCCCGGCACGTCGGTGTGGAAGGTGGTCATGTCCACCACATCGTCCCAGGTCAGACCGGCGCGGGTCAGGATGGTGGTCAGCCTTTCCATGGCGCGGGTATAGGCGACCTTCAAGTCCGTCTCCCCCGGCCGCAGTCCGGCCACCACGCCCGACAGATAGGCTGTGTCGCCGGTGATGACAGCGTCGGCAAAGCCCCATTCGTTGAAAACGGCCAATGCGCGCGGATCCTCAGGCATCAGCACTGTCGCTTCCTGCCGCGCCCCGGCCAGGGCAGGGGCAGACAGGGCGAGCAGGGATGCTGCGAACAGAGCGGAGCGGAACATGAAAAATCCTTCGGCATGGTTAACGCCGAAGGATTAGCAGAAGCATCATTGCCTGACTGTTTCAGCCTGTAACGGGCCGGTTTCGTACCAATCTCCCTTGCTCGTGACCGACCAAGGGAGATTTCGTGTTCCCTCAGGTGCCGGGCGCCGCCATCCGGCGGCTTGGCTTGCCGCGCACGGGCGCCGGCCTCCAAGGATCATGGACAATGACCCTTGGTTTAGCCGGCCTTCCCGCCCCATTCCGTCAGGAAGGCGCGGATCTTGGCCACGTCATGGCCCTTGCCCTTGTCGGCGGGCAGCTCCAGCGCGCCGGTATCCTGGCTGTGCAGCAGCTTGCCATCCGCATCCAGCACGAACAGATGCGGATAGCCTGCCACGGCCGGGTATTGCGACAGGAACGCCTTGTTCTGGTTCACCTTCGTGTCGTAATGCACCTTCAGCGTGACGAAGGCGGCATCGCGCTGCGCGGCCAGATCGGCATTGCTGGCGAAGGTGCCGTCCAGCAGCTTGCACCAGATGCACCAATCGCCGCCGACATCGATCAGCACGCGCTTGCCCGACGCCTTGGCCTCAGCCAGTGCGTCCTTCAGGTCGGCGGCCGCATCGCGGGCCGGGTCGAATTTTTCGGACCAGACGGCGCCCGTGGCGGCGACAGCCTGCATGACGGGGGCGGACAGAAGGCCGGCGGCGACGGGCAGGGCCAGCAGGGTGCGGCGCAGAAGGCGGGTGCGCATCGGGCGCTCCATGGTTCGGGGCGTTGGGGGTCAGGACAGGCCGACGGTCAGATCACAGGCGGTGGACCCGATGCCGCGGTTGAAGAAGCGGATGACCATGCCGCCGGCATCCCGCACGACCAGCACCTGCGTCTGGCCGGGGCCCAGCGACATCTGCCGGCCTGTAGCGGCCAGCGTGCTTTCCGTGATGGAATATTCCAGCACGCAGCGCTTGTTGCCCTTGTTCTCAAAGGTTACATCGCCGGGGCCGGGGATCTTGAACTCAAAGCTCTTGCCCACGGTGAAATCGACACGGCCCTGGCAGGGATTGTCCTTCTGCACCTCGCAGCCATACTCGCCCTGCGGCGGGCGGGGGCCGGCCTGCTGGGCCGTCGCGGCGGCGACGCCGGCAAGGCCGGACAGCAGGAGAAGGGCGGACAGGGTCAGGCTGCGGGACATGGGTGGGGCAACTCCTGCATCGGGTCTGGGAATCAATAGACCCGCCGGCACTGGCGCGGCAAGGCCCATCCCTTCACGCACTTCACCCCACGCGGCTGGCGCGGAACAGGGTGGAGGGGCGCACCAGCTCCTCCTGCGCGGCGATGATCTGCAATTCGCGCTGGCCGCTGTCGCGCGTGGCGCGGAACACGGCATAGATGGCCGACGCCGCATGCGACAGGGCCGACGCCCCGTCACCGGTTTCCAGGAATTTGGCCAGGAACAGGGCCGCCACGCAGTCGCCGGCCCCATTGGGCAAGGGCGACAGGTTCAGGCGCGGCGTGTCCACCAGGAAGGCGCCCTCCGGCCCGTCCAGCAGCATTTCGATGCGGTCGCCGGCGGCGTCCGCGCGCGTCAGACTGGTGACCATGACCCAACGCGGCCCCAGCCGGCGGGCCAGCCGCGTGGCCGCCAGGGCAGAAGCCAGGTCGGTGACCGTCATTCCGGTCAGATATTCCAGCTCGAACTGGTTGGGGGTGATGATGTCGGCCTGCGGCACGGCGCGGTCGCGGAAGAATTCCGGGATGCCGGGGCGCACGAAGAAGCCGCGGCCGACATCGCCCATCACCGGATCGCAGCAATAAAGCGCGTCCACCTTGCCCTGCTTCACCCGCTCCACCGCGGACAGGACGACGTCGCCCAGGGTTGCATCGCCCATATAACCGGTCAGCACGGCGTGCACGCCATCCATGGCGCCGCGCGCCTCCACCCCCTTCAGGACGTCGGCAATATGGTCCGGCGGCAGCACCATGCCGGTCCAGGCGCCATAGCCTGTGTGGTTGGAAAACTGTACAGTGTTGACGGCAATGGCATCGAAGCCCAGCCTTTCCAGGGGGAAAACGGCGGCACGATTGCCGACATGCCCGAAGGCGACGTGGGACTGGATGGTCAGAATGGTCCGCATCGGCATCACCGTTTACTTGTCCTTCCCCTTTGCTACGCCCACCATCGACCTACCTTCAATGCCCAATGCGTCACCCGGACACTGTGCGGTGCATCACTGCCATTGACGACGGTTTGCGCGCCACCTTTGCTACAGCCATCTTCCCCCAAATGGGGTAATCCAATCGTCTGAGGATATGACATCCATGACCAGCCTTCGCGATGCCAAGATCAAGACCCGCGTCCTGATCGGCTTTGGTGTGTTGCTGGCCCTGCTGGTCATCCTGACCGGCATCGGCATGCAGAAGGTCAGCCTGATCGAACACAGCCTGACCCAGATCAATGAGGTCAACGGCGTCAAGCAGCGCTACGCCATCAATTTCCGCGGCAGCGTGCATGACCGCGCCATTGCGCTGCGCGATGTGGTGCTGGTGGATGATCCCAAGATCATGGACCAGATCGTGGGCGATATCCGCAAGCTGGAAGCCGCCTATGCGGAATCGGCCAAGAAGCTGGACGCCATGTTCGCCGCCGGGACCGACATCCTGCCGGAAGAGCGGCAGATCCTGACCTCCATCAAGGAGATCGAGGCCAAGACCCTGCCCGGCATCGAGAAGGTGATCGAGCTGCACCGGGCCGGCAAGACACCGGAAGCGCGCGAGCTGCTGCTGTCGACAGTGCGCCTGGATCTGGTCGAATGGCTGGCCCGCATCAATCGCTTCATCGACAAGCAGGAACGCGACAACACCATCATCGGTGACGCCACCCGCAGCCAGGCGCGCGGCTTTTCCCAGCTGATGCTGATCGTCTGCGGCTTCTGTCTGCTGGTGGGCGGCGGCTTCGGCTGGTGGACTGTCGGTTCCATCCTGCCACTGCGCCGCCTGACCGACAGCATGCTGCGTCTGGCCGAAGGCGATCTGTCCACGGAAATCCCGGAATCCCGTTCCCAGAACGAGGTGGGCGACATCACGTCGGCCGTGCAGGTGTTCAAGCGCAACGCCCTGGAGGCGCGCAACCTGCGTGACGAGCAGACCGCCGCGGAGGCGCGGGCCAAGCAGGCGCGCCAGGCTGAGATGGCCGCCCTGGCCCAGCGGTTTGAGGATGATGTGAAGGCGGTGGTGACGGCGGTCGGCACCTCTTCGGCCCATATCCGGGAATCGGCCGAGATGCTGAAGACAACGGCCGGCAATACGGGCGAACGCGTGGACACGGTGGAGAGTTCCGCCACCCAGGCGACCGAGAATGTGCAGTCGGTGGCCAGTGCCGCCGGCCAATTGGCCAATTCCATCCAGGAGATCGCCCGCCAGATCGAGGATACCGCCGCCCGGACCCAGCGGGCAGCCGAACAGGCTGCTGTCACCAACGAGATCGTGGATGGCTTGTCGACCAAGGCGGAACGCATCGGCGACGTGCTGGGCCTGATCAGCGACATTGCCAGCCAAACCAACCTGCTGGCGCTCAACGCCACCATCGAGGCGGCGCGGGCGGGAGAGGCCGGCAAGGGCTTTGCCGTCGTGGCGTCGGAGGTGAAGATACTGGCCAGCCAGACGGCACGCGCCACGGATGATATTGCCCAGCACATCAACGAAATCCAGTCGGCCACGGGCGAGGCGGTGCGCGCCATCAAGGAGATCGCGACCACCGTCGGTCAGGTCAACCAGATATCCTCTGCCATCGCGGCAGCCGTGGAGGAACAGAACGCCGCCACCAACGAGATCGCCCGAAGCGCCCGCGATGCCTCACGCGGGGTGGAAACCGTGACCATGGCGGTGGTCGATGTGCGCGAAGGCACCAACCAGACCGATGCCGAATCGCGTCAGTTGCTGACGGCATCGGCGGAGCTGTCCGGCCATGCCGAGGCGTTGAAGACCCAGGTCGACCGTTTCCTGACGTCCGTGCGGTCGGGGACCTGACGGCGGGTTGCCGCCCTGGGGGTGGTCGGTTAGGGTGGGGCCGTTCGACAGACCGGGATACCGCCATGACCCTCCGCCCCCGCCGTTCCGCCCTGTACATGCCCGGTGCCAATGCCCGCGCGCTGGACAAGGCCCGTACGCTTGCCGCCGACGTCCTGATCCTGGATCTGGAGGATTCGGTCGCGCCCGACGCCAAGGACATGGCCCGCGCCCAGGTGATGGAGGCCGTGCACCAGGGTGGCTATGGCAGCCGGGAGCTGGTGATCCGGGTCAATGGCATCGACACCCCCTGGGGCCACGCTGACCTGACGGCCGCCGCCCTGTCGGGTGCCGATGCCGTGCTGGTGCCCAAGGTGGACAGTGCCGAAGGCGTGCGTCTGGCTGATCGTGTGCTGCGGGCCGCCGGTGCGCCGGACAATCTGCGCCTGTGGGTGATGATGGAGACGCCGCGTGCCATGCTGGCGGCCGCTGAGATTGCGGGCGCCTGTCCGCGGCTGGAATGCCTGGTCATGGGCACATCGGACCTGACCAAGGACCTGAACGCGCTGGTCACGCGCGACCGCCTGCCCATGGTGACCGGTCTGGGCCTGTGCATGCTGGCCGCCCGCGCCCATGGGCTGACGGCGCTGGACGGTGTGCATGTCGATCTGGACGATGCCGAAGGCTTCGCCGCCGCCTGCCGTCAGGGCCGCGAGCTGGGCTTCGACGGCAAGACCCTGATCCATCCCAAGCAGTTGGACGCCGCCAACGCGGCCTTCGCGCCGACGGCCGAGGAAGTGGCCCGGGCCCGGCGCATCATCGCCGCCCATGCGGAGGCCGCCGCCGTCGGCAAGGGCATCACCGTCGTCGACGGCAAGCTGGTCGAGGCGCTGCATGTGGAAACGGCCCGGCGCACGGTGGCGCTGGGCGAGGTGGTTGGGGTCGGTTGACGGCAATCCCCCGGTCCCGGCGGGGGTGTCTGGCCCCCGCCGGGAAGGTGACTTAATTCACCACGCTGACGGCGCGGCGGTTCTGCTGCCAGACATCGGCGCCGGAACCGGCCACGGCCGGGCGTTCCTTGCCGAAGCTGATGGTCTGAAGGCGGTTGCCATCGACACCGGCCGCAGCCAGATAGCGGCGCACGCTGTCGGCGCGCTTCTGACCCAGGGCCAGATTGTATTCGCGCGTCCCGCGCTCGTCGCAATGGCCTTCGATGGTCAGGGTTACGGCCGGATTGGCGCGCAGGAACGCTGCCTGCTTGTCCAGCGTGGCGGCCCCTTCCGGTGACACTTCGAACTGGTCCAGGGCAAAGAAGACCCGGTCGCCGATCTGCGCCAGCTGCTGCTGGGGCGAGAGGTTGGACAGGTCCTGTCGCTCCACGCCGCCAGTGCCGGTGCCTGTGCTGCCGGGGAACGGCGTGCTGTAGCCGGTGCCGGTGGTGCTGGCGCTCTGTTCACTGTCGCGGACAGAGGAGCAGGCCGCCAGCAGCATCATCGGCGCCAGCAGCAGGATATTCTTCAGCTTCATTTCTTGATCTCTCATTCCCAGATGTTTTCCGCCGGCAATGCCGACAGCCCCACATCATCCAAGCCTGCGATTGCGGCGGGACTTGGACCAAAGCCGGGCCTGTGTTGGGCATGCAGACGGCCGATCCGCAGAGGCCAGGGAAGATGGCACGGATCGACCATTCAGTGGCGGCCGGATCAGGCGTGGCCGATATCCCCGGAAAGCATGGACAGGTTGATACCCAGCGTCGCCAGCGCACGCTCCCACTTATGGTCCAGGTCCGGGTCGAACAGGATCGCATCGTTGGCCGGGGCGTGCAGCCAGCCGTTGTGCTGCATCTCCTGGTCCAGCTGGCCGGGGCCCCAGCCGGCATAGCCCAGGGCCAGGATGGCGCGTTCCGGCCCCCGCCCGTCGGCCACGGCGCGCAGGATGTCGACGGTGGCGGTCAGCACCGCCTGGTCATTCACCTGCATGCTGCCTTCGCGGTTGTAATCCGGGGAATGCAGCACGAAACCCCGGCCTGATTCGACCGGCCCGCCGAAATGGACCCGCAATTCGCGCGCGGGCTTGGAAACGTCGATATCCAGCTGGCGGAGAAGGTGGGCGAAATCGATGCCGTCGAACGGCTTGTTGACCACCAGCCCCATGGCCCCGTCGGCATTGTGCGCGCAGATGAAGATCACGGATTTTTCAAACCGTGGATCGGGCATCTGCGGCATGGCGATCAGAAGCTGGCCGGTAAGCGACGTCAGGGATTTCTTGGCGGATTTCGGCATGGGCGTGGGCCGGGCTGTCGATATCGGCGTTGATCATAGCAGTGCCAGCGGCCGATGGGCGGAAAATCGCCTTTCCCCTTTCCCTTGTCCTGCCCCCGCCGGTGGCCTAGAACCATTCCATCCGTTGTCATCAACATTCCCCCCAAGGAGGATCACCAGATGAGCGTTAAGGTTGGCGACCGCGTCCCGTCGGTTACCCTGAAGCACCTGACCGAATCCGGCATGCAGGAAGTCAGCACCGACGACCTGTTCAAGGGCAAGAAGGTCGTGCTGTTCTCCGTGCCCGGCGCCTTCACGCCGACCTGCTCTGCCAAGCATCTGCCGGGCTTTGTGGAGAATGCGGAAGCCATCAAGGCCAAGGGCGTGGAAGACATCGTCTGCCTGGCCGTGAACGATCCGTTCGTCATGCAGGCCTGGGGCAAGGCCAACAATGTCGCCGGCAAGGTCACCATGCTGCCCGACGGCAATGGCGCCCTGACCAAGGCCCTGGGCCTGGAAATGGATGGCACTGCCTATAATCTGGGCCATCGCGGCCAGCGTTTCGCCCTGGTGGCCGAAGACGGCGTCATCACCAAGCTGGAAGTGGAAAAGCCCGGCGCCTTCGAGGTGTCGAGCGCCGAGCATGTGCTGAAGCAGCTCTGATCCGCGTCGGCCAGGCGGCGTTCCGCTTCTGGTTGATCATGGAAAGCCGGGCCGGTGGCGTTGATGCCCCGGCCCGGTTTGCGTTTGTGGGGCTTCCGCTCAAGCCTCCCGGCGGTGGAAGGCCAGAATGAAGGCGCGGATGGCCGCCGCCAGGGACCGTCCGGGACCGGCGCGGCGGGCGACCATCTCCACCAGATGCGCGGTCATCACGCCTTCATCCTGGGCGATGCCGTCCAGGACCAGCCACAGGTCTGTCGGCAGGCGGACCGGCGTCAGGTCGCCATCGACCAGGAACCGGCGTTCGTGCCCGCCGATCGCCCGCTCCACGCGATCCAGGGCGTAGGCCAGCGCCTCGCTGTGCCCGTCGTTGCCATCGTTTGCGGCCACCAGATGGGGTTTGCGGGTCATCATGCGGCCTTTCGCGTGGGTTGGCGGATCTGAAACTGCACATGCAGGCCGTCTTCCGGCGGGCCCAGCGTCACGCCGCCATGGGGCCGCAGCTCTTCCAGCGTCCCCGACAGGGGATGCATCTCGAAGGTGAGAACCAGCGCGACGGCGATGGCCATCAGTTCCGCCATGGCCAGATGCATGCCGATGCAGGTGCGCGCGCCGGCACCGAAGGGGATATAGGCGAACTTGTCATGGGCCGGCCGGCCCATGAACCGCTCCGGCTTCAGGGTCAGCGGGTCCGGCCACAGGTCTGGCTGTCGATGCAGGGCCCAGGGGCAGAGCAGGATGGTGGCGCCGGCCGGCACTGTGACGCCGTCGATCCTGTCGGGTCCCATGGCGGTGCGGGCATACCACCAGGCCGACGGGTACAGCCGCAGCAATTCCGACACCAGGGCCTTGGTGCGTGGCAGGTCACGCAGACGGGACACGGGAATGTCACCGGACGACGGGTCGACAGCCGCCTCCGCCTCCGCCCGCACCCAGCGGGCAAGGTCGGGCCGTGCGGCCAGCGTATAGGTCAGCCAGCCCGCCAGGCTGGCCGTCGTCTCGAATCCGGCGACCATCATGGTCACCGCCTCGTCCAGCAAGGCCTGCCGTCCGTAACGATCCGCCAGCGCCCCCATCCCGGCCAGGACACCGCCTCCGCCCTGGGAAATCTCCTCCACCACGCCGACAATGTCGGTGATGGCCCGGCGGAAACGGCGGTTGGCGGGTGTGGGCAGGATGGCGTCCAGGTCGATCAGGCGCCACATCGTCTCTGAAATGCGCTGATGTGCGACGGTGCAGGCCCGGTAGACGGTTTCGGCCTGCGCGTGGGTCATTTCCGCCTGGAACAGCGCAGCCACGGCCATGCGCATGGCAATACGGCCCATGGTTTCGTGCAGGGACACAGGGTATCCGGCCATGCGTGTCAGGGTGACGATCTCCCGCGACAGCACGCCCATGGCCATTTCCAGGCCGCGGTTCAGGGCGGTGGGGGTGAAGGCGGGTTTGGCGGCTTCGCGGGCATGGGCCCAGCGATCGCCACCCGCCGCCGTCACCATGCTTTCCCCGAACAGGGGACGCAGGCGCCCGGCTTCCCGCCCCTTGCTGTAATTGTCGCGATTGTCCAGCAGCACCTGGCGGACGGCCGACGGCCGGGCCAGGAACAGGGTGGGGCGATGGGCGAACCGCGCCTTCAGCGGCGTGTCCCGCCCGATCAGGGTGCGTTCGGCAAAACCCAGGGGGTCGCCGGCGAAATCCGGCAGGTCGCCCAGAAGCAGGCGGGAAGTATCGGCCAGCATGGTGATTTCCCTTCAAGCGGCAGTGCGGTCGGACAGCGGCGCCTGGCTGCTGTTGGCGATCCGCAGGGCGGGTTCGATCAGGGCGCTGATCAGCACGGCACGGACATCGCCATGGCTGGACTGCCCGACGATGACGGGCCCCAGATCACGCGTGACGGTCACTCCGCATTGGCGCAGGAACCGTTCGAACGGCGGTTCGGTCAGGGCGATCAGGCGGGAGGCACCCAGCAGCGCCCCCTGGGTCATACCGGCGCGGACCAGGGCACGGGCCATGACCAGATGGTCGGGATGATCGGGATCTGCGGCGAAGCGGCTCACCTCCCACACCTCGGTTGATCGCGGCACGCCGTCGGGCAGCAGATGCGCGAAGCTGCGTTCCAGCAGATAGGGACCGGTTGTCGGCAGCATCCGCAGATAGGCGACGACGCGGCCCCGGTCGGTGGCGGCCAGATGCACGGCCAGCCGGTCCAGGGGGTCGATCTCCAGCAGGTCGATCGATGCCACTTCCCAGCCCAGTTTCTCCCGGAACACGCGGTGGCGCAGACGCCACGCCTGAGCCATCAGTTCCGGTGCGTCACCCGCCCTGTAACATTCGATTTTCCTCAGCATCCCATGTCTCCCCTCTGTCCGGGGGGAGTAGGCCAAAGTTCAGACCCGCATATCACTGTCTGTTCAGACAGGGGCGGATGTGATTATCATGACAACTCCAACGATTAACTGCCTGCTAGAATGCTCACGCTTGATGAGGCCCTAGGCGAGATACAGGCATGCGACGACCTCGACCGCCTGGAGACCACTTTTCTGGCCATTTCCCGCCGGCTGGGCTTTGATAGCTTCAGCTATATCGACGTCCGTCGGATGCACGAGACGGACGCCATGCCGTTTTTCCAGACGAATGTGCGTGACGATTTCGCACGCCTTTACCGGGATGAAGGCTTCTTCGTGCATGACCCCGTCGCCACCCGCGCCGCCACCTCGAACACGCCTTTCCGATGGGCCGATATCGCGGAATTCAGCAACCCCGTGACCAAGCGCGGTGTGAAGTCGAAGTCACGCAAGGTGCTGGAGGTGGCGTTCGATCATGGGCTGACGGAAGGCTATGTACTGCCCGTGCATGCCATGGACGCCCATGGGCGCCCGGCCTCCTCGCTGATCTCCCTGTTCTGGACGGAGCGGGCGGAGGCCATGGTCCTGGGGCAGGCCATCCCCAACTGGTTCCGGCTGGTGGCCCTGTCCTATCATGAACGCGTGCTGGCCCTGCGCGGGGCCCGCGACGGCGTGACGGAGCCGCCTCCGCCCCTGACGGACCGGGAGCGCGACTGCCTGCTGTGGGCCTGCCGGGGCAAGACCAATGCCGAGACGGGGATCATCCTCAACATCTCGGAACGCACCGTGAAATTCCATATGGAAAACGCCATGCAGAAGCTGGGCGTCCATAACAAGTTCCACGCCATCGCCATGGCGATCCATCTGGGGATCATCGCGCCTTAGGGGCGGGGTAGTGGGGTCGCGGGGTCAGCCCCGTCCGGCCAGCAGGCTTTCGGCGGCGGCGCGGGCGGCCTGGGTGATTTCGGCACCCGACAGCATGCGGGCCACCTCTTCCAGCCGTTCCTGTGGCGACAGGGTAATGACCTCCGTCGCGGTACGGCCGGCGGTGACCTTCTTGCGCACGTTCCAGTGATGGGCGCCGCGGGCCGCTACCTGCGGGCTGTGGGTGACGACCAGGACCTGCAGGTCGTGCTGCCCCAGCCGGGCCAGACGTTCGCCGATGGCGTCAGCCACGGCCCCGCCCACACCGGTATCCACTTCGTCGAAGACCAGGGTCGGGACGGTGCCGACCTGGGCCAGGACCACCTTCAGCGCCAGCATGAAGCGCGCCAGCTCGCCACCCGACGCGATCTTGGCCAGCGGGCCCGGCGGCGTGCCGGGATTGGTGGCAACCTGGAAGGCGATGTCATCGATGCCGGCCGCACTCCACCCTTCCTCGCCCACCGGCTCCACCTTGGTGGCAAAACGGGCTTTCTCCAGGCGCAGGGGTTTCAGTTCGGCCGCGACAGCCTGATCCAGCTTGGCGGCGGCCTTGGACCGGGCAGCGGACAGCGCGCGGGCTCCCTCCAGATAACTGGCCTTGGCGCTTTCCGCCTGGGCGGCCAGTCTGGCCAGAAGGTCGCCCTGGTCTTCGATCAGGTTCAGCTTGGCCGCCATGGCTGCGCGCAGGGTCACCAGACCATCGACATCGGTGCCATGCTTGCGGGCGGCCGCGCGCAGGGCGAACAGCCGTTCCTCGATCTTGTCCAGGTTGCCGCCATCGCCATCCATGTCGGCCGCGAAGCCCTGAATGGCGCGCGACGCCTCTCCGACCTCGTTGGCGGCCTCATCCAGAACGGCGATCACCGGGTCCAGCCGTCCGCCGGCCTTGTCGGCGATGCGCGACAGGGTGCGCAGCGCCGACGCCAGCGCCCGTTCCGCCCCACGCTCGCCCGACAGTTCCGTCGACGCCTGGGTCAGGCTTTCGATCAGCTTCTCCCGATGCTGAAGCACGACGCGCTGTTCGGCCAGTTGCGTCTCCTCACCTTCCTGCGGGGAAAGCTGGTCCAGCTCCTCCACCGCGTGGCGCAGGTAATCCTCCTCGGCACGGGCGCGGGATGCGTCGGCGGCGGCCGTCAGCCGGGCCTGTTCCACCTGCCGCCAGGCGCGCCAGGATGCCGCCACCTTCTGCCCCTGTCCGGAAAGCTGGGCATAGTCGTCCAGCAGGTCGCGGTGCGTGCGCGGGTCCAGCAGGCCGTGCGTGTCGAACTGGCCATGCACCTCCACCAGCGTTTCGCCCAGGCGGCGCAGCAGGGTCACGCCCACCGGCTGGTCATTCACGAAGCAGCGGGAGCGGCCGTCATTGGTGAGTGTGCGGCGGATGACCAGCGTGTCCTCCACCTCCAGTTCCTGCTCACGCAGGATGGCGAAGGCGGGGTGGTCGCCGCGGCGGCCCAGATCGAATTCTGCGGTGACGCTGGCCTGTTCGCTGCCGTGGCGGACCAGGGAACTGTCACCGCGGGCACCCAGCGCCAGACCCAGCGCATCCAGCAGGATGGATTTGCCGGCGCCCGTTTCACCGGTCAGCACGCACAGGCCAGGTTGGAACGCCAGCGTCAGGCGTTCGATCAGGACGACGTCGCGGATCGAGATTGTGACGAGCATTCTGGCGCCAGGATCAAGGGAAGGGGATCAGAACATCCAGTCGATCGCCCGGCTCAGCAGCGACGGCTTCTCGCCGCTGTCCGCACGATTGATCAGGGCATAGGTGTCCTGGTACCAGACCGAACCGGGATAATTATGACCCAGCAGGGCGGCATTCACCTGGGCTTCCTCGCGGATGCCCAACGCCAGGTAGGCTTCCACCAGACGGTGCAGCGCCTCCGGTGCGTGGCTGGTACCCTGATATTCGTCGACCACCCGGCGGAAGCGCTTGATGGCGGCCATGTATTCGCCGGTGTTCAGATAGAAACGGCCGACCTCCATGTCCTTGCCGGCCAGATGATCGTTGGTCAGGTCGATCTTCAGGCGCGCGTCACGGGCATAGGGGCTGGCCGGGAAGCGGCGGACCACCTCCTGCAGATTCTTCAGCGCCTCATACGTCGTGCTCTGGTCGCGACGGACGTCGGAGATGCGTTCGTAATTGCACAGTGCCTTCAGATAGAAGGCATAGGCGGCATTGCGGTTGCCCGGATGCAGGGCGATGAAGCGATCCAGCGTGGTGATCGCATCATCGTACTTCAGCGCCTGATAGTGCGAATAGGCCGCCATCAGCTGCGCCCGCACAGCCCACTGGCTGTAGGGGTGCTGGCGTTCGACCTCGTCGAACAGCAGGGCCGCCTTGGTGTAATTGTGATTGTCGATGGCGTTGCCCGCCTCGGCGTAGATCTGCTCCACCGGGCGTTCGACATAGGGCAACTCGTCCTTCTTGCCGGCGCAGGCCGTAAGAAGCAGGAAGGCCGCCGGCGCCAACAGGCGGGTGACGGAGCGGAGGCGGGGCGAACGTTCGGTGCGAAGCATCGGCAAGGACAACCAAGCAGCAAGCATGAATGCGGGATGCCTTATAGCACGCACGGGATGGCATGCGCCAAGCGGCAAACATCGTCTCCCGGCGCGCATCGGCGCTTTTCCCAGAACATGGTGGCAAATCAGGGCGGAAGCATGGCAGTTCGGGGCCAGCCTTTCAGATGCGCTCAGTTCTCTGCGCGGTGGCTGGCGACTTCCGGCTGGGACTCCGGCATCAGCTGTTGCAGTGCCTGGTTGAAGCGCCGGCGCAGATCCTCGCCCGCAGGGCCAGGGCGGAAACAGACATGCAGGCTCTTGTTCTCCAGCGCCCGCACATTGAAACGCAGCGTGCCCGCGAAGCCGGCCAGTTCCGGCGTGGTCTTCAGCAGATATGAAAGGACATTGCTGTCGATGACCACCATGTCCAGGCGTCCGACAGCCAGTTTGCGCAGATTTGTCACATCATCGACGGCGGGTTCGACCGTCAGGCGCCCCTCTGCCGCCGCCCGATCGAAGGCGTCGGTATTGACATAGCCCCGAACGGTGCCGATGCGCCGCGTGGCCAGATCCTTCAGATCCCGCCAGGGGATGGGATTGTCCACCCGTTCGGCGAACCCCAGCGGGCTGCTGCCAATGGCATGCGACAGCAGGCAGCGGCCGGACTCAATGGCCGACGTCCGGTATTCAGGAAAATAGCCGGCAAAGGTTTCATCCCCCAGGCCGGCGGCAACGGCACGCTGCCATGGCAGGAATTCAACCTCCACCCGGAACCCGGCCAAGGCTAGGGCACTGGTGACGATTGCGGTGGAAAGACCCTTGCCATCCAGGTTGGGACCACTGAATGGCGGCCAGTTGGCGGTTGCCAGGCGGACGGGGGGCTGTGTCGTCTGCTGGGCGCGCGCCATCGGGCTGTACAACAACGACAGACACACGCACAGCATCGTCATCGCAGCACCCCGGTGCGGGGCGGCATGCGGTCTGTGCGCCGGCCGTCGCGTCATCGATCCCCCATTTCGTCGGATCGATAATGCGCCGCAGCATAGTTCCGTCCAGTTAAGATCCTGTGAAAGACAAAGGGGAGAAAGCGGCGTTGGCCACTTTCTCCCCTTTGCCGGGATACCTTGGTCGTGTCGTGCCGGGGGAGGCCCCGCCGTCAAGCGACGGCGGCGCGGTCCGTCCAGACCGGCGCATCCTCTCGCCGCCATGCCGTCTCGTCGGCGAACATGGCGCGCAGCAGGGCATTGTTCATGGCATGGCCCGGCCGCGTGCCCTGGAAATGGCCCAGGATCTGACCGCCGGCCAGATAAAGGTCACCCACCGCGTCCAGCAGCTTGTGCCGGATGAATTCATCCGCGTGGCGCAGGCCGCCGGGGTTCAGCACCCGGTCACCCTCGATCACGATGGCATTGTCCAACGACCCGCCCAGACCCAGGCCGGCCTTGCGCATGGCCTCGACCTCATGCGCGAAGCCGAAGGTGCGGCTGTCGGCGACTTCCGTCTTGAACGAACCGTCGGCCAGCCGCAGGAAGCCTTCCTGCCGGCGGATCAGGGCCGTATTGTCATAGATGATCTCCGCCCGGAAGGTGGAGACAGGCGACGGTGACAGGCTGACGGCCTTGTCGCCATCCTGCACGCGCACGTCCTTCAGCACGCGGATCAGGCGGCGCGGCTGGTCCTGCACCTTGATGCCGGCACATTCGACCAGGAAAACGAACGGGGCTGAGCTGCCATCCATGATGGGCAGTTCGGCGGCGTCCACCTCCACAATGGCATTGTCGATGCCGCAGCCCCGCAAAGCCGCCATCAGATGTTCCACGGTGCCGACCGCGGCACCCTGGTCATTGGTCAGCAATGTGCAAAGGCGGGTGTCGGAAACCAAATCCCAACGCGCCGGAATGACGGCGCGGGCCAGCGGAAGATCGGAGCGGACAAACACGATGCCGTGATCGACCGGTGCCGGACGCAGGACCATGCGGACACGACGGCCCGTATGAAGGCCGACGCCGGAGCAGTGGATATTGGTGTTCAGCGTCTGTTGCCAGGACATGGGATTGTCCCTTTCTCGATGCGTCAGTATGCGCCCCCTGACACGAAGAGTCACGCCATGGACGCTACCCTTTCGGGCTGCAACGTCATCCCACCTACGTTGCAATGCGATATTGCGTTATCTCCGCAGCCTCACAATGGCCCCGTTGAGAGCAAGATACAAATCACTCTTTATTACGAATTGTTACGACACTCAACGGCAAGTCTCTGATTTGCCGTCACAATTCTGACCAAATTTCGCCTGGAAAACAACAAAGGGGCCGGTCCCCGCCGGACCGGCCCCTTGTTTGCAATGCGATAAACCCCTGATATTGAACGAAGTTCATCGCTATTCGGCCGGACCGGGAGGCCGGGTCGCCAGACCCCGTCCCCCGGTTGCCATCCGGTCAGTTGGCCTGGCGACGCAGGAAGGCCGGGATGTCCAGCATTTCTTCTTCGCTCTGTGCGGTCTTCGCCCGCGGAGCCTGTTCGGCGGTCGGGGCTGCGGGCTGCGGGGCCGGACGGGCCGTGGCGGCCTGATTGTGGAACTGCGGGGCCGGTGCGGTCGGCATCGGCGCCGGCTGGCGCGGTGCCGGCTGCGGGGACGGGCTGCCACCGCCGAACAGCTTGGCAAACAGGCCACGCTTCTCCGGCTGCGGGGCCGGCGGGACGAAGCGTTCGGGGGCGGCCGGCTGGCTGCTGCGCGGTGCGCCTTCGGCCGGCCGCGGCGGGATGAAGGCGTCGTCGCGGCGGGCCGGGGCGGCCGGGCGGACCACCATGTCCACCGGGCGCAGTTCATGCTGCGGATGCTGCGGGGCCGGCGCCTCGGTGACCGGCTGTTCCATGGCCGGGGCCTCGGCAACGGCGGCAGCCGGGGCCGCCACCGGCATCGGGGCCGGCTGCATGGGGGCGAAACCGCCAGCCGGGGCGCCGGGGATGGCGGCCGGCTGCAGCGTCGGACGGGCCGGGATCGGGTTGACCGGTGTCGTGGCGGCCGGGGCGATCGCGGGGCTGGGGGCCGGGGCCGGCGCGACGCGGCGGCCGGTGACCACCTGAAGCTGCGGCTGGGCGACCGGCGGACGCTGCTGCACGGCATTGTCGATGCCGGTGGCGACGACGGACACCCGCATCTTGCCGGACATGTTCTCGTCGAAGGTGGAACCGAAGATGATGTTGGCTTCGGGGTCGACCTCGTCGCGGATGCGGTTGGCGGCCTCGTCCACCTCGAACAGGGTCATGTCATGACCGCCCGTGATGTTGATCAGCACGCCGCGCGCACCCTTCATGCTGATATCGTCCAGCAGCGGGTTGTTGATGGCGGCCTCGGCGGCGTCGATGGCGCGGCGGTCGCTCTCGGACTCGCCCGTGCCCATCATGGCCTTGCCCATCTCGCTCATGACCGTGCGGATGTCGGCGAAGTCCAGGTTGATCAGGCCGGGCATGACCATCAGGTCGGTCACGCCGCGCACGCCGGCATGCAGCACGTCGTCGGCCATCTTGAAGGCGTCGGCAAACGTCGTCTTCTCGTTGGCGATGCGGAACAGGTTCTGGTTGGGGATGATCAGCAGCGTGTCCACATACTGGGCCAACTCGCTGATGCCGCTTTCGGCGGTGCGCATGCGGTGTGCGCCTTCGAAATTGAAGGGCTTGGTCACCACGCCGACGGTCAGGATGCCCTGTTCACGCGCCGCACGCGCGATGACGGGGGCGGCACCCGTGCCGGTGCCGCCGCCCATGCCGGCGGTGATGAAGCACATGTTGGTGCCCGACAGATGGCCCAGGATCTCTTCCAGCTGCTCTTCGGCGGCGGCGCGGCCCACATCGGGGCGCGAACCGGCACCCAGGCCGCGGGTGATGGTGGAGCCAAGCTGGACCCGCTTGGAGGCCAGGTTGCCCTGCAGCGCCTGCGCGTCGGTGTTGGCCACCACGAACTCGACCCCTTCCAGGTTGGAACGGATCATGTTGTTGACGGCGTTGCCACCGGCGCCACCGACACCGAAGACGGTGATGCGGGGCTTGGTCTGTACTTCGACGCTGGGGATACCGAGTTTGATGCTCATCTGGCGGAACTCCTCTGGCGGGGGAGGTTATTGCTTCGGCGGGAAGCAGGCGGGAAGGGCGGAGGACAGGCGGCGGGTCATCAGAGATTCTCCCGCAGCCAGCCATTGACGCGGCCCCACAGCCCGGACGGCTTGTCCGGATTGGAGGCCAGCACCGGCAATTCGTGGTTCTGCTGCATGGCATAGGCCAGCAGCCCGGCGGCCGACGCGAAGGCCGGGCCGGAAACATTGGTGGCCAGCCCGCCGATGCGCAGCGGACGGCCCAGGCGGACCTGCTTGTCCAGCACATTGGCGGCCAGCTCACGCACGCCCGACAGCTGGCTGGCGCCACCCGTCAGCACGACGCGGCGCCCGGCGGCCTTGGCAAAGCCGGAATGGTCCAGGCGGCCATGCACCAGTTCGAAAATCTCTTCCATGCGCGGCTGGATGATGCCGACCAGAAGCGATTTCGGCACATGGTTGGTCTGGCCGCGCTCCTCTTCCCCCACCTGGGGAACGTCGATCATCTCCCGCTCGTCCGACACGGCGGAGACCGCACTGCCATAAAGGGTCTTCAAGCGTTCGGCCTGGGCCACGGGCGTGGTCAGGCCACGGGCGATATCGTTGGTGACATGTACCCCGCCCAGCGGGATGCTGTCGCACCAGACCATCTTGCCATCATTGAACACGGCCATGCTGGTCGTGCCGCCGCCCATGTCGATGACGGTGACACCCAGCTCCATCTCATCCTCGACCAGGCAGGACAGGCCGGCGGCATAGGGGCTGGTGACAAAGCTTTCCACGCCCAGATGGCAGCGGCCGACGCAGGTGGACAGGTTGCGCACCGGGCCGGCGGCGGCCGTCACCACATTCATGCGCACGCCCAGCCGTTCGCCGACCATGCCGCGCGGGTCACGGATGCCCTTGGTCCCGTCAATGGCATAGCCGACGGGGATGGAATGGATCAGTTCCGCATCGGGCGACACGTCCAGCTTGCGCGCCTCCGCCAGGGCGCGGCGCACGTCGGCATCGCCGATCTCCGCCCCGCTGACCGCCGTCTCTGCCGTCAGGGTCTGGCTTTCCGGCTGGCCGCCGGACAGGCTGACCAGCACCTCGCGGATCTGCTCACCCGCCATGGTTTCGGCCGCATGCACGGTCGTACCGATGGCCGTCTCCGCCGCTTCCATGTCGACAATGCCGCCCGACCGCACACCGCGGCTGACCTGATGGCCGATGCCGATGACGCGGATGCTGCCCGGATCATCGACCTTGGCGATGAAGCAGACAACCTTGGTCGAGCCGACGTCGAGCGCGGCGATGGTGCCGCCGCGCGGGACCTTGCGGGACTTGGTTCGGGTGTTGAGGGCGCCGGGAAATGCCATTTCGCTGCCGTCCTCAGGTCTTCTGTTTCTTTTCGGGGGGCTTGCGGCGCGCATCGGCGGCCGCGGCGGAAGTCTGGATCGACAGCCGGTCGGGAATGCGCAGATCCACGGCGACGACGTCGCGGTCCAGCACCCCGTTGGTCTGCTGCACCATGGCCAGCTGGTTAAGGGCCTGGGCCATGTCATGTTCGGGCAGGCGCACATCCACGCCGTTCTTCAGGCGCAGATCCCAGCGCCGTCCACCGACCAGCACGGCGGCTTCCACCATCGATCCGATGGTCGGTTCCTTGGCCAGCAGCTTCAGCAGCGCCGGGCCGCGCTTGGGCGCATCGACACCCACCAGCAGCGGCAGGTTGGGCCATTTGGACAGGTCGCTGGCGGTCAGCACCACGCCGTCGGCATCGATCAGCCGCATCTGGCGTTCCTGCTGCCAGAGCGCCATGGGCTCCCGCTCCACAATGGCGACGGCGATGGTGTTGGGCAGGCGGCGTTCAACCCGCGCCTCCCGCACCCAGGGGATCTGCTCCAGTGAGGCGCGCGCGACATGCGGGTCGAAGGCCAGGATGGGCGTGCCGCGCTGTACCGCCAGTGCATTCAGGATGTCGGCCGGGGCGGCCTTTTCACGCCCCACCACCTGAACGTCCTGCACCGACAGGCCGGCATTGATGCTGGCCGACAGGAAACCGTCGGTGGCCACCGCGACCGCCATGGGCAGATAGCCCGACATCCAGCCCCAGCCGCCGATAGCCGCCATCACCGCCAGCGGCGCGACGCGGCGTCCCACCTTCATGGCCGGTTCGGCCCAGCGGGGCAGGGCGCGGCGGCGGTTGGCCTCCTGCGCGGCGCGCAGGGTGGCGCGCTTCGACGTCTCCGCATAGCGGACGCGGGGATTGTCGGGCTGCTGCTGGCTGCTGGTCGTCGTCACGCGTGGCATCGGGCATGCTCCACTATCCAGGCGCACAGATCGGCGTAGCTGATGCCCACGGACGCGGCCTGTTCGGGCAGCAGCGAGGTCGGCGTGAAGCCGGGCTGGGTGTTGGTTTCCAGGAAGCACAGGCCGCTGGTGCCCGGCTTGCTGTCATCCCAGCGGAAGTCGGAACGCGAGATGCCGGAACAGCCCAGCGTATGGTGCGCCAGCAGCGCCAGACGCTGGGCCTCGTTGGCCACCGTGTCGGGGATCTGCGCCGGGCAGACATGGACGGAGCCGCCATCGGCATATTTGGCCGTGTAGTCATAGAAGCCCTGGGTCGGCACGATCTCCGTCACGGCAAGGGCATGGTCGCCCATGACGCCGACGGTCAGTTCCCGGCCGGGAATGAACTTCTCCACCAGCACGCGGCGGCCATAGACCCAGCTGTCTTCTTCCAGAATGGTGAAATTGTCGCTCTCGCGCACGATGCGCACGCCGACGCTGGAGCCCTCATCCACGGGCTTCACGACATAGGGCGGGGCGATGACATGGCCCGACAGGACCTGTTCCTTGCTGGCGATGATACCTTCGGCCACCGGCATGCCCACGGCGGCCAGGATGCGCTTGGTCATCACCTTGTCCATGGCGATGGCCGAGGTCATGACGCCGGAATGGGTATAGGGCACGCCCAGATATTCCAGCACGCCCTGGATCAGTCCGTCTTCCCCACCCTTGCCATGCAGGGCGTTGAAGACGAGGTCGGGGCGCGGGGTCAGGGCCGCCAACAGACCTTCAAGGTCCCGCTGCACGTCAATGGCGGTAACGGTGTAGCCCTTGCTTTCCAGGGCCTCCACAATACCGGCGCCGGAGACCAGGGACACTTCCCGCTCGGCAGACCAGCCGCCCAGCAGGACGGCTACATGCTTCGACCGGTTATCCCCCATCACACCAGACTCCCCCTTGGCTGCCGCGCGCCCACGCGCCAGCCCCCCGGCCGGTCCCTCCGGCCACTTCCGCGATATCGCAAGATTTGGTGTGGTATGACCCCGGCCACCCCACAACATCCGGTGTAAGGGACGAGTCGCGGCCCCGCAAGCGACAAAATCGAGCGGATTCAAAAAAGCGATTCCCGCCCCTGCAACCTGTTGCAAGGGAGACTCACATTTGAATGCCGGGGTGTCATTCATGACAGCCCCCCCTTCGAAGGAGATAGCCCGATCCGACGTATTTCCCAGCGCAACTCTATGCCGCTATTGGCCTTTACGCGCCGCCGGACCTCTTCACCCAGCGATTCGATGTCGTGTGCCGTGGCGTCGCCCAGGTTCAGCAGGAAGTTGCAATGCTTCTCGCTGATTTGCGCGCCGCCGATGGTCAGGCCGCGACAACCGGCCGCATCAATCAACTGCCAGGCCTTGTGCCCTTCGGGATTGGCGAAGGTCGATCCGCCGGTGCGGGCGCGCACGGGCTGGCTGTCGGCGCGGGCCTGCTGGATGGCATCGATGCGGGCCTTCACGGCGTCGCCATCGTCGGGACGGCCCTGGAAGGTGGCGCGGGTGAAGATCACATCCTCCCCCACCCCGCAATGGCGGTAGGTCAGGTTCAGGTCGTCACGGGTCCAGGTCCGGCGGTTGCCCTGGCGGTCGATGCCGTCGGCCGACAGGATGACATCCACCACTTCCCCGCCATAGGCGCCGCCATTCATGCGGACGGCCCCACCGATGGTGCCGGGAATGCCCGACAGGAATTCCAGCCCGGCCAGTCCCGCCTGTTGCGCCGTCAGCGCCACGTTCAGGTCCAGCGCACCGGCCCCGGCAACGACGCGGTCGCCATCCGCTGTGATGTCGGCGAAGGGGCCGCCCAGGCGGATGACCACGCCCGGCACGCCGCCATCACGGACCAGCAGATTGCTGGCCACGCCGATGACCGTGACCGGCACATCGGCGGGGCAGTGCCCCAGGAAATAGGCCAGATCATCTTCGTCGGCCGGACGGAACAGCGCCTCGGCATTGCCGCCGACGCGGAACCAGGTGCTGGGGCCCAGGGGCGCGTCCGGGGTCAGCCGTCCGCGCAGATCAGGTGCGGCGGAGCGCAGCCGGTCGATCAGTGCCTGTCCATCCAGCACCCGGTCAACGCTCATTCAATCATCCCCTCCGGCCTTCTGCGGGCCATGCAGCTTGTCCAGTTCGGCGGGCAGCGAATTCGCCCATTGGGTGATGGTGCCGGCGCCCAGGCACACGACCATGTCGCCGGGCTTGGCCATGTCGCGGATCAGCGGAGCCAGGGCGGCCGGGCTGGCCAGGGCGGTGACATTGCGGTGGCCACGCACGCGCAGCCCTTCCACCAGATCGTCACGCGACGCCCCCTCAATTGGCTGTTCGCCCGCCGCATAGACATCGGCCACCACGACGGCGTCGGCATCGTTGAAGCAGGTGCAGAACTCCCCGAACAGGCTTTGCAGGCGGGTATAGCGGTGCGGCTGCACCACGGCGATGGTGCGGCCCGTGCCGGCCATGCGCGCGGCCTTCAGCACAGCGGCGATTTCCACAGGATGGTGGCCGTAATCGTCGATGATGGTGACGCCGTTGCTTTCGCCCGTCTTGGTGAAGCGGCGCTTCACGCCGCTGAACTTGGCGAAGGAGCTGCGGATATTGTCGTCCGAAATGCCCAGGCTGATGGCGACCGCGATGGCCGCTAGGCTGTTCTGGACATTGTGCAGCCCGTACATGGGCAGGTGCAGGCCTGTGATGGTGCGGGCTTCCGGGGTCGCCCGGTCGGACAGTTCAACGTCATAGAAGCAGCCGGCCGTATTGGTCTGCACATTGACGGCGCGGACATCGGCCTGGGGGCTGAAACCATAGGTGACGACGCGGCGGTCGACACGGCCCAGCATGGCCTGCACTTCCGGATGGTCGATGCAGAGTGCGGCGAAACCATAGAAGGGCAGGTTCTCCACGAACCGGTCGAAGGCCTTCCGCTCCTCCTCGAACGTGCCGTAATGGTCCAGATGTTCCGGGTCCATGTTGGTCACGATGCCGATGGTGGCCGGCAGCTTGGTGAAGGTGCCGTCGCTTTCGTCGGCTTCCACCACCATCCATTCGCCATCACCCAGCTTGGCATTGGTGCCCAGCGAGTTGATGATGCCGCCATTGATGATGGTCGGGTCCATGTTGCCGCCTTCCAGCAGGGCCGCGACCATGCTGGTGGTGGTGGTCTTGCCATGGGTGCCGGCGACCGCGATGGACCATTTCAGGCGCATCAGCTCAGCCAGCATCTCCGCCCGGCGGACAACGGGGATCATGCCGGCCCGTGCCGCCACGACCTCTGGATTGTCCTTCTTCACGGCGGAAGAGATGACCAGCACGGCGGCATCGCCCAGGTTCTCCCCGCGATGCCCGATCTCCACCTTGATGCCCAGCTTGCGCAGCCGCTGGACATTATAATTGTCGGACATGTCGCTGCCCTGCACGGCATAGCCCAGATTGTGCAGCACCTCGGCGATGCCGGACATGCCGATGCCGCCGATACCGACGAAATGCAGGGTTCCGATGTTCAGCGGCAAGGCCCGCATGGGTCAAACTCCAGGACGACGGGTCAGGGTGTAGAGCGGATTACGGCGCAGCGCCGCCCGGGCTTCGGTCAGTTCCCGGTCGGACAGCGCGCCGGCATAGGCACCGTGAGTGGCGAAATTGCGGCGGCCGTCGGCGCAGCCCAGCAGGTGGGGGAACGCGGCCTCCAGCTCGGCCATGGTCGGTTCCGGCTTCTGCGTCTTCATCATGGCGCCTCTCCTTTCACCAGACCTTCGACGGCATCGGCCAGACGGTCGGCCGCGTCCGGGATGGCCCAGGCGGCGGCGGCCTTGGCGGCCCCCGTCAGTTGCGACGGATCGGCCAGGAAGGCCCGCAGCTTTTCCGCCACGGTCACAGGGGTGAATTCCGGTTGCGGCAGGATCCAGGCCCCGCCCGCCTCGGCCAGCGACCGGGCGTTGGCGGTCTGATGATCATCCATGGCGTATTGATAGGGGACCAGCAGCGACGGACGGCCCACGACCGACAGTTCCGCCACGGTGCCGGCGCCCGACCGGGCGATCATCATGTGACAGGCGGCCAGCCGTGCCGGCATGTCGCGGAAGAAGGTCGCCAGTTCCGCCTCCACCCCCATCTGGGCATAGGCGGTGCGGGCGGCCTCGATATTCTCCTCCCGCGCCTGCTGCACGATCTTCAGCCGGTAGCGCAGGTCTTCGGGCAGCATCTCCACCGCGCGCGGCAGGACCTCCCCGAAGATGGCCGCCCCCTGGCTGCCGCCGGTAACCAGCAGGTTGAAAGAGCCGCCGGGGATGGGCGTGGGGAAGGGCGCGTCGCGCAGGGCCAGGATGTCCGGCCGCACAGGATTGCCGGTGCGCAGGATGCGGCGCCCATCGATGGCGGGCAGGCCGGCCACCTGCGGGAAACTGGTGCAGATCATCCGCGCCTTGCCGGCCAGCAGGCGGTTGGCGCGGCCCAGCACGGCATTCTGTTCATGCAGCAGGGTGGGGATGCCGGCCGACTGCGCCGCGAAAACCGTGGGCAGGGACGGATAGCCGCCAAAGCCCACGACCAGCGCCGGCTTCAGATCGCGCAGCAGCGACCGGGCCTGGGCCGTGCCCAGCACCAGTTCCACCACCATGCGCAGCTTGGCCAGGATGCCGGGCGCGGCCGTGGCGGCGCGGATACGCTCCACCTGCACGTCTGGCAGATTGTTGCCAAAGGCCTTGCCCCGCCGGTCGGTGACCAGAATGACGCGATGCCCGCGCGCGTTCAGCGTGCGGGCGAGCGCTTCTGCCGGGAACATGTGGCCGCCGGTGCCGCCGGCAGCCAGGATGATGGGGCCGTCCGCCATCAGATATTCTCCCCCGGTCCGAAGCGCTTGCGCGTCAGGGCCAGCACCATGCCCATGCCGATCCCCAAGGCGATCAGCGAGGAACCGCCATAGGAGATGAAGGGCAGGGTCATGCCCTTGGTCGGCATCAGGTGCAGGGCGGAACCCATATTGATCAGCGCCTGCAGGCCGAACTGCATGGTCAGGCCGCTGGCGGCCAGCATGACGAACAGGCTCTGGTCATTGGACGCGCGGGCGAAGCTGCGCATGACCACGAAGCCGAACAGGCAGATGATCAGCAGGCAGGAGATCATGCCCAGTTCCTCTCCGGCGACGGAGAAGATGAAGTCGGCATGGGCGTCGGGGATGGACATCTTCACGGTGCCCTGGCCGGGGCCAGTGCCCCAGACGCCGCCATGTTCGAATGCCTCCATCGAGCGGGCGACCTGATAATTGTCACCGGCGGCCGGGTCCAGGAAGCGGTCGATACGGCTCTGGACATGCGGGAACAGGAAGTAGGCGCTGACCAGACCGCCAATGCCCATGACGACGCAGGAGGCGACGAAGACGATGGGCAGGCCGGCCAGGAAGAACTGGCCGAAGAAGATGCAGGTGGTGACGAAGGTCTGGCCCAGATCGGGCTGGCTCATCAGCAGCAGCACGATCACGGCGTAAAGGCCGATGACAATCGGGATGCCGGGGAAATTCTCCTGATTGCGGTGCAGGGAGAACAGCCAGGCGGCCACTACGGCGAAACCGGGCTTCAGGAATTCCGACGGCTGCACCGACAGGCCGGGCAATTGCAGCCAGCGGGTGGCGCCCTTGATCTCCATCCCGATGAACAGGGTCAGGAACACGCCGAAGGCGGCCAGGATGAACATGCCCAGCCCCAGGCGCCGGACGCCGCGCGGCGACAGCAGCGACACGCCGAACATCAGCGCCAGCGACGGCACCAGCACCACCAGATGCTTTTCAATGAAATGGAAGCTGTCGGTGCCGATGCGGGTGGCCACGGCCGGGCTGGCGGCCTGGATCAGCACGACGCCGATGGTGGCGATGACGATGACGGCTGCCAGGGTCCAGCGGTCGACGGTCCACCACCAGCGGCCCAGCACGGAATGGTCGGTACGGGAGAAGGAGACCATGATCAGACACTCCCGCCGCTGGCAAGGCGCTTCACCTGATTGGTGAAATCATCGCCCCGCACCTCGAAATTCGGATATTGGTCGAAGCTGGCGCAGGCCGGCGACAGCAGGACGGTGGCGTGCGGCTTGGCGTCTTCCCTCGCCTTGGCGAAGGCGGCATCCACCGCCTTGTCCATGGTGCCGCAGCGCGTGTGCGGCACATTGCGGGCCGACAGCCAGGCGGCAAACGCTTCCGTCGCCTCCCCGATCAGGAAGGCATGCGCCACGGACGGCATGAATACGTCCAGCCCGTCCAGCCCCGTCTCCTTCGGCTTGCCGCCCAGGATCCAGTAGATCGGGTCATAGCAGGCCAACGCCTTGGCGGCTGCATCGGCGTTCGTGGCCTTGCTGTCATTGACGAAGCGGATGCCGTCGACGGTGCCGGCCAGGCTCTGCCGGTGGGCCAGGCCGGGGAAGGTCCGCAAACCATCCAGGATGTCGGCATGGTTGATGCTGACAGACCGGGCCAGCACATAGGCCGCGGCGACGTTCTGCCAGTTGTGCTTGCCCGGCAGGGTGGTCAGGCGCCGCAGGTCGGTGACCGTGTGGTGGTCATGGTGACGGTCGTCGATCAGCACGCCGTTTTCCACGCCGATGCCGCCGGGCACCAGCCGCTCGGCCGAGATGCGCACGACCTTGCCGGGGAATTCCTGGTCCAGTTCATCGGCCATGCGGGCGCAATGGGCATCGTCCACGCCGATCACCGCCACCTGCTTGCCCGTCGCCATGCCCTTCTGGAAGATGCGCTTCTTGGCGGCGATATAGCCGACCATGCCGCCATGGCGGTCCAGATGGTCGGGCGTGATGTTCAGCAGCACGGCCGCATCGAAGCCCAGCGAGGGGGTCAGTTCCAGCTGGTAGCTGGACATTTCCAGCACATAGACGCCGTCGGCCCCCAGCTTTTTGAAGGACAGGGCCGGCGTGCCCAGATTGCCGCCGACCTCTGTCGGGCGGCCCGTGCCGGCGATGATATGGGCCGTCAGGGCCGTCGTCGTCGACTTGCCGTTGGTGCCGGTGATGCCGACATAGGTTGCCTTAGGCGCCGCCTGACGCAGCAGTTCCACATCGCCGATGATGGGAATGCATGCTGCCTTGGCGCGGCGGGCCACGGGGTGCGGCTTGGGATGGGTGTGCGGAATGCCGGGCGACAGGACCAGGGCGCTGACGCCGGTCAGGTCGGCCTCGTGCAGGTTGGTCATCGCGATGCCGGCGTCCGTGGCGGCCTTCTGGCCCGCTTCCCCGTCATCCCAGGCCAGCAGATCGACCCCGGCGGCCAGCAGGGCGCGGGCCGCGGTCAGCCCCGACCGCGCCAGCCCCATCACCGCAACCTTTTGCCCCTTCAGGTGGCCCAGATCGATCATTTACGCCCTCAACGCAGCTTCAGTGTGGACAGGCCGATCAGGGCCAGGATGACGGCGATGATCCAGAAGCGGATCACCACGGTCGGTTCCGACCAGCCCTTCTTTTCAAAGTGATGATGGATTGGGGCCATGCGAAACACCCGCTTGCCCGTCAGCTTGAAGGACGCCACCTGGATCATCACCGACAGCGCTTCCAGCACGAACAGCCCGCCGACAATGGCCAGCACCAGTTCATGCTTGGTGATCACCGACACGGCACCCAGGGCACCGCCCACGGACAGCGAGCCCGTGTCGCCCATGAACACCATGGCCGGCGGCGCGTTGAACCACAGGAAGCCCAGCCCGGCCCCGACCCGCGCGCCGCAGAACACGGCCAGTTCGCCCGTACCCGGCACATGGTGAATGCCCAGATAGTTGGAGAAGATGGCGTTGCCCGACAGATACGCGATCAGGCCGAAGCAGGAGGCCGCGATCATGATCGGCACGGTCGCCAGCCCGTCCAGCCCGTCCGTCAGGTTCACGGCATGGGAGGAGCCGATGATGACGATGATGGCGAAGGGCACATAGAACCAGCCCAGATGGATCAGCAGATCCTTGAAGAAGGGCAGGGCCAGACCCGTCGCCATCTCGTAATCGGGGGTGGCGTAGATGTACCAGCCGGTGGCCACGGCCGCCACGACCAGGGTGGCGACCAGCTTCAGCCGGGATGACAGGCCCTTGGTGTTGCGCTTGGTCAGCTTCAGATAATCGTCGCCGAACCCGACCATTCCGAAGCCGACCGTCACCAGCAGCACGATCCAGATATAGCTATTGGTCAGGTCCACCCACAGAAGGGTGGAGACGATGACGGCGATCATGATCATCAGGCCGCCCATGGTGGGCGTGCCCTTCTTCTTCAGATGCGTTTCCGGCCCGTCGGTGCGGATGGGCTGGCCTTCGCCCTGCTTGGACTTCAGCCAGCGGATGACCCGCGGCCCGATGACGAAGCTGATGATCAGCGCGGTCATCACGGCCCCGCCCGTCCGGAACGTGATGTACCGGAACAGGTTGAAGATCTGGAACTCGTCTGCCAGGGGATAGAGCAGGTTGTACAGCATCTCAGTCTCTCGGTTGCGCCGCCGTGGTACCGGCGGTCATCCCCTGGGGGGTATTGTTCTGTTGGGTGCGGTCCAGCGATTTCAGCGCATCGACGACCAGCGCCATGCGGCTGCCTGCTGACCCCTTAATCATGATGGCGTCACCGGCGCGGACCGCATCGGCCGCGATGGGGGCCAGCGCAGCACTGTCGGGCGCATGGGCCCCACGCAGCGCCGGCGGCAGCCGGTCGAACAGATGGCGCATATTGGGACCGCAGCAGAAGACCAGATCGGTTCCGGCGGCCACGAAGGGTTCGGCCAGACCGGCATGCAGGGCGGGCGCATGGTCGCCCAGTTCGCGCATGTCGCCCAGCACGGCGATGCGGCGGCCCATCTCACCGATGGCGGCCTGACCCAGCACACCGGCTGCGGCGGCGACCGATACGGGGCTGGCATTGTAGCTTTCGTCGATCAAGGTGAAGGCACCGCCCTCCACCTCCACCTGCCGGCGCTGGCCGCGGCCCTTGATGGGCGCCAGTCCGGCCAGGGCGTTCGCCGCCACCGCGACATCCCCGCCCACGGCCTTCACGGCCAGCAGCACGGCCAGGGAATTGACGGCATGATGCCGGCCGGGCAGCGGGATGGTGTAGGTGACCTCCACCCCGTCGATGCGGGCCGTGACCATGCCATGATCGGGGTGCGGCTCGTAATTCAGCAGGCGGCCGTCGGCCCCTTGATGCTGGCCGAAGGACAGGACGCGCGTCAGCCCCTGGGTGCGGGCATGGGCCAGCAGGCGGGCATAATGCGGATTGTCGCGTGGCAGGATGGCCGTACCGGACGGGTCCATGCCTTCGAAGATTTCGGCCTTGGCGTCGGCGATCTGTTCGACACCGGCGAAGAACTCGATATGGACCGCCTCCACATTGGTGATGATGGCCACGTCCGGGCGCACCATGCGCGACAGGGGACCGATCTCACCCGCATGGTTCATGCCCAGTTCGAACACGCCGAACCGGCTGTCGGCCGGGAAGCGGGCCAGCGACAGCGGCACGCCCCAATGATTGTTCAAGCTGCCGACAGTGGCAAAGGTCTTGCCTTGGCTGTCCAGTGCCACCTTCAGCGCTTCCTTGGTGCCGGTCTTGCCGACCGACCCGGTGACGGCCAGCACCTTGCCACCCGCCCGCACCCGGCCCATGCGGCCCAGGTCCTGCAAGGCCAGCATGGTGTCGTCCACCTTGATCAGGCGGCCATCGTTTTCCAGACCGGCGGGGATGTCGGCAACGATGGCGCCAGCGGCCCCCTGGGCCAGGGCCCGGGCCACGAAGGCGTGGCCGTCGAAATTCGGGCCCTTCAGCGGAATGAACAGGTCGCCCGGCGCGATGGTGCGGCTGTCGATGGACACGCCGGTGACGGTCCAGGCGGCATCATTCAGCGCCTTGCCATTGCAGGCGGCTGCCACCTCGTTGCCCGTCCACAGGATGTCGACCATCCCACACCCACCCTTCAAAACCACGCAAGACCAAAAGCTTACTATCCACGTCCCGGTAATCGTGACCGATTACCGGGCTTCAGTCGCCAGCGCCTGCATCCGCACATGCGGCTACGCCGCATGTGCGGCGCGGCGGCGATCGCCGCCGCGCCCCCGATCCCGATGAGCCATGCTCATCGATCTCAGGGTCAAAGACCCGCCACAACCTGGCGGGCCACGCTGGCATCGTCGAAGGGACGCACTTCCGTCCCCACGATCTGCCCCTGTTCATGCCCCTTGCCGGCGATGATCAGCACGTCGCCGGAGCCCAGTTCGCCGATGGCGACCTGGATGGCCCGGGCCCGGTCATCCACTTCCGTGGCCCCGGGGCAGGCTTCCATGATCGCGGCGCGGATCGTGGCCGGCACCTCGCTGCGCGGGTTGTCGTCTGTGACGATGACCCGATCGGCCAGACGCGCCGCGATGGCGCCCATCATGGGCCGCTTGCCCTTGTCGCGGTCACCGCCACAGCCGAACACGACCGACAGCTTGCCCGTCGTATGCGGCCTTGCGGCCCGCAGCACCGTCTCCAACCCGTCCGGTGTATGGGCGTAATCCACATAGACCGCCGCGCCATTCTTGAGGGTTGCAACCATCTCAAGCCGGCCGCGCACGCCGGCCAGCGTTGCAAGCTGGTCTGCTGCGCGTTCCGGGTCCTCGCCCGTGCCGATGGCCAGCCCCAGCGCGCAGAGCGCGTTCCAGACCTGGAAGCGGCCGACCAGCGGCATTTCCACGACGCGGCGCTTGCCGAAGATCTCCAGTTCCAGCCGCTGACCATGGGGCAGGGGCGTCACGTCGATGACACGCAGTTCCTTGCCCGCTTCGCCAAAGCCGATCACCGTCTGCTTGCGGGCATGGGCCGTGGCTGCGATCTGGTCGAATTCCGGGATGTCGGCATTGATGACGGCCGCAGCACCCTTGGGCATGACGCGGTCGAACAGCATCAGCTTGGCCTTCAGATAGGCCTCCATGGTGCCGTGATAATCCAGATGGTCGCGCGTCAGGTTGGTGAAGCCGGCAGCCGACACCAGCACCCCGTCCAGGCGGAACTGGTCCAGCCCGTGGCTGGATGCCTCCATGGCCAGATGGGTGACGCCGGCCTTGGCCACATCGGCCAGGGTGGCGTGCAGGGCGACGGGGTCCGGCGTGGTCAGGCTGGGCGTTTCCGGGAAGCCGTCGGCCACCAGACCCAGCGTGCCCATGGCACCCGCCTTGTGGCCCAGGCCGGCCCAGATCTGGCGTGTGAACTGCGCCGTGCTGGTCTTGCCGTTGGTGCCGGTGACGGCGGCGATCTTTTCGGGTTGCGCACCATGGAAGCTGGCGGCCAGCAGGGCCAGACGGCGGCGGGGATTGGCATCCTCGATCAGGGTCACATGCCCGGCATCGGCCGGCAGCGCGGTACCCTTCGGCGCCAGGATGGCAACGGCGCCGGCCGCGATGGCCTGCGGAATAAAGTCACGCCCATCACGCAGCGTGCCCGGCAACGCGGCGAACAGCGTTCCGGGCACGACCTTGCGGCTATCCGCCGTCAGGTTGGTGATGGGTGGGTCCCGTTCCAATGCCAGGGCCGAGACCGCCAGTTCTGTGCGTGATGCCATGATCTCCGACAATCTTTTCATCAGTCCTCGCCGCCCCCGGTCTGCAGGGCGGCGGGAATGGCAGCCACCTGGGCGCCGCTGCCGCCCGGCACCATCGGGTGGACCGACATGGCCTGGATGATTTCGGGCGCGTTGTTATCCACCGGCTTCACCCCCAGCAAGGGACCGATCTGGGCGATGATGGCGCCGGCCGTCGGCGCGCCGACCCAGCCGCCGGTAGCAAAGCCGAAGGTCTTCTTCGTGCCCTTGGGCTCGTCCACCAGGACATAGACGGCATAGCGCGGGTCATTGGCCGGGAAGATGCCGGCGAAGCTGGAGATGCGGGCATTCCCGGCATAGGAATGGCCCTTCACCTTGTCCGACGTGCCGGTCTTGCCGCCGACCAGATAGCCAGGCACATCGGCCTTGGTCGCCGTGCCTTCGGTCACCACCAGACGCATCAGCTTGCGCATCGTCTCCGACGTCTTTTCGCTGATGATGCGGGTGCCCGGCACCTCATTCGGGTTCTCCCGCTTCAGCAGGGTGGCCGGGTGCATGATGCCGCCATTGACCACGCCACCGACCGCCTGCACCAGATGAACGGGGCTGACCGACATGCCATGGCCGAAGGAAATGGTCATCATGTTCACTTCCCGCCACGGGTTCGGGATCATGGGCCAGCCGCGTTCCGGGATTTCGATGCCGGACTGCTTCAACAGGCCCAGCTTGGTCATGAATTCCTTCTGGGCGGCCGGGCCCACTTCTTCCGCCATCTTCACCGAACCGATGTTGGACGATTCCTTGAAGATGTCGGGCACATCCATCCAGTGATTGACCGGGTGGTAATCCTTGATGGTAAAGCGGCCGACGCGGATGGGCCGCGTCGTGTCGAAACTGTCGAACAGCCGCACCTTGCCGCTTTCCAGCGACATGGCGGTATTCAGGATCTTGAAGGTGGAACCCATTTCATACACGCCCAGCGTCGTGCGGTTGAAACGGGGGTCGGTATCCTGTTCCTGCTGCGGTGCCGGCGGGGCGTGTGGGTCGAAGTCGGGCACGCTGACCATGGCCAGGATCTCGCCCGTACGCACATCCATCACCAGACCGGCAGCACCGATGGCGTTGAAATCATCCACCGCCTGCAGCAGTTCCTTGCGCACGACATGCTGCAAACGCACGTCGATGGACAATTGCAGCGGCTGGTCGCTTTCCTTCAGGCGGGTGTCGAAGGACTGTTCGATGCCCATCAGGCCGTTATTGTCGATGCCGCTGAAGCCGACGACATGGGCCGCCAGCGCACCCTGCGGGTACAGCCGGCGCTCTTCGGTCTGGAAGGACAGGCCGGGGATACCCAGACGGAATACTTCCTGCTGCTGGCGCGGGCTCAGATTGCGGCGGAGCCAGACGAAACGCTTGTCCGACGACAGCAGCGTGCGCACTTCCTGCTGGTCCAGGTCAGGCAACACGGTCGCCAGTTGCTGGGCCGCCTCCCGCGCGTCCAGGATCAGCTTGGGATCGGCATAGAGCGAAGCGGTGCGCAGCGAGGTCGCCAGCAGCACGCCGTTGCGGTCCACGATGTCGGCGCGGCTGTTGTGCGGCGTGCGGCTGGCGGCCCGGCTCAGACCCGGCTCTTCCTGCCCGCCGAAGCTGACGGTCGCGTCCACCAGCTTGGCGCCGACGGCGCCGAAGCCAAGCGTGAAGGCCGACATCAGCACCATCAGGCGCGACTTGCCCATGGACAGCGCGCTGGAAGCCCGGGAATTGACCCGGATGCGCGGTTCGGTGCGTCCGCCCTGGCCATGCCGGTCCCCGCCGGCCAGATCGAATCCCGTCAGGCTGTAATTGATGTCGGTCATCGTGTGGCTCCGTATTTCGCCAGGATCACCGGGCCGTCAGGCCGGCGGGACGGGGCGGAGGGGACGGGGGCGGTTTTCGGCGCGTCGACATGCGGCAGCGCTTCGGGACGGGGGCTGCCGGGCTTGCGACCGGGGATGGGGGAATAGGGCGGCGCTTCCGGCATCTTGGCCGGAATGTCGGCCAGGGTGACGATCTGCGCCGCCTTGGTCGGCTGCAGCATCAGATGTTCGGCCGACAGCCGTTCCAGTCGTGCCGGATCGTTCAGATAGGCCCATTCGGCCTTCAGCACCTGGATGGCATCCTGTTCGGCCAGAATGGCACGGTTCAGGCGCGCCAGCTCGCGCTCCTGCTCCTGGGCCTTGTAGCTGGTCTGGTAAAGCACGCCGCTGGCCACGCAGGAGACGGCGATCCAGACAATGGTGGACTTCCCGATCATGCGGCTACTCCCTCTACCCAGGCCGGGGCCTCGGTACGGATGGCGGTGCGCAGCCGGGCGGACCGGGCGCGCGGGTTGCGGGCCTGCTCTTCGTCGGACGGCGCGGTGCCGGACTTGGACAGCAGGCGGAAGGTGGGGGTGGGGCCGTGATCGATCTTGCCCGGCAGATGACGCGACGGGCCCGGCATATTGCCCGACCGTTCCCGCATGAATTCCTTGACCAGCCGATCTTCCAGCGAATGGAAGGTGACGACGCACAACCGCCCGCCCGGCACCAGCAGCCTTTCGGCAGCGGCCAGCGCGCGTTCCAACTCGCCCAATTCATCATTCACATGTATGCGCAGGCCCTGGAAGCTGCGGGTGGCGGGATCGATCCCGTCCTTGGACTTGGGCACGCAGGACCGGATGACGTCAGCCAGATCGGCCGTCCGCTCAAACTTCTTCTCCGCCCGGCGCAGGACGATGGCGCGGGCCACGCGGCGGGACAGGCGCTCTTCCCCGTAACGGTAGAAGATGTTGGCCAGGTCTTCCTCGTCGGTGCTGTTTACCACATCGGCGGCGGTCGGGCCGGTATTGCCCATGCGCATGTCCAGAGGACCATCGAAGCGGAAGCTGAAGCCACGTTCCGGATTGTCGATCTGGGGCGACGACACGCCGATATCCAGAACAATGGCGTCCACCTGCGTGACACCACGGGCGGCCAGCAGTGCCGCCATGTCGCCGAAGCAGCCTTCCAGCAGGGACAGGCGTGGGGCATAGGCAGCGATGATCGGCTTTGCACGCTCATGCGCGGCGGGGTCGCGGTCGATGGCGTACAGGTGGATGGCGGCGCTGTCCAGCAGGGCGCGGCTATAGCCGCCGGCGCCGAACGTGCCGTCGATCGCCACCTGGCCATCACGCATGGCCATGGCGCGCACCACTTCATCCAGCAGGACGGGGATGTGAACCGGCGCATCCATCATCATGCCCCCTTTGCGCCCGCACGGGCGACCAGGGTGGGGATGGAAATGTTGGATTGGCGCGCAGCCTCGCGAGCGGCGCGTTCATGATCGGCCAGTGCCGAGGGTTCCCAAAGCTGGAAGGTCTTGCGCTTGCCGAAGAAGGAGATGTTCTCCGTGATGCCGGCATATTCCAGCAGATGGTCTGGAAGGATGATGCGGCCTTCCGGATCGAGCGTGCACTGGACGAGGCGGCCAAACACGGCGGTCTCCAGCAGCTCGCGCTGCACTTCATCAGTTTCGGGGTCGTCCAGCGACTTGGACAACTGGGCGATATAGCTGGGCGTGCAGGCTTCCAGCGACGGCGTGTACAGCGACGGGAAGATGATGACTTCGGTCTGGGTGCCCGACTGGTCCTTGGCCAAGGTCGAGCGGAAGGGTGCCGGGACTGACACCCGACCCTTCTTGTCAACCTTGTTGACGTATGTGGACGTAAAAATGTCCATCACGCCCCGCCCCAGTTCGGCGCCACCCCGGCGCCCGAAGGTCCCACCGATCCCACCATTGCCTTCCCGCCGCCCCGTTCGATCCGGTCGTGGACGGGATCGTATGGGCGGAATAGGGGCAATGGGTCCCTGTCGTTGGGTTTTTATGGGATATCATGGGCAAAACTGGGCGGTCAATGGGTCAGAGTAATGCGAGAGCCGATTCGAACATTTCTTCTGCGGTCGCGACTCGGGGGACTCCGCTTAAGGGTGCAATCATGGAATTCAAATCGACGTGGCAAGTTTTTCCGGCTATTTCTGGCTCGGTTGCGATTCATGCTTTCTTGCTGATTGCGTCATACGCCTGAAAGGGTAATGGTTTTATTTGTAATTATCCGAAAGATGCAAATATTGCCTTTGTCATGCGCTCGTCATGGAGCTGGCGGTTTTGAAAGATATGCGTAGAAAGTCGTTATATTTAAATTTCTGCAGCCAAGCAGGCCCTAGATATTGTGTTTAAAATTGGTTAATTGGCCCAAAATATGGGGTGCCGGTCACGGTTATCCGGGCTGGCGAAACGGTTGTGGCTGTGATGCTGGTCACAGCCACGTTTAGGCACATAAACAGCCAAGCCAGGGCCCGTAAATAGATTCATGTGGCATTGCAAAATAAAGGGCCAGACGGTCTGTAAGCCGGGTTCTGTCCACCGGACCATATCCCACTGGTGGATGGTCTCCGGGGGATGGTCATTCCTCTGGGACGCCCATTGCTGGACGCCTCACGCAACCCACCCGGACGACAGCGCGGAAGTGCGCCTGGATCTTGCGATCCGTGCCGTCCCTATTCGGTTTTGCTCCCGGTGGGGTTTACCATGCCGCCCCTGTCGCCAGGCGCGCGGTGCGCTCTTACCGCACCCTTTCACCCTTACCGAAACCCTGTAATCCCAAAGGCTTACAGCGCGTCGGCGGTCTGCTCTCTGTGGCACTTTCCCTGGGGTCGCCCCCGCCGGGCGTTACCCGGCACCGTACTTCCGTGGAGCCCGGACTTTCCTCCCCCATGCGGGTTTCCCCATTGCATGAGAGCGACCATCCGACCGTCTGGCCGGCGGGTTGTAGGCGCTCGAGCGGCGGAAAGCAACCGGCATTCAGCCCGAGTCTCTGGCCAGTGCGCGCAGGGCCGCCACACTGTCGCGGTCGATCCCGCGCCCCAGACTGGTCGGAACCCAGTGCCGCTGGAACGCAATCAGGGCCGCGCGGGTGGTTTCGTCCCACGTTTTCCCATGGGCACGGTGTTCGGCCCATCCGATCCCATCGGCATTGACCTGGTAGCCGATTTTGGCCAGCAGATGGGCGATTTCGTCCCCGTCCCATGCCATCCCGTCCGCGGGACGGGGGTCTGGCCATGTGCCGATGCCCGCCATGGCCAGACCCAGCCAGTCGAACAGCTCACCCGGATCCTCCTTGCGCAGGGGCGCCACGTCGGAATGGGCCAGCACATGGTGGGCCGGGATGGGATAGCGGGCCAGCAGATCGGTACACAGATCGGCCAGGGCGCGCATCTGCGCCTCCGGGAAGGGGCGGTAGCCCCATTCATGACCGGGATTGACCAGTTCGATCCCAATGGAACGGCTGTTGATATCGCGATCCCCGGCCCAGAAGGACAGGCCCGCATGCCAGGCCCGGCATTCGTCGGGCACCAGTTGGAAGACGCGGCCATCCTCTTCCACCATATAATGGGCGCTGACCTGGGCGGCCGGGTCGCACATGCGGGCCAATGCCTCTTCCCCCGTCTTCATGCCGGTATAATGCAGGATCAGCATGTCGGGTGGCCCGTCCCACCGGCGGGTGCCATGGTTGGGGCTGGGGGCTTGGATGATGGACAGGGTCATGGGCTTCTTCGTCATTTGGCGGCCGGAGCGGCACTCTGCTTACACCGTATTGCGCGCCACCACGATCTTGGGCCGCCGGATCAGGATGATGCCCACGCCGCTGATGACCAGCAATCCGCCGATGATCAGCGCCCCGCTCATCGCCTCGCCCAGCCACAGCACGCCCGAGGCCACGCCGAACACCGGCACCAGCATCAGGAAGGGCACGGTCTGGTTCACGTCATATTGCCGGACCAGCGGCTGCCAGATGGCATAGGCGATGATGGTGGAGGCGATGACCATATAGGCAAGCCCGGCCCAGGCCCCCCAACTGGCGTTGCGGATCTGCTCCATCTGCCCCTGTTCCAGCAGCAGCGAATAGAACAGCAACTGGGGCACGGCCAGCAGCGCCATATAGGCGTTCAACTGGTAGGGATCGATGGCCCCCATCCATTTCACCTGGATGTTGGAGAAGCTGAAGGCAAAGGCGGCCAGCACGATCAGACCCAGATGGAACGGATCACTGTCGCCCCCGCCACCCCGGCTGGCGATCAGCGCCACGCCGATGAAGGCGATGCTCATCCCCACACCCCGGCGCCAGCCCAGCTTGTCCTTGAAGAAATAGGCAGCCAGCAGGCTGGCAAACGGTACCTGCAACTGGATGACAATGCTGGCTGTCGATGCCTCCGCCCCCAGCATGCCGTGTAGCATCAGCGGGAAATGCACCCCACCCAGCACCAGCGAATAGAGCAGGACCTGGCGGAACTGGCCGCGCGGGAACTTCACGAAGGGCAGCAGGATGGCGGCCACGGTGGCAAAGCGCAGGGCCATCATGATCATGGGCGAGAATTCGCGCAGCGCGAAGCGCGACACGGCGAAATTCGTCCCCCACAGCATCATCACCAACAGGGCGCCCAGCATATGCACGGGTTTCATCCGCCGCGTTCCTTAACAAGTTGGCCGCCAAAACTATCGTTCAAGCCGGTTGCAAGGCGAACGCGCAGCCTGCCACCCTGCAATGCGTGGCCGGGATACACCCTTCAGCCAGTGACTTGTCACAGAACCAGCCGAAAGAGCCATTGTCCCGGCCCATCACCATCCTTTCCAATGTGAAAGGGAAGGAGACGCACCATGGCCGAGTTCGACGCCTACGAGCTTTACATGCTGACGCTGATCAACCGGGCCCGGCAGGATCCGGTGGGTACGGCTGCTTCCTATGGCATCGACCTCAATCAGGGGCTGAACCCCGGCACCATCTCCGCCGCGGCCAAGCCGCCGCTGGCACCCAACAACCTGCTGGCCGCGTCGGCAGAGGCACACAGCGACTGGATGCTGGTCACCGACACCTTTTCCCATACCGGGGTCAATGGCACCGATCCGGGTGATCGCATGGCGGCGGCCGGCTATCCCTTCGTCGCCCCCTATAGCTGGGGCGAGAACATCTCCGTCAGCGGGACCACGGGGCCGCTGCTGACCTCGCAACTGGCCACCTATATCGAACAGCAGCATCGCAGCCTGTTTCTCAGTCCCGGCCACCGGGTCAATATCCTGGGCGATGGCTTCCGGGAGATCGGCATCAGCCAGCAGCTGGGGGAGTATAGTGGCTATAATTCCTCCATGATCACCCAGAACTTCGCCTCCACGGGCCAGTCACGCTTTGCCACCGGGGTGGTGTTCAACGATCTGAACGGCGATGGCTATTACAATCCCGGCGAGGGGGTTGGCGGTGCCTCGATCACCGTTAACGGGTCGGTCGTGGGGCAGACCAGTGCAGCCGGCGGCTATGCCATCGCCATGACCACCGGCACCTGGACGCTGGGCTTCAGTGGTGCCGGGATGAACGGTGCCTATTACCAGACCGTCAGCATGAACGGCCTGAATGTCGGTGTGGATGCCAGGGCGGCACAGTTCGCACCCGTCACCTTTCAGGCCTGGAATGCGGCCGCCAACAGCTTTGTCCCGGTCACGCCCACAGCCTATAGCGGTCCCGTCACCCATCTGGACTGGCAGATGCTGGGCAGCGAGGCGGGCGACAATGTGGCCGGCAGCGACCTGGATGATTTCATGAATCTGCTGGCCGGCAATGACGCTGCCAATGGCGGGGCCGGCAATGATGTGCTGGATGGGGGGACCGGCTCCAACTTCCTGATGGGTGGGGCGGGGCAGGATGTCTTCTTCGCTGACGGGCGCGGCGGGCAGGTGGCCTGGACCACCATCACTGATTTCCAGGCAGGGGAGCAGGCGGTGATCTGGGGCTGGCGTCCCGGCACCAGCCGTTTCACCTGGGTCGCCGATGACGGCACCGCCGGGTACAAGGGCGCCACCCTGCATGCCGATCTGGACGCGGACGGCCGCATCGACATTTCCGTCACCTTCGCGGGGCTGGCCCTGGCGGCGCTGGGGGTGCCGCAGGAACAGGACGGCTTGCTGCTGATGGTCTGAACCGCCTTCGCAAAAAGACAACCCTGGCCCCCCATCCCTGGTAGCTTCCCAATCATCCAAGCATGTGTATAGTGCGGCGAACCTTTTGATCTGGGACACAGAACCGGCTTGCGGCCTTGGGCGTCGTGGGCGGGGTCGGTGTCCCATAACCCGTATCTTGCGGCCCGCCTGCCGCACATGGGAGAGCCAGGTTCATGACCAGCGCCGATCGTTTCCGCGAAGCCCTGACCTTTGACGATGTCCTGCTGGTGCCGGCAGAATCGTCGGTGATGCCGGCCGAGGTCGATACCAAGACCTGGCTGACCAAGTCGATCCAGCTGGGCATTCCGCTCTTGTCGGCCGCCATGGATACGGTGACGGAATCGGCGCTGGCCATCGCCATGGCCCAGTCGGGCGGCATCGGCGTCATCCACCGCAACATGGATATCAGCCGTCAGGCGGACGAAGTGCGGGCCGTCAAGCGCTTTGAATCGGGCATGGTGGTCAATCCCTATACGCTGCGCCCCGACAATACGCTGGCCGATGCCCAGGAATTGCAGCGCCGCTACCGCTTCTCCGGCTTCCCGGTGACGGATGAGGGCGGAACGCTGCTGGGCATCCTGACCCACCGCGACGTGCGCTTTGCCAACAACCCGAACCAGCCGGTCAGCGAACTGATGACCAAGGACGGCCTGGTGACGGTGAAGCCCGGCGTGTCGAAGGAAGAGGCCAAGCGCCTGCTGCACCAGAACCGCATCGAAAAGCTGCTGGTCGTCGATGATGCCTATCGCTGCATCGGCATGATCACCGTGAAGGATATCGAAAAGGCGCAGAACCATCCGGCTGCCGCCAAGGATGCGGCTGGCCGGCTGCGCGCCGCCGCCGCCACCGGGACGGGGCCGGATGGTCTGGAACGCGCCGCCGCCCTGTTCGATGCCGGCGTCGACGTGCTGGTCATCGACACGGCCCACGGCCATTCCAGGAAGGTGGCCGAGCAGGTCCGCGCGGCCCGCGACCTGAAGAACTACACCCAGATCATCGCCGGCAATGTCGCCACGGCGGAGGCGGCGCTGGCCCTGATCGATGCCGGTGCGGATGCCATCAAGGTCGGTATCGGCCCCGGTTCCATCTGCACCACCCGCATCGTCGCCGGCGTGGGCGTGCCGCAGCTGACGGCCGTGCTGGATGTGGTGGAAGCCTGCTCCAAGCACGGCATCCCCGTCATCGCCGATGGCGGCATCAAATATTCCGGCGATCTGGCCAAGGCCATCGCCGCCGGTGCTTCCTGTGTCATGATGGGCGGCCTGTTCGCCGGCACCGATGAAAGCCCGGGAGAGGTCATCCTGTTCCAGGGCCGTTCCTACAAGGCCTATCGCGGCATGGGCTCTGTCGGCGCCATGGCCCGCGGTTCCGCCGACCGTTACTTCCAGGCCGAAGTGTCCAACACGCTGAAGCTGGTCCCGGAAGGGGTCGAGGGCCGCGTCCCCTACAAGGGCCCGATCGCCGCCGTGGTGCATCAGCTGATCGGCGGCCTGCGCGCCTCCATGGGCTATACCGGCTGCGCCACCATCGACGAGATGCGCACCAAGCCGAAATTCGTGCGCATCACCAACGCGGGCCTGCGCGAAAGCCATGTCCACGACATCACCATCACCAACGAAGCCCCGAACTATCGGCAGGGGTAACAGGGTCTGTCGGTCGGGGTGAGCGGAAGCGAACCCCGACTGTCATTCGGGACCGCCGTCCGTCGGGGTTCGCGGTTGCTCACCCCGACCTACGCAGGCATTTCATGCACCAGATCGACAGCCCCCAGAACCCGCAATTCAAGTCCTGGTCCGGGCTGCTGGAAAGCCGTGGCATCCGTAAACAGGGGCAGTTTCTGCTGGCCGGGCTGAAGACCGTGCCGGAGGCGCTGACGCGCTGGCCGCAACACTTCACCCGCATCCTGATCCGTCATCCGGAATGGATCGCGGACTGGCCGCTGCCCGACCATATTCAGCCCGTGGTGCTGGCCGGTCCCCTGTTCCGGGAACTGGATGTGTCGGGCACGGATTATCCGATCCTGGTCGGCACGCTGCCGACCATCGGGCAGGCTGACCTGTCGGTGCCGCCCAAGGGCCTGGAACTGGTCTGCGCGTTGGGGGACCCCGCCAATCTGGGGGCCTTGCTGCGCAGTGCGGCGGCCTTTGGTGTGTCGAAGGTGATTCTGCTGGAAGAAGCGGCGCATCCCTTTCACCCGAAATGCCTGCGCGCGGCCAGCAACGCCGTGTTCACGCTGGATATCGTGCGCGGGGGACGCTGGGCGGCGCTGGATCAGGCGGCGGGACCGCTGCTGGCCCTGGATGCCGGCGGCGATGATCTGGCCACCTTTCCCTGGCCCGAGGATGCCCGCCTGATCCTGGGCGAGGAAGGGCAGGGCGTGCCCGCAGCAGTGCCGGCCCGGCGCCTGACCATCGGCAATACCGGCAATGTCGAAAGCCTGAACGCCACGGTCGCCGCCTCCATCGCCCTGTTCACCTATTACGCAGGCGGGCAATGACCGGCGAGGCGCCAGCGCCCGATCTGGCCGCCATCGCAGCCGACCTGACAGACAGCATCAAAGCCCTGTCCACGGCCAGCGCGCTCGGCCTGCCCGACCTGCTGGCCCGTATCGATGCGCTGAAGGCCCGCATTGATGCGCTGGAAGCGCAGGTGCGGGCCGAAATCGGGCAGGATGAGTCGGCGGCGGGTTGACCGCACGGCCGCTGCCCGGGGCTTGCGCCGACATCATCCAGTATGGAAACCCGCGGCAACCGCATGTCTCACCTGCGCCCGGCTGGACAGGTTTTCCCATCAAACCATCCGGACCTTAAGCCGCTCTTCATTATTTTTCCGATACTATGCATAGTTGCAGGGCCAAACCGCGCCCTTTTGTGCCATGATGGTTAACAGGGTGACGTGCTTGCGATGGGTGTCATGATGACGATCCAGGACCTGAATGATCTCCGCCGCGACATCCTGTCGAAGGCGGATGAAATGCAGGCCGAGGCGGCGGGCCTGGAAGCGACCCGCCCGGACGAAGCGGCCAATCTGCGCCGCATCGCCGATCGTCTGGTCATCTATATGCGCGATTATCTGGATGTATCGGGCGTGAACTGGCTGCCCGCACCGGATGGCGCCGATCATGCCCATCAGGCTTGATCGCTGATATTTCTCACCCTTCGGGCTGATTTCGCATCCAGTCGGCCAACGGCGCCAGTGCCGCCAGAATGGCCGCGCGCGCCTGGCTGTTGGTGACCGTGTCCGTCAGGGCCCGGTCCATGCACAGCATCCAGGCATCCCGTTCCGCCGCACCAATACTGAATCCCAGATGCCGTGCCCGCAGGCGCGGATGGCCGCGTTCAGCGGAATAATCGGCCGGGCCGCCCAGCCATTGCCGCAGATACAGCTTCAGCACGCGGCGGGTTTCCGTCAGGTCGGGCGCATGGATGGCGCGCAGATCGCGGGCTTCCGGGTCGGCCTCCATATGGTCGTAGAAGCTGTCCACCAGCCGATCGATGGTGGCGGCACCGCCGATGACGTCATGGATGGATGCGCTCTGCGTGGATGGGCTCGACATGCATGTTCTCCCTGCGCCGCCCAGGTCCGGGCGTTTCGCAGGCGATATCGCAGCCCCCCGAATCTGTCCAGGGCCCCATTGCCGCATCACAGGCGCTGACGGCACGCAATGGCGAATGGCCGGCCCTGATCGTCCCCGGGGCCGGCCGTTCGGGGAAGGGTGCGGTGCCCGGTCAGCTTTTGTCGGTCAGAACCTGACCGCTGCTGCTGTCGATGCGGATGGTCCGCGATCTCTGAGCGGCTATCATTGTCCACGCTGGACGCGCGCGACGCCAACCGGTTGCCGCTGGACCGCGATCTCTGAGCGGCTATCATGACGGGATTACTGTCCAGCTGCTGCGCTACGTTGCCGCTGGACCGCGATCTCTGAGCGGCTATCATGGGCGCATTTACCGGTACGTTCGGTGGGCGGTTGCCGCTGGACCGCGATCTCTGAGCGGCTATCATCTTCTTGCCGATGTGCTTCACTTCGTTTCCGTTGCCGCTGGACCGCGATCTCTGAGCGGCTATCATGCGATAGCCGGGGTTTTCGGGATCATTATCGTTGCCGCTGGACCGCGATCTCTGAGCGGCTATCATCCGTCAGCATGCGCAGAAGCTGCATGGGGCGTTGCCGCTGGACCGCGATCTCTGAGCGGCTATCATCGGGAACATCGATAGATCGGGGCGCACAAGGTTGCCGCTGGACCGCGATCTCTGAGCGGCTATCATGTAAATCAACCTGGCTATGTGCGGAAGTTGGTTGCCGCTGGACCGCGATCTCTGAGCGGCTATCATTCTGGAACGTGACGCCTATTGCGGATGACGGGTTGCCGCTGGACCGCGATCTCTGAGCGGCTATCATCTATGAGCCATCATGCCCTTGATATCAAAGGGCATGATGGCCTTTCTGTGCCCGGAAACCTGACTGTATCCGTCAAAAAAGAGCCAGCTGGTCGGGGTTTTTCTTCGGTTTGCGACGGCGTTGGCTGGAAAAACGCACGATATTCTCGTATTGCCGGTCGGTAAAAGTAAGCACATGCACCTCTCCTTGGGCTGGAAGATTGCCCTCGATTCGCCGCATATAAGCTTCGAACTGCTCTTTACCGCTGCAAAAGCGAGCATAGACCGAGAATTGGCTCTTCTCGAATCCCTCGTCCAGCAGGAATTGCCGGAACTTTGTGGCGGCGCGAGATTGGGCCTTCGAGGCAACGGGCAGGTCGAACATCACGAAGATCCACATGAGCCGATACCCGCTGAGTTGTGTGGCGGTCATGGCACCAACCTGCCCAGATCGGCCAGCGCCGCTGGCTGCGGTGGCAGCGGCAGTTCCAGCAGATCGGCCCGGCCCAGCGTGAAGGCATTCGCCAAGCTCTGCGCCGCGCGGGTGGCCGCGACCGCCACAGTGGTGACGCCGCCCGATCCCGGCAGGTCGAACGCGATAAGGCCTGCATAGGCACGCTTGGCAACCGGATCGACCGCGACCACGCCCTTGTCCAGAAGCCGCACTGTCAAAGCATCCACCAGGGGACGGAACGGTTCCACCAGATCGTCCGCCAGGGCAAAGGCATTGCCGCGGTTGGCGTGGTGGATGCCGATGGACGGATGCAGTCCTGCTGCAACCGCAGCGCGGGCGCAGAGCGACCGCATGACCGTATAGCCATAGTTCAGCATGGCGTTGGCATCGGCGGCCTGCCGGTCGCGCCGAAAATCCTCTCCCATCAGCAGGGGCCAGTAACGGCGGGCGGCTTGCGCCTCGACATTGCCAGTGTCACCCGACGTCACTTTACGCGCCAGAAGGTCGAAGGCGTCGGCCGGCCGGCCATTGGCCTCCAACACGGCGCGCTGCCATTCGATCTTGGCGACCACCACTCGCCGCCATAGCTGTTTCACCAGGGGCCGTCCCGCCTCCCATTGCGCGCGCAGGCGCGCATTCTGGGCATGATGCCCGTCGACAGGCAGGCAAAGCGCCACCGGTGCATGATTGGAACCGCACAGCACCATGATGGCGCCACGTTCCGCCAGGGCCACCAGCAAACTGGTCGTCCAGGTGACGCCATGGGCGTGGACAATGACGGCCGCCACGTCGTCAAGCGGGACACGCCCCACCTCCTCCCTGCCTTCGCTGACCAGCATGAAACCACGATGGGCCGACAGGTGGCGGCCATCGGTGGCGATATCAACGATCCGTTCCTGGCCCATGGTCCACCGCCCCGTCAGCTTTCCGGCTTAGGTTTTGTCCGGCGGCGAGCCTTGCGGGCAGGAAAGCCGGGATCCTGGACGCGGCCCAGCTCATCCACGCGCACCTGCCGCGCCTTCAGCCGTTTCAGCCCGCCTGCCGTCGGCATGAAATAGCCAAAGGGATCGTCCTCCGACTTGTTGCGCTTGTTCAGGTCGCCGGCCTCGTGCGGTTCCACCAAGGTGACCTGACCGTTGGACCAGATCTGTGCCACCACCATCACGGTACGCACGCCTTCATCCCGTTCGATGGCGATCATGTCCCGCTTGTGCAGGCTCAGCACCTTGCGGGCTGTGGGGCAGGCGGCCCGGATCGCCGAGGTCCGGCCCGGCTGATGCGCCTGAAACATGGAGGTCACTTCCGGCTTCCAGGAGCCGTCGGGCAATTCCCAGACATCGCAGCGGAAATTCTCGCCCCCCAGATAGCCCTTGTAGGGTACACCGTCCGGCCCCTTGATGGGGATCACGGCCAGCGGCTGGATCAGGCGGATGCGGCGGATACCCCGGAAATGCAGAGGTCCCAGCCGGGTGAAGCGCTCCAGGGACTGGAGAAATCCCTTGCCCTCCGTCCCTCGGGTGAAATGGGCCAATGCCTTGCGCAGGTCGCGGTCACGCACCCCCTTGGTGATGGGCACGTCGTCAGGCACCGGCTCGATATCGGCAGGTTTCAGGGACATGAGCGGCTTACGGCTGACCACCAGATCATTGCCCCTGGTATCCTGCCGGCCGGTCAGGCCGTAGGCGGTGTCATTATGCAATTTGCCGGCTGTCTGGTCGCGGCCCTTGGCCAGCCCGGCCTTGGAGGCCGTGCCATGGTCCGGCCGGTGCCAGACGGTGATGGCGTTGAGGGTGGTGCGCAACGCCTCCCGGAAGCCTTCCCACGGCTCCGGCACGATCACCCGCTCCCGCCCCTCTTCCCCTTCCAGGGCGGACGCGCGTGAGATCCCCTGCAAAAGCGAGCGGTCGGTGACAGCGACGACGAAGGCATCGATCGTGTGGTGGCGATGGTCCAGCCGGTTCTTGACGCCGGAGAAATTATGGTCGGGCAGTAACTCGTTCAGCCCCAGCTTGCGCCGGATCAGTTCGGTCAGCCGGCCGGGTGACACCCAGACATGGCCGCTGCCCTCGCCCTTCTCCGGATAGAGCGCCTCCAGGTACTCACGCGCCAGCCGTGACATGTACTGGGTATCCACCAGATGCCGGGCGATGAACCTGTCCTCTGCGGTGAAGCGCTGCATCGCGTCGGGCTCGAACCGCCACCGCTTCTCCTTTGGCAAGCGGGAGGCACGGGCGGCGATGTCCGGCCAGACGTCGGTGTGGCCCCAGGCGGCATAGGGCGATTGCTTGCGCTTGCGGCGGTTCCATTCGCGCAGGCACAGGATGCGGTTGTTGTTGCTGTCATCCAGGGTGGCGTCGAAGGGCAGGATATGGTCCACCTCCACCGCATCGGAGAACAGCATGGTGATGGAGATCTGCTGACCGCTATAGATGCAGCGACGATCCAGTGCATTCTCCCGGTTCAACTCCTCCCACAGTTTGAGCCGGGCGCGATTGGCACCATTATCGGCCTGTCCCAGTTCGGCCAGCTTTTTCGATCGCGCCTCTGCATCGGCGCGATTGCGGTTATTCTCCCGCGACAGACGCTGCTTCTCCTCATCGGTCAGCTTCAACTCACGCCCCAGTTCGATGGCGATCTGTTCCGGTCGGCCATAGGTCCTGATCAGGCGGTTGACGATGCGGCGCAGGCGGTTCAGCGCGATATGGACTGTGGGGTTGGTCAGCCGGCCGATGCGCATCTCCGGCGGATCGGTCATTTCGCCGGTTCCAGGCAGCAGGTGACGTTCCAAAGTCATGCCGTAATAGGGCAGTTCGGCCAGCACCTCGCCCGTGCGCATATCGCTGTGATGGCCCAGGCCGGCGGCAATGACCGCCTCGCTGTAGACAATCACGTCGGCCTGCAACGCCGCGATCAGCCGCCGCGTTGCGGTTTCCCCGAACCGGCCATAGCCTGACGGCAGGCGAGTTGCGGCCACTGCCTTGGCCTGCTCTGCGTCCAGCCCATGTTCGCTGCGCAGCCAGGCGTCAAGACGCGCCCCGTCCTCCTCCTCGATCAGGCGGGACAGGATCGACCATTGCTTTTCATCGGTGAAATGTGCCCAGGCCTTGCCAAAGCGGGTCTTGGTGGACATCTGGGCGAAGACCTCGTCGCCCGCCAGTTCCGTGCGGTTCTCACTTTCTTTGTTGAAGCGGGCCTCGGGTTCCAGCTTCAGCACCTTGTTGCGCAGGGTCTCGAAGCTGACCTTGGCCTTGTCCTTCAGCTTCAACATCAACAGGTCGCGCTGCTCGCGTGTCAGCTTCGTGGCGAGTTCCCCCGGCCGCACCACGCGCAGCGCGTTCACCTCCTCCAGCAGCCGTCTGCGCTGGAACAGCGGATGTGCCTTGGGCAGACGCGGCTCGCTGTTCAGCAGGGTGCATTTGCCGATCTTCGGGGCCTTCAAGGGGCGTTGGTAAAAAATGGCCTCATGCAGCAGTGCCCGGTTCTCCGGTGTCAGCAGGGTGGGATGGTGCGGGGCCTGCGCATCCCAGATGGCTTCGAACTCCTCCTCCACCAATTCGCGCCCAGGATAGAAATCATAGCCGTCACCCTTCGCCTCCTCCCCGGTTTCCGGGCGCAGGCGGGTGCGGACGCTGGGGATTTGGTTTATATCCGGTGCCGATTGCTGGCGTTTATGCAGAAATTCGCCCATGGTCCGGGCATCGGCCTGAGCGATGGCGGAGCGTAGCCGGTCGATACCGATGGCGATCTTGCCCGCATCATCATCACCGCCCCTGTCCGTCTTGCGGTTGGACTTGAAGCCCCGGCGCTGGTTCAGGTGGAAGAAGGCGCGTCCCAGATGGTGGGGCGGCAGCACCTCATCCAGGGCGCGGGCACGCAGGGCATAGGGGTCCAGCAGTTCCAATGCCTTGGCCCTGGTGGGGTCGGCGGGGAAAAGCCCGGCCAGGGTCAGCCGCGCCAGCAGCTTGGCCTGCCGTCCCAGAAACCGGTCGCGCCGTCGCCGCATGGCCCGCGCCGCACGCCGCTCAACGCCCAAAGGGGTTCCCTGCTGGTCCCCCCGTGACGGTGCCCTTCCATCGCCAAAAATGTGGCTGCCGGCGGCGAGGATACCGGTTGGAGAATCCTGCTCATTCAACCGGACAGCACACCATCCCAGCGACCCTGCACCCATATCCAGGCCCAACCGCCAGCGCATATTCATGCCCCATAGCCAGTGATTGAAAGGTGGATATATTATCGCTAATAAGGCGATGCTTGCGCTCCCTATTTGATGAGTCTTTTTTTGAATTCTCTATTATAGACGATGGTCGCGGCTGCTCGGTTTTCTAGAATGCCTATTGTGCTCATTCTTCGCACATGGCATGCTCTCTGGATCAGAGATCGCGGTCTGGCTGTTAACAAGCAGTCATCTGCACCAGATAAGGGCGGCGCTCCGGCGCCGCCTTTTTTGCTTTCTCACTTTGCCCAGTCTCGGGGCTGAGGCGTGGCCCGTGCCTTTGCAGCCCATGCTCAGGTCATCATCGTTCGCCCTGGGTCCCGCTCTTAAAGGGGGAGGGCGAAGGGGGCAGACTAAACCTGACAGGCCCCAACTGATTGCAAGCACATACAGCCTTGCGCTTCAATGTTCAGCGTTAAAAAAAACACTGCTGGCGACCGAGTGCGGACGCGCTGACGTCCGGGATGCGCGGCAGGTCTGGCGCGAGAAACGCCAGCCCCGCATGAGCCAGGAACCTCATCGCCTGGTCTTCATCGACGAGACGGCCACCACCACAAAGATGACAAGGACGCGCGGACGAGCCCGGCGTGGCCAGCGGCTTCGGGCAAGGGCGCCCTTCGGTCATTGGAAAACACTGACCTTCATCGCCGCCCTGCGCTGTGACGGGCTGACAGCCCCCTGGATCATCGACAGACCCATGAACCGCCAGATCTTCGAGACCTATGTCGAGACCCAACTCGCCCCCACGCTCCAGCCCGGCGATGTCGTCATCCTCGACAATCTCTCCAGCCACAAAAGCGAGAAGGCCAAGGACATCCTCGATGAGCGCGGTGCCTGGTTCCTCTTCCTGCCTCCATACAGCCCGGACCTCAACCCCATCGAGATGGCCTTCGCAAAGCTCAAGGCCCATCTCCGACACATCGGCGCAAGAACCATCGATGATCTCTGGAAAGCTATCGGAA